>DHMX01000014.1 GCA_002406015.1 Lachnospiraceae bacterium UBA4631
GCCCGCAAGAAAGCAGAGGAAGAAGCCCGTCGGAAGGCAGAGGAAGAAGCCCGCAAGAAAGCGGAAGAAGAAGCCCGTCGCAGAGCCGAAGAAGAGGCACGTCGAAAGGCAGAAGAGGAAGCCCGACGAAAAGCCGAAGAAGAAGCACAGCGGAAAGCAGAAGAGGAATTACGCCGGAAGGCAGAAGAGGAAGAACGCCAGCGTGCATATGAAGAGGCACGCCGGAAAGCAGAAGAGGAAGAACGAAACCGGGTAGAAGCCGAGATTAAAAGACGTGCAGAAGCCCGTAAAAAGGCAGAAGAAGAAGCCCGCAAGAAGAAGGAAGAGGAACGCCAGCGTTTCTTGGAAGAGAAACGTAAGCGAGAAGCAGAAGAGGCAGAGCGGATTCGACAAGAAGAGGCTCGCAGGCAAGAAGAAATAAGAAAGAAGGCGGAAGAGGATGCTCGTAAGAAAGCTGAGGAAGAAGCTCGTCGAAAAGCTGAGGAAGAGGCTCGCAAGCAGGCTGAAGAAGAAGCTCGCAAACGGGCTGAAGAAGAGGCTCGAAAGAAAGCAGAAGAGGAAGCACGCAAGCAAGCTGAAGAAGAAGCTCGTAAGAAAGCTGAGGAAGAGGCTCGCAAGCAGGCTGAGGAAGAAGCTCGTCAAAAGGCTGAAGAGGAAGCCCGCAAGAAGGCGGAAGAGATAAAGCGAGCAGAAGAGGAAGCTCGTAAGAAAGCTGAGGAAGAAGCTCGTCGAAAGGAAGAAGAAGCACGCAAGCAGGCTGAGGAAGAAGCTCGCCGAAAAGCGGAAGAAGAAGCACGTAAGCAGGCAGAAGAGGAAGCTCGCCGAAAAGCGGAGGAAGAAGCACGCAAGCAGGCTGAAGAGGAAGCCCGCCGAAAAGCGGAAGAAGAGGCACGCAAGCAGGCAGAAGAAGAGGCTCGTCGAAAGGCAGAAGAAGAAGCTATGATGGCTGCACAAGAGCAGTTAAGAAAGCAGGCAGCAGAAGAAGAGGCTCATCGTCAGGAAGAACGTGCAAAGAGCCAGTCTTCCGGATTACCGGAGGGAGCTAAGGAATTTTTAGGAAAGTATATGACGGTGGATACAATCAGCACACAGATGAAAGAAGCAATCTGTGCAATTGATACCAATCGCAACGAACCTAAGAATTTGGTGATTTTGTGCAAGCATGGATTTGGAACCACGAATATCGGTATTGATTTTGCTAAGAGCTATTATGCAATGGGAGTATGTAAGAACAGTACCGTTGCAGTTATCAAAGCGGCAGCCTTTAACAAGGTAGATTTGAATTCTGCTGTATCAAAGCTGCAGGGTGGCTGTCTGGTAATTGAAAATGCCGGAAATGTCAGACCGGAAAAGGTAGACCAGTTGGCTGACGTAATCAGCAATCCGGATAATGACATTGCTGTTATTTTGACCGGTGAGATTGATTCATTGTCAAAGCTGTTCTCTTCCAGCACGAAGATGGTGCCATATTTCAAGCATTTGATTCAGATGCATCGAATTGATAATAATGCCGTCTATGAAATTGCAAAGAATTATATCTCACAGATGGGATATACGGCTGAGGAACGTGCATTATCGAAATTAAAGAATCTGATGCTGGGCGTGGAAGACGGCAATCTGGACAGAGTATTAAAAATGGTAAATGATGCAATCGGAAGAGCAGAAGAACGAATGTTCCGTGATTTAGGCGGTTCTGGTTCAATGACGGAAGAAAAGATATTAATAGACTCAGATTTTGAATAAACATGGGAGGCTGCCTGAATTATCATGCAAAGAGGATATGATAATTCATGACAGCCCCTAGTTATGAAAGAGGAAAAAGTTTATGTTTGACATGGATATAGGAATTGACCTTGGTACTGCGAATGTATTGGTATATGTAAAAGGAATGGGGGTTGTAATTAATCAGCCCTCTGTCGTTGCATTTGAAAAAGATACCAAAAAACTGGTTGCAATCGGGACAAAGGCGAAGAAAATGATTGGACGGGTGCCAGAGAATATAGAGGTAATCCGACCGTTAAAGCAAGGAGTTATTTCAGATTATACGGTAACGGAAAAGATGCTGAAGGCATTTATAAAACAGGCAATGAGCCGTAAAACCAGCTTCCGAAGACCGAAGGTGTGCATATGTGTTCCGAGTGGTGTGACTGAGGTGGAACGCAGAGCGGTAGAGGATGCAGCGTATCGGACGGGAGCAAGGTCAGTATTGATTATGGAGGAACCGGTAGCGGCGGCAATCGGTGCCAATGTGGATATTATCCAGCCATGCGGAAATATGGTGGTTGACATTGGTGGCGGTACTACCGATATAGCAGTTATTTCTTTGGGAGGGCTGGTGGTAAACCGTTCCTTAAAGGTTGCCGGTGATGATTATAATGATGCGATGATTAAGTACATACGGCGGAAATATAATTTGCTGATTGGGGAACCGACTGCAGAGGAAATTAAGATGGAAATCGGCAGTGTTTATCCGCGGGCAACGGATGACTATATGGAAGTAAAAGGAAGAAATCTTGTAAACGGGCTTCCGGACCGGATTCAGGTATCGGCAAATGAAACTGTAGAAGCCTTTAGTGAAGTGACTGCACAGATTATAAATGCTATTTTAGGCGTGTTGGAAATATGCCCGCCGGAATTAGCCTCTGATATTGCACAAAGAGGAATTGTATTATCCGGAGGCGGAAGCCTGATTTACGGCATGGAACAACTGATTGAGGCAAAAACAGGCTTACAGGGAATTGTTGTAGAACAGGCACTAGAGGCAGTTGCGTTAGGAGCAGGAAAATCTGTAGAGTTTATGAATCGGCTGCAAAAAAATAAATAATTATGAGAGAACATGATTTTTTACCAATCACAATTGAAGAAATGAAACAGAGAGGCTGGGATGAAGTGGATTTTGCCTATGTAATCGGGGATGCATATGTAGACCATCCTTCATTTGGACCTGCAATAATCAGCCGGTGTCTGGAAGCACATGGATACCGGGTGGGAATGATTGCACAACCCGATTGGCGGCAGGAGGAAAGCATTTCCGTATTCGGAAAGCCAAGGCTTGGTTTTCTGATTAGTGGCGGGAATATGGATTCCATGGTAAATCATTATTCGGTGTCAAAAAGAAAACGTAGTCAGGATGCATTTACACCCGGCGGAGTTATGGGAAAACGTCCTGATTATGCAACGGTGGTATATGGCAATCTGATTCGGCGGGTGTATAAGGACAGCCCGATTATCATCGGAGGAATTGAAGCAAGCCTTCGACGGCTGGCACATTATGATTATTGGTCGGATAGCTTGAAGCGTTCAGTTTTGTTAGATGCACAGGCGGATATTCTGATTTATGGAATGGGCGAGCATGCCATGATAGAAGTGGCGGATGCATTGGATAGCGGAATTGCGGTGCAGGATATTACATTTATTAACGGAACGGTGTATAAGACCAAAAGCTTGGAATCTGTATATGATGCAACGATATTACCGTCATATGATGAGGAAAAGAGCAGCAAAGAGGCATATGCAAGAAGCTTTTATATTCAATATTGTAATACGGACCCATTTTCCGGAAAGCGACTGGTTGAGCCGTACGGCAAGAAGCAATATGTTGTGCAGAATCCACCGGCAAAGCCGCTGACACAGACGGAAATGGATCAGGTGTATGCCTATGACTATATGAGAACCTATCATCCTTCCTATGAAGCAATGGGA
Source organism: Lachnospiraceae bacterium UBA4631 (assembly GCA_002406015.1). Lineage (GTDB taxonomy): Bacteria > Bacillota > Clostridia > Lachnospirales > Lachnospiraceae > CAG-632. The sequence continues at coordinate 3,703 of DHMX01000014.1, forward strand.
GGCGTTCCTGCCATTCAGGAAGTGAAATTCAGTCTGGTAAGTAATCGGGGCTGCTTTGGCGGCTGTAGTTTTTGTGCGCTTACGTTTCATCAAGGAAGAATTATCCAGACAAGAAGCCATGAATCGATATTGGCGGAAGCCCGGAAAATAATATGGGATAAGGATTTTAAAGGCTATATCCATGACGTGGGAGGTCCGACCGCTAATTTTCGGCATACAGCATGTAAGAAGCAGTTGGTACATGGGGCGTGTCCGAATAAGCAGTGTCTGTTCCCGAAACCATGTAAGAATCTGACCGTAGACCATCAGGATTACTTAAAGCTGCTGCGGAAGCTGCGTGAACTGCCAAATGTAAAGAAGGTATTTGTACGCTCCGGAATCCGTTTTGATTATGTTATGGCAGATGCCGACACTACATTTTTGCGGGAGTTATGTGAATATCATGTCAGCGGTCAGTTAAAGGTCGCACCGGAGCATATAGCAGATGCAGTGTTGCAGAAAATGGGAAAGCCGGAGAATCGGGTTTATCGGGAATTTGTCAAGGCATATGAGGATATAAATGAAGCGTTGGGAAAGAAACAGTATCTGGTTCCGTATTTAATGTCCTCCCATCCCGGCTCCACCCTGAAGGAAGCAATCGCATTGGCAGAGTATTTGCGGGACCTTGGATATATGCCGGAGCAGGTTCAGGATTTTTATCCGACTCCGTCTACAATATCCACCTGTATGTATTATACAGGACTTGACCCAAGAACGATGGAACCGGTATATGTGCCGACAAATCCGCATGAAAAAGCTATGCAGCGGGCATTGATTCAATATCGAAATCCGCAGAATTATGAATTGGTGGAGGAGGCACTCCGTAAGGCAGGACGAACCGATTTGATTGGTTTTGATAAAAAATGTTTAATACGTCCGCGTAAAACAGACAAAACAAAGAGCTATGACCGGAACCAGAAGCAGACAGGAAAGGACAGTAAGAATGTCCACAAAAAGAAACGGACAATTCGAAATGTTCATACTGCAAAGAAAAAGTGAGAAAATTGTAAATAAAAAGAAACAGAAAGTGGGATATGGGAAACAAAACCATACCCCACTTTCTGTTGCAAAAACTGATAAAATATGCTACGATATTCACAACTTGTGTGCGGGCATCGGTAAATAGGGTCCACGTACAATCGTACAACACAGGCTGTACAGAAAAAAACAGATGGAGGATGATTGTGTTATGTCAAAGAAAGTTGTTTTAGCAGGCGCATGTCGTACTGCAATCGGAACCATGGGTGGTCAGTTAAGTACCGTACCTGCAGCAGATTTAGGTTCTATCGTTATTAAGGAAGCTTTAAATCGTGCAGGAGTAGCACCGGAGCAGGTTGATCAGGTATATATGGGTTGCGTTATTCAGGCTGGTCAGGGTCAGAACGTAGCTCGTCAGGCATCTATCAAGGCAGGTCTGCCAATTGAAGTACCGGCAGTTACAATTAATGTTGTATGCGGTTCTGGTTTGAACTGTGTAAATATGGCAGCACAGATGATAATGGCTGGTGACGCTGATATTGTTGTTGCCGGTGGTATGGAGAATATGTCTATGGCTCCGTATGCATTAAAGCAGGCTCGTTTTGGTTACAGAATGGGTAATAATACAGTAGTTGATACCATGGTAAATGATGCATTATGGGATGCATTTAATAACTATCATATGGGTATTACAGCAGAGAACGTAGCAGAGAAGTATGGTATTACCAGAGAAGATTTGGACAAGTTCGCAGCATGGAGCCAGCAGAAGTGTGAAGCTGCCATGAAGGCTGGTAAGTTCAAGGATGAAATCGTTCCTGTAGAAGTTAAGAAGAAGAAAGAGACTGTAATTGTTGATACCGATGAAGGACCACGTCCTGGTACAACTGCAGAGGGTATTGCAAAGCTTCGTCCGGCATTCAAGCCAGATGGTATTGTAACAGCAGCAAACTCTTCAGGAATCAATGATGGAGCAGCAGCAATCGTAGTTATGAGTGAAGAAAAGGCAAAGGAATTAGGCGTAACTCCTATGGCAACCTTCGTAGCCGGTGCTTTGGGCGGTGTAGACCCTGCAATCATGGGTATCGGACCTGTAGCAGCTACAAACAAAGTAATGGCTAAGACCGGTATGAAGATTGATGACTTTGATTTGATTGAGGCAAATGAGGCATTTGCTGCACAGTCAATCGCAGTTCAGAAGGATTTAGGCTTCAAGGATGATGTATTAAATGTAAATGGTGGAGCAATTGCTCTTGGACATCCGGTAGGTGCTTCCGGCTGTCGTATTCTGGTTACCTTGTTACATGAGATGCAGAAGAGAGATGCTAAGACTGGTCTGGCTACCTTGTGTATCGGTGGCGGTATGGGTTGTGCAACCATTGTTAAGCGTGATTAATCCGAAGCAGATAAGAAACGTATATAACGGATATAAAGGAGAAAACGTAAATGGAATTCATAACATATGAGCAGGAAGGACAGGTAGGTATCGTTACCATTAATCGTCCAAAGGCATTAAATGCATTGAATAGTCAGGTATTGGAAGAAATTGAAGCTACATTTAAGGCAATTGATGTAGACGCTGTTCGGGCAGTAATTTTGACCGGTGCCGGTGAAAAGTCATTTGTAGCAGGAGCTGATATTGGAGAAATGTCTACCCTGACAAAGGCAGAAGGTGAAGCCTTTGGTAAGAAGGGAAATGATGTATTCCGCATGATTGAAACATTTCCGATTCCGGTTATTGCAGCAGTGAATGGATTTGCTTTAGGCGGTGGCTGCGAAATTTCGATGAGCTGCGATATTCGAATCTGTTCTGAAAATGCAGTATTCGGTCAGCCGGAGGTAGGTCTTGGAATTACACCGGGCTTCGGCGGAACACAGAGACTGGCTCGTCTGGTAGGTCCTGGTATGGCAAAGCAGATGATTTATACTGCAAGAAATATTAAGGCAGATGAAGCATATAGAATCGGTCTTGTAAATGCAGTATATCCACAGGAAGAACTGATGGCAGCAGCAAAGAAAATGGCAGCAGGAATTGCTAAGAATGCTCCGATTGCAGTACGTGCTTGTAAGAAAGCAATCAATGACGGTCTGGAAGCAGATATGGATGCTGCAATTGTGATTGAAGAGAAGCTGTTTGGAAGCTGCTTTGAGACAGAGGATCAGAAATATGGTATGGCATTTTTCCTTGACAAGAATAAGGAAAAGGTAAAAGAGCCGTTCCAGAATAAGTAATATTGTGCAACAACCGGATGATTTGTGAAGCCGGAAACGGGTATCCATGAATCATTCCGGTGAAATATAAGTTAGGAGGACAAAAACATGAAGGTTGGCGTAATTGGTGCAGGTACCATGGGTCAAGGTATTGCGAAAGCATTCGCTATGGTTGATGGATATGAAGTAGCACTTTGTGACATCAAGCAGGAATGGGCTGAAGGCGGTAAGGATAAGATTGCAAAGGGTTATGCAAGACTTGTAGAAAAAGGAAAAATGACACAGGATAAGGTAGATGCCATTTTAAATAGCATTACTCCGGGTCTGAAGGAAGATTTATGTGCAGATTGTGACCTGATTGTAGAAGCTGCTTTTGAGGATATGCAGGTTAAGAAAACTACATTTTCAGAGTTAGACAAGATTGCAAAGCCGGAATGCATTTTCGCATCTAATACTTCTTCTTTGTCTATTACAGAGATTGGAAATGGTCTTACCCGTCCTATGATTGGTATGCATTTCTTCAATCCGGCAGATAGAATGAAGTTGGTAGAAGTAATTGCAGGAGTAAATACTCCACAGGAAACCGTTGATAAGATTATCAAGATTTCAGAAGAAATCGGTAAGACTCCGGTTCAGGTAAATGAAGCAGCCGGATTCGTAGTAAACAGAATCTTGATTCCAATGATTAACGAAGCAGCTTTCATTAAGATGGAAGGTGTATCTGATATTGCAGGTATTGATGCAGCTATGAAGCTTGGTGCAAACCATCCGATGGGACCTTTGGAGTTAGGTGATTTCGTAGGCTTGGACATCTGTCTGGCTATTATGGATGTTCTCTATAAGGAAACCGGAGACAGCAAGTATCGTGCATGCCCATTACTTCGTAAGATGGTTCGCGGCGGTAATCTGGGTGTGAAGAGCGGCAAGGGCTTCTATGTATATAATGCAGATCGTACAAAGACCCCTGTTGATGCTCAGTAAAATATGAGTATTACAGAATAATATGGAGGAATAAAACAATGGATTTTACTTTGGACAAGAAATATGAAATGGCGCAGACCTTATTCAGAGAGTTTGCACAGAATGAAGTAAAGCCACTTGCACAGGAGATTGACGAGAATCACAGATTCCCAAGAGAGACCGTTGATAAGATGGCAAAGTATGGTTTCTTAGGTATTCCGGTTGCAAAGGAAGATGGCGGACAGGGTTGTGACCCATTAACATACGTAATGTGTGTAGAAGAGTTATCAAAGGTATGTGGTACAACAGGTGTTATCGTTTCTGCACATACATCCTTGTGTGTAGACCCGATTCAGACATTTGGTACTCCGGAGCAGAAGGCTAAGTATTTACCGGATTTAGCTTCCGGACGTAAGCTGGGTGCATTTGGTCTGACTGAGCCGGGTGCTGGTACAGACGCACAGGGACAGCAGACAAAGGCTGTATTAGATGGTGACGAATGGGTATTAAACGGTTCTAAGTGCTTTATTACAAATGGTAAGGAAGCAGATGTATATATCGTGATTGCCGTAACCGGTACAGTTGAGAAGCGTGGCAGAAAGCAGAAGGAAATTTCTGCATTTATCGTAGAGAAGGGTACTCCGGGATTTACCTTTGGTACAAAGGAAAATAAGATGGGTATTTGTGCTTCTTCTACTTATGAGTTGATTTTCACCGACTGCCGTATTCCGAAGGATAACCTGTTAGGTGCTAAGGGTAAGGGCTTTGGTATTGCTATGCATACTCTGGATGGTGGTCGTATCGGTATCGCTGCACAGGCTCTTGGTATTGCAGAGGGTGCATTAGAGACAACCATTAATTACGTTAAGGAAAGAAAGCAGTTTGGACGTTCTATTGCACAGTTCCAGAATACACAGTTCCAGTTAGCAGATATGGCTACTAAGGTAGAAGCTGCTAAGATGCTGGTATACAAGGCTGCTATGAAGAAGGGACAGTATCAGCAGGATCACAAGACCTCTTATTCTGTAGAAGCAGCTATGGCTAAGTTATATGCTGCTGAGGTAGCTATGGAAGTAACTACAAAGTGTGTACAGTTACATGGTGGTTATGGTTACATTAAGGAATATGATGTAGAACGTATGATGCGTGATGCTAAGATTACAGAAATCTACGAAGGTACTTCCGAAGTACAGCGTATGGTTATTTCTGCAAACTTATTAAAGTAAGGAGGTACTTAACGTGAAAGTTATAGTTTGTATAAAGCAGGTACCTGATACAAAGGGTGGCGTACAGTTTAACCCAGATGGTACATTAAATAGAGCAGCAATGCTTACAATTATGAATCCAGATGATAAGGCTGGTCTGGAAGCAGCACTTCGCTTGAAGGATGAGTATGGTGCTGAGGTAACAGTTCTTACCATGGGTCTTCCAAAGGCAGCAGATGTTCTTCAGGAAGCAATTGCTATGGGAGCTGATAAGGGTATTCTGGTAACAGACCGTGTACTTGGCGGAGCTGATACATGGGCTACCTCAACAACAATTGCCGGAGCATTAAGAAAATTGGATTACGATTTGATTATTACCGGACGGCAGGCAATTGATGGTGATACCGCACAGGTTGGACCACAGATTGCAGAGCATCTGGGACTTCCGGTTATCTCTTATGCACAGGAGATTAAAGTAGACGAAGACAGCGTAATTGTAAAGCGTCAGTATGATGACGGTTATCATATGCTGAAGGCAAAGATGCCATGTCTGATTACCGCTCTTTCTGAATTGAATGAGCCTAGATATATGACACCGGGCGGAATCTTTGATGCAGTAAATGCAGAAATTACTACATTTGGCAGAGCTGATTTGGTAGATGTGGATGATTCCAACATTGGTCTTAAGGGTTCTCCGACAAAGATTGCAAAGGCTTCTGATAAGGTAAGAAAGGGTGCCGGCGAGAAGGTTACTCCGGATTCTCCAGATGAAGCAGTTAGCTATATTGTTGGTAAATTAAAAGATAAGCATGTAATTTAATTATAAGGAAAAGTGGTGAATAAAATGGGCGCAATGAACGTAGAAGAAATGGAAAAATATAAAGGTGTATTTGTCTTCGCACAGCAGGTTGACAATCAGTTGAGCGGTATTTCTTTCGAGTTAATCGGTGAAGGAAAGAGACTGGCTGAAAAGTTAAATACACAGGTAACAGCAGTATTAATTGGCTCAGGTGTTTCCGGTCTTGTTGAAGAATTGGGCGAATATGGTGCTGACAGAGTTATCGTAGTAGATGACCCAGAGTTAAAGGATTACAGAACTGAGCCATATGCACATGCACTCTCTTCTGTTATTAATGAATATAAGCCGGAAATCATGCTGGTTGGAGCAACTGCAATCGGTAGAGATTTAGGTCCTACAGTATCTGCAAGAGTAGCAACCGGTCTGACTGCTGACTGTACATTACTTGAGATTGGTGATTTCCCAATTAATCCGCTTCCAAATCAGGAGCAGAAGCATAATCAGTTATTAATGACACGTCCTGCATTTGGCGGTAACACAATCGCAACAATCGCATGTCCGGATAATCGTCCACAGATGGCAACTGTTCGTCCGGGTGTTATGCAGAAGCTGGATCGTGTACCGGGATTAAAGGCTGAGGTTATTAACTACAATCCGGGCTTTACTCCAAATAACAAGTATGTAGAAATCTTAGAGATTTCTAAGGCTGTATCTGATATTAAGGATATTATGGATGCTAAGATTCTGGTATCCGGCGGTCGTGGAGTTGGTTCTGCAGAGAACTTCAAGCTGTTAGATGAGCTGGCAGAGGTACTTGGCGGACAGGTATCATGCTCTCGTGCTGTTGTAGATTCCGGCTGGAAGCCAAAGGAATTACAGGTTGGACAGACCGGAAAAACAGTTCGTCCAAATGTATACTTTGCAATCGGTATTTCCGGAGCAATTCAGCATGTAGCTGGTATGGAAGAATCTGATATTATTGTTGCGATTAACAAGGATGAGGATGCTCCTATCTTCGATGTAGCTGATTATGGTGTAGTCGGAGACCTGAACAAGATTGTTCCTGCATTGACAGCAGCAATTAAGGCAGAATTAGCAGCAAAATAAGTATTTGATTTTACCAAGCACATGGTAGTTAAATGATACTTAAGAAATAATACAAGAATCCTTTTAGAACCACCTTGGATGAAGCATTTCATTCAAGGTGGTTTTTGCATACCGGTTAATAAATATGGAAAAGCTGTCTCAGTATTTATATAGTATCCTACAAATTATTGTGATATAATGAAAAAAATCACTTGGAAATAAATAATATAGGGGAGCATGAATATGAATTTACAGATTGATACCATAGAATTTGAAGAGTCACAGGAAACCAAGCTTGCAGCAATGCGAAGTAAAGTACAGGGAACCATGGAACGGTTAAATTATCTGGATAATGTATATAAACAAAAAGAAATAGGCGTGCAGAAACGGGAAAAAAATCTGCAGGTAGCATGCGGAACATGGCTTGGTGTGACGATAGCGTGGTTCTTATTAGGAGAAATCATATACGCATTAACATCGGATAGTGTGTGGGGGTATGCATTTTCTATAATGTCAATCTGGATATGCATTTTTGTAGCAATCGTGTTCCTTTTTGCAACCATTCGTATATGGGCATCCCTTTTTACACATATGATGAAACTGACAGCACCGGTAAGATTGATTTATAATCGTAGATATAAGTCTTGCACATTACAGGACTTGCAGAGGTATGGAATATATACATTGACGGAAGAAAAGAGAGATTGCAAAAGCCTGATAAGCCAAGTGGCAGAGAATCGGAAAAGACTTCAGAATTATCTGGACAATCCGGACTCTACTGTAGAAGAAGGAGAGAAGCTGTTAAGCGGAATGGAAAGCCAACTGGAGGAGAATGACAGACGGGCAACGGTCTTATATGGGGAACGTGTGTAAAAATATGATAATTTTTCTTGGGAACAATTGAATACAGTCTAATAAATTGGTATAATGAAAGTAAATGCAGAACACAGGCTATCTTTGCTCTCTATAAGAATAGCGTTCTGTCTTAAAGAAATGGAGGGGCTTATATGAGAATAAGTAAAAAGGTAATGCTATTGACCGTTTGTTTTTGTGCGTTGTTAAGTGCTGTAGTTATATATGCTGCACCGAGAGCGTCTTCCGGTTGGAATGTATATGATGATTACAGGACTGTTTATGCCAATGTAGGAGTCACCTATGTAAGTGATACAGTTCCGGGAAAGGGATGGGTGTCTTATACGGCAAGAGTGCTGGGAGAAGATGCGGATAAAGTTATATCTGACAATGCGGCACAGATAAAAATAACAGGACAAGATGGCAAGGTCTATTGCAACAAAAAATTTTGGTATGGAAATAACGTAAGTAGCTCATTTAGAATAGGCAAAGAAAAAAATTCGTATGTCAGCGTGTATGTATTAATTGAAGGGAATAGTAATACTAAGAACATAGCATTGGATTAATTAGTATGATTGTTACATGAAAAAGTATATCTTATAGAGAGCATTAGAAACAGGGGGATGATTATTTGAAGATTCGTGACAGAGAGACTTTTATTTTATTTGTTATAGGAATCAGTTTGTCTGTATTTATATTAATTAATGGATATCAGCTTCTGAACGGTTGGTTGAATCAGATGTTAAAGAAGCAGGATGAAAGCGGATACCGTAATACGGCTACTCTAATGTTTGCATGGGAAATGCAGGATGAAATACAAAATTTTGAACAGGAAGCAATTATATCAGACAGGATGAGAAAGTCGGAAGCAATTCTGGATTTACTGATGCAGCAAAATGAGGTTGTTTATATTGACGGTATGTATTTTGCGGTTGGAAATGCATCTGAATATCAAATGATAACGGTGATTTTGTCAGGAGAAGAGGAGTGGTATCGGACATTGACAGAAGGTTCATATCCATCGTATGACTTATGGCAAAGGACAGGCAGACAGGCAGTTATCAGTGAGACTGCTAAGAAACATATTGAATATATAGGAAATAATAATGTGATTAAAATAGAGGGTGTTAATTATGAAGTGGATGGTATATTTGAAAACTATGACTTAACAAACACAGAGGAAGAAATATGTATTTATTACAAACCGGAAGCAGGAGAAAACGGTTTGGTAAAGAAATTAGCAAAGACAGGAGGCAATATATACATACATATTGGGAGTAATTATGAAGATATAACTGAAAACGCATTAGCATTGAAAAGTGAACTTGAAAAAATAACCGAAACCACAGTAGAGGTTGTTCAATATGAGGGAGGAGAAGAAAATAATATAACGCAGAAATTATATATCCGCATAAAAGGAATTCTGTTTGGTCTGTTATTTTTGGTTAGTTTGTTGAATTGCTGGCAGATTACAAGATTTTGGATAACGAGAAGAAAGCGTGATTTGGCAATTATGAGTGCGTTTGGAATGAGTAATTGGAGAATTTTGGGCTTGCTGTTAAGAGAATTAATGACAAGTGTTTTGATAGCATCGGGTATCACAATAATACTAAATATTAGTTATGGTCTATATTCCGGAAAACGCTTTGTGGATTGGAGTATAGGAATTCGAAATGTTGGATGGCTGGTACTGTTCTTTTTAATTATTATAGTAGTTACGGTTTTGCCGGCAATTGGAAAAATATGGAGGCTTTCGCCGATAAAAGGAATAAAGGGTGAGTGAAATGAAATGGTGGGTACGGTTAAAATTTTGTTTGAATGGAATAGAAGTGCGTTTTCGTGAATTTTGGATGTGTGTAGGACTGCTGAGTGTTGTTTTATTAGTAACGGCACTATTGTTTTTGATGAACGAGCTGAATCGTAATTTACAGGATGGACTAAATCGGTCATTTCAAGAGCCTTTCAGCAGAGTTGGATATTTTTCTTTGGATGATATAAGTATAACACCTGAGGAAGAAAGAGAATTTGTAGAGATGGTAGCTACTACGAATTCAATCAAGTCAGTTGGGTCATGGGGATATTATGTCTGTACAATACAGGAACTTCAATTTTTGACGGATATACAAGGAAAGCACCGATTTCAAGCCGAATGGGGCGAAGAGGAAGATTATTTGGAAGGAATAAATATATATGAGGGTACATGGGATTTGATGCAGTTGGAGCTTGCAGAAGGGGCTCCTCCACAAAATTATAATCTGGATGAATATGTACCAATATATCTTGGTTATCAATACAGGGGAACGGTAGAAGTTGGAACTGTTATAAAATCAGAAAATGTAAATGCAAAAGATTATATAATAGCGGGAATTTTTAAAAAGGGTTTGCAATTCCCAACGGATACGTTGTACTTGATGGATAAATTTACGGTGTTTTCAAGTTGTCCCATGGATTATGCAGTAGTTGAGGTGGTAAAAAATTTGCCAAGTTCGCCAATATTTTTTGATTTGGAAGAGCAGGCTGTCTTTGAGGATGCCAGAACAGAGCTGCAGAAATTAGCAAAGGAAAAGGAATGGGAGATTACAGTTAGTTCTTTAGATGCACAGATGGATTTGATTGACGAGTCATTAAAACCGGTTCAGAAGTATATGCTGGAGATAATGGTGATTGTAGGATTAACGGTGTGTATAGTGGTTACATGTTATCAGACAGTATCTATCATTAACCGTAAGTCTGAGTACGGTATATTATATGCAAATGGTGCGACATCGAGAGATTTATTTAGTTTTATAGTGCTTGAAAATCTGATAAAGTTGTTGGTGGCATTTATTATTATGTTGCCATTGCTGCTTTTAGCGGCAAGACAGGTATTTGGGTATAATGAAGCGAATTATATAGTGGTGAGACAAATGCTATGGGCAAAGGTGGCTTGGAAGGCTGGTATAGTTGGAGGTATTATTATGTTAGTGTCCTCAATATTGCCGCTTTATACCATGAAATCATATACACCCGTTACTTTAATAGGAGGAAATGATATATGATAAAATTAAATCAAGTGAGTAAGACATATTATAATGGAGATTGTCCTACACATGCATTAAGAGGGATTGATTTGCAAATTGAACAGGGAGAGTATATCGCAATTATGGGAACCTCCGGCTCTGGAAAAAGTACACTGCTAAATATCATTGGGGGAATGGATAATTTGACAGAAGGAGAATACTATTATAATGATATAGCAGTACATGAATTAAAGAATCATGCATTGCATTTGTTCCGAAAGGAACATGTTAGTTTTATATTCCAGCAGTTTGCGTTAATGAATCAATATACAGTGTTTGAAAATGTTCAGGTTCCATTGCTGGCAAAAGGATATTCCAAAAGGGACAGAAAGAGAATCGTAATGGAAAAATTGGAATTATTGGGAATAGCAGACCTTGCAAAGAAAAGACCAATTCATATTTCAGGAGGACAACAGCAACGTTGTGCTATTGCAAGAGCACTTGCATCGGATAATGAGTTGGTTTTAGCGGATGAACCAACAGGAGCACTTGATAAGAAAACAAGCATGGAAATTATGAATATCATTGGCAGCATAAATAAGCAGGGAAAAACAGTTATTGTAATTACACATGATTCAGATGTTGCAGCAATGGCAAATCGTGTTGTGCATTTGGAGGATGGACAGATAGTGTCACTATAGAAAGTAAGAGTAAATAAGAGGAAGCACCTTCATAATTACAGGTGCTTCCTCTTTTGTATATTCTTTTATAGCCGGAACAATTAGTATTCTAACGCCTTTTCTTCACCGGTCATAACACGAAGAGCACCCTGTGCCAGAGCCAGTAATTCATCCTCGCCCGGATATACGGTAATACCGCTAATCCATCCGATTTGCTTGCTCATGGCATCTACGGTAACCTGACCGTATGCAATACCACCGGTTAAGATAATTTGGTCAACCTTACCGCCTAATACAACTGCCATAGCACCAACTTCCTTACATAACTGATAATGGAAAGCATCCATAACAGCCTGTGCGGTTTCATTTCCTTCTTCTGCCAATTTCACAACATCACGCATATCATTTGTGCCAAGGTAAGCATTAAAGCCACCGTTACCGCAAATCATCTTGGCAACCTCTTTTTCAGAGTATTTACCGGAGAAGCATAAACGAATCAGACTGCCGCTAGGAAGACCACCGGTACGCTCCGGTGAAAAAGGACCGTCACCGTCTAATGCATTTGCTACATCAATAACCTTACCGTTCTTGTGAGCACCTACGGAAACACCGCCACCCATATGAACGACAATCAGGTTCAAATCTTCATAAGCCTTGCCGACTTCTTTTGCATAACGCTTAGCAACTGCTTTCTGGTTTAATGCATGGAAGATGCTGATTCTTGGCATTTCAGGATGACCGGAATAACGGGCAACCGGTGCCAGTTCATCTACAACTACCGGGTCTACGATAAAGGAAGGAATATTGTCGCCGATTTCAGCCGCAATTTCCTTTGCAAGGATACCACCTAAGTTAGAAGCATGCTGACCCTGCTTACCAATCTTTAAATCTTCGATTAGGGCATCAGAAGTAGCGTAGGTACCGCCCGGAATTGGCTTTAACAGACCACCACGTCCAACAACTACATCAATGCTCTTTAAGTCAATGGCATTCTCAGCCAGAGCATTGATAATTACGGTCTTACGAAAGTCCTTCTGGTCAATAATAGAAGCATACTGTGCGATTTCTTCTGTAGAATGACGAAGTGTTGTTTCCATAACCTGTGTTTCATCTTCAAATACACCAATCTTGGTGGAGGTGGAACCAGGATTAATAATTAAAATCTTATATGACATAATAATTATCCTCCTTTAATTAATTATCTTTACTTGTTCTTTGACATAGCTTCTGCTACAACGGCAGCCAGAGCAATGGAATTAACCTTAACCTCAAAGCTGTCAGAGCGGGAGGTTAAAATAACAGGAGCCTTTGTACCGGTTAAAATATTTCCGTTCTTAACATTACAGGTATGAACTAAGCACTTATATGTAATGTTGCCGGCATGAATATCCGGGAATAAGAAAATATCGGCATCTCCGACAATCTTACGACCTTCTGCACCCTTATGCTTTGCTGCTTCCGGGTCTAAAGCTAAATCAAAGGATAAAGGACCGTCTACGATACATCCGGTAATTTTTCCTTCTTCATTCATTTTTGTCAGCTCTGCTGCTTCCACAGTAACAGGCATCTTAGGATTTACAACCTCAACGGCTGCCAAAGGAGCAACCTTTGGATTCGGAATGCCGCAGGCATGTACAACTTCAACGGTATTGTTGATGATACCAACCTTATCCTCCAGAGTTGGATATGGAATGAAGGCTACATCAGTCAGGAACAAAAGACGATCATATCCTGGCACCTCAAACACGCATACGTGTGATAAAGGCTTACCGGTACGAAGACCAACTTCTTTGTTCAGAACACTCTTTAAGAAATCCTTGGTGTCAATCAGTCCCTTCATATACATATCAGCTTCGCCGTTATGTACAAGCTCAACTGCCTTAGTTGCAGCTTCAATCGGATCCTTTACATCAATAATTTCAAAATCAGTTAAATCCATGTTCATACCGGCAGCAATTTCACGGATTTTATCCTCATCACCAACTAAAATAGAATCAGCAATGTTCTTTTCCTTTGCGGCACGAACTGCCTCCAGAACTGCATCGTCCTGTGCAACGGCAACGGATAACTTCTTCTTTGGACAAGCCGCTACCTGAGAAATTAAGTCTTCAATCGTTTTACTCATCTTTCACACCTCTACATATTTTTTAATAATTCCCAATCACATTTTTCTTAAAATGCGACATACATCTTTACTATATTACCACTATTTCCTACATAGGGTCAAGAAAATCTATGCATAGGATTTCGCTTGAAATACATAACTACGATGCTTATAATAGAAACTATGAAAAAGAGAGCAGAAGGAAGTGTAGATATGAGTCAGACAAAACATCCAATGCCGGGGGAGCGGTATCGTCATTTTAAGGGGAATTTATATCAGATTCTTGCAACAGGCGAGCATACGGAAACGGGAGAAAAAATGGTGGTTTATCAGGCATTGTACGGAGATTATCAGGTCTATATCAGACCGTTGGAAATGTTTGTGGGACCGGTGGATAAGGAAAAGTATCCGGATTGTATGCAGGATATGAGATTTGAACTGGTATATCCAAAAGAAGATAGCGGGCAAAAAAAGGAGAGTCAGGTTACTTTCGGTAAGGATACAGAGGAAGAACAATTAAATGGGATAAACCCACTGCTGATACAGTTTCTGGATGCAGAATCCTATGAAGCTAAGCTGAAGATTTTTCTGGAAATGCGGGATAGCATAAATGAAGTCATACTGACAGACGTAGCTGCTTCCCTTGATATATCAACCGGAACCGGAAGCTTGGAGGAGCAGTATGCAAGTGTGCAGTATGCACTTCATACGTTAGCCAAGTATGAACGCAGTCAGCGATAAATGCCAATAAGAGAGGAATGGCTACTATGATAAAACGGAAGATTAAGCAGGAGTTAGAGGGAAAATTAAAAGAACTCAAAATGAATCTGGAAAACAACTATAAGGATTTAGCACGCAGTGCGTTAAATGAATTTCAGGAATTATTGGAAGAATATAAAAATTCAGATGCCATAAAAGAGAAAGATTATCAGAAATACAAAGCAATCGCAGATGAATATACTCTGCGGATGCGAAATTATCATCATTAGGGAAGGTGCTTTAAATTAATTGAGTCCAAGGTTTGACTTGATTTTAGAAATGAAATTCTGGGTTTCCTGATATGGAGGCACACCGCCATATTGGTCAACACTGCCTGTGCCGGCATTATAAGCGGCAAGCATTAAGTCCAGATTGTTATTATAGCGGGAGGAGAGCTGTGATAACAGCTTTGCACCACCCATGATATTTTCGCGTGCATCATAAGGATTACTAACGCCAAGTGCAGAGGCAGTGGATGGCATGAGCTGCATGACACCAATGGCACCGGCAGAGGAAACGATTCCGGTCTGGAATCCGGATTCCTGTTTGGCAACTGCTTTTAGTAAATCAACAGAAATCTGGTAGGTGTCTGCTGCTTCCTGAAAATAAGCATCCAGTTCAGAAGGATTACTTGTAGAGGCAGTGGTAGAAGTTCCAAGGGAACAGGCAGCGGTACTTGCACTCAGTATCTCCTGAAAAGAGCTTGTACGGGCAGCAAGGGCGGCAGCCTTTGCATTATCACGCACCATTCTTGCACTCTTTGCCTGTGCAATAGCTTCCATAAATTGTGCTTCGGTTGTATAAGTCATTGAAGTGACGTATGCCATAGCAAAAATCCTTCCTTAGTATCCAGATTGACAGTAGCATAGCTACATAACTAGAACTAGTATAATATGTTTTTATAAAAACTGCAATAAAAAAGACGAGATTCTGAATGGTTCTTACATAGACAGAATCTTAGGTTGGGTGTATACTATAAGAATAATAGGCAGAATAAAAAGACGGAGGTCAAAGATGCGAGGCTTAGAGACGGATGTTAGAAGATTAAGAAAACAGGTATTTGTAGAAATTGCAAAGGTTGCATATCATTCAGATTCAATAAATGATGATATAGAGGCAATTCCATACACCATCACACCGGGAGATACTCCGCAGTATTGTGATAATATATATCGGGAACGTGCAATTACAAGTGAACGGGTACGTCTGGCAATGGGAATGTCCTTACGCCCGGAAGACAGACCGGTTCATGTAACACAAGGCTTGGAAGAAAGTGCAATTGATGAAAAATATTATGAACCACCATTGATGCAGGTCATTCCATCTGCCTGCAATGCCTGTGAAAATAATATATACGAGGTAAGCAATCAGTGTAAGGGCTGTGTGGCACATCCATGTATGGAAGTGTGTCCGATGGATGCCATTAGCTGGGTGAACGGAAAATCCTTTATTGACCAGAATAAATGTATAAAATGCGGCAAGTGCAAATCCAATTGCCCGTATGATGCAATTGCAAATAAACGGCGGCCATGTGCGGATGCGTGTGGAGTGGGAGCAATTGAAAGTGATGAACATGGACGGGCAAAGATTAATGAAGAAAAGTGTGTATCCTGCGGTATGTGTATGGTAAGCTGTCCGTTTGGTGCAATTGCAGATAAATCACAGCTGTTCCAGTTGATTCGTGCCATGAAATCAGGACGTGAAATCATTGCAGAGATTGCACCGGCATTTGTAGGACAGTTCGGAGAATATGCAACACCGGAGAAGATTAAGGCTGCTTTATTGAAGTTGGGCTTTAAGGATGTATATGAGGTTGCAATCGGAGCGGATATTGGAGCCATGGCAGAGGCAGAGCATTATGTAGAGGCAGTTGCGAGCGGAAAGCAGCCATTTCTGTTGACCTCTTGTTGTCCTTCCTGGGCAATGCTGGCAAAGAAATATTTTCCGGAAACAATCAGTATGATTTCCAATGAATTGACCCCGATGGTTGCAACCGCCAGAATTATAAAGAAGGAGCATCCGAATGCTTCGGTTGTATTTATCGGACCATGTGCCGCAAAGAAGCTGGAAGCATCCAGAAGAACGGTTCGAAGTGATGTGGATTTCGTTATCACCTTTGAAGAACTGGATGCGATGTTTCTTGTGCAGGATATTGAATTTGATGATTTCCGTCAAGGAGTTCCGATGGAGGATGCAACCGGAGCCGGCAGAGGATATGCAGTTGCCGGAGGTGTGGCAGATGCCATTAAGGAATGTATCAAGCAGTATCATCCGGAGGTAGAAGTAAATATTGAGCATGCAGAAGGCTTAAGTGAGTGCCGGAAAATGCTGATGCTTGCTAAAGCAGGAAGAAAAAATGGATGTTTGATAGAAGGAATGGGCTGTCCGGGCGGATGTATTGCCGGAGCCGGTACGAATATTCCGATTAATCAGGCAACCGTTGCGGTTCGTAAATTTAAGGGGGCAACGAAGAAGGCAGTACCGGATGCTTCCGTATTAGAAGAGGACATAAAAGAATGAAAAAGTTTTTGACCGGATTACGATATGGTAATTGGTACACAAGACTCTATATTCTGGCAATCCCAATCTGCCTTGTGGTAGGAATCGGACTGATGGTGGTTTCATTTTTTATCAATGCCATGCTGGTATTTCTGGCAGGTGTAGGAATTGGAATTGTTGGTCTGGCTTTAAGTCAGAGATTTGATATACAGGAGGTTACTTATGTTCCCAGTGAAAAGAAGGGACAGAAGCAATCTGCCAAGAAAACCGATTATATGAAATTAAAGCAGGAGGATGAGAAGAAAGATACTGTTACATCCTCACAGGAGAATACTGCGTCTAAAGGGGAAGCAGATACAGAAGCCAAGAAGGCAGAAGAGCTTCTGTCGTACGATGAAAAGAAGATAAAGCAGATTTTTTATCGGTATAAGGTGCGGGCAGACCATAAGACAATTATGATTGATGAGTGGAAGGAAGAATCGATTCATCAGAGTCCGGCATATATCTGGAAGCAGCATAGACAGTTTCACATTTTGGTTGTAGGAGAAGGTGTTCAGGAATATTGTATTCCATCCGGGAAGCTTGCAGTTATGAAATATCATCATGGAGTCATCTGCCGGGCAAAACAGGAATATCCGCAGTTTCGGAAGGAATCCCTGATGAAGCAGGTATTTTCACCGTATTTGCCGGCATATCATGAAGGTACAAAGGATGGAAGACATGTAATATACAAGGATTTATTTGAATTGGGCAATGGTCTGTTTATTACAAATACATCAGCAAAGGCAATTATGGCTTTGGTACAGCCGGAATTTGTAGTGGATGACCGGATTATGCGGGATGCTGCACATAATGCATTTTTCAAAGAAATCTATAAGCAGGGAATCCTGTTTCGGGAACAGGTGATTTCACCGAAGGAATATCAGGAGCAGGTAAATGATTATTTGGAGAATCTGGCAGAATCGGTGGTATCGGACGAGGAGTATGGAAAGACCTTGCAGGAATTGCAGCAGAACCGGCTGATTTCACAGGAATATGTTACCTACTATAAGGAAAACAGAGAGAAATTGAAATCAGAAGGGCGAGCCGATATAAAGAAGCCAAGAATAAGAACGAAAAAGAAGGGAAAGAGATAGCATGGTAGTACAGCAATTGTTGACACAGGTAGGAAATGTTGGAAGTATACCGGTGACCGGGGATGGATTTCGCCCATGGATTGCCGCAGTTATTTTAATCGTGTCTGTGGTAGTGTTGGTAACTATGTTTGTATTAGGAAGGCATAAGGATTCCAAAGAGGAAGAATATAAGGACGAGGATGAGTAAAGAATTTGACAAACACAGGGGCAATGCGTAAAATGTGTGATTAGAAAGAACAGATAAATAAAGGACAGTAGGAGGATGAACATGGAAAAGATTAAAATGACAACACCTTTGGTGGAAATGGACGGAGACGAGATGACCCGTATCCTTTGGAAAATGATTAAGGATGAATTGCTGTTGCCGTACATTGACTTAAAGACAGAATACTATGATTTGGGTCTGGAGTATAGAAATGAAACCAATGACCAGGTAACGATTGATTCAGCAGAGGCAACCAAAAAATATGGTGTAGCCGTTAAATGTGCAACGATTACTCCAAATGCGGCACGTATGACAGAATATAATCTGAAGGAAATGTGGAAGAGTCCGAACGGAACCATTCGTGCAGCCTTGGACGGAACCGTATTTCGGGCACCGATTGTAGTAAAAGGAATTGAACCATGTGTGAAGAATTGGGAGAAGCCAATCACATTAGCAAGACATGCATATGGTGATGTATATAAAAATACAGAGATTCGTGTTCCGGGAGCCGGAAAAGCAGAGCTGGTATTTACCGCAGCAGATGGGACCGAGATTCGGGAAACCATTCATGATTTTACCGGTGCCGGTATTATTCAGGGCATCCATAACACAGATAAGTCGATTGAAAGCTTTGCAAGATGCTGTTTTAATTATGCATTAGATACAAAGCAGGATTTATGGTTTGCAACAAAGGATACCATTTCTAAAAAATATGACCACAGATTTAAGGATATTTTTCAGGAAATCTATGATGCAGAATATGACGAAAAATTCAAGGCTGCAGGTATTGAGTATTTCTATACATTAATTGATGATGCAGTTGCCAGAGTTATGAAAGCAAAGGGTGGCTTTATCTGGGCTTGTAAGAATTACGATGGTGACGTTATGAGTGACATGGTATCCAGTGCATTTGGTTCTCTTGCTATGATGACCTCTGTTCTGGTGTCACCGGAAGGCTATTATGAATATGAAGCAGCACATGGAACAGTACAGAGACATTATTATAAGCATCTGAAGGGAGAAGAAACCTCTACGAACTCGGTTGCAACTATTTTTGCATGGACCGGAGCATTAAGAAAGCGTGGAGAGATGGACAATCTGCCGGAGCTTGGTAAGTTTGCGGATGCATTAGAGGCAGCAACTCTGGAAACAATCGAATCCGGTAAAATGACGAAGGACTTGGCATTAATTACATCGATTCCAAATCCGACTGTGTTATCCAGTGAGGGATTTATCAAGGCTATTCGGGAAACATTAGAGCAGAAGCTGGGCTAAAGGATTTCGCTTTGATAACAGTTTGATAATTAGGAACTGAGTATAAAAATGAAAAAGGGATAATCATGGAATGTGGATTTTCGTGATTATCCCTTTTCTATAATTCGGCATAAATCCGGCACATACCGGAATGAAAGAAGCCCTTAAGAATTACTCGGCATAGGTTTCCCATTCGGCATATAAATCTTCTAAGGCTGCCTCTGCGGATTCCTTTTCTTTTGCTAATTCCATACAACGGCTTGCGTTGGTTGCAACCTCCGGCAGACACATTTCTTCTGTTAAGGACTGACAGAGCTTTTCTAATTCTTCGATTTTATCCTCTAATTTTTTTAGGTCATTTTCCCGTTTGCGAAGACGTGCCTGTTCCTCCTTCTGAGCCTTCCAGTCTAATTTGGAATCCGGAAACGCTTCCTTTTTTGAATCCAAAGCGGCATTGCCCGGAAGAACATCGGATACGGATTGGCGGTAAATTTCTTCTACCAGCTCTTTCTTTTCCAGATAATAGTCATAATTTCCCTTATATTCATTTAAATGCTGCTCCGTCAAATCTAAGATTCTGGTGGCAGTTTTGTTAATAAAATATCGGTCATGTGATACAAACAGGACCGTTCCGGTATAGCGGCAGAGTGCAGATTCCAAAATCTCCTTTGATGTAATGTCCAGATGGTTCGTTGGCTCATCAAGAATTAAGAGATTAGCAGAGGAGAGCATAAGCTTGGCTAAGGATACTCGTCCACGTTCCCCACCACTTAAATCCTGAATCTTTTTAAATACGTCATCACCTGTAAATAAAAAGGCAGCCAGCACTGTCCGAATCCGGGTGTTGGTAAGCATGGGATAAGCATCCGAAATTTCCTGAAAAATGGTCTTTTCCGGAGAAAGTACCTGATGCTCCTGGTCATAATAACCAATTTTAACGCGGGAACCCAGCACAATTCTTCCTTCATCCTTAGGAAGATATTTATTAATAATCTTTAGAATGGTAGTCTTTCCGGTTCCGTTGTTTCCGATTAAAGCAACCCGTTCTCCGCGTTTAATATCTAAGGAAATATCTTGAAAGAGTGAATGCTCGCCAAAGCTCTTGGATAAATGCTCAACCAATAATACATCCGTACCACTTTCTATTTCAGGCTCCAGACGGATTTGCATGGCATCCCGGATTTCCTGCGGCTTTTCCAGAACTTCCATTTTGTTTAACATTTTTTCGCGGCTCTCTGCCCGCTTAATGGATTTTTCGCGGTTAAAGGATTTTAGTTTGGCAATAACGGCTTCCTGATGCTGGATTTCTGCCTGCTGATTCAAATAGGCTTTCATTTCACTGGCACGAATCTCCTCCCGCTTTGCGGCATACCAGCTATAGTTGCCGTTATAGACGCGGCTGACACCATGCTCCAGTTCAATAACCTTCGTGACAATGCGGTCCAGAAAATACCGGTCATGCGAAACAATCAGGACAGCTCCGTTATAGTTGTTTAAATAGCCCTCCAGCCAGGTAATGGAATTCATATCAAGATGGTTGGTAGGCTCATCCAGCAGAATAATATCCGGCTGGCTTAAAAGCAGTCTGCCCAAGGCTACGCGGGTCTTTTGACCGCCGGAAAGGGTTGAGATTTTGGTATCGTAGTCTGCTTCTGTAAAACCAAGCCCTTTTAGAACTCCTTGAATTTCGCTTTTATAAGCATAGCCGTTTGCCTGCTCAAATTCGTGATTGAGCCGGGTATAGCTGTCTAAGAGAGCATTTAATTCCGTTCCGGTTGCATGCTTCATAGCCGCTTCGGTATCTCTGATTTTTTGATTTAATTCAATAATGTGTTGTTTTACGGACAGCATTTCTTCGTAAATGGTATTCTGATAAGAATGCTCCTGCTGCTGGGCTAAATAGCCAATGGTTTTATCTTTGCCTAAAATAACCTGTCCGGAATCGGCAGCTTCTTCCTGCATAATGATTTTCAGCAGGGTGGATTTGCCGGCTCCGTTAATGCCGACTAAAGCAGCCTTTTCATGTTCTTCTATATGAAATTGAATATCCTTTAGAATCTCATTGATACCAAAGGATTTCGTTATGTTCTGACATGCCAGTATCATTGGTAATACCTCCGTTTGATTTCCGCACTATTTTAACACAAGCAAAGCGGATTGGAAAGGGGGAAGGAAATCCGCTTTGACAAATTCAGGATATAAGATTATGATGAGAGAAATGTAAAATCTGATAGGAACAGGGAGCTTAGACATGCGATATATTACAACTGCAACAGAAATGCAGGCAATTGATGCCTGTACAATTCAAAATATCGGAATCCCGTCTATGGTATTAATGGAGCGGGCAGCAATGGCTGTAACACAGATACTTGTAGAATATGCAGAGGAGTTAGAGCTTGGTGCTTCTCCGCGGGTGCTTGTGGTAACAGAGGGCGGAAATAACGGCGGAGATGGATTAGCGGTTGCAAGAATGCTGACAGAATACGGTTGGCAGACAGATATATATCAGATTGGTGGAATCAAGAAAGAAACGGAGCAGTATCAGCAGCAGAAGGCTATTTTAAATCAATTGGGAATCCGGATAACAGAGGGTGTATCAGACGAAGTAATGAAGGAATGGAAAGAGCCGCGGTATGATATGATTCTGGATGGAATTTTTGGCGTGGGACTGCATCGGGATATTCAGTCACCGCAGCGAGAGGTGATTGAATGCCTGAATACCTTGGGAGGATTAAAATGTGCAATTGATATGCCATCCGGCATTGACAGTACGACAGGCGAAGTACATGGAATTGGATTTCAGGCAGATGTGACAGTGACCTTTGGCTTTGAAAAGACCGGACAGTTTATTGGGAACGGTCCCATGTACTGCGGTGATGTAGTGCTTGCGGATATTGGGTTTCCCAAGAAGGCATTGGAACTTCATAAGCCTGTATGTGCGGCTTATGAATGGGAGGATTTGCAAATGCACATACCGAATCGGAAACAGACCGGTAATAAGGGAACCTTTGGAAAGGTTGCGATTGTAGCAGGAAGTGCGGATGTATGCGGAGCGGCATTGCTGAGTGCAGAGGCGGCATATCGGACGGGGTGCGGACTGGTAATGATAGTTACACATGAAAACAACCGAACTGCCATACAGAAGCAGTTACCGGAGGCATTACTCCGCGTATATACGGATTCGGAGGAGGCAGAGCAGCAGGTAACAGAAGCCGGAAAATGGGCAGATGTAATGGTGGTCGGTCCGGGAATAGGAACCGGACAAACCGGAATTGCATTGACCGAAGCGGTTCTTAAGCAGGACAGCA
The DNA here is from genome assembly GCA_002406015.1 of Lachnospiraceae bacterium UBA4631. Classification (GTDB taxonomy): domain Bacteria; phylum Bacillota; class Clostridia; order Lachnospirales; family Lachnospiraceae; genus CAG-632. Next base: position 26,774 of record DHMX01000014.1, read on the forward strand.
CCATTATAGTAGATGCAGATGCCATTACGATATTATCCGGGCAGCATGAATGGTGGAAGCTTCATTCCGGTGCAGGAACCATGATATTGACTCCACATATGAAGGAAATGGAACGAATTACACAAATTCCAATGGAACGATTGAAGAAAGAACCATGGAGCTGTGCGGGAGAGCTGGCAAGACTCAGTTATGGTATTTGTGTATTAAAGGATGCCAGAACGGTAGTGGCAGAATCGGAATCCGAGGAATGCTATATGAATTTATCGGGAAATGACGGTATGGCAACGGGCGGCTCCGGTGATGTATTGACCGGGGTTATAGCAGCATTGACGGCACAGGGCTTAAGTCCTGCGGAAGCCGCAAGAAGCGGTGTATATCTGCATGGCTGTGCCGGAGATTGGGCAGCAGAGCAACGTGGGCATTACAGTATGCTTGCAGGTGATATTATTAAAGGGTTAGAGGCTATACTGAAAGAAATGTAGAATATTTCTGCGATTAGCTGTAAAATAGATAGATACGTCTCATATATATAAATAATAGGAGGAGACAGATTAGTATGAAATATTATAATATACAGGCAGAAGTGGATTTGGATGCGATTCGTCATAATATATTGGAAATGAAGAAGCATATACGCCCGGAAACGAAGCTGTTGGCAGTAATTAAGGCAGATGCATATGGACATGGTGCGGTTGCGGTAGCAAAGGAATTATTGGATTTGGCAGATTATTATGCAGTCGCACATCTGGCAGAAGCAGAGGAGCTGCGAAGATATGGGATTCAGACTCCGATATTGATACTGGGTGCCTGTGAGCCGGAAGAATTTCAAGAAATGATAGAGCAACAGGTGACAATTAATATCTTCCGGCTGGAGGATGCAGAAAGACTGTCAGAAATTGCACAGACTATGCATCGAAAAGCAAGGATACATATTAAGCTGGATACAGGAATGAACCGGATTGGATTCCCTTGTACGAGACAGACGCTTGAAGAGATTCGGCAGATTGCAGCATTACCGGGAATATATCTGGAGGGAATCTTTACCCATTTTGCAAAGGCGGATGAAAAAAATAAGGAAGCCTTTGAGTATCAGTTGAATCAGTTTCGGTATATGTTGGGAAGGCTGGAGGAAGAAGGGATTCAGATTCCGATTCGACATGCAGCAAACAGTGCGGCAATTATGGAAGCCGGCGATTTGGAGCTTGATATGGTCCGCTCCGGCATCAGCACCTATGGATTATATCCGTCGGATGAGGTTGCCAGAAATACGGCAGACTTAAGACCGGCAATGGCACTGAAAAGTAAGGTGTCTTATATAAAAACGGTTCCGGCAGGCACAGGAATCGGATACGGCTGGACCTATACAACAAAACAGGAGACAACGGTAGCTACGGTTCCGGTAGGGTATGCAGATGGATATAAGCGTGCATTATCCAATCAGGGCAGGGTTTTGATTCACGGACAGTCTGCACCGATTATCGGAAGAATCTGTATGGATCAGTTCATGGTAGATGTTTCACAGATTCCAAATGTAGAGATTGGGGATTGTGTAACCTTATTTGGAACGGACGGAGCAGAGGAAATTTCGGTTGAAGAGCTGGCAGACGCAAGTGCAAGCTTTAATTATGAATTTATCTGCGGACTGACACGCCGGGTGCCTAGAATTTACCGGAAAAACGGAGAAATCGTAGGCGTTCTGGATTATCTTGCAGAGACACCGTATCAGGTAAAATAATATTCGTTGAATACTCTGGATAAGTTTGGAAATACTGTTATCAAGAAAGAAATCTGGAGTGTGAATGAAGTGATAATTAAACGTGGTGATATTTATTATGCAGATTTAAGACCGGTAGTAGGTTCCGAGCAGGGAGGCGTGCGTCCGGTTTTGGTAATACAGAATGAAGCAGGAAACAGACATAGTTCTACGGTGATAGTGGCGGCAATTACCAGTAAAATGACAAAGGCAAAGCTGCCGACACATATTGAACTGAATTGCAGACAATGTGAAATCGTGAAGGATTCCATTGTGCTGTTAGAGCAGATTCGTACCATCGATAAGAAACGCCTGCGGGAAAAGGTATGTCATTTAGAAGGAACATTAATGGCACAAGTGGATGAAGCATTACGGATTAGTCTGGAACTTACATAGGGAATTGACGAGTTCCATAGATTCGTGCTATTTTATTAGTATTATAGATTGGTATATTGAAAGGAGAACGGGAGATGACCAAAGCTGGTCCCAGTCACTTGTTCCGGTTTTTTTCAAGGAACAAGGCTAATTATGAAGAACAGGTTGAAGAAGAAATAAAGTCCATGGTAACAGAAGGACATGAGCATGGGGTGATTCTGGAAGACGAAGCAGAGATGATTAACAACATCTTTGAATTTGGCGACAAGGAAGCAAGAGATGTTATGAGTCCTCGACAGAAAATTGTAGGTGTTGATGCCGCAATCAGTCTGGAAGAAGCCATGAATCTGATGCTGGAAAACGGATTTTCAAGGTATCCGTTATATCAGGAGGATTTGGACAATATAATCGGTATCCTGCATTTAAAGGATGCAATGCGATATTATATGAAGGATAAAGAGGTTCCTTTGATAGAAGTTGCCAGAGAACCGTTTTTTGTTCATCCGACACAAAATATCAGCAAGCTGTTTAATGATATGCAGACGAAGAAGATACATATGGCAATCGTTGTGGATGAATATGGACAGACGGAAGGAATTGTTGCCATGGAAGACATCTTAGAGGTGATTGTCGGCAATATTCTGGACGAATATGACGAGGAAGAACATGACATCATTCGTCTGGGACAGGAAAACAGCTATTTAATGCGGGGCTTGGCACGACTGGATGAAGTATCGGAATTGTTGGATATTGAATTTCCGGATGAAGATATTGATACCCTGAATGGATTTTTATTATATGAATTAGGTCGGCTTCCAATGGAAAATGAGGAAATTAATATCGTATATCAGGGATATTCGTTTCATCCGATAGATATTCATGATAAGATGATAGTTCAGGTAAAGGTTACGAAAGTAAAAGAAACGGAAAGTGAAGCGGACGCTGAATCATGACTTTACAGACCGAAAAAAGAGTGATAGACTATATAGGATTGTTGGATAAAATCCAGATATTATTTAGATAGAAGAGGAGAATTACAGATGTCAGGACATTCAAAGTTTGCCAATATTAAGCATAAAAAAGAAAAGAATGATGCCGCAAAAGGAAAAATATTTACAATTATTGGAAAGGAAATTGCGGTAGCAGTAAAGGAAGGCGGACCAAATCCGGATAACAACAGTAAATTGCGGGATGTGATTGCAAAGGCAAAGGCAAACAACGTACCAAACGATACGATTGAGCGAGGAATCAAAAAAGCTGCCGGAGCTACGGATTCCGTAAACTATACATCGATTACATATGAAGGATACGGACCAAACGGTACGGCAATTATTGTGGATACCTTAACGGATAATAAGAACCGAACCGCTTCTAACGTAAGAAATGCGTTTACAAAGGGCGGTGGAAACGTAGGTACAACCGGTTGTGTATCATTTATGTTTGACCAGAAGGGTCAGATTATTATTGATAAGGAAGAATGTAGCCAAGAGGCAGATGATTTGATGATGGCAGCCTTGGATGCCGGTGCAGAGGATTTTTCCGAAGAGGAAGACAGTTATGAGGTTATTACTACTCCGGAAGACTTTAGTGCTGTACGGGAAGCATTAGAGGCAGCAGGAATCCCTATGGCATCTGCGGAGGTTACTATGATTCCGCAAAACTGGGTAGAGCTGACGAGTGAAGAAGACATTAAGAAAATGAATCGGATTCTGGACCTTCTGGATGAAGATGATGATGTGCAGGCTGTATATCATAATTGGGACGAATAAAGACGAATAAGTGCGTAAAAAGAAGAATTCTGGTAACAGGATTCTTCTTTTCTATAGGGAAACGGAAGCAGCAAATGGTTGAGACAGAAGAAACGAGGGAAAAAGAGGCATATGTTAAAAGAAGTTATGAGATTTAAATGTCGATTTACTTATCCTGCGGTAGACAGGAAATTAAAGGAATTGACAAACGAAGATGATTGGATGGGATTTTCGGAGAACGGTTCGGACCCGATTCGGAGCTTTTACGACTTTGCAAGAAAGGGAATTATTGAGAAGGACGGAGATGAAGTCGTAATCTATATGGATATTTAAAATAAGACTTGCAATCTCGAACAAACGTTTGTATAATAAACATATGTTCGAGGTTAAAGAAGGATTATCCATACAGGAAAAATTACAAATATTATCGGATGCAGCAAAGTATGATGTTGCCTGCACATCCAGCGGCGTAGAACGAAAGGGGAAGGATGGCATGCTGGGAAATACAAAAGCGTGCGGCATTTGCCATAGCTTTGCAGCGGACGGAAGATGCATATCCCTGCTCAAGGTGCTAATGACGAATCATTGCATCTATGACTGCAAATATTGCGTCAATCGTAAGAGCAATGATGTCCTGCGGACCGCATTTACACCGGAGGAATTATGTGAGCTTACGATTGAATTTTATAAGCGGAATTATATCGAAGGCTTGTTTCTCAGCTCCGGAGTCATGAAGAATCCAATCTATACAATGGAACTGATGTGTGAAGCATTGTATCTGTTGCGGACAAAGTACGCATTTAACGGGTACATTCATGTGAAGGTAATTCCGGGAGTTGCGGATGAGCTGCTTGCACTTGCGGGAACCTTGGCGGATAGGATTAGCATTAATATGGAGTTGCCAACATCAGGCAGTCTTAAGCAGTTAGCTCCGAATAAGAGCATTCAGACGATTTTAAATCCCATGAAAAAGGTGAGAGATACCATTGCCCAGACGCGGCTTTCAATAGGAAAAGATGCATTTATGGAACGAAGCAGAGGAAATGCATATCTGCCAAACAGTATTTTTGAACAAAGACAAAGGATGGCACATAATAAAATAGCAGATAATACGGATGAGGTCTCTGGCAATCCGAATTTCGCAGAAACAGTACTGCCGATGGTGGTTGATAAGGCGAAGAACTTTGCTCCTGCCGGACAAAGTACACAGATGATTGTAGGAGCAACCGGTGAAAGTGATTATATCTTTGTGAAAACGGCACAAAGCTTATATCAGAACTATGATTTAAAGAGAGTATTCTATTCTGCATATATTCCTTTGAATGAGGACGCAGATTTGCCGGCATTAGAGACACCGGTTCCGCTGCTTAGAGAACATCGATTATATCAGGCGGACTGGCTGTTACGTTATTATGGATTTCAGGCAGATGAATTGTTATCGGAGGAAAGACCGAATTTTAATGTGCAATTAGACCCGAAATGTGATTGGGCATTGCGGCATTTAGAACAGTTTCCGGTAGAGATTCAAACAGCATCGTATGATAGACTATTGCGGGTTCCGGGAATTGGACCAAAGTCGGCAAAAAGAATAGTGACTGCCAGACGATATGGAAAGGTTGATTTTAACCATTTAAAGAAAATGGGTGTTGTATTGAAACGGGCAAATTATTTTATTACCTGTGGAGGAAAAATGCTTTACCGGATTCCAATAGAGGAACAGTATATTACGCGTCAGTTGACAAGCGTTCACGCAAAAGAGAATTGGCAGGTCACACATCAAACTACACATAGGCAAATGTCACTGTTTGATGATTTTGGAGTGACGGCATAGGAGGTGGATGTCAGGTGAAAGTATTTACTTGCCGGCACAGGGTAGACGATATGCTAACCTGTATCTATCGGGCATGGGAGGCTGGCATCAAATTCGGACATGAAAATATTTATCTGATGGTAGAGCCGGTATATCAAATTTCTTTGTTTGATGAATATGAACATATAGAAGCAGAACCGGAGCTGGTAAAGAAGGTAATCCGTTCTATATGTCAGAAAATATCAACGGATGCGTATGTAAGTGTCTATTATGCCTGTCTGGCAGCAGAAGATGAATTAGATACAATATATCGCTTCTTGCAGCTTGGTTTTCGTAAGGGCCCCGGTGTAGTAGGGATACTGACAGAGCCGGCAGTGACGCGTATGATGGAGATTCGACGCAGGGTTGGAAATGAGATACATTCCTTTGTGGAGTTTGCCAGATTTGATTCGATAGATGGTAAAGTATATGTATGTCATTTAGAACCGAAAAACCGGGTTTTGTATCAGGTGGCAGAGCATTTTGCAGATAGAATGCCAATGGAATCATTTATGATGATAGATGATAGGAGACAGTATGCAGTAATTCATAATGGCAGATATGTTCCGGTGGAAGATAAGGTGCCTGCACAAGAAGGTATGACAGAGCTGCAGGCAGTTAAACAGGAGCAACTGTATGAAAGGGAATTAAGCATAGAGGAAATGCAGGTGCTGAAGCAGACGGAGGAGTATCCAGACGAATATCGTAAGCTGTGGAAAACGTTTTTTGATACGATAGCCATTGAACAACGTGAAAATCGGAAGTGTCAAATGAATCATATACCGCTATGGAAGCGAAAGCATGCGGTGGAATTTAAGTAATCAGGATGGAATGGAATATAAAAAGAAAATGTAAAAAGGGCAGCAAAAAGCTGTCTTTTTTGTGGTGTGAAACAGGTACAATAAAGTGAAATAAGAATGCCCTTTATATATACAAATAAAACATCCTATGATAAAATAGAGAAAAGCTGTAACTGGGATAATGGAATGTGGAGATAGGAGAGGTGTATTAGCAATAGCAAAGGTATAGAAATTGTACTATTTGAATTAATAGTAAGCTGGAACAAAAGAATAATAAAATGTGTGTGCGGAGGAGTATAGAATGGATAATTATAGAGAGAAAACAAAAAGAACATTAGCAAGTGCTAAAGTTAGCGAAGATGAATCTGAGGTTTTGGAAGAAATAAGGAAATTGAGTCAAGACGTAACTAAGTATCAGGATATAAGAAGAAATCTTATGGAAAACAGAGGAATAATGGATGAGGTTATGGCACAGGTAAATGAATTAAAATCTATAGATAATATAATACAAGAGAACAATTTTTCTGGAAAAACAGCAGATGAGCTTAAGTCTAGTATATCGAAAATACAGGCTATTTTAATGCAAAGAAATAGACAATTTTATGATTTTGAATTAGCACTTAGTAAGCAAATTGAGTTATTGGACAATCATATTATGGAAATGAACAATGCTATTAGAACTTTAAAAAATAGTTTGTAAGATAAAAGGTGAAAGGAATAAAAGGATGATTAAATTAAATGCTGATGAATATGATAACTTGGTTAGTAAAATGTTATCAGTACATGAACATGCAATAAGTTTTATAAATTGCTACCTAACAGAAATGCACAGTATCTTAAATGAAAAAGACGGATTTCATACTGAATTATCATCAGAGGGTATAGAAATGATGATAAAGGATTTTCAAGGTCAGTTATTACCAGAATTAATAGAACAATTTAATGAAACAGATAGATTAATGGCAGAATTTAGTAAAAATATTACTGAAGTAGATGAAGAAGGGGGATTAAAAATACAATGGGAGAAATAAATATTTTGTATGAAGATGTTATACAACGTGTGGATGAATTAAGGAATAAGGTTCAAAATGTATTTGGAGAAGAAATTATTGGTTCATATAGGAAAATAGAACAAGATGTACGGCAATCTGAGGGAGAGTCTATAGAAATAATTTTGGAAGTAATTGAAGAAGAATATAAGACATTGACTGAAATAGCGACTTTTATGGAAGGAATGCTCTGTTTTATTCAAGATGCAACGGATTCTTTTCAAACAATAGATATAGATAATGCCAGAAAAATAAAACGAGAGAGATAGGAGAAAAGAATGAATAGAAGGGGTAATTTACATAAAAATTATTGCATAGATACATTTTTGGTTACAGGTATAGGAGAGCAAATAGATTTTATAATGAAAAAGACAGATAATGCATTGGAAAATGCAGAAAGGTTGATATATGAAACATCAATGCTCTTATTGGAAATACCTGAAGAAGTAAGGAGCAATGAACTAAAATATATTTGTGAAAAACAATACAGAGAAAGAAAAGAGATAGATTTTTTAAGTTATGGGTATAAAGTGAAAAATGCGTTATGGAAATTGACAGATGATAGTAATTATGTAAATCATAAATTCGTTCAAGATATGAAATATAATATTGAAAGAGCAAAGGTAATAAGAGAAAAATGTAAAGGACTATCTATTTGCAGTAAAAAGGTGATACATACAGATGCATCACTAGCAACAAGTATAATGAAAGTAAAAAAAATATCATGTGATGTGGAAGAAATAGAGAAAGTATCAAGAAAAGAACTTCTTCAATTTGCTGCTGAAAAATTAGCGGGAATTTCTATGAATAGCAATGGAGGTTTTCATGTAAACAGTGCGGAAGATGCAGCGAGAGTAAAAAAATACTATCAGTATATGAATGAATTAAAAAATGGCAGGTATTCGGATGCTGAGATAACGGCTATTATTATGGGGATTCCTGCAACTAAAGGAGTTCCGAATATAAATAATGCTGAAGATGCAAAGAAATATTCAGTAATTGTGAGACAATTAAAAGTAATAAGTCCAGATACCCTTTCTCATTTTAACTATAATTGGACAAAAGATGGAACTTATGTTACACAGGAATTTTTAGATAAGGTTATTGAAATTTCAAATAAACTTGGAGTTTTACCGGATGACCTGATGGCTGTTATGGCATTTGAATCAAGATTTAACCCACAATGTGTAAATCCTAGTGGAGCTTGTGGACTTATACAGTTTACTAACATTTCCATTATACAGATAAATAACAATAACGGGACGAATTATACAAGTGAAGATATTTATAAAATGAATGCACTAGAACAATTAGACCTTGTTTATTTACATTGCAAGGGGCAAGGAAATATAAGCACTTTAAGTGATTTGTATATGTCAATTATATGCCCAGAGGCGGTTGGAAAAGAAGAAGATTATGTAATGTATGCAATTGGTACTGCTGCATATGAACAAAATAAAGGATTGGATTTAAACAATGATGGAAAGATTACTAAGGAAGAAGCTACTACAAAAGTTTTAGAGAGGAGAACAGAGTATGAATAAGATAAAAACAATCGGTTGGATAGTAGCGGGTTTTCTTTTGTTGCTACAAACCGGTTGCGAGGGAGTAGCACCACCTGTTACACAGACAACAAAGGAGCAGTTGACCGAAACACAGGATATAACAACTGCAAGTGTAACAGAAGAACCATCACAGGCTTCTACGCAACAAGAGGCAGAAACAAAGGGCAAGGAATTAGAAGAAAAAAATAACTTAGATACATGGCTGGGAACGTATACATTTGATGAAGTAAGCGGTGGCGAGAATGATGAACCGTTTATGTTTATGGATTATAATGTGAACATTTACAAGGAAGATGGGGGATACTATGCAGATGTGGTGGTTAATGGACAATTGACAGCAATAAATATAAAAGCACAGGTGTTGGGAAATGCAAACTGGATTGGATTGGTAGTATTACAGGATAATGAAGATTGTGTACAAAATTGGGGATGGCTGAAAAATAATGTAATAGTAAGCTTAAGAAGGGAAAAAGATGCGATTTATACCTATTGGGGTTTTCTTTCACCATTATTAAAAGAAAACAGACCATCAGGATGCACATATTTTAAACAGACAGAAAGTACTAATACAGAATCAACGGAAAATTCAGTAGAGGAAAATGATTTAAACACATGGATTGGAACCTATAGCTTCACAGAAGAATCCGAGACCGATGGAGTGCTGCAAGAAACCAAATATTTATTGAATATCTATAATGAAGACGGTCAGTATTATGGAGATATGATAACAAGCGGTCTGGATACAGATATGGAAGTAAAACTAAAAATATATGGGGATGAACAGTGGATTAGTTTGGTAGTGTCAGAAATCAAATCCGAAAATACAGAAAAACTAGAGGATATGAAAGAAATGGTGTTGTTTAGCTTAGGAAAGCAAGACGAACAGGTCTATACCTATTGGGGAGGAGAAGACATGACCCGACTGTTGAAGAAGGATTATTTAACGTATTACCGGAGTAATTGCTATTTTGAGGCAGATACAGAATAAGAAAAATGTGTAAGCAAGACATTGGCAGAGGGTGTGGAGAGGAGAACAGAGTATGAATAAGATAAAAACAATCAGTTGGATAGTAGCGGGATTTCTTTTGTTGCTGCAAACCGGCTGCGAGGGAGTAGCACCACCTGTTATACAGACAACAGAGGAGCAGTTGACCGGAACACAGGATATAACAACTGTAAGTGTAACAGAAGAGCCGTCACAGGCTTCCACGCAACAAGAGACAGAAACAAAGGACAAGGAATTAGAAGAAAAAGATAATTTAGATACATGGCTGGGAACGTATACATTTGATGAAGTAAGCGGTGGCGAAAATGATGAACCGTTTATGTTTATGGATTATAATGTGAACATTTACAAGGAAGATGGGGGATACTATGCAGATGTGGTGATTAACGGACAATTCACAGGCGTGAATGTAAAGACAAATGTGTACGGAAATACAGAATGGGTCAGCTTTGTGTTGAAGGAGTATAATCCTGACCATGTGGTTGGATTAAGCAACTGCGAAAATGATGTGTTGTTCAGTATGCGAAAATGTGAAAATAACATATATACATATTGGGGAATACAAGAACCATTACTGTCTCAAAACAGACCATCAGGATGCACATATTTTGAGCAGACAGAAAGCACTAATACAGAATCAACGGAAATTTCAGCAGAGGAAAATGATTTAAACGCATGGATTGGAACCTATAGCTTCACAGAAGAATCCGAGACCGATGGAGTGCTACAGGAAAACCAATATTTATTGAATATCTATAACGAAGACGGTCAGTATTATGGAGATATGATAACAAGCGGTCTGGATGCAGATATGGAAGTAAAACTAAAAATATACGGGGATGAACAGTGGATTGGCCTGGTATTGTCAGAAATCAAATCCGGAAATACAGAAAAACTAGAGGATATGAAAGAAATGGTGCTGTTTAGCTTAGGAAAGCAAGATGAACAGGTCTATACCTATTGGGGCGGAGAATACATGACCCGACTATTAACGAAGGATTATTTAACGTATTACCGGAGTAATTGCTATTTTGAAAAAATGCTATATAGATAATCTTTTATAAGAGAGTAATGGACATTTGCAAATGTATGATGTTGAAGGTAATGAAGATGTTTATGTAGAGAGTTCATAAAAGATTATGGAAAGAGTACTAAAAGTAACGGAGTTTGAAGAATTATGTTATGGTTTGTTAAAAAAGTCGAGTGAATTTTCAAAATTAATATTGCAGAATTATTAGAAATGAAGTGTTTAAATATTGAAACAGTGGATTGGCAACAAGCCTTTTTGTATTTTGTAAATATTGAAATTATTACCTCATTGTAGTATAATCAGACTGCTATTTTGGTTTTTAAAAAGAAGCTGATAAGAGGTAAAAACTTGGCGGCGGAATTGTTCAGCAGACACATGAACGGTATACAAAAGAAAAACAAGTAAGCAAGGCTTTTAAGGAGGAAATAGATAAAATGAAACTAGGAATCGTTGGATTGCCAAATGTAGGAAAGAGTACATTATTTAATTCATTGACAAAGGCAGGAGCAGAGAGTGCAAATTACCCATTTTGCACTATTGACCCGAATGTGGGAATCGTAGCAGTTCCGGATGAACGGTTGACGAAGCTGACAGAACTCTATCATTCTGCCAAGACAACACCGGCGGTTATTGAATTTGTTGATATTGCAGGACTTGTAAAGGGTGCGTCAAAGGGAGAAGGCTTAGGAAATCAGTTTCTGGCAAATATCCGGGAGGTTGATGCGATTGTCCATGTGGTACGTTGCTTTGATGATACCAATGTTATTCATGTAGACGGAAGCGTTGACCCGTTAAGAGATATTGAAACCATTAATTTTGAGTTGATATTCTCCGATATTGAAGTTCTGGAGCGTCGAATTGCTAAGACAGCAAGAGGAGCGAAGAATGATAAGGCTCTCGCAAAGGAGCTGGATTTGCAGAACCGGATTAAGGCACATCTGGAGGCAGGAAAATTAGCCAAGACATTTGAGACAACAGATGAGGATGAACTTGCATGGTTGCAGGAATACAATCTTTTGACCTATAAGCCGGTAATCTTTGCCGCAAATGTAAGTGAAGATGATTTGGCAGATGACGGAGCTAGTAATGCATATGTGGCAAAGGTAAAGGAATATGCGGCAGAATCCGATTGCGAAGTATTTGTAGTCTGTGCGGAAATAGAAGCAGAAATATCAGAGCTGGAAGAAGCAGAACGAAAAGAATTTTTGCAGGAATTGGGCTTGCAGGAATCCGGCTTGGAAAAATTGATTCGGGCAAGCTATTCATTGCTCGGTTTGATTAGTTACCTGACAGCAGGTGAAACAGAGACGCGGGCATGGACCATTACAAAGGGTACAAAGGCACCGCAGGCAGCCGGAAAGATTCATTCCGACTTTGAACGGGGATTTATCCGGGCAGAGATTGTGCGGTATGAGGATTTGATTGCACTCGGAAGTCTGAATGCGGCAAAAGAGAAAGGACTGTTACGTTCCGAAGGAAAAGAATACGTTGTACAGGATGGGGATGTCATTCTTTTCAAATTCAATGTGTAAGATAAGAAACCGATAGGTAGAGTGAGGAATAGATATGTATGATATTAGTTTTCCGAAAATAGGGATTTATTTAAAAAATATACCGGATGGAATTACCATATTCGGAATAGAAATTAAGTTCTACGGTATTATTATAGCAATTGGTGTATTGTTAGCATATATGATTGCCAGCAAAGAAGCAAAACGGACAGGACAAAATCCCGAACTGTATCTGGACTATGTATTAGTCGGAATTATTCCGGCAATCGTGTGTGCAAGATTATATTATGTCATATTTAGCTGGAGCTATTATTTTGCACCGGGAGATACCATAGGAGAGTCCTTGTTAAAGGTTATTAATATCCGTCAGGGCGGACTTGCGATTTATGGCGGACTGATTGGCGGTATTCTGGCATGCTGGATATTTGCAAGAGTGCGGAAGGTTTCGTTTCTGAACATGATGGACACGATTGCGATTGGTATTCCGCTTGCACAGCTATTGGGACGCTGGGGAAATTTCTTTAACCGGGAAGCGTTTGGAACCTATACGGATTCTCTGCTTGCAATGGCTATTCCGCTGGAATATTATGAGAAAAAGGGCTTGTTGTCCGGACTGGAACAGGCAGGGGTGATTACGGATGAAATGCTTCAGAATACCGTAAACGGTTGTATCTGGGTGCAGCCGACCTTTTTGTATGAAAGTCTTTGGAATCTGGGATTATTCATATTCCTTATGATATGGAGAAAGCATAAGAAGTTTCATGGTGAACTGCTGGCAATTTATGTTGGTGGTTATGGATTGGGACGTTTCTGGATTGAAGGCTTACGAACCGACCCATTAATGCTGGGGAATACCGGATTGCGGGTGTCACAGGTACTCGCAATTTGTCTGGTGGTAGGAGCAGTAATTTGTTATGTGATTGGTTACCGGAATTGGAAAAAGAAGAATGAAATCCAAAACACAACATCTAGTGGTGAATAAAAATTAAAATCACAAAATATAGTTAATTTAACGAAAGAACCGAGAAAATCGGTTCTTTTTTTGTTGCTTTTATACAAAAAACTGACAAAAACTTTATGCAATTTCACACGAACATTTTCAAAATTTGCGGTGTTCTCCTCTTGAAATCCAAACTTAAATAATATAAAATAACCCTATGAAGTGGAGAAATGTGGAGAATTGTGGTGCCAAGTGGGACATATGATTCTTAAAATGGAGGGTAATGAGCAAATGTCCAGCGGATTAAAAGGACAATTTAATCATAGTGTGGATACAAAAGGAAGACTGATTATCCCGACAAAGCTTCGTGAACAGCTTGGTGACACCTTTGTAATTACCAAAGGGCTGGATGGATGCCTTTATGGGTATCCGGATGCCGAATGGGAAGAATTTGAAGGAAAACTGAGAAAATTGCCAATGCTGAATAAACGAGCAAGACAGACCAAGGATTTCTTCATGGCAGGTGCCGTAGATTGTGAACTGGATAGTCAGGGAAGAATACTGTTACCTCAGATTCTGCGGGACTTTGCACATATTACGAAAGAAGTAGCGATTGTAGGCAATATTGAGCGGATTGAAATCTGGGATTTGGATACATGGAATCAGCGTAGCGTTGAAATTGCCGAAAACATGGATGAAATTGTGGAAGACTTGGATGCCCTTGGTATTGAATTGTAGGAGGGTAACATGGAATTTAAACACAAATCCGTATTGCTGGAAGAGACAATTGATAATTTGAATATAAAGCCGGATGGCATTTATGTGGATGGAACACTGGGAGGAGCCGGACATGCTTATGAAGTATGCAGCCGCTTATCGGAACAGGGAAGATTTATCGGAATTGACCAGGACGCAGATGCCATTGCCGCCAGTACAAAACGTTTGGAACCATATGCAGATAGGGTGACGATTATTCGAGATAATTACTGTAATTTGAGAACCAGAGTAGAGGAGTTGGGAATCAACGGTGTTGATGGAATCCTCTTGGATCTGGGAGTGTCCTCATACCAGTTGGATGCGGTAGATAGAGGTTTTACCTACCGCACATCGGCTCCACTGGATATGAGGATGGATCAGAGGCAAAGCCGGACTGCGAAGGATATAGTAAATGACTACAGTGAAATGGAGTTATATCGAATCATTCGCGATTACGGAGAAGATAAATTTGCAAAAAATATTGCAAAACACATTGTAAGAGCCAGAGAACAAAAACCGATTGAGACAACGGATGAGCTGAATCAGATTATTAAAGAAGCAATTCCGGCAAAGGTTCGGGCAAACGGTGGACATCCATCCAAGCAGACCTATCAGGCAATCCGGATTGAACTGAATCATGAATTGGAGGTCTTGACAGATTCTCTGGACGGTATGATTGATTTTTTGAATCCGGGAGGAAGGCTGTGCGTAATTACCTTTCATTCTTTGGAAGACCGGGTGGTAAAGACGATTTTCAGAAAAAATGAGAATCCATGTACCTGTCCGCCAAGCTTTCCGGTATGTACCTGCGGGAAAAAATCAAAGGGAATTGTGATTACGAGAAAGCCGATTGTTCCCACCGATAAGGAATTGGAAGAAAATTCACGCTCGAAGAGCTCCAAGCTTCGGGTATTTGAAAGAATATAAAAAGTAGGAGAGTAAAATGAGAGAGTATCAGCAAAGGTATCAGGCACAATATTATACAGAAGGAACGGCAGCACGTAAGATTGCCAGACCGGAGTATGTAAGGCCGGAACGCCAGATGGAACCGGAGCTTCCGGACTACGCAAGGGTCAGAAAGGCAGATAGCAAAAGAGGATTAAAATTCGCAATGAATCCGGCATTTGCTGTATTTCTTGCACTTGCGGTTATAGCAACTTTGGCAGCCTGTACATTAATGCTGTCTATGCAGGCAAAGGTAACAGAGCAAAGCAATCAGATTACCTATCTGCAGTCAGAAATAGAAACCTTAACCGATGAAAATGATGCATACGAAGCCAGAATTAACAGCAGTGTGAATCTGGAACAGATTCGGGATACTGCAATGAATCAGTTGGGAATGGTATATCCAACCGAAGGACAAGTTGTGTACTACAATCTGACAGAAGCAGATTATGTACGTCAGTACCATGATATTCCGTAAAATGCTTACTCAGTAGAATATTGGTAGGTAACCGGTGTAGACCCCATGTAAGGAACAGGAAGGACAGGAGAAAAAGATGGCGAGACAGACGAAAAAGCCGAAGGTAAAGAAGAAATTTTTACATAGAATGAAGATAAAGCTGACAGTCATGTGTGGAATTGTACTGGTCGGCTTTATTGTCATTTTAACACGCCTTGTATACATCGAACAGGTAAAGGGCGAAGAATACGGAGAACGTGTCTTATCCCAGCAGCGGTATGACAGTATAGACATACCGTATCGCAGAGGAGATATTCTTGATAGAAACGGAACGGAATTAGCGACCAGTAAGAAAGTCTATAATCTGGTAATTGAACCGAAGATTATTTTGGATGAGGGAGAAAAAACGATTAAGCTGGAGGATGATTCCAAAGTAACTAAAAAGGAAATTACCATAAATGCACTAAAGACCTATTTCGGGCTTACCGATGAAGAAATATCCGTAGCCTTAGAGGACAGCGAATCTTTTTATAAGATTATGCGGAAAAAGCTGCCGTATGAAACGGTAGAGCCATACAATGAATATCTGGAAACAAAGGAAGGAGCCGGGGTAGTCGGAGTATGGTTAGAGGACGAATATCAGAGATATTATCCGAATGGTACCTTGGCATGTCAGACCTTGGGATTTACAGCCAGCGGTAATGTGGGAAATTCCGGTATAGAACTGTACTATAATGAAGAATTAAATGGCGTAGAAGGCAGACAATACGGATATTTAACCAGTGATTTGACCTTGCAGCGGACAACGCGGAATCCGATAAACGGTTATTCGGTGGTTACAACCTTAGATACCAATATTCAAATGATTGTAGAACGGGAAATTGCAGAGTTTATGTCTGAAACCGGAGCCAAGAATGTTGCAGTGCTGGCAATGGACCCGAATAACGGAGAAATCCTTGCACTGGCAAATTCCTATACCTTTGACTGTAATCAGCCATATGATGAAGCATCCATTTATTATCAGTTTGCAAATGGTGACGGAAGCTATTCCTATGAACGGACGGAAGTACCGACCGAGGAAGCTGCCCAGGCATCTACAGAAGATGGAACCGGAGAACCTTCCAGCGAAGAAGGTGGCGAGGAAGGCACCACACAATCACCGGAACCGATAGTAACAACCTTGACTGCGGCAAGCGGGGAAGAACTGGTGGCACAACTGACAGAGGAAGAAAAATTAGATGCATATAATCAGGTATGGAGAAATTATGTAGTAAGTGATACCTTTGAACCGGGTTCTACCTTTAAGCCGTTTACGGTGGCAGCCGGTCTGGAGGAGGATGTTATTCAGGATGGAGATACCTATTTTTGTGCCGGCAGCTATACGGTAATAGAAGGCAACAAGCCGGTAAACTGTCATTTACATAGCGGACATGGTGAGATTACCGTAGAACAGGCAATTATGCAATCCTGCAATAGTGCCTTGATGCAGATAGTACAAAAAGAAGGTACATCGGTGTTCTATAAATATGAGAAGAATTTCGGCTTTGGCGGAAAAACCTATGTAGACCTTCCGGGTGAAGCAACCGGCTTGATATATGAAGAGGAGCAATTAAATCCAATGGAATTGGCAACCTCCTCCTTTGGACAAGGACAGAATGTAACCATGGTGCAGCTGGCATCTGCATTTTGTTCCCTGGTTAACGGCGGTAACTACTATGAACCGCATATTATGAAGCAGATAATTAATGATAATGGAGATGTTATTACCAATAATGAGCCAACTGTTATCCGGCGGACCGTATCAGAAGAAACCTCTAATCTGCTAAAGGAATATATGTATCAGACAGTAGAAACCGGAACCGGTAAACGGGTTCGGATTGATGGGTACAGCATTGGTGGAAAAACCGGTACAGCGGAAAAGCTTCCGAGAGGAAATGATAAGTATGTATTGTCCTTTATTGGATTTGCACCGGTAGAAAAACCACAGATTGTATTATATGTGGTAGTAAATGAGCCAAATGAAGCAGACCAGTCACGAAGCGGAGCATCTTCATTACTGGCACATGATATTTTTGAAAGTGTGCTACCATATATGAATGTGTTCCAGAGTAGTACCAGTGTCGATGACGGAAGCCCGGTAACGGATGAAACTCCGACACCGATTCAAGGCGGCGAGGAAAGCACAGAAGGCGGTACAGAGGGAAATCCGGAAGGAACCCCGGAAGGTAGTACGGAAGGAACCCCGGAAGGCAGCACAGAAGGAGCTACCGGTGACGGAGCAGCAGAGCCGGCATCGGATACGCAGGCACCTTCCGATACACAGGCAGTTCCGCAGGAATAACAATCATATCTGAAAAACGCATCGCGTATATTATATAGATAAAGATTGGGAAACATGGGGCATGACACAGGTAAAGACCTATAATCGAAAGAAAATGCTGGTCTTGTTTTGTATGTTTTTTGCAGTAGCAATGTTTCTGGTAGGACGCTTGGGATATATTATGATAGGGCGAGGTGCCTATTATTCCCAAAAGGCACAGGACCTTCATGAACGAGAGCGGGCAATCAAAGCTCCGAGAGGCAGAATTTATGACAGAAACGGTGTGGTTCTGGCAGGAAACCGCCCGGTATGTACAATATCGGTGATTCACAGTCAGATTACAGAACCGGAAACCGTTATCCGAGTATTAAGTGAGGAATTAGGAATTTCGGAAGAGGAAATCCGGAAAAGAGTAGAAACGGTTTCGGCGAGGGAAAAGATTAAAAGCAATATTGATAAAGAGATTGCGGATGTTATACGCAGTTATCATCTGGATGGGGTAATGGTGGATGAAGATTATAAACGCTATTATCCATTCGATGAAATGGCATCAAAGGTGCTTGGATTCACAGGAGCAGATAACCAAGGTATAGTGGGTTTGGAGGTAGAATACGAATCGGTATTGCGTGGTAAAGACGGATATATTCTGACCGTTACCGATGCAAACGGAATTGAAGTTGAAAATACGGCAGAGTCCAGATTGGAGCCAATTGCAGGAAATGATTTATACACTTCCTTGGATGCAAATATTCAGGCATATGTTCAGCAGGAGGCAGAACGGGTATTGATTGCAAAGGAAGCAATCGGAGTGTCCATCATCGTTATGAATCCGAAAAACGGTGAAATATATGCCATGGTAAATGCTCCGGAATATAACTTAAATGACCCGTATACATTGAATATAGATACCGATATTCAGGATGAAACACAAAAGCAGAATGAATTGAATCAAATGTGGAGAAACTTTTGTATTAATGACACCTATGAACCCGGTTCTATTTTTAAAACCGTAACAGCGACAGCGGCATTTGAAAAAGGAGTGCTGTCCGTCGAGGATACCTTTGTCTGTCCGGGCTACCGGATTGTCGGAGACCGGACGATACGATGCCATAAGACAACCGGACATGGACAGGAGACCTTCCGACAGGGAATTATGAACTCCTGTAACCCGGTATTCATGGATGTAGGACTTCGGGTAGGCGTAGAAGATATGTATCACACCTACGAGCAATTAGGTTTAATGAGCCGGACCGGTATTGATTTGCCGGGAGAGGCAACCTCCATTATGCATAAGCAGGAGGATGTTAAGGATGTGGATTTGGCAATTATGTCGTTTGGACAGTCATTTCAGATTACACCCATGCAATTAATAACAGCCGTAAGTGCAATTGTAAATGGCGGCAACCTGATAACACCGCATTTTGCCATGTATGCGGATGACGCACAGGGCAATCGGGTAGAGACATATGAATATTCGGTAAAACAGGCAGTTATATCGGAAGAAACCTCAGCCATTATGCGGGATTTGATGGAATCTGTAGTAGCGGAAGGCAGTGGAAGAAATGGGCAGGTGGAAGGCTACCGGATTGGCGGGAAAACAGCAACCAGCGAAAAGCTTCCGCGAGGAAATGGAAAATATATTTCCTCCTTCATCGGAGTGGCTCCGGCAGATGACCCGCAGGTTATCACACTGGTCCTGATTAATGAACCTACCGGCATTTATTACGGCGGTACGATTGCAGCTCCGGTGGCACAGAGAATCTATGAAAATATATTGCCTTATCTTGGAATGGAACCGATGTACGAAGCAGAAGAACCTCAGAAGGATGTGGGGGAATAGGCTTGATTATCATAGGGAAAAGCATTATACTAGGATAGTTAAAGTACAAAAGTGCGAGGTGTAAAGAATGAACGCGAATTATGACGTAATAGTACCGGTCTTAATTTCCTTTGGAATCAGTGTGGTGTTAAGTCCGATTGTGATTCCTTTTTTGAAGAAGCTAAAGTTTGGACAGTTTGTAAGAGATGATGGGCCGGAATCCCATTTGAAGAAGTCGGGAACACCGACAATGGGTGGTTTGATTATTCTTTGCAGTATTGTAGTAACATCATTATTATATGTAAAGCAATATCCAAAGATTCTTCCGATATTGTTCGTAACACTCGGATTTGGTTTGATTGGATTTCTGGATGATTATATCAAGGTAGTAATGAAACGGTCATTGGGACTGCGGGCATGGCAGAAAATGGCATTGCAGATAGTGGTAACCGGTGTGTTTTGTTATTATATTATGACACAGACAGATATGGGAAGCCGTATGCTGATTCCGTTCTGGCATGGACATTATCTGGAGGTAGGCTTCTGGTATGCTCCGATATTGTTCTTTGTAGTGCTGGGAACAGTAAACGGTGCTAATTTTACCGATGGTCTGGATGGTCTGGCGTCCTCTGTGACCGTATTAATTGCAACCTTTTTTACAGTTGTAGCAATTGGTATGAAGGCAGGAATAGAGCCGATTACCTGTGCGGCAGTAGGAGCGTTGTTAGGCTTTTTGGTATACAATGTATTTCCGGCAAGAGTATTCATGGGTGATACCGGTTCGCTTGCATTGGGAGGCTTTGTGGCTGCAACAGCCTATATTTTGGAAATGCCGCTGTTTATTCCGATTGTGGCATTGATATATCTGGTAGAAGTATTATCTGTTATCATACAGGTAGTTTCTTATAAGACAACCGGCAAGCGTCCATTCAAAATGGCACCGATTCATCACCATTTTGAACTTTCCGGTTGGCCGGAGACAAAGGTAGTTGTTATTTTTTCAATCGTGACAACCGTATTGTGTCTGGTAGGATTTCTTGCATTGTAAAGAGCTTTGTGGAGGATAGAAACATGGAATTTAACAAAAGAGTGGTAGTTTCCGGTGCCGGTAAGAGCGGAATTGGAGCTGCCAGACTATTATTGGAGCATGGGGCAGAAGTAATTCTGTTCGACCAGAATGATAAATTAGACAAATTGGAATTATTACATAAGCTGGGAGATTACGAAAAGGCAGGCGTAGTAATCGGAAAGCTGGAGGATGCATTACTGGATACCGTAGATTTAATGGTAATCAGTCCCGGAATTTCGATAGAAGCACCTTTTACAGAAGGCTTTCGCAGCCGCGGAATTCCGATTTGGAGTGAAATCGAATTAGCCTATCAGATGTCAGAGGGAACCGTAGCAGCCATTACAGGCACAAACGGTAAGACAACGACAACAACACTGGTGGGAGAAATATGCAGTGCCTTCCATCCGGATACCTATACAGTCGGAAATATCGGACTGCCTTATACACAGGTGGTAGATCAGACAACAAAGGATAGTATTATTGTAGCGGAAATCAGCAGCTTTCAATTAGAAGCAATCGAGGAATTTCATCCAAAGGTTAGTGCGGTGCTGAATGTTACACCGGACCATCTGGATAGACATCATACCTTTGAATGCTATCGGGCAACCAAGCAAAAGATTACTGAGAATCAGACAAAGGATGACATTTGCGTTCTGAATTATGATGATGAGCAGACAAGAAGCATGGCGGATACAATTCCGGCAACCGCAGTATTTTTCAGCCGGCTGGAAGACTTAAAGCAGGGTGTTTGCCTGAAGGAGCGTCAGATTGTATTGCGAACCGGTGAGAAAGAGCTGTCGATTCTGACAATCGATGAAATGAAGCTGCTTGGAAATCATAACGTAGAAAATTATATGGCAGCAATTGCAATTGCATACTACATGGGAATACCGACAGATATAATTCGCAAGGTATGTATGGAGTTTAAAGGTGTAGAACACCGGATTGAATTTGTAAAGACAGTGAAGGATGTAAATTACTATAATGATTCAAAGGGAACGAATCCGGATGCAGCCATTAAGGGAATTCAGGCAATGAATCGTCCGACCTTGTTAATCGGTGGCGGCTATGATAAAAAGGTTCCGTTTGATGACTGGATTGAGAGCTTTGACGGCAAGGTCCGGTATCTGGTTCTGATTGGGCAGACCGCAGATACGATTGCGGAGACTGCAAGGCGGCATGGCTTTACGGATATTATACAGAAGGAAAATCTGGAAGAAGCAGTAAAGGTATGTTATGAACTGGCAGAGCCGGGGGATGCGGTATTGTTATCACCGGCATGTGCAAGCTGGGGACAGTTTGATAATTATGAGCAGCGTGGCGAGCTGTTTAAGGAATATGTTCAACAGCTTCCGGAATAGATTATTTAGGAAGTGAATGAAATAACAGTTGAAGGAGTATTGGAATGAGAGCAGAGCAACAGGTCAATCAGAATCAGCCAAAACCAAGACGGGTACGTTTTTGGAATCCGGGTGAATACTTTGACTATTCACTGCTGTTCATTGTGCTTTTTTTAGTAGGGTTTGGATTGGTTATGGTATACAGCACCAGCTCCTATACGGCATCCCTAGACTATGGGGATGCGGCATATTTTTTCAAGCGGCAGGCAATATTTGCGGTAATGGGAATTGTAGTGATGCTGCTGGTATCCAAGATTGACTATCATTTTCTGAAACGATTGACCCTGCTGGCATTCTTAGGAATCGGTCTGCTGGTGGTAGCGGTTTTGCTGGTAGGTAGTGCCAGTGGCGGTTCTACCAGATGGTTAGCAATCGGTCCGATTCGATTCCAGCCGTCCGAATTGGCGAAGATGGCAATTATTCTTTATGTAGCACATGCAACCACAAATAAGGTATGGAAGTTAAATGATTGGAAGGTGTTGCTGAAAATCATGATTCCGCCTATTTTATTAACCGCATTGATTGCGATTGAGAATCTGAGTACGGCAATTATCTGTGGTGTTATCGTAATAGCCATTTTATTTGTGGCAAGTCCGAAGTATACGCCGTTTATAGCCTTTGCCTTGCTTGGCTGTGTCGGTGGTGTGCTGTTTATTCTGACAGCCGGATACCGGGCAGACCGAATCGATGCATGGCTGAATGTGGAAACCCATCCCAAAGGGTATCAGACCCTTCAGGCAATGTATGCCATCGGTTCTGGGGGACTATGGGGAAAGGGACTTGGACAGAGTATACAGAAGATGGACTTTATACCGGAAGCACATAACGATATGATTTTTTCGGTTATTTGTGAGGAATTGGGAATCGTTGGCGGCGTTTCGTTAATATTGCTGTTTATCATTCTAATCTGGCGGTTAATGCTGATTGTTATGAATGCCAGAGATTTGTATGGAGCATTACTGGTCGTCGGTGTACTTGCACATGTGGCGGTTCAGGTGCTGATTAATGTAGCGGTTGTAACCAATACCATGCCGAATACAGGTATACCGCTTCCGTTTATCAGTTATGGAGGAACCTCATTAGTATTTCTCTTAGTGGAAATGGGTATCGTACTGTCTGTTGCAAGGCAGATTAAGGTGCGTAAATAATATAAATAAGGTGATGCTGTGGGCAAAAATGAGGAAAAGCAATTAGAGAATACCAGACATACGAAAAAACCATGGGTGATTACAGGTATAATAGTAACATGCCTGTTGGTTGGTATTATAATTGTTCTGACACAATTTAAGACAGAAACCATTCAGGTGACGGGAAATGTTCATTACACAGAAGACCAGATTATCGAGAAGGTGGTCGGAAGCCGGAGCGAAAGGAATACATTGCTTTTGTACCTGAAATACAAGCTGCAGCCGATGGAAGATATACCATTTGTAGAGAAGATAGATGTAGAATACATTTCTCCGCATGTAATCACGATTACGGTATACGAAAAGGCACTTGCAGGCTGCGTTCAGTTTATGAATGAATATATGTATTTTGACAAGGATGGCATTGTGTTGGAAAGTTCGCAGGAGCGGCTGCCGGATATACCATGTATTACGGGTATCCGGTTCGATACCATGGTAATGTATGAACCGTTGCCGATAGAGGACAAGGACTTTTTTCAAACCGTATTAACCTTGACCCAGCTATTGCAGAAATATGAAATACAGGCGGATGATATTCGGTTTACATCAAATAATGAAATTATATTGTATTGCCAGAATATCAAGGTGCAGTTAGGAGATGGCAGCAACATAGAGGAACAGATTAGCGAACTTGGAAATATTTTACAGAGCGTTGCGGGAAGGAGCGGAACGCTGTATATGAAAGATTATTCCATTGAAAAAGGAAATGTGGTATTTCGTGAAAATGATTAATTTTCGGTTGAAATTTTGTTAAAAAAATAGTAGTATAAAGAATAGGTATATATGTTCATGGGTAATTCCGTGAATAGAATGGAAAATGAAGGAGGATATTACTGTGATCGAGATTGAGTCTAAAGAAGAGAAAACCCCTGCTAAGATTTTAGTAATTGGTGTAGGTGGAGCAGGTAATAATGCGGTCAACAGAATGATAGATGAAAATGTAGAGGGCGTAGAACTGATTGCTGTAAATACAGACAAGCAGGCTCTGGCATTAAATAAAGCGACAACAAAGGTTCAGATTGGTGAGAAATTAACCAAGGGACTTGGTGCAGGTGCAAAGCCGGAAGTAGGTGCACAGGCAGTTGAGGAGAATCGGGAAGAGCTTGTTGATTTGATGAAGGAAGCAAATATGGTATTTGTTACCTGTGGTATGGGTGGCGGTACCGGTACTGGTGCAGCACCTAAGATTGCAGAGATGGCTAAGAATCTGGGAATTTTAACGGTTGGTGTTGTTACAAAGCCGTTTAAGTTTGAAGGAAAGCCAAGAATGAATAATGCAATTTCCGGAATTGAGGAATTGCGTCAGAATGTAGATACCTTAATTGTAATACCAAATGATAAATTGCTTCAGATATGCAGTAAGAATACATCCATTCCGGAAGCCTTGAAGAAGGCAGACGAAGTATTACAGCAGGGTGTACAGGGTGTAACAGACCTGATTAATAAGCCGGGCTTGATTAATTTGGACTTTGCGGATATTCAGACCGTTATGCGTGATAAGGGAATTGCACATATCGGTATTGGTAAGGCATCCGGTGAAAATAAGGCAGTAGAGGCAATTAAGCTTGCTATGGACAGCCCATTATTAGAGACTACCGTATCCGGTGCAACCGATATTATTATTAACTTCTCCGGTGATGTAGGAATTATGGATACCAGCGAAGCAGTATCTTATGCATCCGAGATTGCAGGTGATGATGTAAACATTATCTTTGGTACTGTAGATGCAGACACAACCAATGATGAACTGAGCATTACCATTATTGCAACCGGTATTGATACACCAAAGCCGCAGACAGCAGGTGGATTTGCGACTGCAACCGCAACGGTGAAGCCGGCAACTACAGTTCCGACTTATTCAGGACAGCCAATCGCACAGACAAAGGCAGCTCCGGTACAGCCGGCAAAGCCTTCCTTCTTAAACGGTGGAGCCAATACTGCTGCTACCACAACGGCAAAGCCTGCGACAACAACCGCACCGCAGACCGTAGAGCGTAAAGCACCGGCAAAGCCGAATGTAGACGGTGGAATTAAGATTCCGGAGTTTTTGAGAAGAAAATAAGTATATAAAAGCAAATGACTAGCAAATAAGTAAGTCAAGAATTACAAATAATATAAAGCAAGCCATACATAGAAGCGTGAGCATCCGGTAGAGAATGCAGCCATCTAAGTATGGCTTCTTTTTTGTTTTAAAATGACGAAATTCATCTCTTAAAACAGACAAAATACGCAGGGGAAAAGCAGTAAACTGGGAAAAAGAAACGGAGGAGATAGCGTTGAACTATGTTATGTATCTGGACGTTCTGTTTCTAATTAATATGGGAATGAATCTGGTGATTCTCTGGCTGACGGGATACCTGTGCAGGCAACGGATTGTCTGGTGGAGGTATCTGGTCGGAGCAGGTATGGGTAGTATTGTGTTGGTTACGGTAATCTGGCTGCCTGTGTTTCCACCATGGCAGGTCTATATCGGTATATACGGAGGAATCGGAGCAGGAATGTGCTGGCTGACGTTTCGACCGAAGACGATAAGAGGAACACTTAAGTGTTATGGCTGCTTGCTGACCGTTACCTTTTTGCTGGGTGGTATTATGAACTGGTTATATTTTTCAACCCCGGTTGGAGAATGGTTAAACCGTGTGTTTGGAAGCGAGGGCTTGCAGTTCGGGGAAATCGTAGTTTTGGTGTTGGTGGGCGGAACCTTGTTTTTATTGCTGGCAACCGGAGCAAGAAAGCTGCAGCAGGAACAGTTGAGAGATTGTTTTCAGGTGTCTTTGTATTTCGATGATGAAACGAATCTATATGGTGTAGGCTTGGTGGATACCGGCAATTTTTTACGGGAGCCGGTGACGGGGCAGCCGGTAATGGTTGCAGAAGCAGAGTGGATACAGCCACTTTTACCGCCGCCGTATCAGAAGGTTTTGAATACATATATGACAGAGGGCCGCATTGATTACGATAGCATCATGAATGAAAATCTGACAAAATGCAGATGGATTCCCTATCAATCTGTGGGAGAAGCCAGAGGAGAACTATTGGGGCTTCAGTGCAGAAAAATAATCTTACGGAATGATAAATATTGTCTTGTGAGAGAAGCAGTTATGATAGGCATTAGCCGAACCCCGATAATGGGGAATCGACAGTATCAGATATTATTACAAAGTGAAATTTTGGAGGGAGAAAAGATATGTTGCAGGTAATTAGCGGAGAACAATTTAAGCTTTCCATGGCAAATCGGTTTGCCAGTTTATTTTTTATGCCAAAGGGAGAAATTCATTATATCGGTGGGTCGGAGGTGCTGCCGCCACCGTTAGATACAAGGCAGGAAGGAGAATTACTTGCAAAGCTGGGAACCAGTGAAGAATTTGAGGCAAAGCAGATGTTAATTGAGCGGAATCTGCGTCTGGTTGTATACATAGCAAAGAAATTCGATAATACCGGAGTGGGAGTAGAGGATTTAATTTCCATAGGAACAATCGGATTAATCAAGGCAATTAATACCTTTGTACCGGATAAGAAAATTAAGCTTGCCACCTATGCGTCCCGATGCATTGAAAATGAAATCCTGATGTATTTACGAAGAACGAATAAGACCAAAATGGAGGTATCCATTGATGAACCGCTCAATGTGGATTGGGACGGCAATGAATTGCTGTTATCGGATATATTAGGAACAGAGGAGGATGTTATATATAAGGACTTGGAGGATGAGGTAGACAGAAAAATGCTGAGAAAGGCACTGGGTACCTTGTCGCAGCGGGAACGTCTGATTATTGAATTGCGGTTTGGTCTCAATTCAGAAAGCGGAGAAGAACTGACACAAAAAGAGGTTGCAGATATGCTTGGAATCTCGCAATCCTATATATCCAGATTAGAAAAGAAGATAATTAAACGATTAAAACGGGAAATGTCCATGCAGTTATAGAAGTCTGTTCGGGGGTTGCAGGTCAACCCTCGAACAAATACCTTTTCATGCTTTTTAAAGCACCCTTTTCCAGACGGCTGACCTGTGCCTGCGAGATAGAGATTTCTTCGGCAACCTCCGTCTGGGTTTTTCCTTCAAAGAAGCGGAGACGGATAATTGAACTCTCCCGCTCCGATAAATGCTGCAAGGCTTCCTTTAGAGACAGGTCCTCAATCCAGCTTTCTTCTGTATTCTTTTTGTCACGTACCTGGTCCATAAGATAGAGATTATCCCCACCCTCCTGATAGACCGGCTCATAGAGCGACATAGGGCTTGCGATAGCATCCAGAGCCATCACAACGGCTTCCTTATCCATTCCGATTTCAACGGCAATTTCATCCATGGTAGGCTCCTTGTCGTGAACTCGGAGATATTGCTCTTTTGCGTAAATGGCTTTATAAGCAATATCCCGCAGGGAACGGGATACACGAATGGAATTGTTGTCACGTAAATAGCGGCGGCATTCGCCGATAATCATTGGAACGGCATACGTGGAAAATTTGACATTTAAGGAACGGTCAAAGTTATCAATTGCCTTCATAAGTCCGATGCAGCCGATTTGAAAAAGGTCATCTGCCTGCTCTGCACTGTTGGAAAAACGCTGGATGACGCTTAATACCAGCCTTAGATTTCCTTCAATCAGTAATTCGCGTGCATGAGGATTCCCTTCTTCAATTTCCTGAAAGAGCTGTTCTTTTTCGTTGTTGTTTAAGAGTGGAAGCTTAGATGTGTTCATTCCGCACAGATCTACTTTGTTGAGAGCCATAAAAGTTCCTCCTGATGAATGACTTCTACTATAAGGATGTACGGAAAGAAATGGATTTATACGGAAGAAGGACTGGAAAAAGAAGACAGTTTGCATAAGTTCTTGGTGCAAGTCCGCAGGGATTATGGTACAATCGTATGGATAGTTGAAAAGTAAATCAGTATGGAGGAAGAGCAATGTCTCATATGGAACAGAACCGAATACGAAATTTTTGTATCATTGCCCATATCGACCATGGAAAGTCAACCTTGGCAGACCGGATTATAGAAAAGACGGGATTGTTAACCAGCAGGGAAATGCAGGCACAGGTGCTTGATAATATGGAACTGGAGCGGGAACGCGGAATTACAATTAAGGCACAGGCGGTGCGTACCGTATATCGGGCAAAGGACGGAGAAGAATATATTTTTAATCTGATAGATACACCGGGACATGTAGATTTTAATTATGAAGTATCCCGGAGTCTGGCAGCGTGCGAAGGTGCGGTGCTGGTAGTAGATGCGGCACAGGGAATAGAAGCACAGACATTGGCAAATGTCTATCTGGCATTGGACCATGATTTGGAGGTTATGCCGGTTATTAATAAGATAGACCTGCCAAGTGCAGAGCCGGAGCGTGTAAAGAACGAAATAGAGGATGTTATCGGACTGGAAGCACAGGATGCACCTTTGATTTCCGCAAAGACCGGATTAAACATTGACGAAGTATTAGAACAGATTGTAACGAAGATTCCGGCTCCGTCCGGTGATCCGGATGCACCGTTACAGGCATTGATTTTTGATAGTATCTATGACCCATATAAGGGTGTTATTATCTTTTGCAGAATTAAAAACGGCTGCGTAAAAAAAGGAACCCGAATCAGAATGATGGCAACCGGAGCACAGGAAGAAGTCGTTGAAGTCGGAATCTTTGGTGCAGGACAGTTTATTCCTTGCGATGAGCTGTCAGCAGGAATGGTAGGATATATAACCGCCAGCTTGAAGAATGTAAAGGATACACAGGTGGGTGATACGGTCACACAGGCAGACAGACCATGTGAAGAAGCACTGCCCGGCTATAAGAAGGTTCGCCCGATGGTATTCTGCGGACTGTATCCGGCAGACGGAGCAAAATATCCGGATTTGCGGGATGCTTTGGAAAAGCTGCAATTAAATGACGCGGCATTACAGTTCGAGGCAGAGACCTCCGTTGCTCTTGGTTTTGGATTCCGGTGCGGCTTCTTGGGTCTGCTTCATCTAGAAATTATTCAAGAGCGTCTGGAACGGGAATATAACCTTGATTTGGTTACAACTGCACCGGGAGTTGTCTACCGGGTGCATAAAACAAACGGAGAAATGATAGAATTAACGAATCCGTCAAATCTGCCGGATGCTTCCGAGATAGATTATATGGAAGAACCGTTTGTGGCAGCAGAGATTATGGTGACAAAGGATTATGTCGGACCGATTATGCAATTGTGTCAGGAGCGGCGGGGAATCTATATCAGCATGGAATATATGGAAGAAACAAGGGCGTTATTAAAGTACGAGCTTCCGTTAAATGAGATTATCTATGATTTCTTTGATGTACTGAAGTCAAGGTCAAGAGGCTATGCGTCTTTTGATTATGAAATGAAGGATTACCGGCAGTCCAAGCTGGTAAAGCTGGATATACTCATCAATCGGGAAGAGGTAGATGCCTTATCCTTTATTGTTCATGCAGATGGTGCATATGAGCGTGGAAGAAAAATGTGTGAGAAGCTGAAAGAAGAAATACCGAGACACTTATTTGAAATCCCGATTCAGGCAGCCATTGGCGGTAAGGTAATTGCCAGAGAGACCGTAAAAGCAATGCGAAAGGACGTTCTGGCGAAGTGTTACGGTGGTGATATATCCCGTAAACGTAAGCTGTTAGAGAAGCAGAAGGAAGGTAAAAAGCGGATGCGTCAGGTGGGAAATGTTGAAATCCCGCAGAAGGCATTTATGAGTGTATTAAAGTTAGATAACGAATAAGAAAAGAGAGAGCAGAAAGAAAGGGTTACAGGATGAAAAAGAATATCAGTTTATATCTGCATATTCCTTTTTGTGTGAGAAAATGCAGATATTGTGATTTTCTCTCCTTTTCGGACTGCTCTTATACGCGTCAAAAGGAATATGTAACAGCACTACAGGAAGAAATAAGGGCGTGGAAGGAAGCAGCAGAGAATTATCAGGTAAGGTCCGTCTTTTTGGGAGGCGGAACACCCTCTGTGCTTTTAGATGGCTTTGTAGGAGAAATCTTTCAGACTTTATATGAGGTCTGGGACATTTCTGCAAATGCCGAAATTACAATAGAGGCAAATCCCGGAACTATAACCAGACAGAAGCTGATAGAATATAGAACCTGTGGAGTGAACCGGCTAAGCATGGGGCTTCAGAGTACCGTAAATCAGGAGCTGCAATGTCTGGGAAGAATCCATACCTATGAACAGTTTCTGGCTAATTACCAGATGGCAAGAGAAGAAGGCTTCCGGAATATCAATGTGGATTTGATGTCTGCCCTGCCCGGACAGAATCTTCATTCATACGGACAAACGCTTGCCAGAATTGTAAAGCTGGAGCCGGAGCATATTTCGGCGTATAGTCTTATCATAGAACCGGGTACTCCGTTTGCGGAGGATACAGAGATATTAAAGCAGCTTCCTTCGGAAGAAGCAGAGCGGCGAATGTATCATTATACAAATGTAATTTTACAAAGTCTCGGATATGAACGGTATGAGATTTCAAATTATTCCAAGCCGGGGTATGCGTGCTATCATAATCAGGTATACTGGACCGGCGGTGAATACTTGGGCTTGGGACTTGGAGCCTCCTCCTATTGGAATGAAATGCGGTTTCATAACACAGAAAATCCGGAGAAGTATATACAGAAAATTAAAGAGAAGCAAATAGAAGCAATTCGGGAAGATATAGTACCGGATACCCGAAGAAGCCGGATGGAGGAGTTTATGTTCTTAGGGCTTCGTCTGATGCGGGGAGTATCTGCAATGGATTTTGAGGAACGGTTCGGAATAACGATGCAGGAGCAGTACGGAACAGTTATTGATAACTATCTGGAACAGGGATACCTGACATGGAATCAGGAACGGTTAAGGCTGACGGAGCGTGGAATCGATGTCAGTAACCGGATTATGGCGGATTTTTTGATAGAAGAAGATATATAAAGGTTTCATTCAGGATAAGGAAATAATTTGATAACCGACAGAATATAATTCAATGATAGAAGAAGTGGAGATGAGGATATGCTGATTTTCACAGGAAGCTGGCTGCGAAGAAAGAGAGAAGCGTTGGGATTTTCACAAGGACTGTTTGCACGCTGCGTCGGAACTACGGAAGCGGTAATTGCAGGGATGGAATCCGGGACATTAATTCTGGATTTTTCATTAATTAAGCGGATATATGTGTTTCTGGAGGAGCATTTTGAAATTGAGGAGCTGTGTTCAGACCATATGGACTTAATCGAGGAACTTCGGAATCAGCAGTTTATACTGGGGGAAGAACGCTTGATTTATGTAGGTTATCGTTTGATTGCGTATGATGAATTGCAGGATTTTTATGACTTTGACGGTTTTGTATTGGAGGACGAGGCATTTCGCAATCGGAAAAGAACCGGTTATTACGGAACCGGTACGATTGTATATGAACGCTGGATACAGATTGATATTGCAACGGCAATTCGTATTTTTGAACTGCAACAGGGAATTTTGACCGAAGAATAGAAACGGAGAGTACCTATATTACATGTTGGGACAGCTATAACACTGCAAGTGGTTGTCTGACGTGTAATTTTTTTGTTTAAATAAAAAAATATGCTTGACAAAGAAATAAGGGAGTGTTAAGTTATACCTAGATGTTAGCACTCGGAATAAATGAGTGCTAATAATCCAAGAACTAGAACTTGTAAATGTTTCTGAGAAAGGGTGATTGCATGGAACAATTGAGCGAGCGAAAAATGAAGATTCTTCAGGCAATTGTCTCCAATTACTTGGAAACAGGAGAACCGGTTGGTTCCCGTACCATTTCTAAATACACAGATTTGAATCTTAGCTCTGCAACCATAAGAAATGAAATGGCAGACTTAGAGGAAAGCGGATATATTGAACAACCACATACATCAGCAGGACGGATTCCGACAGATGCCGGATACCGGGTATATGTTGACCAGCTCATGCAGGAGCGGGATAACGAAGTGGAAGAGATGCGGCAGGAGCGGGAAGGCTTGCTGGAACGCGTAGACCGTATGGAGGTTATGCTTAAGCAGGTAGCGAAGGTACTGGCATATAATACCAATTACGCAGCTATGATAACAGCCCCACAGAATCAACAGATTCGGTTAAAATTCCTGCAACTGACGATGGTGGATGAGAGACATATTCTGGCAGTAATCGTTGTAGACGGAAATGTTATAAAGAATCAGATAATTGATGTGGAAGAGCCATTGGCAAATGATGAGATTTTGAAATTAGGTGTGCTGATGAACTCATTTTTGCAGGGAGCTTCGTTGAGTGACATTAACTTTGAAATGATACAGACCATGAAGCGTCAGGCAGGCATTTATGCAGATGTTCTGGATAGAATTCTGAACGGTGTTGCAGAGGCAATACGGGAAGCGGATGAGCGTCAGATATATACAAGCGGTGCAACTAATATATTGAAGTATCCGGAAATAGGGGATGCGGAAAAAACCAGTGTATTGTTAGATGCATTTGAAGAAAAGAAGATGTTAAATAAGCTGGTAGATGAGACACTGAATAATAATGACAAAGGAATCCAGGTATACATTGGTGATGAGACTCCGGTTCAGAATATGAAGGATTTAAGCGTGGTAACTGCTACCTATGAATTACAGGAGGGTGCAAAGGGTACAATTGGTATCATTGGGCCAAAGCGAATGGATTATAAGAAGGTAGTCAGTACCCTGAAAGAACTGACCGTAGAGCTGGATGAAATCTTTAACAAGAAGCAATAGAAGATGTAAGGAGATGAGCAATCGGATGAATGAACTGCAAAAGGAATATTTTGAACGCGTACAAAAGGAGCAGGCAGAGGTTGAAGCTGCTGAGGAAGCCAGATTAAAGGCAGTAATGGAAGCAGAGCGTAAGAAGGATGCTGCAAATAAGGAAGCAGAACGACGGGCAGCAGAAGAGGCAGACAAGAAAGCGGAAGCAGAAGCAATAGAGATAATCAACCGGGTGAAGGCTGAGATGGCGGCAAATAAGAAGAAGGAAGCAGAGGCGGCAAAGGATGCTGAGAAGGATGCACCGAAAAAGGAGGCAAACGAAGAGGCAGCCGAAGAGGAGCTGAACATCTATGAGAGAGAACCCGTAGGAGAAGCTTCCATGCCAAAGAAAAGTCCGAAATTCAAAAAGGGCGGTAAGAAAAGTACCGCGGCGAAGGTACCGCAGCGACCACAGCAGGAGACAGCGGTAGCTTCCGATATAGAGGCACAACCGGAGAAAATCAAAGAGGAGGTGCCGGATATGAAACAGAATACAAAGCAAGAGGCAAAGCCAAAGAAGCCAAAGGAAACTGGAGCCGAGAAGAAGCAGGCAGCCGATTCCGAACCGGCAAAGGAAGCTGAGACAAAGGCAACCGAAGCCAAGGAAGAAACTAAGAAAGAAAAGTCTGAGGAAGCCCAAGTAGCGGATGAAGCAAAGGATGAAACCGTAGAAAAGGCAACACCGGAGGCGGTAGCGGCATCGCAGAGAGAAGCAAAGCTACAGGAGCTTGCGGAGGAATATCAGGATAAATATAAACGGCTGTTGGCAGAGTTTGAAAATGCCAGAGCCAGAGAAGCCAAGGAAGCATCGAAAATGTATGATGTGGGAGCCAAGGCTGTGTTAGAAAAATTGCTGCCTGTGGTAGACAATTTTGAACGAGCAATCCAAACCATACCGGAAGAAGACAAGAATAGAGCCTTTGAACAAGGTGTGGATAAGATTTATAAACAAATGATGACCATTCTGGGAGATATTGGTGTAGAACCAATGAACGCAGAAGGCACCGAATTTAACCCGGACCTGCACAATGCAGTCATGCATGTGGAGGACGAAGAACTTGGCGAGAATGTAGTTGCCGAGGAAATGCAAAAGGGTTATATGTACAAGGATTCTGTACTACGGTACAGTATGGTAAAAGTTGCAAATTAAAATATGGAGGTAAAAAATCATGGGAAAAATTATTGGTATTGACTTAGGTACAACAAATTCATGTGTAGCAGTTATGGAAGGTGGTAAGCCGGTAGTTATCACAAATGCTGAGGGTGCAAGAACAACACCATCTGTAGTAGCATTTACAAAGACCGGTGAACGTGTTGTAGGTGAACCTGCGAAGCGTCAGGCAGTTACGAACTCCGATAAGACCATTTCTTCTATTAAGAGACATATGGGTACAGATTATAAGGTAACGATTGATGACAAGAAGTATTCACCACAGGAGATTTCTGCTATGATTCTGCAGAAGCTGAAGGCAGATGCAGAGGCTTACTTAGGTGAAAAGGTAACAGAAGCGGTTATTACAGTACCGGCATACTTCTCAGATGCACAGCGTCAGGCTACAAAGGATGCAGGTAAGATTGCAGGCTTGGATGTAAAGCGTATTATCAACGAGCCTACCGCAGCAGCTCTTTCTTATGGCTTGGATAATGAGCATGAGCAGAAGATTATGGTATATGACTTAGGTGGTGGTACCTTTGATGTATCTATCATTGAGATTGGTGATGGTGTCATTGAAGTATTGGCAACTGCCGGTGATAACAGACTTGGTGGTGATGACTTCGATAATGTAATCACCGATTATATGTTAAATGATTTCAAGAGCAAGGAAGGCGTTGACTTATCCGGTGATAAGATGGCAATGCAGAGATTGAAGGAAGCAGCAGAGAAGGCAAAGAAGGAATTATCAGCAGCAACAACAACCAATATCAACCTGCCATTCATTACTGCAACTGCAGAAGGACCAAAGCACTTTGATATGGATTTGACAAGAGCAAAATTCGATGAGCTGACAGCAAGCTTGGTAGACAGAACCTCAGGACCTGTTCAGACCGCATTGAAGGATGCAGGCTTGACCGCCGCAGAGCTGGATAAGGTATTGCTGGTAGGTGGTTCTACACGTATTATCGCAGTACAGGAAATGGTTAAGAAGCTGACCGGTAAGGAACCGTTTAAGGGCATTAATCCGGATGAGTGTGTAGCAATCGGTGCTTCTATTCAGGGTGGTAAATTAGCCGGTGATGCAGGTGCAGGTGAAATCCTTCTGTTGGATGTTACACCACTGACATTGTCTATTGAGACTATGGGTGGTATTGCAACACATCTGATTGAAAGAAATACAACCATTCCTACCAAGAAGAGCCAAATCTTCTCTACCGCACAGGATAATCAGGATGCCGTTGATATTAACGTAGTTCAGGGTGAGCGTCAGTTTGCAAGAGATAATAAGAGCTTGGGACGGTTCCGTCTGGACGGTATTGCACCGGCAAGAAGAGGTGTTCCACAGATTGAGGTTACATTTGATATTGATGCAAACGGTATTGTAAATGTATCTGCTAAGGATTTGGGAACCGGAAGCGAACAGCATATTACCATTACTTCAGGAACTTCCATGTCCGATGATGATATTGAAAAGGCAGTAAAAGAAGCTGCAGAATATGAAGCACAGGATAAGAAGCGTAAGGAAGGTATTGAGGCAAGAAATGATGCAGACTCCATGGTATTCCAGACAGAGAAAGCATTAGATGAGGTTGGCGATAAGCTGTCTGATTCCGATAAGTCTCAGGTACAGGCTGATTTACAGGCATTGAAGGATGTTCTGGCTAAGGCGGATGTTGAAAATCTTTCCGATTCAGACATTGAAGAGATTAAGGCAGGCAGAGAGAAATTAATGAATAGTGCACAGAATCTGTTCTCTAAGCTATATGAGCAGAATGGTCCTGGTGCAAATGCAGGTACCGGTACTGCAAGCCCGGATTATTCATCCGATGACGGAGATGTTGTAGACGGAGATTATACAGAAGTATAATAGTTGCGAAGATGCACAGATATATGGTATGATACATATATCTGTGCATATGTGTTAGTGATAAAATTTTTTTCTGACACATGCAGCAGAATTAGAATAGTGATAAGGTGATAGACGATGGCAGATAGTAAGAGAGATTATTATGAGGTTCTGGGAGTATCCAGAACAGCCGATGAAGCGGAGTTAAAAAAAGCCTATCGTGTCCTGGCTAAGAAATATCATCCGGATATGAACCCTGGCGATAAAGAAGCAGAAGCGAAATTCAAGGAAGCGTCGGAAGCTTATGAGGTGCTGAGCAATCCTGAGAAGCGTGCAAAGTACGACCAGTTTGGTCATGCCGCATTTGAACAGGGCGGCGGACCGGGTGGATTTGAAGGCGGCTTTGGCTTCGATATGAATGACATGGGTGACATTTTTGGTGACATCTTTGGTGATATGTTCGGTGCAGGAAGAAGCAGTCGGCAGTCAAACGGACCGATGAAGGGACAGAATATTAAAACAACGGTTCGTGTAAAGTTCGAGGAAGCAATCTTCGGTACACAAAAGGAATTAGAGCTTCCGTTGAAGGATGAATGTGAAGTGTGCCATGGAACAGGCTCTCAGCCGGGACATAGCCCGGAGACTTGTCCGAAATGTAACGGTAAGGGTCAGGTTGTAACTACACAGCAGTCCTTATTTGGTGTGGTACGAAGTGCTACCATTTGTCCGGAATGCTCCGGAAGCGGAAAGGTAATTCGTTATAAGTGCAGCCATTGTGCAGGTACCGGTTATGTAAAGAGCAAGAAGAAGATTCAGGTTGTAGTTCCTGCCGGTATTGATAATGGTCAGAGTATCCGAATCCGCGGCAAAGGTGAGCCGGGTATCAACGGTGGTGAACGGGGTGATTTGCTGGTATCCGTATTAGTGGATAAGCACCCGAAGTTCCAGAGACAGGAATACGATATTTATTCCTCCGAACCAATTACATTTACACAGGCAGCGTTAGGCGGAACCATTCAGATTCATACGGTTGACGGAGTGGTAGATTACAATATTTCTCCGGGAACACAGACCGATACACGAATTACATTAAAGGGAAAAGGTGTTCCGACCTTGCGGAATAAAAATGTTCGCGGTAATCATTATGTAACACTGGTAGTACAGGTGCCGGATAAGCTGACCGCAGAGCAGACCGATATATTAAAGCAGTATGATGCAGCCTCCGGTTCGACTGCAAGACGTTCTACGGATTCAGGCGGATTTAGTTTTGGAGACCATAAGAAAAAGGGATTTGGTGGTAAAAAGAAATGATATGGAAAAAGATAACCATAGAGACAACCACTGAAGCAGTAGATATGATAAGTTATACCCTCGGCGAATTAGGCGTCGAGGGTATTGAGGTTGAGGACAATGTTCCATTATCCGAGGCAGAACGGAAGGCAATGTTTATAGACATACTTCCGGAGCTTCCGCCAGATAATGGAGTTGCCCTTGTTTCTTGTTATATTGATAATCCGGAAACGGATGTGGATGCTTTGGTGGAACAGATAAAACAAGAATTAGAAGCCATGAAGGAATACATGGATATTGGCTCCGGAAAACTGACACTCGGAGAAACAGAGGATAAGGACTGGATAAATAACTGGAAGGAATTTTTTCATCCGTTCTGGCTGAATCAGATATTGATAAAACCAACATGGATACCGGAATCGGAAGTAGAACGAAAGCCCGGTGACATAATGATAGAAATTGACCCCGGTACGGCATTCGGAACCGGAGCACATGAGACAACCAAGCTATGCATCGAGCAATTGGAAAAATATTTATCCGGAAAAGAAACTGTATTTGATGTAGGCTGTGGAAGCGGTATTCTGTCTATTATCGCAAGCAAGCTGGGGGCCGGAAAGGTATTTGGAGTCGATATTGACCCGCTGGCAGTTGACGCAAGCTATGAAAATTGTGAAGTAAATCACATTAGCCGCAGTCAGGCATGCTTTATGCAGGGAAATATCATAGAGGATGCAGAGTTTTCAGAGCATATGAGACAGGCAGAGGGCAGCCTTTTACAATATGATGTTGTCGTTGCCAATATACTGGCGGATGTGATTATACCGTTAGCAGGAACGATAGCACCCTATATGAAGCCGGATGGAATCTTTATTTCTTCCGGAATTATTAATACGAAGGAAGAGGCGGTTCGTGAAGCTTTGGTAGCGAATGGCTTTGAAATCATTGAAACGACGTACATGAAGGATTGGATATGCTTCACAGCGAAGCAGGCATAGGAGATAGAGATGTATCGCTTTTTTGTAGAACAGGCAGCCTGTAAGGGTGACTGTATCAGAATTACAGGTGATGACTGGAATCACATGAGAAATGTATTAAGGTTAAAATGCGGAGAAACGGTAACGGTCAGTGACGGAAGTGAACGGGAATATATCTGTGAAATCAAGGCATATACAGAAACAGCCGCAGAGCTGCAGGTAGTTGATATTCTGGATAGCAATGCAGAGCTTCCAACCGCAATCACTTTATATCAGGGCTTCCCTAAGGGAGATAAAATGGAGCTGATTATTCAGAAAGCAGTAGAACTGGGGGCTGTCCGGATTGTACCGGTCATGACACATCGAAGTGTTGTGAAGCTGGATGCCAAAAAAGCAGAAAAGAAGGTAGAACGCTATAATGCAATTGCCCTCAGTGCAGCAAAGCAGTCCAAACGAAGTGTAATTCCGGTGGTTTCTCCGGTTATGAGCTGGCAGGAGGCACTAAGGGATGCCGCAGGACTTGATATGCTGCTGCTTCCATACGAGGATGCAGAAGGTATGGTACATGCAAGAGCATTAATACAGCAGGCAGCCACAAAGCAATCCGTTGGAATTATAATCGGACCGGAGGGCGGCTTTGAACGGACAGAGGTGGAAGAAGCGAAGAAAGCGGGTGCAGAGTGTCTGACGCTGGGACACCGGATACTGCGTACGGAAACTGCCGGTATGACAGCACTTTCGATTCTGATGTTTGAGATAGAAGCCGGACAGGAGAAGCAGCAGAAGGCAACCGAATAGGACGAACAGGAAAATAAGGCAAGGAGCAGGAATATGGAAGCATATTTTGATAATGCAGCGACTACCCGGGTGGCTCCGGAGGTACAAGACATAATAAAACAGGTAATGGATGTGGACTACGGCAATCCGTCCTCCAGACACCAAAAGGGGGTGGATGCAGGTCAATATATAAAGGAAGCACAGGAGATTATAGCTAAAACCCTGAAGGTAGATGCAAAAGAGATTTTGTTTACCTCCGGAGGTACAGAATCCAATAATCTGGCATTAATCGGAGCTGCCTTGGCAAATCAAAGGCAGGGCAGGCATATTATTTCAACGAGAATTGAACACGCATCCGTATATAATCCATTGCTGTTTTTGCAGGAGCAGGGATACGAGATTACATTTCTGCCGGTAGATGCAAACGGAATTGTGGATATGGAAGCCTTAGAGCAGGCAATCCGAACCGATACGATTCTGGTGTCAACCATGCTGGTGAACAATGAAATAGGGGCAATTGAACCGGTAGAAGCAATCGGTAAGCTGGTAAAGAGCAAGAATCCGAATACCTTATTTCATGTAGATGCCATTCAGGCATATGGAAAAATGAAGATTTCACCGAAACGGTGTAAGATAGATATGCTATCGGTCAGCGGTCATAAGATTCATGGACCAAAGGGCGTTGGGTTCCTGTATATTCGGGATAAGGTAAAGCTAAAACCGATTATATATGGAGGAGGACAACAGCATGACTTGCGTTCCGGAACCGAAAATGTACCGGGAATTGCAGGCTTGGGACAGGCAGCTAAGCTCATATATACAAATCACACAGAAAAAATGGAACAGCTAAGACAGGTAAAGGAAACCTTCCTTCGAGGAGTTGAACAACTGGAAGGGATTCAGAATCATTCCGGAGAAGCTCCGCATATTGCAAGCATCAGCTTTCAGGGAGTTCAACGAGGGGAAGTGCTGTTACACGCATTGGAAGCCAGAGGCGTGTATTGTTCTTCCGGTTCTGCCTGTTCCTCGAATCATCCGGCAATCAGCGGAACCCTGAAAGCAATCGGATTAGAAGAGGATTTGTTAAATGCAACCCTGAGGTTCAGTTTTTCCGTTCATTCAACGGTAGAAGAGGCAGAGTATGCAGTTCAGGTAATTGCGGAAGAACTTCCTAAGATAAGAACTTTTGTAAAGCGGTAATTAGCAGTATTAAACAGGATAGCATAGGATGGAGAGATAAGAAGATGGAATATAAATCATTTTTAATTAAATATGCAGAAATAGGTACAAAAGGGAAGAACCGGTATGTGTTTGAAGATATTCTATGTAAGAATATCCGTTCTGCCATGAAACGGATTGACGGAAAATTTCTGGTACGGAAGGAATATGGACGAATCTTCGTGGATTGCTTAGAGGAATATGACTATGATGAAATGATAGAAGCCTTGCAGCATGTATTTGGAATTGTGGGAATTTGTCCGGTTCTGGTAGTGCCGAATATGCCATGGGAAGAATTGACGGAATATCTGGTACAGTTTGTGGATGAAAATTATGAGGATAAGGAGTTTACATTTAAAGTAAATTGCAGAAGAATTAATAAGGAATATCCGATGCATTCCATGGAAGTCAATAAGGAAGCGGGAGCAGTTTTGTTACATGCATTTCCGGATTTGAAGGTTGATGTTCATCAGCCGGAGGTTATGATAAATGTGGAACTACGGGATAATATTTATATTTATTCGGTTAAGCTTCCGGGACCGGGCGGGCTTCCGGTAGGAACCAATGGCAAGGGTATGCTGTTATTATCCGGTGGTATTGACAGCCCCGTTGCAGGATACATGGTATCGAAGCGAGGGGTTAATCTGGAGGCGGTTTATTTTGATGCACCTCCGCATACAAGTCCGCAGGCAAAGCAAAAGGTAGTGGATTTGGCGAGACTGGTATCAAAATATGCAGGTGCGGTGAAGCTTCATATTGTGCATTTTACCGAGATACAGGAGGCAATTTACCATAAATGTCCGGAGGATGAAATTACGATTATCATGCGTCGTTATATGATGCGGATAGCACAAATTCTGGCAGAGAAAAATGAATGTCAGGCATTAATTACCGGAGAAAGCATCGGTCAGGTGGCAAGTCAGACCATATTCAGCCTGCAGGTTACCAATGCAGTCTGTTCATATCCGGTATTCCGGCCTTGTATTGGTATGGATAAGCAGGAGATTGTGGATATATCAGAAAAGATTCATACCTATGAAACCTCAATACTGCCATATGAGGATTGCTGTACGACCTTTGTGGCAAAGCATCCGGTGACAAAACCGAAGCTTGCGGATATTGAAGCATCCGAGCAGCTGCTGGCAGGAGAGATAGATGCCTTGATGACACAGGCATTGGATACCGAAGAAGTCATGACAGTCTGGTAAGCTATATTTTTTCGGTCACAAAGCAGGGGATAGTTGAAGTATTGCATAAAATGGTGTAAACTGAATATAGTTGTGAACCGAAATTGAATAAATTGTGAGCAAAAAGTTAACAAGGAAATATCAGAAAGAGAGTATGGAAGCATGATGAGAGCAGCAGAAGGGGATATGCAGGAATTAAAAGGAATAACAGTGGCAACCCTGACGCTGGGCTGCAAGGTGAATCAATATGAGACAAGCGGTATGCGTGAACTGTTGGAACAGGCAGGGGCAAATTTAGTAGAGTTTAACCGGTCTGCGGATGTATACCTGATAAATACCTGTTCAGTTACGAATATGGCAGAACGTAAATCCAGACAAATGCTCCATCGTGCAAAGAAACAGAATCCGAATGCAATGGTAGTGGCAGTCGGGTGCTATGTTCAGACAACGCCGCAGGAGGTTTTGGATGACTTATCTGTGGATATTGTAATCGGAAATAATCGGAAACAGGATATTGTAGCTATCTTAAAGCAGCATTTAAAGAATGTAGGTGTGTCTGCAGAAACGCCGCAGGAGGATGTATACTGGCTGGATATAAATCAAAAGCAGCCGTATGAGAATCTGAATATTTCGGAAATGACAGAGCATACGCGGGCGTATATTAAGATTCAGGATGGCTGCAATCAATTCTGCACATATTGTATTATTCCTTATGTCAGAGGCAGAATCCGGAGCCGGAATCCGGAGGATGTGGTAGAGGAAGTAAAGCGTCTGGCAGCAGAGGGCTGTAAGGAGGTTGTATTAACCGGAATCCATCTAAGCTCCTATGGAAATGATTGGCGGGAGAATCCGGCAGATTGGCAGCAATTAGATGGAATGGAGCTGATACATCTGCTCCAGAAGGTATCAGAGGTAGAAGGCATCATACGGATTCGTCTTGGCTCACTGGAGCCTCGGATTATAACAGAGTCGTTTGTAGATGCCTTGGTAAAACTGCCGAAGGTATGTCCGCATTTTCATTTGTCCTTACAGAGTGCGTGTAATGAGACATTAAAGCGGATGAATCGCAAATATACCATAGAAGAATATGAGAATAGCTGTCGGTTACTGCGTCTGGCGTATGACCGCCCGGCATTGACGACAGATGTTATTGTAGGCTTTCCCGGTGAGACAGAGGAAGAATTTGAAACTACCTGTCAGAATCTCAAACGGCTGAATCTGTATGAGATGCATATATTCAAATATTCCAAGCGGCGAGGAACCGTTGCCGAGACATTACCAAATCAGGTATCGGAAGACGAGAAGACGAAACGGAGTGATGTCCTGCTTCAGATGACACAGAGGCAAAAACAGGCATATGAAGACAGCTTTCAGGGAGAAACGCTACAGGTACTGGTAGAGGAAGCGGCTGGTGAA
This sequence comes from Lachnospiraceae bacterium UBA4631, assembly GCA_002406015.1. Classification (GTDB taxonomy): domain Bacteria; phylum Bacillota; class Clostridia; order Lachnospirales; family Lachnospiraceae; genus CAG-632. The sequence continues at coordinate 69,963 of DHMX01000014.1, forward strand.
AAGGGCGAACATTGGTATGTGGGACATACGGAACGGTATATGAAGGTGGAGATTTATTCTACAGAGGATGTACGAAATCAGATAGTAGCGGTAAAGCGGTAGGAGATTATAGGATGAAGCAGATACTCAAAAAATATTATGTGTATATCGTGTCCAGCGTAATCATAACGGCTGTAATATTAATAGTGTTAGGAATGAAGCACTTCTGGCCGTTTGGAGATGCTACGCTGTTAAGTGGGGATTTCGGCTTGGAGAGCTGGCCGTTTTTAATGGAATTAAAGCGGAAGCTGGCATCGGGAGATTCTTTAATCTATACATGGGATGCCGGATTCGGAACGAATTATTTTGGAATTGTGACCGGTATTTTAAATCCTATGACACTGATTTATCTGTGTCTGCCGATAGGGGCAATTATGCCGGCAAGTACCATTATGTTTATTGGATTGGAGCTTGCTATTAACTGGGCAATGCTATATTATCTGACGCACCGCCCATATCGGCATTTAGAGCAAAATCAGATTGCCAATATGCTGTTTTCTATGGCATATACAATGAGTATGTATATGGTATCGAATATCAATAACTGGCATATGATGGTGAGTGCAATATTATTTCCGTTGATTCTGTTGGGACTTGAACGGTTTGTAAAGAATCAGGATTGGAAATTATACTATATCACCCTGACCCTTGCATTTCTGAGCGGATATTACATGACCTGTCTGTTCTGCTTCTTTATTATCTTATATTATCTGACCTTGGAATTTGAAAGCTTCCGGGTGTTCTGCAGAAAATCATGGAAAATATTCCTGTTATCGGTAGCAGCGGTACTGACAAATGCACTTGTCATGCTTCCGGGCTTTGCTCAGATGCTGCAGCAGAACTATACAATCAGTGAATATAAATCAAATACGTGGTTTGTATCATACTTTGATATATTCAAGAACTTCCTGGCATTTAATTGTGCAATCGACCGGGGAAGCAGCTATGATAGCTATGGTGAGGTAAATCTTTATATTGGTTTGCTAATGGTGATGCTCTTATCCCTATATTTCTTTAATCGGAAGATACCTAAATGGACACGATTAAGAAAACTGGCGGTTTTGGTAATATACATACTGGCATTTAACTTAAATGGTTTGAATTATGTGATGCACATGTTCCATTATCCTTCTTGGTTTCCAAACCGATTCTCTATCTTCTTTATGTTGTTCTGTATCATTCTTGGGTATGAAGAATGGTGCTGCATAAAAGAAGAGGAATATACAAAGCCGGCAATCTGGCAGGTAGTGGTTGTAGGTGTAGGCTGGACGCTGCTGACGATAGCATGTTTTGCATTTGCAAAGGACATTGAATATCAGTTCACATATTACTATAGCATGATGATATTTTTATTCTACATGGTTGGTATTATGTTCTTTCCGTATGGCAAGCAGAAGTTGGCACGCGTTTTGTCAATGGTCGGCGTGTTAGAGTTGTGTCTGTGTTTCGGATATGCCATGATTTACAGAGATACATCCACGAAAATGAGATATGTAAAGGATGCAGCCGCACAGGAGGAGCAATTTGTAAAGCAATTGGAGCTGGAGGAGGCGCATGGCTTTTCCAGAATGACCGATTACGGAGATATTGTTGCAACGAATCAGGGGTTGCTGCTGGGGTATAAAGGAACCTCCGTATTTACCAGTACAATTAGTAATGCCAGTGCATTTTTGCAATGCATTGGAATCTATGCAGGTACGAATGTGTATTATGCACAGTATTTAAATCCGATTCAAATGGCATTGTTCAATATACAATATGTATATGTGAATCATGGAATCGGAGATTACGCTTTATCGGATAGCCTGTATCCGGCAAAGGTGGATTTAATGCATGATTATACAGAATATGCCGGACAGGATGACCTTGCGGTGTATGAGTCTCCAAAGGTTCTGGCACTTGGATATATGGTTTCCCCAAATGCAAAGGATGCATTTTCAGATAATGTTGTGCAGTATAATCTGGAACATACATCCGTAAAAGAGAATATTAATACATGGGTAGAAGCCATGAGCGGAGTTCCGGATGTAATGGAGGATGCAGATTCGAAATTAGAGTTAGAAGCAGCAATGGCAAATAATTGTGAAATGATTGTAAAGGATAATACATTTTTCGTGAAGAGTGCATTTACGGATGAGGAGCTTGCGACAGTTCAGTTAAGCCGGGATGAGATTATAACGGGTGGAGCCGAATATGATGAGACTGCAAGCAGTGCAATTCGATTTGACTTTACAGCAAAAGAAGCAGGGGAATATTTTATTCAGATTGGAAAGCAGATGACGACCACCGGTTATCTGAATGCCGGAGATGTGACGAATATTTATTACGAACTGGAAGACCAATTGCTGGATGCCGCCGAAGGTGTACATGGGGAGTTTCAGGTGTACCGGATTCAGGAGGAACAGTGGCAGCAGGCATATGACAAGCTGGCACAGCACCAGTTGGAGGTTACGGATTATACCAGTACAAGCATAGAGGGAACGATAACAGTAGGTGAGGATAATCTGTTTTTTACCAGTATTCCATATGATGAGAACTGGCACTTATATGTAGACGGTGTGGAAACAGAGACAACACCGCTTTGGTCAGGTGCTTTTTTGGCGGCACAGATACCGGAAGGAGAGCATACGATTCGGCTGGAATATCATCAATCAGGGCTGGCAGCCGGATTGATAATTACCTGTGCAGCCTTGCTTGGAATGCTTGCGATGATGGTGATGGAAAGAAAAAAGCGTAAAAGCTACTTTTTAGAAACGACGATAGAGAAGGCGGTAACAGAGCTTCATATTCAGGAAAGAAGGAATGATACGGATGATAAGCTTTAATGAACCCCCATTTGTGGGAACAGAATATCAGTATATCCGGCAAGCGGTGGAAAATCGAAGAATTTGCGGTGACGGAGAATTTAACAAACGCTGTAATGCATGGCTGGAGCAGTATGCAGGTTCTGCCAAAGCATTATTGACCACCTCCTGCACACATGCATTGGAAATGGCGGCTATGCTATGCGATATACAGCCGGGGGATGAGGTGATTATGCCATCCTTTACCTTTGTTTCTACAGCAGATGCATTTGTATTGCGGGGAGCAAAGATTGTGTTTGTAGATATACGTCCGGATACCATGAATATAGACGAACAGTTGATTGAAGATGCAATTACCGATAAAACGAAGGCAATTGTTCCGGTTCACTATGCCGGTGTCGGCTGTGAGATGGATACGATTCTGGATATTGCCAAGCGGCATCATATAAGAATGGTGGAGGATGCTGCACAGGGAATGATGGCAACCTACAAGGGAAAGATATTAGGAACCTTCGGTGATTTTGGCTGCTATAGCTTCCATGAAACAAAGAATTATTCAATGGGGGAAGGTGGAGCCTTGTTAATTCAGCAGCCTGAGGATGTAGAGCTGGCAGAAATTATCCGGGAAAAGGGAACCGACCGGACAAAGTTCTTCCGTGGACAGGTTGATAAATATACATGGGTAGAAGCCGGTTCGTCTTATCTGCCGAGTGAATTAAATGCAGCCTATTTATGGGCACAGTTGGAGCAGGCAGATGCAATTAACGAGTATCGATTGCGGGCATGGAATACCTACTGGGATGCTTTTCAGGATTTACGGCAAAAAGGTGTGGTAGAGCTTCCTTATATTCCGGAGGAGTGTAAGCATAATGCACATATGTTTTACCTGAAGGTTCAGAATCTGGAGGAACGAACCCGGTTATTGGCATATTTAAAGGAACATGGTATCTGTGCGGTATTTCATTATGTACCGCTGCATACTTCGGCAGCCGGTATACGGTTCGGCAGCTTTCATGGGGAAGACCGGTATACGACAAAGGAGAGTGAACGGTTGCTTCGTCTGCCAATGTTTTACGGTTTGTCGGCAGAACAGCAGGAAATCGTAATTCAGGCAGTACATAGCTTCTTTCAATAGCAGATAAGGGGTAATTATGGCAAAGGACAGAATAAAATCCTATATACTACTGCACATAGTATTATTGTTGTATTCTATGGGCGGCATATGCTCGAAGCTGGCAGCCGGACAGTCGTTTTTATCGTTAAAATTTATTCTGTTTTACGGAATTTTGTTGCTGAACCTTGCAGTATATGCACTTTTGTGGCAGCAGATATTAAAACGTCTGCCGCTGGTAACTGCGTATGCAAATAAAGCAATTACCGTTATCTGGGGAATGCTGTGGGGATATTTGTTTTTTCAGGAACAGATTCGTGTGCAGCAGATAATTGGCGGATTAATTATTATTGCAGGTGTTTATTTTGTAGTAACTGATAAGGAGGAGACTCCGGCATGAAGTATATAGTTTTATTTTTGTTTTCAGTATTTATATCCTCGGTGTCACAGATTCTCCTTAAGAGCAGTGCAAAGCAGCAGCATGAGAAATCGTGGAAGGATTATCTGAACTGGAAGGTAATTGTGGCATACGGTATATTTTTTCTTTCCAGCTTATTGACGGTATTTGCCTATCGGTATGTTCCGTTATCCATGGGACCGATTTTGGAAGCAAGCGGATATTTTTTTGTTGCGGTGCTTGGGTATTTTATATTGAAGGAACGAATCGGAAAGCGGAAATGGCTGGGGCTTTCCCTGATATTGGCAGGTATTGTAGTAGCATATCTATAGAGGAGGTATTTGTGTGGGTAAGAGAATATTGATTACCGGTGGCAGTCATGCAGAGCTTCCGTTAATAGAAGCTGCACAGGCAAGAGGTGATTATGTAATTACGACAGGAAATGATATTCATGGGCTTGGACATCAGAAAGCCGATGAATATGTTCCGGGGGATTATTCGGATAAAGAATATGTATACCAATTGGCAAAGGAAAAGCAGGTCGATGCGATTGTGTCGGGGTGTAATGATTTTGCGTATCTTTCTACCGCATATGCGGCTAAGAAGCTTGGATTTTCGGGACATGACAGCTATGAAACAGCTCTTATTATACATCACAAGGATATGTTTCGTGCGTGTACAAAGCGGCTTGGGATTCCTACACCGAAAAATCAAAGGTGTTTAAGCTGGGAGGATGCGGAAGCGGCGTGCAGACAGCTTTCGTTTCCTGTATTGGTGAAGCCGGTAGATTTAACCGGTGGAAAGGGAGTAAAGGTCTGTCATTCCGTTGCTGAAGTGAAAGACGCATATGCCTCTGCCGGTGCTGTTACCAGAGAGACAGTGATTGTAATAGAAGAATATATACAAGGCACGAATCATGGAGCATCGGTGCTGATTAAAAATCAGAAGGTAGTATTTGGATTTGTAGACAATGAACAATATTATCATAATCCGTATCTGGTATCCGGAGCCTGTTATCCATCGGATGTATCCGAGAATACGATTCAGACCTTATATCGTGATATAGAGAAGGTTGCTTGTGAATGTCAGTTAGTGGATGGTTTGTTTCATGTTCAGTTTATTGTGCAGAAGGATGGAACACCGGTTATGATTGACCCTTGCAGACGGGCACCGGGAGATTTGTATATACAATTGGTAAAGTATGCAACCGGGGTGGATTATCCGCTTGCAATCTTGCGTGCGGAATGCGGAGAACCTCTGGCAGACAGCTATGTATACAAGCCGGCAAATATTGCAAGAGAATGCCTGATGGCAGATAAGAATGGAATTGTGACCGGGCTTCAAATCAAACCGGAGTTAAAAAGCGGAGTTATAGACCAATGCATATGGGGAAGTGTTGGGGATACAGTAGAGGATTATATGAAGTATAAGGCAGGAATTTTATTTATTCAGGAGCCGGATGTAAAGAGTCTGTATGAGAAGGTACAGAGCTTTCACGAATTGGCAGTTGTTCAGGTACAATAGGGGGAAAGAAAATGGAGAAGATTATTGTTACAATCGGAATGGCGGGTGCAGGCCGGGCAACCGAGCTGCATATGGAAGCCTATAGCAGAGTGAAGGATATAGAACCACGCTATAAGTCAATTCTGGCGAGAAATCCGAAGCATGCGAAGGCAGGAAAGGAACGATACGGATATGAACAGACGGTAAGCTCGTTTGAAGAAATGTTAGAGGATGACGAGATTCAGGTCATTGATATATGTACCCCGCCATATATGCATGAGGAAATGATTGTACAGGCGTTACAGGCAGGAAAGCATGTGATTTGTGAAAAGCCGCTTGCCGGCTATTTTGGACAAAGCGGAGATTTGGAGCCTATCGGAACGCAGGTTCCGAAGCGGCGGATGTATGAGTCACTGATGGAGTCAATGGAGCATATCAAGTCGGTGGTAGAGTCCTCGAATCGAAAGTTCATGTATGCGGAGAACTTTATTTATGCACCTGCAATTCAAAAAATGGCAGAGGTGATTGCAAAGAAGAAGAGCCGGATTCTTTGCTTAAAAGGCGAAGAAAGCTTAAAAGGCTCCAGCTCACCCGTTGCGGGGGAATGGAATAAAACCGGGGGCGGTACATTTACAAGAACCGGAAGCCATCCGTTATCTGCAATTCTCTGGTTAAAACAGGTGGAAGCACAGGCGAGAGGCGTTGAAATCTATCCCGAAAGTGTAATAGCGGATATGGGGTATATTACAAATACCCTGAGTGAGTATGAGCATCGTCATATTGCAGCAAGACCGATGGATGTGGAGGATTTCGGAACGGCTGTAATTACATTTTCAGATAAAACCAAGGCAATTATCATGGCAACCGATACACTTCTTGGAGGAAGCCGGAATTATGTCGAGGCATATTGTAATGATACGGCAATGAAGTGTAATCTGACCTTGAATAATCTGATGAGCACCTATTTTCTGGATGAGGAGCGGTTGGATGATGTATATATATCCGAAATGCTGCCAAGCAAGACCGGATGGAATCATCCGTTTGTATTGGATGAAATTATCCGTGGATATTCCGCAGAAATGCAGGATTTCATGGAGGCGGTTGCCTATGACAGAACACCGGTTTCAGACTTTCGGTTAGCGTATGAAACTGCCAGAATGACATATGCGGCATATACCTCCGCAGAAGAAGGCAGACGGATAGAACTAAGATAAAAGACAGAAGAGGAATGATATGGGTACGGACAACAGACGGAACAACAGAATAATGGATGTAACCCTTCGGGACGGGGGTCTGGTAAATGACTTCCGGTTTACAGATGACTTTGTTTCTGCGTTGTACGAGGCAGACTGTGCAGCAGGAGTCGATATGATTGAATTTGGCTATAAGGCATCCAAGCGTTTGTTTTCACCGGAGCAATACGGAGAATGGAAGTTCTGTGAGGAGCAGTCCATAGAGAGAATCCTGAATAAGACCGGGAAAAAAGAAATTAAGATTTCTGTAATGGCAGATGTCGGACGAACCGATTACAGACAGGATATTACAGATAAACAAAGCAGTGTAATTGATATAGTCCGGGTTGCTGCTTATAGCAGGGAAATCATGGAAGCTCTTTCCATGATTGAATATATAAAGGCAAAAGGATATTATGTAACGTGTAACATTATGGCATTATCAACGGATTCGGATGAAACGATACGGCGGTGTCTGGAGCTTCTTGGACAAAGCCCGGTGGATGGTATCTATATTGTAGACAGCTATGGGGCCTTTTATCCGGATGCAATCCGAAGCCATACGGAGCTGTTTATGGAATATGCAGATAAATACGGGAAGGAAATCGGCATACATGCACATAACAATCAACAACTGGCATTTGCAAATACGATAACTGCATATGAAGGCGGTGCAAGTCTTTTGGATGCCTCTATGAGTGGAATGGGGCGGGGTGCAGGAAATTGCAGGATGGAATTATTGCTTGCATACCTAAAGAATGAGCATCGAAGGATAGAGCCGGTATTACAATTTGTGTCTGAATATATGGAACCGCTGCGGCAGTCCGGCGTTATATGGGGCTATGATACGCCGTATCTGATTAGCGGAATGTTAAATCAGCATCCCAGAACCGCAATTGCAATGACACAGGAGCAAAATCAGAACTATGTAGAATACTATCATCAATTGACAGGAGGGAATGAGTGATATGAAAAAAATAACATTTGTAATTCCCTGCTATCGTTCAGAGCATACGTTAGAGAATGTTGTCAGGGAATTAAAGGAACGATTAAAGGAACGAGAAGACGCATACGATTATGAAATCATTCTGGTAAATGATGCATCTCCGGATGGCGTATGGCGGGTGATTCAAAAGCTGTGCAAGGAGGATACGGCAATTACCGGTATATCCTTTGCCCGGAACTTCGGTCAGCATGCGGCACTGCTTGCCGGCTATGCAAAGGCAACCGGAGATTACGTGTTTTCTCTGGATGATGACGGTCAGGCACCGTTAGAAGCTATTTATGACATGATAGACAAGTTGGAGGAAGGCTACGATGTTGTATATGGAAAATATCCGGATGTAAAGCAAAGTGGTTTTCGCAGACTTGGCAGCTACATGAATGATAAAATGTCGGAAATCTTATTAGGAAAACCAAAGCATATAGAGGGAAACAGCTTCTCTGTAATGCGGGCGTTTATTACGAAGGAAATCATACGATATAAGAATGCCTATCCCTATATTGGAGGGCTTGTATTTCGGGCAACCAAGAATATTGCCAATGTAACCGTAAATCAGCGGGAACGCCAAAGCGGTACATCCGGCTATACATTCAAAAAATTGATTTCTCTGTGGATGAATGGATTTACGGCATTTTCAATAAAACCGTTACAGATGGTTACCTTTTTTGGAAGTGTGGTTGCGTGCCTTGGTTTTCTCTATATGATAGCAATATTAATCAGAAGGATTCTGGAACCGCAGATATTATTAGGCTGGAGTTCCATTATGGCAGTACTTTTAATTCTGGGTGGTGTAATTTTAGTTGCACTGGGAATGATTGGAGAATATATTGGAAGAATCTATATAAGCATCAATGATGCACCGCAATATGTAATACGAGAAGAAATAATCGGAACGAGGGAGGAAGAACATGATTCAGGAAAAGCTTGTGACAAATGATAACGTATTTATTGCTTCGGCAGAGGAGTTAAAGGAGGCACCTGTAATTTTATATGGTGCCGGAATTTTAGCTGAAAGATTGTGTAAGTATCTGAAAGAACGGCAAATCGAGGTGACTGCCTTTGTGGTGGATGATGCATATGTAAAGCCGGGGCAATACTTATTGGAAAAACCGGTCTATGGAATCCGGAAATATTTTGAGTGTCTTAAGGAACCATGCAATCTGGTGGTTGCATTTACCGAATGTGAAAGAGAAGCGGTTACACCATATCAAGACAAGATAAAGCAGCTCTTTATGTATGATTTTTGCGGAATGTTTACCTTGGGACCTCTGAATGTGATGACACAGGAATTTATCCGGGAGCATGAAGAAGATATTGCATGGCTGGAGGAAAATCTGGCAGATGATACTTCAAAAGAAGTTATTGCCGGTTACATCAATCAGAAAATTACCGGTGAATATCGGGTAAAATGTGATGAAAATCAATATTTTGCACCGGATATTATAAACTTTCGGGATGGAGAAGTATTTGTGGATTGCGGAGCATTTACCGGAGACTCCATTGAAAGCTTCTTACACAATCTGAAGCTTGCCGGCAAGGAGTATCATGCATTGTATGCATTTGAACCGGACCCGGAAAATGTAGCCAGACTGCGGGATAATCTGCGGGAAACACATGATTTGCATGTGATTGCAGGCGGGGCATGGGATGTACAGGGGATACTGACCTTTGATACAGAAGCCAATACCGGCTCCAAAATATCACAGGACGGAAGTATTACCGTTCCGGTATATACAGTGGATGAGGTGACGGAGGGTGATGCCGTAACCTTTATTAAGATGGATATAGAAGGCTCTGAAATGAATGCGTTGCACGGTGCGAAAAAGACCATCCAGAAGAATAGACCAAAGCTGGCAATATGCACATACCATAAGAATACAGACATATTTGAAATTCCGAGATATATTAAGAGTCTGATTCCGGAATATCAGTTATATTATCGGAGATACGCAGAGACAGCAACGGAGCTGGTATTATATGCAGTTTTGAAATAAGGAAATAAGGAATGCAGAAAGAACGGATTGCGGTTCTCCGTACTTGCCAATTTCGGAAAAGCATTGTATAATCGGCATAGGTATAATGTACGGATAAAGTAAAGGACGTGAAAGCATGGATCATACACAACACTTAAATGTGATAAAAGAAAATGGATTGGAAGTTACAGATATTCTGGCACAGGTATATGCGGCATTATCTGAAAAGGGCTATAATCCGGTCAGTCAGATTGTGGGTTATATTATGAGCGGTGACCCGACTTATATTACAAGCTATAAGGGAGCCAGAAGCTTGATTATGAAGGCAGAACGGGATGAAATTATAGAAGTATTGTTAGAAAATTATATTGATACCCGGTTGCGTTAGAAAAGAGTAAAGAGCAGAGGAATTATATGAGAATATTGGGATTGGATTATGGAACCAAAACCGTAGGAGTTGCAGTGAGTGACGGATTGATGCTGACTGCACAGCCGGTGGAGACCATTGTTCGGAAATCTGCCGGAAAGCTGCGGCAGACTTTGGCACGAATTGAAGCAATTATTGAGGAATATCAGATAGAGCGAATTGTTTTGGGATACCCGAAGAATATGAATGATACAATCGGAGAACGGGCAGAGGCTTGTGAAGCATTCAAGGAGGACTTGGAGCGAAGAACCGGACTGGAGGTTATATTAAGAGATGAACGATTAACCACGGTGGAGTCTCAGCGGGTATTAATGGCAGGCGGCGTGCGTCGGGAAAATCGCAAGGCGGTTGTGGACCAGATGGCAGCCGTATTAATATTACAGGGATATTTAGATGCATTACATGCACAGGAAGACTAGATTCTATGGAGGAGATATGGAAGAAGAATTAAGAACGGTGCCATTTACAACAGAGGATGGCGAGGAGATTGATATGTATGTTCTGGAGGAAACAACCCTGCAGGGCGTTCACTATATATTAGTTACGGAAGACTTGTCTGATGACAGTGAAGAAGCTGTTGTTACGATTATGAAGGAAGAAAAGCAACAGGATGAGGATGAATTTGCTGTATACAATATCGTTGAGAATGAAGATGAACTTCAGGCGGTGGCAAAGATATTTGCTGAGCTTATGGAAGACGTGGATTTCCAGATATAATAGTAGCAGTTGCATTCATAGATGTACGTGATTCTGCTTCGAGAGCGGAATGCAGACAACAAAACAGGATTGAGTTATGGAGGTTAGAATTAAAAAATGAAGAAAATTGAAAACAAGAAGCCGGTGAAGATTATTCCATTGGGAGGGTTGGAGCAAATCGGCATGAATATTACGGCAATCGAGTATGAGGATACGATTGTGGTGGTAGACTGCGGGCTTTCATTTCCGGATGATGAAATGCTGGGAATAGATTTGGTAATCCCGGATGTTACTTATCTGAAGGAGAATGCGGATAAGGTAAAGGGACTGGTAATTACACATGGACATGAGGACCATATAGGTGCCATTCCTTATGTAGAGAAAGAAATTAATATGCCGATTTATGCAACGAAGTTGACAATGGGCATTATAGAAGGTAAATTAAAAGAACACAATCTGATGCAGAATATTAAGCGGAAGGTTGTAAAACACGGACAGATTATTAATCTTGGATGCCTGCGGGTGGAATTTATCAAGACGAATCATAGTATTGCGGATGCTTCTGCATTGGCAATTTATACACCGGCAGGAATTTTGGTGCATACAGGGGATTTCAAGGTGGACTATACACCTGTATTTGGAGAAGCCATTGATTTACAGCGGTTTGCAGAGCTGGGTAAGAAAGGGGTACTGGCACTGATGTGTGATAGTACCAATGTAGAACGTCCGGGCTTTACAATGTCAGAACGAACCGTAGGTAAGACCTTTGATAATATATTTGCGGACAACCAGAGTCATCGTATTATCGTGGCTACCTTTGCATCGAATGTGGACCGCGTCCAACAGATAGTAAATTCTGCTTACAAGTACGGAAGAAAAGTTGTGGTTGAAGGCAGAAGTATGGTAAATATCATTACGGTGGCACAGGAGCTTGGTTATATACGGATTCCGGATAATACCTTAATTGATATAGAACAGTTGAAAAATTATCCGGATGAAAAGACAGTATTGATTACAACCGGAAGTCAGGGTGAAAATATGGCGGCATTGTCAAGAATCGCAGCCAACATTCATAAGAAGGTATCCATTAAGCCGGGAGATACCGTAATTTTAAGTTCGACACCGATACCGGGAAATGAAAAAGCGGTATCAAGAATTATAAATGAGCTGGAAATGAAGGGTGCAAAAGTAATTTTTCAGGATACCCATGTATCCGGACATGCTTGTCAGGAAGAAATTAAGCTGATTTACACATTAACCAAACCAAAGTATGCAATTCCGGTGCATGGAGAGTACCGGCATCTGAAGCGGCATGCAGAGCTTGCGGAAAGTCTTGGAATAGATAAACAGAATATATGCATTCTTTCCAGTGGAGATGTGCTGGAAGTGTGTGATGATTATGCAGAAGTGACGGGAGCAGTCCAAGCCCAAGGAATTTTGGTAGATGGGTTAGGAGTTGGTGATGTTGGAAACATTGTTTTACGCGACAGACAATTATTATCACAGAATGGTTTGATTATTGTGGTGGTAACGCTGGAGGGTGGAAGCAATCAGGTGTTAGCAGGACCGGACATTGTATCAAGAGGCTTTGTATATGTAAGGGAAGCAGAGAATCTGATGGAAGAGTGCAGGGATGTTGTAGAAGATGCCTTGCAGAGATGTCTGGACCATAATATTACCGATTGGGGCAAGCTAAAGACAACCATGCGGGATGATTTGAGTGAGTTCCTTTGGAGAAGAACCAAACGAAATCCAATGATACTGCCGATTATTACGGAAGTATAGGGAGGAGATTACCATGCGACAGGCAATTGAACTGGCAAGCAGATTAAATGAACAAATAAAAAATAGTGAGGAATATAAGCAGTATGTGGAGACAGACCGCTTATTAAGGGAGAACGGAGAGCTTTATAACCGGTATAATGAGTTCAGACGAAGAAATTATGAGCTGCAGTTCAGTGAAGGTGACAGTAATCTGTATGATGAGGTGTTTAATCTGGTAAAGGAATATGACGGTATCCTTCAGGATTCCGTTGTAAATAATTTTATTTTGGCAGAGCAGCGGCTCTGCACAATGATGCGGGAGCTGTATACCGTGTTGGCGGATGGATTGGATATTGATTACGAATACTTAGAAAAGTAGGTGAAGATATGACGGATAAGGGCATGAAAAAAGCATTACGGATTGTATTACAGATTTTAATTAATATTATTCTGGTGTTGGTTATAATACAGGTATTTATGTTTGCGTATAATTTTTTCTACAAGGTATTTACGAATACCAGCGTAGACTCCTCCGATACCAGAGAAATTCAGTTCGTAATAGTGCCGGATTCTTCGACAACCGAAATTGTAGATGCTTTGGCGGATGACGGTTTGATTGATGACCCATATGTCATGCTCGTAAAGATTTATCTGTCCAGCTATCATGGCAAGATAAAGCCAGGCACATATATATTGCAGCCGTCTATGACGCAGGATGAGATTATGAAAATTATTACCGGTACGCAGGATAAGCAGGAGGAAGATTCCCAATGATTACAGATGAACGGGTGGTATCTTTTATTCGTTCACTCAATCAGGAGGATGACCCTTTGATTTGTGAGCTTGAGAAAGAAGCCAGACAGCAGGAGGTTCCGATTGTAAGACCGGAGACAAAAGAATTATTAAAGGTTTTGGAATTACAGAAAAATCCGCAGCAGTTGTTAGAGGTAGGAACGGCAGTCGGATTTTCTGCCATTTATATGAGCCGTTATATGCAAACAGGCGGACACATCACTACGATTGAAAATTATCCTCCGCGAATCCAAAAGGCAAAGGAGAACTTTGAACGGGCAGGAGTAAGTGACCGGATTACATTGTTAGAGGGAGATGCGGCAGAGATATTAAAAACCTTGCAGGGACCGTATGATATGATATTTATGGATGCGGCAAAGGGACAGTACATCCATTTTTTGCCGGAGGTGCTTCGGCTGCTGCCGGTTGGAGGTCTGTTGATTTCAGATAATGTATTGCAGGACGGAGATGTTCTGGAATCACACTATGCCATTACAAAGCGAAACCGCACGATTCATAGTCGTATGCGGGAATATCTATATACGATTAAACATCATCCGGAGTTGGAAACGGCAATTGTTCCAATTGGGGATGGTGTGGCAATCAGTACCCGGATAGAGCCGGGCAAGGAGGATGTATGCGTAACACAGAATTATTAATTCCGGCAGGAAGTCTGGAAGTGTTAAAGACAGCGGTTCGTTATGGTGCGGATGCTGTATATATCGGTGGAGAAGACTTTGGACTGCGGGCAAAAGCTCATAATTTCACAATAGAGGAAATGCAGGAAGGAATTGCATTTGCACACGCCCATAACTGTAAGGTATATCTGACGGTTAATATTTTTGCACACAATCGGGATATAGAAGGAATCCGGGACTATTTTCGCAGATTAGAGCCGGTGGCAATTGACGGTATGATTATTTCGGACCCCGGAGTTGTAATGCTTGCAAAGGAATTACTTCCGAAGGTTGAGATTCATATCAGTACACAGGCAAATAATACAAACTATGAAACCTTTTTATTCTGGTATCGACAGGGAATAAGAAGGGTTGTGACGGCAAGGGAGCTGTCGCTTGCTGAAATAAAAGAGATACGCAAACGGATTCCGGAGGATATGCAGATAGAATCATTTATACATGGAGCTATGTGTATTTCGTATTCCGGAAGATGTCTGTTGAGCAGCTATTTTACCGGCAGGGATGCAAATCAGGGAGCCTGTACGCATCCGTGCCGCTGGAAATATGCAATTGTGGAGGAACAAAGGCCGGGAGAATATCTGCCGATTAATGAGGATGACAGAGGAACTTATATATTTAACTCCAAGGATTTATGCATGATAGAGCATTTGCCGGAAATGATAGAGGCTGGAATTGACAGCTTCAAAATCGAGGGAAGGATGAAAACTGCCCTTTATGTTGCAACTGTCGCAAGAACCTATCGGAATGCAATCGATGATTATAAAAAAGGTGTAGATGTATATCAGAGCCACTTAGAGGATTATCGAAGAGAAATTGCCAAATGCACATACCGGCAGTTTACAACCGGATTTTATTATTCGAAGCCGGATGCCAATACGCAGATTTATGATAATAATACTTATATAAAAGAATATACCTATCTGGGAATGGTTCAGGAGGTAGATGAACAGGGCTGGCTGGTAATAGAGCAGAAGAATAAGTTCTCTGTGGGAGAAACAATAGAAGCTATGCTCTTTGATGGAGAGAATCTTGAATTACAGGTGGTCGGAATCCGGGATGAAAAGGGACAGGATATGGAATCTGCCCCTCATCCGAAACAGATACTACATGTAAATCTATCAAAAGCATTGCCGATAGGGTGCATTTTACGCAGACAGGAAACTACATAGTTTCCAGACAGCTCCGAAGCTTTTCTAATGCACGTTTTTCGATTCTGCTGACGTAAGAACGGGAAATGCCCATCCGGGCAGCAACATCCCTCTGCGTAACCGGAGAACGCTGGTAAAGACCATACCGCATAATAATTACGGTCTGTTCCCTTGGAGTGAGGGCGGAACGGAGAAATTGGTATATGGTCTGGATGTGGTGCCGGGTAATCAAATCCTCCAGTACATTTTCGTTGGTACTTTCCATGATGTCCATGAGGTGTATTTCATTTCCTTCCTTGTCTGCACCGATTGGCTCATAGAGGGATACCTCTCGTGAAGATTTCCGCTCCTGACGCAGGAGCATAAGCAGTTCGTTTTCAATACAGCGGGAAGCGTAAGTACCCAGTTTGTTTCCTTTGGATACATCATAGGTATTAATGGCTTTGATGAGACCGATGGTGCCGGTGGATATTAAGTCCTCGGTATCGCGGCCGTAACTGCTGTATTTTTTTACAATATGGGCAACCAGTCGCAGGTTTCGCTCGACCAGAAGATTCCGGGCATCCAGATTGCCGTTCTGGCTTTCTTTCAGGTAATATGTCTCCTCTTCCGCAGTTAGTGGTTTTTGAAATGTTTGCAAGACGCACCTCGGAAGGAGCAGTATTACCATATTTTATGTTTTGCATAAAAGAAAAGTGCTTTTCCAACCCGCATTCTGACGGAAAAATCCAAAAAAATTAAAAAATGGATAAAAAGGACCAAGGATTCTTGTTAAAAATGACGAAAATAAATAGTAGTAATTCGAGGGTGGCTATGTTAAAATTATACTAATAATGGTGAATGAGAGGTAGATACGTATGCGTATTTCGGCGGGTAGAAAAAAAATCAGAATCGGCGATTTGCTGGTTGCTGCAGGGGCTATTACAGATGAGGAGCTACAGGAAGCAATCGCGTATCAGAAGGAAAAAGGAATTAAGCTGGGACAAGCCTTGGTGGAGCTGGGGCTGATTAGCCAGGAGCTGTTGAATCTGACAATTTCACAGCAGTTGGGAATCGATTACATAGAATTGCGGTCCTGTAAGCTGACAGATGATGTGCTTCGGTTGATTCCGGAGAAGGAAGTTGTACGGTATCGGGCAATTCCGGTAGAAATTGATGAGAATAATCCGAACATGCTGAAGGTTGCAATGTCAGACCCAATGGATATTATAGCGATTGATGACTTGGGAATTTTGACAAATATGCAGATTGAACCGATGCTGACCAGTGACGATGAGATTACGGAAGCAATTGGTAAGTATTACGGTAATCAGCAGGCAATGGAAGTGGCAGAACAGTATCGTCGGGAACGTGAGCAGGAGGGTCTGACGCAGGCAGAGGAAGACCAGCTGAATGAGGAAATTGATAATTCCCCGATTGTATTACTGGTAAAGCAGATTCTCGAAGGCGGAGTCAGACAGCGTGCATCCGATATTCATATCGAGGCACTGGAGACAAGCGTGCGTGTCCGGTATCGAATCGATGGTGCATTAAAGAAGGTTATGACCTATGACTATTCATTAATGTCAGCGATTGTTGCCCGTATTAAAATTATAGGCGGCATGGATATTTCAGAAAAAAGAAAGCCACAGGATGGTCGTATTTCCATATTTGTAGACAGAAAGGAATTTGATATCCGTGTATCCTGTCTTCCGACAGTATACGGAGAAAAGGTCGTAATGCGTCTTACCTCTAAGGATGGACTTACAAAGCCAAAGAGTGCGTTGGGTCTTGGACCGGAGGAAATGAAGGTCTTTGACGGAATCCTGAGTAATCCGCATGGAATTATATTGGTAACCGGACCAACCGGTTCCGGTAAATCAACGACGCTGTATACATCATTGAGTGAATTAAATACAGAGGATGTTAATATTATTACCGTAGAAGACCCTGTCGAGGCAAATATTGACGGAATCAATCAGGTTCAGGTAAATGTTAAGGCAGAAATGACGTTTGCGGCGGCACTTCGTTCTATCCTGCGTCAGGATCCGGACATTATCATGATAGGTGAGATTCGAGACGGTGAGACAGCACAGATTGCGGTACAGGCAGCTATTACCGGTCACTTGGTAGTATCGACCCTGCATACGAACAGTGCGGCAAGTACAGTTACCCGTTTGATTGATATGGGTATTGAACCATACGTTGTAGGTGATGCGTTGGTTGGAGTTATTGCCCAGCGTCTGGTTCGCCGGTTGTGTAAATGCAAACAGGGCAGATATGCAGAGGATAATGAAAAGAAGCTGTTGGGAATTCCGGAGAATGAAGAATTCGGTGTCTATGAACCGGTAGGGTGTCCGTTATGTAATGATACCGGATTTGTAGGACGAATCGGTGTGTATGAAATCATGCCGGTATCCAGAAGCTTGCAGGCGGTTATTGCAAGAGGAGCAACCGCGGACAAGATAGAAGAACAGGCATTAAAGGAAGGAATGTTAACCCTGAAGCTGGCAGCAGGTAATCTGGTAAAACAGGGAATTACTTCCATCAGCGAAATGAAGAAGATTGTATATGAAGCCGGAGATGATTATTAAAATTACAGCAAGCGGAGTAGACAACCAGAGAGAATATAAGGAGAGATAAGCATGATAGATATGAATGAACTGCTGGCATTTGCAGTAGAGAATAAGGCATCAGATATTCATTTTGGAGCAGGAATTCCACCAAAGCTTCGAATTAACGGTAAGTTGGTGGGATTGGAAATGGACCCATTAATGCCGGGTGACGTAGCAGAACTGCTGGGTGGCGTTATGAATGACAAGCAGAAAAAGGTTCTACGGGAACGGGGCGAAGTCGATTTCTCCTATGCACATCAGACCTGCGGACGATTCCGTGTAAACGTATTCATGGATCGTGGAAATATGGCAGGGGCGTTCCGTCGGGTTGATACCGACATTCCGAGACCGGACCAATTGGGTATTCCGAATTCGGTTGTAGAGTTATATAAGAGAAGAAGAGGTCTGGTGCTGGTAACCGGACCAACCGGTTCCGGTAAGTCAACAACCCTTGCATCGATTATTAACAAGGCAAATGAAAATCGGAGTGACCATATCATTACCTTGGAGGACCCGATAGAGTATGTACATAAGCACAAAAAGTCAATAGTAAACCAGCGAGAGGTTGGTATGGATACCTTGAGCTATAACAATGCATTGCGTGCAGCACTTCGTGAAGACCCGGATATTATTCTGGTAGGAGAGATGCGTGACTACGAAACAATTTCCATAGCGGTTACGGCGGCTGAGACCGGTCACTTGGTATTTTCAACCCTGCATACAATTGGTGCAGCCAGTACCATCGACCGTATCATCGACGTATTCCCACCGCATCAGCAGCAGCAGATTCGAACCCAGCTGTCTATGGTACTGGTTGGTGTTATATCCCAGCAGCTGTTGCCGACAGCAGATGGTAAAGGCCGGGTGGCAGCATTTGAGGTTATGATAGCGAATCCTGCAATCCGAAGCCTGATAAGAGATGCTAAGACACATCAGATACAGGCTACGGTACAGACCAGTAAGGCACAGGGTATGATTACCATGGATGATGCATTATATGATTTATATCAGAATGGTATCATCAGTCGCGATATGGCATTGACATATGCACAGGAAATTGACGCATTGCGGAAGAAGATTGGTTAAATTATACAAAAAAGCTATTGTGCAATTTATACAAAAAAAACAAAACAAACCAAATAAATATTGAAAAGTGCTGAAAAGTACGATATGATGCAAAGTAGTAGATGTTAATACTTTGTTCACAATTGTGAAGGGGAGACAGGAGTGTTAACGGGAATAAAGAGTGCGGAGGAATGACGATGGCGGTATACAAGTATAAGGTCGTAGACGCAAGCGGTAAGAATAAGAAGGGTGAGATAGAAGCTCAGAGTCAGGAGCAGGCAGTCAGTAAGCTGAAGTCAGATGGCTTTACGGTAGTGGCTTGTGATGAGGCAGGAGCGTTAGATAAGGACCTCAGCCTGGATATTGAGCGAAAGATTAAACCAAGAGATTTGAGTATTTTCTGTAAGCAGTTCGGTAGTGTATTAAATGCGGGTGTTACGATTATATCTGCATTGGACATGATGAGTGAACAGATGGACAACAAGACATTAAGAAAGGTCTTGATTGAAACAAAGATGTACGTAGAAAAGGGTGGTACACTGGCTGACGGATTCCGTCAACATGCCAAGGTAATCCCGGAGATTATGATAAGCATGGTGGCTGCGGGTGAAATGTCCGGTAATCTGGAAACCTGTTTTGAACGGCTTTCCATCCAGTTTGCAAAGCAGGGAAGCTTACAGGCGAAGATTCGTTCGGCATTAACGTATCCAATCATTGTATTGATTGTAGCGGTAATCGTTGTTATCGTTATGGTAGTAGCAGTTATTCCACAGTTCTCGGATATGTTTGCGGATATGGGAATGGAATTGCCGGCAGCAACAAAGCTGTTGTTATGGCTGTCTGATTTATTCCGGTATCGCTGGTGGTTAGTACTGATTATTGTAGGAGTTGTTGTATTTGCATATAAGATGTTTGCCGCTTCGGATGTAGGTAAGCATGCACTAGGCAAGTTTTCCATGAAAGTGCCGATTTTTGGTAAGCTGACAGTTATGTCTGCGGCAGCCAATGTGGCACGTACCTTAAGTACATTGTTAGCTTCCGGTATTTCATTGGTAGATGGTGTGGAAGCGGTATCGAAGATGATGTCAAATGTCTGGTACCGGGAAGCATTGCTGGATGCAAGAGACCAGATTATGAAGGGTGTTCCGTTATCAAAGCCAATCCGTGATTGTGGCATCTTCCCAACGATGCTGCCGCAGATGATTAAGATTGGTGAAGAGACCGGTAATATTGAAGACATGATGAATAAGGTAGCGGATTACTACGAAGAGCAGGTGGATATTACGACTGAAAATGTTACGACAGCAATGGAGCCGTTAACCATGGTAGTTATGGCTGGTATCGTAGGTATTATTGTAGCAGGTGTCTACGGACCGATTCTGTCTATGTACGAAGGCATGGACAATATATAAGCGGTTAATCTCTGCTGAACCCGAAACCGTCAGCAGATATTAATAAATATTATAATCATAAAGGAGAGATAATTATGAAAAAAACAAGTAACAAAGGTTTCTCAATGGTCGAGCTGATTATCGTTATTGCTATCATGGCTATTTTGGCTGCAGCATTGGCACCAGCTTTGATTAAGTACATCAACAAGTCAAGATTAAGTACTGATATTTCTACCGGTACTTCTATTGCAAGTGCAGCAAGTGCAGCTATGGCAGTAGAAAAAGCAAATGATGACGCTGTTAACTGGGCAGGTACTACCCAGAACGTTACTGCCTTAATTAATGATGCTGGTGATGAGTTCCAGAAGGAATTCACCAATGTATTAGGTGTAGATGCAGTTAAGGGTAAGTCTAAGAAGGATTTAGGCGGTAGCCAGTTTGCTGCTCAGGATTTCTATATTTTAATTGATTCAGGTTCTGACAACGTAACTGTATGGTATGGTGCTTCTGATGATGACCATATGGTATCACCAAGTACCGGTTCTTCAATGGCTGAATAATTTATGCAGACGTATAACACATGCTCAGGCAACTGAGCGTGTGTTATATATGTATATAGGTGGATAAAATGGAATGGTTAGTAGCAATTGGTGTCTTGGTTTCGGGGGCAGTTATCGGTATCATATTTATGCAAGCGAGGAATCTGATATTCTATATTCAGACAATGGATAAGGAAGAGCTGGTTTGTGATACCTGCGAACACCGGGAAGCATGCATTGGAATTAAGCCGATTGGCAGTTCCAATTGGATGACGGAATTTACCTATACAACATTCTTGCTGGTGAAGCGGCGATGCGGATATACAGTCAGCAAGACCTCTGCCGGAAAACATATATGGATATGGATGGTAATAAACAGCATTCTATATGAGATTCTTTATCTGCGATACGGAATGGGAATAGAGCTGGTGCTTTATTGCCTGACGACAACCGTGTTATTGTATCTTGCGGTGGTGGACTGGAAAACGCAGTACATACCGGCGGAATTTAATATTTTGATATTTATATTTGGACTGATTAACACATGCGTGGATTCCGAACATTGGATACAGCATGTTATTGGTCTATTTGCGGTCAGCGTCTTCTTAGTGCTGGTGGATTTTGTTGGAGCAAAGCTTCGGCAGTGCGACCATGTAATAGGAGGCGGCGACATTAAGCTCATGGCAGCGGCTGGCTTACTAATAGGCTGGAAACTGAATATTGTAGCATTTATGATGGGATGTATCTGCGGAAGCATCATACATCTGATTATCATGAAGATAGGCAGGGGAGAGCATAAGCTCGCCTTTGGTCCATATCTAGCGATGGGCATCTATATCGCCATGATATGTGGTGAACAGCTTGTGAGCTGGTACCTAGGTATAATGGGCTTGTAGCCCTATATTATATACACTGATTAGCGAGGGAGGCTACGAAAATGGCAAATAACAGAGTCTTAACCATAGACATAACGAATGAAAATATTACAATCGTGGAGGCAACACCTTCACTGAAAAAACAGACATTAATTCATAACGTAGTAATCTTCGAGACTCCGGAAGAAGGATATGAAGATGGATATGTTAAGGATAAGGATTTATTAGGAACGGCAATCCGGGAACAGTTAAATGGTGCCGGAATTACCAATAAGAATGTAATCTTTGTATTATCATCTACAAAGATTGTAAGTAGAGAGGTTATGATTCCTGTCGTACCGGACAAGAAGATAGCTGGAATTATAAGTGCGAATGCTTCAGAATATTTTCCTGTTAATATAGAGGATTATGTCGTATCACATTCTGTACTGGAAACAGTAGTCAGTGAAGAAGGCGAGAAGAATCTCCGGGTTCTGGTTGTAGCTGTACCACAGCAGATGATACGGACATATTATGAAATGGCATCTGTAGCAGGATTGACAGTTCAGTCGATTGACTACTTAGGAAATGCCATGCTGCAGTTGATTAAGACACAGACTGCGGCAAACAGTACCGTTATGGTAGTACAGATTGGTATGGATTCCACTGTGTTGAACGTAGTAAAGGGTGATACCCTGTTATTACAGAGAACAGTACCATATGGTGTAAATGCGGTTATTGCAGAGGTAATGGAAGAAAAGGATGTGGATGCTTCTACGGCATTGTCCTTGTTACAGAGTGAACGTATGATTACGGTTGACTTTGATGATGATGCGGTTACGGGAGCGTTCCGGTATCTGATTAATAACATCGGACGAGTGATGGATTATTATTCATCCAGAAATCCGGATAAGCCGATTGAGGATGTTTATCTGACCGGTGACGGAGCGTTAGTTCGTGGTATTGACGGTTTGTTCAAGATTCAGTTGAATGTGGCAACAAAGGTTATGGACAGCCTTTATGGTGTAAAGTTTGATGATAAGATTAATACACAGATATATAATCCGGTATATCTGGTTGGCTCTATCGGTGCAGCACTGGCACCTATGGGCTTCCTGTTGAAGGAGCAGGCTGCAAAAGAGGCTGGCAAGGGTGCGATGATTGCATGTGTAGCCGTTTTAGTGCTGTCTGTATTAGGCTCGGGTGCCGGCTGTGGAATCGCATTGTTCCAGAATGCAGCGGCAACGGCGAAAAAGGTTAAGCTGGAAAATGATATTAATCAGATTGCAGATGCCGAAGTAGTATATAATAACTATATTTCCAGTCAGGCAGAATTAAACGATATGTTAACCCTGTGTGATTCCACAAAGATTTCAAACGAATACATGATGGAATTCTGGAATGCGTTAGAGGGATGCCTGCCGGAAAACATTAATGTAGAATCGATTGAGTCCTCCTCAAGCAAGGTGGCAATCACAATGCTGAGTGCAGATTATGATTCGATTGCAAGGTTGGTGACAGAGCTTCGGAAAATTAATTGCATTGAAAATGCATTTATAGCATCTATCGGTGAAAAGAAGAATGATGAAACGGGTGAAATCCTGTATGAATATACAGTTACCTGTACTTATATACTTCCGGAGTATGAAGCAACAACAGAAGCACCTGCAGCAGATACATCTGCGACAGAAGCACCTGCCGCTGATGCAACGGATGCAGAATAATTAGGAGGGTTGACACATGAAGGATACATATAAGAAGTTATTACTTGTATTATTGGCAATTGCAATTGCAGCAGCAGCAATATTCCTGGTAATTAAGCCGCTGAATGAAAAGAGAGCAAAGACGGAATCAGAGATTAACGTCTTGCAGACACGGTTTACAACCTTATCGGAGCTGAAGGCACATCAGCCGGAATATGAAGCTCAGATTGAAGAAAATCGTGCCTTGTTTGATGAAAAGTTAGGCGAATTTCCATCAAATCTGAATCAGGAATACCAGATTGAATTTATTCAGGGTGTTCGGAACAATGAGGATATTACATATAATGCAAAAAATTTAGGTATGGCAGAGCCAACAGCATTTTATGTATTGGGTGGAACCAGTGATGCTGCCACAGACCCGACTGCAGCTACAGCGGATGCAAACGGAAATGTAACTGCCGATGCTTCAGCAGATAATTATTCCTGCTATACCTCAACAATGGCAATAGACTATGAGGGAAGCTATTCCGGAATTAAGAACTTTGTAAACTATGTAGCAGGTTATCAGTACCGGATGACAATTGATTCGGTAAGTGTTGTTAAGAAGGAAGAGGCAGAAGATTACTTTACCGGTTCTATGCAGGTTAACATTTATTGCATTTCCGGTAAGGGCAGAGAAGAAACACCGGAGATAGATTTGGATGATATTAAGACCGGTGTTGAAAACCTCTTCACAGGTGCAGGATCTTCTGTACAGGTATCAAAGTACACCGATGACAACGGAGAAGCAATTAAGAGCGACTATGATTTATATGTAGCCGTGAATCCGGCATCCAGTGATGCATCCGGTAAAATTGTAGGCTTAAAGAGCGGCAATACAGTTACCAGCAGTAAGAATGAAGTAGAGGCGGTTTCTATTAAGGTAACACAGGATGGAACAACCTATACAGCAGAATATGGAATCGGTACAGAGAAGAAGATTCAGGAATTTAATCCGGGTGATGATTTGACCCTGTTGGTACAGTCTTCCGATTTGAAGGATGCAACGGATACCAATGCAATTACATTATCCATTGAAAATTCTACAGACAAGACTCTGTATGTAAAGGTAGCAGATGACGCGACTGCTGCAAGAGTTAAAATCACAAACAAAGCAGGTAATGTAGTGGTATATAAGTAGAATGGAGTGATGAGATGAAACATACGAATAACAAAGGTGTCAGTTTAATAGAGATTTTGATTGCTGTTGTTATTTTTACCATATGTGTTACTCCAATTATTTATCAGCTCACATTAGGAATGCGAATTAGCCAGAGAGCAGATGACCAGCAGGCAGCAACAGATTATTCTAAGTCTATTGCAGAGACCATGAAACAGATGGAGCTGCAGTCAACGTATACGGATGCTGCATTATCGGATTTGGCAGCTCAGTTGGGAATTGTAGGGGATATTAAATGTACCGCGACGTTCTATTCTGTGAAAGCGGATGGAACGAACGGTACGGTGATTCCTAGAAATTCTTACTTGTCATCGGCACCGATTACCGCGGCACCGGATGGAGGAAGCTTAGGAACACAGTTTAATTCTGTCAGTGCTATGTATCAGGTGTTGAAACAGGCAAACAGTATGCCGGGTGCCATACAGGAGGCATTGGTTCGGGAATACCGTTTTACCGGTCAAGCTGTTATTGATTATCGGGATTATGATGTGGATATTGTTATGAATACTTTACCATATGCATTGAGTTCTTTGAATAACGCATCCTATATAGACCCGAATGCGATTAATGTAGGAAATCTGTCCAGCTTGGATTCTTCGGCAACAGCAATTATTCCGAGCGTCTCAAACTATGATGCAGTCGCAACCGCTTCCTACTTTAATGCAGTTATATCTGCATTGGAGAGTACAGGAAGTGAAGCAGATGCCAATCTGGCAACTCGAATTAAGAATGGAACCAGCCAGATAAATGATCAGGCAACAAAAGAGATTACAATAACAATCGACAATATTACGAAAGCAGACGGAACACCGGGATATGAAATTAGTTGTGGAATTATTTATGATAATCCATCTATTGTAGGCAGTAGTGGATATGGAGTATCGGCAGAAGATTCTGTGATTGAATATGTGGCATATCATCAGCAGTTTGATAAGCTTCCGGATATATATCTGATGTATAACCAATTCAAATATCATCAGCAGTTTGCAGATGATAAGATAATAGTTATAAACAATACATCAGATGCAGCTAAGTTATTTGTTGTGCGGACGGCAGAAACCAATGATAATGTAAGGGATATTACGAATGAAGGCAGCAAGGATTTGGTGCCGACCGATACCGCACAGGTTCGTGATCAGGTAGAAGCAGACGGAAAATATTTGTACCATACGGGATTTTTCTTGTTACAGGACCCTGCAAGTCATCCGGTGGAAATCTATACAAATATTCCGCTGAAGCAGACGGTTGGAGGTTCAGAAGTAACTAACATTACAACGAGTTCGGATGTTGATGCGGCAAAATATAAGATGTCAATTAATGTAGATGATCCAACAAGTGTAGTAAAAGAAATTAGTGAGGATGAGCGGTATTCGGAAACCGGACGAGTATATAATATAGTTATTACATTAACTAACCAGAAATCCGGTAATGAAACAACGATTGATACGTCAAAGGGGGATTACTAATGCAGAGTAAGAATAAGAAAAAAATGAATAACAATGGTAATACCTTCGTAGTTGTTATGGTATCAATTGCGTGTATGTCTATTCTGGTAGCAACGATTCTCGCAACGGTAGGATATTACTACCGGGCTCGCTATATGGATTTGGAAAACAAAAGCAACTTCTACTATGTAGAGCAGGCAATGGATGATATTTATTCCGGAGTCGGAAACGACTCCGTGAATGCCTTGTTTGCAGCGTATTCGGATACAGTGGAAGTTATGATTTATTATGACCCGGTGACGGGAAAGTATGTACCGATTGATGAGACAACAGCAAATAAGATTATGAAGCAGAAGTTCTTACAGCAGTTGTCAACCAATGATGAATATAAGTCACAGCAGCAGTTATATCTGCATCTGCGTTCCTTTATTCATGGAATCGAAGGTACGACCAGAACCGATTTGTATGATGCTGACGGAGACCCGGCAGGGATTCAGTTCACAAATGCTTCCGAAGGAATTGACTATACGATTGAACTGGTAAATCCTAAGAATCTGAGTGCAACAGAGCCTAGAATGTATTTGGAGGTTGCAACTAAGACGGTGGGAGAAGGAGCAGCAGCTACAACACAGTACGATAAGCTGATTATTCATAATGTTACCTTAAAGCGTTCTACAGCAGACGGTTATGTGCAGTCCATTACGACGGATATAGATATTTCAGAACCGGAGTTTGATGTATCCTTCAGTAATGTAGACCGTATGGTAAATGAATTATATGATTTCTCCATGATTGCAGATATGGGTATTGAATTTGATGCGGCAACAAAGACAAATGAATCCATTGCCATTACAGGTAATGTATATGCCGGTTCGGATTATTATAATAAGACATATAATGAGAATTCGGACACCAGAGTATCCAATTACTATAGCGGAGCAGATGTTACAAAGCTGGCAGCCTGCAATGGTCTGAATGAAAACAGTCATTTTTCAGGTATCTATAATAATGCATCCAATATCAGCATTATGGCAGATAAGGTAATTGTTCCGGGTTCTATTTCGGTAATTAATAATGCACAGATGAGTATTATGGGTAATGTTGCTTCAATCAGCGGTGGAAATGCAGAGGTATGGGCAGATAACATTGTATTGTCACCATCTTATACCATCGGACGAGGAAATATTACGACAGGCGGTAAGCTGACGATGCATGCAAATGCATATATCGCAGACGATTTGGAAATCAATCAGGACCAGGCTGAGGTGAATTTATCCGGTAACTATTATGGATATAATTATTCTCAGACAGATGAGTCGGAGCGGGCATTATCAGAGTATGCTTCCAGCGGAAAGGCACATTTTAACAGTAGTGCGATTATTGTAAATGGTAAGCGGGCAACGATTGACTTATCCGATGTAGAAAACCTGTATGTAGCAGGACGTGCATACATTGAAACTTCACGTATGAAGGATGTAACAATTGCTTCTGATGGTTTGTCATCGACCACTTCTTATGTAGAGGTAGAAGGAAATACAGATGTACAGACCGGTGAATCTATATCCGTTCGAAGCAATCAGATTGCATATATGCCATTAGGGGTTAAGAAGCTGGCAGACGGAACAGAGATTCCGAAGTTTACCAGTGTATATGATGACTTTAATGATACGATTTATGCAAACATTAAGGAATGGCTGGATGATAGTCAGCCGTTGATTACACAGACAATTTCAGATAATACATATTATTTCCTGAACTTTAAGAGTGCAGCGGATGCGACGAAGTTCTTTGATTGGTATGCCAACACATTACCAACCATGGCGGGTTATAGTCAGGCAACGGATTTGATAGATGTTCGGGCATACTCAGACTTTAGTGTGGATAACATTACGTTGAATGACAAGACCACTTCTGTAATTGCAACATCAGGTTCTTATACCTCCGGAGCATTGAATGTGTCAAAGAATAATTCGTTAACCATTACTTCTCCAACGGAGACAGGAAGCTTGATTAATGGAGAAGGTAATTCAACAACTGTGAACTTCACAACACTGGCGAAGCAGTATAATAATGATTATAAGGAAATGAAGTATACTTTACAGGTGATTGACCCAAGTAAGTATACCGGTGATGAGCAGACCAAAGCACAGGATGCCAAGGATGCAGTCGCAGCTATGGACAGTAAGGATTTAACACCGATTAATTATTATCTGGATTTCTCACAGATTACAACTACCATGGCAGATGGTGCTAAGATTGGTAATTATTATGTGTGGGTGTCAGATGGTGATGTTACGATTAATAAGCCTACCGGCAGCACCGGCAAGATTATGGGCTTAATTATTGCGAAGGGTGATGTGAACTTTACGGATGCAGATCTGACAAGGTTTGAGGGCTTGATTATTACGGGAAGTAAGATAAAGGTAAATCATCAGATGAACTTTATTGCAAACGCAGAAATCGTTAAGACGATTCTCAGAACTGCAGAATCAACCAAGGGCAATGCAACCGGTGATTATTCGGACATCTGTAAGATATTTAAGGATTATGAAGGAACTTCTTCAGGTGGTTCAGACAGTACACCTATTGAACGGATTGAAATCGGGGACATTCTTCAGTATTCAAACTGGAAGAAGAACATAGAGTAGGTGGTGATGAGATGAAGAAACAGCGTATGAACAATCAAGGTTACTCTATGGTGGAGTTAGTTATTGTTATAGCAATCATAGCAATCTTATCGGTATTGTCACTGGTAACGCTTCGGGCAGTTGAAAATTCGAAGAAGCAGAAGGCAGTATCTACCTTAGAATCAGAGATAACAACCTTACGGACGGCGACTATGGCACAGGATTCTAGAATGGCATTGTTGTTGTATCGTGAGAATGAGACGAGTGGTACGTATTACATCAAGCGGGGTTACTGCGACAGTGCAGGGGATTTTCATCCGTTATCGGATGCAGCGGGGGAGAATAGCGGACCTTCCGATAATCCGAATCTCTATCAATTGGATTATTATGATTATGTAGGCGTGGCAAATCCCGTAACCGTGATGCAGCGGGGAACGATAGCATATGAAGGTGAATACGTCGGTGCGGATGGAGTCATAATCCAATATAATAAGACGGATGGCTCTGTATTATCCGGAGCCGGAAAAATCGTATTCTTTGATAAGGGCGACAACTTTTTTGCTACCGTTCAGTTAAAGAAGGAAACCGGATTATATCAGGAAGCATATGGTACTATCACAATTGATACTATCAATAATGTTCCATACTAATGAAAGGGGTGATTGAAGGATGAAAAAGAAACACAATCAAGGCTTTTCATTAGTTGAGCTGGTAATTGCAGTTGCAATTCTGGCAATTATAATGGTTGCGATTGCAAGCTTTATGACATCAACAACGAAATCCTATAACCGAGCGAAAAATGATGCACAACTGCAGCAGACCGGACAGGAGCTGTTTGATATGATTTCGGATAAGGTTATGCAGGCGAAAGAAATACGGATAGGCAGAGATGGAAAAGAATATGCAATTTTAGGAACGAATCTTTCCACACAGGAGAACAATGCAGGTCAGCTATTAAAGGAAGATGGCAGTCCGGCATCAACCTCTGGCTCCGGATATGAGTTATATTCCTATCGGATGCTGACACCGGAGGATACAGATATTGATTATATCTGTATCTGTTATGAGGGAATGAATACCTTTGCCGGGAAGACCGGATACGGTCCGATTGTAGATGTATATTATTTTGATTCCGGTAATGTGTATTTGAAGCGGAATACCGGTGGAGTCAGAAATTCATCACTGGATAAATCTACAGACGGAAGCCCGGTTGAAACCGTGGACAATGATAACAGCCGGGTAAACCGGGATAATATGATAAATACCAGTATTGATGATTGGGCATCGGTGATAAATAAGGATGATTATTTGGTATGTAAGAATATTGAAAATGTATATGCCTATTCAGTAGCAGATGAGAATGCCATTTATCTTCAGATTGATTTGGAAAAAAAGGGAATCGAAAATGTATCACAGGGTATGATTACGATTCGAAACAGCTATGTGTTGCAGCCGGCAGGTTATCAGCCGCCGACACCATAGGATAGAAAATGAGAAAGGAGCGAATTATGTTAAAGAGTAAAACATTCAAAATCATAATTGGAGCAATCGTAGTATTGTCCGTTCTGGCTGCATCTTCTATCTGGGTGATTTCCTCCATGAAGTCAAATGCAGTAGATGAATTTGAGTATACGAAGTTGGGCGACAATAATGAAGCGGCAGCAACAAAGACGCAGATTGACCACATTATTGAAAATTCCAATACGTCAGATGCACAAAATGACAGTAATTATAATATTTATATAATTACCAACGGTGCAACAGATGTAGCGGATGTAGTTAAGACCTTTATGACGGATAGCACAACCGGATTTACGAAGTCCATTATCAACGATAATCGTACCATTTCCGAAATCATGCCGGATGGTAAGATAAATCTGGTAATAAAGACAGTGGGTGAATTGAACACACTGGATAAGGATGGACTGGCAACTGCATTGGGAAGTGCGGATTTGATTTATCTGTATGCACCTTCTAAGCTGGCATATACCGGAAACACAGCTATTTCAGAGGATTTATACGAATATCTTCATAATTATGCGTTTGGTGTGAATAAGCCGTTAATTGTGAACTATGAATTAAATAACAGTGGAGATAAGGATGATTCTTCTGAGACGACAACCGAGGGTGATGATTCCAATGCTTACTTCTTAGCAAGTATTGATTTTAAGAACAGTTGGAGAAGAACCAATACTACCAATATTGAAGGCTGGAAGTCTGATACAACAGATGTAGAGACAGTAATTGAAAATTATATGAGCTCAAATCGTTCTTTGTATTCTGCATATCAGGTAAACCGTCTGACTAAGCCGGATGGGTATGATACCTGGGCAGATTACTGGTCAAGAAATGACGGAACTTCTACCTTAAATATTCTGTATGTATATGGTGATAATCTGGGTGATGCGACAGCTATGGATAATGTAGGAAGCTGGATGCTTGGAGCCGGTAAGAATTCCGTATTCAACGGTTTGTCTACCGACTTGCCGGAGAATTATCATGTGGATGCAGTAAAGGGTAATGATTTAACTGTAGAATCCTTCTATGTTGGTGGTGACGTTACAGCAGCAAAGAAGTATGATTATATCTTCATTGCACCGGATAACTATAGTACGGCAAATGATATTTCAACTGAGGTTCGTACCTTATTGAACCAGTTATCAGCAGATACCAAGGGATTAACCTATATTATGTTTGGTACGTTGAAGGGAAAGACCTCCACTACAACCGGTGGTGGAAATAGCGGTACTGTTTCAGAGAATCTGAGTATCGATACTTCTACCAACTATGGTAAGTTAATTGATTTATCGATTACAACGACAGGATATGCAAAGAAGAGCAGCGTATTGGTAATTGGTACGAAGTTCATGGATACATTGGCAGCAAACCCATCCATGAATCAGACAAAGATTAGCAAGATTGTATCGTTAATTAATAAGAGTACATTCCGGAATCATGCCGGTTCCGGCGGCGGTTCCGAGAGTGGTTCTGTATCCACGACCCTGTTCCGGGTTCTGGAATTGCAGCCTTGCTATCCGATTGATTTGGAATATGCATTCCGTTCGAATGCACCGACCACAGGTGTCAGCCGGTTAAACGGTTATGATGGTAAGGGTAATTATTATACAGTACCTGCAAATGTGGTAAATACTTCTGAAATTGATGAATATGCAGATGATAACGGTAATATAGATACCGAATATTATCAGTGGGATTTGTCAAAGGCGAAGCTGGCATATGCCTTGAATATGTCGGTTGACCAGATTGAGCTGGTACAGATGTCTACGGAGGAATTTATTACCTCAAAGGCAAATGTTGCAGACAGCTATGATTTGATATATGTAGGTGGTAATAAATCGGCATTAAAGCCTTCTACCGCATACAGCTATTATACAGGTTCCAATTCCTTTAATTATCAGACGGTATATCAGTCAGGCTTTACCATGTATGCACATACGGGTGGTCTGGCAGGTATTGCAGGAGAATTAAAGAATAAGACTTATACAACAACCGCATATAACGGTAATGATTTGACGTATGACCGGTTGCAGGCATTAAAGACATATATTGATGCAGGAATGCCGATTGTATTCAGTAATGAAATCTGGAATGCATATGCAAATGAAGCAAAGACCAAAGGCTATACCAATCGCTTCATTGATCCGGATTCCAATATGTATGCACTATGTGCATATGCAGAAAGTAAGAGTGCCGCCGGCAATGTATTACTGGGCTGGGAAAATAAAGAGAAAAGCGGTTCCATTGATGACTATTGGGTTATGAATGAATATGATGCTTCAGCAGGAACCGGACAGGTAATACGAATCGACAATACCGAAGGAAAATACGGTAGTGCAAGTAAGGTAACCGTCTTTACAGACCAATTAAGTGATGATATATATACACTGGTATATGGTTATGACGGATATACACCTGCTGTCAGACCAAAGTATTCGATTACAACGAATGCAGTAGCATATGCTTATGGTGATGATAAGACGAAGTTAACAGAACGGGATTTGACATGGACCATTGAGCTGTTGAATCCAATTGAAGGACATACTTATCAGGCAGTTTTATTAGAGGATGAGGATGATAACGCTGAGTTTGATGTGTCTGGTGAAACAATCGGAGATGTTGTAACCGTTACAGACGGCAAGGCAACTCTGACCTATACATATCCGAGTGATGACTTTGGAGCATTTAGCTGGAAGGTTCTGGTAACAGATGTGACAGCAGAGGGTGCTTCTATCGGAAACGGACCGTCTACCGGATACTCTGCAATTTCTTCCATTGCAAGAAGTGAGACACAGTCTAAGAAGCAGGCAACCATTCTTGAAATTATGCCGATGAAGGTTGCGGATGTCGGTAGTCAGGATGGTCAGGATGGACATACGTTGTATCTGGACAGTAATTTCCAGCAGGCTCGTGGCAGCAAGTTTTTATATCAGACGTATGAAGGCTATAATCCGAATCCGGCACAGGGCGAGACACAAAAGGCAATTGAATGGGGCTATGTGCCGAATCCGAAGACCAGTAGTGGTGAAAAATCATATTATTCTTCTGTAGATATTGACTTTACAAAGAACGGATTTAATTTCCAGGGAAAGGTATATCTTGGAAAATATCAGACTACCTTAGGTATTAACCGCTATGATTCGACAGCAGACCATGAGGACTTTACATACAATTATGTAGACGAAATAGCAGATGATTTTGATTTATCTTTGGATATTATGTATATGGATGACATTGAATACTATTCAGAGAAGGCAAACGATGCAAGTATCACAGAGGAGCAGCGAGATGCATATTTGCAGAAGGCAAACAGTGCAAAAGAGGTATATGATGCATATTCTGACCCAACCTCGGAAGAGTATAAAGCGTTAGCAGAAGCAGAGACGAATCTGAGAAATGCAATTATCAGCATTCGCGATGGAAACGGATATGCAGCAACCGACAATGGCAGAAGCTACAGCTTTAGCAGTAGTGAATATAATACTTATGATTTCACAAGGATTTTGGAGTCAAAAGAGTATTTCAGATTCTTCTATCTGAATACAAAGTTAGCCAGTGATAGTGAAGTCTTAAATCAGGGAGACGGAAATGCTCCGGTTACGATTTTCTATCGTCAGGCATATAAGCCTTATATGCAGTTGCTGGATAAGAAGATAGATGCATATCGGATTTACCGGCACAATAGTATGCTGGCATATGGACCGGAAGAGTATCTTCGTAAGAATTATGATGTTATTGTAATTGGTTTCTACGATGATAAGCGAAGCGGATTTGAAGACTTTTCAACAACTGCTTGTGATGACTTGGAGTATTTTATCAATGCAGACGGTAGCTTACTGATGACGCATGATAATATGACAAAGTACGGAGAAGGTCGGGTATCTTTGAACTTAACCAATAAGCTGTTATCCTATGCGGGTATGCAGAGATTTGGTGATTTGACAGAGACTTCCGGAACAGAAAGCAGTAATTTACCGCAATATGTATCAGCAAGTGGTAATCCGAAGTACTTTGTAAGCTCGGTAAGCTCAGGCTTGAAGCCACCGAAGTCAGCATGGGGAAGCTATCAGATAGAATGGAACAATGGTGTAGGCTCCTATGT
The DNA here is from genome assembly GCA_002406015.1 of Lachnospiraceae bacterium UBA4631. GTDB lineage: Bacteria > Bacillota > Clostridia > Lachnospirales > Lachnospiraceae > CAG-632. The sequence continues at coordinate 104,607 of DHMX01000014.1, forward strand.
AATTGATGAGACTGCTTCACCGTTGGATTTGAGTACAAAGCTTGGCATTTCAAGTTCGGTATGGAATTCAACTGTAACAGAGTGGTTTAAGATTAGTAATACACCAAATGGTAAGATTGGTTATCCGGGATATTCAGATGCATTTATCAATTACAGAAATGACCGGGCCGGCTCTTTACCATATGCATTTGCAGAATTTGAAATTGAGCGGCAGATAGCATATAACTTGAATTATGTAGGCTTGAATATAACAGGAACAACAAAGGCAACACAGGTAAACAGAGGTGTTGTTACCACATATCCGTTCTTTGTTTCTTCAGACCTTAGAATTTCTCCGACACATAATCAGGCGTACGCACTGGATATGGAGGATGATGATGTAACAGTATGGTATACCTTTGCAGCAGACAGCCGTTCGGGAGCAAATACCTCCGGTAGTGGTGGTTCGTTAAGTGCAGTAGAATTGAAGCAAAATTCATCTCTGTATGCTGCATCACCGAAGGATGGTATGGATAGCTACTTTATTTATTCAAAAAATAACATTACCTATTGTGGTGCCGGACATTCTCAGATTACAGGTGATAATCGTGATAACAATGACGAGAGAAAGCTGTTCCTGAATGTATTGGTAAATATGGCACAGAAGAGTGGTAAGCAGATAGAGAAGGAAGCAGATATTATACTGTATGACCCGGATGGAACAACAAAGGCTCCTGGTAATGTAGTTAAGCGAGATGCGGTAAATGGTTACTTCATTAATACAAACTCGCATGTAGGTTATCCGGAATTTGGTTTCAAGATGGATAAGAATAAGAATCAGATTGTAACCGATGTTCAGATATTCTATGATTTGGACTACAGTACAACCAAGACGGAGGAAGAGAATAATATGCCGGCGGGAGCAGATAAGCATATTATGGTTCCGACAACGGATGATATTATTGAAGTATTGAATGGTGGAGAGGTATTCATTGTAGACCGAACCACATGTCCGGGACTGGTAACGAAGCGAAGCTACTTTGAACCGTATGGTGGACAGTACACCTATCTGGTGATTCGGGTTACCATGAAGGAAGGTACTAAGACCATTGTTACAACGAAACGAATTAAGGTTATTCTGACACGGGATGTTTTGGATTTGACTTAATACGCAGATAACCAAGGCTTTCGGTTCGGACAAAAAATGAGATATGAGCTGTCATATTTATGAAAAATAGATATGACAGCTTTTTCTTTGACCGGATGAAGAATAAGGATTGAAAAACATCTGTAACATGTTGTATAATGCTTAGGTAGTGTGGCATTATGGCACATATAATCAGATTCTATGTGGAATATTAGAAAAGAAGAAATTCAGAGGTTCGGTAGAAGCTAGGAAGGTAGGATTATGTTTGATTCGGTAGGAAATGCAATCTGTACGGTGGTGTTAGGAGTCGTACTGGTTTATTTAATTATATGGACAGGAAAATTTGTCAGCTATTGTCTGGATAAGAAGCGGGCAAAGAACCGGGTGGTGATTCAGGAAAAACAAAAATCCATTCGTCAAAGAACCATTGCCTGTGCAAAAAATTATTGGTATAACATTCGTGAGGTAGAGGATTGTCCAAAGGATAAGCCGGTGGAACGATTATATCATTATTTTGAGACAGAGCAGGAGTGTATTAAGGCATTAATTATAGAAATGTATGATTGTGCATTGGTTCGGACCGAGGAATTAGAGCGGATTGCTTACGGAGAAGTCAGACCGGTGAAGATGATTGTGAATCCGTATGAGATTGATGATGAATATGATGACTTTGATTATGATTTTGATGAAGCGGTAGAAGAGCTGATGCTACAGGATGATGATGAGATTGCAGCTTCGGCAGAAGAAGCAGATGATGCAGAGGTACGGGCAGAGCTTTATGATTGCTGGACGGAGTATGTTATGCAGTTATATGATATGATATGCATTAATTGTAATGAAGAAATGAAAGCACATATCCGTAATAAAATAATGAGCTACGGACATAAAGAGGTAGAAATTCTCATCCATAGTCCCGAATAATTTACTTGTGTTTTACATATGAATAAGTTATAATAACCTTAGTAGCCTGAAATGTGCGATAATTCCCTTAATTTTGAACCTACATGATTTGATACGGGAATCCTACATTTCGCTGTGGAATGTCAAGCCTCCGTTTGCAGTGGAAGGCAGGAAACAGGATGCGGATACCCACCTAGCTATGCTAGGAGTCAAAAGAGGGAACCGGCATTTTGGGTATTACAGAAGATAAAAAGCAGCAGAAATGCTGCTTTTTATCTTTGTAGATAGCTAAGAAAGGGAATTTATCTGTGAAGAATAGAACGCGTGTAATAATTATAATTAGTATAGTATTGCTCATTATGCTGGGAGGATGGCTGGCATATCGTGGGATATATAAGCAGACCTTAGGACCGGATACATATTATACCCATCAGGAGGCGAAGTGGCTGTTAGACCGGTTAAAACCGGAGGAGGCTGTGACATCGGATGAGGAAGATATGAAAGGCTTTACGGTAGAAGATGCCAAGCAGGGTTTACAGCAGATATTGAATATGAGCGAGTCTCAGGTAGAGGAAGAATTAACTGTCAAAAAAGACAGTGAACAGAATCCATGGAGTATGCTTACAGGAAAAGCGAACCGTAAAGTATTATCCAGAGAAGAATTTCAGCAATATTATGAGAATTTAATAGAACGGACCGGAACCGAGCAGGTTCAGATAGAAACACGTTTGATTCTGGAGGTGCAGGAGGCAGAGGAAGCATCGGAGGATGCAGGGTGTATAGTTGTGACAGATGGTGGAAAGTATACTGTCTATGGAGCAAATGATTCCCGAAATAAGAGGATGCAGCAGCAGATATTGGATGCGGAGAATCAACTGTTGCATGTCTATACAGCGGATGGTCAGATTCTGGAGATAACGGAGCAGCAGGAAAATGTAGCAACTATTGAAAATATATGGATAGAATCCTCAACAGATACAGAGATACAGGTATTTTTGAACGGCTATCACAAGTCTTATCCATGCAAGCTGTCCGGTTCGGAAGCAATTGTGCAAAATTCTCTGGCGGATATAACAATGGGAACGCAGGGAGTGACTGATATAGTGCTGAAATCAGATGTGATTACGGCAAAGGTTCTGGCAGTTGCGGAAAACGGTGTGGAAATAGAGGGATATGGAATCCTTCCGGTTTCGGAACATTATAAGATATATAAAATATATGGAGAGCTGGCAGTAGAACCTACCTCACAGATTCTAGTGGGTTATACGACTACGAACTTTGTAGTGGCAGATGGTATCATAGAGGCTGCCTTGATTACAGAACCGATTCATGCCGAGAATATCCGGGTTGTATTGGGAAATAGTGATTATACCTCCCTGATTCATCCAAGTGTGACGGTAACCTCTGACGGGCCATACACCATGCAATTTCAAGGGCAGAGTAAAACCTTTGAGGCAGGTGAGGTATTGGAATTGACACCGGACTGTGGATATATGGCGGAAGGAAGGGTGGTCATAACCTCAGATGAAGAGAATGGAACGATTCAAATATGCTCCATTACCAGAAACGGAATCGAACCCTGCTATCGGGGCAGTATTGAAGTAGCACCGTATGAGAATCAGGGATTGACAATCGTGAATGAACTGAGTCTGGAGGAATATTTATATACGGTTGTTCCAAGTGAGATGCCAACCTCCTATGGAGAAGAGGCACTGCAGGTGCAGGCAATTTGTGCCAGAGGATATGCATATGCCAAAATGCAGGATGGCACCTATGCAAGATACGGAGCTCATTTAGATGACAGCACGATGACACAGGTATATAATGCCGTCGCAGAGAGTGAGGAATCGATTCTGGCAGTAAAGGATACCTATGGAATGGTACCGTTTTATGATGGGGCAGTAATTGAGGCATATTTCTTTTCAACCTCCTGTGGTGTAACCTGTAACAATCAGGATGTCTGGGACGGAGCTGCACTGCCATATCTGCAAGATAAATTAGAGTGTGAGGCAGCATCCGAATTTGATTTTTCGGAGGAAGCAGCGTTTCGGAGTTTTATCGATGACAGCAGTACCTATCAGACCTATGAGGAGGATTGTTCGCTGTATCGCTGGAGTATTGAATATACACCGGAGGAAATGACTGCGGCAATTGATGCGACCTTGAAGCAGCGATATGAAACAAATCCGGAAAAGATATTGACCTTACAGGCAGATGGCAGTTATCAGAGTGTTCCGGTAGATACCGTTGGAACGGTTACGGAAATAGAAGTGACAAATCGCGGGAAAAGTGGTATTGTGAAAGAAATTACAGTGACAGGAACGGCGGCAACCATCAAGGTTACCGGACAAACGAATGCAAGAGCTTTAATGACACCTGCACAGGTAGTCATTGTGCGGCAGGATGGTTCACAATCCTCAGGCTGGTCGCTGCTTCCAAGTCCGTTTTATTATGTTAAGAAGAATGATGCAGGCAATTATGTTATTTGCGGTGGTGGTTTCGGTCATGGTGTAGGAATGAGTCAGAACGGAACACGGGCAATGACAGAATTAGGATATTCTGCCGAGGACATAATTAAGCATTACTATACGGGTGTAGAAATTGTAAATATATATCAATAAGAGAATAGGACGGATATATATTCTTGGTAGGGGATAGAATTATGAATCAAATGATACGGCTTATAAAGGAATTTATGGAGCGAATCAAGGAAGACCATGTATCGGCATATGCGGCACAGGCAGCGTTTTTCTTGATTCTGTCCGCATTTCCGTTTGCAATTTTAATTCTGACCTTTACCCGGTTTCTTCCGGTAACACAGTCAGACTTTATGCTAGTGATACAAGAGCTTCTGCCGGATGAAATGGAAAAATGGGTGATGGAAATATTGCAGGAGCTGATGGATAATTCCGGAAATACATTAATGTCATTTTCGATTATCATTGCGTTATGGTCGGCAGCAAGGGGAATTTTGTCTATCAGTAACGGATTAAATTCCGTGTTCCGGACAGAGGAGTCCCGAAATTATTTTTTGCTTCGGAGCATTGCAACCCTGCATACCCTGATTGTCGCAGTGGCATTGGTGATTTTGCTGGTTGTTTTCGTATTCGGAAATTCTTTGTATCAGGTTGTCCTGAACCGGTTTTCGTTCCTGAATAACATAGTGACCTTGATTTTGAGTGTCCGGGTTGCAGTCGGCTTTGTACTGTTGTTCTTTATGTTCATTGCCATGTATAAAGGACTGCCGAACCATAAACTGAGCTTAAAGCAGGCAACGCCCGGTGCCTTATTTTGTGCATTGTCATGGATGATTGTTTCCTTTGGCTTTTCGGTTTATGTGAATCATTTCAGTAATTATTCTAAGGTATACGGTAGTCTGGCTGGAATTGCGATTGCCATGGTATGGGTATATATGATGATGAATCTGGTGCTTTGGGGAGGAGAATTAAATGTAATGATAAAGGAGCAGTTTCCGGAGAAGGTTGCACCACGTAAGAAAAGACAGAAACAGAAGTGAGATAGTCTTTCTTATGTTTCGGCTATTGAAGTTTTGAAAGCAGTTTGGTATAATCATTTTATATAAATTATTGTGGAAAATTTGTTGATTTTAACATAGAAAGGACGATAAAGCATGAATGAATTAGTGGTATCCAGTGAAAAGACATTCGGACGGGCATTGTTTGGACTGAATCGAAATGAAGTATACGCGTATTTAAATCAGGTAAGCAGTGCATATGAAGAGCTGCAGTTGCAGACACAGGTATTAAAGGAGCAGAATAATAAGCTGGCAGATTCCAATCGGGATAATGCATTGAAGATTTATAATTTGCAGAATGATATTACAGAGGAGCAGCGGAAGTTTGATAAGGTGAATGTGGAATTGGAAGCCTTAAAGAAGGAAAATGCGGCACTGCATCGGGAATTGGAAGCAGCAGAACGCAGAATCAGTAAGCTGACGGATGAATTAATTAAGACCGGTGCTGAGATTGAGGTGGAACAAAAGCCGGAGCCGGCACCAAAGCAGGGAATCGTCGGAGAGGAGAAGGGCTTTACTCCAAAGCCGATATTTGACGAGCCGGTTGAGCCAAAGAAGGAGAGTACCATTAAGGATATATTTGCTGAATTGAAGGAGACTGCAGCAAAAGAGGCAGCCAGTGCAGCAGCTGTACATACAGGGACCTCTGCAGCAGAACCGGTTACTTCGGATAACAGTGCAAATGAGGATGAAGTATACGCAGGTGAAGTAGAAGTAAAGGTAGACGAGAGCATGTTAATCGGAAATGACGATGATGACGATGAGGGCTTTACCTTCTTATAAACGGAATGATGGAACCAGAGAATTTTAGGATTCTCTGGTTTTTTTATGGACTTTTCGGGAGACTGACATACTATAATCAGTAAGAGCTGTTACCGGGAGACAACATGGACGAATATAATGACGGATTTGGGAGAATATCGTGCAAAGAAAGAATATTAAGTAATGAGTATGCAGACTATGTAATTTCGTATAATGGGGATGTAAGAAATCTGGAAAACTATTTTGCAGGAGAGTGTCTGCAGATTTTAGATGACCAGTTGGCACTTCTCTCAACGGTTCGGGAGAATCAGAACTTGATGGAGGTAATCACATATGCATATTATATGCTGCCGAAATGTTATGGCTTAATGGATACAACCAGCATGGAAGCAAGCGGAATTATTCGAATCCAGAATCAGCCGGTGTTAAATCTGAAGGGAAGAGGGATTCTCATAGGAATTATTGATACCGGAATCGATTATCAGAATCCATTGTTTCAGCAGGCAGACGGAACGACCAGAATTAAGGCTATCTGGGACCAGACCATACAGACCGGAACTCCGCCGGAAGATTTGCATTACGGAACAGAATTTACGGAGGACATGATTAATGAGGCGTTGCAGGCTCAACAACCGCTGGAGGTGGTATCGTCAGTGGATGATAACGGGCATGGAACCTTTATGGCAGGAATTGCAGCAGGGGGCGAGGATGAAAACGGAAGCTTTGTCGGTGCGGCACCTATGGCGGACATTATGGTTGTGAAATTAAAGCAGGCAAAGCAGTATCTAAAGGACTTTTATATTATTGATGAAGAGGAAGTATATCAGGAAACGGATATTATGCGTGCGGTGTATTATCTTTACCGGCAGGCAATTAAGCGAAATCAGCAGATAAGTATATACTTGGGCGTGGGGACAAATAGCGGGGAGCATGCAGGCAGAGGGGTACTGAATCAATACCTGAACCGGTTGAGCCATGCACAGGGCATATTTTTATCACTTCCGTCAGGCAATGAGGGGAATGCAAGGCATCATTTTTCGGGGATGGTGGCAGGAAACAGCACAAGCGGGTATGAGGTGGTAGAGCTGAATGTGGGAGCAGAAGAGCCGGGATTTGTAATGGAAATATGGGGAGAATCACCCAATACATATGCGATTGGAATCGAATCACCCTACGGAGAAATGATAACCAGAATCCCGCCGCAGTTTCGGACACAGCAGAAGTTTTCGTTACTGTTTGAACGCACAATCATAGAAGTCACATATGTTCTGGTAGAGGAATTGTCGGGAAAACAATTGATTTTTGTAAGAATGGAGGAGCCGACAGAGGGAATCTGGAGATTCCGGGTATATTCGGTAGGAAATGTGCAGAACCGATTTCATGCATGGCTTCCGATTCGCGGCTTCATTACGGAAGATACATTTTTTCTTCAATCCAGTCCGGAGGTAACACTGACAGAGCCTTCGACCGCAGAGGGACCTGCCTGTTCGACGGCATATAATCATTTAACAGATAGTCTATACATGGAAGCGGGAAGGGGGTATACTAGTGATGGTGGAATTAAGCCGGATTTGGCAGCTCCCGGTGTTGCGGTCTATGGTCCCGCTTTACCGATTGCACCCGGACAGCCGGCAGGCTATACCAGAAGGAGCGGAACCAGTGTAGCGGCAGCCCATACGGCTGGGGCGGCAGCACTTATGATGGAATGGATTCGGAATCGCAGGTTTGTCCGGATGAACGGCATTCAGATTAAGCGTTATTTAATCCGGGGAGCCGACCGAAGACCGGAATTACAATACCCGAATCCGTTATGGGGATACGGAACTTTAAATTTGTATGGAACCTTTCAGGGACTTCAGCAGCGTGACCCTATGCTGTAATTATACATGGAGAGGAAGCGGCTTTATGAGAAAGAAAATTTTGGAATATCAAAAGAAAATGGATGCATTCTTAGAGCATCCGCCGGAGGACACAGACTATGCAGAAGAAGCACGGCAGCATTTGATTCAGATTCAATTCTTTATGCATGAGCGGTTAGTTCATGAAATCGTAATGGCGTTGTTTGCAATTGTGACAGTCATGGTATTTTTAGTATTGGTGTTGTATCCGAAGCTTATACTGGCAGGCTTACTGGTGGTGTTATTGGTGCTGCTGGTTCCATATATTATGCATTATTATGTACTGGAAAACGGAGTACAATATATGTATCAGCAATATGATGAATTAGAGCGTCGTTGCCGTCAGCAGAAAAAGCAGACAGAACAATGAGTAAAAGCCGGGGATTCCCGGCTTTTAGAAAAAAGTATGATTAGCGATTGGTGCTGGAATTGTTGTTATCATCAGAAGAATTATTTCCGTTGGTAACATCATTTACCATATCACCGGCATCGTCTGTAACATCACGGATAACATCACCGGCACCCTGTGCAGCATCGTCTACCGCATTACCGGCATCGTCTACCATGTTGCCGACATCGTTACCGACATTATCTACGGTATCCCCAACATCATTACCGATATTGTTGGAATTATTACCGTTTCCGGTACTGGTGCTGCCGTTGGTTGTGCTGCCATTCATGTTGTTGCCGTTTGTAGCGTTGTTGTTCGTATCTTTGCCGCAAGCCGCAAGAGCCACGGTCAGAAATGTACAACACATACCTAAAATCATGATTTTCTTAAATGTTTTCATACTTATAACTCCTTTGCATTTATTAATAAGTTGCAATGCTTCAGAATAACAGACCTGAAATTTTGGATGTTATCTGAATCAGTAATTTTAGTATAAGCAGTTTTCGGAAAAATATAGGGGAAATATTAGGAAATCGGAAATTGTCTTCCCGTATGGTCAATCGTATAGGAATCTGTATATACCAGCTGGGAAATTTTTACAAATGAATATCCTTCTTCTTCCAACCGGGTCAACAGCTCATCCAAAGCATCCTTTGTATAAGTGGAACCGTTATGAAGTAAAATAATAGCACCGTTATCCAAATCCGGGTCATTCATAACGGTATCAATGATACTTTCAACACCATAGTCCTTCCAGTCTACAGAATCAACATTTTGATTAATGCTGGCATAGCCGCAGTCCTTTGCAACCGAAACCACCTGGTCGTTCCAGTCACTATAAGGTGCTCGAAAGGCAGTCATGGAGACTTGCGTAAGGGCATACACCTGTTCGTGACATTCCATAATTTCTGCCCGCATAGCATCCTCACTTAATTGTGGCATATGCTTGTGGTTGGTTCCGTGATTGGCAAGCTCGTGTCCGGCAGCATGAATTGCCTGTATCGCATCCGGATATTTATTTACCCAGTCTCCGGATACAAAAAAGGTTGCAGAAGCCTGATGACGTTCAAGAATCGATAAAATTTCCTCCAAATCCTCATCACCCCATGCGGCATCAAAGGTGAGTGCCACAACCGGAAGGTCAGTTTCAACGCTGTAAATCGGAAGCTCGTTATGTAAATAATCGGCTGCCGGTATGGAAGCGGAAGAAGGCTGTCGGACAGTAATTGCAGTATATAAGCAGACTGCGGTTAATAAAAGAGCAGACAATACCTTCATATAAGAGGAGTTGAATTCTTGTTCCGATAGGGAACCGGGGGAATCAGACGCATAGGGTGGTTTCATTTAGAAGCCTCTGTAGACATGGTAGTTGCTGTTAGTTTATGAATCCGACAAAGAATTTATGACAGTATCCAGCTTGGAGGAAATCGGAATCGTCCGGTATAGGGCTTCGTAATCCGTCGGTGATAAAGAGCTGATATAATTCCGGATAAATTGCTTATTCAGACCATGTTCGGTAAGAAAATCGGCTGCCTTATTATAGGCAATTGCAGCCGTTTCCTCGGTAGCGTATCTTCCTATTATATAGTTGCCGTTAATATGAATGGTCGCAACATAAGAAGGCTTGCCTGATTTTAGCTCCTGTGTTACGCCCATATAATGATTCAGTACCTGAATATTCTGGTAACGATAGTCATGATTATCTCCATTTACAAATATATAGTCTCTGCCTTCAACTGCAAAAGCACGGATACCGTAACGGGAGAGAATCCCATATTGGCTGCCGTAATGGCAGACAAACAGATAGCCGCCGCGTTGCTGAATGGAGTGGGAGGCATAGAAGAATAAATCATCCCGGTCAAACTTCAGGAAATCATGAGCAGACAGATAGTATACAAAATAATTCGGGTACAGATAAATGGGTGTTTTAATGTAAATACCATTTGCCCGCAGGTTGATTAAGGATATGTATTTTTCAAACGGAAGCTTGGAATCGGCAGGGTAGTCCTCCGGTAACGGACACCGGGAATCATGAAGCAATGCATAAGCCTCCTGATAAGCAAGCGTGCCGGTCTCCGGATTCAGATAGCTTCCCAGACTGATGTGCTTACGATGATAGGTAATGGAGGCACGATAGTATGGACTTCCGTCTTTATGGTATGCAGTTGTAATACCGGAATTTAGTTTCATACGGGTATCTCCTTTTTTGTTATTGTAGTCGATTTTAAAGGGAATGACAAGAAAGAGAATGGATAATTTGGTAGTAAACTATAAATAGAAAAGAAATATTTGTACAATACATACAAAACAATCTGAAAAAATGAGTAAATAAATCAATAGATTTGTTGAAATAGGAAAAAGTTGTGAAAAATGTATAAAAAAGTGGAAATTTTTGTTAAAAAGTTGTATAATCCTAAATATAGGAACAGTCATAAAAAGAAAGGATGCAGAATAAAATGTAATATAAGTCTATACGAGGAGGAATGTATATGGGAATTCAAGAACCGAAATTCGATTTACACGAGATGCAGATGTGTTTTGAAAAAGAGATACACAATGTACGGACTCTGAGTGACCTGGAGCTTAGTGAGAATGACTATAGACGCTTAGGAATCAAGCTAAAGTCCCTATTTGCATTCGCCAGTAGCAGTAATGTTGCAGATGATTTTATGCTGTGTATTGCGGTGTACTGTACCTACAATTTTATTTACTGGGATGAGAAATATGAAAAGGTAAACGGTGAATTATTGCGAATGTTCGAGGAACAATCACAATATACGCAGCGGCACCAGTTGGACATGTTTCTGGAATGCTTTCATGATTTTGGCTTGAATGGGTATCAGATTAAGACCGGTAATTTATTCAAGGATTGCGAGCAGACGGCAGCAAGGCATGCCGGTATTCCGTATGATGAACAGGTAATTGTGTTTGATTTGATTCGGCGTTACCTGTCGGTGGATTGTGATGCTGCTTTGACTGCGGTATTTCCGTTCCTGCCAAGAAAGACCAGACATATTTTAGGAAGCATGGAGCTGCCGATGCAGCAGGAGTTCATTCAGGAATTGCAGAAGCTGATACATACTGTCGCTCAGGAGCATATGACAAGACAGGAATTATTACAGGCATTCCCGGATACATCCATATCTCTGCTGAACCATTGTATATACTGGTGGGAGCAGCAGCAATTAAAAACGTGTAGTATCTAATATTCGTATATATTTGGGGGTAAGGAAAGATTGGCATCTGATGTAAGGGATAGGGTGTCAATCTTTTTTCGTGGAAAAAATTCAATTCTTTTGCTTTTAATAATTTCTTTGATTTTATAATATGAAATATAAATAGGATAAATAAAAGGTGTGAGTCGGACGATAAGCCGGGTTATGTCGTTGAGTGATCATCTATCTAGACCGACTGTTACCAATCGGTTCGAGCAACCTACCCGAAAGCACAGCGGGCAACTGTAACGCTTTCTGTTCGGTCTTGCTTCGAGTGGAGTTTACAGAGCCTTGCCTGTTACCAGTCAAGCGGTGAGCTCTTACCTCACCTTTCCACCCTTACCAGAGAATCTGGCGGTTTATTTCTGTTGCACTTGTCTGGGAGTCGCCTCCACCGGACGTTATCCGGCACCCTGCCCTGTGAAGCCCGGACTTTCCTCACCTGCGGCCTTTCGGCACTTGCAGCCGCGATCACCTGTCCGACTCACTTAGGCATTGTAGCATTTTCAATAATTTTTGTAAAGTCTTATAAAAAATATACAAATTGCAAGGCAAAGTATGGTAAAAAAAACGAAAAACACCAATTTTACTTGACCTTTCTACGGATTCAGAATATAATGGCAACACAGATGTAACAATTATGTAACATTTTGCAACAAGTCATTAATAGTTGAAAGGAACCAGAAAATGGAAAAGCAACTGGTACAACTAAAGAATAACGTAAAAGCATATTGCAAGCGGGTGGCATTATTACTGGTGTCGGCTGCATTTGCCGGTGCTGCGTTAATTACGGTTTGTGGAGAAGCTGCAAAGAATGTTCTGCCTTTTAAACAGGTGGCGTTGAGTGAATGTACACAGGAAGAAAATCGAAATGCATTAGGAACGGTACAAAAGGAAGACTATAATACAATCCAGAATCATCTGGTTGTGGCTGAGGCACTTGCAGTTGCGGGAGCGGTAGAACCGGATTACGCAGTTGTGGAAGAAAAGGTAACGGATGTGGTAGCCAAGAGTTATACAGGGCTTACAGCATCACCGGTGTATGCAGACCCTTCCATGAATGGATATGAGTGTATTGGTACCTATCTTACAACCGGATATTGTCCTTGTGCGGCATGTTGTGGGAAAACAAACGGTGTTACAGCTTCCGGAGTTGTAGCCAAGGCAAATCACACAATTGCGGCAGATACCAGTGTGTTAGGATTTGGAACACAGGTAGTAATTAATGGGCAGGTATATACTGTTGAGGACCGTGGCGGAGCAATTCGGGGAAATCGAATTGATATTTATTTCTCCAGTCATCAGGAGGCTTTGAACTACGGAAAGAAATATGTAAAGGTATACCGCTATGTGGGAACCAGTGAAAATGCATCTTCGGTGGTGATGGAGACCATTTCAGAAACCCCGGATATAGCAACGGTGACGACAGAAGCAGTAAAGGAAACCACCACAGGGGCAACGACGGAATCAACAACAGAAGCAGTCATGCCTAGTACAGAAGCATCAACCGGAATACAGGCTACGACAGAAGCAACAACAGAAAAAAGTTCAGCAATGAGTACAGAGGTAACGCAAACGGAATCGCAATCAGAATCCGGTGAGCGTAACCGCAGATAATATAAAATTATTTAAAGAAAGCAGACATTCCAAAATCAGGTGAGCAGAAAGCACATTTGGTTTTGGAATGTTTTTCGTTGTAGAGAAGGAAGAAGTATGATACAATAGTTACCATGTATGAATTGAAGTGAGATAGTGGAGGGCAAGTTGTGATTTATCCAAAAGAAGAATTTGGTTCGACCTATGAAATTCCCTTTGAAGAATTTTATAAAAAAGGTTATCGGGCAATTATATTTGATATAGATAATACACTCGTTCCTCATGGTGCACCGGCAGATGAACGGGCAAAGCGGCTGTGTAATCATTTACGGGCAATCGGGTTTCAGATTTGTTTTTTATCGAACAATAATACCAGACGAGTTGCACCGTTTGCAGAAGCGTTAAATGCAAAATATATTAGTAATGCAGGAAAACCGTTTAAGAAGGGCTACCAGCGGGCAGCAGCAATCCTGAATGTGGATGCGGATAAAATCCTGTTCGTCGGAGATCAGATATTAACGGATATTATCGGAGCAAACCGTATGAATTATTATAGTATTCTGGTGGGACCGGTAGCACATAAGGAAGGTTTTTTGATTGTAATGAAGCGTGTATTGGAGCGGATTAGCCTGTATTTTTATCGAAGAAGCCGGACCTATAAGGGTACAAAGCCGAATCGGGAGGGCTATGAAAATAATATTCCGGGAAATTACCGATAAGAGAAGCTTATGACAGAGAGGAAGCATCGACAGAATGAAACAGCAGATTAATGGGCAGACACGATTGCTGGGCTTGCTTGGAAATCCGGTGGAGCATACCTTATCACCGGTCATTCATAATACATTGAGTGAAATATTGCAAAAGAATCAGGTGTATGTTCCGTTTTGTGTGAAGGAAGACGGTTTGGAGCAGGCAGTTCGGGGAGCCTATGAACTGAATCTTCTTGGACTGAATGTAACCGTACCGCATAAGAATCAGGTTATGCAGTATTTGCAGGAAACAGATTCTGTAGCAGAGCAGATTGGTGCAGTAAATACGCTGGTACGGATGGAACAGGGCTATAAAGGGTATAATACGGATATGCCGGGGCTGTTAAGAGCCATTCAGTCAGACGGAATTAACCTGCGGAATCAAACCGTTGTTATCTTGGGAGCAGGCGGAGCATCAAAGGCAGTTGCCTATATGTGTATGCAGGAACAGGCAAGTGAAATCTATATGTTAAACCGGACGGTGGAGAAGGCACAAAGAATTGCGGAAGCCATGAATGAATGCTTTGGAGTAAAGAGAATGACAGCGATGGAATTGGAGGATTGGAAGCAATTACCGGATGGACCTTGGATTGTATTTCAATGTACTTCCATTGGTTTAAGTCCGCAGACGGATGCCGTTGTGCTGGAGGATGCACAGTTTTATAAGCAGGTGGCAGTCGGAGTTGATTTAATATATAATCCGGCGGTAACCAGATTCATGAAGCTGGTGGAGGCAGCCGGAGGCAGAGCCTATAACGGACTTAAAATGCTTTTATATCAGGGCATAATTGCCTATGAATTATGGAACGGAATACAGGTATCGGAAGCACAGGCAGACTGTGTATATGACCGCTTATATGAAGCCATCCATCCGTCAGGAGATAACATCGTGTTAATCGGGTTTATGGGCAGCGGAAAAACAACCGTCGGACATAGGCTGGAAGAACAATACGGATATTCGTTTCTGGATACGGATGCTTATATTGAAAAGCGGGAAGGAAAACGTATTTCCGAGATTTTTGACGAGCATGGCGAGGAATATTTCCGGAAGCTGGAAACCTTGATATTACAGGAGCTGATAGAGACTACACATCATACGGTAATATCAACCGGAGGCGGAATGCCACTTCGCAGAGAAAATGCAAGGCTGCTGCGGGAGCTGGGACAGGTCGCGTATTTAAAGGCATCGGAGGAAACCATATGGGAGCGGGTAAAGGATTCCCATGACCGCCCGCTGCTAAACGGAGAAAATCCTAAGCAGAAGATACATGCACTTATGGAAGCACGAAAACCGTTATACGAACAGGCGGCACATATACAGGTGGAAACCGATGGACGGAGTCCGGTAACCATTGCAGAGGAACTATATCAAGACAGAAAAGGATGGAAGTTATAAGATGAAGGTACTGGTGATAAATGGTCCCAACATTAATTTCTTAGGGATACGCGAAAAGCAGGTATATGGAAATGAAACCTATGATACGTTATGTCAGCGGATTCAAAAGCGGGCAGAAGAATTAAAGATAGAGGTTGATATTTTCCAGAGTAATTCAGAAGGAGCCTTGATTGACCGGATTCAGGAAGCATATCGGGATGGTACACAGGGAATTATCATTAATCCCGGTGCCTATACACATTATAGCTATGCTTTGCGTGATGCACTGGCTTCTGTGCAAATGCCGAAGATAGAAGTGCATATTTCCAATATTCATCAAAGAGAGGAATTTCGAAGAACCTCCGTAACGGCACCGGTCTGTACCGGACAGATTATCGGAATGGGACTGCAGGGATATGATTTGGCAATGGAAGCCATGCAGCATATGCTGGAAGCATAATTGACGGAAATTGCACAAATAGGTGGAAAATTAAGAAATATCTTGAAAATTATGTCTAATTATTATAGAATAGTTAAATGAGAGATTTTTCAGAAGGTTAAGGAGGATATTTTAGGATGGTTACAGCAGGTGATTTTAAGAATGGCCTTACAATTGAGTTTGAAAATAATATTTATCAGATTATTGAATTTCAGCATGTAAAACCGGGTAAGGGTGCTGCATTTGTTCGTACAAAGATTAAGAATATTAAGACCGGTGGTGTAGTGGAGAAGACCTTCCGCCCAACCGAGAAGTTTGAGAATGCACAGATTGATACAAAGGATATGCAGTACTTATATAAAGATGGTGACCTGTATAACTTTATGGACATGGAAACTTATGACCAGATTTCTCTGAGTGCAGACCAGATTGGTGATTCTTTGAAGTTCGTAAAAGAGAATGAAATGGTTAAGATGAAGTCTCATAAGGGAGATATTTTCGCAGTAGAGCCTCCGATGTTTGTAGAATTGGAGATTACTGAGTGTGAGCCGGGTGTTAAGGGCGATACCGCAACGGGTGCAACAAAGCCATGTACCGTTGAAACCGGTGCAACCTTAATGGTTCCTTTGTTTGTAAATCAGGGGGATGTTATTAAGATTGATACCAGAACCGGAGAATATTTATCCAGAGTATAAGATAAGGGTATTACAACGAAATAAGATAGTAAGAGGTCGTTCCGTAAGGAACGGCCTTTTTTGCGTATAAGGAAAGTTCTAAAAGCCTGTGTGGTTCATATATTTAGAAGAAAGGAGGGGGAGCATGGACAAGGAACAGGAGTTATGGAAGGTATTTTCTGTACGCTTACGGAAGATTTTGATGTCTATGAATATTGAATTTGAACGGCTTCAGGAGATTCGGTTACGGGTATGGGAACCATTGTTAATTATATATGATAATCGTGAATTTTTTGTGGGAGAGGACGGAAAGCTCAGTACCTGCATGAATGAAATCTATACGGTTACGCCGGAGGATATTCGGAATACCCTTGATTTTATCAGCCGGTATTCGTTGTATGCATATGAGGATGAGATTCGACAGGGGTTCATCACCATTCAGGGCGGACACCGGGTTGGCATTGCCGGCAAGGTGGTTATGGAGGATGGAGGAATCAAAACCATTCGCCATATTGCATTTTTAAATATCCGGTTGTCGCATCAGGTAAAGGGCTGTGGAACCGAATTATTACCGTTGGTGGTAAATGAGGGGGAAGTTAAGCATACTTTAATTATTTCTCCGCCCAGATGCGGAAAGACTACGCTGCTTCGGGATTTAATCCGGCTGTTGTCGGACGGTACGCAGACACAGCCCGGTGTGACGGTGGGGGTTGTGGATGAACGCTCGGAAATAGGGGCGTGTTATCAGGGGATTCCGCAAAATGACTTAGGGAAACGCACCGATATTCTGGATTGCTGCCCGAAGGCATACGGGATGCTGATGTTAATTCGTTCTATGTCTCCGGTGGTGGTTGCGGTAGATGAGATTGGAAGCAGAGAGGATATTGAAGCAATCGAATATGTCATTAATGCCGGATGTTCAATTCTGGCTACGGTTCATGGAAACTCGATAGAGGATATTCGAAACAAACCGGTTCTAAGAAAGCTGGTTGAGGAGCGGATTTTTGAACGGTATGTGGTTCTGAATAATAAAGGAGGAATTGGACATATTGAACGGATTTTTGATGCACAGGGAAATAGTTTGTAAGGGGTTAGGCTCCTGTCTGATTCTGATTGCAAGCATTGGTTGCGGAATCGGATATAATCGAAGGCTGCATTTGCGGCTGGAACAGCATCGTCAGCTCTTGCAGTTGATGATGCTGCTGCAAGGAGAAATTGAATACCAGTGTAACATACTGCCGGAAGCATTTCTGATATGCGGAAGGCAGTTACAGGGAATATGCGGGGAATGGTTTCTGGAAACCGGAAATCGTCTGAATGCCATGGAGGGGCTTGCGTTTCATGAAATCTGGCAGCAACAGATACAGCAGTTGAAGCTTAAGACGGTATTGGGAACAGGAACCATCCAAGGACTGGAACGCTTAGGGGGACAGTTATCGTATCCGGATAAGGACACGCAATTATCTGCAATTCAGTGGTATTGTCAGCGGTTGAAGCAGGAGGAGGAGCAGTTACTTTCAGAATTGCCCGGTAAGTTAAAGCTGGGGGCTATGCTGGGAGTATTAAGCGGGATGTTTCTCGTTTTGCTGTTGGTATAGGCAGCATACATAGGATATAAAAAGGGGGACAGGCAATGACAATGGGATTAATATTCAAGATTGCCGCTGTGGGAATTTTGGTTGCACTTCTGAATCAGGTCTTAAAGCATTCGGGACGGGAGGAACAGGCATATCTGGTAAGTCTCGCCGGATTAATTCTTGTATTAACTTGGTTGGTGCCATATATTTATGATTTATTTCAGATGATTCAATCGTTGTTTCAGATATAAGGAACAAAATTCGGAAATGAAATATGGAGGCTTTAATATATGGAACTGTCCATTGTACAACTGGTGTTAATTGCGGTTGTGGGAATGCTGATTGCACTGACATTTCGAAAGCAGCAAGCGGACATGAGTGTTATAGTAAGCATCGGTATCTGCTTATTGCTTATGTTTTTTATGGTACAGGCATTCGATGCATTGGTATCATTTATACAGAAAATATCCGGCTATATGAATCTGGAATATGTGGGGGTACTGTTAAAATTAATAGGAATTGCATACGTGTGTGAATTTGCCTCCAGTCTGTGTAAGGATGCCGGGTATCAGGCTATTTCCGGACAGATAGAGGTGGCAGGCAGGGTAGCAATGATGATTATTACCATACCGGTCATGCTGGCAATCATAGATACCATTGAGCAGTTCTTAAAGTAGCGGGAAGGGGCTTTTAGTATGTTGAGATTAACAGGCTTGGTGAGTGTGGGGATTTGCTTGCTGCTGGCGGCTGACCCTGCAACCTCGACCCATATAAGCGGTCAGGCAGATGCCAATGCGGACAGCTCCTGTTACACAGATACCGATACGACGGAGGAGCTTACTGCGGAGGAAATACAGGATGAGTTAATGCAGGGATATGAATTTGATACCTTAAACGAGCTGGTATCGGAATATGGCGGTGATGCAGAGTGGAGCTTCGAGGATATGGTGTCTTCCCTGATGCAGGGTGATGTGGAGGTTGAGCAAAATGACTGGAAGAAGTATTGCTATGAGATATTCTTAAAGGAGCTGGAAGCCAACATAGGGATTCTGGTGAAGCTTATTCTGTTGGCAGTCATAACGGCAATCTTTACGAATATGAGCGGAACAGTCGGAAAGGGATTAATCAGTGAAAATGGTTTTTATATTACCTATCTGATTATGACGGCATTGTTAATGTCTTCGTTTTACTTAATTTATCAGGTTGCGGAGGATACGGTTACAGACCTGATACAGATTATGGAGGCATTGATTCCCACATATATGATGGCAGTCAGCTTCAGCTCCGGCGTTACATCCTCGGCAATCCTGCAAGAGAGTATGGTGCTTGGAATCTCAGCGGTGTCGTGGGGGATTCGCAAGATAGTATTTCCCTGTATCCAGTTGTTTGTAGTATTGCAGCTTGTCAATAATTTGCAGGAGGAGGATTTCTTTTCAAAATTCGGAGAGCTGATTCAGACGGGAGTTAAATGGCTGTTAAAGAGTATTCTGGCGGTTGTGGTGGGAATGAATGCAATAAAGAGTATGCTTGCACCGGCGGCTGATTCGGTGGCGGCAGCAGCGTTACAGCGTGGCTTGGGAGCTGTTCCCGGTGGACAGGCACTCAATGCGGTGTCCGGTGTGGTAATCGGCTCCGGGATTCTGATTAAGAATGCCATCGGGGTCGGCGGAATGCTTTTAATAGCCATGGCGGTGACACTTCCCATCATAAAAATGAGTGTATTTATATTGTCTTATAAATTTATTGCGGCTTTGCTGCAGCCGATTTCAGATAAACGTATGATTCAGGGCATACAAGGAATCAGTGAGGGCGGACAGTTATTAATGACAGCCGTACTGACAGTAATTGTATTGTTTTTGCTTTCAATTGCAATCGTTGCGGTCTCAACAAATGTAACCTATTATGCAGGATAAGCGGCAGGGCTTATAAATGGGGTAGTGGGATATGGATTATATGGCAATCATAAAGGAATTTATGAGGAATATTGTAATTTTTGCGGTACTGTCGGCATTTTGTATTCATTTGCTGCCCGGAGAAAAATACCGCAAGTATGCCAGATTTGCAATCGGACTGGTATATATCTGTATGGTGCTTGCGGCGGTCGGTCAGCTTTTGGGTATAACAGCTCCCAATTTTGCATTTTAGTTATTTTTTATAAGAAGGTACTAGTTTGCAGGGGAAAATAATATACATGAATAAGGCGGTGAAGGCATGAAGGAATGGTTTTCTCTGGAAAAGTTGAAAACCCTTGGTATGGATAAACTACTTATATGGCTGTTGATAGGGGTGTTTTTGCTGGTAATCTGCATACCAACCGGTTCCAAAAAGAAAGAACAGGAGGGATTTACAGGCGGTAATGAAGTAGAAACAATGACAGAAACTGAAAATCTGGAGCAGCGATTGGAGGATATGCTGCAAAAAATTCAAGGTGTAGGTAGTGTGAAAGTGATGATTACGACTTCGGGGGAATATAATCAGATAGAAGGAGTTGTAGTAGTTGCAGAGGGAGCAGATTCGCCGCAGGTCCGGCAGGATATAATAGAGACCGCACAGGCATTATTTCCGATTGCAGCACACAAAATTAAAGTATGTAAAATGATTGAAACGTCTGGAGGGTATTAATTAAATGAAAAAAATAGTGAAAAAGAATCAGATTATTATTACGGTATTGGCAGTCATGATTGCGGTTGCCGGATACCTAAGCTTTACCAGTAAGGAAGTCAGTATTATTGATGAAAACGGAAATCCGGTGGATTTAGCGTCGGGAGAGGCGGTGCAGGAAACCTTACAGGCAGACGGAAATCCGGATGACGCTGCTGCGGGAGAGGCAGAGGGGGCAACCGGCAATTCGGATGATGCACAGGTAAGTGCACCGCTGAATGATTCCATCGGAGAAGCGGTTCTGACGAACGCAGAGACTGCAAATGCGACGGCAGCAGCAATTGTAAATGCAAAATTAAACCGGGAGCAGAATCGTGCGAAGGAACAGGAATTATTAATGCAGATTGTAAATAATGAGGACCTGGCACAGGAGGCAAAGCAGGAAGCTGTGGATACGCTGGTGGCAATGACTGCAATTATGGAGAAGGAATCCATATGTGAGCAACAGCTTATGGCAAAGGGCTTTGAGGATTGTGTTGTATTGATTAGCGAGGATTGTGTAGATGTGACGGTGAACCGTTCCACTCTGACAGAGGTAGAAAAGGCACAGATTGAAGATATTGTTACACGAAAAGCAGGCTGTGATGTTTCCCAGATTGTGATTACAACTGTGGATGAGTCCTAAAAGTTTGTTGCAAAAGTGTATAAATTTGATATAATAGAGGAAATGTTATAGGTAAGCACGTTAGGAGGATAGGAGTATGGCAGTAGATATGGAACGTCAGGATGGTTATAAATTACATGAAACTTGTGCATTTGGTGAGGTACAGATTGCGGATGAGGTCGTTGCGATTATATCCGGTCTGGCTGCCTTAGAGGTAGAGGGTGTCGCTAAGATGAGCGGCAATGTACCGAATGAACTGGTAAGCAAGCTTGGCATGAAGAATCTGTCCAAGGGTGTAAAGGTTGAGGTGACACCGGAGAGTGTTGCAATTGATTTGGCTTTGGAAATGAAATATGGTTATAGTATTCTTAAGGTTTCTGAACAGGTACAGGAGCGTGTAAAGAATGCAATTGAGAGTATGACCGGACTGAGTGTGGAACGGGTAAATGTCAGAATCGTAGGTGTGGCGGTTGATAAGCCACAAAAGGCTCAGAAATCCCAAAAGTCACAGAGAACTGTTCATGTGGTAAAAAAATAAACATACCAATTGAAAGCTTAGATTATGGGGACAATCTGCGAAGCGGATATGTCCCTATAAAAAACAGAAGACATTGAGTGGAGGAGCGTTATGACGAGACGGCAGTTGCGGGATAGTATTTTTAAGGCATTATTCCGAATCGAATTTAATGAAAAACAGGAACGACAGGAGCAGTTGGAATTTCATTTGCAGGAATTGACACAGCAGGAGCCGGAAGGTGTTATAAATGCAGAGTCTTCGGATTTGGAATATGTGCGGAATAAGGTGTTGGATATTTTTGCACATCTGGAAGAAATAGATGAAGCAATTGCAAGTCAGACAGAAGGTTGGGCATTGCAGCGGATAGGAAAGGCAGAACTGGCAATTCTCCGTCTGGCAGTGTATGAAATGAAGTATGATGACGAAGTGCCGCAGGGAGTGGCAATTAATGAAGCGGTAGAATTGACAAAGACATATTGTGATGAGGATGCCAAGGGCTTTGTAAATGCGGTATTGGGAAAGCTGGCAAAGTCATAGCAGGCAGGAGAGCATTATGCAGAAGCGGATTTATACCGTAGGGCAGATAAATAAGTATATTAAGAATATGTTTCAGGGTGATTATCTGTTATCCGGGTTATGTATGAAGGGCGAGGTGTCAAACTGTAAATATCATTCGTCCGGGCATATTTATTTTCGCTTAAAGGATGAGAGCGGAGCCATGGCATGTGTTATGTTTCAGGGAAACCGGACAGCCGGACTGAAGTTCCGTCTGGAGGATGGACAGAGTGTTTTGGTATCCGGTAATATTTCTGTATATGAGCGGGACGGCAGCTATCAGATGTATGCAAGGGAAATTACACTGGATGGGGCCGGAATCCTTTATGCAAGATATGAAGAATTAAAGCAGAGGTTATATGAGGAGGGGCTGTTTGAATTTGAACATAAGAAGCCCATTCCGGAGTATCCGAAGCGGGTAGGAATCGTAACTGCGGCTACCGGAGCGGCAATTCGGGATATACAGAATATTGCACGACGCAGAAATCCGGGGGTACAACTGATTCTCTATCCGGCAAAGGTTCAGGGAGCCGGAGCAGCGGCTACCATTGTGAAAGGGATTCAGATATTAGACCGCATGAAGGTGGATACGATTATTATCGGACGTGGCGGCGGTTCTATTGAGGATTTGTGGGCGTTTAATGAAGAAGCGGTGGCAAGAGCCATCTATGCCGCGGACACACCGATTATATCGGGAACCGGGCATGAGGTTGATACGACGATTGCGGATTATGTTGCCGATTTGCGGGCTCCCACACCTTCGGCAGCGTGTGAGTTAGCCATACCGGATGTTATGGAAATTCAGAGAAAATGGAAGCAGTTGCAGGCACGAATCACACAGCTTATGCGGTGGCGGCTGGAAAATGCCAGAGCAGAATATCAGAATTGTGCGATGCGGCTGCAATATCAGAATCCGGAGCAAAAGCTTCGACAGCAGAAGCAATATCTGGATGAATTATGGGATAAAATGGAGCGGCTGATAAGGCAGCGGCTGGAACGGGAACAGTTTCGTTGGAATCTTCTGAGAGAACAGATTCATCGAAGCTCTCCGACTGCCCGGTTGACACATGGATACGGGTATCTGGAACAGGATGGACAGCCTGTAACCGGAATCAGTCAGGTAGAGCCGGGAAAGCAATTAAAGGTGACACTTCATGATGGTATGCTGAACGCCCGTGTAGAAGCAGTAACGGCATGGGAGAAGCAGGATGAAGTCTGACAGAGGAGAGAATAAAGGAAATGGCAGGTAAGCAAAAAACAGATACACCGCAGAAAGAAACGAAATTAACGGTGGAGGAATCATTTCGGGAACTGGAGCAGATAGCAGAGAAGCTGGAAGCACCGGACATAACCTTGGAGGATTCCATGCAGCTATACCGGACGGGTGTAGGCTTGTTACAGCAATGCAAAATTAGACTGGATGAAATAGAAACGGAAATGATTACATTGACAGAGGAAGGAGAAATGCCGGATGAAAAATATGAATGAGCGGGTAGCAGCCGTTGAGGATATTATTCGTGCGTATATGCCTAAGGAAGAGGGCTATGCCAAGACTGTATTATCGGCAATGAATTATACTATAAATGCAGGAGGAAAAAGGCTTCGTCCGATGTTAATGCAGGAAACATACCGGATGTTCGGTGGTACGGATACAATCGTGGAGCCGTTTATGGCTGCAATTGAGATGATACATACATATTCTCTGGTACATGATGACCTTCCGGCATTGGATAATGACGATTATCGGAGAGGGCGGAAAACCGCACACATTGTATATGGAGAAGCAATGGCAATTCTGGCAGGAGATGCCTTATTAAATTATGCATATGAAACAGCCGCTAAGGCATTTACAATGACACAGGATTTGGTTCCGGTGGTTCGGGCATATACGATTCTTACGCAGAAGCCCGGAATCTATGGTATGATTGGTGGACAGACCGCAGATGTGGAATTGACGGGAACGAAGTTATCAGAGGATGAACTGGAATACATCTATGAAAATAAAACCGGAGCATTGATTGAAGCATCTATGATGATAGGTGCGGTTCTGGCAGGTGCAGATACCGATACGGTAAAGACCGTAGAGCATCTTGCGGGAATTGTAGGAAAAGCCTTTCAAATACAGGATGACATTCTGGATATTGAGGGAACGCAAGAGGAGCTAGGTAAGCCGTTACACAGTGATGAAGAAAACGGAAAGGTAACGTATGTTACAATTCATGGATTATTACAATCCAAAATGGATGTGGAGAATTTGTCACAGGAAGCCGTTCATATTTTAGATGGTTTCGAGCAGGAGAATATGTTCTTGCGGGAACTGTTGCTTTCATTGGTTCATCGTAAGAAGTAATATCAGTCATGAAATGGTTGTGAAATGAGGAAGCACATGAGTACCTTGGATAAGATAAAAAAACCGAATGATATTAAGCGGTTGGATAAGAGTGAATATCCGATATTAGCACAGGAAATTCGGGAATTTCTGTTAGAGCATGTAAGTCAGACGGGCGGACATCTGGCATCCAATCTCGGAACAGTCGAATTGACGATGGCATTGCATCTGGTGTTGGATTTTCCGTATGACAAATTAATCTGGGATGTCGGACATCAATCTTACACACATAAGATTCTGACAGGAAGAAAAGAAGAATTTAATCATTTACGGGAATTTGGTGGAATGAGCGGATTTCCAAAGCAGGCAGAAAGTGTCTGCGATTGCTTTGATACAGGGCATAGTTCCACCTCTATTTCTGCTGCACTCGGCTTTGCAGAGGCTAAAGAGCTGATGGGGACAGACGAATCCGTTATTGCGGTTATCGGTGACGGAGCCTTGTCCGGCGGACTTGCATACGAGGCATTAAATAATATGGCACGCCTGAAATCCAGCATGGTAGTGGTATTAAATGATAATGATATGTCTATATCAGAAAATGTGGGCGGTATGTCCCGGTATCTGAATAAGATTCGTGCAGGACAGAAGTATAATGATTTTAAAGCGGAAGTAGAAAAGACAATCCTGAACATCCCGGTTGCGGGGCATGATATAGCCTTGTCGGTCAAGCGTTCTAAGGACAGCATCAAGCATCTGCTGGTTCCGGGTATGTTTTTTGAAGATATGGGGATTACCTATATCGGTCCGATAGACGGACATAATATTCAGCAGATGGTAGAGAGTTTAGTCTCCGCAATCGAACTGCAAAGACCGGTTGTAGTACACGTAAAGACGCAAAAAGGAAAGGGCTATCGGTATGCAGAGAAATACCCATGCTACTTCCATGGAATCGCACCGTTTGACTTAAAAACAGGTAAGGTAAAGCAGAAAAAGGAGAAACCAACCTATACGGATATTTTCGGAAGGAAGATGTTAGAGCTGGCGAAGGCAGACCAGAAGGTGATTGCAATTACGGCAGCCATGGCAGAGGGAACCGGCTTAAAACGGTTCCGGGAAATGTATCCGGAGCGTTTCTTTGATGTGGGAATTGCAGAGCAGCATGCAGTGACATTTGCAGCAGGTCTTGCAGCGGCAGGGATGACTCCGGTGGTTGCCGTCTATTCCTCATTTTTGCAGCGGGCATATGACCAGATATTGCATGATGTCTGTAATCAGAATCTGCACGTCATATTTGCCATAGACCGTTCCGGTCTGGTAGGTGCGGATGGGTCAACGCATCAGGGAATATTTGACATTAGTTATTTATCAGAGATTCCGAATATGGTGATTTTATCACCGAAAAATCGATATGAATTAGAGCAGGCAATGGAGTTTGCCTATGAATGGGAAGGACCGGTTGCACTCCGGTATCCAAAGGAAACTGCTTGTGAGCTGTGGGAAGATAAAAAGACACCGATAGAGTTCGGAAAAAGCGAATGGCTGCGGCAGGGAAGTGAGCTTGCAATTCTGGCAGTCGGAAATATGGTGGAAGAAGCAGAGCTTGCGTGTGAGCTTTTAGAGGAACAGGGTATACAAGCCTCATTGATTAATGCCAGATTTGTAAAACCGTTGGATGAAGAATTGCTGGAAGAGTTGATGCAGACACATTCTTATATATGTACCATGGAGGAAAATGTGTATCAGGGCGGTTACGGAGAAGCAGTTGGAGCATATCTGATGGAGAGACAGGCAGAGGTTACATTTATTCCGATTGCAATTGAGGACCAGTTTGTTGAACATGGAAGCATAGCAAGATTACGGCAGATGCTTCAGTTAGATGGCGAAAGTGTAGGACAACGGTTATTGAAGATTATGCAGGAAAATACCCAGGATAAGAAGCGGGTATAGCAATATAGGATTGAGGTACTATATGAAACAACGATTGGATATTTTGTTGGTGGAACAAGGTTATGCTTCTTCCAGAGAAAAGGCAAAGGCAATCATTATGTCGGGGATTGTATTTGTAAACGGACAGCGGGAAGACAAAGCAGGTTCAACCTTTGATACAGACAAAGCAGTAATTGAAGTAAAAGGTCATACCTTAAAGTATGTAAGCCGGGGCGGACTCAAGCTTGAAAAGGCTATGGAGCAATTCGGAATCGAACTGTCCGGAAAGGTGTGCATGGATGTGGGTGCATCCACAGGCGGCTTTACAGACTGTATGCTTCAAAACGGAGCGGTAAAGGTATATTCCGTAGATGTCGGACATGGACAATTGGATTGGAAGCTAAGAAATGATGAACGTGTGACCTGTATGGAAAAGACGAATATCCGATATGTAACACCGGAGGATATTGAAGAATTACCTTCGTTTGTATCCATAGATGTATCCTTCATTTCATTGACAAAGGTACTTCCGCCGGTGCGGGAGCTTTTGCTGCCGGAGGGAGAGGTGGTTTGTCTGATTAAGCCGCAGTTTGAAGCCGGAAGAGAAAAGGTAGGAAAAAAAGGTGTTGTCAGAGACCCACAGGTGCATGAAGAGGTCATTACCATGGTAGCGGAGTTTGCGGCAGGACTTGGCTTTACATTATTGCATCTGGATTATTCTCCGATTAAAGGACCGGAGGGAAATATTGAGTATCTGCTGCATAGCCGCAAGGAAGCGGTTGCATCGCAGGAGGAACAGCAGAAGATGGTGGCTGCATTAGAGATTTCCAAGGTGGTACAGATGTCACATCGCGAATTATAGAAAGACAGAGGGTAAGCGTGTTCCGAACAAAACAGGCGAAAGGATAGAGAATGAAACAATTTTTAATTGTTGCCAATTCAACAAAGGATGAGAACTTGATGCTGGCAAAGCAGGTACAGGACTACTTAAAGCTCCATGGGGGCGAAGGCTTTGTCTGTGCGGATGTGGAAAATATTCCGGAGAATTGTCAGGCAGATTGTGCAATTGTGCTGGGCGGAGACGGAACCATGCTGCTTGCATCCAGCCGGTTAGTAAATAAAGGGATTCCTATGATTGGAATTAATCTGGGAACAATGGGATTTATGGCAGAGGTAGACCCATGTAATATGGAGGAAGCTCTGGAATGTCTGTTACAGGATAAGTATCGGATTGAGGAGCGGATGAATCTGGAAGGTACGATTTATCATAACGGGAAAGAGGTCGCAACCGAAATGGCTTTGAATGATATTGTGGTTTCCCGCTCCGGTTATTCCCGCATTATCTGCCTTAGAATCTATGTAAACGGTGAATTACTGGATGTATATGAAGCAGACGGTGTGATTATTGCGACACCGACAGGCTCTACCGCATATAATCTGTCTGCGGGAGGCCCGATTGTAAGTCCGGATACCAGTCTGATTCTGGTAACTCCGGTATCTCCGCATTCGCTTACCAGTAAAAGTGTTGTATTTTCTGCGGAGGATGTAATAGAAGTAGAGATTGTGCCGAAGCGGAAGAGTCAGAAGGAGGAAGCAACTGCAACCTGTGACGGCAGGGGATTTGAGGAAATGCAGCCGGGAGATAGAATTAAAATTCAGAGGTCTCCGCATAGCACGAAGCTGGTAAAGATATATCAGACAAGCTTTTATGAGGTATTAAGAAGCAAAATGGGGGCATCATTACAATGAAATCAGCCAGACAATCAAAGATAATTGAATTGATAGAAGAATATGATATTATGACACAGGAGGAGCTGTCCGAGCGGTTATTGCAGGCAGGCTATTCAACGACACAGGCGACCATATCCAGAGATATTCGGGAGTTGAAATTAACGAAGATAACAACCGATTCCGGAAAGCCGAAGTATGCCTTACAGCAACCGCAGGATGTGGATATTTGGAAAAAATACCGACAGGTATTGGCGGCCGGTATCCTGACGATGGAGGTATCGGAGAACTTAATTGTCATTAAGACCGTATCCGGAGTCGCAATGGCGGTCGGAGCCGCACTGGATCATCTGGATATTAACGGACTGATGGGCTGTATCGCAGGGGATGATACCATTATTGCGGTTGCACGTTCAAAGGAAATGTCAGAAAAGGTAGTTGCGAATATTGAAAAAACAGCATATAGCGAATAGATAAGAAATTCAAAATGTCAAAACAAAAGGAGAAATGACATGTTACGCAATCTGCATGTGAAAAATATAGCATTGATAGATGAAATAGAAGTAAGCTTTCAGGAAGGTTTAAATATTCTGACCGGAGAAACCGGTGCGGGAAAGTCGATTATTTTAGGTGCGATAATGCTTGCTCTGGGCGGAAAAACAGCGAAGGAGCTGCTAAGGGAAGGTGCGGATTCCGGTCTGGCAGAGCTGGTATTTGAGATTTCCTCTGCTTCAACGAAAGCGGCATTAGAGGCAGTCGGTATTTCTACAGAAGAGGATACATTGATTGTCAGCCGGAGAATCTATCCGAACCGGGTGGTGAATCGCATAAATGATGAAACCGTAACTGTAGCAAAATTAAAAGAAATCGCAGGAATTTTAATTGATATTCATTCTCAGCATGAGCATCAATCGCTATTAAAAAAAGCAAATCATCTACATATTTTGGACCGCTTCGGTCATGCTATCATAGAAGAAAAAAAAGAACAGGTACAGAAGGAATATGCGGAATATACAGAAGCGAAGGAAAAGCTGGAAGCAATGAATCTGGATGAGGAAAGCCGGAAACGGAACATGGATTTTGCCGCATTTGAGATTCAGGAGATTACGGCTGCCGACCTGCAAGCGGATGAGGAAGAAAAGCTGGAGCAGAAATATCGTAAAATGCGAAACGGAAAGCAGATAATGGAAACGCTTGCACAGGTATATCAATATTCGGGATACGAACAGACAGAAAGTGCAGGCAATCAGTTAGGACAGGCATTGTCCATGCTTGGAAGACTCGTTGGATATGATGAGGAGCTACAGGAATTAGAAGGACAATTGGCAACGGTAGACAATCTGTTAAATGACTTCAATCGTGAATTGTCCGATTACATGGAGAGCTTAAACTTTGATGAGAGAGAATATCGGGAAACAGAAGACCGCTTAGATGTTATTCACAAATTGGAGGCAAAATACGGTAAGACAATACCGTTGGTGCTTCAATATCTGGAAGAAAAAAAAGAAGAATACGCAAATTATGAAGATTATGAAATGACACGAAGCTCGTTAGAGGAGCTATGTGGCAAACGGCTGCATCACTATCAGGAGACGGCACAGGAGCTATCACAGCTAAGAAAGCAGACCGCAGAGCAGTTAAAGAGTGCGATTACAGAGGCATTACAGGATTTGAACTTTCTGGATGTCCGCTTTGACATGATATTTCAACCATTGGATGGTCCGACCAGAAATGGATTGGATGATGCCTATTTTGTAATTTCAACCAATGTTGGAGAATCCATGAAGCCGCTGTGGGAGGTAGCTTCCGGCGGTGAATTGTCCAGAATTATGCTGGCGGTGAAGTCCTGTCTGGCACAAGAGGATGCGATTGATACCTTAGTTTTTGATGAAATTGATGTGGGAATCAGCGGAAGAACCGCACAGAAGGTTTCGGAACGGCTTTCGCTGCTCGGAAGAGAGCATCAGGTAATCTGTATCAGTCATTTGCCGCAAATCGCAGCCATGGCAGATGTTCATTTTAAAATTGAAAAACAGGTAATCAATCAAAAAACCATAACACAGATTGAACAGTTATCTGAGCAGGAATCCATTGAAGAAATTGCCAGAATGTTAGGCGGTGTTGAAATTACCGATACCGTATTAAATAGTGCAATGGAAATGAAAGAAATGGCAGCACGTACAAAAATATACTAAGAGATTTTTAAGAGAACAGCAGACACTAAGAACAGAAAAGTTTTTGTGTCTGCTGTTTTTTGCATGGCTTATGTTGACTGAAAATAAAAAGTATTCGGAAAGGAGTGTATCAGAATGAAAAAAAGACTATGTCTGCTTGGAAGCTTTCTATTCTTACTGGCCGTTTCCGTAGCCGGTTGGATAGAATACTATAGAACCTGTATCCCGAATAAGATTCAGGTAATCGCAGGAAGTCAGGAGAATTTTAATTTTTCGATTCCGGCAAGTGCTTCGGTAGCAGAGGAAAATCAACATTGGAATTTGCAGGAGCCGTTTACAATCACCGCATGGGAGACCGGCTCTTATGAAATGGAAATCCGGTTGTTCGGAGTGCTTCCGCTAAAGACGGTTCAGGTAGAGGCAATTCATGAAGAATATGTAATCCCCTGCGGGTGTCCAGTCGGGATTTATCTGGAAACACAAGGAATTATGGTGATTGATACCGGAACTGTGGTAGATGCAGAGGGCATCAGCTGTTCACCGGCAGAAAATATTCTCCAGTCCGGTGATTATATTCAGGCAGTAAATGGTACGTTTATAACCCAGAAGGAAGAACTTATTCAGGAAATTCAGAATACAAAGGAAGATACGGTTATGCTGACCGTACGACGAAACAATCAGGCATTTGAGGTTCAGATTCAACCGGTTATAGCACCTGACGGAACCTACAAAGCAGGTATCTGGGTACGGGATGATATGCAGGGAATCGGAACGCTGACCTATATACAGGGGGAGCAGTTCGGAGCATTGGGGCATGGTGTAAATGATGTGGATACCGGAGAACTGGTAGAGATAGGGGAAGGAGAGCTGAGAAAGGCAACGGTGCTTGGAATTATGAAGGGAACCAGCGGAGCACCGGGGTCGGTTACAGGGAGTGTAGACTATTCCGAAAGCGGGTATCTGGGAAGCATCGAAGGAAATTCGGAATGCGGCATCAGC
Organism: Lachnospiraceae bacterium UBA4631; assembly: GCA_002406015.1. Lineage (GTDB taxonomy): Bacteria > Bacillota > Clostridia > Lachnospirales > Lachnospiraceae > CAG-632. The sequence continues at coordinate 136,337 of DHMX01000014.1, forward strand.
GGAACGATGAAAACCTCCGGAATATGGGAGGAAGGGATTGAGGAGAAAAGCCTTCCAATCGGCTTAAAGCAGGAGGTGGTGACCGGACCTGCCTATATTCAATCCAATATATCCGGAGAAATGAAGGAATACGAAATTGAAATACGAGAAGTTCATCTGGGAAATGCACATACAACGAAGGGCATGGAAATACAGGTTACAGACCCGGAGCTTTTACAACTGACCGGCGGTATTATTCAGGGAATGAGCGGAAGCCCGATTATTCAGGATGGTAAGGTAATCGGAGCAGTCACCCATGTATTTGTAAATGACCCGACGAGAGGATATGGAATATTTATTGAAAATATGTTAGGGCAATGATTCCGGGCAGGATAGGAGGAAAAACATTATTTCAAAAACCTGATGACTTTTTGAAATAACAAGGGTATAATTAAAACAGTTATTTTAAAACAACGAAAGACGCGGAAGAGGGAAGGCTATGGAGAACGTTAAAATAGAAAAGGATGCGGTGATTGCCAGAAAGAATGACAAGGTAAAATATTGGTATCTGGTGCAGGAAGGAACGGTATATCAGAAATTCGGATTAACCAGAGTGCCGCTTGAAAAGAATGCAATTATCGGAATCTTGGAAAAGGACATTTATCTGTGTGATTATGTCGCAGGAACGGATGCGGTGTTAACGCAATTTGTCTGTGAAAATTCAGAGGACTTAAAGCGGATTCTGACCGGTCAGGAAAAGATACGGAATATATTTTTAAGAGCGGCAATCGGACAGAGACATGCACAACTGGTTCTGTATACAGACTTATATAATAAAAGCCGGCAGTTCCATATGTTTGTGGAAACCGTATACAACGATTATAAGAACCTGTGCGGAAAATATAAGATTGAAGAAAAGATGTTCCCGAAAATGGAGCATTTTAATCCGCTTGTGATGCAGCACAAAGCAGAGACATGGGAAGTAAATAACAGTAAAAGTCTGGTAAATCAATATATGCAGGAATATCTTGCGGTTATGGAAAAGGATGAAAGCCTGACAATCGGTGTAATCATGGAGGCAGCCGCACAGATGCGGAGATTTTCGCTCGGTATTATGGAGATGGAATCCTACCTTGCTTACAATAAGGAGATTCTGATGGGCGAAGCTCAAAATGATTTGTTCCAGTTGTATTTTGATTTGGCAGTACAGATGAATGCAAAGAAGTACAGCTATGAGGTGATAGGAGAAAAATTACAGCTGATTGCCAAATTTGCAGAAAAAATGGGTATCTATAACGGACGCATGATTGCAAGACGCTTGCAGGCATATAAAGACTACAGTGACGGTGCTCAGACAGCAGAGACAGAGGGCGTTGGCAGGAAAGAAATGGATATTATGACAACTGACTGTCTGGGACATATATTAGAGTATGCCGGCTATCGGGATGCAGAGATTGATGCCATCAGTAAGCAGCTACAGGCATACCAGAATCTTCCGGACCGGATGTCACTGGATAAAGAAGTATATGCGTTGCGGAAAGCATTAACCGGTATGTTTTATGATACCTATTTACGGGTGTTCCTGCGGGCAATGAAGGACGAGGAGAGCATTACACCGGTTCTGGAAATGTTTTTAAATTTCGGCTTTATGGATGTTGGCTTTGTCGGAGAGGAGTGTGCCAAGGAATTATATGATTTGTCTGCCCATCTGGATATTTGCCATTCCGACCATATTTACACCATATACAGTTGGCTGAAGAATGTCTATAAAGGGAAAAAGGAACCGTCCAAGAATGAATTTGATATGAATTATGCGGCATATCTGGCAGAACAGAATCGTTCCGGAAAGCTTTCACCGGAGCAGGTAAAGGAATATTATCAGAATCCGGAAAAGAGAGTGGAATATGAGATTCGTAATATGTTCACTTCCGTAAATAAGCTGACCTACGGAAAGATTACAACCTTTTGCCCGATTCTGAACCGGGATGACCTGTTAAATTCCATTGATAAAATGCTGGTAACGGCAGAAAAGCTGGATACCTGCTTAAATGAGATTCGAAAGGTTGATTTTTCAGTATTTTATCGTGAAATTTCATTCTCCGACCCGGAGAAGGGAATCAATAACGAAAGAATTATGAAGGAGATTCTACCGGATATTATATTAATGCCAAATGCAGGAACCAGAGTGATGATGTGGCAGGAGGTATCCGGAAATAAGAGTAATACTCCGGGAAGATTCATGTTCCCGGTATTTACGGCAGTTGACCTTGACGATATGATGCTGGAAGTGGTCGGACAGTTCCGTTGGGAAATGTGCCGCAGAATTGAGGGTGTCCACTGGAATGATATTCGTGAGAAATCATTAACGGCAGAATATTGTACATATATCCAGTTCTATAAGAAGAATCATGAACTGTCTGCCGATGCAAAGGAAAAGATTAAGAGTGCGTTGATTCGCGGTAAGAATAATTATCGGGAAGTGTTTGTACGGGATTATGTGAATTGGATTAAGTTTGAATCAAAGGGAAGCTTCCGCTTAAACAAGGTATCCAGAGATATATTGATTCGCTATTGTCCGTTTGCTAAGGCAATTCGGGATGATTTGCGGTCAAATCCGTTGTATCAATCCTCTGTGACCCGGTTTGAGACGGAAATGGCAAAGAAGCTTCAGCGGTTTGGCGGAGTATACAGCAAGTATACAAAGGCAGGCGGAGTGATTACCGAGGATTTGAAAAACAATTTATTATATTACCAGATGTAGTGGAAAAAGCGACTGTCGAAAGGCAGTCGCCTTTTTTAGCTTGATAATAGGCGGATAAAACGATCTATATCCTTTATGTGACAAAAAAATCGACGAAAACGACGTTGGTTTCAACAAAAGATTACAGCATTAGAATCGAAATAATTGTTAATAATACGAACCGATAGCGAGACAAAGGGATTCTGTCAATAATTGCGAAGGATACCCCCTTTTCACTCTATCCCAATTCATCTATAATTGCAGAGGAAGAAACAAATTGGGATGAAAAAGTACAGGAGGCGAGCCATGAACGACATAAAAGTTGCGATTGTAAATCATGATAGGAGTTCCTTGCAAAAGATTAATCAGTATCTGACCGAAGAGGAACGAATCCGAGTTGTAGGACTGGCACAGGATGGACAAGAGGCAGTCACTATGATACGGGAACGGAAGCCGGAGGTGGTGATTTTGGATTTGATTATGCCGCATATTGATGGGGTAGGCATCATGGAACAGGTAGACCATCAGACCGGAAGAGAGGGAAAACCCAAATATATCATTGGTATGATGAAGGGGCAGGAAGAAATGGTGCAGATGGCAGCAGAAAATCAGACGGTAATCGGAGTCGGGTCACGATTCTTACAGTCCGATTTGAAGCATGCATTTCAGATTATCAATGGGGGTCATAAAACAACACATTGGAGCGGAATCCAAAGTGCCGCAATTACAGTCGCACCGGCAGAGGACAAGCTGGAGCTGGTAGTAACCGATATTATTCATGAGATAGGAGTACCGGCACATATTAAGGGGTATCAGTATCTTCGGAGTGCAATTCTTATGGCGGTATCGGATATGGATATATTAAATTCCATTACCAAGCAGCTTTATCCGGAGATAGCAAAGCAATATGGGACAACACCGAGTCGGGTAGAGCGGGCGATTCGGCATGCAATTGAGGTTGCATGGGGAAGAGGACATATGGATACCATTGATGAATTGTTTGGATATACCATTCATGCAGGGAAAGGGAAACCGACCAATTCAGAATTTATAGCGTTGATTGCAGATAAGATACGTCTGGACCAGAAAGTAAAGAGTGCATAGGGTGAGCAGAGAATTGCATCATAATCATAGTAGGATGAATGCAGAAGAAAGATGGGGATAATATGGAAAAAGTTAAAAAAATGAGAGTTATGGCAGCAGATCAGGATTTGATTAAGGAATTGGACCGGTATGATTTTATTTCCAGAGATGGTTCGATGGAATTAATCGGGGAATATCTGGATGGGGAGGAGTTATATCAGGCAATTCTTCACAATCAGCCGGATTTGGTTGTGATGGATCCTTTACTGAAATCAACGGATGGAATTGAACTGATGAGACGTATGAAGGAGGAGCATCCGGAAATACAGACGCGGTTTATCCTGTTAACAACGATTGGAACGGAGAGTGTGATTGAAACGGCATTCTTGATGGGAGCTTCTTATTATATGCTGAAGCCGTTTGACAATCAGATATTAAAGCGTAGGATGAAGCAGCTGTTGTTGAACGAGGAGCTGCCGAAAAAGGAACGGGTGTTAGAATTGGGAGAAGAGTTAGCACCGTATGTAAAAGAGAGAAATCTTGAGGGAGAAGTGACGGAAATTATCCGGGAGATAGGCATCCCGGCACATATTAAAGGCTATCAGTATATTCGGGAGGGAATTATGATGGCAGTGGAAGACCCGAATATGTTAAATTATATAACAAAGCTGTTGTATCCGACCATTGCGAAAAAATACAAAACAACCTCATCCAGTGTAGAACGTGCAATCAGACATGCGATTGAGGTGGCATGGAGCAGGGGAAAAATGGATGTGATACAGGAGCTGTTCGGTTATACGATTCATGCAGGCAAGGGCAAACCAACCAATTCCGAGTTTATTGCATTGATTGCAGATAAGCTTCGGCTGGAGTATGATATTTAATTCGTTCCGGGAGAACATAAGGAGCTGTCTGTTCGTGCAATATCGAAAAAAATGTAGTTCCATTTAACTGGAAACTATGCTATAATTTTATCATATTAGTTTCTAAGGAAAAAGGACATACTGGGAGGGTTATTAGGCATGAAGAAAGTGGCGTATATTGCTTCAGAATGCGTACCGTTTATTAAGACTGGCGGACTGGCAGATGTAGTAGGAACATTGCCGAAGATGTTCAATAAGAGCGAATATGATGTTCGTATTATTATTCCGAATTACTTATGTATACCACATAAATATCGGGAAAAGATGAAGTACCTGACACATTTTCAACTGGATATAGGCTGGAGACAGCAGTATGTGGGTGTCATGTATATGGAATATGAAGGTATTCCGGTATATTTTATTGATAACGAATACTATTTTAACGGATTTACACCATATGGAGATGTAAAGTGGGATATTGAAAAGTTTTCGTTCTTTTCAAAGGCAGCATTATCCATTTTGCCGGTAATCGGCTTTCGCCCGGATATTATCCATTGCCATGACTGGCAATCCGGTCTGGTTCCGGTATACTTAAAGACCTTGTTTGCGGGCAATCCGTTTTTCCAAGGCATTAAGTCCATTATGACCATTCACAACCTGAAGTTTCAGGGTAACTGGGATATTGAAACCGTACAGGCATTTTCCGGACTTCCGTCCTATGTTTTTACACCGGATAAGCTGGAATTTCAGAAGAATGCCAGTATGTTAAAGGGTGGTCTGGTATATGCGGATAAGATTACAACCGTCAGCAACACCTATGCCGGAGAGATTCAGACACCGGAATACGGAGAAGGCTTGGAAGGTCTGTTGTTTGCACGCCGGAATGACTTATGGGGCATTGTAAACGGTATCGATTATGACGTATATAATCCGGCAAAGGACCCACAGATTTATAAGAACTATACGGAGAAGGCATACAAGAAGGCAAAGGCAGAAAATAAACGCAGAATGCAGGAGGAATTTGGACTTCCGGCAGACGAGAAGCAGTTTGTAATCGGTATTATATCCCGTTTGACGGACCAGAAAGGTCTGGATTTGGTAGATTGTGTAATGAACGAAATCTGTCAGGACGGAGTACAGTTTATCGTGCTTGGAACCGGAGAACAGAGATATGAGGATATGTTCCGGTATTATCAGGGTATTCATCCATATAAGGTATCTGCAAATATCTATTATTCGGATGAACGCTCACATAAGATGTATGCGGGCTGTGATGTAATGCTGGTGCCATCCAGATTTGAACCTTGCGGACTGACACAGTTAATGGCACTTCGGTATGGTACCATCCCGATTGTTCGTGAAACCGGTGGCTTAAAGGATACCGTAGCACCATATAACGAATATGAAAAGACCGGTAACGGCTTCAGCTTCCGGAACTACAATGCACATGAGATGTTAAATACCATCAATTATGCGAAGGAAGTTTACTACAACGATAAGCAGAGCTGGTATGGAATCATGGAACGTGCGATGAACAGTGATTATTCATGGCAGAAGTCAGCAGAAAAGTATCAGGAGTTATATAACCAGATATAAGAGATAATAAAAAGCAGATAGCTTTTGAATCATATACAGCCCCCAAAGCAGAGCAGCTTTTGGGGGCTGTATTATGCTGAATCCATGGAAGGATTGATTTATAATTCTCAGAGCAGGAAAGGAACGAGTGATAGCCATGGCATTTGATGGAGTTGTAATTGCAAATATTGTACACGAGTTGAGGGAGCATATCCTGAATAGCCGTATCTATAAGATATATCAGCCGGAACCGGATGAATTGAATCTGATTTTGAAAACCGGAACCGGAAATTATCGGCTGCTGCTTTCCGCAAGTGCTTCACTGCCCTTGTTGTATCTGACAACAGAGAGCAGAAATAATCCGATGACAGCTCCGAACTTCTGTATGCTGCTTCGTAAACACATAGGAAACGGCAGAATTATTGATATTGAACAACCGGGCATGGAACGGATTGTCAGCTTTCAAATCGAACATCTGGATGAAATGGGAGATTTGTGTACGAAGAAGCTGATAATCGAAATCATGGGAAAGCACAGCAATATTATCTTTTGTGATGACGAAGGACGGATTATTGACAGCATTAAACGGGTAGGGGTACAGATAAGCTCTGTCCGCGAGGTGCTGCCGGGGCGGGTGTATGAACAGCCGCCAACACAGGATAAGCTCTCACCGTTTTTGCTGACACAGGAATATTATGAAGATAAGATGCTGACAAAGCCGGTATCGTTATGTAAGATGCTGTATACCTCCATAACCGGCTTCAGTCCGGTTATAGCCAATGAAATCTGTTACCGGGCAGGGCTGGACGGAAACTTAAGTACCGCGGCAATCCGGGAGCAGGCAGGAAAACCGGAAGCCTTGTGGGCAGCATTGTCACAGGTAATCGATGAGATTCGGGAGGAACGGTTTGAACCGGGAATATATTATGATGCAAAGGAAAATCCGGTAGAGTTTTCTTCTGTTTTGCTGACGATGTATAACGATATGGAGCGGAAACCATATGATTCCATTTCACAGGTGCTTCAGGCATATTATGCCGCGAAGAATCGTAACAGCCGGATACATCAGAAATCTTCGGACCTGCGGCGGATTGTCAGTACCGCATTGGAACGGACTGCAAAAAAATATGACCTGCAGCGAGGACAGCTAAAGGATACAGAGAAACGGGACAAATACCGCATTTACGGAGAACTTCTGAATACCTATGGGTATGGCATAGAAACCGGGGCAAAGTCTGCCACGGTAATGAATTATTATACCAATGAGGAGCTGACAATCCCGCTGGATGAGACCTTAACACCGGTTGATAATTCCAAAAAATATTTTGCACGCTATAATAAGCTCAAACGTACCTATGAGGCATTGACGGAGCAATTACAGCAGACGGAGCAAGAGCTGCGGCATTTACAGTCCATTCAGACAGCACTTGATATTGCACAGGAAGAGGCAGATTTGGCAGATATTAAGCGGGAGCTGATGGAATATGGCTACATCCGCTTTAAAAGTGAAGGAAAGAAGAAGGGAAAGCCGGAAAAGAGTAAGCCGCTTCATTATATATCCTCGGACGGCTATCACATCTATGTCGGAAAAAATAATTACCAGAACGAAGAGCTGACCTTTAAGGTGGCAAACGGAGCGGATTTATGGTTCCACGCAAAACAGACACCGGGTTCTCATGTAATAGTAAAGACCGAAGGAGCAGAAGAAATTCCGGATGCCACTTACGAAGAAGCGGGACGGCTGGCAGCCTATTATTCATCGGCAAAGACCGGCACGAAGGTAGATGTAGATTACACCAGACGGTCAAATCTGAAGAAAACACCCGGCGGAGCACCCGGCTTTGTGATTTATCATACCAATTATTCGATGACAGTGGAGCCGGACATACGGGGGATTCAGGAAATAAACGGATAGAAAACGTAAAATCCATTGACTTTTTTATAAAAGTTACCGTATAATAGATTGCATTGTAAGAAATAAGATGCCAAGGCATCCGAAGGAACAGAAGAAAAGGTGACAATATGATTCGCAGCATGACAGGCTTTGGACGCAGTGAGGTTGTGACCGCTGATTATAAGCTGGTAGTGGAAATGAAAGCAGTAAACCACCGCTACAGTGAGTTTGGTATTAAAATGCCAAAGAAGCTCAATTATTTTGAAGCGGGAATCCGAAGCGTATTAAAGGAATACATAAACCGGGGTAAGGTTGATGTATTCATCACGTATGAAAATTATCGGGAATCTGATGTAAGCATTCAATATAATTCAGACATTGCACAGGCATATATGGGTTATCTTCATCAGATGGAGCAGGAATTTAAGATCAAAAATGATATATCGGCGGCAAAGCTGGCGGAATTTCCGGATGTATTAACCAGAGAAGAACAGCCGATGAATGAAGAAGAACTATGGAGTATACTGGAAACCGGTGTCCGGAATGCAGCAAAGCAATTTGTAGAAGCAAGAATCCGGGAGGGCGAAAACCTAAAGCGGGATATGCTGGGTAAGTTAGATGCCATGCTGGGAATGGTAGATGAGATTGAACGAATTGCTCCAAGTCTGATTCAGGAATACCGGGAAAAGCTGGAAGCAAAGGTACAGGAATTACTGGCAGGCAGTACGGTAGACGAAGCAAGAATAGCAACTGAGGTAGTGTTATATGCAGATAAGATTTGCGTAGATGAAGAAACGGTCCGGTTGCGGAGCCATATAACAGGAGCCAAAAAGATATTGGAGGAAGGCGGAAGCGTAGGACGGAAGCTGGACTTCATTGCACAAGAGATGAATCGGGAAGCAAATACGATTCTGTCTAAGGCAAACTCACTGGATGTTTCCAATACGGCAATTGATTTGAAAACGGAGATTGAGAAGGTTCGTGAACAGATTCAGAATATTGAATAAGGTCAGGTGTTTCTATGGATAAGAAGGGATTATTAATTGTAATATCCGGATTCTCCGGTGTAGGAAAAGGAACCGTAGTAAAACGGCTGGTAAGTGATTATGGATACAGCTTATCTATATCAGCAACTACAAGGGCTCCAAGAGAAGGAGAAGTTGACGGAAGAGAATACTATTTTAAGTCCAAGGAAGAATTTAAGAATCTGATTGATTACAATGGATTCATTGAATGGGCAGTCTATGTTGAGAATTATTATGGTACACCGCGGGCATTTGTGGAAAAGGAGCTGGCAGCCGGACATAATGTAATTCTCGAAATTGAGGTTCAGGGAGCCATGAATATTAAGGAGCAATATCCGGATGCGGTTTTGATTTTCCTGACAGCACCAAATGCAGAGGAATTGAAGCAACGCCTGATTGGCAGAGGAACCGAGGAAGCATCTGTTGTCGAAAAGCGGATGAAGCGGGCAATAGAAGAATCGGAGGACATGAACCAGTACGAATACATCATAATCAATGATGATTTGGACCAGTGTGTAAAAGATGTAAATTCTGTCATAGTAGCCAAGGGCTGCATGATTGAGAATAATATAGAATATGTGAACCAGATGAAAGCAGAGCTGAAAGCTTTGTAGAAAGGAGTCTTAACATGATACATCCATCGTATACGGATTTAATGGCAGTTGTAAATAGTGAGGTAGAGCCGGGCGAACAGCCGGTTGTACAGAGCCGGTATTCGATTGTGCTTGCAACCGCAAAGCGTGCAAGACAAATTATTGCAGGAGCAGAGCCGTTGGTAAATTCAAGCAGTCATAAGCCATTGTCAATCGCTGTGGAAGAATTATATAGCGGCAAGGTAAAAATTGTCGGAGATGACGAGGAATAAGAAGGACAGGGAGCTTTTATAAGCTCCCTTCTTAGATTTAGGGAAGGAATGGGAACATGAAATTATTAGAGTTGGTGCAGTCCTTACAGTATCAAGTGCTTCAGGGAAGTCTGGATGTGGAAGTTGCCGAGGTGGAAAATGACTCAAGGAAGGTAAAGAAAGACTATTTGTTTTTCTGTATTCCCGGAAGTGTCAGGGACGGACATACGTTTGCTCAGGAGGTAGTAGAAAAGGGAGCAAGCGTGTTAATTGTGGAGCATCCGGTGGAAGTACCGCCAACAGTTACAGTATTGCAGGTAGAAAGCTCCAGATATGCAATGGGAGTGCTATCCTCTGTATTTTACGGAGAGCCTTCCAAGAAATTAACCGTAATCGGTATTACAGGCACAAAGGGGAAAACAACCACAACCTATATGATTCAATCCATGCTGGAGCAGACCGGACATAAGACCGGACTGGTGGGAACGATAGAAGTTCTGGACGGAAAGAACCGGATTCCTGCCGCAAATACGACCCCGGAATCCTTGAAATTACAGCGGATTTTGCGGGATATGGTAGAAAACGGTATGGACAGTGTTGTAATGGAGGTATCCTCACAGGGCTTGATGTTAGACCGGGTAGCCGGTGTGGATTTTGATTATGGAATTTTCACGAATCTTTCGGAGGACCATATCGGACCAAACGAGCATGCAAGCTTTGAGGAATATTGTATGTGGAAAAGCAAGCTGTTTCAGTTATGCAGAGTCGGAATCTTTAATCAGGATGACCCATATTATCCGGAGATAATAAAGAATCATACCTGTCAGGTGATTACTTACGGTATGACGGAGGGAGCAGACTATTGTGCAAGTAACTGGAAGCTTCATAATGAGGATGGACATCTTGGAATCTCGTATCAGTTATCCGGTAAGGCAGAAGGGGATATGCAGGTAAATATTCCGGGTAAATTCAGTATTTATAATTCTCTGGCGGCAATTGCGGTTGCCAATGAAATGCAGGTAGCCATTCCGGTTATTCAGGAGGTTTTAAAGAAAGTAAAGGTACGCGGCAGGGTAGAGCTGATTCCGATTTCCGATGCATTTACCATTTTAATCGATTATGCCCATAATGCGGTTAGTCTGGAAAGCATTCTGGAAACCCTGAGGGACTATAAGCCAAAGCGGCTGATTGCAGTATTCGGCTGTGGTGGAAATCGTTCAAAGACACGTCGGTATGAAATGGGAGAGGTGTCCGGACGTTTGGCGGACTTTACAATCATTACCTCGGATAATCCAAGGGATGAAGAACCGCAGGCAATTATTGATGATATTATTACCGGTATATCCAAGACGAACGGCAGCTATATGGAGATTATTGACCGGAAGGAAGCCTTTCGTTATGCAATCATGCACGCACAGCCGGGGGATGTAATTGTGCTGGCAGGAAAAGGGCATGAGGATTATCAGGAAATTAAAGGTGTGAAGTATCACATGGATGAGCGGGAGCTGATTCATGAAGTATTGGAGGAAGAGGATGTCAGCAAGATATGTGGATATCATAATCGATATTTCTCATGAGGCGATTGACCGGGCATTTCAATATGAAGTGCCCCTTTCTTTGTATGGAAAGATTTCGTTGGGAATGCAGGTACAGGTTCCGTTTGGGGCAGGGAATCATTTGCGGACCGGCTATGTAATAGCAATGGGAAATGAACCAAAATGGGAGCCGGATAAGATAAAACCGGTTCATAGCATTATAGAAGGTCAGGTTCCGGTAGAGGGACAACTAATACAATTGGCAGAATGGATTCGAAATACATACGGTTCCACGATGTATCAGGCATTGATGACGGTATTGCCGGTTAAAAAGAAAGTAAGACCGGTTGAGAAAAAAACACTGCGGCTTGCGGTGACGGAGGAAGAAGGAAACTTCCGGCTGCTGGAATATCGAAGAAAGCATAATGTGGCAAAGGTAAGGTTACTAGAGGCATTACTGCTTCATGGTTCGATACCGTATGAGCTGGCAAAGGATAAATTAAATATCAGCCCTGCAACCTGTAAAAGATTACAGGAGGAGGGAACCTTAGAGATATTGACGGAAACACAATATCGACAGGCAGACCGTCCAATCAGAATGTCGGAAGCCGAGCCGGAGTTAAATGCAAAGCAGCAGGAGCTGGTTCATGAATTTGAAGAGGATTATTGCAGGGGTGTCCGGAGAACCTATTTGCTTCATGGGATAACCGGAAGCGGAAAGACAGAAGTATATATGCATGCAATAGATGTTGTGCTGGCACAGGGAAAGCAGGTAATTGTGCTGATTCCCGAAATAGCCCTGACATTTCAGACGGTGATGCGGTTTCGCAGGCATTTTGGAGAGCGGATTACCATTCTTAATTCCCGCATGAATGACGGAGAACGCTATGACCAGTTTGAACGAATCCGAAAGGGAGAGGTTGATATTGTAATCGGACCAAGGTCTGCATTATTTGCACCGTTTTCCAATCTGGGATTGATTGTAATGGATGAGGAGCATGAAAGCAGCTATAAGAGTGAAAATGTACCGAAGTATCATGCAAGAGAAACTGCATTACAAAGAGCTGTGATGTGTCAGGCAAGTGTGATTCTGGGGTCGGCAACACCGTCCCTGATGTCTTATTATCAGGCAAAGCAGGGAAAGTACCGGCTGTGGAAATTAGAGCAGCGGGCAAAAACGGCATGTCTGCCGGAGGTTGAGGTTATTGATTTGCGGGAGGAATTAAGAAGAGGCAACCGGAGCCGGTTTAGCTACCGCCTGCAGGAGTTGATAAAAGAGCGGTTAGATAAAAACCAGCAGTCCATGATTTTTATGAACCGCAGAGGGTATGCAAGCTTTGTATCCTGTCGAAGCTGTGGTGAGGTGGTAAATTGTCCGCATTGTCAGGTGTCCTTAACCTATCACGACCATAACAGCAGACAGCCGAAGCTGGTCTGTCATTACTGCGGATACACAGAACCCTTTGTTAAGAAATGTAAAACCTGCGGCTCCGCCATGATAGGACGCTTTGGAAGCGGAACACAGATGGTAGAAGCGGAATTGGCAGAGCTGTTTCCGACCGCCAGAGTTCTTCGTATGGATGCAGATACCACAAAGGGCAAGCATGGACATGAAGAGATTCTTTCTGCCTTCAAGGACGGCAAGGCGGATATTCTGGTCGGAACACAAATGATTGTAAAGGGACATGATTTTCCGAATGTAACGCTGGTTGGAATACTGGCAGCCGATTTATCCCTGCATAGTCAGGATTATATGGCGGGAGAACGAACCTTTGATTTGCTGACACAGGCAGCAGGAAGGGCTGGCAGAGGCAATCAGAAGGGAAGGGTTGTGATTCAGACCTATGACCCGGAGCAGCCGGTGATACAAGCTGCGGCAAAGCAGGACTATGAAGAATTTTATGATACAGAAATTGCGTATCGGAACATTCTCAAATATCCTCCGGTATACACGATGTTGGGAGTTCTGATTACAGCAGAACAGGAGGAGGTTGCAGAAGAGGTGGCGGCAGATTTAGCGGCAAGACTTAGGCAGCAGCCGTATGCAGGGGAGCTTCGTATAATTGGACCGGCAACCCCGGTAATTTCAAAGGTAAAGGATATGTATCGCAGAATCCTGTATCTAAAGTCGGAAAAGGAAGACTTGGTATTGCAGGGAAAGGATGCGTTAGAGCAATATGCCGGAAATATGGAAGAACAGGGAAAATTTCGGATATACTTTGATTTGAACCCAATGAAGGGATATTGAAATCAGAATAAAAACAAGGTATACTGAATCCAATTGATTTAGCAGAAGAATAACAGGCAAAATGGAAAGGAAGGAACAAGTATGGCAATCCGTAAAATTCGCCTTGAAGGTGATGATATTTTAAGAAAGCATTGTAAACCGATTGATAAAATGACACCAAGATTAGAGCAGTTAATCGATGATATGTTTGACACCATGTATGATGCAAACGGTGTCGGACTGGCAGGACCGCAGGTAGGGATTCTTAAGAGAATCGTAGTAATTGATGTCGGAGATGAGAATCCGTTGGTGTTGATTAATCCTGAAATTACGGAATCTGATGGGGAACAGACCGGCGAGGAAGGCTGTTTAAGTCTGCCGGGCAAGGTAGGAACCGTAACCCGTCCGGAGCATGTAGTCTGTCATGCATTGGATGAGAATATGGAAGAAATTGTGGTAGAAGGAACCGGACTGCTTGCAAGAGCCATCTGCCATGAGCTGGACCATCTGGATGGAATCCTGTATCGGGATAAAGTCACGGATGGAATCCGGGAAGTAGAGTAATCAGGAAGGAACGGGACAAATGCGAATTATATTTATGGGAACACCGGACTTTGCGGTTCAGGTATTACAGGCATTGCTACAGTCTGAACATGAGGTAATCGGAGTATATACACAGCCGGATAAGCCAAAGGGCAGAGGAAAGAGTATGCAGTATACCCCGGTCAAGGAGCTGGCACTGGAGCATCAGATACCGGTCTATCAGCCGGCAAAAATCCGGGAACCTCAGGTAATTGAGGAATTAAAGCAATTAAAGCCGGATGTAATTGTGGTAGTGGCATTCGGACAGATATTACCGGAAGCGGTTTTACAAATACCGCCATATGGCTGTGTGAATGTGCATGCGTCCTTATTGCCGAAATACCGGGGAGCCGCTCCGATTCAATGGGCAATCTTAGACGGAGAGCAGGAGAGCGGCGTTACCACCATGTATATGGCAAAGGGACTGGATACCGGAGATATGATAGAGCAGACGGTGGTTCCGATTGCACCGAAGGAAACCGGTGGCTCTTATCACGATAAGCTGGCGGCAGCAGGAGCAGAGCTTTGTCTGTCAACCCTGCATAAGCTGGAAAACGGAACTGCCGAGCGGATTCCGCAGGATGACGAGCAGAGCTGTTATGCACATATGTTAAATAAAAGCATGGGAAATCTGGATTTTCACAAATCGGCAGTTGAACTGGAGCGTTTCATCAGAGGCTTGAATCCATGGCCGAGTGCGTATTCTAAGATAAACGGAAAAAATATAAAGATTTATGAGGCAGATATTGTAGCGGAGGAGGCGTTATCGGATTCAGATAAGCAGGAAGAAGCAGGAACGGTATTGGCAGTAGACAAGCAGACGTTTCTGGTACGCTGCGGTGACGGTGCATTAAAGATTCGTTCTTTGCAATTAGAAGGAAAGAAGCGGATGGATACTGCCGCATTTTTACTGGGCTATAAGATAGAAGCCGGAATGAAGCTTGGAATATAAGCTGGATATGGTAGGGCTGCAGCAAAGAATAGAAGCATAACGAAGATAGGAATACAGGAATGGAAGCAAAGAGAAATATAAGGGAGCTGGTAGTAGATTCCCTGATGGAAGTGGATAGCGGAAAAAGAACGATGAGTCAGGTGATGAATCGTACCCTGCGAACATATCAATATATGAGTAAGCAGGAGAGGAGCTTTTATTCAAGGCTGTGTGAAGGTACTTTGGAATATGAGCTTCAGTTAGATTATCTGCTGAATCAGGTGTCAAAGACTCCGGTTAAAAAGTGCAGACCTTATATTCGCAGTCTTTTACGGATGAGTCTCTATCAGATTCTTTATATGGACGGTGTGCCGGAGGAGGCTGTCTGCAACGAGGCGGTGAAGCTGGCAAAGAAGCATGGCTTTCAGTCCTTAAGCGGATTTGTAAACGGTGTCCTTAGAGCGATGGTAAGAAAAAAGGATACGATAGCATTTCCGAATCGGGAGCAGGGAGAGATTGCATATCTGTCCGTTTCCTATGCGATGCCGGAGTGGCTGGTAGAACGGTTTCTGACTTGGTACGGAAGTGAAACAACAGAATCCATGCTACAGGCATTTTTAAAACGGAGTCCATTGACGGTTCGGATAAACCAATGGAAAACAACGAAGGAAAAGCTGATTGCGGACTTGGAAAAAGAGGGAATCCGGGGGATTCCGGGAAGCTATGCAGACAATACACTCCAATTAGAGGGCATAAATTATTTGAATCGGGTTCCGGCATTTCGGGAGGGACTTATGACGGTGCAGGATGAAAGCTCTGTTTTGCAGGGCTATTTGATTTGTCCGGATTCTAAAGCAAAGATTTTGGACATTTGTGCCGCACCCGGAGGAAAGAGTATGCACGCAGCCGAGCGTCTGTTGCTAATGCAATTGCAAGACTCTTTGGATACAAATACAGATACGGATATGGATATACAAACCGGCTGTGTGACAGCAAGGGATGTAAGTGATGCAAAGATAGAACAAATACAGGAAAATATAATGCGGATGCAATATCCGAACCTGCAGACCGAGGTCTGGGATGCGTTGGTAAAGGATGCCGACTGGACAGAGCAGGCAGACTATGTGATAGCGGATGTGCCATGCTCCGGCTTAGGGGTTATCGGAAGAAAACCGGATATCAAATACCGGATACAGCAAGAGCAGCTGGAGGAGCTGCAACGGCTGCAAAGACAGATATTGGAGCAGGCAGTCACATATGTGAAGCCGGGCGGCTATCTGGTCTATAGCACCTGTACATTAAACCCGGAGGAAAATGAAGGTCAGGTAGCATGGATGAAGGAAGCGTATTCCTTGCAGACGGTAGATATTCGTAATTATCTGCCGCAGGAGTTACAGGAGGAGCTAAAGCAGCTGCCGGGAAATGATTTAGAGGGTGGTTATTGTACCCTGATACCGGGCAGACAGAAGTGTGACGGCTTTTTTATGGCATTGCTTCGGAAGGAAGCAGTAGATTAGCAGTAGGAGAATCGGATAAAGATGGATATTCGTTCATTATACTATCATGAGCTGGAAGAACATATAAAAGAACAGGGACTTCCGAGATTTCGGGCAGGACAGATATATCAGTGGATACATCAGAAGCTGGTGCGGACACCGGATGAAATGAAGAATCTTCCGAAGGAGCTTCGGACATGGATAGCAAAAGACTGGGTAGGCGTAACGGAAGAAGCCCGGTATGTTTCGAAGCTGGACGGAACTAATAAGTTTTTGTTCCGGTTACAGGATGATAATTTGATTGAAAGTGTCTGGATGCCATACAGACATGGAAATTCTGTGTGCATTTCATCGCAGGTCGGCTGTCGGATGGGGTGTCGGTTCTGTGCTTCTACGATAGATGGTGTTGTCCGGAATCTGACAGCATCGGAAATGCTGGATCAGGTATATGCCATGCAGAGCCTGATGGGAGAGCGGGTATCAAACATTGTTGTGATGGGCTCCGGAGAGCCGCTGGATAATTATGAGAATCTGGTTCGGTTTCTACGATTAATCAGTGATGAACGCGGCTTGCATATCAGTCAGAGAAATATCACCGTATCCAGTTGCGGTCTGGTGCCGAAGATATATGAATTGGCAGAGGAGGGCTTCCAGATTACATTTGCATTGTCCCTGCATGCATCTACAGACGAGGAACGAAAAGAACTGATGCCGATTGCCAACCGGTATTCACTAAAAGAAGTGCTGGATGCGTGTCATTGCTATTTTGAAAAGACAGGACGCAGGGTAACGTATGAATACAGTCTGGTCAAGGGGATAAATGACTCGGTTACACACGCAGAACGCTTAAGCCGGTTATTAAAACCGCTAACTCCGTGTCATGTAAATCTGATTCCGGTAAATCCGATTAAGGAGCGGAATTTTCAGCGTACAGACGACAAAACTGTACAAAAATTCAAATATATACTTGAAAATAATCAAATAAATGTTACTATAAGAAGAGGTATGGGTAGTGATATTGATGCTGCCTGTGGGCAGTTGAGAAGGAATTATATGCAAAAGAACTGACAGGAGGAAGCAGATTTTGTTATCATATGGAAAAACAGATATTGGGAAAAAACGCAGTATGAATCAGGATAATCTGTTCTTCAGCGATGAACCGGTTGGACCGTTACCGAATCTGTATATTGTTGCTGACGGTATGGGAGGTCACAAAGCGGGTGACTATGCTTCTTCTTATGCAGTACATCGGTTTGTAGAATATGTAAAGCGGTGTGAGGAAGAAAATCCGATTACGGTGATGAAGAAAGGGATTATAACCGTCAATGAAGGAATCCTTGCAGCCTCCAGAGAACGGGAGGAGCTAAGCGGTATGGGAACCACCTTCGTCTGTGCAGTTGTATCAGATAATCATTTGTATGTTGCGAATATCGGAGACAGCCGGTTATATTTACTGGAAAAAGATGAGATACGACAGATAACCTTGGATCATTCCTTAGTAGAGGAGTTGATTCGGACCGGGCAGCTAAATCCCTTAAAGGTACGAAACCATCCGGAAAAAAATATTATTACCAGAGCAATTGGTGTAAATGAAGAAGCAATTCCGGACTTTTTTGAACTGGAATTACATATGGATGAAAGAATCCTGATGTGTTCAGATGGATTGTCCAACATGGTAGAGGATGATGAACTTCTGAGTATAGTAATGGAAACAGATAAACCGAAAACGGCTGTAGAGCGTCTGATTGACCGGGCAAATTACTATGGCGGGAAAGATAATATAGCAGCCCTTGTGGCAGTGCAGTAAATAGAGAGGTGTAAAGATGTTAAAACCAGGTATGATGTTAGGAGACCGTTATGAAATCATTGAGCTTGTAGGCTCCGGTGGAATGTCCGAGGTATATAAGGCAAAAGATCATAAATTAAATAGATATGTAGCAGTCAAGGTACTGAAGCAGGAATTTAGCGATGACCGGAATTTTGTATCAAAGTTCCGTGTAGAAGCACAGTCTGCGGCAGGTCTGGCACACCCGAATATTGTAAATGTATATGATGTAGGAGAAGACGAGGGCATTTACTACATTGTCATGGAATTTGTTGAGGGAATTACCCTGAAGGAATATATTATGGATCATGGACGGCTTTCCGCAGAGCAGGCATTGGATTTTGCCCTGCAAATTGCTTCCGGTATTGAAGTGGCACATCAGAACCATACGATTCACCGGGATATTAAGCCGCAGAATATTATCGTATCCAAGAACGGTACCTTAAAAGTAACCGATTTCGGAATTGCAAGAGCAGCAACCTCAAATACGGTTGCATCTACCGCGATGGGAAGTGTTCATTATATTTCACCGGAGCAGGCAAGAGGCGGATACAGTGATGAGAAAAGTGATATTTACTCATTGGGTATCACCATGTATGAAATGGTGACCGGACGCGTGCCGTTTGAAGGAGATAATAACGTAACGGTAGCCCTGATGCATATTCAGGGAGAAATGATTCCGCCAAGACAGTATTATCCGGATATTCCGGCAAGCTTTGAAAAGGTAATTTTAAAATGTACCCAGAAGAAGCCGGAACGCAGATATTTAACAGCCAGTGCATTGATTGCGGATTTGAAGCGGGTAGCAACGAATCCAAACGGTGATTTTGTTGTAATGGGAAATAATACTGCGGTGAATGCTCCGACCGTAATGATGTCAGAGGCAGAGTTGAATTCCATAAAGGAAGGGGCTGCACAAAAGCCGGTTGAGGAAGTACCGGAGGAGGAAGCACCATATACCAGAGCTTACAGACCGGAGAAGCCGGCAGCACCGGTACGGACAGAATCCGCTGTTTCACCGGAGCCGACAAAGATGGATGAAGACTTTGACCCGGATGATGAAGATTACAGATATGATTATGATGATGACGAAGACGAGGATGAGGAAGAAGAAACCGATATTGCAGATAATGCAGAGGATGATATTGATCCAAAGCTTCAGAAGATTGTAATGATTGGCGGTATCGTAGCAGCCGTTATCATTGCAATGTTTGTAATGCTGCTGGTCGGAAAGGCGGCAGGCTGGTTTAAGTTCGGAGATAAGAAGCCGAATACCGCTACGGAAGAAAATCAGGCAGTTGAAATGACCTTGAATGTTGTCGGCATGGATGTGGATGAGGCAGAGTCAGCATTAAAGGCAAAGGAAATTCCGTATACAATCGAGCATAAGAATGATGATACCATTGATGCCAATATTGTAATTTCTCAGAGCTATGAAAAGGGAGAAATGATACCGGCAGATACAAAGGTAAAAATCGTTGTCAGTGCAGGCAAGGAAGAAGTATCTGTGCCGAATGTAGTCGGCTATGAGGTTGCAAAGGCAGAAACCATGCTGTCAGATGCAGAATTAGATGTAACACATGCATATGAATATAGTGATACGGTTGAAAAAGACCATGTTATTTCACAGGACCCGGTTGGCACACAGAATGTAGCCAAAGGCTCTAAGGTAAAAATTGTAATCAGCAACGGTCCGGAAACCAAAGAGACCGAGGTGCCGGATTTACGTGGAAAGACCGAGCAGGAAGCAAAGGCAGAGCTTCAGAATCGAAATCTGGATTTGGGAAGTGTATCTTCAGAGTATGATGATTCGGTAGAAGAAGGTAAGGTTATTAATCAGAGTACCAGTGTAGGTACGAAGGTGACGGAAGGAAGTACGGTTGATATTACAATCAGTAAGGGACCGGAGCCGACCACCGAGGCAGCTAAGACCTATGCCGCAACCTTTAGCGGAACGATTACCTTTACCGGAGCGGCAGATTCTACGAACAGCTATAATGTTGAGGTTCGTTATGTAGTTGGTAATACAAATATGACAGTTACCACAGGCAGTATTTCCGCAGGCAACCCGACACTGACTATTAATAATTCTACCTTAACCGGTCTGTCAGCGACCGGAACCTTGCAGGTATTATACAATGGTGATGCAACACAGCCGGGAGATGTCAGCCAGTCCGTAAATGTACAGGTATCGGAAGAGTAGAGTATGATACAGGGAAAGATAATAAAAGGAATCGGCGGCTTCTATTATGTAGATGTGCCGGAACAGGGCTTATATGAATGTAAGGCAAAGGGAAGCTTTCGGAATCAGAAGAAGAAGCCTTTGCCGGGGGATGCTGTAATCATTGATGTATTGGATGAAGAGAAAAAGCTGGGAAATATTAGTGAGATAAAGGCAAGAAGAAATGAATTAATAAGGCCGGCAGTGGCAAATGTCGATCAGGTGATGATTGAATTTGCGGCTGCCCAGCCGAATCCGAACCTTAACCTGCTGGATCGATTCCTACTCTTAATGAATCGACAGCAGGTTAACGTTGTTATATGCTTTAATAAGATTGATTTGGCAACTCCGGAGCGACGGGAGCAGTTGGCAGCAATCTATGCTGGCAGCGGATATTCGGTAGTATTTGTCAGCACCTATACAGAGGAAGGCTTAGACCGGGTAAGAGAGATAACACAGGGAACGACAACGGTATTTGCCGGACCCTCCGGTGTGGGAAAATCCTCATTATTAAATAAGCTGATGCCGGAGGCAAATGCCAAGACAGGAGAAATCAGCGAGAAAATTAAACGGGGAAAGCATACAACCAGACATACGGAATTAATGAAAAGAGGAGTCTCCACTTATTTTATTGATACACCGGGCTTCAGTACCTTATATCTGGAAGGCTTTGATAAGGATGAACTGAAGCAATATTATCATGAGTTTCAACCTTACGAGGGAACGTGCCGGTTCTGGGGCTGTTCCCATACCCATGAACCGGAGTGTGCAGTAAAGCGGGCTGTGGAAATGGGAGAAATCAGTGAGGTCCGGTATCGGAATTATGTGGAGTTTTATGAAGAACTAAAAAATAAAAGGAGTTGGTAGCATGAAATTATCACCATCAGTATTATCAGCAGATTTTACCAGATTAGGAGAACAGATTCAGTTAGTGGATAAGGCAGGGGCAGACTATATTCATCTGGATGTTATGGATGGACAGTTTGTGCCGAATATTTCGTTTGGTATGCCGGTTATCGAGGCAGTACGGAAGGTAACCGATAAGCCGTTAGATGTACATTTGATGATAGAGGAACCGATTCGGTATTTGCAGGAATTTAAGGATGCGGGAGCCGATATTATAACCGTTCATGCAGAAAGCTGTAAGCACCTGCATCGAACCATATGCCGGATTCGGGAGCTGGATATGAAGGCAGGCGTTGCATTAAATCCGGCAACATCTGTAAGTATTCTGAATTATATATTTGATGAGATAGATATGGCATTGGTTATGAGTGTGAATCCGGGCTTTGGCGGTCAGGCATTCATTCCGGCAATGTTGGATAAAATCAAGAGAATCCACAAGATAGCAACGGATAAGGGACTGGTAAATCTGGAGATAGAAGTAGATGGCGGTATTACCCTCAATAATGTGGCGGCAGTTGTGGATGCGGGAGCCGATGTAATTGTTGCCGGTTCTGCGGTATTTCATGGAAATCCGGAGCAGAATGTAAAGGAATTTAAAAAGCGGATGGGTATTTAGAGGTGACAATAAAAATGGCAACCGAAATGAGATGTGTCATTCTTGCAGGAGGCGAATGGAATCAGAAATTCGCCTCTTCTTATATCGAACAACAATACGGAACAAAGAAGCCCGACTTAGTGATTGCCGTAGATAAAGGAATGGAGCGGGTAAAGGCTCTGAACTGGAAGCCGGATATTATTTTAGGGGATTATGACTCCGTATCAACGGAGGTGCTAAAGGAATACGAAGCTCAAAGTGGGATTGAAAAGCTTCAATTTCCGCCCGAAAAGGACTATACAGATTTGCATCTGGCAATTGAGACTGCCATTCATCATGGAGCAACCGAAATCTGTATATTGGCAGCAACCGGAACACGTCTGGACCATACGTTTGCCAATATGGGCTTGCTGATGCTTTGTATGCAGCAGGGAATTCCGGCAGAATTGGCAGACAGTCATAATCGAATCCGAATGATAAATCATTCCCTTAAGCTTTCAAAAAGAGAGCAATTCGGTACCTATGTATCGTTAATTCCGTATACACAGGAGGTAACAGGGATTACACTGACCGGATTCCGGTATCCTTTGACAGACGCTACCCTGACACTGGGAATCAGCCGGGGAGTCAGCAATGAAATTGTAGAAGATGTAGCAGAGATAACCTTGCAAACCGGATGTTTATTTGTGATAGAAAGTAAAGATTGACAATAAAATAAGCACTCAGCCGACCCTGAGTGCCTATGATTGAAAAAGAGAAGAGAAAATATATGAAAAATACAAAGTTCACTACTTTTACAATTTGAATTATAACGGGTAAATATGAACAAAATATGAATACGAAACAAACATTATGTGAAAGTTGCCTGAAAAGGACAGAAACAAAGAGGAATTGGTGTGAAAATACGGATATTATGCGTAGGAAAAGTAAAAGAAGACTTTTATCGTAAGCGAATAAAGGAGTTGTCTGCCCAGATTCAAAAAAGGGCTGGACTGGAAATTATAGAGGTAGAGGATGAAAAGACGATAGAAGGCGGAAGTTCGGCAGAGCTACAGAAAATAAGAGAGCTGGAAGGAAATCGTCTGAAACGGTATCTTACAAAAGAGGAAGGGGAGTTAAGGATTGCCCTTTGCATAGACGGAACGAAATATTCCGGTGAGGAGTGGAATCATAAAATAAAGCAGAAAATCAACAATAGTGGTATAAAACAATTGACCTATTTGATTGGTGGCTCGATTGGAATGGATGAGTCTGTAATCCGGATGGCAGATATTCGATTAAGCTTTTCGGATATGACCTTTCCGCATCAATTAATGCGGGTGCTGTTGCTGGAACAAATTGCACAGGCGGATTACTTGTGATAAGGCTGATGATTCAAAATTCGATAGCTGCGATAAAGCTGTTCGCATAAAACAACACCGGACAGCCCGGTTGAAAGCGGCATAGAGGACAGGGAAAGAGTTGGTATGTCTACCTCCGGCTGCGGATACCCAAGAAAGAAGCATATGCAGGAGCAACCGTGAATACCGAGATTATCCAGCATGGAAGCAAATGCTTCCGAGGATGGGGTATCATATCCCGGAGTGATAAGAAAATAGCGGGTATGTTCAGAAGGATGCCCGCATATACGCTGAACGTCAACCGAAGGCTTACAGAAAATCTGGGTGGAGCAATAGGCACTCAGACGTTTGGTGTATTCTGCAATGGCATCGGCATCATGACGATTCATTTTTTTTAAGTTCAGATATATTTTATAGTTCATACTGTGTGTATTCCTCAAATCATGGATAATGGTTAATAATAAAAGAAAAACCGCAAGCTCCTGCTGCTTACAGGATTTGCGGGTAAAATGCACCAGATAGGAATCGAACCTACGCACCTGGCTCCGGAGGCCAGTGCTCTATCCACTGAGCTACTGGTGCATCGGTTAGTATTATAACGCAAAAGTTCCAGATATGCAAACACTTATTGATTTTTTTTTTGCGGTTTGATAAAATACTACTGTTGTGATGAAGGGGAAGCTTATCACGAAAGGAAGCATGCATATGCAAAATAATTTTTGGAAAAAACTGGATGAGAAGTTTCATAAGATTCATTTTGAGGATACAGAGATTCATACAAAGGGAGAAACGGTTTATGTAAATCCTACCGTTAAATTATTAATTGGCTGGGGGATATTTTTGATTGCGTTTCTCTTGTTTGTCATAATCGGCAAGCCGTTTGGAAACAAACCGGCAGAGGAACCGGTACAGGATGTAAAGACGGATACAGAAGAGAATCTCGGATACACTCCATTTGAACGAAATATGTATCCGGAGGTTAATATGTTTGTGGAAAGCTATCTGAATGCCATTACCTCAGAGGACTTGAATGTGTTAAGTACGATGGTGGTGGATTCCACACCGTATAGCGTCGAATGGCTGCAACAGAGAAAGCAGTTTGTAGTGAGCTATTCCAATATAGACTGTTATACGAAGCCCGGACTGACAGAAGGCTCCTATGTAGTGTATGCAGTTGTAAATACCCAGATTCCGGAGGTAGAAGTACAGCCGTTAAGCATGCATCAGTTTTATTTGATTCCAAATGAATACGGTGGATTTTTACTGGATAATACAGTCGCAACCAATCCGGATATTCAGGCATATTTAACACAGGTTGAGCAGGATGAGGATGTAATTGCACTATATGAGAGTGTAAACCAGAATAATCGGGAATCCGCAGCACAGGATGAAGCATTACGGGCATTCTATGAGAGAATCGGACAAACACAATAAGGATTAGGAGACGGGCAGCTTCCCGTCTCATTGTGCATATGGAAAAGAAGATGGAACAATCAAATAAGCAGACAGAACTAACAGAAATTCGAATTAATAAGTATTTAAGTGAAGCCGGAGTCTGTTCCAGAAGAAAGGCAGATGAATATATCGAGCAGGGACGGGTCACGATTCATGGGATTCCGGTGGAAAAGGGAGCCTGTGTACCGGTGGATGCATCGGTGGAGGTGGATGGTGTTACGGTATGTCTGAAAAGACAACGGGTAACGCTTGCGTTTTATAAGCCGAGAGGTCTGGTGTGTTCCAGAAACGGACAAGGCTCTAAGACGGTGGCAGATTATTTACAGTATCCGGTTCCGCTTTATTATGTGGGACGGTTAGATAAGGAATCCGAGGGCTTACTGTTAATGACAAATGACGGAGATTTGGCAAATGCCATCAGTAAGGCGAGAAACGGGCATGAAAAGGAATATGAGGTGACGGTAAATCGTCCGGTTACAAAGGCATTTATCCGACGGATGGCACAGGGCGTTCCGATTCTGGATACGGTTACACAGCCATGTAACATATGGCAGACCGGAGAACGGGAGTTCACAATCGTTTTGAAACAGGGATTGAACCGGCAGATTCGACGTATGTGTGAAGCCTGCGGGTATCATGTAAGACGGTTAAAGCGGGTCCGGGTGATGAATATTACCTTAGGTGAATTAAAGACAGGTGAATTTCGGGAATTACAGCCGGAGGAAGAAGAACAATTACGTCAATTGTGCCGGTTATAAAGGGCTTCACAAGAAAAGAAAGAGGTTATCATGGGACAGTTAGAGCGAATGAAAGAATTAGTGGCATTGCTGAATCAGGCAGGCAGGGCTTACTATCAGGAAGATAGAGAGATTATGAGTAACCGGGAGTATGATGCATTATATGATGAACTCTCGGAGCTAGAGAAGAATACCGGGATTGTGCTTTCCGGCAGTCCGACCATTCATGTCGGTTACGAGGTTGTAAGTGAGCTGGAAAAGGAAGTGCATAGTTCCCCTATGCTCTCGCTGGATAAGACAAAGGATGTAGAAGCATTAGCGGCATGGCTAGGAAATCAAAAGGGACTGCTTTCCTGGAAGATGGATGGACTGACCGTTGTTTTGACCTATCGGGAAGGTGAATTAATAAAGGCAGTTACCAGAGGAAACGGTGAGGTAGGGGAAGTAATTACGAATAATGCCAGAACTTTCCGGAATATTCCCGGACGGATTCCGTATCAGGGAGAACTGGTAATACGGGGAGAAGCCGTTATTAAATATTCTGATTTTGAACGGATAAACGCAGAGCTTGAGGATGTGGATGCCAAATACAAAAATCCGAGAAATCTGTGCAGCGGAACGGTACGTCAGTTAAACAGTGAGATTACGGCAAACAGAAATGTATATTTCTTTGCATTTAACCTGGTTGAGGTAGCGGATGTGGATTTTCATAATTCCATGCAGGAGCGGTTTCAATTCCTTTCGGATTTGGGCTTTGAGGTAGTGGAATACCGGATGGTAACGCAGGAAACCATTCGGCAGGCGGTACAGGAGTTTGCCGGACGGATTCAGAAGAATGATTTTCCTTCGGACGGATTGGTTTTGCTGTATGATGATATTGCATACGGAAAGAGTCTGGGAACCACTGCAAAATTTCCGCGGGATTCCATTGCATTTAAATGGGCGGATGAACTGGCGACTACGCATTTACTGGATATTGAATGGAGTCCGTCCAGAACCGGACTGATTAATCCGGTAGCGGTATTTGAACCGGTAGAGCTGGAGGGAACCACCGTCAGCCGGGCGAGTATGCATAATATCAGTATACTGGAAAGCTATCAGATGGGAAAAGGAGACGAGATTACCGTCTTTAAGGCGAACATGATTATTCCGCAGGTAGCTGAGAACCTGACGCGGAGCGGTACGATTCAGGTGCCGGTACATTGTCCTGCCTGTGGAGCACCAACCGAAATCCGGCAGGTAAATGATGTAAAGTCATTATATTGTACAAATGAATACTGTAGTGCCAAAAAGGTAAAGCTGTTCAGTCACTTTGTTTCTAGAAATGCCATGAATATAGATGGAATGTCGGAGGCTACCATTCAAAGGTTTCTGGATGAAGGATTTTTGGAGGATTTGTATGATTTATACCGGTTAGAGCCATACAGGATGCAGATAGTTGTGCTGGAAGGCTATGGAGAGAAATCCTATGAGAATCTGCAAAAGTCCATTAACGCATCCAGAGAGACCACCTTACCACAATTCCTGTACGGTCTTGGAATTATGAACATCGGAGTGGCAACCGCTAAGATGATTTGTAAACATTTTAAGAACCAAATTGATGCGGTACAGAATGCATCGGTAGAGGAGCTTCTTGAGATAGAGGGTATCGGACAGGTAATTGCAGAATCCTATGTGGCATATTTTGAAAATGAGGATAACCGCCACCGGATAAGTGAATTACGAAAGGAAATCCATTTCAAGCAGGAACATACAGAAGAACAGGAGCAGATATTTGCGGGCTTGAATTTTGTGGTGACCGGCAGCGTTACGCAGTTTGATAACCGGGATGCGGTAAAGGCAGTGATTGAGTCGCGGGGCGGTAAGGTAACAGGTTCGGTTACGTCTAAGACCAATTATCTGATTAACAATGATATAACATCGAATTCCTCGAAGAATCAGAAGGCAAAGGAGCTTGGAATCCCGATTATTTCCGAGCAGGAATTTATAGCAATGCTGGAAGCGTAGGAGATAGATATACAGTTATAAACCGTATGCAGAAATAGTAAGAAAGAAGGAACATGAAATGCCAATTCGAATAGCAAATGATTTACCGGTAAAAAAGATACTGGAAGCAGAAAATATATTTGTGATGGATGAAGACCGGGCAATGACACAGGATATACGACCATTGTCTATTCTGATTCTGAATCTGATGCCGTTAAAGGAGGATACAGAGCTTCAGTTAATGCGAAGCCTGTCCAATACACCGTTACAGGTAAATATTACCTTGATTCGGACAGATTCCTATGAAGCAAAGCATGTTGCAAAGAATCATATGGAACGCTTCTATACAACCTTTGAAGAAATTAAAGATAAGAAGTATGACGGCTTGATTATTACAGGTGCTCCGGTAGAGCAGATGGAATTTGAACAGGTGGAATACTGGAAGGAGTTAACTGAGATTATGGATTGGTCCGAGCGGAATGTAACCTCTACGCTGCATATCTGCTGGGGAGCACAGGCGGGGCTTTACTATCGGTACGGAATCCCGAAGATTCAGCTTTCGGAAAAGATTTCAGGAGTATTTAAGCATTATACCTTCCATAAGAAGACACCGTTGGTTCGGGGCTTTGATGATTCCTTTCTGGTGCCGCAGTCCAGATATACCGGTGTCCGCAGGGAGGACATTCAGGCAAATGAACATCTGGAAATCGTAGCGGATTCCGAGGAAACCGGACCGTATTTGATAATCGGAGATGGCGGTAAGAATATATTCGTGACAGGGCATCCGGAATATGATACGGTTACACTGGATTTGGAATATAAGCGGGATGTTGGACGCGGACTTAATCCGCATATACCGGTTAATTATTATCCGGATAATGACCCGCAGCAGGCACCGGTTAAGTCCTGGCGGTGTCATGCCAATACCTTATATACAAATTGGCTGAATTATTATGTATATCAGAATACACCATATGATTGGTCGTAATATAAGAGAAAGAAAACAGCAGATAAAGGAGAATGGCTATGAAAAAATTAGAGGATTATGTAGTTACCATTCCGGATTTTCCGGAGCCGGGCATTATGTTCCGGGATGTGACAAGTGTGATTCAGGATGCGGACGGCTTACAACTGGCAATTGACAGCTTACAGTCTCTTTTGGAGGGTGTGGATTTTGATGTGCTGGTGGGTGCAGAGTCCAGAGGCTTTATATTCGGAATGCCGATTGCATATAATATGCATAAGCCGTTTGTTCTGGTTCGGAAGAAGGGTAAGCTTCCAAGAGAGACCGTATCTAAGGAGTATGCACTGGAATACGGAACTGCGGTTATAGAAATGCATAAGGATGCGATTAAGCCGGGGCAGAAGGTAGTTCTGGTAGATGATTTGATAGCAACCGGCGGAACAATGAAGGCGGCAGCAGAGCTTGTGGAAGAGCTGGGCGGAGAAGTCGTAAAGGTTATATTTTTGATGGAGCTGGCAGGCTTAAAGGGAAGAGATGCCCTGAAAGGCTATGATGTTGCTTCAGTGATTCGTTATGAAGGAAAATAATTGACAGAGCGGAAGGAAAAGACAGGCAGGAGGAACGGATATGGCAGGTTCGGTATATGGCAAATTATTTCGGGTGACAACATGGGGAGAATCGCATGGTGCAGGGCTTGGCGTTGTAGTGGACGGATGCCCGGCAGGACTGGAATTGTCCGAAGCGGATATTCAGACCTATTTGAACCGGAGAAAGCCGGGACAGTCAAAATATACAACACCGAGAAAAGAAGCAGATGCGGTGGAGATTATGTCGGGAATCTTTGAAGGAAAAACCACCGGAACTCCGATTTCTATGATTGTTAAGAATCAGACCCAACGTTCTGCGGATTATAGTGAGATTGCAGGCTATTACAGACCAGGACATGCCGATTATACCTTGGATGAAAAATATGGCTTTCGGGATTACCGGGGCGGAGGAAGGTCATCCGGACGGGAAACCATCGGAAGGGTTGCTGCGGGAGCAATTGCTGCAAAGATATTGCGAAGCTTAGGTATAAAGCTGGTTACTTATACGAAGTCGATTGGTCCGGTCTGCATTAATTATCAGAATTACGATGAAGCAGAGCTGTGGAAGAATGCTTTATATATGCCGGATGCACAGGCGGCAGAGCAGGCAGCCTTGTATCTGGAGGATAAGATGCGGGAGCATGATTCGGTCGGTGGTATCGTTGAATGTGTAGTGACCGGGATGCCTGCCGGTATCGGGGAACCGGTATTTGATAAGCTGGATGCTGATTTGGCAAAGGCATTGGTATCCATTGGTGCGGTAAAGGCATTTGAAATCGGAGATGGCATGGAGGCAGCACAGGCAATCGGGTCTGTGAATAATGATGCCTTTTATATGCAGGACGGACAGGTAAAAAAGAAAAGCAATCATGCAGGCGGAACCTTAGGTGGTATCAGTGACGGAAGTCCGATTGTTGTGCGGGCTGCCTTTAAACCGACACCGTCGATTCTTCGGGAGCAGAATACCGTCAATCGCTCCGGGGAGGATATTACCGTATCGATTAAAGGCAGACATGACCCTGTGATTGTACCGCGTGCGGTAGTGGTGGTAGAGTCCATGGTTGCATTGACACTGGTGGATGGAATATTTGAAAATATGAGTGCCAGAATGGACCGGATTTGCAAATTTTATAACCGGTCTTTTACACCGGATGACAAATAGGAGATAAACGGAAAATAAATAGAAGGATTTTCAGGTTTACAAATACGGTAATGTATGGTATTATGACAACGTTGTGATGTAGCCAACGCTCGGGTATCGGACACTCCGACCGTATCTTAGTGTAGGCTGTATAATAAAAAAGGAGGAACAAACACATGATTACAACAGCACAGAAAGCAGAAATTATCAAAGAGTATGGTCGTTCAGAGGGTGATACCGGTTCACCGGAGGTGCAGGTTGCATTATTAACTGCACGTATCAACGATTTAACTGAGCATTTTAAGGCAAATCCACATGACCATCATTCCAGAAGAGGTCTGTTAAAGATGGTAGGTCAGAGAAGAAATTTATTGGCTTACTTAAAGAAAAAGGATATTAATCGTTACAGAACCTTGATTGAGAAGTTAGGCTTAAGAAAGTAATTAAGATAAAGAACCATCCGGACAGGAGTTTCCTGCTCGGATGGTTCTTTTTTGAAATGGTTCATTTTGAAATGATTTGATTTCTTCAATGGCTCGTTCTATTTGTTCCATGCATTATTTTTTTCTATGGTGGGAAACCACAATCAGTATGATTCCCAGAATAACGGCAGCAAGGTAGCCGAGAAAGCCGAGTGTCGGAATCCCTAATGTTTTTGGCTGCATATCGGTGGTACAGATAAGACTGGAAGCCAGCAAAAGTGCGGCTGTGATAATGCAGACAATTAACCGGTTCATAATTCGGTTAAACTGCTCCATAAGGGACTTCGAGCTTGCAAGGTCTAAATTAATCCGGGTCTGCCCGCGAAGCGTCATATTTAATAGGTCTGTAGTCAGTCCCGGAATATCCAGTGCCTTTTCCGCAGAAACATATATTGATTGGGCGGCACGCTCCAGTTCTTTTTTTACATCATGGTTTAACCGCATTTCATTCATGACATGCTGTTTTGCGACTTGAACGGCATTGATGTCGGGAGAAAGAGAGGCTAAAACACCCTCAATAGTCAGAAGCCCTCTTGCCAGCATGGAAATGCCGGGCGGCAGGACAATGTGGTTTTCATTTACCACCTGAATCACATCCTGCAAGAGCGTTCCGAGATTAATATCCCCCAAATCAATAGAGGTATAACGGTCTAAGAGCATATCAATATCCGAGTACAGGTGGGTGTAATCAAGCTCACCCTTCACTGCACCCAATGCCATAATGGCACGTATGATTTCGTTGTTATCCTTTCGGACAACGGCTTTGACTGCATCTCTTAAAAGTGTACGGTCATGGGAGGAAAGGGTGCCAATCATACCCATATCAATCCATACGATTTTACCTTCCCGAATCATGATGTTTCCCTGATGCGGGTCCGCATGAAAGAAGCCGTCATCCAATACCTGTTTAATATAATTTTCCGTCAGTTTAGAGCCGATTTCATTAACATCATAGCCTCCCTCCTGTAACCGTTCATGGTCAGTAATGGAGAAGCCGTCAATAAATTCCATGGTTAGGACGCGGGAGGTGGTCAGGGCTTCTTCGATATGCGGGCAGGTAACATAGACAATATCCTTGTTGTTTTCTCGAAATTGCTGGGTATGATGAGCTTCTATCAGGAAGTCCAATTCCTGTTGGGAAACATTCCACAATTCCTCTAGCAGCATTTTGAAATCAACGGCACCGCCAACGCTTGGAGCGAATTTCAACGGTTTAATTAATTTCCGCATAATAGAAATATCTTCCCGCATGGTTTCTGCCACATGAGGACGCTGCACCTTTACAACCACCCGCCGGCCATCCGGCAGGGTAGCGGCATGAACCTGTGCAATGGAGGCTGAACCGAGCGGCACCTCATCAAAGCTGGAAAAAAGCTCCTCAACAGGTCTGCCAAATTCGTATTCAATTACCTCTGTAATTTCAGAAACAGGCAGGGGATTTGATTCCATACAAAGCTTTTCCAGCTCCGTACAATAAGCAGGGGGCAGAATGTCGGTACGCTTTGACATAATCTGCCCCAGTTTTACGAAGGTGGGACCTAAATCCTCCAGAATCAGCCGGAAGGCTTCCGGAGATAAGCCATTCTTAACCAACTCGTACTTCTTAATAATCTGTGTGATTTCTTGTAACCGCTTTTTGTTTTCACGCTGAATGATGTATGTCATGGTTATAACTCCTGCTTATCCTTGCCTGCTTCTAATTCTTCCAGCTTTTTCCGGAACGCAGCCAGCTCCTCCGGAGAATATTGTTCCATTTGTGAGAGTACGGAATCTGCTTTTGGCGGCTGCTCCGGTTCCGTCCGGATGACCTGCACCTGTACGTTATCCTTGATGGTTTCTTTTACCTTATGCTTAAGCTCCTCATTCAGAATCTTGCCCTGTTCTACCGTTAACTCGCCCTTTGTAACCAGCTCGTCGATAACTTCCTTGGATTTCTCGGCAGTAACAGCAACCGCACCGATGCCTGCTAACATTATTTTTTTCATATTGTCTGTCAATAACATATAGATTCCTCCTTTATAAAAGATAATCTGCATTTAATTGGTTAGTTACATTGTAAAACCCGGAATAATTGAAGTCAACCTATAAGAAGTGGCTGTCAAACGATTTATAAAAAGAAACGGAAAAAGGTAAAACAAAATCAGTTGCCTGCTTGTACTTTTACTTGAAATATGGTAAACTATAACAGATTGTGTAAGACAACCACCGAGACTGCTAAAAAGGGCATTGAAAGCAGTGCGTTTTTTAGTTGTTTCGGTGTCTTATACAAAATCAGAAAAAAGGAGAAACAAATATGTATAAGCAATTTACAATGGAACTTGCCGGCAGAACACTTCGTGTAGACGTTGGTCGTGTCGGTGCACAGGCAAACGGATGTGCTTTTATGCATTACGGAGATACGGTTGTATTATCTACCGCAACCGCTTCTGAAAAGCCAAGAGAGGGAATTGATTTCTTCCCGTTAAGTGTAGAATATGAGGAAAAGATGTATGCAGTCGGAAAGATTCCGGGAGGCTTTAACAAGAGAGAAGGAAAGGCATCTGAAAATTCTGTCCTGACCTCGCGTGTAATTGACCGTCCAATGCGTCCGTTATTCCCAAAGGATTACAGAAATGATGTAACCTTGAATAATATGGTAATGTCTGTAGACCCGGAGTGCCGTCCGGAGTTAGTAGCTATGCTTGGCTCTGCAATCGCAACCAGCATTTCGGATATTCCGTTTGATGGTCCATGTGCAACCACACAGATTGGATTGGTTGACGGAGCATTTGTTGTAAATCCTTCACAGAAGCAGTGGAAGGAAGGCGACCTGCAGTTAACGGTTGCATCCACCAGCGAGAAGGTTATTATGATTGAAGCCGGTGCAAATGAAGTACCGGAGGCTCAGATGATTGAGGCTATTTACAAGGCACATGAAATCAACCAGACAATCATTGCGTTTATTAATCAGATTGTAGCAGAGGTTGGTAAGCCGAAGCATGAATATGTAAGCTGTGCAGTTCCGGCTGAATTATTTGAGGCTATGAAAGCCATCGTTACACCGGAAGAGATGGAGGAAGCTGTATTTACCGATGTAAAACAGGTAAGAGAGGAAAACATTCGTCAGATTACCGCTAAGCTGGAAGAAGCATTTGCAGATAACGAAGAATGGCTGGCTGTTCTGGGTGAGGCAATTTATCAGTACCAGAAGAAGACCGTTCGTAAGATGATATTAAAAGACCATAAGCGTCCGGATGGTCGTGCAATCAATCAGATTCGTCCGTTGGCGGCTGAGATTGATATTATTCCGAGAGTACATGGCTCCGGTATGTTTACCAGAGGTCAGACACAGATTTGTAATGTATGTACCTTAGCTCCGTTATCTGAGATTCAGAAGATTGACGGTCTGGATCCGAATGAGACCAGTAAGCGGTATATGCATCACTATAATTTCCCGTCTTATTCCGTTGGTGAGACAAAGCCATCCAGAGGTCCGGGACGGCGTGAAATCGGACATGGTGCATTAGCAGAAAAGGCATTGGTTCCGGTTCTTCCGAGTGAAGAGGAATTCCCGTATGCAATTCGTACCGTATCTGAGACATTTGAGTCCAACGGTTCTACCTCACAGGCTTCTGTTTGTGCATCTACGTTGTCTCTGATGGCAGCCGGTGTTCCGATTAAGAAGCAGGTAGCAGGTATTTCCTGTGGTCTGGTAACTGGAGATACCGATGATGATTACATCGTATTGACCGATATTCAGGGCTTGGAAGATTTCTTCGGAGATATGGACTTCAAGGTAGCCGGTACACATGACGGAATTACTGCAATCCAGATGGATATTAAGATTCATGGTCTGACCCGTCCGATTGTAGAGGAAGCTATCGCAAGAACCAAAGAAGCAAGAGAGTATATTATTAACAATGTATTGACTCCTGTAATTGCAGAACCTCGTCCAACCGTAGGTGAGTATGCACCGAAGATTGAACAAATGAAGGTAGACCCTGAGAAGATTGGTGAAATCATCGGTCAGAAGGGTAAGACAATTAATGCAATCATTGAAGAGACAAATGTAAAGATTGATATTGATGATGACGGTACCGTATATATCTGCGGAATTGAGCGTGCAGGTATTGACCGGGCAATGGAAATTATTCATTCCATTGTTGACCCGATTGAGGTTGGAAAGACCTATGACGGAACTGTAGTACGGATTATGCCGTATGGTGCATTTGTAGAGCTGTCACCAAACAAGGATGGTATGATTCATATTTCAAAATTATCCAAGGAACGTGTTGCCAAGGTAGAAGATGTTGTAAATATCGGTGATAAGGTCCGGGTTAAATGTATTGGCGTAGAAATGGGCAAGATTAGTCTGAGCCTGAAGGACGCAGAACCACAGACAGAAGTATAAAACAGATAGAATCAGAAATGGAAAAGCCTGATTGTCCCTTGCGGATGTCAGGCTTTTTTGGTATAATAAATCAGTATGGATTCGTGTACGCTGATAAAAGATATAAAGGAGAACATAATATGAATTTTGGTTATTTTGACGGGGACAATAAAGAGTATGTAATTACCAGACCGGATACGCCGGCACCTTGGGCAAATTATCTTGGCTCTCCGGAATACGGTGCAATTATTTCAAATAATGCCGGAGGTTACAGCTTCGTAAAAAGCGGTGCAAACGGCAGAGTTATTCGGTATATATTTAACAGCTTTGACCAGCCGGGACGTTATATGTACTTACGGGATGATGAAAGCGGAGATTACTGGTCTGCATCGTGGCAGCCGGTAGGAAAGGACTTAAAGGAGTATAAGAGTGAATGTCATCATGGAACCGCATATACAAATATGCATGCAGACTATGCAGGGATTCATACAGAAGCCTTATACTATGTTCCGTTGAATAAGACACATGAGGTATGGAATCTGAAGGTAACGAATCAGTCAGACCGTCCGAGAAAGATTTCGGTATTCGGTTATTGTGAATTTACGAATGAGGGAAATTACGAACAGGACCAGGTGAATCTGCAGTATACACTGTTCATTACCAGAACATATTTTAAGACCAATAAAATCATGCAGTTAATTAATGAAAATGTGAATCGTCATGCCATTAACGGAAGCAACAGCTCCAGCCGGTTCTTTGCTCTGGCAGGTCAGAAGGTGGCATCCTACTGTGGAGATAAAGAAAGCTTCTTAGGCAGATACCATGGATACGGAAATCCGGTTGCGGTAGAGAATGGTTCCTGTGGTGATGTTTTGAATTATAATGAAAATGCCTGCGGTGCATTACAGACAGTATTGGAGCTGGCACCGGGAGAAACAAAGGAGCTTGCATTTATTCTTGGTGAGAAGAAGGAAGCAGAAGCAGATAAGATTCTGAGCGGTTATCAGGAGGTAACGAAGGCTTGTGCGGCAGAGCTGGAAGAATTAATTACGTTCTGGCATGAAAAATTAAATCATTTACAGGTTAAGACACCGAGTGATTCCTTTAATAATATGATAAATACATGGAATGCATATCAGTGCTTTATGACCTTTATCTGGTCGAGAGCGGCATCCTTTACCTATTGTGGTCTGCGGAACGGATACGGATACCGGGATACCGTACAGGATATTCAGGGAATCATCCATCTGGCACCGGAAATGGCTCTGGAAAAGATAAGATTTATGTTGTCGGCACAGGTAGATAACGGAGCAGGACTTCCATTGGTAAAATTCACACATAATGCAGGACATGAGGATACACCGGATGATGCTTCTTATGTACAGGCTACCGGACATCCGGCTTATCGTGCGGATGATGCATTATGGCTGTTCCCGACGATATATAAGTATATTGCAGAAACCGGAAATGAAGCATTTCTGGATGAGGTGATTCTGTATGCAAATGGCGGAGAAGGAACCGTATATGACCACTTGAAGCGGGCAATTGACTTCTCCATGAATCATCTTGGAAATCACCGGATGCCGGCAGGTCTGCATGCAGATTGGAACGATTGCTTGCGTCTGGGTAAGCTTGGGGAATCCACCTTTGTTGCCATGCAGTTATATTATGCCATGAGTATGATGAAGAAGATTGCAGAAGGCAGACAGGATACAGAGTATGCGGCTTATATAACGAAGATTCAGAAGGAATTAGAGGATACCTTACAGAAGCTTTGCTGGGAGGATGACCGTTATATTCGCGGCTTTAAGGAGGATGGACAGGTAATCGGCTCGAAAAAGGACCCGGAGGCAAATATGTGGCTGAACCCACAGTCATGGTCTGTAATCAGCGGCTTGGCATCCAAGGAGCAGGCAGAGCTGGCATTGGAATCGGTACATCGGGAATTGA
This sequence comes from Lachnospiraceae bacterium UBA4631, assembly GCA_002406015.1. Taxonomy (GTDB): domain Bacteria; phylum Bacillota; class Clostridia; order Lachnospirales; family Lachnospiraceae; genus CAG-632. The sequence continues at coordinate 173,669 of DHMX01000014.1, forward strand.
ATACACAGTATGGTGTAAGATTAATGGCACCGTCCTATGTGGACCATGCATTTGACGGAGCGTTGATGCTGCTGTTTAATCCGTCTACAAAGGAAAATGGTGGTATTTTCTCACAGCCACAGGGCTGGATAATTCTGGCAGAAGCATTAATGGGACATGGAAACCGGGCATTTGAATACTTTGAGGAAAGCTCTCCGGCATCTATGAATGACCGTGCAGAAATCAGAAAGCTGGAGCCATATTGCCATGGACAGTTTACGGAAAGCGTGGAAAGTCCGTTTGAGGGCAGAGCCCATGTACATTGGCTGACCGGAACCGCATCAACCGTTATGGTAGGATGTGTGGAAGGTATTCTCGGAATGAGACCGGATTTCAACGGCTTACGAATCACACCGTCCATTCCGGCTGATTGGAAGGAATTTGAAATCCAGAAATCGTTCCGGGGTAAGCAGTTAAATATTACGGTTAAGAATCCGAACGGAAAAGAAAGCGGTGTAACCGGTATGGTTGTGAACGGTAAGGAAATTCAGGGCGATTATCTTGCAGCGGATATGCTGTCAGAGGTAAATGAGATAGAAGTTATGATGTAAACTCTATACAGATGAGGAATCAAGGGAGACGAGAACATGAATGAGTTTCAAAGTGCATTACACAATCCCGTGCTGGTAGGTCCGGTCATTGGCTGGTGCATTGCACAGGTACTGAAGGTATTGATTAATCTGGCAATGACAAAGAAATGGGACTGGGAACGGGTAGTTGGCGGAGGCGGTATGCCAAGCTCACATTCCGCAACAGTAGGAGCATTGGCAACGGTAACTTTGTTGACCTACGGACCGGATTCATTTGAATTTGCCATGGCAACGGTATTTGCTATTATTGTAATGTATGATGCAATGAATGTACGTCTGCAAACCGGAAAACAGGGAGCAATTCTTAATATCTTAATTAAAAATGAAGATATTAAAGCAAAGCTGGATGAGACAAGCCGGGATAAGTGGACGGAAACAATATTGAAGGAATACGTTGGACATACACCGATTCAGGTGCTGGTAGGACTGATTCTGGGAATTGTAGTGGGTGTTGTAATAACCCGGTGTCTGCGGTAAACTGTATATTTTTTTCCAAATTCCATATACTGATAAAAGAAGAATCCGAACGGGATTCTTCTTAAACTTTGTTAGCGGAGGTGTATATGGAGGAGAAGGAAGAAACATCCAGACAGGAACGAAAGCGGGAGGAAGCAACCGGAAATCTGGTAAAAGAGTTCGGTCAGATTACATTAAGCGGAAATGAGAGCAAGCACCGGATTCATTTGCTGAATATTATCGGTGAGATTGAAGGGCATGAATGTCTGCCGTCAAGCTCTAAGACCACGAAGTATGAACATGTGCTGCCGATACTGGCGGAAATAGCAGATAATTCCCAGATTGATGGTGTGCTGGTTCTGTTAAACACCGTAGGCGGTGATGTAGAGGCAGGACTAGCAATGGCAGAAATGATTAGCTCCATTCATAAGCCGGTGGTAACGCTGGTACTGGGCGGAGGACATTCCATTGGTGTACCGCTTGCGGTTTCCGGGGATTATTCGTTTATAGTACCGACGGCAACGATGGTGGTGCATCCGATACGGATGAACGGAATGGTAATCGGAGTGAAGCAGAATTATGAGTACATTGAGCGAATGCAGGATAGAATCATAGCATTTACGGTGGCACATTCCGATATTGATGAAGCCAGATTGCGTAAGATTATGATGAATAATGAGCAGCTGGTAAAGGATATTGGCTCCATGCTGGTAGGAGAAGAGGCAGTACAGGAAGGCTTAATTGATGCAGTCGGTGGTATACACGAAGCATTAGAGCATCTGCATCACATGATAGAAAAACAATAATTCCGAAATGGATAAAGGGAGGAACTTATAATGAGTTTTCTGGAAGCAATTATTATGGGTTTAATACAAGGGTTGACTGAATTTTTACCGGTAAGCAGCTCCGGACATCTGGCAATATTTAAGAATATTTTTCATATATCCATGGATACCGGTCTGCTCTATGATGTAATGCTGCATCTGGCAACCTTAATAGCAATCTGTATTGTATATTGGAAGGATGTAAAAGAGCTGTTTGTAAACGGCTGCTGTATGGTCGGTCTCTGGGTTACGAATGCAGTCTTATGGATTGGGAACTTATTTCGAAAGCAGGAGCAGAAAAAGCCATATAAGCCGGTATTAACGACAACATATCGGCGGTTTGTATTGATGATATTGATTAGTACGGTTCCAACCGGAATTTTAGGCATTTTATTGGAAAAGGTAATCGGCTCCGCATCTGAAATATTGTTGCTGCCGGGAATCTGCCTGATTCTGACTGCAATTATTTTGTTTATTGCAGACCGTGCAAAGCAGGGAACTATTACAGAAGAAACAGCTACATATAAGCAATCTCTGGTCATCGGTCTGGCACAGGGCGTAGCTACCTTGCCGGGACTTTCCCGCTCAGGAACCACCATTACGGCATGCTTACTTAGCGGATTCAATCGGGAATTTGCAGTTAAATATTCCTTTATTATGTCGATTCCGGCTATTCTTGGTGCTATGGTTCTGGAATTAAAGGATTTTTCCATGAGCGAATTTGCAGGAGGAATGATTTGGAATTATCTGGCAGGTATGCTGGTAGCCGGCATTGTCGGATATATCTGTATTAAGACCATGCTGTTGGTGGTAAAAAAGAAGAAATTTATGATATTTTCTATCTACTGCCTGATTGTCGGCATTGCATCGGTAGTATTTTATTTCGTAGCATAAGAGATTAAAAGGAGTGGAATCATGGCTCAGAATAAGAAGGGCAGAAGGACACAGACAACTGCAAAGAAGAATCAGGCAGGAAGCACAAGAGGTACACAGGAAACGGGATTTCGCTATGAAATTCTTTTGATTGTAGCACTTGCGGTTGCAATATTTTTGGAAATCAGTAATTTCGGTGCCTGCGGCAGCATCGGAAATGCAATCAGCGGTTTTTTGTTCGGTGTATTCGGCTGGATAGAATACGGACTGCCGATTCTGGTATTTGTCGGGATGGCATTTTTGTTTGCAAATGGTTTCTCTCCGGTTGCCATTCGTAAGACGGTATATGCGGCAGTTTTGTGTCTGGACATTTCCATGATTGCACAATTGATTGTAAAGCTGCCGGAACGTGTTACGCTTGGTGGATTATATATGACAGCATTGAAAGAAAAGTCGGGCGGCGGTTTTATCGGCGGCGGTCTGACATTTTTGCTGCAAAGCGGTATCGGTGTTGCCGGAACGTGGCTGGTTGTAATTGTGCTTGCAGTGGTTATGGTGATTCTTTTAACGGAGAAATCAGTAATTAAATTATTGCAGAAAAGCGGTGTCCGCCTGATGGATGGCTTTGAGGAAGCCAAGCAGCAGGGACAGGAATATCAGGAGCGGAGAAAAGAAGAACGAAATACGCTGGAGGAAATCCGGGCAGCAAAGCGGGCAGAACGGGAAATTGCCAGACAGGAACAGCGTGAAAAGGCTAAGAATGAGCTGGAGTTAAAACGGGAAGCCGCCAGACAAGAGCAGGAGCGGAGAAAAGAAGCGGCAGAAAAGGAAAAGGCAAAAGAAGAATTAGAGAAGGAAGCAGCGGTCAGCACACAGGAGCCGGAATATAACCGGTTCCAGCATAAAGTAAAGAAAGGGCTGTTTCGGAATCTGACGGTACTGCCGGAACAGGGACAGGAAGGAACGGTAAAGCAGGATACCTTCCGGAAAAAGGGAACGGCGAATCCGGAAGAAATTCATGAAATTACCATGACAATTGCAGACGTGGACATGGATATAGATATGGACATGGATGCAGATACAACGCTCAATCCGGATACAACTGTAAATGCAAATGCGACAATGCAGGTGGATATGACAGAGCTTTCGGCAAACAAGGAAAAAAAGCCGGAACAAAAACGCAGGGAAAAGCGGACCGTACAACCGGAAAACAAAACGAAAACAGCAGCTCCGGAAACGGTTGAAAAGCTACAGCCGGTGCAGCAGACAGAACCTGTGGCTTCCACAAAGCCTGTTGTAAAAGAGAAAACAGCAGCCAGAAATCAGAACGGAACGGAACGGGATTATCAATTTCCTCCATATGACCTTCTGCAAAAGGGCAAGGGCGGAAAGAAAAATAATGACGGCTACATACAGGAAACCATGCAGAAGCTTCAAAGTACCTTAGACAGCTTTGGAGTCAGGGCTACCATAACGGATTATAGCTGCGGACCGGCGGTTACAAGATTTGAATTGCAGCCGGAGCAGGGCGTGAAGGTCAGTAAGATTGTCGGTCTGGCAGACGATATTAAGTTAAATCTGGCGGCTTCGGATATTCGAATCGAGGCTCCGATTCCGGGAAAAGCAGCGGTTGGTATTGAAATTCCGAATAAGGAAAATGTCGCAGTTATGTTCCGGGATTTAATTGAGGATGACAGCTTCGTGAAATTCCCGTCCGACATTGCATTTGCAGTCGGCAAGGATATTGGTGGACAGGTTATGGTTGCGGATATTGCAAAGATGCCGCATCTGCTGATTGCCGGAGCTACCGGTTCCGGTAAATCCGTATGTATTAATACGATTATTATGAGTATTTTATATAAGGCACATCCGGAGGATGTAAAGCTGATTATGATTGACCCGAAGGTTGTGGAATTAACGGCATATAATGGAATCCCGCATTTGTTGATTCCGGTTGTTACAGACCCGAAGAAGGCGGCAGGAGCCTTAAACTGGGCAGTAGTTGAAATGACAAAGCGGTATCAGTTATTTGCAGAATATAATGTGCGGAACCTGAAGGGTTATAATAAGAAGGTTGAAGAGGTGCAGGCACAGGTAGGAGCGGAGGAAAGTGAATTAAAGAAGCTTCCGCAGATAGTTGTGATTGTGGATGAGTTGGCGGATTTGATGATGGTAGCCCATGGAGAGGTAGAGGATGCCATTGTACGATTATCGCAGCTTGCAAGAGCGGCGGGCATCCATCTGGTGATTGCAACGCAGAGACCATCGGTAGACGTTATCACCGGCTTAATCAAAGCAAATGTACCGTCCAGAATTGCATTTGCAGTATCCTCACTGGTGGATTCGAGAACTATTCTGGATATGGCAGGTGCGGAGAAGCTGTTGGGTAAGGGTGATATGCTGTTTTATCCAACCGGATTTCCGAAGCCGGTGCGTGTGCAGGGTGCATTTGTATCGGATGAAGAGGTCAGTGCGGTGGTAGAGTTCTTGAAAAATCAGGCAAAGGAAACCGCATACGATGCAGAAATTACGACGCAGATAGAGCAGGCATCTGCCGGCTCCGACACAGTGACCGGTTCGGGAAGCACAGGACCGGAGCGGGATGAATATTTTATGGAAGCGGCAAAGGTAATTATAGAAAGTGACAAGGCATCTATCGGAATGTTGCAGCGGAGATTTAAGATTGGGTTTAATCGTGCGGCAAGAATTATGGACCAGTTGGCAGAAGCCGGTGTCGTAGGACCGGATGAAGGAACGAAGCCGAGAACCATTCTGATGTCTCCGGAGCAATTAGAGGAATTTATGGAAACTTGACATCTGCCAGGGAATTGAGTAGGATGGCATGTAGGTATAGTAGCAGAATAAGGATAAAGGAAGCGTGAAAGGATAGTTATGAAGACAGATATTGAAATTGCACAGGAAGCAGAGTTAAAGCCGATTCAGGATGTGGCGGCAAAACTGGGAATTGCACAGGATGATTTGGAGTTATACGGAAAATATAAGGCAAAGCTAAGCGATGAATTAATTGAGCAGATAGAAGGACGCACGAATGGGAAACTGATATTGGTAACGGCAATCAATCCGACTCCGGCAGGAGAAGGAAAGACGACGATTACGGTTGGTCTGGGTGAAGCATTCGGACGGCTTAATAAGCGTGCCGTGATTGCTTTGCGGGAGCCGTCACTGGGACCATGCTTTGGAATTAAAGGCGGTGCTGCCGGCGGTGGTTATGCACAGGTAGTGCCGATGGAGGATTTGAATCTTCATTTTACAGGAGATTTTCATGCAATTACCTCTGCCAATAACTTACTGGCAGCTATGCTTGATAATCATATGCAGCAGGGAAATGCATTGGGAATCGACCCAAAGCAGATTGTATGGAAGCGGTGTCTGGATATGAATGACAGAGCCCTCAGAAATATTGTGATTGGTATGGGCGGAAAGATGGATGGTGTTGTCAGACAGGATGGCTTCATTATTACGGTGGCATCTGAAATTATGGCAATCCTTTGTCTTGCCAAGGATTTACAGGATTTGTCAGAACGGCTCAGCCGGATTATAGTGGCATATACCTATCAGGGAGAACCGGTGACAGCCAAGGATTTACAGGCTGTGGGAGCTATGACGGTATTATTGAAGGATGCATTAAAGCCAAACCTGATTCAGACCTTGGAGCATACACCGGCAATTGTACATGGTGGGCCGTTTGCCAATATTGCACATGGCTGTAACAGTGTGCGGGCAACGAAAACCGCATTGAAGCTGGCAGATTATGTGATTACGGAAGCAGGCTTTGGTGCCGATTTGGGTGCTGAGAAGTTTATGGATATTAAATGCAGACAGGCAGGCTTGAAGCCGGATGCGGTTGTACTGGTTGCAACGGTCAGAGCTTTAAAATACAATGGCGGAGTGGCAAAGGAAGATTTGGGACAGGAAAATATTGATGCACTCAGCCGGGGAATCGTGAATCTGGAAAAGCATATTGAGAACCTGAAGAAATTTGGTGTGCCGATTGTAGTAACCTTGAATCGGTTTGTAACAGATTCCGAAGCGGAACTGAGCTTTGTTAAGAACTTCTGTGAGGAGCGGGATTGTGATTTTGCTCTGGCAGAGGTCTGGGAAAAGGGCGGCGAAGGCGGTCTGGAACTGGCAGAGGCAGTTTTACACACACTGGAAAATAAGGAAAGTCATTATACACCGTTATATGATACGGAATTGTCACTGGAAGAAAAGATAGAGACAATCTCAAAAGAAATATATGGTGCAGGAAGTGTCAGCTACACACCTGCCGCAAAGAAGGCGATTGCCAGAATTACAGATTTGGGCTATGGAAATCTTCCAATCTGTATGGCAAAGAACCAGTATTCTTTATCCGATGACCCTAAGAAATTAGGCAGACCAAGCGGATTTGAAATTAATATCCGGGAGGTTTATGTGAGTGCGGGTGCAGGCTTCGTGGTAGCAATTACCGGTACAATTATGACAATGCCGGGATTGCCGAAGCATCCGGCGGCAGAACGAATCTGTGTCGATGAAACAGGAAAGACAATAGGATTATTTTAAGGAGGATGCATATGGCAAAGGTAATTGACGGAAAGGTCATCAGCAAACAGATTAAGGATGAGTTAAAAGAGCGGGTTGCCGAGTATCGTAAGCAGGGAATTGAAATTGCGTTAGCGGTCATTCAGGTAGGAAACGATGCGGCATCTACCGTATATGTGGGAAATAAGAAAAAGGCGTGTGAATATATCGGAATCAAGTCCGTTGCCTATGAATTACCGGAGGAAACAACGGAAGAAGAGTTGTTGAAGATTATTCATACCTTAAATCAGGATGACAGCATCTACGGAATCTTGGTACAGTTACCGGTGCCAAAGCACATAAACGAGAATCATATTATTCAGGCAATCGACCCGAAGAAGGATGTGGACGGGTTTCATCCGCAGAGTGTAGGAACCCTCAGTATCGGACAACCGGGCTTTGTATCCTGTACGCCGGCGGGAGTTATACAATTATTAAAGAGAAGCAATATTGAAATCGAAGGAAAAGAGTGCGTTATCATCGGAAGAAGTAATATTGTCGGAAAGCCGATGGCAATGCTTCTGTTGCGGGAAAACGGAACCGTTACGATATGTCATTCCAGAACAAAGGATTTGAAGGAGATAACCAGACGTGCGGATATTCTGGTGGTAGCAATCGGAAAGCCGAAAATGATAGATGCTTCTTATGTAAAAGAAGGGGCAGTTGTGATTGATGTGGGAATCCACAGGGATGCAAACAACAAGCTGTGCGGAGATGTGGATTATGAATCCGTAGAGCCGGTTGCAAGTGCCATTACTCCGGTTCCGGGTGGTGTAGGTCCTATGACAATCGCAATGCTGATGCATAATTGTGTGGATGCGGTTCAGATTCGAGAGGCAAAGTAAGGAAATAACAGAGGATAGAAGATGAACATATTATTTGTTTCCCTGGGCTGTGATAAAAATCTGGTAGACAGCGAGGTAATGTTAAATCTGTTAAAGAGGCATGGGTATAACATTACGAATGATGAGCAGGAAGCGGATGCAGCTGTTGTAAATACCTGTTGTTTTATCCATGATGCAAAGGAAGAAAGTATTAATACAATATTGGAGCTGGCTGAATTAAAAAAGACTGCACGCTTGCAGGCGTTAATCATAACCGGCTGTCTTGCACAGCGGTATCAGAAGGAAATCCAGACAGAAATACCGGAGGTAGATGCTATCTTAGGCTCTACTAATATTGATGACATTGTATCGGTGGTTGATGAAGCGTTACATGGCAGGAAGGTGGTCTGCTGTAAGGATATTCAATATCTGCCGCCGCATATGACAGAGCGGACGGTTACAACCGGAACTGCCATGGCATATTTGAAAATTGCAGAAGGCTGCAGCAAACGCTGTACCTACTGTATTATTCCGTATTTACGGGGAAATTATAGAAGTATACCGATGGAGGATATTCTGGAAACGGCTGAACGGCTGGCACAGGAAGGGTATCAGGAGCTGGTGCTGGTTGCACAGGAAACTACGGTATACGGACAGGACTTGTATGGTGAGAAACGCTTGCCGGAATTATTGCGGAGATTATGCCGGCTGGAAGGGATTCAATGGATTCGTCTGTTGTATTGCTATCCGGAGGAAATCACAGAGGAATTAATTCAGACAATGGCACAGGAGCCGAAGGTCTGCCATTACATTGATATGCCGATACAGCATTCCGAGGATGCCATATTAAAGGCAATGGGAAGAAGAACGAATCAGAAGCAGATTCGGGAAGTGGTAGACCAGCTACGACGTGCAGTACCGGATATTGCGATTCGGACAACCTTAATTACAGGGTTTCCGGGAGAAACCAAGGAACAGCATGAGGCATTGCTTGATTTTGTAGATGAAATGGAGTTTGAACGCTTAGGTGTGTTTACCTACTCTCCGGAGGAAGGAACAAGAGCTGCCCAATATCCGAATCAGATAGAAGAAGCGGTAAAAAAGCAGCGACAGGCTGAGCTGATGGAGCTACAGCAGGAGGTTTCTTGTGACTTAAATAAGAACATGATAGGAGCATGCCTGCGGGTTTTGATTGAAGGGTATCTATACGAAGAAAATGTATATTTAGGACGCTCATATCGGGAAGCACCGGGAGTGGATGGATATATATTTGTTAATTCCGAGGAGGAACTGGTATCCGGAGATATGGTATCGGTTAAGATTACCGATGCAAATGAATATGATTTGATTGGAGAGGTAATATATGAATCTGCCGAATAAATTAACAATTTTCAGAGTAATATTGATTCCGTTTTTTCTGGTTGCATTAATGGTGCCGGGGATTCCGGCAGGAAAATGGATTGCGGTCGCAATTTTTATAATTGCCAGTCTGACAGACTTTTTTGACGGAAGAATTGCAAGAAAACAAAATCTGGTAACGGATTTTGGAAAATTTATGGACCCATTGGCAGACAAGCTGTTAGTCTGCTCTGCTATGATAGCGTTAATTGAATTACAGCGGATTCCGGCGTGGGTAGTAATTGTGATTATAGCCAGAGAGTTTGTAATCAGCGGCTTCCGCCTGATTGCTTCGGATAATGGTATTGTAATTGCCGCCAGCTATTGGGGCAAATTCAAAACAACCTTCCAGATGCTGATGGTAATATTGTTGATTGTCAATTTAAGTGAGAATTTTCCGGCGGCAACTACAGGAATCACGATAGCAGAACAGATATTGATTTATGTATCCTTACTGCTGACAATTATTTCCCTGATAGATTATCTGGTTAAGAACCGGTCAGTGCTGGCAAACGGAACAAAATAAGCGGTAGGTGAAGCATATGAAAATGAAGGAACCCCAGATTACACTGAAAGAAGGAAAACACATTGAGGAGCAGGTTGTAGAGCGGTTAAAGGAATTACAGTTGACGGTTACAACTGCCGAATCCTGTACCGGCGGCTTGATTGCAGCCAGACTGGTGAATGTAGCGGGAGCCTCACAGGTGTTTGGAAGAGGCTTTGTCACATATGCGAATGAGGCAAAGGAAGAAGAGCTTGGAGTAAAGCATGAGACCTTACAGCAGCATGGAGCTGTATCAAAGCAGACGGTAAAGCAGATGGCAAGAGGTGCAGCCGCACATGGAAAAGCAGATGTAGCCATTGCGGTTACCGGATTGGCAGGACCGGATGGCGGAACGAAGGAAAAACCGGTAGGTCTGGTCTATGTTGGAATTTTCTATAAGGATAAGGTATACTGGCAGGAATTTCACTTCAAGGGAAATCGCTCCACAATTCGGGAACTGACGGTTGTAAACAGTTTGCAAAATGTGTTGCGTGTGTTACAATAAACTGATTTATAAAAAGAGAAGGAGATATACGGATGGAAAATATCTATAATACACCCGCGGAAACCATAGACGGAAATATAAAGGCAGGTGTTACAAAAGCAAACTTAAATATCTGGAAAATGATTTTTATGGGAGTTATGGCAGGAGCCTTTATTGCATTGGGTGGAGAAGCCTCCAATGTAGCCGTACATAATATTGCAAATGTAGGCATTGCAAGACTTGTGGCAGGTCTGATATTCCCGGTCGGTCTGATGATGATTGTATTGGTCGGAGGAGAATTGTTTACCGGTAACTGTTTGCTGATTATGGATATTATGGACAAAAAGGTAACGGTATGGCAGGTAGTAAAGAATCTGGTGGTGGTCTATTTCAGCAATATGCTGGGAGCATTTCTGGTGACGGCACTTACCTTTTTCTCCGGACAGTGGAATTATTCTTCCGGACTGTTGGGAGCGTATACCATTAAGGTTGCGTTGGGAAAATGTGACCTTGACTTTTCAGCCGCATTTGCATCCGGTGTCCTTTGTAATATTTTAGTATGTATTGCAATCCTGATGGCAGGAACCGCAAAGGATATTATTGGAAAGCTGTTTGCCATCCTGTTTCCGATTATGGCATTTGTAACCTCCGGCTTTGAACACTGTGTTGCAAATATGTTCTATATTCCGGCAGGGCTTCTGGCGGCTACAAATCCTGCATATGTGCAGGCGGCAGAGGAAGCATATGGTATAACAGCAAATCAGATTCATGAAACCTTATCCCTGACCGGCTACCTCAGTAATTTAGGTCCTGTTACATTGGGAAATATTGTGGGTGGCATGGTTTGCGTCGGTATAGTATTCTATGAGATAAATAAGAGTAAGTTTTGTAATCCGCCGAAAAAGAATGACGATTAACAGAAGGACAGAAAGGAAGGCATGACAAAATGGCAATTCATTTAGTGAAAAAAATTCCAACAGCGAAGGAGTTACAGGAAGAAATTCCAATGACGGCAGAATTAAAGAAGGTAAAGGAGGAGCGGGATCGGATGATTCGACAGGTATTTGTCGGAGAATCGGATAAGTTTATTATGGTAATCGGACCTTGTTCCGCCGATAACGAGACTGCGGTACTGGATTATGTAACGAGACTTGCAAAGTTGCAAGAGGAAGTAAAGGATAAAATATTAATTATTCCGAGAATTTATACCAATAAGCCAAGAACCACCGGTGCGGGCTATAAGGGTATGCTGCATCAGCCTGACCCGGAAAAGGCACCGGATATGTATGAAGGTGTAAAGGCAATCCGGAAAATGCATATTGATGCAATTGCGGCAACCGGATTAACCGCAGCAGATGAAATGCTGTACTCCGAGAATTGGCAGTATCTGGAGGATATTCTTTCCTATGTGGCAATCGGAGCAAGAAGTGTAGAGGACCAGCAGCATCGGATTGTGACTTCCGGTATGGATGTTCCGGTAGGTATGAAGAACCCGACAAGCGGGGATTTAACCGTTATGATGAATTCCTGTATGGCAGGTCAGATGAAGCATACCTTCTTATATACCGGCTGGGAAGCAAAGACCGACGGAAATGATTTGGTGCATTGTATCTTAAGAGGTGCCGTAAATAAGCATGGTCAGTCCATTTCCAATTATCATTATGAGGACTTGATGATGTTAGTAGAGCTGTATCATAAGTTTGAATTAAAGAATCCGGCTTGTATCGTGGATGCAAACCATAATAATTCCGGAAAGCAATGGGCAGAGCAGCCTAGAATTGTAAAAGAAGTATTACACAGTATGCGGCATTCTGCGGACATTCGGAAATTAGTAAAGGGTGTTATGGTGGAAAGCTACATTGAAAACGGAAATCAGCCGGTAGACGGAGGATGTTACGGTAAATCCATTACAGACCCTTGCCTCGGCTGGGAATTATCCAGAGAACTGGTATTAGAGGTTGCGGATTTATTGTAGACCTCGTAGAAATATAGCTATTTTACTTGGAATTTTCTGGTACATGATGTAAAATGGTACTATCTGTATATGTATTTAACGGAAGAAATATGCAAAGGAGACAGTGAAACATGGCAGTAATAAAAGCATTTCAGGGATTCCGTCCAAGAGCAGATGTTGTGAATCGGGTAGCTGCATTGCCGTATGATGTATATAATCGAACAGAGGCAAAGGAAGAGGTGGCGAAAGAACCGCTCTCTTTTTTGCGGGTAGACCGGGCAGAGACACAGTTTGACGATACAATGGATATGTATTCGCCGGTGGTGTATCAGAAAGCAAAGGAGCTATTAGATGCCATGATTCAGGATGGCATTTATATACAGGATGAGAAGCCGGTGTATTATATTTATGAATTAACAATGGAAGGACGGGCACAGACAGGAATTGTTGCCTGTGCATCCATTGATGATTATCAGAATAATGTAATCAAGAAGCATGAGAATACCAGAGAAGATAAGGAGCAGGATCGTATCCGGCATGTAGATACCTGTAATGCACAGACCGGTCCTATCTTTCTGGCATATCGAGCAGAGGCTGTTATAGATGCCGTTGTGGAACGGGTAAAGCAAAAGGAGCCGGTATATCAGTTCGTGTCCTCCGATGGAATCGGACATGCAGTATGGGTTGTGAATGAGGATAACGATATTCAGCAAATTGCAGACGGCTTTGAACAGATTCAGAATATATACATAGCGGACGGTCATCATCGGGCAGCTTCCGCAGTTAAGGTTGGACTTAAAAGACGGGCAGAGCATCCGGATTATGATGGAACAGAGGAATTTAACTACTTTTTATCCGTACTGTTTCCGCACAATCAGTTAATGATTATGCCATATAATCGTGTGATTAAGGATTTGGCAGGCATGACAGAGGAACAGTTTTTAGAAGACCTGAAAACCTCCTTTGAGATAGTGGCAGAGGCTTCACCGGTAAGTCCGGACCATAAGGGAAGCTTTGGAATGTATCTGAACCATCAGTGGTATCGGTTAGAGGCACATAAGGATATTTGCTCTGAGGATCCGGTAGAGGGACTGGATGTGTCTATCCTGCAGCGTGAGGTATTTGAAAAACGGTTAAAGATATTTGACCCGCGTACAGACAAGAGAATTGATTTTGTAGGTGGTATCCGGGGCTTACAGGAATTGGAACGAAGGGCAGAGAGTGATATGTGTCTGGCATTTTCCATGTATCCGACTTCCATATTAGAACTATTTCAGGTAGCAGATGCGGGATTGTTAATGCCGCCAAAGTCTACATGGTTTGAGCCGAAGCTACGAAGCGGCATATTTATACATCAGTTATAGGGGGATGTGGAAGTATGAGAACAAGAAAAGATGTATTTGCAATTAACTGGATGGAAGTAGATGCTTTGGCAAAAGCAAAGCATGATAATCCGCATCATATTTTGGGAATGCATGAGTGTATTGATGATTTATTTGTAAATGCATTTCATCCGGAAATGAAAGCGGTATCGGTTATAAATAAAAAGAATGGAAAAGAATATCCGATGGAGGCAAAGCGGGTTGCCGGCTTTTTTTCTGTACGGATTCCCAATTGCAAGCGGTTTGATTATCAATTGCGATTAACGACAGAATCAGATGAAACCGTTGATATTTATGACCCATATATGTTTGAATCGGTAATTGACCCCATCGATATTAGCTTATTCAATGAGGGTATGCATTATGAAATCTATGAAAAGCTGGGGGCTCATCCGATGGTGGTGGACGGAGTTGCCGGTGTATTGTTTGCGGTGTGGGCACCGAATGCAGAACGGGTCAGTGTTGTAGCGGACTTTAATCATTGGGATGGCAGGATTCATCAAATGAGACGACTTCCGTATTCCGGTATTTTTGAGTTATTTATTCCGGCAGTAACGGTTCATGAAATATATAAGTATGAGGTACGTGCCAGAGGCGGCGAGCTGAAGATGAAGACAGACCCATATGGAAATGCATCTGAGCTGCGGCCATGTAATGCATCCATAGTGACGGATTTGCGGCAATATCAATGGAACGATGCAGACTGGATGCGGGAAAGAGAAAACAAGACGCCGCAGAGCCAGCCAATGTCTATATATGAAGTCTATCTGGGGGCATGGAAGCGTCCGACGGACGGAAGGGAATACTTTAATTATCGGGAATTGGCAGAGCAACTGGCAGCGTATATGAAAGAAATGGGGTATACGCATATAGAATTAATGCCGGTCATGGAGCATCCGTATGACCCATCATGGGGGTATCAGGTAACCGGTTATTATGCACCGACCTCTCGCTACGGTACACCGGAAGACTTCATGTACTTTGTAGATTATATGCACAGACAAGGGCTTGCGGTTATTATTGACTGGGTTCCGGCACATTTTCCAAAGGATGAAAATGGATTGGGACGCTTTGACGGAAGCTGTGTATATGAACATGAGGACCCTAGAAGGGGTGAGCATCCGCATTGGGGTACTTATATTTTTGATTACAGCAAGCCGGAGGTTAAGAATTTCCTGATTGCAAATGCACTGTTCTGGGCAGATAAATATCATGTAGATGGAATCCGGATGGATGCAGTAGCATCTATGCTGTATCTGGACTATGGCAGAGAGTTTGGAAACTGGCTGCCAAATGCCTATGGCGGTAATGAGAATCTGGATGCCATTGAGATGTTAAAGCAGTTAAATACTGTGATGAAGGAGCGGTATCCAAGCTGTGTTATGATTGCAGAGGAATCTACCGCATGGCCGATGATTTCACATCCGGTTGCGGAAGGCGGCATGGGCTTTGACTTTAAGTGGAACATGGGCTGGATGAATGACTTCTTAGGCTATATGAAGCTGGACCCATTATATCGGAAGTATCATCATAACGAATTGACCTTCAGTATGGTATATGCGTACAGCGAGCATTTTATTTTAGTGCTTTCCCATGATGAGGTGGTGCATGAAAAAGGCTCTATGATAGCAAAAATGCCGGGAGGATACGAGGATAAATTTTCAAATCTCCGGTTAGCATACGGCTTTATGATGACACATCCGGGTAAGAAGCTGCTGTTTATGGGACAGGAGTTTGCACAGTTTAAAGAATTTAACGAATCGGATGAACTGGATTGGGGAATTTTTGAATTTGATGCACATGTATGTATCCGGGATTATTGTAAGGCACTGAATCATTTGTATCAGCAGGAGCCGGCACTTTATGAGCTGGATGATGACCCTGCCGGATTTGAATGGATTAACAGTACGGCATCCAATGAAAGTCTTCTGGTATTTGCCAGAAAGACCAGCCGCAAGGAAGATACCTTGCTTGTGGTTTGTAACTTTACACCGGTGGAGCATGAAAATTATCAAATCGGTGTACCGTATGCCGGCAAGTATAAAGAAATCTTTACCAGTGAAGAAGAACGCTTCGGTGGAGAAGGACGCAGAAATAAAACATTGAAATCGGCAAAGAAGGAAGCCTGTGATGAGAAGGAATACTCTATTTCCGTATACATCCCGGCATTGTCAATTTCAGTCTTTAAGTATCATAAATAGGGTATATCAGGCGGTTTCTATGGAAATCGCCTGTTGCTTCTTATTTCGGTAAGCGTTATATTAATTAGAAGGTAGCTTGGATAGAAGAATGGATAGATTCAGGAGGATGGAAGCTTGGTTGCAAGAATAACAGCAGGGTTAAATGATATTAGCTTTTATGAACAGCAATGGAATCGGGCATGGAACTGGATTGTAGGAAAAGCAGGCAGTGTTATTCTGGCATTGCTTTGTCTGTGGATTGGATTAAAGCTGGCAAAATGGATTATGAAGCTGATTCGGCGTTCCTTTGATAAGTCAAAGCTGGACCCAACCGTCAGCTCGTTTTTAAGCTCTATTATTTATATTGTATTATATGTGCTGATTTTCATAACGGTCGTGTCGATTATGGGAATACAGGTAACTTCATTTGTAACACTGTTAGGAACGGCGGGTGTAACAATCGGCTTGGCATTGCAGGGAAGTCTGGCAAATTTTGCCGGAGGTGTGCTGATTCTGATTTTAAAGCCGTTTGTGATTGGAGATTACATCCGGGAGGATACTCATAATAATGAAGGAACCGTAGTATCCATTGATATTTTTTATACACGTCTGCAGACCTATGACGGAAAGATGATTGTGATTCCGAACGGAACGCTTTCCAATACCAGTCTGACGAATCTGACCAAGCAGGAAAAACGAAGACTGGAGTTTCGGATTCCGGTAGAATATGATGTTGATTTGCGGCAGGCAAAATCAGTTCTGGAGCAGGTGATTACGAAAGAATCCATGGTGCTTGCGGATGAACCTAAAAATATTGTATTAGATGCGTTTGAAGACAGTTCTATGACAATACTGGTGCATATATGGGTAAAAACGGAAGATTATTGGCAGGCAAAATGGAAGCTGATGGAAGGATTTAAAGCTGCTTTGGATGAAGCAGGAATTGTAATTCCATATAATCAACTGGATATTCATATGAAAGAATCATAAAAGACTATTTGTTCAATTCTAAAATCTGTTTTAACAGATGGGAAATTGCTAAGATACGTTCTTCGGAACAAGTATGCAATACCTGTACGATGACAGAGTATTTATCTTCGGAGGCAGACCCAAACAATAAATAATCCGTGGATACCTGAAGCACAACAGCCAGATTGGAAAGGGTAGTTAAGGACATACCCTTTTGACCGGATTCAATAGAACGCAGGAACTCCGGTGAAATATTTGCCATCTCTGCTAAGGTTTCGGCTGTGATATGTTTTTTCTTTCGGCATTCCTGTATACGGATGCCTATTTTCTTCTGGTCAATCATAATTTACCTCCAATTTCATTTTATTATTATATAAATTACTGTAAAGATGCTGTTAGAGGTGAAAATTTTGACCCTTTCAGGATAAAGTCGGAAAAATTCCGTAATTATGCCCGGGCTTTATACTAAGGGAATCTGGAAGCCCTAATATAATTAGATAAAATGACCTTGCTTTGTTATATAAATAGACAACTTATAATAAAATGGCAAATTATGAGTGAAAATAGAAATCGGGTGTGAGGTCAAATCTGATAGGGGTTGTCGAATATGAGGATTTGGTGTAGAATAATTTCTATAATTCATGAAAAGAGGTATCAAAATGGCTCAGCTATGGGGAGGACGTTTTACAAAGGAAACGGACCAATTAGTCTATAATTTTAATGCATCTATTACATTTGATCAGAAGTTTTTTCATCAGGATGTACGAGGAAGTATTGCACATGTAACCATGCTTGCTGCTGTAGGGATTCTATCTGTAGAGGAGCGGGATAGCATTATTGAAGGCTTAAAGAGTATTGTGGCGGATGTGGATGCAGGAACCTTGCGGATAACCAGTGAATATGAGGATATACACAGCTTTGTGGAAGCAAATCTGATTCAGAGAATCGGAGAAGCGGGAAAGAAGCTGCATACAGGAAGAAGCAGAAACGACCAGGTAGCATTGGATATGAAGCTGTATATCAGAGATGAAGTGCTTGCGGTTCAGGAATGTCTGCTACAGTTAATGCAGGTGCTGCATAAGATTATGCAGGAGCATATCCATACTTATATGCCGGGCTTTACCCATCTGCAAAAGGCACAGCCGATTACCGTTGCACATCATATGGGTGCTTATATGGAGATGTTCAAGCGGGATGAAGCACGATTGTCAGACATCTATGAACGGATGAATTATTGTCCGATTGGTTCCGGTGCATTAGCAGGAACGACCTATCCGTTAGACAGAAAGCTGACGGCAGAGCTGTTGGATTTTTATGGACCAACCTTAAATAGTATGGACTCTGTGGCAGATCGGGATTATGTAATTGAGTTTTTATCTGCGTTATCTACGATTATGATGCATATGAGTCGGTTTTCAGAGGAAATTATTATCTGGAATTCAAACGAATATCAGTTTGTAGAGCTGGATGATGCTTATAGCACAGGAAGCTCTATTATGCCACAGAAGAAGAATCCGGATATTGCGGAGCTTGTAAGAGGAAAGACAGGCAGGGTATATGGAGCGTTACAGGCATTATTAACCACCATGAAGGGGATTCCGTTGGCATACAATAAGGATATGCAGGAGGATAAGGAGTGGACCTTTGATGCGATTGATACGGTGAAGGGGTGTCTGACCTTGTTTTCCGGTATGTTGGATACAATGAAATTCAATGTACCGAGGATGGAAGCCAGTGCAAAGCATGGATTTACGAATGCAACCGATGCGGCAGATTATCTGGTAAACCATGGAGTTGCGTTCCGGGATGCACATGGAATTGTAGGGCAATTGGTATTGTATTGCATTGAACATCAGTGTTCTCTGGATGATTTAACACTGGATGAATTTCGTGCAGTCAGTCCTGTATTTGACAGTGATATTTATGAAGCAATCAGCTTAGAAACCTGTGTAAACCGGAGAAATACAATCGGAGCACCCGGACCGGAGGCTATGCAGGCGGTTCTGGCGGTGAATGAACAGTATCTGCAGGAAGCGGCAAAGAATATGAGCAGGAAAGGAAGCGGATGTCATGAATAATACAGACAAAGCAAAAATAGATACGGTACGTCGTATGTTAAAGGGACAGATAGATGTGGAAGAGATTGTTATGATTACAGGAGTTCCTCTGGAGCAGGTTCAAAAAATGAGAGAGGAACAGGATCAGGCAGAGCGAAAAGCCTTGGGAGGCTTAACCGTCCGTGAAGTAGGATTCGGGGATGTTTTGATTGACAATGACGTTTTAGACGAAACAACGGAGTCATAAGCTGGGTAGCAGCGAATAAATAAAGATTACGAAGTATAATGAGCAGGTGAACGAGTCATGAGAACAATTTTAATAGGTAGAAAGTTGGATGATATGCTGTCCTTTGAAGAAAAAGCAGCAGGTTTACCTTATGTGACAATTACAGAAAAATATCTGGATGGACAGACTGCCTTACAGAGCATACAGGAGCATGGTGCGGATTTGGTTGTTTTGAATGTGAATTTGCCGGATATAAATGGTGTGGAATTAGGAAAGCAGATTCTGGAGCTGGACAATCAGATTATGTTGCTATATGTGGATGAAATGAATAATAGTATGACAGATGTGTTAAAGCAGAGAAGTGCTACCGTACTGCTGAAGCCATATACGGAGGAAGAAGTACGATATGCATTAGAATCCATGCATTTGCTGTCAAGGCGGAAGAAAAAAAGAATCTATGCCAGAACCTTCGGACATTTTGATTTGTTTCTGGATGGCAGGCCGATTGTATTCAAAAGTCCGAAAGCAAAGGAGCTGCTTGCACTTTTGATTGACAGACAGGGTGGAGTGGTAGATTCAGACCAGATAATAGCGGCCCTATGGAGTGACAGACCAAAGGATGAAGCCACACAGTCATTATGCAGTAAATTATGCAGGACACTTTATAAGGAATTGAAGCAGTATGGAATTGAAAACTTAATTATGGTTTCCCGCAGTAATCGTAGCATTAATATGGATATGTTAGACAGTGACTTATACGATTTGTTGAATGGAAACGAAGAAGCAAGCCGGTTGTATTACGGAGAATATATGTCAGACTATGAATGGGCGGAATGTCGTAATTATTCTTTGGCGAAATTTATCTAAACACTTTAATATAATAGAGGGAAGGCAGATTCAATCGAGTAAAAAGATGGAATCTGCCCTTTTTCGACACAAAATTCCATATAAATTCCATGTCGATTCTTCTTAAATTCCAGAGGATGCTGTATAATCATAGGTGAACTCGTAGAAGGGAGAGAAGATTATGATTAGGTTAATGATTGCTGTAAACAGCAAGGATGAGGGAAACAAGCTCGTTGATTATTTTGACAGTAAAAGTGAGATGGATGTAATCGGAGTCGAATATGATGGGATAAGTGCATATAATGAAATTGTAGCGTTAAGACCGGATGTGGTGTTGATGAATATGATATTGCCGGAGCTGGACGGACTTGGAGTTATGGAGAAGCTGATGTCTAATCTGGAAGTACCGAAGCTTCCGAGAGTTATTGTAATATCAGCAGTGGATAATCCGATTCTGATGGATTGTGTATGTCAGAGCGGAGTCGATTACTATATTATGAAGCCATATCAGTTAGATACATTATATAATCGAATTATACAGTTGCAAATTCCGGGTGCGGGAAGAACAGACCTGAACGTGCCGTTACGAAGCTATGAAAGCAAAAGACCGCATGCAGAATCCGAAGAATATGAGCAGAATCTGTTAGAGGCAAATATCACTGCTGTTATGCGGAAAATCGGTGTTCCGGCACATATTAAAGGGTATCAGTATATTCGTACGGGAATCATTATGGCTATTCATGATATTGCTGTATTGAATTATATTACGAAGCTGTTATATCCGTCGATTGCAAAAGAATATAATACAACGGCAAGCAGTGTGGAACGTGCAATTCGTCATGCCATTGAAGTTGCATGGAATCGGGGGGATAAAGAAGTATTGCAGGAGATGTTCGGTTATAATGTCAGAAAGGGAAAGGGCAAGCCGACAAATTCGGAATTTATAGCACAGATTGCTGATAAATACCGGTTGGATTATAATATGCGGATGCATGCATAATACATATAGTATAAAGCAGGGATACAGGGAATCTTATTTTGTAAAGTTTCCAATCGTTTTCAAGTGAACGATTTGAGGGTTTCGGTGAGAGTCCTTGTTTTTTTGTCGTATGCAGGATTACAAACGGAAGACTGGCTCTTGAAATATTGTAAAAAAGTTGATATTCTAAGCATATGTGTTCAGACAGGAGCATGCTTCAAAGGAAGGCAATCACAAACGGAGATTAAGTACGATGGATATATCTGATAAGAACAGTGTGAAAAAGGGGCATAGGGCATCTATAGGTCAGTTTCTAAAATTTGGTCTGGTAGGAGTATCGAATACCATTGTATCCTATGCAACGTATTTTATATGTTATCATGTGTTTCATACAAATGTTCATGTTGCAAATATAGTTGGCTTTATAATTAGTGTCTTAAATGCTTATATTTTGCAGAGCAGGTTTGTGTTTAAAGAAACCGAGGACGGAGAGCATCGTGTCTGGTGGAAGGTTTTGATAAAGACCTATATTTCATATTCCTTTTCCGGCTTGTTTTTGACAGAGCTGCTGTTACTGCTCTGGCTGAATCTGATTCAGATTGACCAATATCTGAATCCGATGGTAGCCTGGCTTGGCAGTATTGGCTGGATGACAACTCCGGAGAAGCTGGCAGTGGATTTGGCTCCGTTTTTAAATATGGCGATTACAATTCCGGTGAATTTCTGTATGAATAAGTTCTGGGCGTATCGGCAGAAGAAAAAATAAAATGGAATGAAATAGGATAAAAGAGAGGAATTAGAGTATGCAAGCAATAATTTTAGCGGCTGGAATGGGGAAAAGACTGAAGGAATTAACAGCAAATAATACAAAGTGTATGGTGAAGGTAAATGGTACTACGTTGATAGAAAGGAGCCTCCGCCAATTAGAACAGTGTCATTTAAAACAGATTGTAATTGTAGTCGGATATGAGGGAAAAAAATTAAAGGATTATATTGCAACATTACATATCAAAACACCAATTATATATGTAGATAATCCAATCTATGATAAAACGAATAATATTTATTCCTTAGCACTTGCTAAAGATTATTTGCTTGAGGATGATACCTTGTTGTTGGAGTCAGACTTGATATATGAAGAGGGAATCCTGCAGGATTTAATAGAGGATGAGCGGGAAACTCTGGCATTAGTGGATAAGTATGAAAGCTGGATGGACGGAACTGTCATTAAGGTCGGAGAAAATGATGAAATCTTAGAATTTGTACCGGGTAAAAAATTTGTATTTGAAGATATTCCGCAATATTATAAGACTGTGAATATATACAAATTCAGCCGGCATTTTTCACAGACGCACTATGTGCCGTTTCTGGATGCATATTCAAAAGCACTGGGTAATAATGAATACTATGAGCAGGTGCTGCGTGTAATTACATTGCTGGATGAGCCGGAAATTATGGCTAGGCGGTTACATGGAGAACGCTGGTATGAAATAGATGATGTGCAGGATTTGGATATTGCAGAATCGCTGTTTGCTTCCTCCGCAGAGGAAGAATTATCAAAAATTCAGGCAAGATATGGAGGCTATTGGAGGTATCCGAAGCTGTTGGATTTCTGCTATCTGGTAAATCCATATTTTCCGCCTGAGAAAATGAAAAAAGAGATAATTGCGAATTTTGATGCATTGTTAACACAGTATCCATCCGGAATGTATGTGAATTCACTGCTGGCTGCCAGAAATTTCGGTGTCAGGCAGGAATATATTTTGCTGGGAAACGGAGCTGCAGAGTTAATTAAGGCAGTTATGGAATCCATAAGCGGAAAAGTGGGAATTGCAAGCCCTACGTTTGAGGAATATCCTAATCGCTATGAACCGGAAAGTGTGGTACGATATTTACCGGAGCAGGAGCAATTCCGTTATGACGCACAGGCATTAATTGAATTTGGCTCAAAGGAACAAATCGATGTGTTAGTGCTGGTAAATCCGGATAATCCGACGGGAAATTATATACCGCAGGAACAGGTATATCAGTTATTGGAATGGAGTCAAGGACAGGGTATAACCGTTATTTTGGATGAGAGCTTCATTGATTTTGCGGAGGCGGAGCAGGTAACATATCTGAAGAATGAAATATTAGAAACGTATACGAACTTAATTGTTATTAAGAGTATATCAAAATCGTATGGTGTTCCGGGACTTCGGCTGGGCGTATTGGCATCATCAAATGAGAAATTCATCCAAAAGCTGAAGCAGGATGTTGCTATCTGGAATATTAATTCATTTGGTGAATTTTATATGCAGATTTATGAAAAATATGAAAAGGATTATATACGTGGGTTAGAGAAGTTTCGAAAGACAAGGCATATCTTTGTAGAAAAGCTGAAACAGCTTCCGCATGTCTGCGTATTTCCGACAGAAGCGAATTATGTTATGCTACGCTTAACAGATGGATATTCCGCATCCGAAATTACGAAGAAGCTTCTGACGGAAAATGGAATATTAATTAAGGATTTATCACCTAAAATGAGAAAAAGCGGTTACGAAGGGGAATATTTACGGATTGCAGTGCGAAATCAAAAGGATAATGCACAATTATGTGAGGCATTGCAGAGTCAGTTAGAAAGATAAGGAATAGGATAAGAAATGAAAGAAAAAGAAGCTGTAAAGAACTCAAAGATAAAGGAAGCATGGAAGGAATTGCAGTTAGGAGCAATACTGTCTGTTGCGATTGGTTTTTTGTTTTGTATTTATGCACCGATGGAATTATATTGCAACAATAAGGGGGAGTTCTGGTTTGATGGAGTCACACTGCTTCCGGTGCTCCTTGTGCTGTTTCTGCTGGTAGTTATAGTCAGTATGGGGATTTTACTTATTTTGTACCGGATTTGTGTACAGGCATACCGGATAGGGATTGCGGTATATCTGATAGGGTATCTGGCATCTTATATACAAGGTACTTTTTTTGTGAAACAGCTTCCGCATTTGGACGGTACACAGGTAGACTGGACATTGTATCAGGGGCAGAGATGGGTGAGTCTCATCATATGGGTGATTTTAATAATTGCAGTTATTTTGACTATCCGACTGGCACATATGGAACGATTTTTAGTTATAGCGAAGGGTATTGGCTGCTTTTTAAGTGCGGTACTGTTAATAACACTGGTAAGTGTGATGATTACCAATCATGCATTTGAACGAAAGATAAATGCGTATGTTTCTACCAGATATGAATATGAATTTTCGAAAAATGAAAATCTGATTGTGCTGGTATTAGACGCTACGGATGCAAGAACTATGGCTGCAATGCTCGATACACATCCGGAATATCGGGAAATGTTTGCTGATTTTACGGATTACCAGAATGTACTAAGTGGTTATCCGTTTACCATGCATTCGATTCCGTTTATATTATCAGGGGAATGGTATCAGAATGAGGAGCCGTTTACAGCTTATGAAAAGCGGGTGTATCAGAGTGCCGAATTATTTGATACATTGGATGAGCGGGGCTATCGTATGGGAATGTATGAGGATGAAGTGCCGTTATTGGATTCCAGTATTTATCGGTTTGAAAATATAAAGGAAGCAGAGGGGCTTACACCTTCGGAATTTTTATTGTTTATGAAACGGGAATTGCAATTAGTAGGATTTCGCTATGCACCATTTGATATGAAACGGTATTGCGTGGTTACCGGAGCAAGCTTTCAGGAATTAAGAGGAACGGATTATGAATATCCGACCTATTCCTTTAATAATGCCCGGTTTTATGAGGATTTACAGCAGGCTGAGGTGACAACCACAAATGATAAGTGCTTTAAATTCATCCATATTGAAGGAGCACATACTCCGTTCCAATATGATGCCGATGTAAATGTGATAGAAAATGGCTCATATGAGGGGAATATGGAGGCAGCAATGACAATTACCGGAAGGTATCTGGATACCTTAAAAGCAGCGGGTGTCTATGATAATTCTGCAATTGTGATTATGGCGGACCACGGATATGATGTAGAAGGAAATACAACCGGAAGACAGAATCCGATTTTATTCATAAAAGGAAGGGGAGAAACACACGATACCATGCAGGTATCGGAGGCTCCAATTTCGCATGAGGATATGTCGGAAGCCTTTCAGAAGCTGTTAGACGGGGCTCTGGGAAATGAGGCATTTGCGTATGAAGCAGGAACCGTTCGGGAACGTCGGTATTTATTTTATTATTATGAGCAGGAGAATCATATGGAGGAATATGTAACAAACGGAGAGGCTAAGGATACAGATGCGTTAGAACCGACCGGAATTGTGTATGATTGGAAGGAATAAGGACATTAGGGATTAGATTTAGTAGGAGGAACAAACGTGAAAGTATTGTATATAGCTTTAGATTGGATTATGAATATTTGTTATTCCATTTGTCACAATTATGGACTGGCAATTATCTTATTTACGTTGATTAGTAAAATTGTACTGTTGCCGGTTTCTATCTGGGTGCAGAAAAATTCCATAAAAATGGTAAAGATGCAGCCGGAAATGAATGTTATCAAGGCAAAGTATTTTGGTGACAAGGATAGCATTGCCGAAGAACAATCAAAGGTATATAAGAAATATAAGTATAATCCGTTAGCATCCATTATTCCGATGATAATTCAGATTATCCTGTTAATGGGGCTGATTGAGGTAATTAAGGCAGGTATGCAAAACGGCAACATTGATATGAATTTTCTTGGAGTTCAGTTAAGTCTGGTGCCTGCACAGGATAAGGGCTGGCTGATTCTTTCACCGATTCTGGCAGGCGTTTCTGCCTGGATTTTGTGTGTATGCCAGAATGCAAGTAATGTACTACAGGCAGAACAGTCAAAATGGAACCAGTACGGGATGATGATTTTATCGGTAGGACTTTCCCTGTGGCTTGGCTGGTTTGTTCCGGTTGGAGTTGCAATATACTGGATGGCAAGTAATCTGATGGCAGTTGCACTGCTCTATATTTTGAACTGGGCAATTAATCCAAAGGATTATGTAGATTATGAGGCACTGGAGAAAAGCAAGAAGGCACTGGAGGAACTGGGAAGTATCGGAGAAAAGCGGAAACGCTTTGGAGATCCGAATACAAAGCGGGAGCGAGCAGATTATAAGCGGTTCTTTTCGGTTGTCAACAAGCATCTGGTAATTTATTCCGAAAGCAGTGGCTTTTATAAATACTATAAGGGAATTGTGGAATACATATTGGAGCATTCCAATATAACCATTCATTATATTACCAGTGATCCGAATGACCAGATATTTAAGCTGAGTGAAGAACAGCCAAGAATACGTGCTTATTATATCGGGGAAAAGCGTTTGATTACCATGATGATGAAGATGGATGCGGATATAGTTGCAATGACGATGCCGGATATTGAAAACTATCATATCAAGCGAAGCTATGTTCGAAAGGATGTAGAATATATTTATATTCCGCATGGTATGGATAGCCTGAATCTGACGATGCGAACCGGTTCGATGGACCACTATGATACGGTATTCTGTGTGGGTAAGCATCAGAAGGAAGAGATTGAAAAGACAGAAGCGGCATATGAGCTTCCGCATAAGACCTTGGTAGAATGGGGTTATAGTCTGTTGGATGAAATGCGGGAGGACTATCAGAAGCTTCCAAAGGCAAACAATGATGTGAAACGAATTTTGATAGCACCTTCCTGGCAGACAGACAATATTGTGGATAGCTGTCTGGAGGAGATTCTGGATGGATTAGCCGGGAAAGGCTATCAGGTAATTGTGCGACCGCATCCGCAGCATGTCAGACATAGGGCAGAGCAGATGGAGGCATTAAAGAAAAAATATGAGAATCAGCCGGATATTGAGATTCAGACGGATTTCTCATCAAACCAGACGGTATTTGAAGCAGATTTGATGATAACAGACTGGTCGGGAATTGCATATGAATATGCATATACAACGCAGAAGCCGGTATTGTTTATCAATACCCCAATGAAGGTTATGAATCCGGAATATGAGCGGATAGATACCGTTCCGCTTAATATTTTATTAAGAGATGAAATAGGCTGTTCACTGGATTTGGAGAATTTGAATGAACTTGCAGAACGTGTAGATATGTTATTGCAGGAATCCGATGCTTATTATGAAAAAATCGGTGCATTTGTAGAAGAATATGTATACAATCTGGGAACCAGCAGTAAGGTTGGGGCTGATTATATATTGGAGCAATTAGTAAAGAAAGCAAAAGAGAAAAAAGGAGATGCGTAACATGAAAAAGAATCAGAATCATGAAAGCGAACAGAAAAAGCATATAGGAAGGAAGCTTGGTCTTTCTATATTAGGTGGCACATATATCGGATTTTGTTTTATGCTATTGTTTGGTGTGACCGGACAGGCTTATATTGACCCATCGGTGTTAACTTATGTGATTCAGGCGGTTTCCGGTGTTGTAATTGCTGCGGGTGCAGTAATCGGTATTTGCTGGAGAAAGGCAAAGAAGAAAATGAATGATAAGCTCGGAATTGATGAAAACCGTAATAAAGAAGTAGAATCGGATGATATTGAAATCAAGTAAAGTATTATCAAAAGGGTCGGCATCATGGTTGAAACCGGCAGCATTTGTTCTGGGAATCGGAATAGTTACATGGCTGGTTTCACACTTTTTCATACAATTAATGCTGATTCAGGGAAGTTCTATGGAACCAACGTATCATAATCATCAATTTGTATGGATAAATAAACAGGAGCGAATACCGGATTACGGAGACGTGATTGCGTTTCGCTGCGAAGCTGTTCGGGGTGTGCTTGTCAAACGGGTGGTTGCAAAGCCGGGAGATACCGTTTCGATTCAGGATGGCACCTTATATGTAAACGGAACTCCAAGCGTAGTTTTGGGCATGGAACAGAAGCTTACGAAGGCAGGTGACAGAACCGGTGATATTGTGCTTCCGGATGGGGAATATTATGTAATAGGAGACAATCTGGAGGTTAGCAAAGACAGCCGGTATCAGCAGATAGGAAATGTATCGGAGGATGCAATTCTTGGATTCGTGTTTCCGTAATGGTTAGGACATGGTATCCGGGCATAGAAGTATCAGAAAGGTATGTGTGCAGATGAGTATTCAATATAGTGAAGAATTACAAGCATTTATAGAAAAAAATTCTGGTAGCAGAGGTGACACTTCTGCATTTCGAAAACGGGAAGAAAGTGAGAAAACAGAAACCGGAGTCCGGGCGTTGCGGGGAACGGTCTGGTGGAAGCTGTTAAAGCCTGCCAGAGTCATTTATAATTATTCCCGCGTAATCTGGATAAATTTAAGAAGATATGGGTTTGTGCTTACCTTATCAAAGGCAAAGGATAAGCTGATTATGAAAAGAAAGCTTAAGAATTTTTCAAAGTATTATATTCAATCCATTTTGCCGGATGAGAAGACAAGAGCCAGTCAGAGAGCAACGAAGTTTGACCGGGCAATTACCTTTAGTATATTAGTTCCGCTTTATAATACACCGGAAAAATATCTGAGAGAGATGATTGATTCGGTTCGGGAGCAGACCTATGAAAACTGGCAGCTATGTCTGGCAGACGGTAGTGATGCAGAGCATGCATATGTTGAGGAGATATGTAAATCCTATCAGGATGAACGTATCTGTTATCAGCGGCTGGAAAAAAATCTTGGAATTTCAGGAAATACGAATGTCTGTATTGATATGGCAACCGGAGAATATATCTGCTTCTTTGACCATGATGACATCCTGCATCCGAGTGCATTGTATGAGAATATGCGGTATATTTGTCAGGAAAATGCAGACTTCCTTTATACAGATGAAGCTACCTTTAACGGAGATAATTTAAATGATATTATTACCTATCATTTTAAGCCGGATTTTGCAATAGATAATTTGCGGGCAAATAACTATATTTGTCATTTTACTACATTTTCCAGAAAATTGTTTGAGCGGACAGGGAAGTTTGACAGTCAGTATGACGGCAGTCAGGACCATGATATGATTCTCCGGTTAACCCATGTGGCAGACCATGTTTGTCATATTCCGAAATTGCTGTATTTCTGGCGTTCCCATCCAAATTCGGTTGCGGCAGATATTAATTCCAAAACTTATGCGATTGAGGCGGGAAAAAAGGCGGTCCGTGACAGCATCCTGCGGGATGGTATGGAGGTAGAGGTAGACAGCTCGCCGGCATTTCCGACCATTTACAGGTTCCATTATAAGCTGACAGGGCATCCAAAGATTTCCATTGTGATTCCGAACAAAGATCAGGTTGCATATTTAATCCGGGCAATCGATTCTATTATACAGAAGTCAACGTATGATAATTATGAAATTATCATTGTGGAAAATAATTCCACAACCGAGGAAATCTTTGAATTTTATCGTCTGTTGGAGGAAATCCCGCAGATAAAGGTGGTTCGTTGGGAACATCCGTTTAACTATTCCGCCATTAATAATTACGGAGTATCATTTGCAACCGGAGAATATGTACTGCTGTTAAACAATGATGTGGAAGTGATTTCCCCATCGTGGATGGAAGAAATGCTGATGTATGCACAAAGGTCGGATGTCGGGGCGGTAGGTGCAAAGCTGTATTTTGAGAACCGAACCATTCAGCATGCGGGAGTAATTATCGGAATCGGAGAGGACGGAGTTGCGGTTCACAGTCATGCCGGAGAACCGTTTAGTTCCGTAGGATATATGGGACGGCTGTATTTTGCACAGGATGTCAGTGCGGTAACAGCTGCCTGTCTGATGGTGAAGAAATCCCTGTATGAAGCAGTCGGCGGCTTCGAGGAAGAATTAGCAGTTGCATATAATGATGTGGATTTCTGTTTGAAGCTGCGTGAAAAAGGTTTGTTAAATATCTGTACACCGTATGCGGAGTTATTCCATTACGAATCGGTATCCAGAGGGTATGAGGTGAAGCCGGAGAAGCAGCAGCGGTTCCAACGGGAGGTTGCATACATGAAGAATAAGTGGAAAACTGTGTTGGAGCAGGGTGACCCATACTATAACCCGAATATGTCCAAGCAGCGGCCATGGAAGCTGGTATAAGACAATAATTGTTGAAAGAACGACAGAAGGATAGAAATGTTTTGGGTATGAATCCGGAAACCTTCTGCATATACTGTATCAATCTATCATGTGCAGAGTACGTGATAAATATGAGACAGATGTGCAGGAGGTTTTTTATGGATAATCATGTAGATGCCTTTGATTTATATGCGGATATGAAGGCAAGAACCAATGGAGAGGTCTATATTGGGGTTGTTGGACCGGTAAGAACCGGTAAATCAACCTTCATTAAGCGATTTATGAACCTGATGGTATTACCGAATATTGAGGATGAGCCGATTAAGATAAGAACCAGAGATGAGCTTCCGATGAGTTCTGCGGGTAAAACCGTTACGACAACGGAGCCGAAATTCATTCCGCAGGAGGCAGTCAGTATACGGGTACAGGACGAAATCGATATGAAGGTAAGAATGATAGACTGTGTCGGCTTCATGGTGCCGGGGGCGGTAGGGCATGAGGAGAGCGGAGAAGAACGAATGGTGAAAACGCCATGGTTCGATTATGAGATTCCGTTTACAAAGGCAGCGGAAATCGGAACCCGTAAAGTAATTCATGACCACTCAACGATTGGAATTGTAGTAACCTCGGATGGCAGCTTCGGAGAATTACCGCGTGAAGCCTATTTAGAGGCAGAGCAAAAGACCATGCAGGAGCTTCAGGGGCTTGGAAAGCCGTTTATTCTTCTGTTAAACAGTGCAAAGCCATATGCAAATGAAACCATAGAATTAGCAAAGCAGTTGGAACACACACATCATGTCCGGGTACTGCCGATGAATGTAGACCAACTGAGGAAGGAAGATATACGTGAGATTCTTCAGGCAGTACTGCTGGAGTTTCCGGTAGTCCGGATGGAGTTCCATATTCCGAAATGGGCAGAGGCATTACCGGTAGAATCCGAGGTAAAATCTTCGTTAGTTGCAGCCGCACAGGATATTTTGGAGCAGACACAGGTGGTTCGGGATGTGTATCAATTAGAATATCCGGAGAATGATTACATAGAAAAAATAAAAATCGATTCGATTGCACTGGATTGTGGGTGCGTGCATTTTGTAATACAGGTAGATAATCAATTCTATTATCAGATGTTAAGTGATATGTTGGGTGTAAAGCTGGAGAATGAATATCAATTCATGCAGGTGCTTCGGGAGCTTTCGGAAAAGCGTAAGGAATATGAACAGGTGGCAGATGCATTAAGTGCAGTTAAGCTAAAGGGATATGGATGCGTAATGCCCGGACAGGAGGAGATTCATATTAACCAGCCGGAGGTCATTCGGCATGGAAATAAATATGGTGTGAAGCTGCGGGCAGAAGCACCATCCATTCATATGATTAAAGCTACAATTACTACTGAAATAGCACCGATTGTCGGCTCGGAGCAGCAGGCAAAGGACTTGGTAGACTATATCGGGGCAGAAGGGGAAACCGACATCTGGCAGGTGAATATTTTCGGAAAGACCATTGAACAACTGGTAGAGGACGGTATCCGGGGAAAGACCAGTAAAATTACGGATGAAAGCCAGATGAAGCTTCAGGATACCATGGAAAAGATTGTAAATGACGGAAACGGTGGTATGGTCTGCATTATTATCTGAGACTGTAACAGAATCGTAAGTAAATTGTATGGAATGGAAGTTGTTATCAAATCTGAAATTTGATATAATAGCTTACAACTATTACGATAACAGGAGGAAGAGGGTATGAGTCAGGCATATGATAAGTTAAAGGCTTGTTATGAATGCTGCCGGAAACGAACGGATTTTCAACCGAAGGTTGCACTGGTTCTGGGGTCCGGACTGGGTGCATTTGCGGATGAAATTGAAATAGTAACCACCATTTCGTATTCTGAAATAGAAGGCTTTCCACAGTCTACCGTACCGGGACACCGGGGAAGATTTGTATTTGGCTATGTGGATACGGTTCCGGTAGTAATTATGCAGGGACGGGTACACTATTATGAGGGATATGCCATGCAGGATGTGGTTCTGCCTATCCGGTTAATGGGAATGCTGGGAGCAGAGATTTTATTTCTGACAAATGCCGCAGGCGGAATATGCAGGGAGTTTGTGCCGGGAACCTTTATGCTGATAACAGACCAGATTTCATCCTTTGTTCCGTCTCCGTTAATTGGCGAGAACATGGAGGCACTGGGAACGCGATTCCCGGATATGTCTGAGATATATAAAAAGGAGCTTCGGACCTTAATGCTTCAACAGGCAGAGAAGCTTCACATTCCGATGAAGCAGGGCGTATATCTTCAGTTTGCCGGACCGGCATATGAAACACCGGCAGAGATACGAATGGCGGAACGGTTAGGGGCAGATGCCTGTGGAATGAGTACCGCCTGTGAAGCAATTGTGGCAAATCACATGGGAATGAAGGTATGCGGTATTTCCTGCATTACCAATATGGCATGTGGAATTACATCCACACCGCTGTCCCATACAGAGGTACAGGAGGTTGCGGACCGGGTTGCAAAGCAATTCCGTATGCTGGTACACGATTGTGTGGTTGCATTCGGAGAGATATAATGTCAGAGAAAGAGAGATAGCAGGGTGCATGTAGTTATTTATACAGATGGTTCATCCAGAGGAAATCCGGGACCGGGCGGTTACGGAACCGTATTGGAATATGTAGATACGAAGGGAAACCTGCATACGAGAGAATATAGTGCAGGCTATGAGCTGACAACCAATAACCGTATGGAGCTGATGGGCGTGATTGTCGGCTTAGAGGCATTAACCAAGGCTTGTACGGTCGATGTATATTCAGATTCCCAATATGTAGTAAAAGCATTTACCGAGCATTGGATTGATGGCTGGATACAGAAAAATTGGAAACAGGGGACCAAAAATCCCGTAAAAAATATTGATTTATGGAAACGCCTGTTGGAAGCAAAGCGGAAGCATCAGGTGCTGTTTCACTGGATTAAGGGGCATGCAGGTCATCCGCAGAATGAACGGTGTGACCGGCTGGCAACGCAGGCAGCAGATGGTGAAAACCGGTTACAGGATATAGGATTTCAACAGGATACATAAGATAGAAGGAGAGAGTTATGAAGATTAAATGTCAAACGTGTGGGTCCGTAGTAGAAGATATTGCCGGAGTTTGTCCGGTATGCGGAATGATATTCCGGCAGCAGACAGATGTACCGCCCGTAGATTCGGTAAATATGGATGCCGGAATGGGAAATATGGGAAATCAGATGCCGCCTTACAATTATCAGAGCCCGGTACCTCCGGTCGCTGCAAAGCAGCCGAAAAAGAAGCTGCTTAGCATTCTGTCAATTGTATTTGCAGTGGTAGGTATTTTTGCTATGTGTGTGCCGGGGTTATCCCTTTTATGCTGTGTGACGGCAATTGTTCTGGGAATTATTGCACTGGTGAAGAAGCAGATTAAGGTACCTGCGATTCTGGGTCTGGTATTTGGAGGAATTGGCAGTCTTGTAGCTGTGCTGTTATTGATGACGGATTTGATGTTAAACTCGGTAACGGGAACCGGAATGTTAGGAATTTTCCAGCAGTCAATCGATGCAGCAACAGAGGGCTACACAAAACTTAGTGATGTCAGCATGGAGCTTCCGGTTGACGGAAAAACAGTAACGCTGACGCTTACCAGTGACCTGACACTTAGCGGTGATGGAAGCTATTACGCAAGCGATACCTTAGGCTCCGGTTATTATCGGGAATCGGGATATATGGATTTGTCATCGGATACGGAACTCACAAACTGTATCGTGTATGCCATGTCACAGGGATTTGAGATAAAGAACCTTACGATTGTGGATTTGCAGCCGACGGATGAATCTGGTTACGGAAAAGGCTCACGGTATATATTTATCGTACCGGAAGGGTATACACCGGGGTCGATTGTCTATTATATTGACCTTACAGATGCAACCGGTTATGAGGATATGAAGCTGGATGTTATAATGACGATGCCGGTGGAGTAAGGCAGTTCTTTTGAATATACAATTCTTTATGGAATGAGAAAAGCCCCCTTTGCATATATCTTTTGCGAAGGGGGTATTTATATGCAATGCAGGGATGGTATCGGTCTGAAGGAAGTGATTCGCTGGATACTGGTATTTGTCTGCCTGATGATTTGTCTGGCAGTAGAATGGAGGGTACTGGAACGTTTCACGAAGCAGGCGTATGAAAACCGGTATGAGGCCGCCTTGGAATTATTTCGTCAGGACCCGGTTCTGTATGAAAAAGAGACGGTTGGACATGAAAACTATCAGAAGGTATTTCAGGAGCAATTGACCGCTATTTTGGATAGTCTAAGATGTTATCCGATTGAAAAGACATATTCTTCACAGGTGAATTATGAGGATTCATGGAGCTATGAACGTACCTTTGGCGGCAATCGGCGTCATGAGGGTACAGATTTGATGGCAGAGACAAACGAACCGGGAAGGATACCGATTGTCAGTATGTCGGATGGAGTAGTATCCAATCTGGGATGGCTGACACTTGGAGGCTGGAGAATCGGCATTACCTCCGAGACCGGTGTATATTATTATTATGCACATCTGGATTCTTACGCACCGAATCTGAAATTAGGGGATTCGGTATGTGCAGGACAGTTTCTGGGCTTTATGGGAGATTCCGGATATGGAGAGGAAGGTACCACCGGAATGTTTCCGGTTCATCTGCATGTCGGTATCTATATTTATGATGAGGCGGGTAGGGAAATCAGTGTCAATCCGTATCCGTTTTTGGTGAAATTACAGGAAAATACGTCTGTTTTTTCGAAGCCTTCCGTTGGAAAAGGAATAATTATGTGGTATACTAGAGAGCAAATGGTATTTTATACATAAACAGGGGTGGTTAAATGGAAATACAATTATGGCGGGAGATATTGTCGCCTTATCAGCTTGCGGTGGATGAACTGGTAGTGAAATTCAATCATATCATACAGGAATATCGAAGTAACGGTCAGTATTCACCGATAGAGCAGGTAGTCGGCAGGGTGAAGAAAATATCAAGCATTCTTGATAAAATGAATAAGAAACATCTTGCAATAGAGGAAATAGAAGATGAAATCGATGATATTGCAGGAATCCGTATCATGTGCCAATTCGTAGAAGACATTGATAAGGTAGTAGAGATTATACGGAACCGGAAGGATATGGAAATAAAGTGTGAGAAGGACTATATTTCCCATTATAAAGAGAGCGGGTATCGTAGTTATCATATTATTGTATATTATGATGTGTATACCTTAGAGGGGACGAAGCGGTTGCAGGCAGAGATTCAGATTCGTACCATGGCTATGAATTTCTGGGCAACGATTGAACATTCGCTGCAATACAAATATCATGGCAATATGCCGGCACATGTGAGAGAACGCTTGTATGCGGCATCCGATGCGATTGTGGCGTTGGATTCGGAAATGTCCTCTGTGCGGGATGAAATTATCGATGCACAGAATCTGTTTACAATCAAGGCAAATGTGGTTGCAGATATTTTAGTCAATATACAGAACCTGTATCATGTGGCAAACAAACGAGAGGTATTAAAGATACAGGAGGAGTTTTATCAGATATTCGCCACACAGGATTTGGAGCAATTAGAACGATTCGGAAGAGAATTGGACATTATAGCAGAAGGCTATAAGGCACAAAGTTTAAGCTAGATGAAAGACACGAAGGATAGGAGAACAGGATGAAATTACCGGAAAGCTTTGAAATGCGAATGCGAGAGATGCTGGGAGAAGAATTTGAACAATATCAGACTTCTTTACAGCAGCCGTTACATCATGGATTGCGGGTGAATACATCAAAAATATCCGTAGAGGATTTCTTGAAGCTTTCACCATTTCATCTGGATCCGGTTCCATGGTGTCCCAATGGCTTCTATTATGAGGAAAGCGAACAGCCGGCAAAGCATCCGTATTATTATGCAGGACTTTATTACATTCAGGAACCGAGTGCCATGACACCTGCCAGTGTGCTGCCGGTAGAGCCGGGAGACCGGGTACTGGATATTTGTGCGGCACCGGGAGGCAAATCAACGGAATTAGCGGCAAAGCTGGCAGGAAGCGGACTGCTGGTTTCCAATGACATCAGTAATTCCAGAGCAAAGGCATTATTAAAGAATCTGGAATTGTTCGGCATCCCGAATATGCTGGTAGTCAGTGAACCGTCAAATGTTATAGCACAACGGTTTGAAGGATTTTTTGATAAAATATTGATTGATGCTCCATGCTCCGGGGAAGGAATGTTCCGGAAGTCAGGCTCCATGATAAAAGCATGGGAAGCAAATGGAGTGGATTTATTTGTAAATTTGCAACACAGCATTCTGAAAGAAATGGTAAAATGTCTGAGACCCGGAGGAAGTCTTGTATATTCAACCTGTACATTTTCACCGGAGGAAAATGAGCAGGCAATCGAATATCTGTTGCAACTGGATTCAGAATTAAAATTACAGCCCCTTCCTCTGTATGAAGGGTTTGATAAAGGACATCCTTCCTGGGGAACAACCGGAAATGAAGAGCTTTCAAACTGTAGGCGGTTATGGCCGCATCGAATTGAAGGAGAAGGACATTTTGTGACCTTGTTAAAGAAGGAAGTAACACAGGAATCGGTGCAGGAATATGGAGTAAACTGGTATCATCCGCCAAAGGTGAAATTGCCGGATGAGGTACGGGAATTTTTGCAACGGATAGACTGGGATTGGAACGAAGAACGAATGGAGCTGCAAAAGGAGCGGTTATATTATCTTCCGGAGCATATGCCGGTTACAAAGGGACTTCGGATACTGCGAAACGGTTTGTTTCTGGGTGAATTAAAGAAGAATCGATTTGAACCAAGTCAATCTCTGGCAATGGCACTCCGGATGCAGGAATATGAAAATGCGATTTCACTTCCAGTGGAGGATGAACGGGTAATACGGTATCTAAAGGGAGAAACGATTGAATTAGACGGACCAAACGGCTGGGTTCTGTTTGGCGTAGATGGCTATCCGCTGGGCTGGGGAAAGCTGACGGATGGCAGATTGAAGAATAAATATCTGACAGGCTGGAGGTGGCTGTAATGGTACAGGATATGTTAAAGGACATTCATGCAGTCATTTTTGATTTGGATGGTACACTGGTAGATTCTATGTGGGTATGGCTGGATATTGACCGGGAATACTTTAAGCAGCATGGCTTGGACGTGCCGGAACAATTACAGCAAAAAATATCGGGTATGAGCTTCTCGGAAACCGCAAACTACATCAAAGAGCAATTTGGCATATCTGATTCTATTGAGGAAATGAAAGCTGCATGGAATCGGATGGCAGAAGAAAAATATGAAAAGGAAGTACCGTTAAAGCCGGGAGCCTATGAATTTATTCAAAAATTAAAGGAAATGGGAATTAAGACCGGAGTGGCAACCAGTAATTCCCGCCATCTGGTAGAGATAGCATTGCAGGCAAGAGGGATTCGTTCCGGGCTGGATACTGTAAGAACCGCTTGTGAGGTAGAGAAAGGAAAGCCGGCACCTGACATTTATCTGCTGGTTGCAAAGGACTTAGAGGTAGAGCCGGAGCATTGCCTTGTGTTTGAAGATATTGTAGAAGGAATACAGGCAGGAAAGCGGGCAGGTATGCATACGTGTGCAATTGCGGATGCCGCTTCGGAAGCTATTTGGGAAGAGAAACAGCAGGAGGCAGACTATGCAATTCA
The DNA here is from genome assembly GCA_002406015.1 of Lachnospiraceae bacterium UBA4631. Lineage (GTDB taxonomy): Bacteria > Bacillota > Clostridia > Lachnospirales > Lachnospiraceae > CAG-632. The sequence goes on from DHMX01000014.1 coordinate 211,620, forward strand.
GGATTATCGTGAATTGCTGTAGACAGATACCATACATTTATAAAAAAGGGTGATACAACATGACAAAAGGAACGCAGGGATATATACAAGCGTATAAAAAGAAATACGGCGGTTACGCATTCGGCTTATTGGCAGTTATTGTGATTTCGGCACTCATTATTTTTCTGATTACCGGGACGTTAAAGCACATAGCAATTGTCATTCCCGTTATACTTGCACTGCCGTTTGCAAAGCTCTTAACCCTATGGGTAATAGTTGCCAAGTTCCGTTCTTTGCCGGAATCAGAGGGGGAACGGATACAGGAGCAATTAAAAGACCGGAAAAATTGTGTGATACTGTATGATATGGCATTAAGCTCCTATGAGGCAGTATCCTACGCATCGTGTATAGTGATAGACCAAGGGAATGTTTATCTGCTCTGGGGCGGCTCAAACGAGAAAAAGTATACCATAGAAAAACAGCGGGAATATGTGCAGGGAATCGTAGTGAAAACCGGGTATGATTTCCAAGTGACCTCGTATACCTCCCTTGAGGAGCTTTTGGAGGCAGTTGAGAAAAGCCCTGTGAGTGAAGCGGATGTCAGCTTAAAATGTGACCGGTTAAAAAAGCGTCTGTTGGATATTTGCGTATAGCACAGACTGTTTCTGGAGAAAACGTATGAAAGAATTGGAAATCGGAAAAAATGAAGCCGGACAGCGGATGGACAAGCTATTGACAAAGGTGTTAAATCAGGCATCTGTCGGATTCTTGTATAAAATGCTGCGAAAGAAAAATATTACGCTGAACGGGAAAAAAGCAACCGGGAAGGAATTACTGCAGGCGGGAGATAAGGTGCAGATATATCTTTCGGATGAGACCTATGAGAAGTTCCATCAGGTAAAGGAATATCCGGTTTCGTTACAGAAACAAAACGGAGAACCGACAAGGCAGAAAACACAGCAGAAAACGTATCAGCTGACTGAGGCAGATATTTTATATCGGGATGAACAGATTATGATACTGAATAAGCCGGTCGGAATCCTATCACAAAAGGCAAGGGCAGAGGATGATTCCATGAATGAGGCGATGCTTCGCTATTTGCTGGAACAGAAAATTATATCAAAGCAGCAGTTAGAAACCTTCCGGCCATCTATCTGTAATCGGTTAGACCGGAATACCAGCGGGATTCTTGTGGCGGGAATTTCGTTGCCGGGCAGTCAGATGTTATCAAGACTTTTGCATAATCGGACACTGGATAAATATTATCTGGCATTGGTAGCCGGAACGGTATGCAAGCCCATGGAGGTGCGGGCATATCTAAGGAAAGAAAAAACGGGAAACCGGGTGATAGTTTCGGATAAAAAGCTGCCGGATGCAGCTCCCATCATTACACAGTACACACCCTTATATACAACGGAGACTTGTACGTTATTAGAGGTAAAGCTGATAACCGGAAAAACACATCAGATACGGGCTCATCTGGCACATATCGGGCATCCGGTTGTGGGAGATACCAAATACGGAAATCAAGAACTTAATCGGGAATACCGCAAGCGGTATCACCTTCAAAATCAGTTTCTGCATGCATATCGTATGGTATTTCCAAGCTTGGAGGCACCGTTTGAGGCAGTATCCGGAATGGAGATAACCGCACCGCTTCCGAAGGAACGGAATCAGATTATTATGCAGCTATGGCAGGTGTCTATGAATCCATAGCATTGCCTGCATACAGAAAGAGGAAACAATATGGCAACATGGAACAGCCGGGGATTACGCGGCTCCACCTTGGAAGATTTAATTAATGTATCAAATGAAAAATATCGGGAACGCGGACTGGCATTGGTACAGAAAATTCCGACACCGATAAAGCCGATTCGGATTGATAAGGAAAGCAGTCAGATTACTCTGGCATATTTTGAAAAGGATTCTACGGTTGATTATATAGGCGTTGTGCAGGGGGTTCCGATTTGCTTTGATGCAAAGGAATGTACAACGGATAAGTTTTCCATGCAGAATATCCATGAGCATCAATATCAATTTATGAAGGAATTTGAACAGCAGCAGGGAATCAGTTTTTTAGTCATTTTCTTTACTACCCGGAATGAACTGTATTATATGCCGTTTCGGGAACTTCAGACCTATGTGGAACGAATCGAACAGGGGCATCCGAAATATTTTGAATATCAGGAGCTGAACCCGGAGAATTTCATTCGGGCAAAGGGCAGTGTATTGGTTCATTATCTGGAGCCGTTAAGCCGGGATTTGATGCAAAGAGAAAAATAGCTGCAACAAAACGGCAGTTTTTAGACACTAGTATATAAAAGGATAATGACACAGTGTATACGGAGTCTGAAAGGGAGGTAATTACAATGGATATACATAAGGAAAAATGTAAGAAATTAAAGGAAATTCGGAAAAGGGTAGCGGATAAAATCGGCATTGATTTGCATCAGAGCGAATGTACCTATGAAGGGCCATGCTCCGGAACGTGTCCGAAATGTGCGATGGAGGAGCAGCGGCTGAATCGTGCATTGCTTGGAAAAGCAGCATTGGCTACCGGAGTTGCCGCTATGAGTATCGGGCTGGCAGGCTGCCAACAGGCGGAAACCACGTTAGAAGGGGATATTGAGGTATCCTCCACAGAGCAGCAATTAGAAGGAGAAGAGGGGTACAAACCGGATAGTGAATCCGAAGAATGGAACACAACGGAAAACATGACAACCGAGAAGATAACAACGGAGGCTACAACAACCGAGGAAGTGATAGAATTAGAAGGGGATGTTGTGTATGTACCAGAGACAGAAGGCGGAGCCGACGAATAGCAGATTTCGGGTACAGGCAGTGAATCGTCACCGTCTGACAACGGATGGCGAGGGTGTTACAACGTTGGTAGCGTTATACGGATGCCCGTTATCCTGCCAATACTGTATTAATCAGAAGGCGTTGCAGAAGCCTGTCTGGAAGGAGTATACCGGGGAAGAGCTATGGAAGCTGGTAGCACAGGATTATTGTTATTTTATAGCAACCGGAGGAGGAATCACCTTTGGCGGAGGGGAAGCCCTGTTGCATGCAGATGCAATTCGTGACTTTCATGCTATTTTGCCAGAGGGGGTATATATTACATTAGAAACCTCATTATGGGCAGAGGTAGCCGAACTTGATAAGGTACTTCCGGCTGCGAAAGGTCTGATTATAGACATTAAAACCATGAATCCGAAGCTATACAAGGCATATACGGGACAAACAAATGAAAAGGTATTGGAAAATCTGAATTATATTGTATCGCAGAAGATGCAGGATAAATGTAAAATCCGGATTCCGTATATTGCAGGCTATAACGATGAAGCAGATGTACAGCATTCCGTAAATATGATTCAAAATATGGGATACACAAACATTGAAGTGTTTTCCTACCGAGTACCGGAATAAATGCAAAACAAAGGCCGCCCGGCATCAGGCGGTCTTTTTAAGTATGGACTTTAACTTGTAAAAGGAAAAAAATGTGGTATAATATACGCGGATGCATGGGCAATTTGGTACGAAATCGGCAGAGCGGAAACGCAGATTACCATGCAGACGGTAACAAAGATTGATAAAAGGAGAACACAGATGAAGGAAAAGTTATTGCATACTCCGGACGGAGTACGTGACATTTATGGCAGCGAATATAAGAGAAAGCGGAAGGTCATGAGTGAGATTCATCATGTGTTGGAATTATACAGCTATCACGATATTCAGACACCAACCTTTGAATATTTTGATATTTTCAGTAAAGAAAAAGGGTCTGCCCCATCAAATGAAATGTTCAAATTCTTTGACAGGGACAATAACACACTGGTATTGCGACCGGATATTACGCCGAGTATAGCAAGGTGTGTGGCAAAGTATTATGAAAATGAAGAGCTTCCGATTCGGTTATGCTATGAAGGAAATACATTTACGAATAAAATCAGTCATCAGGGCAAGCTGTGTGAGGTTACACAGATTGGCGGAGAGCTGGTAAATGATGACAGCTCCGCAGCAGATGCAGAGATTCTGGCAACCGTAGTAAACTGTATACAGGCAGTTGGCTTAAAGGAATTTCAGGTAGAAGTGGGCGATGTGGATTTCTTTAAGGGTGTGATTGAGGAAGCCGGCTTAAATGAAGAGGAAGAGCAGGAGATTCGGGCTTATATCCAGAATAAGAACTTTTTCGGACTACAGGAGTATGTTAAGAAATTAAATATATCAGAACGGTTAAAGCAGGTATTGGTATCCTTTGACCAGTTATTTGGCGGAATGGAAATGCTGGAACAGGCAAAGAAGCTGGTTCAGAACCAGCGTTCCTTAAAAGCAATTGAGCGTTTGGAAAAGGTGTATCATGCACTTGCATATTATCATTGTGAAGCCCATGTCGGATTTGATTTGAGTATGCTAAGTGATTTTAAGTATTATACCGGACTTTTATTCAAGGGCTATACCTATGGTACAGGTGCGGCACTGGTACGGGGCGGACGTTATAATGCGTTATTAAGCCAGTACGGAAAGGATGCACCGGCAATCGGATTTGGCTTTGTGATTGACGAAATGATGAATGCCATTCATCGGCAGGGCATTCCGGTTGAAATTGATGAGGGCGAGATTGTCGTTCTGTATCATCAGAACTGTCAAAAAGAGGCTATTGAATACGGATGTAACCTGCGTGCGGAAGGCAAAAAAGTAGAATTGATTCGGATGTCATCACGAAAGGAACTGGAGGACTACCGGATTTACGCAAGAAGAGAGCATTTTGAAACGCTGATATATATGAGTGAAGATGGAATACAGACATATGCCTGTCAGAATGAGTAAGAGAATAGAGTGGATAGAGGATAAAAGCATGAGATATTTAACATTTGCCCTGGCAAAGGGGCGTTTAGCAAAGCAGACATTAGGACTGCTTGAGCAGATTGGAATAACCTGTGAGGAAATGAAGGACCCGGATACCCGGAAGCTGTTGTTTGTAAATGAAGACCTAAAGGTGAAGTTCTTTCTGGCAAAAGCATCGGATGTACCGACCTATGTGGAATATGGTGCGGCTGATATTGGAGTGGTAGGTAAGGATACCATTCTGGAGGAAGGACGGAATCTCTATGAGGTTATGGATTTGAACCTCGGAAAATGCAGGATGTGTGTCTGCGGACCGGCTTCGGCAAGAGAACTGCTGAAGAGAAATGAAATTATCCGGGTGGCAACCAAGTATCCGAATATCGCAAAGGATTATTTCCACAGTCAGAAAAATCAAACCGTAGAGATTGTGAAGTTAAACGGTTCTGTAGAGCTGGCACCGATTGTAGGTTTGTCAGAGGTAATTGTAGATATAGTGGAAACCGGAACCACATTACGGGAAAACGGTCTGGAGGTATTGGAGGAGATATGTCCGTTATCTGCCAGAATCGTAGTGAATCAGGTAAGCCTGAAAATGGAGCATCAGCGTATTCGTGAGTTATTAAATAATTTGAATGAGTTGATTACAAAATAGATACTTATGACCAGGAGGCACAGTATGCGAAAAGTAAAATTAACAGAGGAAACCAAAAAGAATATTTTAAATGACTTATTAAAGCGGAGTCCGAATAATTACGGGGACTATGTCGCAACGGTACAGGAAATTGTAGACCATGTGGCGAAGGAAGGGGATAAGGCAGTCTTTGCTTACACCGAGAAATTCGACCATGCACATATTACGGCAGAGACCGTAAAGGTGACACAGGCAGAGATAGATGCCGCTTATCAGGAGATAGAACCGGAGCTGTTAGCCGTTATTCGTAAGGCATTGGTAAATATCCGGGAATATCACGAAAAGCAGAAGCAGTATAGCTGGTTTGATTCAAAACCAAACGGAACGATTCTGGGACAGAAGGTAACGGCTCTTAGCCGGGTCGGTGTCTATGTACCGGGCGGAAAGGCAGTATATCCGTCTTCTGTATTGATGAATATTGTTCCGGCAAAGGTTGCAGGGGTAGGAAGCATTATTATGACAACTCCCTGCAATGCAGAAGGAAAGGTATGTGCAACTACCTTAGTAGCAGCCTGTGAGGCCGGTGTCGATGCTATTTATAAGGTCGGCGGTGCTCAGGCAATTGCTGCTCTGGCATATGGTACACAGAGTATTCCTTCGGTGGATAAGATTGTAGGACCGGGAAATATTTTTGTGGCACTGGCAAAAAAGGCAGTAAACGGATTTGTTGGAATTGATTCCATTGCAGGTCCGAGTGAAATTCTGGTACTGGCTGACGAAACCGCAAATCCAAGATATGTGGCAGCGGATTTGTTATCACAGGCAGAGCATGATGAGCTGGCAAGTGCCATTCTGGTTACAACCAGTGAAGCCCTTGCAGATAAGGTATCCGCAGAAATTGATGAGTTCGTAAAGCAGTTATCCAGAAAGGATATTATTACAAAGTCACTGGATAATTTTGGATATATGCTGGTGGCAGACACCATGGAGGATGCTTTGGATGCTGTAAACCAGATTGCATCGGAGCATTTGGAAATAGTCACGAAGAATCCGTTTGAGGTCATGACAAAGGTACAGAACGCAGGTGCTATTTTCATGGGAGAATACAGCTCCGAGCCTTTGGGAGATTATTTTGCAGGACCAAATCATGTATTGCCGACCAACGGAACCGCAAAGTTCTTTTCCCCGCTTTCGGTGGATGACTTTATAAAGAAGTCCAGTATTATATATTATTCCAGAGAGGCATTGGAGCCGATTCATAAGGATATTATTGCGTTTGCGGAAGCAGAGCAGTTAACGGCACATGCAAACTCGATTCGCGTCAGATTTGAACAGTAACAGGCAGAAAGCCGGATAAACGTGTAAAGAATAAGAAGGTTAGAAAAAAGAGCAGATAAAGATAAAGCAGTTGGATTCTGAGGAAGGAATAAAGAGATGGCAAATCGAAAATCGGTGATTACACGAAAAACAAATGAAACAGATATTAAAATTGAATTTAACATGGATGGAACCGGAGTGACAACGATTGATACAGGCATTGGCTTTTTTGACCATATGTTGAACAGCTTTGCCAGACATGGACTTTTTGATTTGAATGCCACTGTGAAGGGTGATTTGTATGTGGATTCCCACCACACCATTGAAGATACCGGAATTGCACTTGGTATGGCAATCCGCAAGGCATTGGGAGATAAAAAGGGCATTAAGCGGTATGGCTCCATTATGCTTCCGATGGATGAAACGCTGGTGCTGTGTGCGATTGATTTGAGCGGTCGCCCGTATCTGGTGTTTGATGAGACCTTTACGGTAGATCAGGTAGGATATTTTGATACCGAAATGGTACGGGAATTCTTTTATGCGATTTCTTATGCAGCAGGAATGAATCTGCATATCAAGCAAATACACGGAAGTAATAACCATCATATTATAGAGGCAACCTTTAAGGCATTTGCAAAGGCATTGGATGAAGCATCGTCCTATGACATACGAATTACAGATGTTTTGTCAACAAAGGGCAGCATATAAGGAGGCAGTAAATGAAATATATAAAGATAGCGGCATTGATAAATCAGGCAGAAGCAGTTGAAAGTGCAAAGAAGCTGGCTCATGCGGGAGCGGATGAATTGCAGTATATTTATGAGGCAGAAGCTGATTTGGAGATAATTAAGGCAGTTACCAGAGAGGTGGATGTGCCGGTAGCGGTCCGAATGTCTCCGGAGCGTTTTGAGGATGTAAAGAAGGTCTTATATGCCGGAGCGGCTTCCGCTTGTCTGATGACAGAAAAGGAAGAGGTAATCAAGGAGGTTGTAGGAAGATTTGGCAGTGATAAAATCTCCGGAATGATTAACGGCATTTATGTAAAAAATATAAAGGATTATGCACAAAAGCTTAGTACCTATGGTTATGGACAGATGAATCTGGTGGTAGACGGAGAAATCGGTGAGAATGTGGATGTAATCAAGGAAGTATGTGAAATGGCACATATTCCGGTTGCGGTTTATGTTCCGGATGGGCTGGAGGATGTTTCTTTTCTGGCGAATTTTGTCAAAGCAACCGGTGTAGAGGGAATTATAGTATCTGCTTCGGATGCGGAAAAGATACAGGAAATGAAGCAGGCATTTTTGAAGCATGGACTTCAGGTAAACACGTTTACCTCAGCCATTCCGTTTTCGGAATTTAAGCTAAATGATGCCGGATTGATACCGGTGGTGGTACAGGATTATAAAACCGGACAGGTGTTAATGTTAGCGTACATGAACGAGGTGGCGTATAACAAGACAATTGAAACCGGATTAATGACCTATTACAGCCGGAGCCGGCAGGAGCTATGGTTAAAGGGAGAAACCTCCGGACATTATCAGTATGTAAAGGCATTGAGCTTAGATTGTGATAATGATACAATTCTGGCAAAGGTGGAGCAGGTTGGAGCTGCCTGCCATACCGGAAGCTATTCCTGCTTCTTTCAGGAGCTGGTAAAGAAGGATTACCACGACGAGAATCCGTTAACCATATTAAAAGAGGACTATGATGTAATCGCAAACCGAAAGGAGCATCCGAAGGACGGCTCTTATACAAATTACCTGTTTGATAAGGGAATTGATAAGATTCTGAAGAAGGTCGGAGAAGAAGCAACCGAGATGGTAATTGCGGCAAAGAATCCGGATGCAGAGGAATTGAAATACGAAATATCGGATTTTCTGTATCATATGATGGTGCTTATGGTAGAGAAGGGTCTGACATGGGAAGATATTACAAGGGAATTAGTAGAGAGAAGATAAGGAGGGTATCGATATGACAGGATGGGAAGCATTTTTTGCAGAGTTTGTACAGTATGCCGTAAAGGCAATCATTCTGGGCGGCACAATCGTTGGAGCGGTATTTGCCGGAATCGGAATTAAAAAAGCAGTGAATAAAAAGAAGGAAAAAGAGACCTCGGCTGAATAGGCAGAAGTCAATCGTAAGATTCAGGAGGATAAACACGTGAAAAGCTATGGCGTAAATGAATTGAGAAAAATGTTTTTGGAATTTTTTGAGAGCAAGGGACATTTGAAAATGAAGAGCTTCTCTCTGATTCCACACAATGATAACAGTCTGTTGTTGATTAATTCCGGTATGGCACCACTAAAGCCGTATTTTACCGGTCAGGAAATACCACCGAGAAGAAGGGTAACGACCTGCCAGAAGTGTATTCGTACCGGAGATATTGAAAATGTAGGTAAGACAGCAAGACATGGTACATTTTTTGAAATGCTGGGTAATTTCTCATTTGGAGATTACTTTAAGAATGAAGCCATTGCTTGGTCATGGGAATTTTTAACAGAGGTTGTTGGGATTGATGAGAACCGGTTATATCCTTCAATTTATCAGGATGATGATGAAGCCTTTGAAATCTGGAATAAGAAGATAGGTGTGCCGGCTGAGCGTATCTTCCGGTTTGGTAAGGAGGATAACTTCTGGGAGCATGGAGCAGGTCCTTGCGGTCCTTGTTCGGAAATCTATTATGACCGGGGCGAGAAGTATGGCTGCGGTAAACCGGGATGTACGGTAGGCTGCGACTGCGACCGTTATATGGAAGTATGGAATAACGTATTTACACAGTTTGAAAATGACGGAAACGGCAATTATACCGAGCTGGTTCAAAAGAATATTGATACCGGTATGGGCTTGGAGCGTTTGGCTGTAGTTGTGCAGGATGTGGATTCTATTTTTGATGTAGATACCGTACAGGCATTAAGAAATAAGGTATGTGAATTTGCAGGTGTAACATATAAGGAGGACGAAGCAAAGGATGTATCCATTCGTTTGATTACAGACCATATTCGTTCTGCAACATTTATGATTTCCGATGGTATTATGCCGACAAACGAGGGCAGAGGCTATGTGCTTCGTCGTCTGATTCGTCGTGCTGCCAGACATGGAAGACTGCTGGGAATTGACGGTATGTTTTTAGCAAAGCTTTCAGAGACCGTTATTGAAGGTTCCAAGGATGGTTATCCGGAGTTAGAGGAAAAGAAGGAATTTATCTTCAATGTGTTGACACAGGAGGAGACCAAGTTCAATAAAACCATAGACCAGGGACTGTCTATATTAAATACAATGGAGGAGGAGCTGGCAGCAGGAAACAGTAAGGTTCTTGCCGGTATAGATGCCTTTAAGTTATATGATACCTATGGCTTCCCGTTGGATTTGACAAAGGAAATTCTGGAGGAAAAGGGCTACGAGGTAGATGAAGACGGCTTCCAGAAGGCAATGGAGGAGCAGAGAACTGCTGCTCGTACAGCCAGAAAGACTACAAACTACATGGGTGCGGACGCAACCGTATATGATGAAATTAATCCGTCCATTACTTCTGAATTTATCGGCTATGACAAATTGGAGGCAACCTCTGATATTACAGTATTGACAACGGATACCGAGATAACAGAAGCCATTGTAGATGGACAGCATGGTACGGTTATTGTGGAGCAGACTCCGTTTTATGCGACCATGGGTGGTCAGGAGGGTGACACCGGATTGATTTCTACACCGGATGGAGAATTTCGTGTAGAAGAGACAATAAAGCTAAAGGGCGGTAAGATTGGACACGTCGGAACCGTAACAAAGGGTATGTTAAAGGTAGGAGACACCGTAACCCTTCAGGTATGTCCGCAGGGACGGGCAGATACCTGTAAGAACCACAGTGCAACACATTTGCTTCAGAAAGCATTAAAGACGGTATTGGGTTCCCACGTAGAACAGAAGGGTTCTTTGGTAACACCGGATCGTCTGCGATTTGACTTTGCTCATTTTTCACCGATGACAGCAGAGGAGCTTGCAAAGGTAGAGAAGATTGTAAATGATGAAATTCGGGCAGAGCTGCCGGTTGTTACAAAGATTATGCCGATTGAAGAAGCAAAAAAGACCGGTGCTATGGCGTTGTTTGGTGAAAAATACGGTGATACGGTACGTGTAGTATCCATGGGAGATTTTTCAATAGAATTATGTGGTGGTACACATGTTGCAAATACCGGTAATATTATGACCTTCAAAATCGTATCGGAAGCAGGTGTTGCAGCAGGTGTTCGAAGAATTGAAGCCTTAACCGGAGAAGGTGTATTCCAGTATTACCGGAAGCTGGAGCAGGAACTGAATGAGGCTGCTCAGATTGTAAAAGCAACACCGGCAACCTTAGCTGAAAAATTAAATCACCTTATGGCAGAGGTAAAAGAATTATCCAGTGAAAATGAAGCCTTAAAGAGTAAGCTTGCAAAGGATTCGCTGGGGGATGTTGCCAGTCAGGTGACTGTAATAAAGGATATGAAGTTCTTAGCTACGTCTGTAAAGGATGTAGACATGAATGGATTAAGAGAATTAGGCGACCAGTTAAAGAACCAGTTAGGAGAAGGTGTAGTAGTGCTTGCATCAGAAAACGATGGCAAGGTAAACCTGATTGTTATGGCTACCGATGGAGCCATGAAGCAGGGTGCTCATGCAGGAAATCTGGTAAAGGCAATTGCACCATGCGTTGGCGGCGGCGGTGGCGGCCGTCCGAACATGGCACAGGCAGGCGGAAAGAATCCGGCAGGTATTGCAGAGGCATTGGAAAAGGCGGCAGCGGTTATTACAGAGCAGTTGGCATAATAAAGGTGAAAAGGGTTACGAATGAAAAAAAAGGCAGTTATATTATTTTTTGAAATCATTGTATTGGTAATGCTGTTGGCAGGAATTGTTATAATCTGGGAACGACAGTCACAGGAAGTATATCAGGTAAATTATAATACACCAGCGGTTATGTCGGGCAGTACCGAGGCACTGAGAACCAGTTTAACAACAAAGGAAGTGTCCTTGACCGCAATCGGGGATGTTATGATGCATCAATGGCAGATTACCAGAGGCTATGACGCGGCAACCGATACCTTTGATTATGCAGATAGCTTTACCTATGTGAAGTCTTATCTGGAGGAGGCAGATTTTACATTTGCGAATCTGGAAACGACCTTTGCGGGACGCTATAAGGGTTCCAGCAGTGATATATTGGGATATTCCTGTTATCCGATGTTCAATGCACCGGAGGTATTGGGAAATAATTTGCAGGATGTCGGAATAGATATGGTGGCAACCGCAAATAATCATTCTCTGGATTCCGGCTTACAGGGAGTCTATTCAACCCTAGATTATCTGGATTCTATCGGCATGAAGCATCTTGGAACCGCAAGAAGTGAAGAGGAGCAGCAGGAGCTTTGTATTGTGGATGTAGACGGTATTACATTCGGATTTACCTGTTACACCTATGGAACAAACGGAATCCCGGTTCCGTCTTCGGCACCGTTTTGTGTAAATTCCCTGAATAACTACGAAGAAGCCAAGATAGAAGCAATGTGCGAAGAGGTTCGGAAGCTGGACGAAGCCGGTGTAGATGTTGTGATGCCGATTATTCATTTTGGAACGGAATACCGGGAATTACAGGATTCGTGGCAGGAGGAATGCGTAGACCGCTTATTTGAGGCAGGAGCTGATATTATCGTAGGTGGACATCCGCACGTAGTAGAACCGATGGAAATTCGTGAAATTACGGATGCTGACGGAACAAAGCGAACCGGATATGTTATTTATTCATTGGGAAACTTTATATCCAGTCAGCGGTATGAAAACGGTGTCATGAAGGACATTGGATTGATTATGGATATGGATTTCAAAAAGGAACAGGGAGAAACTACCCTGACCGGCTGGAGATTTGCCCCGACCTATGTATATTGGACGGATGATGTTATCGGAGTGGTTCCGGTGATAGAAGCATATGAGAACCGGGAAGCCTATAGCTTTTTGTCAGATAAGGATTGGAGCAGAATCGAAGATTCCTACCAGAAAACGATTCAGACCTTAACAAAAATAACCGATTGTCCGTATGAAATTGTAAATTATGAGTATAATTTTGAAATTTCTCAATAAAAAGATACAAAAGGGTGTTGACAAAATGTGCCTATCTGTTATACACTAACTTAGTGCTAAAAATACCCAAACAGTTATGTATTGCACAATATACAACTGGAGGGAGGTAAGGTGTGAGGTCATGTCGAACGTAGTCGTAAAAGAAAACGAAACATTAGATAGTGCTTTACGCAGATTCAAGAGAAACTGTGCAAAAGCAGGTATCCAGCAGGAAATTCGTAAGAGAGAACATTACGAAAAGCCAAGCGTTAGACGTAAGAAGAAGTCTGAGGCTGCAAGAAAGCGTAAATTCAAATAAGACATTTATGAAAAGCTGTTACTTGAGTAACGGCTTTTTCTTTGTGTAGCATCT
>DHMX01000005.1:0-85702 GCA_002406015.1 Lachnospiraceae bacterium UBA4631
TAACTGCCATCCCCATTCCAAAAATAAACCATATCCGTAATTTTATCTGCTCATCTATTTCTTTCCAAAATATAGTAAATTCACAATCATCATCCCACTCCATACTATTTGATAATGCAATTGCATCATTTCCACATTGCCTGCTCCTACATTCCCCTGTAGAAATTCCTTGTCAACGTGAATTAACTTTCCATGTGTAATATGGTTTCCCTCTGTTATCGTTTGTTTGTCCAGAACTTTTTCTATATTTAATTAATATCATGGTTTTTCTTTGATTTCAACTGATTTCTTCTAGTTATTCCCACTAATCATTCCCACCAACGAAAGCAGCAAGTCTCCGACTATCAAAAATCAAAAACTTGCTGCTTTTCCTACATACCCCAAGTATATTTATGCTATATAACTTCCTATTTCTATACCTATATCCCTACAGCTTCATATATCCGTAGCTGTTGACGATAGCATCCAGCTTCTGTCCTGCCTTGCAGTAAGGGCATTCATCATGCGGATAGGTCTGATACTCCGGAAAATCTTCCTTCTTAAAAATAGAATGAATTGTGCAGCCATGAATCTCCTCTGCTGCGGAGAACAAGGAAGATACGCCTGCAACACTGCCGCCATAATATTCTATACATTCCAATGCCCGCTCAATGGTACGTCCGGTTGTTGCGGTTGCTAATAACAGCAATACATGTTTATTCCGAATCATAGGCTGTAAATTATCGCGGAAAATTAACTGTCCCATGGAATTTAACTCCGGTGAAACTACATAAATGGTCTGGTGTGCATTCATAGACATAAATCCTGCTGCCGACAATTCCTCTGCCAGATATGCCCCGATTACCTCTGTTCCATCCATACACACAATCGTATCTACAATCGTACTGGTTACATACTCACGCACCATTGCCTTGGCTGCTGCCATTGCCGCACTCTGTCTGGTTTTCAATGTTGTCATATCCATATAATAATTAATATGCGAATGGTTCGTAGCAAAATGTCCCGGAATAATCTTAACTGACAGAACATTATTATATTGTGAGTATACCTTCATTGCTGTTTCTTCCATAATCAAAACCTCCTTAAGGACCTGTTATTATTCATTTATTTACTGGCTATATTTTAACTTTATTCAAATAACTCTGTCAATAGTCATGTTCCTTTTTCCTATCCGCCTCTTATCTGCATTGACAGGTACAGCTTTCCCGTTCCATCAACCGGCAAGGAAGCTCTACCCGGATTGCCTCCTGATGCCCTCCGTTTTTTCTATCCAATAATAGCGACACTGCAAGATGTACCATTTCCTGCTTTGGAATTCGAATGGTTGTCAGCATCGGCGTTGTCCTCTGGGCTTCTTCAATATCATCAATAGAAATGACTGACGGAAGATACCCCTTTCGCTTCTTTTCCCTTAATGCCCGCAAGACTCCGACTGCTGTGCAGTCATTGGCACAAAAAATGGCAGATGGCCGTATTGCCTGTTGAAGAATATCCTCCATTATCCGATACCCTTCCTGTTCCGTCTGTCCTGTCTGGAATACATTATCATAACGAAGCGGTATCTTATGATTCAATAAGGTCTGATAATATCCGATATATCGGGATTCATAGGTACAATCCCCTATATAAGCGATGTTGGTATGTCCCAGCGAAATCAAATATTCCATTGCCTGACCAGCTGCAATGGCACCATTACAGATTACCTCATCATACGCGTATTCCGTCGGATTCCGGTCTATTCCAATCATGTATTTGTAACGCTTTCGCAAGGTTGCAATCAGCTCTGTCGGACATTTTCCAAATATCATAAGGCCGGTATTTTTCTTCTGTTCAATATACCCTGCCATATGCCGGATTCGTTCGGACTCAACATTCTCACTGGAACGATATGGCACCCCTCCGGTTTCCTGCTTTCTGCGTTCCAGCTCCATAAAGTCCGGCACATTTAATACTTCCCCTAACAGACACTGATGTTCCATTAATTCTTCCTCAAGAAAATGAAATAATTCCAAAAAAAACGGGTCCTTATCCATGCTGTTGAACCGTGTCAGAAAAACATCTACTGTAAATAGTGTGGCTTTTATTTCATTTCCTTTCCGCAACTGCCTTGCCGCAGGATTCGGAATATAATTCTGTTCCCTTGCTATTTCCCAGATTCGCCGTTCTAACCCGCTTTGATTACAACGATGCCCCGGTGAATGCAGCACTCTGGATACGGTTGATACCGATGTCCCGGCAAGCTCTGCAATTCGTTTTAATGACATTATTTTTCCCCCTATACCATTTATGTTTCATTCTATTGAAAAGCTTTTTGTGTTTTTCATGAAAACGTTTGCAAATTTTACGAATTTCCTTTCTGACAAATCTGCATATGTTATTATAAACGTATTAGTTTTTCCATATTTTGTCAATAGGTATCGTTTTCATTTTATTGGTTGTTTTGTCCTGTAAAACTCTATAAACTACTTTTGAATGCTGCTTATCAGCAAATAAAATCAGAGGGGTACATATTATATGCGTATCGTAAAACAATTTCTTCTGTGCGGAGGAATCTTTATCTCTTTATTCCTTTTATCCGGCTGTACTGCCGGCACACCGGAAACTCCGGAAGTTACCATTGGATATTTTAATAACATTACCCATGCACAGGCATTACTCATGAAATCAGAACAAAGTCTGGAATCGCATCTGGCGAATCAGGCAACCGTTACATGGACTGCTTTTAATGCCGGTCCCGCAGAGGTTGAAGCACTCTTCGCCGGAGATATTGATATTGGATATATTGGTCCGGTACCTGCTATTACAGCTAATGTCAAGTCTAACGGTGATGTAGAAATCCTGTCAGGTGCTACCAAAGGGGGTGCGGTTCTGGTAACAAGAACAGATTCCGGTATCGACAGTGTAGAAGCATTGTCGGGTAAAACAGTTGCCATTCCACAGATTGGAAATACCCAGCATTTGTGCTTATTACACTTATTAGAGGAACATCAGCTAAGTCCGGTCACAGACGGTGGAACTGTTACGGTTGCTGCGGTTGCCAATGCAGATGTTGCCAATACTATGAATAACGGGGACATTGATGCCGCCTTAGTTCCGGAACCTTGGGGTTCTACCCTGCTGGCACAAAATGCAGAGCTGTTACTGGATTATGATGCCATCTACTATGAAGGAGATTATGATGTTGCCGTTGTTGTGGTTCGTCGGGAATTTCGTGAGAAATATCCGGAGCTGGTGGATGCCTTTCTGGAAGAACATGAGGCTGCTACTGACCGCTTAAACGACAATCGTTCGGAATGTCTGGATATAATTAATTCCGAGCTTCAATCAGCCACCGGAAAGTCGCTGGATGCTGCCATATTAAGTGAAGCATTTTCCAGAATCGGTGTCAGTACGGAGCTGAATCGTGACTCCATTTCCCAATTTGCACAAATCAGCAAGGAGCAGGGTTTTATTTCAGAACTGCCGACAGCCAGTCTATACGGAGAGGAGTAGCTCATTATGTCATTAGTTATGCGAGGCATTCAAAAACAATTCAAAAATGCCGATACCGCAATTCTGAATAATATTAATCTGGAGATTGAATCCGGAGAATTTGTATGCATTGTAGGTCCTTCCGGATGCGGAAAAAGCACCTTACTGAATCTGGTTGCCGGGCTGGAAAAGCCAAGTAGCGGTGAGCTTTTATTAAACGGCAAACCGATTACCGGCCCCGGTGCCGACCGGACTGTCATGTTTCAGGAGCATGCACTATTTCCATGGCTGACGGTAATCGAAAATGTCAAGTTCGGCATGAAGCTAGCCGGAATCAGTAAACAGGAGCAGGAGGAACGGGCAAGTTATTATCTGAACATGGTTCATTTGCAGAATTACAGAGATTATCCTATCCATCAATTATCGGGAGGAATGCGTCAGCGTACCGCTCTGGCACGTGCCTTAACTATGAACGCAGAGCTTCTGCTTATGGATGAACCGTTTTCCGCCTTAGATAAACAGACCTCAAACCAATTGCGGGAAGAGCTTCAAAGCATCTGGAGCAAAACAAAAAACACTATTTTATTCATTACACACAGTGTCGAAGAGGCTGTGTATCTTGCGGACCGGGTGATTGTGCTTTCTCCTGTCACACATAGTATTGAAGATATTATTCCGATTGAACTTTGCCGCCCACGTCAGGTGTACGCTCCGGATTTTGTAAACTATCGTCACCGCATCAGCGGAGAGGTCAGAAGGGAGATTGCAGGATGAGCTTACTAATTTTTCTGTTACTGCTGGTTGGTCTCTGGCAAGTCTTTTACTATGTCGGTGTTGACCTGCTGAACCTTGTAAAGCCGTATGCAGTTCCCTCTCCGCTTGGTGTCGGCGAAAGCTTTCTGAGACTTATGGAAAACGGAACTCTGCCGGAAGCAATCGGAAATTCCCTGCTGCGTGGTATCATAGGTTATGCAATTGCGGTCCTTCTGGGAATCCTAATCGGATTATTGATTCATCACTTTCCATATTTGCAGAAGAACCTAAAGCCTGTTATTCTGGGAATTCAGACATTACCAAGTGTATGCTGGGTGCCATTTTCTATTCTATGGTTTGGTTTATCCACACAGGCAATTCTATTTGTTGTCATAATGGGGTCTGCTTTCAGCATTGCAATCTCCGTAGACAATGCCATTAAGAATGTCCAGCCTATTTATTCCAAGGCAGCACTGACTATGGGTGCCAGCCAACGCCAACTATATCAGCACGTTATTTTCCCGGCATGTCTGCCGGAGTTTATTACCGGACTAAAGCAGGGGTGGTCCTTTGCCTGGCGTGCCTTGATGTCAGGAGAGGTAATGACTACCTCAATCGGACTTGGACAGACTCTGATTACCGGTCGGGATTTGGCAGATATTAATCAGGTTACACTGGTTATGATTGTGATTGTACTTGTAGGAATTGCCATTGACAAAGGTGTCTTTTCGGTTTTGGAAGCCCGCATCTTAAAAAAACGCGGACTGACTGCATAAGTACTGCATAAGTTCTGGAAGCCGTTTTCATCCGCTTCCTTGACAAACCGAATGCTCTTTGTTATTCTATGAACTGTTAAAAATGAATTGTGGATTTTTCCGGGTATTTAATGAGAACTACATTTTATGCCATCTTTTCGCCACATAGCGGATTGCTATGTGGCTTTTTATGTGCAACACTTTATAATCTTGAGAGGAGTATTCTATGAACCAGACGTTTATGAAAGAACGAAAAATACTGCCATTGATTTTGTCTATGTCCTTGCCTATGGTTATCTCCATGGCAGTTAATTCTCTTTATAATATTGTAGACAGCTATTTTGTTGCTAAAATCAGTGATGCCGCCATGACCGCACTGTCCTTAGTCTTTCCCATTCAGAATATGGTAAATGCCATTGCTATTGGCTTCGGGGTTGGTGTCAATGCGTGCATTGCCTTTTTTCTGGGTGCCGAGAAACAGGAAGCCGCAGACCACTCTGCCACATTAGGCGTGCTGTTAAGCCTGATTCATGGTGTGCTTCTGACCGTTTTCTGTCTGTTGATTATGCCTTCCTTTTTAAAGCTGTTTACCTCGGATTCGGATATTTTGAATCTGGCACTTACCTACTCTAATCGGGTATTTCTCTTTTCTGCGGCAGTAAATGTCGGCATTTGTCTCGAAAAAATCTTCCAGTCCGTCGGAAAAATGAATGTATCCATGTTCAGCATGATTTGCGGATGTGTTGCCAATATTATATTAGACCCTATTATGATTTTCGGCTGGGGAATGATTCCGGCTATGGGAATCACCGGTGCTGCTTATGCCACCGGAATCGGTCAATGCCTGACCCTTATTATCTATATAGTTCTTATGATTTTAAAACCGATTCAAGTGCGTGTGCAGCTACGTTATTTATCTCCGGATATGAGTCTGATAAAACGGCTGTATCAGGTCGGAATACCTGCTACCCTGAATACAGCACTTCCTTCTGTGCAGGTATCCGTTCTCAATCAGATATTAACCGCTTTTTCCGAACAGTATGTACTGATTCTGGGTGTCTATTATAAGCTTCAGACCTTCATTTATCTGACCGCCAACGGAATGGTGCAGGGAATCCGTCCTCTGGTCGGATACAATGCCGGTGCAGGAGAACCCAAGCGTGTAGAAAAAATCTTCACTACCTCTATGCTGTTGATTATGGGTATTATGCTGGTCGGCACTGTGCTGTCATGGCTGTTTCCGTTACAGATTTTCGGACTGTTTGCCCAGAATCCGTCTGCTATCCGGATGGGTGGACACGCACTCCGAATTATCAGCATAGGCTTCGTTGTTTCGGGAATTTCCGTTACCTGCTCCGGAGTTTTAGAAGGACTTGGAAAGGGAGGCTCTTCCCTGATAATCTCCCTTTCTCGATATATGATTGTCATGCTTCCGATAGCCTATATGCTAAGCCGCTTTCTGCAAGCAGACGGTGTCTGGTATGCCTTTGTGGTTACAGAATTTTTAACTGCCGGTATCTCCCTCATCATTTGGAGAAAGACCCGGTCTGACCTATACCGGATGCAGGAATAATTATTTATGTTTTGAATGATGCAGCCGCAATACCTGCTTTGGGTCCTTTAGCAGCAGTTTTACCAGCCAGATTAGCATACCGAATACAACTACGGATATTCCCAGAAAAGTATCATTTATCATATCCGATATAGCCGGTGTAAAATATGCGGCTCCCTGTTCTATGTATTCAAATACCGCATCTATAAACCACATAATAGATGCTCCCCAATAGAGAAAGCAAAGTGTGGAAAGCTGCATATGATTTTCCGGCAGCTGCCGATACCACATAACCGTTGCAACAATGGCTGCCGTTACTACAATTAACAATAGCATATCATACACCTTCCTTCTGTTTTACTTCCTTTGCAGCATTTCGTTCCAGAACAGAAGATACCACTACCATTCCGACCCAGACTGCCGTTACCACAATTGCCATGGTACTTCCCACTGTCGCCATTTCATGCAGCATTTCCATGGCATCCGCAGGACTCGAAGCGGCAGTCAGAAATGGATAAAACGGAACGATTTCACCATGCCACAGATGCTCAAATGCAAGCAATGCAGAGCCACCCCAGAGCAAATTGGATAACCATTTCAGCTTTCTTGAAAATCTTACTTCCTTCACAGTCTCTACAGAAGAATCCATAGAGGAAGCCATAGAAGAATTTACAGAAGCTTCGGAAGCCGCTTCCTTTTTCTTTAAAATGTGTGTTACTGCGGTTGTCACAACCGCCTCTGCCATTGGTACTATAAAACATGCCATAATCATTACCTCCTTATTATCTAATACTTTCTTGTAACTGTAATTTCTTTATGTAATATACCGGAACGCAGTACGCTCCATATTACCCGTAATTCCTGATGCAGCTTATACATATGCCGGTTCATTACCTTGATAACAAGGAATCCGTCCTCCGGACTGCTGATGCCGACAGCCCCTTCCGCATCCTCCTGTATGGCTTCTCTTACTCTTACTACCAGCTCTTCTGTATTTTCCGACCCGGCATATGCATATACGGTTGCGAGAAAAAAATAAGAATCCATACATAGCAGGCTATGCATATCCCGCTCCTCCGGCAGCACCTTCATGCGGTCACATAAAACCAGCTCGTCCTTTAGGAATATCCGAACCTGTGATGTATAGTTAAAAAATGCGAACTGCTCCTCGTTTGCCACACGTCCTGCCGCCATAATATCCCATGTAATCAGCCGGGAATCCGCTTGCAGATAAAAGTCCGTTTGCTGACTATATGCGGAATCCTTAAACGGTATCATTTCATCCGGCAGGTATTCCAGCCATGCCCCGGAACCCACTGTAAATCTCATGCTCTGATGTGCTGTTCCATCGGATTTTCTTCGATAGACCTTATTTGCCGAAGGGGTAAGAATCTGTGCCTTTGTGTCGTCCTCCTGATAAATGTCAATCCGGAAATTGTCATATTCCATTACACCTCCGCTCGGATTTAACAGATACACCGATACCGTTCCGTCCGAATCCGGATAAAACGGGGTCATAATCTGCAGCGGAAGCTTGTAATACTGTTCTGCAAGATAACTGACCGAACCCTCTGCTGTGCTTCGCTTGTCTATTCGCATATTTATCTTTCCATTGTATCCTTCCGCATCACATCTAACCATATTAAGACTCCTTCAAATCCTCAAAGAGCATATCCTTCTTTATCCACTTGATAATCTCATTTAACCCGGTGCCATCATCCAGATTGGTGAATACAAACGGTCTGCTTCCCCGCATCCGCAAGGTATCCGCTTCCATAACCTTTAAATCACTGTGTACATACGGTGCAATATCAATCTTATTAATAACCAGTAAATCGGATTGGGTGATACCCGGTCCGCCTTTTCTCGGAATCTTTTCACCCTCGCCTACATCAATTACGAAAATCAGACCATCTACCAATTCCGGACTAAAGGTTGCTGCCAGATTATCTCCGCCGCTTTCAATAAAAATCAAATCCAGCTTCGGATACCGTTGCATTAATTCATCCACCGCATCCAGATTCATGGATATATCCTCCCGAACCGCGGTATGCGGACAGCCTCCGGTCTCAACCCCGATAATCCGGTTTTCCTCCAATGCCTTTGCACGAATCAGAATCTTCTGGTCCTCCTTCGTATAAATATCATTGGTTACTACCCCTATCTCATAGGTATCCGACAATGCCTTACAAAGTTTTTCAATTAATGCTGTTTTACCTGAGCCTACCGGCCCTCCTACGCCAATTCGGATTGTTTTCTTCATCTTAAATCCCTTCCTTCCGCTATGACATATATAGCCTGCTGTATAAGGTTTCGTGTTGCATGGACATCAGATTCATATATGGAACAAAGTTCTCCAGTTCTTCATTCTGATTCTGAATGGTCTTCTCCACAGCCGCGTTAAGCTTCGGATATAATTCATACAGTAACTGCTGCCCTTCTGTCTGTCCCAGAGGAATCGTTTTAATTCCAACCTGTAAAAGATTGTTCATATCACTGAAATAAAAAGCCTGAAGTGCCGCCTCCGGTTGCGCGTCCAGCCTTCCGGAAAGAAAGCCCGCAATCACACAATAATTTCCGATGTTTGACCTTCCCTGCACCACCTGTCGATATTCGGAAAGCTTCTGCTCTCCTGTCATCAATACTGCCATCCGGAGCAACGCTTTTCCGGTTTTCAGGGATGCCCTCCGGCTCTCACCCGATAATCGCATTGCGGTAATTTCTGCATCCAGCTTGCGTAATGGCTCTATTTCTCCGGTTCTTCCATACTGCCATGCCCTGCAAAATGCCCTGCCGTCAAATGTGACATATACCTGCCGCAAGGTCTCTAATATGTACTGCTTTAACTGTTGTGCGTTCTTTACCTCTCCGTTTGAAATATAGGTTTCCAAGCCATAGGAATGCTGAAATCCACCTACCGGAAATGTACTTCCGAAAAACTGAAGCAGACACAGATTTGTATTCAATTGTTTATCCATGATGGTGTTTGTGTTCGTGTTCATGTCCATGTGCTGCATGCTCCTTTGCTGAGACATTTGCAGATATTCCGGTAATCCTACGCTCCGTTACCTGATAGGGTTCTTTACATTTAATCAGGACCCGCTCCAGTACGGAGTCATACGGAACCACTACCTCTGTCTCTGTCAGATATGCTTTCTTATGCATATTTCCAATGTTATAGCAGACCTTACCGTAGCCGCCGGCAGTTCTTGGTGTAATTACAAACACCTTTTCAACGGCTGCTCTTACCAGTATCACATCCGTTTCGGATAACTCTAATATGCTTCCGTCTGCCAGATGTTCTTCTGAAGGCAAGGAAATCGCTACATCCAGACCATCTTGCGTCAAAAACCGTTGATGTCCCTTTTGCATCTGTTCTTCTGTAAATTCAACCGGATGAACGGTCTTACCTGTCAGATTTAATTCAGATTCTATTCCTGCAATATGTTCAATAATCATACTTCCTCACCTTACCTGAAATAATATTTTTGTGCTAACGGAACTGTCTCTACCGGTTCGCAGGTAATCAGTTCTCCGTCTGCAAATACCTCATAAGTCTCTGCATCCACTTCTATCTTCGGACAATAGCTGTTTCGAACCATATCCTTTTTTCCGAGGTTTCTGGTGTTTTTAACCGGTAATAATTTATCTCCCGATATTTTTAACCGGTCAGCCAGTCCATCTTCGATTGCCGCCTTTGTTACAAATACCTTTGACAGTGTATTATTGCAGGAGCCAAAGCCTCCGTACTGTGCTTTATAAATTAACGGCTCGCCCCATGCTACGGATGCATTTGCATCTCCGCAAGGTGCCCATGCAAGGAATCCGGATTTTAATACCATTTCCGGCTTGGTTCCAAAAAATGCACTCTTCCAGATTACAATATCTGCGATTCGTCCCGGCTGCAAAGAGCCGATATATTCGCTGACACCAAAGGTAATTGCCGGATTAATGGTATACTTTGCCAGATAGCGTAAGACTCTCTGATTATCATTGTCTCCGCTTTCCTCCGGTAAACGTCCACGCTGCTGCTTCATCTTAGATGCCAACTGCCATGTCCGAAGAACGGATTCTCCTACACGACCCATTCCCTGTGAATCCGAACCCATCATGCTGATGGCTCCCATATCATGCAGAACATCCTCTGCCGCAATCGTTTCCTCCCGGATTCTGGAATCCGCAAATGCTACATCCTCCGGAACATTCGGATTGAGGTGGTGTGCTACGAATATCATGTCTAAATGCTCATCAATCGTATTTATGGTGTATGGATTTGTTGGATTCGTAGAGGATGGCAATATATTCGGCTCCCCACACACCTTGATAATATCCGGTGCATGTCCTCCACCGGCTCCTTCAGTATGATAGGCGTGCATGGTTCTTCCGTTAATTGCCTGTATCGTGCTTTCTACAAATCCGGATTCATTCAAGGTATCGGTATGAATCTGAACGGAAAAATCCATCTCGTCTGCCACGTTCAGACAGGTATTAATTACCTCCGGGGTTGCCGCCCAATCCTCATGAATCTTCATACCGATACAGCCGTTCTTTGCCTGGTCGATAATTGCTTCCGGCTGACAGGAATTTCCTCTTGCCAGCTGTCCGATATTTATCGGTACGGTTTCAAATGATTCAATCATATTTTTCAGATTAAACGGTCCCGGTGCTTCAATACTTAAGGTCTTTGCTCCACATCCACCGCCAATCATGGTTGTAAGTCCGTTACTTAATGCCTCCCATGCCTGATGCGGTGATTCAAAATGAACGTGAACATCGATGCCGCCAGCGGTTGCAATCCAGCCGGGGTCTCCGGTGATAATTTCCGTTTCGGGACTGATTACCAGCCCCGGTGTAATATCCATGGTATCCGGATTTCCCGCTTTTCCGATTCCGACAATCTTTCCATCCTTAATTCCTATATCACCTTTTATGACTCCGAGAATCGGGTCCAGAATAATCATATTGGTAATTACCAAATCCAGACCATCACCCTTTGTCGTCACTCCCGGCTTCTGTGCCATACCGTCACGACAGGATTTTCCGCCGCCCGCTATGGCTTCGTCACCATAATGACCTTCCATATAATCCTTTTCGATTTCAATAATTAATCCGGTATCCGCAAGGTGAACCTTATCTCCGGTTGTAGGACCGTATATATCTACATATTCTTTTTTTGTCATTACTCGTGCCATAACAATCCTCCTTCTAAAGGAATCCTTTTTCCTTTGCTCGTTCCATTGCCTGCCGCTTTATCTCCGGGTCTGTTGTATCTCCGTTTGTCAGTCCGTTGAAGCCATATGTAATCTTTTTGCCGGCATATTCAACTACCGTTACTTCCTTCTCGATTCCGGGTTCAAACCGGACTGCGGTGCCTGCCGGAATATCCAGATGCATTCCGAATGCCTTTTCCCGGTCAAATTTTAACGCCCGGTTCGCTTCAAAAAAATGATAGTGGGAACCCACCTGTACCGCCCGGTCTCCGGTATTGGTAACGATTAGTGTCTCGGTTCTTCTTCCTTCATTCAAAACAATGGGTGTATCGTTATAAATAATCTCTCCTATTTTGTATTTCATAGCATTTCCTCCTACACCATAGATATTAATTCCTGAATGGTATCTTCCTTCTTCTCTAAGCGAATCGGATTATGAATACTTACCAGCTTTGTTCCGTCCGGAAACAGCACCTCAAGCTGTATAAACGGAAGCAGCTCCTCCGTACCTTCCATAACATCCTCTAAGGAGATAATCTGAGAGCCGATTGCGATTAATTCCGTCAGCGAATTCATACCGGCTCTGGCACGCTCCAGTAATTCATCACAAATAATTGCATCCGCTTCTACATAATTTAATTTCAAACCGCGTTTCCATCGTCTTCTCGCCATTTCCGCCACATCAAATATAATCAATCGTTCCTGTTCCTTTAAAGTAAGCTTCATCCTGTACCTCCTATCTGTCTCCATATGACATCGTTCTTATATTGTCTATAATAGTAATCGTTATTTTTAATATCGTATTGGAAAAAACAGATACTTTCTTACCACATATATGCATGATCCCATAGGTTTAACTTCACACCGATATTACAAGCCAATGCTTTTTCATAGCATATCTTTCCCCATGCAACATCCTCTACCGGCATACCGCCAACCGAATATACGATGATTTCTTCTTCTGTACTTCTTCCTGCGGATTTTCCTAACAGGACATCACCCATATCTGTAATCTCTGCTTCTGTAATCTTACCCTCATGAACCAAATCCATGAACTTACAGCCAATGATATTAATTGCACCATAGGTCGGATATGGATATTCCTCTCGCCATGCATGGTAAAGTCCCATACTGTCAACTACCAGCTTACATTCCTTTGCCAGAAATTCCGTTTCAAATTCCACACCGGACGGACATACCAATAAGGCACCCGGTTTTACCCATTCCTTTTGAACCTTTGCATAGGTACTTACATCATTGTTGGTTGTAGCAGTAAAGGTAACAATATCCGAATCACGGATTAATTCCTCCAGACTGTCCGTAACTACTATTTCCTTTATTTGCGGATACTTTTCCCGCACATACTGAATAAACGAATTTAACGAGCGTTTTCCTCTTCCCTTTACTTTTACGGTATCCAGCTTCTTACAGGTTGCCATAAATGCATCCAAAGCCGTCTTTCCCATAACTCCGGGACCGTATATCGCACACACCCGGCTATCCGGTCTTGCAAGGTGTCTGGAGCCAACACCCTGAACAGCTCCTGTCCGCTGCGCGCTTACCAGATTGCCGGACATCAAACAGAGGGGTGCTCCGGTATCTTTGTCATTTAGCATAATCATTAATATGGAACGTGGTAATTCCTTTTCCTTATTCTTTACATTTGAGCCATACCACTTCATACCCATGAGGTCAAACGGACCTCCTATATATGCGGGCATTGCCATGAATCTCCGGTCCTCGCCCTCCTGCTTCGGCATATTCGGAAACGGAGACTGCTGTGGAAAGGTCACCATGCAGCCATGGGAGGCATGATTTTCTCCACCCATTACATAGTCACCGAGACTCATACATTTTAATACCTCTTCCATGGCATCTATGCACTTCGGCATATCCATAACACCTGATTTCCGCATATCTTCTTCACTTAAATATAGAAAATTAATCTCTGAACTGCTCATATTCATGTCCCCTTTCCGTCTGGTTTGCTTTCATTTTTCATTTCGTTTTATGGTTTGGTTATTTATAATTCAGTATTTTATGAATGCTGTTTGGGAATGTCAAAGGAGGAAAGTTAGGGGTTTACCCGACATTTTTTGTTTCTTTTTTTCCAATATTTCTATAATGAAATCTTATATAATGCATTTGAAAGCAAGGGAGTTCATGTATGATGCAGTGTTTTTGAAGTAAGGAGTGGATACTATGAATGACATTATATTAATATCTTCCGATGTAGCCTTTCGAAATCAATTTAAGAAACAGGATTACTTTATTGACCATCCGGAGCAGCAGATTGTACTGGATACCGCAGATGCAGCCAATGCTATTAATTATTTGCAGGAATTTCCGGTTGATGTTGTATTTCTTGACATGGAGGTTCCGGTCAATAAATGTCTGTCCCTGATTTCTTCTATTGTTACGTTAAATTCTAATATTAAAGTTGTTATGCTTGGACAGACACAGAATTTTGAACTTGCCATGTCCGGAATCCGGAACGGGGCATTTGACTATTTGACGAAACCGATTGATACCATGCAGTTAACAGCCGTTTTTTCGAGAATGCAGACGCTCCTTCTGCACCATCCCGATAACACGTCTGCCTTTACCACGAATGAATATGCAACTATGCTTAACTATTTGTTTCAGTGTGACAACCGCTTTTTTACATTTCTTCAACAGCTCTACTGTAAGGCAGAGCTGAACCGCCGCCAGAAGGTTTATGATATACAGGTGAACTTTTATAATCTGTTCTGTCATTTATATAAAGACTGTAAAGAGACCTATCCTTTTTTGAGTCTTTACTACTCAAAGGATGACTTAGAACAGCTTTCTCCTTCTCATCCTCTGGATATGGTAAACTTAAAGAACCGGATTCATGTGATTGCACAGGAATTATTTTATATCATTTCCTGCTTCCGTCCGAATAGCTCCAGCGAATTAATCCAGAGTATCAACACTTATGTCTGGGAACACGTAGAGGAGCATATTTCCTTAGAGCAACTGGCAGAACACTTTTTTGTCAATAAATCTTATCTGAGTCATTTATTTAAGCTGGAGGTTGGAAGAACTTTTATGAATTACTATACCGAGGTTCGTATGCTTCGCAGCCGCGTCCTGCTCAAATCCAATCAGAAAATCTATGAATGTGCCTTGGCACTCGGCTACGAAGATACGGAATATTTTAGTAAGGTATTTAAGAATTATTACGGCTGCCGACCTACAGAATATATGGCTTTGCCGAATAACCAAGCATTTCATCATATTGATCTCGCCGTCGATCTGCAATAATATGTGTCCGAGAGCCCCAATTGCGGGACTCCTTCGCTCTCCGGAGGTCTACGTCCGCATATATAATTTCTTCTTTATCATCACCGGCTCTGGAAAGAATGGCTCCTTGCGGGTCTGTTATAATACTGTTTGCAACCCACTTCGTTCCACGCTCTTCCCCTACCCTTGCAGCGGCAGCAATATATACACCGTTACAATGCGAATTTGCCATGCATAGCACATTTGCAATCGGAAGTCCGTCCGGTGTAGTTACAAGCCTCTCATCCTTTACCCAGCCGGTAGGACTGCAGATTAAATCCGCTCCCTGCAAGGTCAGCAACCGGCTGCTTTCCGGAAACCATAAGTCATAGCATATCATAATGCCTATCTTGCCAAGCCTTGTATCAAATACCGGAAATCCGGTCATGCTTGCATCGCAATATAATTTTTCCGTTCCCCACATATGCATCTTCCGGTACGTTCCGATATAGCCCTCCGGACCAACCAGCACAGCCGAATTATACAGCACAAGTCCTTCCTTTTCATAAAGCCCCGCAATGATATAAACATTCCGCTCGGCTGCCTTTTTCATCAATGTCTGCGTAAGTGTTCCCGCAGGAACCTCCTCTGCCAGTGCATATGCCTCTTCATAGGAATAAAAAATATAGCCCTGATAGATTCCTTCCGGCAATATTACCAGCTCTGCTCCCTGTCCTGCTGCTTCGTCTATGTAGTCTAACATACGCTTTAACGTTTCCTTCGGTGTTCCGTTTTCACAATTCATTTGTACTGCTGCTATTTTTGCCATTGTATCTCCTCCTGTCACAAGACCTTTAATCGTTCATCTACTCGCTCCTGTTTTAGTTCCTGTAAAAACTCTCTCGGACTTCTTCCCGAAAGCCTGCGAAATTCATTGCAAAAATGTGCCTGGTCATAAAACCCGAAATCATATAATGTATCCAGTGCATCCGAGCATTCTATGGATTGCACCATCATCTGAAACCGTATAATCTCACTGAACTGCTTTGGTGAAATTCCATTTATCTGCGTAAAAATTCTTGCCACATACTGTTTGGAATAACCAAGCTCCTCCGCAATGGTTCCGATTCTTATATTTCCGCGGTTTTGCATAATCAGTCCTACTGCATCCTGACTTAATTGCTGCTTTCCGTAATTTTGTTCTCTCTGCATATAAATCGGAATATAATAATTCAAAAAAATCTGTATTCGCTGTTCAAAGCTTTCTGCCAGCCCGATTTGCTCAATAATATCGTCATTCGGAATGTAATCACTAAGCGGCAGCATTTGCTCCAGCACATCTCCTAACGGCAGTGATACCATGGCAGGCATAATGCCCGGTTGGAATCTTATGCCGAAATACTCATAGCCTTCCCTTACACGAATCCCATGCGGGGACAGCAGACTTCCCACAAGCTCTGCTCCGCATTGTGTTTTTTCTGCATTCCAATAGAACATCAAATCGACACAGCAATCCGGAATCGAGGTTGATATTTCTGTAATGCCCTTTTTAATCACACATGTATAGAAATGAGAAATTCCGTATTGGTTGTACACCTTTTTATAATAGGTATCTGACAATAATATCATAAATGGTTGTCTGGGTATTAATACCTGTCGTTTCATACGCACATCCCTTTCTGCCTGTTCCATGCGTATATCCGATAAGCTTTCCAATAACCAAAGCTGCGATAAAACAAAGGAGACTACAAGCTGTAGTCTCCTTTGACATTTTAATATTCTTTCAGATATTTATTAATTTCCCATTCAGACACATTCTCACAATACTCTGCCCATTCCTGCTTCTTTAATGCAAGATAGTTCTCCAATATATGAGAACCCAGTGTCTGCTTGATTAGCTCATCCTTTTCCAGCTCCTGAATTGCTTCGTTCAGGTTCGCCGGCAACGCATGGATATTATGTTCTTGCAATTCCTCTTGTGTCATTGCAAAAATATTATAATCAACACTTGCCGGCGGTGTCAATCCCCTTTTAATACCATCCAGACCTGCTGCCAGACAACATGCCAGCAGTAAATACGGATTTGCAGTCGGGTCCGGGGAACGTAATTCCACCCGTGTTGCAGACCCTCTGGAAGCCGGAATCCGGATTAACGGACTGCGGTTCTTACAGGACCATGCAATGTATACCGGTGCCTCATATCCTGCAATTAACCGCTTATAGGAATTTACAATCGGATTTGCAATTGCTGTAATTGCCGGAATATGCTCCATAATACCGGCAATAAAATGATATGCTTCCTGACTCAAGCCGTTTTTCATGGTATCTGCCGGGTCATAGAATACATTCCTTCCGTCCTTCATAAGTGACATATTGGTATGCATTCCGGAACCGTTTTGTCCCTGTAACGGCTTCGGTACAAATACCGCACAGGTTCCCATGGTCTTTGCGACCGACTTAACAGCTAACTTAAAGGTCATAATATCATCTGCTGTCTTTAATGCTTCTTCATATTTGAAATCAACCTCATGCTGTCCGATGGCAACCTCATGATGAGAAGTTTCTATTTCATATCCCATTCTATCCAGCATCAGACAGATTTCTCTACGAACCTGTCCGCCTACATCAATCGGTCCCAAGTCAAAGTAGCCGGAGGTATCGTGTGTCAATGTTGTTGGCCGTCCCACATCATCGGTATGGAAAATGAAAAATTCACATTCCGGTCCGACATTGAAGATATAGCCCATATCCTCAGCTTCCTCAAGCACCCGTTTCAGACAATATCTTGGGTCACCCGCAAACGGATTTCCTTCCGGGTCATAGACATCACAGATTAACCGGGCAACCGAATCCTCCCGCGGTCTCCATGGCAATATTGCAAAGGTATCCAAATCCGGACGAAGGTACATATCCGATTCCTCAATCCGTACAAAGCCTTCAATGGAGGAGCCGTCAAACATAATCTTATTATCCAGTGCCTTATCCAATTGATTTACCGTAATTGCAACATTTTTCAGGTGTCCCAGTACATCCGTAAACTGCAGCCGGATAAACTTGACATTATTTTCTTTTACTATTTTTAATATCTTTTCCTTTGTCATCTTAGCCATATACGTTCCTCCTTCTATACGGATAAGTACTTCTTGATTTCGTCATAGTTTAATATTTCTTCTCGTGTCAGGGAATTTTGTATGGCTCCCTTATCCATAGCATAGCAACGCTGGGATACGTGCTGAATCAACCCTATATGCTGTTCTACAAGTAATACGGTAATACCCAGCTCCTTATTAATCCGCAATATGATTTCTCCGATTTGCTCTACGATATTCGGCTGCACACCTTCGGAAGGCTCATCCAATAACATTACCTTCAGATTACCGGTTAAGACTCTTCCTATAGAAAGCATCGCCTGTTCACCACCGGACATAGTACCTGCCATCTGGGTTCTGCGTTCCTTTAGCCGCGGAAAATATTCATATATCAAATCATAATTCGGCTTCTTTCCCTTTATCGGATTAATATTTTCACCCATCATCAGGTTCTCTTCTACCGTCAGTCTCGGAAACACCATATGCCCCTGCGGAACATAGCCGATTCCTTTCCATGCCCGTTCATAGGATTTCTTCTTGGTAATATCCTGATTCAGATATTCGATTTTTCCTTCATTTACTTTAATCAGACCGATTAAGGTCTTCATCAATGTACTTTTTCCTACACCGTTTCTTCCGATTACGGATACGATTTCTCCTTCATGAATCTCAATATCAACCCCATGAAGAATCATAACCTTTTCATATCCGGATACTAGATGTTCTGTTTTCAGCATACGACATACCTCCTATGAGTTACCCAGATAAATCCGGATAACCTCTTCATTGTTTACGATTTCTTCAATCGGTCCCTCTGCAAATAATTTACCGTAGTACAATACCGTTACATTATTCGCAATCTTTTTTACGAAATTCATATCATGCTCAATAAATAAGATGGAGAGTCCCTGTTTGTTCAAATCCGTTACCAGCTCCGCTGTAAATTCTGTTTCCTCCGGTCCCAGACCTGCTGCCGGCTCGTCCAGCAATAATAAATCCGGATTAGAGGAAAGTGCCATGGCAATTTCCAGCCATTGCTGCTGCCCATGCGACATATTTTTAACAACCGGATTTCCTAAGTCCTTAATATGTACCAGTTCTATCAACCGGTCGATTTCTTCCTCTAACTGCTTCTTCGGGACATAATTTTCTGCTGCAATCCGCATATTTTCCCGCAATGTCAATTCCTCATAGACACCCGGCACCTGCATCTTTATGCTCATGCCCTTTCTTGCACGCTTTGAAGCACTCATACTGGTAATATCCTCACCCTTGAACACGATTCTTCCGGAGGATGCCGGATACACACCCATTACCATTTTGAAAACCGTGGTCTTACCTGCACCGTTTGGTCCAATCAGACATCGTAATTCTCCTTCTTTAATCGTCATGGAAAAATCTTCCACTGCCTGAATACCACCAAACTGTTTTGAAACCTTATCTAACAGCAATATATCCTTTGTCGGATTAATTATCTTTTTTTCCATATCCGATACCACAGTACAAGCTGTACTGCCTCCTGTCTATTGGAGTCCTTTCTTCCTATGCTTCCTTCTTTTTGGTTAACTTGGCAAAACATCTGTCTGACAGATTAAATAATTCTACAAGTGCTCCTTCCGGCATAAACATTACGATTACCACAAGCAAAATACCCAGAATTACATTCGACCACACATTACCGCTGGCTGCCATTTCATGTGTCAGGAATGAGTAGAGAACCGTCATAATCAATGCACCGGTTACATTTTTTCTGCCTGCTAAGGCAACCATAACCACAGCAACAGTTGAATTACCGACGGATAATGTAGACGGAACAACGTAGCCGCTCCATGCCGAGAATAACACGCCGCCAAGTCCTGCCAGAGCTCCGCTTACACCAAACACAAGGGTCTGAATCTTTGCTGTCTTATATCCGAACAGCTCACTTCTTGATTTACTTTCACGAACACCGAACAGAGCATATCCGGTATTGGAATGTGTTAATTGACGAAATGCAAAATAAATACCAAATACAATAACAAGGACTAAAATATACATCCAGATATTCATGAACTGGAAGTTTCCAATCTGTAGCTTCGGAATATTATTTAAGCCGTTATATCCACCTATCCAGACACCTAAAATCTTCCATTCCGGCCCACTGGTCTGTACGATAAAGGTTTCCAGTACAATCGATACACAAAGGGTAATGATACCTGTAAATATCTCATTTACTCCTCCATAGAAGATAAAGTACCCTAAAACCGTTGCCACAAGTCCGGCAATCGCCACGCCTATAACCGCCGCCAGAATCGTCAGGTTTTTATCCGAACACAGACTAATAATTGCGTATGTATATGCACCGATTCCATAAAATGCCGCCTGACCAAAGCTGAAGATTCCTGTATATCCCCAGATTAATACAATACTGAAGGACAGCAGGCAGGTAATATAAAATCCTGTAAACTGGTCTACCTTATATGCAGAGCTAAAAAATGGGAATATAATCGCAAAAAGGAGTACCAATACTGCCGTAACATTTTCTGTACACAATGACTTTATACGTTTCATGATTCATTCCCTCCTTTTTTAGACTTTCTCATCTTTCTCTTTACCATGATGGAGTTATACAGTCCGGAGAAACCATTTGGTAAAATACGGATAAAGATAATTGCCATAAGAAGAATACCTATCTTGCCATAGAATGTATTCAGTCTCATATTTAAGAAGCCTTCGACAACGCCCAGACCTCCGCCGGCAAGAACCGTACCGACCAATGGGTCTGCACCTCCGACCAACACTGTAACAAAGCTCTGTACTAAGAAGCTTTCTCCGTAGCTTGGGGTTAATGCCATTGTCGGAAGATACAAGCCACCGCACAAGCCTGCCAAAGCAGAGCCAATCATAAATGTACCTGTATTCATACGGTTTGCATTTACACCTAAGCTGTTTGCGATTTCACGATTCTGCATCGTTGCCCGCGAATGCAAGCCGAATCGTGTAAACTTAAATACCAAGAATGTTGCTATGATTAACGCAATTGCAATTGCTACCAGCAACAGCTTGTAATAAGAATAGGAATATCCTGCTACCTTAAAGGAACCCAGCGGAATCGCACAGCCCGGCATCGTCGGACCGAATATAATAAATATCAACTGCGAAATTGCTATACTTAAGCCCCATGTAACAACGATAGAATCCAAAGGACGGTCATACAACCGTTTCATAACCAGGCGATCCATAACCAGACCAACCAGTCCTGTTACAACAGTTCCTCCCAATATACCGATAATGAGCGGCATACCACATCTGGTACATAAAATGTCTGTCACATACGCACCTATCATAATCAGCTCGCCCTGTGCCATATTGGTAATGCCCATCATTCCATATATGATTGCCATACCAAGAGCCGCCAACACTAAAAAGGAGAAACTATCCAAAAATTGATACACATATGAAAAAATTACTCCAAACATCGGATCACCTCTTCCTAACCATTCTGTCTGTCAGCTATAGGAAAATGTGCTGTTTTAAGTCACCTTCAACCTATAAACAGCACATTTTCAGCTAACCGTAATCTGCTAATCTCTAATTTCCTGTACCATTTTCCAACGGTGAATACTGTGTCTGTGGGTCATCTACCCGAACATCAATACCAAGGTCTTTCAGGTATGTCGGTTCAATGTCAGGACAGGTCTGCAAAGTCTTTAATGAATGGTCATCCTGTACTTCCATAATTGTCAAAGTTAATTTTGCCTGATGTGTTGCACCGTCTACACTTACTTCTCCGGATGGAGCTGCAAAGCTTATTTCGTCTGTATCAAATGCATCTATAACTGCTTCTGTCTCGGTGGTTCCTGCTGCTTCTACAGCCGCCTTCCACAAATATACGGCAGTATATACACCTTCCGCCTGATTGGTAATGTATGCTTCATTCGGGTACTTTGCCCGGAAATCTTCTACAAACTTCTTAGCTGCATCGGTTGCACCATCTTCTGTACCCATATCCTCAAAGAAGTTACCTGCTGAAATCATACCGCTTAAGCCCGGAGCATCTACGATTGTCTGTTCATGCGAGTATACAATGTTACAGGTGGATGCTAAGGTTACACCTTCAACCTTGGCATTTACCCACTGGTCGAAGAAGGAGGTCTGTGCAGAACCTACCAATAAGGTATATACAATATCTGCTCCGGAATCCTGAATCTTACTGATGGAACTACTGAACTGTGAGGTTCCTAATGGGGAAAATTCAGTACCGACAACTTCCAGTCCTAACTGGTCGCAATATTCCTGCACCCACTGTGCTGAAATCTGTCCGTAATTATAATCTGCTGCCAGAATATATACCTTACTTCCCATGTTGTTATCCTTTAAATACTGCATCAGCGGTAAAATGGACTGCTCCGGTCCGGTACCGGTACACAGGCAATACCGACTGGCTACACCACCTTCATAGAAAGTAGGATAAATTAATAATGCCTTGTTTTGTTCAAATGTAGAACGAATGGCTTCCCGGTTTGCACTGGTTCCATCCTGAAATAC
The DNA here is from genome assembly GCA_002406015.1 of Lachnospiraceae bacterium UBA4631. Lineage (GTDB taxonomy): Bacteria > Bacillota > Clostridia > Lachnospirales > Lachnospiraceae > CAG-632. The sequence continues at coordinate 22,604 of DHMX01000005.1, forward strand.
AACCGCACATTCATCTTCCAGAATTAATTCCTTTGCCAGATTCTGATAACGCTGTGTATCACTCTGTCCATCTACAATAATCGGTTCAATCTGTTTACCGAGAACTCCACCGGCTTCATTGATTTCATCCACTGCCAACTGAAAGGCTGCTACATTACAGGTAATGGCATTATCACCGGACTGGTCACTCATGAAGCCTACCTTAATCGTATCTCCGCCACCGGCTCCTCCGCTTCCGGATGCTCCGCTGCTTCCCGAACCACCGGAACCGCAGCCTGCCAGACCAAGTATCATTGTTGCCGCAGCAAATGCTGCAAATATTTTCTTCATGTGTTTTCTCATATGTATTTCTCCTTTCATTTTTCATTTCTGAATTTTATAAACACCTTACTGCCAAACAAGAAATCCTTCCGGCTTTTGTCCGCTGTCTGCGTAATAAAAATGGTGCCTACTTCTTTTAAGTAAGCACCATCGCCTCATGTGATTTGTTGTTTGTTGTAGTTTTCATTATATGAATTTTCGGAATGAAGTAAACGGAAGAAACTTTGTTTGTACCCAGAGAAATTTTAGATGTACATTTCTATGCGTTGACACTCAAATCTTTGCGTGTCATGATAAATACCACTTTACAGAACCACCTATTATTAATAGGAAAAAAGGAGGGTCATATATGGATATATCAATGCTTTCAGCTCATATTCTGCATAACCGGAGAAGCCTGCATGCAATTCCGGAAACCGGTACTCAGCTTCCGAAAACGCGGACATATCTGGAACAATGCCTTACCGCTATCGGAATCCCTTTTGTCCGCAATCAGGCTGACAGCGGAATCATTGCAATTATGAAAACACCGCTTCCGGGTAAAACCATTGCTTTCCGCACAGACATGGATGCCTTACCGATAACAGAGGAGACTATGCTTCCCTTTGCCGCTGCCAACGGAAATATGCACGCCTGCGGACATGATGCACACATGGCTATTTTACTTGGGGCTATCGAATTACTATGGCAGCAACGAGCCAATCTATCGGGCTGCTTCTTATTTCTGTTCCAGACCGGTGAAGAAACCTCCGAAGGAGCAAGACTTATGTGTGAGGAGCCAATCTTTCAGAACTATCATCCGGACTGTATCTTTGGTCTTCATGTCGGACGGTTACACCCTGACATCGCACACGGACAATTGGGAATCTCTCCCGGCATTTGTATGGCATCCTATGATAAGTTCATAATTCAGATTCAGGGAAAGGGAACGCATGGTTCTACTCCGGAGCTGGGAATTGACCCCCTTTACATCAGCTCTGTCATCGTTCAAAATCTCCCTTCCATTTTAGGACGCGAACATTCCGCCCTGCATCCGGGCGTTATCTCGGTCGGAAAAATTAACGGTGGTGATACCTACAATATTATACCGGATTCCTGCACCATGGAAGGAACCTTCCGTTCCTTAGATAATGCTACCCGAACCTTTCTGGCTGACCGTATATCCGGTCTGGCTGAAGGAATTGCCGCCGCCTTTCATGCCACAGCCCGGACGCAGATTATATGGGGAGCGGCTCCCTTATGCAATACCCCTTCCCTTACAAAACAGGTACAGCAAATAGCACTGCAAGCCTTTTCTCCGGAGGAGGTTATAACCGACCTTTCCCCAATTATGGTTGGTGAGGACTTCGCTACCTATCTGGAACACATTCCCGGCACCTACTGCTTTCTGGGTACTAATCCACCGGAAGGTACACCTGCTTATCCGCACCATAATTCCCGTTTTGATATAGATGATTCTGTCTTATGGAAGGGTGCTGTCCTCTTTTATCAGATTGCCAAATCCTATTCGGATGGGAACATCTAACTTTTTTCATGTAGCAACTAATTTTTATCGGTTGTGAAGTATCCTGTCCTATGATACATTACAGCTATCAAAAGGCACAAGGTCGTGTAACGGAAGCTTGTGCCTTATTATATTTATTATTTATATCGTTACTATTGATATTATTTATGTAAAGGAGGACAACTTATGAAAGATATTATTACTGTATCCTGTGTTACCTTTAATGCCACTTGGGGTGATAAAGCAAAGAACCTGAATCGAATCAAGGGGTATATTGAAGCTGCTGCTAAAAAAGGCTCTGATTTCGTAGTATTTCCGGAGATGGCATTAACCGGATATGACGATGAAGAAGAAAAAGATAAAAAGGATAAAATGCAATCCATTCAGGCAGAGCTGATTCCGGGTCCTTCTACGAATGAAGTAGCTGAACTGACAAAGAAGCTTGGAATTTATGCCGTATTCGGAATGCCGGAGCGGGACCCTTCCGACCCTTCTATTATTTATAATGCACTGGCAGTCTTTGGACCGGACGGACTTGTCGGTTCTTATCGTAAAATGCATCTGCCTTATCCGGAACCGCATTGGGCAACCCGCGGAGACAAGCCGTTTATTCTGGATACTCCTTGGGGTCCAATCGGCATTGCTATCTGTTATGATTCCTACTGCTTCCCTGAAATGATGCGTTATGAGGGTGCAAAGGGCTGTCGAATGCATATCAACTGTACGGCTCTTGCTAAGTGCCATGGAATTGCTTTAGGCTCTACCACCTTGGAAGCAGAGGTTATTGTAAATCAGATGTATATTGCTTCTTCTAATCTGGGTGGAAAGGATTTATACAACGAATTCTGGGGTGGAAGCAGCATTATCGGTCCAAGCCGGAATTTCTGGGAGGCTTATTATTATGCCGGCTACCCATTTACACATGAGAAAGCCATTCAGTGTGAAATGCACACAGCAACCATTGATTTGACACTTGCAGGACGCGATATTTTCAAGGCAAATCCAATGATTGACGGAGCTACTGATTATCGTCCGGATAAATACATCGAAATGTGCAAGGATGTATTAGCCGACCCAAATTTCGGAAAATAAATTTGCTTACTCACTTACTCACTAATATCTGAACAAGCTGCCGCCTTATGATGGAAACGTCATAAAGCGGCAGCTAAATTGTTCTCTTAAAACGACTGGCTGATATACGGAACTGCCAGATGTAAATAGGTCATGTTCTCATCCTCATGATAGGTAACTGCCAGATTTACATTTATCTTTTTTCCGTTCTGGTATATAACGCGGTCAAACCGACTGGTGTATCCGTACAGGCAATAGTAATTATCATTGTCAATTTCCTGAACCGGTGTGGCATTTAAGGATGACATTATACCGTCTACCAATTCTGTTCTGCGTGCCTCTGACACAGCTCCTTCTGTCTTTCCTTTTATATACAGATTGATGCTCGGTGTCATTCCTACTTCCTGATAAATGTCCTCTAGCAGCTCCTTACATTCCATTGCATACTCAATATCATCATAGATAGTAATATCACTTAAAATAGTTTGCTCTGTCACCGGCTCCCGGTTATCATTCATGGTATCCATGCTGACCACCTGAAGGACGGTATTGCCGTATTTTCCGTTTTTGGTTAATGTACTTTCCCGATAGGAATCTCCTTCCGATGCCGTAATCTCATAGCCGTCTGTGATTCCCAACTGCTTTGCCAGATTCCGCAGCATAGTTTCCTTGGTTTCACCGGATAGCTCCAGTTCCCCGAATTTACCATACGCACTGATACACACTTCTACCGGAACCATATCACTGCTGTTAAATGCTTCTACTACATTTCCTTCCGGCTCCATGCCCTGATTAATGAATAACTGAATCATAACTGCCAGCCAGATTAATACCACCAACGCAGTTTTACCTGTTGCTTTCATATCTATAACCTCACTTCCAATCAACAGCTATTCTGCCGATTTTTCGTTATTTTATAGTTGTAGTATGAACAGGTTTTCCAGATTTATACAGTTTGTTTTCATGAGCGGAGAGATTCATGCTTATCCATTTTCCCATAATAGAAAGCGATTTTTTCTAATGCCTCATTAATTTCGCACGCCACATCAAATACAGATATAGCTTTTTTTTCAAATTGCTTCTGTGCCTGAAATCCAATTTTTTTGCATACAACACATCTGCAATCCGATATAAGCCCTACTCTTGAAATTACATCTGAAGAACCGTTACATCCACTACCATTACCGCCACAGCCTTCATTTCTGCAACCCGATGTGTTGCACGAATTTTCACTGATTTTCTGTATTTCTGTGTCGTTACAAACAACTCTTTCTTCTATCAACCTGATTTCATCCGATACTTCATAAATCAGAAATTTTGTAACTTCACCAAATTTTAAGTTTACATGAATTCCGTCAGAAGAACCAACTGCAATTTTATAAGCCAAACTAGTACCTCCCGCCATATGGCAACTGCCTGTAAACCCTAATTGTGGTTTACAGGCAGCTTCTTATTTCTCTTTAATTGAACCGCTGAACCGCTACCGTATAAATATCCTCTATTAATCGGATTCCTCCGGTATATCCTACATAAAAATCATCAAATACAACCTTATCCTGCACCGGCCATGAGATATTAAGGAAATTGCCTTTTAACTCTCCTGTAAGCTCCTTCTCATAATATCCGCCAAGAATAAGAGGATAGCCATGATAGTCATGCTGTCTAATTTCTTCATGAATTTTATATCCATCTGTTTCAAAGGATACCTCTGCCTCAAGTCCAAAATTAAGCTTCTTAAATTCCTCGGCAATCCGGTCTCTGTAGGTTTTCGGTGTGTCATCTACAACAAACTGCTTTGCCGGAACAAGTCCTAAATCATTTACAAGGAATTTAGTGATACCAAGTGAATATTGTGCATCTGCAATAACCGTAAACTGCTTGTTAATGACACGATTCTCAAGGAATAAATCTGCATATCTTTCAATCAGATAGTAATAGTAGTCTTCATGCTCCTTTATTACTTCCTCCACCTTTTCTTTATCCACTCCTGCAAATTCGCCAACAGCTCTTAAGAATTTGCTCGTCTCAGTGGCACCGATTGGAAGTGTCGGATAATGAAGATACGGTATTCCAAGCTTTCGTTCCATCTTCTTCATATTTCCAAGACCTACCCACGGAGATACAAGAAGGTTGAACTCTGCCTCCGGAATCTTATTGATATTCTCAATTCCTCTTTTAAATCCAAATATTGTGTTCGGTGTAAGCCCTAATTCCCGAATCAGTTTTTCAAGCTCTCTGATATTTCCAAGCCAGAATAAATCCTGATACGGAACATCCGCCCAAATATTCACAAGACCCTTTTGTTTTTTATCTGATTTTTTCAGATACTGGTCAATAATCGCATCCACTACCTGCTCATGACCCTTATAATTATTTCCCTTAAATCCCGCTGTTGGTGCGTAGATAACCGGCTTGTCTGCATCTTCAAAGCGTGATACCACTTCACCGGAATCATCACCTACAATCTCTGGGATACAACCCGTCAGAACCACATACAAATCTGCATCAATAACCTTTAAAGCATTTTCAATCGTTGAATTCAGTTTTTTTACTCCGCCAAATACAACATCCTTCTCATTGATACTGGTACATGGAAAAATATTCGGTGAAAAGTATCCCGAGCTTCCAGTTGATTCCGAGAGCTTCTGGGCACATCCCGGACCGGAATGAAGTATCGGCAATGCTCTGTCAATTGCCTGAACTGTCTGCATGGCTCCAAGTGCACACTTATACCTTTGTTTATCTAAAAGCTTTGCCATCTTACTTCGCCTCCTCTAAAAATGCATCTACATTTTGTTTGTACCACCAGTCTGTGTACGGCAGCTTCGAACGCTTTGCTAAATTTTCTTCAAAACTTCTATTTCTTATTGCATCCAGAATGGTCTTTGCAAATTCCAAGGTATGCTTATAGCCGAATATCATATATTCATCCGCTACATAGATTGCCGGAGTTCCGTTTTTAATTGCCCAGACCGTAGAACCCGGATGTCGTGACAGATACATATCCGGCTTATATTTGTTCAATATATTCATAACCTCATAGTTTTGCTGGTCGGCTACACTTGCCTCAAAGTCAATATCATTATCAAGCAGATATTTCATGGATGGTGGCACATCGCCATTTTCATACTTCTTGTCATAATGCCATGCAAGTGCCCAGACAACCTTGATTCCAAGCTCATCCAGTACTCTGGATACCTCAAAGGTATATCCCGGTCCCATACCAAGGACTGCGGTAAGTCCTTTCAGCTCTTTTTTCACTTCTTCAATCTGAGGAATATAGATTGCACGCTGCTCTTCAATATAAGCTTCCACTTTTTCACTTCTTCCGGTTACCTTTCCGATTTCCCGAAGCCATGTTTCAAATCCTGTGATACCACACTGGTTGATACTTCTTACATACGGAACGCCATATTTTTCTTCCAATGCATTGCCAAGGTAGTTACCTAACGTACCACAGATACAGGTTGTTGCAATGCTCTCTGACAAATGCGACAATTCTTCAATCGTCGAATTACAGTATAAAAATACCGGCTCAAGGTCAAACTCCTTAAACATCTCAATGATTTCCGGTCTGGCACTTTCATAGAAATTCTTAAAATTAATCTTGTTTGTCTTTATGCCCTCTCTCGGAGGCTGTACAATCGCCTGAAGAACTGCATGGTCAGATATATCGAAGCCGGTTGCCCATATTCTTGATTTGAAGCCTTCACAATGTACCGCTACAATCGGTACGCCAACTTCATCTCTAACTTCATCCACAATGCTGTCAATATCCTCACCGATAATACCTGTTGCACATGAGCTTGATACGAAAATTGCTTTTGGTTTATATCTTTTATTCACTTCCAAAATGATATTTCTCAATGTTTCCGTAGAACCAAAAATGGTGTCATTTTCATTCATATCAGTTCCAACGTAAACTGTATCACTGGTTACACCTCTCTTTTTTGACATAACCTTTGACATATAATAAGACCCTGCCCCTGTAACAGAACAGCCTGCCGGTCCGTGGTGAATAATTGCGACATCACGAATTCCTGCCAACTGTGATAATCCGCACATAGAAAGGCAGGTGCTGGATTGAGAAAAACATCTGGAACAGCCTTTTAAGGTGCCACACTCACTCTGGGTTGCTAAATCCTTTAATGTTCCAACATAACCGGTAATGGAACCAATACGGTTCTCTCTTGTCGCTACGTTTGAATTTGACAAATTCACTGGCATATCCTTCACTCCTATCCCTGATATTCTTCATTAAACAGATTCGTAGAAAGATACCGAAGTCCCGTATCCGGTAAAACGGCAACGATTGTCTTTCCTTTATTTTCAGGTCGTTTTGCCAGCTCTGTTGCCGCATATATTGCCGCACCAGAGGATGTTCCTACCAAAATACCATCTGATTTTGCTACCTCTCTGGCTGATTTATATGCATCGATAGTTTCTACTTCCATTTTTTCATCGTATATATTCAAATTCATTGTCGATGGTACACGTTCCGCAGGTACGCCTTCAAAAGGATGTACACCTGTTATTTCTTCCGGTGTCGGATTACTTTCACTTGGCAATGAATTTTGTCCCGGCTGAATTGCTACCACCTTTACATCCGGATTCTTACTCTTTAAAAATTTACCGGTTCCCGATACCGTTCCTCCGGTGCCGACATTCGCGACCAGAATATCCACCTTTCCCTCAGTATCCTCCCATATCTCCGGACCTGTAGTAGCCTCATGGATTGCCGGATTCGCCGGATTGGAGCACTGATCAACAAAGAATATATTTTCTTCTTTATCCAGAACCTGCTCCTTCAATGCCTTAATTGCTGCTACAAAATCGCCATTTGTTTCTTCCAGGGTTTTCGCTACAGCAGGTTCTTCGGAGAGCTTAATAGTTTCTCCACCAAAGGCTTTTATAACCTGAAAGCGTTCTGCACTTACCTGATCCTGTATGTACACACGGAATTTATATCCTTTGCTGGCAGCAATTGCAGCAAGACCGATACCTGTATTTCCGCTGGTTGTCTCTACTATCGTATATCCCGGTTTTAACAGTCCCTTCTTTTCTGCATCCTCCACCATTGCAAGGGCAATTCTGTCCTTGACACTCTGATTTGGGTTGAAATACTCAAGCTTTACCAGAATTCGAGCGTCCAATTCATGCTTATTTTCATAATTACTTAATTCCAATAAAGGTGTTCTACCAACTAATTCCGTAATTGACCTACTAATTCCCATAATCTGCATCCTCCTTAAATCTTATAATCATCCGCAAGCTCCATCATTCCATATTCCATCAGGATTTCTTCCAGTCGCTCCTGTGTCATCGGAGTCGGAATCACAAAATTTGTATTTTCAATAACTGCCTGTGCAAGATTTCTGTATTCCTGTGCCTGATTAGATTCTGGTCTGTATTCGATAACTGTTTTCTTATTAATCTCCGCATGCTGAACGATATTATCTCTTGGAACGAAATATAAAAGTTTTGTTCCAAGCTCCTTTGCAAATGCACGTAACAAATCAAGCTCTCTGTCAACATTTCTGGAATTACAAATAATTCCACCAAGTCTTACTCCACCGGTTCTTGCATATCTTTGAATTCCTTTCGAGATATTATTTGCCGCATAAAGTGCCATCATCTCTCCACTGGCAACAATATATATCTCTTTCGCTTTACCTTCTCGAATTGGCATCGCAAATCCACCACAAACCACATCACCAAGAACATCATAAAATACATAGTCCAAATCATCTGTATATGCCCCAAGGTTTTCAAGCATGTTAATTGAGGTAATGATTCCTCTTCCAGCACAGCCAACACCCGGTTCAGGTCCGCCTGATTCCACACATTTTGTTCCGCCATAGCCTTCTTTCATAATTCTGTCAAGAGAAATATCTTCTCCCTCTTCCCGAATGGTATCCAAAACTGTTTTTTGTGCTAATCCTCCAAGAAGAAGTCTTGTGGAATCCGCCTTTGGATCACAGCCGACTACCATGACCTTTTTTCCATGCTCAACTAAGCCCGCTGTAAGATTCTGTGTAGTTGTGGATTTTCCAATTCCGCCTTTTCCATAAATTGCTATTTGTCTTAATTCACCCATTGTTTTGTCCTTCCTATTTAAATAATTTTTTTATTTTTATGTACTTTATTAACTGTTCTATCGATTCCTCAATGATTCCGGGAATTTCATAGCTTTCAATTCCAAAGCCTTCTGCCATGTCAGCTGCTCCTCTTCCGATTTTGCTGACCAACAGGTATTTGCAATCCCTCAGTTTTTCCAAATTTGTCTTAAGCTTCTCATCATCGTGATTACCTCTTTCACATACAGGTGTAACACTTCTCTTTTCCAGAAAATGAATCTCTTCCTTATCATCTATCTGATAGATATAGAAATCCTTTGCTCTTCCAAAATGATTGTTCACTACGATACCATCGCTGGAAGCCACTGCAATTTTATACTCTTCCTTATCCATGTGAAAAAGTCTCCTTTACTTTTAGTCTCCTCTGATAAATCTGATTGCCAAACTCCGATTTACCCGGAACCCCGACGGCATCTGCCCTGCAATGCTGACAGTGTCTGAATACATCAATATACTTTGATGCTCTCGTTCTGGCCTGGTCAATTTCGACACATGTAGGTGCTTTATAATTCTTTAATTCATGTTGCGGTATCAAAGGTATAATATTATAAATACTGGCTCCAGCCTCTTTCACAGTCTTTGCAATTTCTTCAATATGGTCTCCATTTATCTCCGGTACAAGAACCGTATTCACCTTTATGGTAATCCCGGCAGCAGCAACCTTGCGAATCCCCGCTAACTGATTTTCAATCAGAATCTTTGCACCTTCCACCCCGTCAATTTTCTGACCGTGATAGATTATGTATGCATTGAGCTTATTCTCAATTTCCGGGTCTACTGCATTTACCGTAACAGTAAGGGAATCAATTCCAACGCGAATGACATCCTCAGCTCTTTCATTTAGCAGTAGTCCGTTTGTACTCATACATTTAATTAAATGTGGAAATTTCTCTTTCACAATTTCAAATGTCTTTAATGCATTATCCGATGCAAGGGTATCACCCGGACCTGCAATACCTGCCACCTTAATATCCGGACATATTTCTAACGCCTTTCTTAATATATCTTCACACTCCTCCGGTTTTAACACCTTCGATGTAACGCCGGGTCTTTCCTCCACATCGTTAATTGTCCGGTCACAAAATCTGCAGGCAATATTGCATCTGGGGCTTACAGGCAAATGTATTCTTCCGGCATTATTTTTTTGTCCACCAAAGCACGGATGAGAATTTTGCAAATCTTTATATGTATTACTCATATGACACCTGCTTTCTTATCTTACTTACGGCATAAAATACCCGCCAGCGATACCGGATGGACTCGAACCACCAACTTCAGTTTTGCAAACCTATGCCATTCCAGCGGCCACGGCATCTCACTTTAATTCTATAAAAGAAAAGAAACCAGAGATTTTACGCTCACAATCATTTCCGTAAAACCTCTGGTCCTTCCAGTCAGTTTTTTATTCTGATTTTTTCAGTTTTATCTATTTGTATTACCTTTCCATCCTGAACAATTAAAGTAATGCTTCCATACTTTATGTCTTTCACATAATGCTCCACTTCGGTCAGAAAAGATTTATCATTTTTTATTGTATTTGCTTCCTGGCTCAAAAAATCACCTCCCCAGGATTCTTCTGCTTTATGAATTAAACAATGGTGTGGACAGATAACGGTCGCCGGAATCCGGAAGCAAAGCAACAATTGTTTTACCTTTATTCTCCGGTCTCTTGGCCAGAATTTCTGCTGCCTTAAGTGCTGCACCAGATGAAATGCCGACTAAAATTCCTTCTGATATAGCAAAGGCTTTTCCTTCCGCAAAGGCATCTTCATTTTCAATCGGAATGATTTCATCATATACCTTTGTGTTGAGTACCTCCGGTACAAAACCTGCTCCAATTCCCTGAATTTTGTGTGCTCCCGGTGTACCTGTTGAAAGTACAGCACTGGATGCCGGTTCTACAGCTACAATTTTCACATTTGGATTCTGTTCCTTTAAGTATTCGCCAACTCCCGTAATTGTTCCACCTGTACCAACACCGGCAACAAATATATCAACCTTGCCTTCCGTCTGTTTCCAAATCTCAGGTCCGGTTGTTTCCTTATGGGCCTTTGGATTTGCAGGATTCACAAACTGTCCTAAAATAACGGAACCTTCAATTTCTTTATTCAGCTCCTCTGCTTTTGCAATGGCTCCCTTCATTCCCTTTGCACCTTCTGTCAGCACAAGCTCTGCACCATATGCCTTCAGTAGATTTCTTCGTTCCACACTCATGGTATCCGGAAGTGTTAAAATCGCTTTGTATCCCTTTGCCGTTGCAACTGCAGCAAGACCTATACCTGTATTACCGCTTGTAGGTTCAATAATTGTTGCCCCCGGTTTTAATGTTCCATTCTTTTCCGCATCCTCAATCATTGCAAGAGCAATACGATCCTTTACAGAACCTGCAGGATTCAAATACTCCAATTTTGCAAGGACTGTTGCCTGTGTAATTTCTCTCTTCTTTGCATACCTATTCAATTTTAAAATAGGTGTTCCTCCAATCAGCTCCAATGCACTTTCTTTAATCTCGCTCATATGTTTATCCTCCTTTAAATAAATCAAATTATTTCAAAAAAAGCAGCCGACACACTTATGTGACAGCTGCTACTCATAGCTTAACAGGTCTCATCAAAAAGTGTACAGAAAACAAACCATACTTTTACATACAGAATTTTTACAACACATATTACTACATTCACACATTACTCTCTTTATCATGATTCATCTTCCTCCTACTGATATTTATTATCCTTAACTGGATTGATTAGATATTATCATATAAGCGTCTGTTTGAAAATTTCACAAGAGTTATCACCTGTGATAAGCTTTACTTATCACTCATATATCACTCAATAAATCCTTCCTCTCTATAGTCCTCTTCATGAATGTATATAGCATAAGCAGTTTTTAATTTTGAAAATCCCCAGTGTTCATATATATTAGGCTTATCACAAATATCAATGGATGTATTATATAAGTTCCTTTTCCCGATACTTTCCAAGTTCTTCTATGTACATTTCTCCTATATCACTTAACTTATGATTTTTCCTTATTATATATCCAATCGTCAACGGATCTTCTTCCTTTAATTTTATAGTTACAAATCCATCCCTAAGCGTAATACTTTCTGTCATAATTCCGGTTCCTATAGAATATCCATTGAGCTTTGCCATAATCTCCGAAGAAGTTGCCCTGTCATTTGATTTGATAAGCTTATCAAATTCATAATCCCCCAGTGCTTCTTCTGATAAATAAAAATCACTGTCACTGCTCTGGTCAAAGCTTACACAAGGGTATTCTTTCAAATCCTCTAACGAAATCTCTTGCTTTTCGGCAAGCGGATGATCTTTCCACAAGTATACAAATGTATCACGAACCATAAGCGGATAAAACTCCAGCTGATATTCCCGAAACAGTTTTTTAAGGATATTCTGGTTACTTTTTGAGTATGCAATAATTCCAATTTCACTTTTCAGATTCTTCACATTCATCAATACTTCATCTGTTCTGGTTTCATGAATCGAATATACAAATCGCTCAGAATTAAATTTTTTTACTGTGTTTACAAATGCATGTACGGCAAATACATAATGCTGCATAGACACAGAAAAATGCTTTTTATTTTTATCTTTTTCAATGTATCTGTACTCAATAAGCTCATATTGACTGACAGCCTGTTTTGCATACACAAGAAACTCGCTTCCCTGTTCCGATAGTGCGATTCCCTTATTATTTCGTTCAAAAATCTTAATTCCAAGCTCTTCCTCTAGTTCATGAATCGTAGCAGAAAGTGCAGGCTGAGATACAAACAGTTTACTGGCAGCCTCTCTCATCGACGAAGAACCCGCTATTGCCAAAACATATTTTAGTTGTAAGATTGTCATATATTCACCTGCTTTCATACCTGATTAACGCTAATTGCTATACTTTAGTTCCTGCTTTTTTGCACTAACTCTGGTTCCTTTCTCTACAGAATTAACAATAAATGTATTTCCACCCACGACAACATCATCACCAATAACGGTTTCTCCACCAAGAATAGATGCTCCGGAATAAATTGTTACATTGTTGCCAATTGTTGGATGTCTCTTTTTCCCTCTTAATTTCTGCCCGCCACTGGTTGATAATCCACCCAAGGTCACTCCCTGATAGATTTTAACATGTTCTCCTATTATGGTTGTTTCTCCAATTACAATTCCGGTGCCATGGTCAATAAAAAAATATTCTCCTATTGTTGCCCCCGGATGAATATCTACCCCCGTAATACCATGTGCATATTCAGTCATAATACGAGGAATCATAGGAACTTTTAGCTTAGTTAATTCATGTGCAATTCGATAAACCGATATGGCGTATAACCCCGGATAAGAAAATATGATTTCATCCTTACTTTCTGCCGCCGGATCGCCTTCATAAGCCGCTTCAATATCTGTTTCAAGAATATTTCTGATATATGGTATTTTCTTCATAAATAGTATAGTAATTTTCTTTGCTTTTTCCTCTAATTCCTGCTCATTATCAGCATCATCTTCCCGACAGTATTTTAAAGCAATCATAATTTGTTTTTTTAAATGAAAAATGACATCCTCTATTGTGGCTGACATATTATTTTTCAAACTGTATATTTTATAGACTTTATCATTATAATAACCGGGATATAGAATCTTCAGCAACTTTTCCACTATATCTACAATAGCTTTTTTATCCGGTTGATTATAAATGTCAATCTTATTTACAGTTCTTTCATCATCATAATCCGAAATAATCATATTGACAACATTACTAATCTCCGTATCTTCTGTCTGTTTCATTATCTAATCCTCAGCTTTCTTTAAAATAGATTATATTTTCAAATCATCATAAAATTTTTCGAATCCTTTCAAGACATTCTGTTACAATTTTTCTGGGTGCCGCCACATTAATTCGTTGGAATCCTGCCCCTGTGTTTCCAAATATCTTTCCGCTATCCAGCCAGAGCTTCGCCTCATATATGATTCTATGCTCCAACTCTTCAACTTCAATTCCGGTTCCCCGAAAATCCAGCCAGAGCAGATATGTTCCTTCTCCGTCAATCACCTTTACGCCCGGCATATATTCTTCAACATATTTTCTTACGTATTCGATATTTTCCTGAACGTATGCCATCATTTTCTCATACCATTCATCGCCTTTTTCATAGGCAGCCTTCGTTGCTACTAACCCCAATACACCCAATTGGCTAATTCCGGCAGCATCAACTTCATGTCGAAATCTATGTTTCAGCTTTTTATTGGGAATAAATATATTGGATATTAGCATACTTGCCAGATTAAAGGTTTTACTCGAAGATGTGCAAATAACAGATATATCCTCATATTCTTTCTTCACGGAAGCAAACACAGTATGTTCTCCCTTAAATACAAAATCATTATGAATCTCATCACTGACTACAATAACACCATATTTTAAACATATATCTCCAATTTTAGTTAACTCTTCCCGGGTAAACACTCTTCCGGACGGATTATGCGGATTGCATAGAAGAAACAGCTTAATATGATGTTCCACAATTTTCTTTTCAAAATCTTCAAAGTCAATATGATAGCGGTTATCTGTTCCCAGATATAAATCATTGCTGACAATTACCCTTTCGTTATCTTCAATTACCTCCGAAAATGGATAGTATACAGGCTGCTGAATTAAAACGCAGTCTCCCACTTCAGTAAAGGCTTTTACAGACATTGCAAGTGCAAATACCACTCCCGGAGTTTTAATAAGCCAACCCGGTTCAACATTCCAGTTATGACGTCTGCTCATCCAACCTGCTACTGCACGAAAATATTCTTCCTGCACTTCGCTGTATCCAAAAATTCCATGTCTTGTTCTTTCTATCACAGCATCTTCCACATAAGAAGATGTCCTAAAATCCATATCCGCCACCCAAAGAGGCAATACATCCTCCGGCATACCTCTCCTTTGGGCAAAATCATATTTTAAACAATCTGTTCCTTTTCGTTGAATTATCTCATCAAAGTTTAAATTTCTTTCCGGCACTCAAATCAATCCTTTCCTTTTGCATTAATTTCATAAATCACGCGTGTTCTTTGCCAAATCATATACTATTCTAATTCCTGAAATACATCTGATAACTCCGCCAGCAAATCCTCAATGTCTTCAATTCCAACGGATAACCGAAGTGTACCGGGAGTAATTCCGTTCTTAAGACGTACATCCTCCGGTACATCCGCATGGGTCTGCGTCGTTGGATAAGTAATTAATGTTTCGACTCCTCCAAGACTCTCTGCAAATTTAATCATCCTTACACGTTCCAGAATATTTAATGCATGTTCTTTTGTATCCACATCGAACGTAATCATAGAACCAAATCCTCTTGCCTGCTTTTTTATTACTTCATATCCGGGGTGTTCTGGCAATCCAGGATAATACACATTTTTAACAATCCTTTGCTCCTTCAGCCATTTTGCTATTATTATTGCATTCTCCTGTGATTTTTCCATGCGTATTCCAAGCGTTTTAATCCCCCGTAAAATTAACCAGCTGTCAAAGGGAGGAAGCCCTGCCCCGGTTGTCTTAATCAGAAAACGAAGCTTTTCTCTTACCTCCTCGTTATTCGTCACAATAAAGCCGGCCAAAGTATCATTATGACCACCCAAAAATTTTGTTCCACTATGTATAACGACATCCGCTCCCAGTTTTAACGGATTTTGAAAATACGGAGACAAAAATGTATTATCAACAATCAGCAAAATATTATATTTCTTTGCAATCCTTGCAATAGCAGAAATATCCGATACATTCATCATTGGATTTGTCGGTGTTTCAATGTAAATTGCTTTTGTGTTTTCCTTAATAGCTCCCTCTATATCATCCTTTGAACAATTAAGATAGGTAAACTCATAGTTGTTCTTTTTAGAAATATTATCAAACAACCGAATGCTCCCGCCATATAAATCCGCCTCAACGACAAAATGGTCACCCGGCTTAAATATCTCCATTAGCAGAGTAATTGCAGCCATTCCGGTCGAAAGTGCAAACGCATCAACCCCACCTTCCAAGCTGGCAACCACCTTCTCTAAATGTTCTCTGGTAGGATTTTGTAATCTGCTGTAATCATATCCGGTACTTCTTCCAACACCGGGATGTGCATACGTTGCTGTCTGATAGATGGGATAGCTTATTGCACCATAGTTTTCCGTTTTCCCTTCCGTTTCTTCTAAATGCAGGCAACATGTATTGAGTCCTCTATTCATCCATCTCACTCCTATAAGTTTTATTTTCTTAAATATAATTTTAAAGTAAAGTTTATCACCAAAGAAAAGTCCTGCATAATCTGAACATTCTATTATAGAATATAGAAAATAACTATAACCCCAAAACAGCATCACTAAGGAATCCACTCCCTGTGATGCTGTTTCACATAAATAATCTATCTTAAAACCTTTTCTTTATACTTACTAAGTTCTGCGATATATTTTTCACCGAGTTTACTTAACACAGAAGTTTTTCTTGAAATATACCCTATCGTCATCTTCTCATCCGTTTGTAGCTTAACCGCACAATAATCCGTTCCATTTAAATCCTCGCAAATAATGCCGGAACATAAAGTATATCCATTTATCCCGACCATAAGATTAAGTAACGTTGCCCTGTCATTCGCACGTACCAATCTCTTATATTCATATGTGCTTAATACTTCTTCCGCAAAATAAAATGAATTATAATCTCCCTGTGCAAATGCAAGACATGGGTATTCATCAAGATCACTCATTGTAATTTCCTTATTACCTGCCAATGGATTCTTTTTACTCATATATGCATATATCCCACATTCAAATAACGGTGTAAATGACAAACCCGCCTCATTAAAAATCTTTTCAAGAACAGTTCTGTTATAATCATTCAGGTATAATACACCTATTTCACTTTTCTGATTTTTTACATTCTCTATCACTTCGTATGTTTTCGTTTCATGAATTTCAAACTCATATTCATCCATTCCATATTGATTAATTACCTCTACAAATGCATTTACAGCAAAGGTATAATGCTGCATTGATACATGGAAGGTTCTCTTTATATTATTTTTCGATATATATTTTGCATCCAAAATATCATATTGCTCAACAACCGATTTTGCATATCCTAAAAATTCTGTACCTTTCACAGTTAACGATATTCCAGTTTTATTACGAAGAAATATATCAAATCCAATCTCCTGTTCAAGAGATTTTAGTGTTGCAGTAAGACTTGGTTGTGAAACAAACAGTTTTTTTGCTGCTTCATTTATTGAGTTTTCCTTTGATAAAGCAATTACATATTTTAACTGGTTTAGTGTCATTTCACATCTTTCTCCATTCTACTACAATATATTTAGTCAATTCATATATCTGCCCGTAATCATTGAACTGTCATCTCCATAAATATCCTATTTTTCCCATTGTTTCTATAGGATTTATTTTACTAGGCAGTCCAAACAATGTCAACCTGAATATTGGATATGTTGACTTAAGATGGAATGAAAAATTGGTGTACTGTTCGAACTCTTCCCGAGGTTTTTATCAGCTCCTCTCAAATGCTGATAATTCCTATATTTCTGATATATCTATTTCACGAAATATCGTTCTTTTCACATCATTTTCAAAACTTTTAGTAGCAGATTAGTTGCAGTATCTGTCACCGGAGCATTCTCCACTGGCATGATATGATCTACTTTTTTATTACTCACAATGAATCATCAACAGGGGCTTGCAGGCGCATACTTTGTACCTGCTGCCGCACCCAAAACGAAAGGAGCAAAACCATGAGCAACAAACATAAAAAACCAACCATCAGCTTCAGAATAACTGACGCTGAACGAAAACAAATCGAAGCCCGTATTCTTGCCAGCGGAATGATGAAGAAAGATTATTTTGTCCGTTCCTGCATCTACAACCGCATCTGCGTTGTTGGCAAGAAAGAAACTATATATCCACTAGTACAAACTGTAAATGCACTGTATCTGCAATTTGGTATGTATGAGCCTGCCACAGACTCCGTCATTGTCAATGCCGGTGAGAACTCCGTTCTTATTATCCGTTGTAAGGAATGTAATTCCTCCGTTACTTTTGATGACCCGAATGATATTGTTTATCTTTACCGATTAGCAGAGGAAACACCTCTACTATATGTCAAACTTGCATTGAAAGAAAACGGATTGCAGGATTATGTGGATGCTATGAATGAATTTAATTGATTTTTCCCAAATTGAGGAAGCATTCTATTTTGAGTCAGTCTCATCGGTCTCAAGAATATTTTGAGACCGGTGAGACTATTACATTTACAATACGCTTAATACCTATATTAACTTCAATAATGCCTGCACTTGTTCGTAAGCATCCCTCTTGGTCATTTCTATACTTTCTTCATCCTCTAAATCCACAAAATCCGCCACATCTTTGGGACCGGCATGATTTTCAGAAGCAAATTTACCTGCTAATTTAGCTTTCGCTTCTATTACAATATTTTTGTCCCTTACAGGTTCAAATTCTTTTGCCAGCTCTCTTACTCCACCAATATAATGCTTGATGATAAAGTAAATATCATAAGCATCCTTTGCTTTTCCTCTGCCCATTGCTGCAGTTTTCATTATTATATAAGGAACTACAGCTACAACACTGACATTCGCAACATCTGTTGCTCCATCCGGGCGTTCTGCCTCCACACTAATCTTCTGTGCCGGGAATTCAAATGCAAAATTACCGCCTGTGGCCTTTAATGCCTTAATGCCCTGCACATGCTGGCTTCTTCTCTTCGGTTGGGTACCACCGTACATTCCTGCTAAAATATCTACATCTACATCATAAGATATTCCGTCCACTATCACTGTCTTTACAAAGGAAAAGTATTTTTCCGGATGCTCCTTGTATCCGTTTTTCTGAAGTATCCTCGACATATTCTGATAGCCTTCATCCTGCAAAGTCAGATGATTAATCATAATATCTACATCCACACTTCCCACATGACCTTCTTCCGGAAACATTAAATCCGGAACCCAGCCTCCTACCACACGGATTTCATCTTCATATTCCTCAAAAATATTAACCAACTCTACCAAAACTCTATGTGCAGCCCGCTTCTGACCTTCCGAATAGTCTACGCTGCTTTTCAAGTCTTCATCTCTTATCATCTAAGTATCTCCTTTTTCAAAACCGCATTCGCCATTTCCTCTCCCCTACCCTTTATCTGCATACAATCCAAATATATTTGCAGAGGGGATACTACTGCAGAATCACCAATCACCCTATAATCCTTGATATAGGAATCGTTCTCTAATGGAAAAATAACCACATTAGAACCACTGTTTACCTCTTTCATATCCAAATATCGAATTGCTTCCTGAATATCCTCCGGTGCGATATAAACATGTACCTTATTGTAACGCACCACCGGCGTATAACGCACTCCACCGGACAATCCGGTAAGATAAGAATCAATTCCCATATCTATCTTTAGTTTTTTCAATCGTTCCTCAATAACAGAGATATTATCTAAACTATAACAAGCATAGGATGTTATTTCTTTTTTACCATAATCCCTGCTCCATTCCAACAAGAGTGATTCCGGATCAATAACCTTATAACCATCTGGCAGTTTTTCTGCCCATGCATTTTCCACCAGAACTTTCATCAGTTTTGATACCTGTCCAATGCTGCATTTTACCTTTTCCGATAGATATTTAAGCTTCCATACCTTTGTTACATCCGCAAACAACTCACGCAAAATACAGGAAGACACCACGGAAGTCCTTTCAAATATGGACACGGACCTTTGCTCTTTGGGTCTTGGATTCTTATTTCCTTTTTCAGACAAATAAATAGAATGACCTACAAACCAACAGTTTCCTGCATAGTCAAAATAACCCATTCCGTTATCTTCACATATTTGTGCAGTTCTTTCTGAAATATATGGAGCAACCAAAATGTTAACTTCCTGACTTTGATTCTGCTTTTCAATCAATCTAATGATTGTAGAAGGAAATACCCTATTCAAGAAGCAGGCATTTATTTGAAACTCATACCCATCATCCATCTCCACAGATGCAATAAAACCATCTTCTGTCCTGTGGACAACTTCATACTTCTGAATATTTGGAAGTTTTAAAAACTTATTCTCTACACATTCTAATCCAATTCTATCCATTTTCACTCATATCACCACTTTCATTCCTGTAGTGAAACTTATTATATCAGTGAAATTCAATCAAGTCAACTAAGTCTTTCTCCAGCAGATAATTTGCCAAGGGAACACCGCTGTTGCATATGAAGGCGCTTTCCTGGATTGCATCTTATTCTCTGTCAATATTGCTCATGAACTGCTTTTAATGATTGATGAATGGCACCAACAAAAGTCTATAGCAGAAAAGGGAGAAGCAAGCAAAGAATATTCGTGTCATATATTGCAATATTATTTAAAATATTCGTGTCAATTAGTGTAAGAATTACATTAAATTTCGTTGATTTTTACACGAACTTTTGCCATGCTATGCTTAGTAACTTCAAGGAGGGCTGATTATGTACAGAAAAATTATGGGTTTCTTAGAAGCATGGAAAGATAATGTTCACCGCAAATCAGACTTGCCTATGATAATATAACTGTTCAACTTTCCATTAACGGCTATAGTACCTACTATTGGGAGTCCGAACGTGGAGCTGAAATTGATTTTGTCATTCAGCGTGACGGGCAGCTTATTCCGATTGAGGTCAAATCTGCCGATAACACCAGAGCTAAGAGCTTAAAAGTCTACATAGACACCTATAAGCCTGCTTATGCAATCAAGCTTTCCACCAAAAACTTCGGCTATACAGACAACAAAAAGATAGTTCCTCTCTATGCCGCATTTTGTATCTGAAATGAATATTGCAACATAATGCCCACTGAAAATGTGGACACTATGTTGCTTTTATATCTACAACCTCACTTCCAAACAATAACTATTTTTCCACTTTTTTGTTATTTATAGTTGTAGTATGAAGTATGAATAGGCTTTTCCGGTTTATACAATAAAACGCTTACATTCAACTTATTCTTTGTCTAGTTATCAAAAAATCTCCTATTCCGCTATTTCAAGAAGCTTTGCTGAAATTCGTCCGTTAACTTCCGCATAGTACAAAGCATCAGCAGTTGACAAATTTTCTTCGTCTATTTCGCTTATGGCTTCCATTGTTTCTGTATACTTTTTCATATAATCAGCATAGTCTGCCGTCATACTTAGTACATCATCTGAATCTTTATACTTTTTCATAAACTCAACATAATCATCAATAAATTCCTCATAACTATCCATTGCCTTTTTAAAATCCGGACTCACACCTGCTTTTGTTTCGTCTGTATTTTTATCACCTTCCAAATCCATATCCTCTAAACTATCCGTTGTATCTGCTGTAGTTGTTGAATCTATATTATCGTCCACCTCAGAATTTGAAATTTCTGTACTTTCAGGCTCATCAATTCGAACAAACATGGTATCATTACCTTCATATCTCAAAGTAAGGCTATACCCCTCATTATTGTCTGCATAATAATAATCGTCACCTTTTCGATAATCTACTATAAATCCCTTTTGTGAACATTCATCAACATATGAATTATAATCTGCTAACGGTGTTTCACCAACATAGATAACAAATCCATAAGATGCTTCCCATTCAATTTCTCCAACACTAGACTGGGGTACTGGTAATAAACTTGCTATTTCACTGGATGGCCATTTTAATTCGCCAAATTCCTTTGGTGCTTCCAGTTCAATTGAAAGCTCTTTGTCATAATACATTAAGTTCAGCTTATATCCATCTTGATTATATGCACAAAAACTCATATCGTCTGTCTCAATATCTACATCAAATCCATTTTGCTTGCATTTTTCAACATAATCCTTATAGTCTGTTTCGGAATATTTCTTAACTACGGCATAGAAAATATCTTCGTTATCACTAATAATCTCTACCTTTTTTGTTTCCGGCTGTGGCAAAACATTGGCTATACTATTTTCATCCCAATTATAGTCCTTTTTTCCGCCTCCACAACCTGTTATTAATAATATCATAGTTGTAACAAGAAACATTAATAAATACTTTTTCATATCTTATCCATCCTCTCCTTAGAATATCCTTATACTATCATATATTGCACTCTCGTGCAATTATTTTAAATATATTTTCATAAACTTATTGCATGGAGGTGCAATAGTATGAAAAATAAGGAAAGTGTGGATAGAATTATTCAGGTAAATGATATAAATATTGGAAAAAATATTGCGAATTTGCGTAAATCAATGAAAATAAAACAAAAAGATATGGTTGCAAAACTTCAAATAAACGGTATTGATATTTCTATTTATTCCTACAACAGAATTGAGAAAGGAACCCAAAATCCAACCGTATCCTTTCTATATGCCTGCTGTCATATTCTTAGTTGTGATATGAATTTACTATTTGATTTCAGAACCTAATCAACTGAGTTTTTAACATAAAAACAGGCAGAACCTTCATTTGATTCTACCTGTTTTCATGTCATTTTATTTATCTTGCCAGTCTTTGTCTGACTAATGCCCGCTTTAACGCCAGTTCTGCACGGTCCATGTCACCTTCTGCACTTTGAATCCGTCGTTCTGCACGAATCTGTGCCTCCTTCGCCCGATTCACATCAATCTCCTCCGGCCACTCCACTGCCTCTGCCAGAATCACTACCTGATTCGCCAGAATTTCGGAAAATCCTTCCAACAATGCCGCTTCCTTAACCTCGCCGGATGGCGTATGGATACGAACAACACCGGGTGCTACAATCGTTGTCAGTGCAATATGCCCCGGATAGATTCCGATGTCTCCTTCCGTTGTACGAAATTCCACATACGATACCTCATCCTCATAGAAAATGCGTTCCGGTGCTATAATCTTTAATTGGAATGTCTTATCTGCCATCTTGCACCAATCCTTCCATGCTACTTCTGTACCTTTGCCAGCACGTCCTCAATGCTTCCGGCATTCAGGAAATAGCTTTCCGGTATATCATCATGCTTACCTTCCAGAATCTCCTTAAAGCCCTGAATGGTATCCTCAATCGGCACATACTTACCTTCCAGACCGGTAAACTGTCCTGCAACGAAGAATGGCTGGGACAGGAATCTCTGTACCTTTCTGGCTCTGGATACTACCAGCTTATCTTCCTCTGACAATTCATCCATACCCAGAATTGCAATAATATCCTGCAATTCCTTATACTTCTGCAATATCTCCTGTACCCCTCTGGCTACCTTATAATGGTCCTCACCAACAATTCTTGGGTCCAAGATTCGGGATGTAGACTCCAATGGGTCTACTGCCGGATATATACCTAGCTCTACGATAGAACGAGACAATACCGTAGTTGCATCCAAATGAGCAAATGTTGTTGCCGGAGCCGGGTCAGTCAAATCGTCCGCCGGCACATATACAGCCTGAACGGATGTAATAGAACCGTTTTTCGTAGATGTAATACGCTCCTGTAACGCACCCATTTCTGTCTGTAAGGTCGGCTGATAACCAACCGCACTCGGAACACGTCCCAACAAAGCCGATACCTCAGAACCTGCCTGTGTAAAACGGAAAATATTGTCAATAAATAACAATACATCCTTACCGCCTTCATCACGGAAATACTCCGCCATTGTCAAACCGGAAAGTCCTACACGCATTCTGGCTCCAGGTGGTTCATTCATCTGTCCGAACACCATGGTGGTCTTATTAATAACGCCGGATTCCGTCATTTCATGATACAAGTCATTTCCTTCACGCGTACGCTCACCTACACCGGTAAATACCGAATATCCACCATGCTCGGTTGCGATATTTCGAATCAACTCCTGAATCAATACGGTTTTACCTACACCGGCACCACCGAACAGACCAATCTTACCACCCTTTTGATATGGGCATAACAAGTCTACAACCTTAATACCGGTCTCTAACATTTCCGTTTCGGTTGCCTGCTCTGAAAACTTTGGTGCAGGTC
Source organism: Lachnospiraceae bacterium UBA4631 (assembly GCA_002406015.1). Lineage (GTDB taxonomy): Bacteria > Bacillota > Clostridia > Lachnospirales > Lachnospiraceae > CAG-632. The sequence goes on from DHMX01000005.1 coordinate 46,643, forward strand.
TGTGAATCGGATAATACTTTTCCACCTCCGGCTTCGGCTTATTATCAATTGGGTCACCCAATACATTGAACATTCTGCCCAATGTATTCTCGCCTACCGGAACCATAATCGGATTGCCGGTTGCTACCGCATCCATTCCCCGGATTAAACCATCCGTAGGTCCCATGGCAATACATCTTACCGTATCATCCCCCATATGCTGAGAGACTTCCACCGTCAGAACTTCCCCGTTCTTTCTGGTAATCTGAATTGCATCATTAATTTCCGGCAATTCACCCTCCGGAAACTGAATATCCAGTACGGCACCGATAATCTGGGTAATTTTACCTATATTCTTATCTGCCATTCCATTCTCCTTTTCTCATACTACTTCTCATATACCTCTAACTAATTGCCTCAGAACCCGCTATAATCTCTGTTAATTCCTGCGTAATAGATGCCTGTCTTGCCCGATTATACTTCAGAGATAAATCTGCAATCATGTTATCTGCATTTGTGGTTGCCGAATCCATTGCCTGCATTCTGGCACCATTTTCACTGGCTAACGCCTCTACAAACGCACCATACAACAGATTTCCGATGTACTTTGGAATCAGCATATCCAGTGCATCCTCCGCTTCCGGCTCATAGTTCATCAATACCATATCCTCTTCCTCTTCCTTCGGAAGCTCCTCCAGATTCAACGGTAACAGCTTAATTCTTTTCGCTTCCTGAGACACCGTATTCTTGAAATTGGTATACACCATATATATTTCACCGACATTTCCCCGGTTATAAGCCTCCAGAACCCGCTTGCTGATGTCAATCGCATCCTTATACAAAGGGTCATTAATTGCTTCCGAATCGTCCTCCACAATCTGATACCCCTTACGTGCCAGACTTTCCGCACCCTTGCGGCCAATTGCATAAATGTCTACATCCTCTACCGGAAATCCGGTTCCTACTACTTCCTTTACAACATTGGAATTGTAGCCTCCTGCCAGACCCTTGTTCGAGGTAATGACAATCATTGCCTTCCGCTTGCTGCCATTATCTAACAGATACGGATGCTCCAGATGCTCCGTCTTTGACAAAATAGAGCAAATGGTTTTATACAGTGCATGAAAATACGGCTTATTTCGCTCTGCTCTTGCTTTCGCTTTCTGAAGCTTGACGGTGGCAACCAGTTTCATTGCTTTGGTAATCTGCTGCGTACTGGTGACGCTGACCTGTCTTCGCTTTATGTCACGCATGGATGCCATATTTCGTCACCTCCACTATCTGAATTCTGCCTTGAACTCATTAATTGCTTTTGCCAGTTGCTCTTCCAATGCTTCATCCAGCTTCTTCTTTTCACGAATCGTTTCAAAGATTTCCGGATACTTTGTATCTATAAATTCAAACAATTCCTTTTCAAACCGGGCAACCTCTTCAACCGGAATATCCAGCAGATATTTCTTGGTTGCTGCATAGATAATAACAACCTGACGCTCTACCGGCATTGGTGCATACTGCGGCTGCTTCAGCATTTCTTTGATTCGCTCGCCCTGTGCCAGCTTTTCCTTGGTATCTGCATCCAATTCAGAACCAAACTGTGAAAATGCTGCCAGCTCTCGATACTGTGCTAACTCCACACGAATCGGAGCCGCAATCTTCTTCATTGCCCCAATCTGTGCAGAACCGCCTACTCGCGATACGGAAAGACCCGCATTTACCGCAGGGCGGAAGCCCGCATTGAACATTTCTGTTTCCAAGTATATCTGTCCGTCTGTAATTGAAATAACATTCGTAGGAATGTAGGCAGATACATCGCCTGCCTGTGTCTCAATAATCGGAAGTGCAGTTAAGGAACCGCCGCCCAATTCATCCGACAATCTTGCTGCACGCTCCAGCAAACGGCTGTGCAGATAGAATACATCACCCGGATATGCCTCACGGCCTGGTGGTCTACGAAGAAGCAAGGAGAGTGTACGATAAGCAGTTGCATGCTTACTCAAATCATCATACACCACCAATACATCCTTACCTGCCTCCATCCATTCTTCACCGATTGCACATCCTGCATAAGGTGCAATATATTGTAATGGTGCAGGCTCTGATGCTGTAGATGCAACAATCGTTGTATAATCCATAGCACCATATTCTGTTAAGGTCTTAACAATCGAAGCAACGGTGGATGCTTTCTGTCCGATTGCTACATAAATACAGTACACACCCTGTCCCTTCTGATTAATAATTGTATCAATTGCAATTGCCGTCTTACCTGTCTGACGGTCTCCGATAATCAACTCTCTCTGTCCGCGTCCAATCGGAACCATGGCATCAATTGCCTTAATACCGGTCTGAAGCGGTGTATCTACAGACTTACGGCTGATAACACCGGATGCTACACGTTCAATTTGTCTGGACTTTGTACTCTGAATCGGTCCTTTGCCGTCAATCGGCTGTCCCAATGCATTTACAACTCGTCCTAACATACCGTCACCAACCGGAACCTCTACTACTCGTCCTGTTGTCTTAACGGTATCTCCTTCATTTACATTACTGGTATTTCCAAGTAACACAGCACCAACATTATCAACTTCTAAGTTCATGACCATTCCGTATACATCATTCGGAAATGCCAGCAGCTCGCCCTGCATCGCATTTTCCAGACCATGAATACGCACGATACCATCTGCCACCTGTATAACGGTTCCCACATCCGCTGTTTCCAGATGAACAGAATAATTCTTAATCTGTTCTTTAATCACAGAACTAATCTCTTCTGGTCTTAAATTCATGGAGTTTCGGCACCTTCTTTCCTTCTTAATTTTATCAAATAACTTTTAAGCCTCTCCACGCGAGAGTACAGCGGACATTCGTTCCAACTGTCTTCGAATACTGCTGTCCACTACACGGTCTTCAATCCGGATAATCAATCCTCCGATAATGGAAGCATCCACCGTATAATTCATTTCCATACTCTCATACTCTGTAGTAGCTATCAGTTTATTCTCAATGCTTGCCTTCTGTTCCTTCGTCAACTCCATTGCCGAAATAACATCTGCAATTCCTATTTTCTTATATTCCTTGATTTTGCCAATGACATAGTCACAGATTGCCGGCAAATCCTTACTTCGGTCATTTTGAACCACAATCATCAGCGTTCCCATAACCGCATCACTGATTCTATGTTCAAAAATCTTCTGAATCATTTCCAGCTTCTGCTCCTTCAGAATCTCCGGATGTACCAGCATTTGAAGCAATTCTTCATTTTCCTTCAAAATCTGTTGTAAGCCCTTCATTTCATCCAGAACAACGTCTATCTGCTGCTGCTCCACTGCCAGATCAAAGAGTGCATCACCATAAGTAGCATTTACCTGCTTTGCCATGTATCATCACCCATTTCCTTCAAGGTCTCTTCCAACAGTGCGTTCTGCTGTTCCTCTGTCAGTGACACCGTTACAATCTTTGCTGCCATTGCTGTTGCTACCTGTATAATCTCCTGCCGGATTTCATCCTGAGCCTTCGTCTTTTCCTGTTCAATCTCCTGCGTTGCCCGGTTCTTTACCCGTTGAGCCTCTTCCGTAGCTTCCTGAACAATATCATTTTCACGCTTCTTTGCCTTTTTGCGTGCTTCACTCAGAATCTCCTGCACTTCAGAATCCGCAGACTGCAGCTTGCTGTCATATTCTTCCTTCAGCTTTGCCGCATCTTCCTTATCCTTTTGTGCATGCTCAATATCATTCTTAATCCGCTCGGTTCGGTTATTTAATAACTTCTTAACCGGTTCAAACAACACATATGATAAAAATGCAAACAGGATAAATATAGCAATTGCCTGAATCAGAATATCCGCCATCAACTGTGCATCCAGTCCGAAAATTCTTCCCTCAAGTATTATAGCAGTACCACTCATCATGCATATATCCAACACCTTTCAGCCTCCTTTCCGCCTATTACGGGAATCTTATTCCCTACAGCTTCAGGAATCTGTTTAACAATGGATTTGCATAGAACAACAATAATGCGATAACCAGACCATACAGACCGGTTGTTTCCGCTACTGCCTGTCCCAATAACATCGTTGACATAACATCACCCTTTGCTCCCGGGTTACGTCCAACTGCAGATGCACCGTAACCGGCAGCGATACCCTGTCCAATACCAGGACCTACACCTGCGATCATTGCAAGACCTGCACCAATTGCAGAACATGCTAAAATTAAACCTTCGTTTGTGATTTGACTCATCCTAAAATTCCTCCATTTTCTTTTTATTACTAAGCTATCCTTCTATTTTATTGGTAATAAATACCATTGTTAACATGGTAAATACATAGGCTTGTATTGCACCGGAGAACACGTCAAGGTAGGCATGTAATGCCGCCGGAATACCGATTTTCACAAAAATCGGCATTAACGTATAATACAGAGTAATCATAACCGTACCTGCCATAATGTTACCAAACAAACGCAAAGACAAGGAAACAACCGTTGCCACCTCTCCCACTACGTTGATTGGAAAGAACAAAAAGATTGGCTCAAACAAACTGGTAAATGCACCCCATTTATTCCATTTAATGTTATTATACTGTATCATAATTACAGATATAATCGCCAGACACAGGGTAGTTCCGTAATCTGCCGTTGGGGGTCGCAAACCAATCAATCCTGAGATATTGCATAAAAAGATTAATAGCACTATCGTTCCGATATAGTTAACATAACATTTTGTGCCATGCTTTCCCATAGAGCCATACACATATTTTTGCAATGTCTCTACCAGAAGTTCCACAACATTCTGAAACCCTCTCGGCACTTCTTCTGCATGCATAATCTTATATCTTGCAATCAGTGCAAATATTACAATTCCGAGAATAATAATAAATTCACAGATATGGGTCGTTGTAATATACACTGTCTGTCCAAAGAACTTATATGGAATCAGTTCATGGATAAAAAAGTCTATTGTCTTTTCTCCTGTCAATACCATCTGCATACTGCCAATGCCCGTTACTGACTCTAATGCACTGGCTGCCATATTCACCATACGTTCACCTTCCTTCCCTAAAGATTCTTGAGGTCATGTATTTATGAACCTTCGGCTGTAAAAATGCCGAGATTTTCATACCAAACAGCATTATAATAACTGCAATCACACTGACCTTTGGTACCAGCACCGCAACCACCAGAAGAAGCAACATAATCGCATATCGCAGGATACTGTTCCGCATACCATACTTTGATGCTGCCTTCGGTTCCATATCCAATGCTTTTTCCAGTGTCAAATACATATGACATGTCATAAATATTACGCAGAGATACCCATACAGAATCCCTAATGTATAGCTCAGGCGGTTTTCTACGATAATCAATCCTATCACTTCCACAAGCACGCCATACAGCAAGGCTCCAAATAAAATATCTCTAACGGTGGGATCCAGTCTCTTCATGCGTCTGACTCTCCTTCTTAGAAGAAATAAACTGTTTAATCAAAAAATACACAGCTCGATAACCCCCGGCAATTCCCAGCACAATCCATACGATAAAGCTATGTGTGCCAAAACGATTATCAATTAAATAACCAATCAGACCACAAATAAAAATAGATGATAACATGGTTATTCCGACTTGAGAAATCAATGCTATCATCTTAAATACTTGCTTATGTTCCCTCATGGTCCTCTCACCTCGTAGTAAATTATACTAAATTCTTCCAAAAATGTCCATTAATTTTGTGTAAATTCACATAACAAGTCTTAGGCTTGATTTTATCTTGTAAGCAAAGCATACAATTTTCTTTTTTAGCTTCTCCTGTTTTGGCTTATATATACTTAAAAATTCAAATTGAGGTTTCGATTTCCTACTGTGTTGTATTTGGAATATTGTTAAAAATATTGGAAAAACTATAAATAATTGAAATTATTTATTCAGAATTTAAATCTAATTTACGTTGAAATTATTTCTCGAAATGATATAATCAAGATAAGAAATGATAACATATTAACAAACCTTATATTTCAGAAAGAGGCAATTATATGAACAAACCTTATATTGAATTTATATATGAATTAATGACCGGACACGAAACCGGAAAGCCTATATATGTAAATGAAATGAGCATTCGTGTGGCTGATGAATATAATATACCTTTAAAGAAAGCGTCAGGGGCGGTATCTGTTGCCTGTAAACGTATCATGGATGGGCATTTGATTCCTGAACTACGGTTTTATCAGAAGGGTATTTATTATCGCATGACTTCAACTCCGTTTGGAGAAACGGGAATAGATAAAGAACAACTTATAGAAGATAAGTATCTGAAAAATAATATTGGGTATGAAACCGGATTAGTTGTGCTGCACAGGCTTGGTCTTACCACACAGATTCCTAATGAACGCATTCTTGCAACAAACAGAGCCGGAGCGTGTGCAAGAATGGACAAGAAACTGGGGGTTATAATACGTCCACCAAAGGTTGAGGTTAATGCAGAAAACAAACAATATTTAAAAATTCTGGATATGCTGGATATTCTTGACCATGCTCCTGTGAATGCAGATGACCCATATAATATTATTGGTGAGTATATCGAACAGTTAGGACTGGAATACGTCAGACTGCTGGCATTTGCCAATAATTATTATAATCGCAACACAGTTATACAGTTAGCCCATGTAGCCGGAGGACGATTATGAGAATGCATTAAATGCACTAGATAATATCAAGTTGACTTTAAAGAAAAATATCGCACGGAATCATGCACCGGCTCCGGATTCAGAAGCACTGAATATAGAGTAATCTTATTGTAATCCTTCAAATCTAAATGGCAGAATCTAATAAATATTTCCCCTATTGCCCTTTTATTATCTCACTAGGGCAATAAGAGAACACCCATACCATTCACAATTTAAAGCTATGCAAGCCTTGAAAATTCTAGGATTCTATCATACCGATTCGGCGAATATGCCGCTCATCATTGGAAAATGGAGTTTCCAAAAATATATCAACAATCTTCAATGCCAGACCCTGTCCAATCACTCTTGCACCCATTGCCAGCACATTCGCATCATTATGCTCTCTCGTTGCCTGTGCACTAAAGCAATCATGACATAAGGCAGCCCGGATTCCCGGCACCTTATTGGCAGTAATTGATACTCCGATTCCGGTTCCGCAAATCAGGATTCCCTGTTCGCAGGTGCCGTCTGCTACAGCCTCTGCCACAGCCTTTGCATAAATGGGATAATCGCAGGATTCTTCACTGTAACAGCCATAATCCTTAAACTCCAAGCCTTTTTCCTGCAAATGCTTTATAATCTCCTGCTTCAGTCCATATCCTCCATGGTCACAACCGATTGCTATCATTTTGTTCTCCTCTCTTTCTCTCAAGCATCCATCTTTCCTATACGCTCGGTGCCTGTATCACCCGATGCCCTGCTGCCTTAATCAGCCGGTTCATAATTGCGGTTCCCAGTCCACTTCCGGCAAAGGATTCCGAATAAATATAGTCTACTCCGCGGGCATCAAATTCCCGCAGGGTACGATACAGATTTGATGAAATCATCAGCTCGTCCGCCTTATCACCGATTACAATTACCTCGTCTGCTTCGTATGCCATGGCATTATACCGAGTTGCCAATACACCTGCCCGACAACCGGCTGCCTGCCGCTCCTTCACCATACGGTTAATGCACCGAATGACCGAATTTGACGATTCGCCTTCCACAATATACATGATTCCCTTTGGTGCATAGTGTGTATATTTCATTCCCGGAGCCTTTGGACGAACATGGACATGATTTCCTGTAATACCTGGGTCTAATTCTACCGGTCCTATTACATCCTCCAGCATTTCCTGCGTAATATATCCGGGACGGAGAATCGTTGGCGTTGCACTTGTCATATCAATAATGGTAGATTCGATTCCGTATCTGCAATCTCCGCCGTCAATAATCATATCTATCTTACCGTTCAGGTCCTCTTCCACATGGGCTGCCATTGTCGGGCTCGGTCTTCCTGACGTATTGGCACTCGGTGCCGCAATTAAAACTCCCGACCTCCGAATCAATTCGTATGCCACATTATGAGACGGCATCCGAACCGCAACCGTATCCAGACCTCCGGTTGTACTGTCCGGAACAATCGACTTCTTATGAAAAATCATAGTCATCGGACCCGGCCAGAATACATCCATCAGCTTATAGGCAGCCTCCGGTATATCCGTAGCAATCCGCTGCAGGTCAGCTTCATCTGCGATATGAACAATCAACGGATTATCCGACGGTCTTCCCTTTGCCGCATAAATCTTTTCCGATGCTGCCGGATTCAATGCATCTCCTCCCAACCCGTATACGGTCTCGGTTGGAAATGCCACCAAACCACCCTGCTTCAGAATTTCACTTGCTGTTTCAAGAGCCTCACAAGGCTCATTCTCTGTAATGTCATTTTTTACAGTCGCAATTAACGTATCCATAGTATCTCTCTCTACGCTCCATATATTACTTTAATGTCGCTTACACTCCATGTTCTGCCGGAAATTCACTGAATACTTGTTTGTCAAAATCTCCCGCAAAACATTCCGCATATAAGTGCATTAAAATTATAACACAAGAATATACTATATCGACAGTTTTTTTATCTTTTTTTGAGGTTATATTATGAAAATCCAATTTCGACATCTGCTTCTGCTCGGTTTCCTTTTGCTTTTTGCAGTTGTTTTTCTGGTTCAGCCTTCTTTTCTGGATGTATTTCAGCAGACAAGAACCCCAACCGTTATCGTACTGGATGTAGGTCATGGCGGCTTTGACCCCGGCAAAATCTCATCAGACGGTTTGTTAGAAAAGGATATTAATCTTGCCATTGCTTTACGGCTTAAGGAATATTTAGAAGCACAGGATTGTCAGGTATATATGACCCGCGATACGGACCGCAGTCTAGCAGACACATCCGAAAGCAATCAAAAACGCTCGGATATGCAGAATCGAATTGCTCTCATAAAGGAAGTGCAGCCGACTCTGATGATTAGCATTCATCAAAACAGCTTTCCTTCACCAAAGGAGCATGGAGCTCAGACCTTTTACTATTATTCCTCGGATAACAGTAAACTACTCGCGGAATCCATCCAGTCTGCCCTTATTGAACAGGCAGACCCAGAAAACACCCGCGTCTGCAAATCCAATGATTCTTATTACATTTTAAAAAATACAGACTGTCCCGCTGTTATTGTTGAATGCGGCTTTTTGTCGAACCCAACCGAATCGGCACTTTTGAATACAGCTATATATCAGGATAAACTTGCTTATGCTATTTCTGTAGGAGCCAGACAATACCTGAATCAGACCGCACAGCCTTAACTATGCTATCAAACTATCATGACTTGGCAGGAATCGGATTTACAGTCATCCAAATTGCAACAATCAATGCCACTGGTAATCGGATTTGCAGCCTTGCAGATATGTCCGTTCTGTTCTGCCTCCGCAAAGCTGCATTTCCAATCATATGTTATGCTATAAAATATGTTATTTTTTTTCTAAGTTGTTACCTATTATATGTTTATATAGGGGTAATGTGTCATTACAATGCATACCGTAATATTACTGCATTTCTTGCAGTATAACTATTACAGTTCTTGTAATGTTCCCTTGCAAATGCCTGTACCTTGCGTTCTTTATCACCTCCGTTATTGGATTTACCAATTCTTCGGATGTAAGGTGCATAAACTGTGAGACACCATCCGGATAAAATTGTTAAATAACCAGAATTATTTTCATGATTTTGAAAATAGAGACAGACCCTTGAATTGACATCTTGAAGCCCAAGATAAAAATCCCGCAGAATATCTGAACAGATAGGGATTTTAACAAAAACCTCCTTTCTTGTATTTGGTTATCTCCATGTAATAATATAATATATTTTTTGACATTCTTCAATGTTTTTTTTATGATTTTCTAAAAAATTTACAATTTTACCGTATAAATCCTCTTTACATATGCCTATTTTGTGTTAAACTAAGAATACACCTATGCATAAAGGATTGTATACAGTATTATAACGAAAAGGAGATGATTCGATGAAGATTGAAAAATTAAATGAGAATCAAATTCGTTGTACTTTGAATAAATCAGATTTAGCAGACCACAATATACGCCTGACAGAACTTGCATATGGTACGGATCGTGCAAAAGCTTTATTTCGAGATATGATGCAAAAAGCCTCTGATGATGTAGGCTTTGAAGTAGGCGATATACCTTTGATGATAGAAGCGATTCCGGTTAATCCCGATTGTTTAATCCTGATTATAACGAAGGTGGAAGACCCGGAGGAGTTGGATACCCGCTTTTCCAAGTTTACCAAGCCAACCTCTGAGGATTATGATGATTATGAAGACGAGGATGAGGATTCACCGGAGGATGAGAATGAATTTACAGATTCTGCCAGCATTTTTGATGTACTTGGCAATATTGTAGATAATCTGGAAGCAGTTCGTAATGCTGCTACCGGAAAACAGAAGGATGCACCAGCCGAAGTAGCTCCTGTGTCAAATACAAAGGATACAGCAAATGCCTATGATATATACCGAATCTTTGTATTTACCACACTAAATCATGTAATTGCCGCAGCCGGTCAGCTTCAGGGAATTTATCATGGAGAGAATACATTATTTAAGAATCCAAAGGATTCCCGCTACTATTTAATTATGAATCGTTCCGAGCATAGCTCAGACGAATTTAATCTTATTTGCAATACTTTATGCGAATACGGTTCTAAGATAAAGACTTCTTATGCAATGCCTTATCATATGGCAGAGCATTTCCAGCCGATTGTTAAGCAGTCCGCATTGCAGACGCTGGGCGAACTGTAAGAACTGTAGATTAGGTATAAAATGGACCTGACATAATGTCAGGTCTATTTTTTTACCGAATTATATTTTTATTACATATAAAATATATGCTTTATTAATGTCTTATTATAGATACCTTCTTGACATTTTATCATCAATAATCTTACTTCACATTTTCCAATGTATTCTTAACTGCTGCCACCACCGCATCGGTTGTAATTCCAAAATGTTCAAACAACAGACCGCCCGGTGCGGAAGCTCCGAAGCCCTTCATGGAAACAACCTCTCCATCCAGACCTACATATTTGCCCCATCCGAAATCTGACAATGCTTCTACTGCAACTCTTGCACGCACAGACTTTGGTAATACCTGCTGCTTATACTCACCTGACTGCTGTTCAAATACATCCATAGACGGCATACTGACAACCCGGACATCAATTCCTTCCTTTGCCAGACACTCTTTTGCCGCAACACCTAACTGCACCTCGGAACCGGTTGCCAGAATGATTGCATCCGGAACTTCCTTTTCCGAATCCTGCAATACATACGCACCCTTTAACGCATCCCGGCTGGAACCGGATAACTGCGGTAAATTCTGTCTTGATAATACCAACGCTGTCGGTGTATGCTCAGAAGTTACTGCATAATACCATGCTGCTGCCGTTTCCGTTGCATCCGCCGGACGATAAACCGTAAAATTCGGCATTGCCCGCAGCATTGCCAACTGTTCAATCGGCTCATGGGTCGGTCCGTCCTCTCCGACACCGATGCTGTCATGGGTCAATACATAGGTCAACGGAAGTCCCATTAAGGCAGACAGTCTTGCCATCGGCTTCACATAATCACTGAATACAAAGAAGGTGGATACAAATGGTCTTAAACCGCCATGCAGAGCAATACCGTTTCCGATTGCTGCCATTGCTATCTCTCGGATTCCAAAATGAATATTTTTTCCTGTCGGCTGCTCCTTTGAATAATCCCCCATATCCTTCATATAGGTCTTGGTTGACGGTGCTAAATCGGCTGCTCCGCCAAAGAAATTCGGGATATTCTCCTGCATAATATTAATCAGCTTTCCGGACAGATTTCTGGTTGCCTCTGCCTTCTCCGGTACTGCCCAGAACTTCTCATTGTCTAACAGCTTCTCGCCTGCCTTTTCATCATGATACTGTTCCCAGAGCTGCTTCATTTCCGGATATTTCTGTGCATACTCGTCAAACATTTTCTGCCATGCTTCCTGTGTCTTTGCATTCTTCTGTGCAATTGCGTGGCAGTTATCATATACATCCTGCGGAATGGTAAAGCTTTCTGCCAGCTCCCATCCCAGATTTTCCCGCAGAGCTGCTACATTTTCAACGCCCAGCGGTTCTCCGTGTGCAGATGCCGTTCCTTCCTTTGCCGGGCATCCGAAACCGATTTTGGTCTTTACCTCAATCATGGTCGGACGGGTGGTATCTGCCTTTGCTTCCTCGATTGCCTTGCCGATTGCTTCCAAGTCATTTCCGTCCTCTACTAACAAGGTCTGGAAACCAAATGACTGAAACCGCTTCTGCACATCCTCACGGAAAGCAATATTGGTATCACCTTCAATGGAAATATTATTAGAATCGTACAGTACGATTAATTTACCCAAGCCCAGAGAGCCTGCCAACGAAAAGGCTTCGTAAGAAATGCCCTCCATCATACAGCCATCACCGCCTAATACATAGGTATAATGGTCCACTACCTTATAGCCGTCCTTGTTAAAGGTTGCTGCCAGATGGTTTTCAGCCATTGCCATACCAACTGCCATTGCCATACCTGCACCCAGCGGTCCGGTCGTTGCCTCTACTCCTATTGTATGTCCATATTCCGGATGACCGGGCGTTAATGAACCCAGCTGCCGGAAATTCTTCATATCCTCTATTGTTAAACCATATCCAAACAGATGCAATAACGAATACAGCATTGCAGAACCATGTCCGCCGGACAGGATAAACCGGTCTCTGTTTTCCCACTTCGGGTCTGCCGGATTATGATTCATATGGTTTGCCCATAATTCATACGCCATTGCCGCAGAGCCTAATGGAAGCCCCGGATGTCCTGAATTTGCTTTCTGAATGGCATCTGCAGAAAGTACACGTATTGCATTTACTGTTTTTCTATCAATGTTCATAGCAAGGTATCCTCCTTATATTCTGTACGCACTATACCAATTTGTAATTGTAGCATCAAACATGGAATATCGCAAGTAAAAAGAACCGGATATAACCTATCCGATTCTTGTATTTCTTACCATTTATCCAATTATGCAAACCCTATATAACTCCGAAGTAACCCAATGCCGCAAATACAGCAATTCCAATCAGTATAATCACCAGTATCATTACCAGAATCTTTCCAAGCTTGGACTCACTCTTACTCGGATGTGCCTTTTCGTAATTATACTCTGTGTTATACACATTTGGCGTAATGCTGCCATTCAATGTACCTGTCTCTCCGGTTCGTTTTGAATACAAAACACCTGTGCTTCCAATGTCGTCCGGATCCACACCCTTCAGGACGGAAGTACTACCTTTTGCCAGATTGAATCCTCCTTCAGTTTGATTATCTCCCATTGCAACTCCTCCTTACCCATAAACGGCAAAAACACACGTTCTTAACAAAGCCTTCTATTGGGCTTATTTTACCATATTTTAATTAGAAACTCAATCTATTTACACATTTCAAAACTGGTTAGATTGCACAAAATAAACTGGTAAAATTGCTTATATCTTATGCCTGTTCCTTCTTAGCCAGATATTCGTTAATCTCTGAAATAACCTCATCCACATTCATGCCATGAACCATGCATGCTTCCTCCAATGCTTCACCCTGAGATGCCGGGCATCCGATACAATGCATACCTGCTGCCATCAAAATTGCCGCATTTCCCGGGTCAATTGCTAAAATATCTGAAATAATCATATCTCTTGTTACTACCTGTGCCATAATAACTGCCTCCTTAATTCTTATCTGCTTCTAAGCATTGTTGATTCTTCTTTACTATAATATACCTGCTGCGGTAACGCAAGGGTCTAATTCCCTATCTTCATTTGTTTCGGAAGTTTCCGACCACAAAATCCTTCATGACTGCCAGACACTCCCTGGTGTAATTGGTCGGCACCAGCCACCACACAGATTTGGCAGAATTGCCGCTTATATGCTCGTAGCCACAGCTCTTTGCCAACTGCATTGCCCGGAACAAATGAAAATCGGTTGTCGTAATAACCACCTCAGAATTTTTAACGTCCAGATAGTTTGCGGAATATGTGAGATTCTCCTTCGTATTTCTGGATGCATCCTCGACTATAATCCGCTCCGGGTCTATTCCCATTTCCACTAATTGCTCGTATATGCACTGTGCTTCCGAGATTTCTTCATCCGAACCCTGTCCACCGCTTGCAATTACCATTGTGTCCGGATTTTGCTTCAAATATTCCGCTCCCGCCTGAATCCGGTATCGTAAAATCAGCGACGGCTGTGTTCCGTTTACCTTTGCTCCGAGAATAATCAGATAATCCGCTCCCTGTGGCGGAAGCTGTTTTCCGTAATGTATAATCAGTCCTTCTATTATAATGAATAAAATGCAACTGATTCCGACCAGAATTTCCACCAGTATGACCACCCATTTCGGCGGCCTTGTTCCCTTCTTTACATAGTGCCGGACTGCCAGAATCAGTCCCACACACAGCAATGCCAACCCCAGCCAGACATAATTATAGGTCGGAATCCGCCCCAAGCGTATCCACAGGAACAGAAAATATATGAGATTTATGCCCCCCAGTATCCCCAGAAGTATCACCCAGAATCTATATACCTTGTTCATACTAACTTCCTCCTTGGTCTTTATCTTAACGTGTCTTTTAAAATTGGAAAAGACCATTTTTTATTTCTTAAAAAATTTTTCATTTTTCTACATCTTGTGGCATGAATTTTTCCTCACCACAACCTGTATACACGCATTGACTGACAATTTCTGAATTTCGCTTCCGTTCGCGTTTTATAAGGCTTTTTCCCCCATAATGTACTGAAAAAAGTACACGGTTTCTCCCCAAAATCAATTGACGTGTATACAATATGCATTTATAATAAGACCATAGAAATCGAAGGGGTTTACTCTTTCATTTATACTATTAATATTTTTAAGGAGGAATTACAAAATGGGTTCTGAATGGAATGGATTTGTAGGTGGCGAATGGCAGAGAGTTGTCGATGTAAGAGACTTTATTCAAAAGAATTACACACCTTATGAGGGTGATGACGCTTTCTTGTGCGGTCCTACACAGGATACCAAAGACTTATGGGCACAGGTTATGGATTTAGCTAAGAAGGAAAGAGAAGCAGGCGGTGTTCTGGATATGGATACCAAGGTTGTTTCTACTTTAACTTCTCATGGTCCTGGTTATTTGGATAAGAGCAAGGAAAAGATTGTTGGTTTCCAGACTGACAAGCCTTTCAAGAGAGGTATGAACGTATATGGTGGTATTCGTATGGCTATGAAGGCTTGCGAAGACAATGGCTACCATGTAGACCCTGAAGTTGTTGAGTTCTTTACCGTTCACAGAAAGACTCACAATGCAGGTGTATTCGATGTATATGATTCAGAAATCAGAAGATGCCGTACCAACCACATCATTACCGGTCTTCCGGATGCTTATGGTCGTGGACGTATCATCGGTGACTACAGAAGAGTTGCTCTGTACGGTACAGACTTCTTAATCGCGGACAAGAAGGAGCAGAAGGAATCCTTCGGTACTGTATACACAGATGACGTAATCCGTGGTAAGGAAGAGATTTCTGAGCAGATTCGTGCTTTACAGGAATTAACAAAGATGGCAGCTTCTTATGGCTTTGATATTTCTAAGCCGGCTTCAAACGTACAGGAAGCTATTCAGTGGACATACTTTGGTTACTTAGGAGCAGTTAAGGAGCAGAACGGTGCTGCAATGTCCTTAGGACGTACCGCTACTTTCTTGGATGTATATGCTGAGAGAGACTTAAAGGCTGGTACATTTACAGAAGAGCAGATTCAGGAAATGATTGACCACTTCATTATGAAGTTAAGACTTGTTAAGTTTGCTCGTACACCTGAGTACAACCAGATTTTCGCTGGTGACCCTGTATGGGTAACTGAATCATTAGGTGGTATGGGTGTTGACGGACGTACCTTAGTTTCTAAGATGAGCTTCCGTTACTTAAATACTTTGAATAACTTAGGTACTGCACCAGAGCCAAACTTGACTGTATTATGGTCAACCAGACTTCCTATGGGATGGAAGCAGTTCTGTGCTAAGATGTCTATTAAGTCTTCTTCTATCCAGTATGAGAATGATGACTTAATGAGACCAATACATGGTGATGACTACGGTATTGCCTGCTGTGTATCTTCTATGGTTATCGGTAAGGAAATGCAGTTCTTCGGTGCAAGAGCAAATCTTGCTAAGTGTCTGTTATACGCAATCAACGGTGGTGTTGATGAGTGTACCGGTGTTCAGGTTGGTCCTAAGTATCGTCCGGTTGAGGGTGATGTTCTTGACTATGATGATGTAATGGCTAAGTTCGATGATATGATGGAATGGTTAGCTACCGTTTATGTAAACGCTTTGAACATCATTCATTATATGCATGACAAGTATGCTTATGAGAGAATCCAGATGGCATTGCATGACAGAGACGTTAAGAGATACTTCGCAACCGGTGTTGCAGGTCTGTCTGTAGTAGCCGATTCTTTATCAGCAATTAAGTATGCTAAGGTTAAGCCAATCCGTAACGAGAATGGTATTGTTGTAAGCTATGAGACTGAGGGTGATTTCCCTAAGTATGGTAACAATGATGACCGTGTTGACTCTATTGCAACTTCCATTGTAACCACTTTCATGAACAAGATTAGAAAGCATCATGTATACAGAAATGGTATTCCTACACAGTCAATTCTTACTATTACTTCTAATGTAACTTATGGTAAGAACACCGGTGATACTCCTTGCGGTAGAAAGCATGGTGCACCATTTGCTCCAGGTGCTAACCCACTGCATAAGAGAGATACACATGGTGCTGTAGCTTCTCTGTCTTCTGTTGCTAAGATTCCATTCCGTGACGCTCAGGATGGTATTTCTAATACCTTCACTATCGTTCCTGGTGCTCTTGGTAAGGAAGATCAGGTATTCGCTGGCGATATTGAAATCGACTTAAGCAAGTAATACCGGCACTGTATGATTCGCAGTAAACCGAGGAGGTTTTCATAATGGGCGATAAATTAAGTACAGTAGATGACATTGTATCAATGTTAGATAATATGATGGGTAACGGTCACGGACACGTAAATGTGTCTGTGGAGGACCCAACCGGTTCCTTGGAGGAGGTTCAGACCATGGGCTGCACAGATTGTGCAAAAGGTGACCTCTCCTGCCATGTACCGACACTCATGGACGGTATGGACGAGGAACTCAGAAAATAAATTCACATCAAATTAGGAGGTAATTATTATGGCAGCAACTCAGCAGGTTGATAACTTAGTAAATATGTTAGATGGTTATATCGCAAAAGGCGGTTATCATCTTAATGTAAATGTATTAAACAGAGATACTTTGATTGATGCTCAGGCACATCCGGAGAATTATCCACAGTTGACAATTCGTGTATCCGGTTATGCTGTTAACTTCATCAAGTTGACACCGGAGCAGCAGGCAGATGTAATCTCAAGAACATTCCATCAGTCTATGTAAGACGTAGCAAAGCTACAAAGCATACAGGACAGGAATAAAAAGATACCCTTCGGAAGTAATTCCAAAGGGTATCTTTTTTTCTATATATTTTGATTTATACCTTACAACAACTGCCACATAAATAATGCCACATAGATAATTATACTATGGTTAAATTATAGCAGCAATTATAGCAATGCTTATATTTACTAGCTATTTGTGCTTACGCTTTCCGTATACCGTACAGCCTGCCATTCCACCACAGGCAGCTACCAGCAATACTATCCAAACCAATGGATTGCTGTCATCCCCTGTCTTTGGTGCGTTTGCAGTTGTGGCAGTTGTTGCAGCCGCCTTACTTTCTGTTGTAGCTGCAGCCGTAGTTGCATCTGAAGTTGTACCTTCTGCTACCTGCTTTACTTCAAAATTCGTACTGCATTCACCGTCTGTATAAACTACCGTTATATTATGTGTACCAACAGATAAGCTCTTTAAGTAACTGCTCTTAAATACAATGATTGTAGAACCGGACTGTGCTGTGTAATTATCAGCCGAAACCAAAGTACCGTCAACCTTTACTCCTGTAAACTTACTAAATTCACCGTCTGCACGGAATCTTAAGGTGCCGTCACTGTTTTGTGTCCATGAACCGTTTTCACCCTCAAGGAACTTATAATCACTTTGTACTGTAGTCGGCTTCAGGGTCTTAAGTGCAACTGCAAATACGGAGGTTCCGTCAGCACCGACCGTCATATTTTTTGCATTTACAGCTTCCCCATTCAAGGTCATGGTTAAGCCCCCATCTACGGATGCAAAGGAGTTTCCATCGACCGCCTCCAGCTTGATGCTGTACATATAGCTTTTGCCATCTTCAAAGGCGGTTATCTTTTTGTCATCTGCCAGCTTTGCATTTTCTGCTGCATCTGAATACCAGAATCTTACCGGTACCACACTGCCGTCGCTCTGTTTTTCCATTTCCTCCCAGTATTCATATGCAATCTTATACTTAGCGGCATTTTCACCACTTAAGGTTGCGGTTGCCTTTGGAGCATCTCCTGCGTGATAGGTAAGTGTAGCATTCGTAACGTCAATCGTCTTAATGCCCTCCAGCACTTGTCCGCTCGGTACCGTCATGCTCTTAATATTTGTAGCATAAATAATCCAATAATCACCTAATGTTGATGGAGTACTAGTAACCGTAAAGGATTCCCCGTTAATAATTACCGGCATCTTTTCTGTAAAGCTGTCATATTTGACATGCTTAAGCATAATGTCTACAGAATAATAATAGGTCTTTCCCGCTTCAAAGGTTTTTAACAACAGACTCTCATCCTGCGGATTTTCATATGATTTTGAAGAACACCACTTCACCTTATTCCCGTTTTCATCCAACTCACACCATTGCTCAGAAAAAATACTATATTTGTCTTCATCCCCGGCAGCAACCTGTGCCGTAAACACCGGGGCATCTCCGTCATTAAACTGTAACGTTGCTCCGGTAATCTCCGCACGGTCAAACACCCGCGAGCCAACCTTATATTCCATATACATTACCTGACTTGTATCTCCAAGATTAAAGTCGCCGTTTTCATCCGGAAAATATTCTGTCCCATCACCGCCAAGCATATTGGAACTGGTAAGAATAGATACCTTAGTACCATCTAACGTAATGTTTCCGTCCCCTTGCATTATAGTCTTCGTATTACTCCGCAGAATTACAGAAAAATCTGTATGCTCACGTCCTGCTCCAATCCAACCGCTTCCTGTCGAATACACGGCACATGCCTCCGGAAAATAAGTCCCTATCGAAGCACGATTGCTGTCTGCTGTAATGGTAAGCTTGGCTGCTGTGTCACGCGGTGTAATAACAACCTGCCTTGCATATACACCATATCTGGAACCGGTAATACTGCAGTCTCCGTTAATCCGCAGATACACCATGGTATTTGGACAGTAAATACCTGCATTGCACCCCTCTTCATTGCCACCTGCACTGTAAATCCTTACATTTTTCAGGTTCACGTGTATTACCGATGCCGGATTTGATGCATATTTCTCCTCTGCATTTATCACCACGTTTGCCTCTGCCTCGGAACATTCCTTAATTTCGCCGGTCCCCTCATTATACTTCCAATACGACGCTTCTTCTGTCTTAACTGTTAATTCATTTCCCCCGATATATATAGTCTGGGTCGTATCATCTGCAAATACGGTAGCCGGTACCATTGCAAATATCATACTAAATGCAAGCACAAAGCTTACAAACCGTCCGATACCATGTTTTTTATGTATCGATTTCATTTGAAACACCTCCTGTTTTTTCTTGTCTTCATTTACATTAGACGAAATATAGTCAGTATTTATTATAGCATATAGTTTCCTGTATTTGTTATTTTTTTCCAAAATGTCATTGGACAAATTGGAAATCTTTTTTATGGTAATGGTTATTTCCTTTATTTATATATAAATGTTATGTATAATAGAGTCGAAACTTAAACAGAAAGAGGTCTGAATTATGAAATTCTGCAATCAATTAAATGAATATATCGAACTGTTAGGCTGTACCGCAAAGGAGCTTGGCAGTATTGCTGACCTATCAGACGCAACCCTCAGCCGCTATCGTTCCGGGGAACGTGTACCGGACAGAAGCTCCGATACCTTTGATAAGCTTTGTCTTGCCATTGCCTCTATTGCTGTCCAGAACGGTATTTCGGAAGTTACCGAAGACTCGGTACGGGAAAGCTTTTATCAGACAGAGGACTTTTCCTCCTCCGATTCAGAACACCTTATGCAGAATTTTGATATGCTGGTTTCTGTATTAAATATCAACGTAAGCCAGCTGTGTCGCTATATTAATTATGATACCTCTACCATCTTCCGGTTTCGAAACGGCACCCGCCATCCCGCAGACCCGAAGAAGTTTACTGCTGCTGTTGCCGGTTATGTTGCAAGAGAGCTGGATACCTCACAGAACCTTGTCATACTGTCGAATCTGCTTGGATACAGCAAGGAGGCGCTTTCGGATGAATCGATACGCTATGAACGGCTACAGGAATATCTGCTTAATACACAGAGTACCCAGACGAAAGAAACGGATATTTCCGGCTTCTTAACAAAGCTGGATGAATTTGACCTAAATGAATATATTAAGGCAATTCGTTTTGATGAGCTGAAGGTGCCGTCTGTTCCGTTTCAGCTTCCTTCTTCTAAGACTTATTTGGGCTTAACGGAAATGATGGAAAGTGAGCTGGACTTCTTAAAGGCAACCGTACTGTCAAAATCAAAGGCACCTGTTATTATGTACAGTGATATGCCGATGACAGAAATGGCAAAGGACCCGGATTTCCCTAAGAAGTGGATGTTTGGAATGGCTATGCTGTTAAAGAAGGGCTTGCATCTACATCAGATTCACAATCTGGACCGTTCCTTTGAGGATATGATGCTAGGGCTTGAGAGCTGGATTCCGATGTATATGACCGGACAGATTTCACCGTATTATCTTAAAAGCGTGCAGAATAATGTCTTTTTACATTTACTCAAAGTATCCGGAACCGTAGCCCTCTCCGGGGAGGCGGTTGCCGGTTATCATAGTAAGGGAAAGTATTATTTAACCAACTCCAAGAAGGAGGTTGAATATTATACCCGGCGTGCAAATGAACTGCTTGCGAATGCCTATCCTCTGATGGACATTTATCGCAGTGAACGTGAAAATGAATTAAATGCCTTTCTGCTTGCAGATTCGTCTAAGCCGGGCAGACGCAGAAGTATTCTGTCTACCCTTCCGCTGTATACCATGAGCGAAACGCTGTTGTCAGACATTCTGAACCGGCATGGTATATCCGATACGCAGCAGCAGAGCATTCAGGCGTATGCGTCCGCACTGCGGCAACGTGTCGAGACCATATTAAATACGGCCTGCATGGCGGATGAAATCCCGATTTTTACACCGGAGGATTTTGCAGAAAATGCACCGGTGCTGGAGCTTTCCGGTGCATTCTTTGAAACAGACATTTCTTACAGCTATGAGGATTACCTGTCGCATATAAAGGAAACCGAAGCCTTTGCTGCCGCAAATCCGAATTACACAGTTAAGAAAACTGCTGCCCATGCTTTTTGCAATTTACAAATTCAAATCCACGAAGGACAATGGGCAATGATTTCAAAGGGCAAGGCTCCTGCCATTCACTTTGTCATCCGGCATCCAAAGCTGCGAAATGCAATCGAATGTTTTATCCCGCCCGTTACCGAGGACTAAAAAAGATACTCTTACGCTTTCCGTATGCGGCACAGCCTGCCATTCCGCCACAGGCAGAAATCAGTAATATAAGCCCAACCAATGGATTGCTGTCATCCCCTGTCTTTGGTGCCTTTGTCGCTGTTGCAGTTGTGGCTACCGCCTTGCTTGCCGTTGCGGTTGCATCGGAAGCTGCTGCCGTAGTTGTCGCTGTGGTTGCTTCTGATGTTGCTTCCGTAGTTGTATTTGAGGTTGTGTCTGCGGTTGTACCTTCTGCTGCCTGCTTCACTTCAAAATTCGCACTACATTCGCCGTCTGTGTAGACTACCGTTATCTTATGCGTACCGGCAGATAAGCTCTTTAAGTAACTGCTCTTAAATGTAATGATTGTAGAACCTGCTTCTGCTGTATAATTATCCGCCGAAACTAAAACACCGTCAACCTTCACCTCTGTGAACTTGCTAAATTCTCCGTTTGCACGAAATCTTAAAGTACCGTCGCTGTTTTGTGTCCATGAACCATTTTCACCCTCAAGGAACTTATAGTCATTTTGCTCTGTCTCCGGCTTTTTGTCCTGATAGTCACAGTACATATAGGAGATGGTAAGTACTCCGCTATTTACACCATCCATAAAATGATATACCGGACGAAGTCCATTTACGGTATATTCCGGTTCTGCAATTGCAAATCCTTCGTTGTTGCGTGTTACG
The DNA here is from genome assembly GCA_002406015.1 of Lachnospiraceae bacterium UBA4631. Taxonomy (GTDB): domain Bacteria; phylum Bacillota; class Clostridia; order Lachnospirales; family Lachnospiraceae; genus CAG-632. Next base: position 69,112 of record DHMX01000005.1, read on the forward strand.
TCCATGCCTGCCGGAGGATTTACCAGTGTAATAACCGGGCTGTCTGTACCGTTAAATGCAATTTTTGCTGAAACATTTCCATAGCCATCATCCGCACCAACCCACAGGATTCCTTCATAGGAATCATAATCTAATGCCATAGCTCCGCCGATTCCCGGGTCAATGTCTGCTATTATTTGCGAGCTGCCATCTTCATTCAGTGCAAGTGCGTATACGTGTCCGTTATTTTCCAGTGCAACAAAGAATACTCCATTTTCTGCCGCATTCGGATAGGTGGATGCATGATACACATCCCCCGTATTCCGGTCAAATAATTTGCCCTCCAATTCACTGTTCGGAACCCACTCTACTGCCTCTATTCCTGCATTTGCCGGAACATCCGGAAGCACATTGGTGATATTCCATTCTTTGGATGCTACAACCACTGATTTGTCTTCCCATGGATTGAATTTCAGAATCACATTGTAATTCACATTTTTATTATTATTGTCACGTTCCACTGCCGCATATGCATTTCCTGCATCGTCTACTGTGATTCCTTCTGCGTCAGGATTGGATGCTGCCGGATTTGATGCATCCGCAAGAAATGCCAGATTCTTTCCTGCTGCCGTAAATCCGTCTGCATAGTCCATCGTGCCATCTTTATTTACATCCATTACCCAGAAGGTTCCGTTTTTGTTATTAATGCAATATAACTGTCCCTTATAAAAATCCAGTCCGGAAGAATCCGATTTGAACATACTAATACCGTCATCATAGGTAATTACGGTATCACTTCCCGGCCATGCAACAGCATTTGGATAAGTCGGCTTTACAATGTCCGCCGTATGATTTGCTGCTCCCTTTGTGGATACTGCTGTATCTATGAAATTGCCGGTTCCATCCGGTACTCTGGCATATACGCCCTGTGCGTGTGAACTCCACGAATACTTTTCTACCAGTGTGCCTGTTGCATCAAATAAATTCACCTCATCCGGTGCTCCCAGTCCAAACGTGAAATCGGTATTTTGTTCAAATACCAAATATTCACCCGGATTCAAAATGGTTCCCTCCGGCAATGGTGTCGTCTTATTTTTACTCAGTCTGCTTGTATCGTCATCCGTAATATACCATCCGCTAATATTGACCGGCAGGGTTCCTTTATTATAAATCTCTACCCAGTCTGTGGTATCTCCGTTTGATTCAATCTCATTTAATACAATATCTTCCCAGCTTCCGACTGTCTGCTTCTGCTCTTGTACCTTGATAGTCACAGTTACATTTCCGGTAATTTTAGTCAGACGATAGATTCCTTCCACACCGGTATCACTTGCACCCTTCAGATTTTTATAATTTGCATCTGCTGTTACCGATACCAGTTCATAGCCATCCTCTACATTCACCCGGAAATTTACCTGACCGTTACCGGATGTATCTATCTGTGCATTCGTCCGGGCTTCTGTATTTTTCACATTTACGGCATCCGGATTTCCTGTATAATCCTTACCGTAAAATACATCTACTGTCACATGCTCATCCGTTACAAATGTAACCTGATAGCCCTCCTCTGCCGCTAATACTACCGCTTCTACCTGCTGTTCCTGTACGTCGTTTTCTTCTGCCAATATCGGTATTCCCTGTCCTAATAACATTGACATACTTAACACAAAAATACCCACTCGTTTCAAATTTTTCTTCATCACGTATTTTCCTTTCTGCTAATGTTTTCCAGATAACTTTACAGAAAGGACGTAAAAACTGAATGTGCGAGTGGGTAAATTATGGGTAAAATTTATGCAAGCGGGGATAACTGGAAGTAATGCCATATCCATTGACTATATAACAAAATTTGTGTATAATTTTGTTATATAATAAGGAGGTGTTTTTATGCCGACAATCAAATCAAGTGCTGATTTAAGAAATAATTACAATGAAATTTCTACATTTTGTCATAATTATTCTGAACCGGTTTTTATTACGAAGAATGGAAAAGGTGACCTTGCTGTTATGAGCATTGAAGCCTATGAAGAACTTACCAGTCGCTTTGAACTTTATAGCCAGATTAAAGAAGGAATGGACGATATTGCATCCGGCAATACCCGACCATTTTCCGATGCTATGGCTGACATTAGGAGCCGACGCAGCCGATGAGCTACCAGCTTTATATCACTGCCACAGCAGAACACGATATTATGCGAGCTGTAGATTATATTGAATTTACCCTCAAAAACCCGGATGCCGCAGATAATCTGCTAGATGTTGCAACTGAGCAGATAGGCTCATTGGCTGACCTGCCACAGAGATTCCGTCTGGTAGATGATTCGGTATTAGCCAGTTGGGGGATTCGTTTCATAATAATCAATCATTACCTTGCATTTTATACGATTGATGAAGAACGGCAGACCGTAATTGTAGTCCGCTTTCTTTATCAAAAAAGCAACTGGACTTCCATTCTTCGACAGGGATTTCCCCTCATTTAAGGAATCTGCTTTTTGCAGGTTCCTTTTTTACATTGCTTTATAATCATGAAAAAAGGAGTCCCCACCATGGGTTCTCCTTCTTTCATTCATTCTTTGTTTTACGAAATCTTATATATCCATTTATTGTCCGTTTTATAATCCATTTTTACTTCCGCTTCTTCATTGTCACAACTGCACCGATTCCGGCTAACATCATAATACCGCCAAGCATTCCAACCGGCATGGTATCACCTGTCTTTGGTGCCTTTTGTGTGGTGTTAGTCGCTGCTGTGCTTGCAGCTGTTGTTGATGCTTCCGTTGTCGGTGTTTCCGGAGCCTTCTTTACGGTTAATTTTGTTTCTGCATAACCATCTGTAAAGTTCACCCGAACCGTATGGCTTCCTGCCGAAAGGGATGCAATGTATTCTTTGGTAAATGTAATGATGGTAGAGCCGCTCTTAGCGGTATAATTCTTAGCATCTACTATCTTACCGTCAACCTCTACGGATACGAACTTTGTATATTCACCGCTTACCCGCATGGTATATTCACCGCTGCCGCTTACAACACTTCCGTCTGCACCCTCCAAGAAGGTATATGCACTTACCGTACCAAGTGCATACTGTGAAAAGCGGTCCGTTTCAAATGTAATCGTACCTTCTTTTGCGTCATATACTGCCGGTATCTGCTCATATACGCCGTTATGCTCACGAACGACTACATATGCCTTTGTGGTATCTAAGTCCTTGCCTACGGACAGCGTAATCTTAATTTTGTTGGATAATTCTGTTAATGAATTGCTCCATACGTCTGTCTCGGTTCCTTTATTAATGATTTGGTCAAGCTTAATGTCTAACCAGTTTGTAATGGTAACGTTAGCTGCGGCTGTACTTTCTGCCATTGCCGTCTTCTGTGCTTCACTCATAGCGGAATCCGTAACCGTTAGCTTCAGATTACCGGAGGTAATAATGCCATCCCCACCTGTAATAGTTCCGGCGGTAACACCCTTTGCCGATACATCTACCTTATCCGGTACTGCTGTAAACAGAGCAGATAAATGAAGATTTGTACTTGGCATGGTAAAGGTAAATACGCTTACCTCTGACTCTGCTTTTATCTGTGTTCCGTTCAGGGAACCGGCCACAAACTGATACCCGTAATCCGGCTTAACCTCTACTGTTACCGTTGCACCTGCCGGAATGGATACATGTCCTTCCTTGCCGGACTGGCTATACGGTGTCTTATCATTTAATACATCCTTACCTGCTGCATCAACTGCGGAGCGAATGGTAATGCTGCCATGCTCAACGGTTCCGTCGGTGCCATATTTGCTTGCATCATCCGACCATACAATTGTCCGCTCTCCGCTATCATAAATAAAATCACATACACCCGGATTGGATAAGGTATATATCTTGCCGTTTTCTACCGGGCCTCCCCATTCCATCACGCCGTCAGTCTGACCTTCTAACGCTCTGGAGTTCAAAAGACCTCCGGTTACATTCACGACTCTTATATAGACCGTATCAATCCAATTCTCAAACACATACCGGTTAGAAATAAAAGATATGTAATTATCTGAATCAATGCTTCCTGCATACGGAAGCTCATGCCAGTTTGTTTTGTCATAAGAATACTCTATCGTAGCTCCGATTACCGGCATTCCCGGTGCCGGACTAACGGTACTCCGATAAATATCATAATCTACCATATTGCCCAGATTATCCCAAAGCTCCAAAGAAATAGCATCCGTTGGTGCTTCCTCCGAGCCTCCCGGTGTATTACCGCCTGCATCCCTAAATTCACAGGTCAATGATAGTACACCATTTTCTACAACATGCACATCTGCTGCCTTGAAGGTATACGTTGTCATCTCTAAGCCTTCCGGAGTCTGACCGGAAATTATCGTCCACTTCGGTTCATTTCCGGGGTCACTCATACCGCCATACATTAATATGCCTGTCTTACCGGCATTTGCAGTTAGTATTATTTCTACACTGTCATTTAAATGTACACTTAAGTCTATGGTTCCATCTGTCCTTGTTGCACCATTTACATTTATTTTTACCGTTCCGTCGGCATATTCATATGTGTTCTCATCCCTATTGACCGTCGGAGAACCCGTTAACTCCAAAATGTATTCGTTGCTTGCTGCATTTGCAATCTGAGGTACACATACCATTGTCAGAATCAAACATAGTGTCAGCACACCTGCAAAGACTTTTTGTATTTTTCCTTTCATCCTTTAGCCTCCTTTTTTTATTTCTTGTTTATACCAGTATCCCACGTTTTTTATTAAAACACAAGCCAGCATTCAATTGAATCCATGGTTCTTTCTATAGATATACACCCAACCCACTTATTCTGCCCGGTGCTTCTCTATGATTTCTTTAAAACGCTGATAGGATGCGTCGGTTTCTTTATCACTCCGTTCCTCTATTTCCTCCTCAATTGCCTGCTCGTCTAATTCTTCAAATAATCCTGCCAAATCGTCATCTGTGAAAAAATTATCCATGTTCCCCTATCCTTTCTTCTCCGTACCTTCTAAATAACTGTTACAATTATAATCAGTATATCGAATTTTTGTATTTCCGTAAACACCCAAATCGGCTATTTTATGTATCCTGCTATAATCACACTGGCAACCACCCCCGCAAGTGTGGCAAGCATCCCTCCGGCAAAGGTCCATCTGGTCTTCTTTACCTTTACGGACAGAAAATATACGGACATAATATAAAAAATGCTCTCGGTGCAGCTCATAATAATAGAAGCCAGCAGACCCATCTGCGAATCCGTACCATATTCCTTGAATATGTCAAATACCAGTCCGTTTGCTGCCGAGGTAGAAAACAGCCTTACCAGAATCAGCGGAATTATCTCCGCAGGTATCCGCAAGAGATTGCCTATCGGGGTCAGCAGCCTTGCCAATAATTCCAATGCTCCGGAGTTTCGGACTACACCAACAGCAACCATCAGTCCGACCAGAGCCGGTGCGATTCCCACCACAATCCGGAAGCCCTCCTTTACGCCGTCAATGAAAATGTCATATACCTTTTCCCGGTTCAGGATACCATAGCCTATCATATAAAATATAATTAACGGAATCATGAAGCTGGATAACATCAAAATAAGTTTCACAGATGCCACCCCCTAATGCTTTCTTCTGCATTTCCACAGCCCATATAAGGTGCCGGTCAGGGTGGAAATAGCTGTCGCAATGAGTCCCGGCAAAATGATGATTCCGGGATGTACGGAACCGTATTGGCTGCGATATGCAATCATGGTAATCGGAATGATTTGCAGAGAGGAAATGTTAATTACCATGAACAGACACATTTCATCACTGGCAGCGTCTGCATCCTCTCCGGTTTCTCGGCAACGCTCCTGATGGATTTTTTTAAGCTCCTGCATTGCCTTTAATCCGGTAGGAGTTGCCGCCCAGCCAAGCCCCAGAATATTTGCTATCATATTTGCCGCTATATATCCCATTGCCTGCTCCCGGTCTGCAATCCGGGGAAATAATATACGAAGGACCGGCATCAGCAGCTTTGTCAACTGCCGCACCAGTCCTGTCTGTTCTGCTATTTTCATAACCCCTGTCCACATTCCTACAACACCAAGCATAACGATACATAGCTGTATGGCTTCCTTTGAGGAATCCAGAATCCCGGAGGATACCTCCTCCATCGTGCCTGTAAATGCTCCTACGATAACTCCCAGAATTATCATAAATGCCCAAATGTAATTTAACATACTATAAGTTCCATATCTTAATCAAGCTTTATACAGTATATCAAAATTTCATAAAAATATGCGTTTCGGGGTTCGGTATTGATACGATTACGCTTCCTCATTTATCATAGCCTGATATATGTCCCGCTTGCTGATTCCCCGGTCTGCTGCCGCCAGCTTCATGGCAGTTTTTTTATCGTTTCCCTGTGAGATATAATATTCCACATGCTCCGGAATACTCATAGAATCCCATTGCTTTCGTTCTTCTGCTTTCAGTGTCTCGATACTCACACCCTCTATTACCAGCACACATTCTCCCTTTGGCTCCTGCTCGGTATAATATGCAATGGATTCTTCTATGGTTGTCCGGAATACCGTTTCATGCTTCTTCGTCAACTCCCGGCAAATCGTCAGCCTGCGGTTTCCCAAGGTATCTTGAAGCTCCCGCAGGGTACGGACTAATCGATGGGGTGCTTCATATAAGACAATGGTACGTGTCTCCGCCTTTAATTCTTCTAAGATTCCTGCCCGCTCCTTCTTGTCTGTCGGCAGAAAGGCTTCAAAGCAAAATCTTCGTGTCGGCAATCCGCTGATTACCAGTGCATTTACACAGGCACACGCTCCCGGCAGGGAAGTGACGGTAATCCCGGCTTCCTGACATTGCCGCACCAGCTCCTCTCCGGGGTCGGAGATTCCCGGTGTTCCCGCATCGGTGATAACTGCTATATTTTTACCTTCTAACAAATACCCTACCAGCACTCTTGCTTTATCGTATTTATTATATTCATGATAACTCGTCATAGGGGTATGAATATCAAAGTGATTTAGCAGCTTAATACTGTTTCGGGTATCCTCTGCTGCAATTAAATCCACCTCCTGTAAAATCCGGACTGCACGATAGGTCATATCCTCCAGATTTCCGATTGGTGTTGCACATAGATATAAGGTTCCTGTCATTTTGATACTCCTTCCCTGCCTTCTGTTCCATCAAGCCTGTCATCCGTTTACTGCCCATACATTCTTCGCACTTCTTCTGTATATACCCCTTTTTCCTGATATACAATCAGCGGCGGCTCAATTTTAATTCTTGACCGTCCCCCTCGAACCGCTTCTATCATTACCATGGTCGGCTCTTTCTCCACATATGGATAAATCAGCCGCATACGCTTCGGCTCCAATTTATACTGCATCAGCATACCGAATATCTCTGCCAGCCGAAACGGTTTATGAATCATAAAAAAACTGCCTCCCGGTTTTACCAGCCGGGCTGCTGCCCTCACAACATCCTCCAGATTGCATAAGATTTCATGCCTTGCTATATTCTTTGGTTCGTATGCATTTTCCAAGCCATGCTCATGTGTCATATACGGAGGATTTGAGGTAATTACATCAAAAGAAGCTGCAGAAAATATATCTGCGGCTTCCTTAATGTCACCTTCTGTAATTGTTATGCGTTCCTCCAGCCCATTCAGTTGTACGCTTCTGGCTGCCATTTCGGCACTTTCCTTCTGGATTTCCAGTCCGGTAATGTGGGCGGCTTCTGTCTTTGCTGCCAGAAGAATCGGAATAATTCCCGTACCGGTTCCAAGGTCTAAAATCCGTCCTCCCCGTTTTACGGTTACAAAATTGGACAAAAAGACCGCATCCACTCCAAAGCAGAATCTCTTAGGGTCCTGAATAATCTGATACCCTTTACATTGTAAATCATCTAAACGTTCTCCCGGTCTTATCATGTCCATATTTAATCATCCAGCTTTGACTTGCCTTCCTTTTTCTCCTGCTTCTCCAGCTCTTCTAATTCCTTCATTTCCTCGGCACTCACCTTATTCTTGTCCCGGTGCTTCTTTGGTCTGAATCGCAGCTCGTCCACCTTATACTCTACGATTTCTTTTTCGCCCGCATCATTTGTCACAATCACCTTCACACTCTGGCGTAAGACATTCGTGCTTGACACCTCGCCCTTCTGTCCCTCCGGAGTCTTTACAAAGTCTCCGATATTCGGCATCCGGTCATTCAGATATTCATAGGTTGCCTCCTCATGATTCAGACAACACATCAAGCGTCCGCATACTCCGGATATTTTGGTTGGATTCAGGGAAAGGCTCTGCTCCTTTGCCATTTTAATCGATACCGGTGCAAAATCAGATAAATAGCTGTGACAGCATAATTCCCGACCGCAAATACCGATACCGCCGACTATCTTAGTCTCATCCCGCACACCAATCTGACGCAGCTCGATTCTGGTACGGAATACGGAAGCCAAATCCTTTACCAGCTCCCGGAAATCAATTCTGCCGTCTGCGGTAAAGTAAAACAATACCTTATTATTATCAAATGTATATTCTGCCTCAATTAATTTCATATCCAGCTTATGCTTTGCGATTTTCTCAAGGCATATATTAAAGGCTTCTTTGCATTTTTCCTTATTCTTCTCATTTCTGGCAGCATCCGCCGGAGTTGCCTTTCGGATAATCGGCTTAATCGGAGCAGACATTTTCTTTTCATCAATCTGTCTCCTGCCATAGACTACCTTGCCGTATTCCATACCTCTGGCAGTCTCCACAATGACATAATCCCCAGCCTCAACTTCAATCTTTAATGGGTCAAAGAAATATATCTTCCCACTTTCCCGGAATCTAACTCCGATTACTTCTATCATTTTGATTCTCCTTTATTGTCAATAACAGCAATTCCATTGCAATATCAAAGTTCACATTCGCATCCAGACGAACCTTTACCTTATCCATTGCTTCTAATACATTCTCAATCCCTTCAAAGGAAATATAATTCGCCTGCTGTTTTAACGTAGCATATTCCTCTTTGAATAACAGCTTATCCGGGGAACCGGATACCTTTAACATTAAGAGGTCCCGATACCACATCATCATCAAATCAATATAGTCATAGACATCCAGCTTGTATTTTGCCATCTTCTTAACGGCTTCCACCAGCTCATAGACCTCCATTTTATTTACATTTTTAAGAATCTGAACACAATCCTGCTTAATCTCGTTATATTCCTCCGAGGTAGCAAGCCGTACCGCCTTTCCGAGATTACCGAATGCAAAGCCTACGCAGAACTTCGCCTTTGTCAGCGGAATCCCCAGCTTAGAGAGATAATCCAGCATATCCAGCTCGCCCACCGGCTTCAGATTCAACGTAATGCATCTGGAAATAATCGTCGGAAGCATTTTGCCGATATTATTGGTTAACAGCATAATAACCGCATACTCCGGCGGTTCTTCAATAGTCTTTAATAATGCATTCTGTGCCTGCGGATTCATCAGCTCCGCCTCCGGTATAATATAAATCTTATAGCGGCTGCTGTAAGGACGCACAATAATGTCCTTATTTACCTGTTCCCGAATATCATCCACAGAGATAACCGTTGGTTTCTCATGTGTTACCCATATAATATCCGGCTGATTGCCTGTATCACATTGCAGACAGGAACGGCAGGTTCCGCATGGGTCGGTTCCGCCGGACTCGCATTGCAGGGTCTTGGCAAACAGCCCCGCCAATAATTTCTTGCCGGTTCCCTTTTCACCATGAATCAGATATGCATGTGCCACCTTACCACGCTCAATACTGCTCTTGAAATGCCCTATTATATTTTCATGTCCAATGACATCCTTAAATGTTGCCATACTCTGCACCTTCCCTACGTGATAATATCAATTAACATCCCCCGAATATCACCTATCAACCGAAGGATTTCCAAATGGTCCTTCTCGTCTGCCATTAATGCCTCTGCCAATTTATCCAGATTCTCATCCACCAGATGAATAATACCGTATACCCGGTGTCTGCCCTTTCTGTCCAGAAAATTCTCTCTGGAAAATGCATAGGAATGGGTTGTTACCTCATTCATAAATTCCTTAATCTTTGCCCGGTAACGCCGCATATCCCGTATATCCTTATGCCGGGCAATCCGCTGTCCTTCTTCTTCAATCTCTTTCATCAGGCTCTCCATTTTAGCCTGCAATTCACCTTCCTGTATATGACTAACCAGCGTGAATTTAAAATCATCATTTCCTGTATTCTTTACTGCTTCGGCAGCGTCTATCTTCGTTAATTGAGAGATTGGGTCTAATTGTTTAATATCCATTAATTCCGAACTCCCTCCTGACCAAATTCTGAAACAAGGTTATGAAACAGTGCTATTTTAGAGATTGACAGATTCTTCCTGATATATACGATTCCATTGCTGTATACACTGCGATAACGGTTGATTCGTATTGACAGAATGCACATGCACGCACCGTTTCAGCTTCTCCTCCGAAAAATCCTGCTGGTCTGCCAGAAACCGCCGGCACACCTCCGCATAATTCGGACCTGACTGCTGGGATTCCCTCTGAATACACCGAAGTAACCGTTCCTTATCATCAATATACAGATATACAACATGGACAATCTCTGCACCATACTGTCTAACTATATTATCGACTCCTTCCAGCGTAGTAATTAGTATATAGTCGGAATCTTTTTCTAAATCAAACTGTAAGGTAAAGTAACTCCAAATGCCCTGCACCGTATGATACTGCCGGCATTCCATCACACGTCCCTGCTGCTGAAAACACGCTAACTGCTCCTCTGTCACAAAATGATAGTTCAAGCCTTCTATCTCATCCGCTCTTCGAGGTCTGGTTGTATAAGGAATGACCGGAACCAGATGCTTATCTGCCTCTTTTAAGATTTCCTTATATATGGTATCCTTTCCGGAACCACTTTTCCCAATCAAACAAAATATCCTGCTCAAAACTCTATATTCTCCGTTAGGTGTCTTTTATCCAGATTTCGTACTTTACATTTAAAATTATGCCACAGGAACCCTCGATTTGCAATATGCTTCTCGTTTTCTACAGTACCTTCGATAAGAACTCCCGCAGACGCGGATGCTGTGGATTCTTGAAAAATTCATCCGGTGTATTTTCTTCCTGAATGGCTCCTCCATCCATAAATAATACCCTTGTTGCAACCTCTCTTGCAAATCCCATCTCATGGGTAACAATGACCATTGTCATACCTTCCTCAGCCAATTCCCGAATCAGCTCCAATACCTCGCCTACCATTTCCGGGTCCAATGCAGAGGTTGGTTCATCAAACAAAATAGCCTCCGGATTCATAACCAATGAACGGACAATGGCTATTCTCTGCTTCTGACCGCCCGAAAGCTTATTCGGATATTCATCCTTCTTATCATACAGTCCGATTCGGTTCAATAGCTCACTTGCCTTCTGGGTCGCTTCCTCTGTGGATTGCAGCTTTAAAGTTACAGGTGCCAGCGTCAGATTTTCCATTACGGTCAGGTTCTGGAAAAGATTAAAATGCTGAAATACCATGCCAACCCGCTGTCTTGCCAGATTTACATCCATCCGGTTCTCTTTTTCTACCTTTTTTAATGCCTCTTTATATGCCTTGCCCTCACGCTTCCGGAGCAAGTCTTCCTTCCGAATACGGGCAATAATTTCCTTATCTGCCTTTGTTTTTTCTTCTTCTGTTATGGAATTGCCGACCCCTACCATTTCCTGCAGCAGCCGCTGATAGGTATCGGATACCTGCATAACTTCATTATGCAAATATGGGTCTGCCGGTGTCAGAAGCTTGTCGTCCAGCCAGATTTCACCGTAGGTCGGCTCCTCTAACAGATTCATACAGCGAAGCAAGGTACTCTTTCCACTGCCGGAAGGTCCTATAATTGCAACCTTTTCTCCCTTTTGAATCTCATTGCTGACTCCCTTTAATACCTTAAGGTCTCCAAAATTTTTATAGATATTTCTAACGCTTATCACTTGCCCGCAACCCCCTTTCCATAATCCGTAATCCAAGAGTGATTAATAAGATGATTGCTATATAAATAACCGCCATTACCAAGAACGGCATCATATATTCATAATTACCGGAACCAATGGTTCGGAATGCCTTATACAAATCAACGACACCGATGAAGCTGACAACGGAGGTTTCCTTAACCAAGGAAATCAACTCATTTCCCAAGGTTGGAAGAATGTTCTTTACTGCCTGCGGAATAATAATTTTCTGCATGGTTGTGCGGTAATTTAAGCCCATTGCCCGTCCTGCTTCCATCTGTCCGATGTCAACCGACAAAATACCCGAACGCATGATTTCCGAAACATAGGCACCGCTGTTAAGTCCCATGATAATAATTGCTACTACAACGGAGGATAAGTTAATTCCAACCAACGGAAGTATTACAAAGTATCCTAACAGCAATTGAACGACCATTGGTGTTCCCCGGAAAAACGCAACGTAAATCGTACAGATTTTCTTCAGAACCGCCAATACCTTTCCCTTCTTTGGCTGCACTTCAACAGCAGCAATAAGTGTACCGATAATGATACCCAGTAATAATGCCACCAGTGCAATAATCAGCGTATTGACTAAGCCGGTGATGACTTCCTTATATCCACCCTTATTCAAAAAGGTGTCTATAAACATATTCCATTTGGTAATTAATGATTGGATTGACATATTTTTCCCTCGTGTATAATATGAGAAGAAACCTGTCGCGTCATAGGACAGGTTTCTTCTCCCATATTCTTAATTAATTTGCTGCATTTATTTTCTTTACAATCATATTTGCAGGTGCCTGGTCGATGATAACGTAATCGATATTTCCGGATAACATATCATTTACAGCCAAGGAACCTGAGGTATATCCTACCCAGCTCATATTGGAAAGACCATCAAAGCCCCAATCAGCATCACCCTTTACAAAGAACTCTGCTGTTGTTCCGCTCTGTCCGCCAATCTTACCTTCATCCTTTGCTGCAATTACTGCTAATACATCATCCGCAGTCGTACAATCATCAAATGAAGTATCATCCGCAGGTACAATCACTACCTGTGATGCTGTATAATAGGAATCTGAGAAGTTCACACTCTCTTTTCTGGTTTCATTAATTGTCAAGCCTGCAATTGCCATATCTGCCTTGCCGGTATCTACATAAGTACATACAGCTTCAAAATCAACATCCAAAATAACCAGTTCCTTATTCAAATACTCTGCAAGTCCTGCTGCCAGTTCCATATCGATTCCGTAGAAGGTATCGCCTTCCTTGTACTCAAACGGAGAAAATTCTGCGTTGGTAGATACAATCAACTGGTCCTTTGAGGAATCCTCTTTTGCGGAAGTTACGCCAACCGGTGTGCCATCGCCAAAATAATGCTCGCAAATCTCATCCAAGGTTCCGTCTTCCTTAATCTGTGCAATGTATTCATTGGTCTGCTTTAATAATTCATCATTTGTCTTATCGACACCAAATGCATACTGCTCATCTGTAAGCGAAATATCAATCGTCTTAACTACGCCTGTACCTGATGCTCCTGTGTTTCCACAGCCTGCCATTGCAAATGCCATAACAGCAATCATTCCTGCTGCTGCCAGCCGAGATGTTAATTTTTTCATTTTATAATTACCTCACTTTTCTTTTAAACAGTTTCTTAACATTACTAGCGAATTTTACACTATTTGCCCTGCTTTTGTCAAGTAATCTGCCATATCTGTTCGTGAGTGTCCCTACGATATTTAATAGGTGTAGTCCGATGTATACTCCTGATTCTCAATTACCTCTACCGGCTCCTTAGAAGATGCAATTAACAACAGAATCGGTGCTACGATTCCCAAGCCTAAGCAAGAACAGATAATACTTGCCACTGTATAACCCTTAGATGTAGGTTCCGGTAAAAATAAATCAAATAAATCCTTGTATGCCGGATACATCATAAAGACGAATACCAGCGTCAATGCAATACCCATCAATGGTGATATAAATGCAACTACCCAATTAATAATTGGTATCACTGCCAACATATTCAGAACAATTCCTGAGCCATAGGTAATAGCTATATATATCCAGAATGCGTTGGCTCTGACCGGAATTTCCTTGTTCAATGCCAGAACCCGGAACTCCTTCTTTGGCATATCGAACAACAGCCACAGCTTTGCGTATGGAATCCATGCAAGCCATGCCTTATCGTGATTTAACTTCTTCGCCATGCGGTATAACCCTATACTCTCCAATACATATATAATAAGCAATGTACCTATTATAATTGAGCCGACAACCAATATGATTGTCATAGCTGCCGCAGACGAAAACAATGTTTCCAGTATTTCTTGATAATCTGCTCCACCAGTAACCATATAAAATCCTCCTTCATTATTAAAACACATTCATGATGGTAACTTCTATTTAGCCATATTATCACAGTACTTTTTATCTTTCAAGAAACAAAGTCTTGCAAAATCCTTACGAAGTCTTTCGTTTCATGGGATTTGCCTATGTTTGTCTGCAAAACCTGCAAACATTTGCAAACGTCTGTAACGCCAATGGTATGGTATTATTACGTTTCTGCTTTTGCCTGTAAAACAAGGATTTCTGCATTTTCTGTAATTCCCTGTACAGTTAAGCCCTGTTCCATACACTGTTGCAGATATGTTATTTCCTGATTAGAAATACTTTCTCCCGGTACTAACTGTGGGATTCCCGGTGGATAAACCGTCACATACTCGCCCGCGATTCTTCCCTCCGCTTCCGGTAGTTTCACCAGAACCATTTCTTGATTCCATGCATCTGCGGGTATCATTTTCTGTTCCTGTTCCCTGACAACTGACTGTTTTAGCTCCGCTTGTACGGTTATTTCTTTTTGTACGTCTATTCCTGTTTGTTCAGTTATTTCCGTTTGTTCGACTATTCCTTTTGCTTTCTGTCTATCCTCTGCTATGTTTTCTGTTTCTTTCTCTTCTATAGCAGCTACTACCTTACGCAATGCCCGGTCTAATATTTCAAACGCTTCTTCCGTATCTGCCACACTTGTCATTGCCAATACATAGTGCAGGGATGCCATTTCCATTACCTGTCCGCATTCCTGTTCTAACCGATTTGCAAATGCTTCTCCTGTTATCCTTGTTCCATTTTCCGGAATGCAAAATACCAGCTTCGCCTCGTCATAATCATATGCTCCGCCGGCAATCACCTCTGCCTTTGTTAATAAATGAATCCCCTGCCTGTTTTCCCATTTTCTTCGGAACTGAAGCAGGCGTTTCCAATACTCCTGCATATGGGTCATTCTCCAAGCATCCATGGTTGCAATACAATCCTCCATATTCGCAACCAGAAGATAGGACGGAGAGGTTGTCTGATAAACCTGCAAATACCGCTCTACCCGCTCCCGCAATTGCTCTGCATCATTTCCGCCAATGTGAAGAATCGCACATTGATTATAACAAGGCAAAGTCTTATGAAGGCTTTCTATTACCAAATCCGCTCCGCAGCGAATAGCGGCAGCCGGAGCCTGCACACAAAATTCCAGATATGCTCCATGTGCTTCATCAACAATCAAATACGCTCCATTCTGATGCACAACCTCACTGATTCCCGCAACATCCGATACCACCCCTTCATAGGTTGGTGACGGAAAAATAACTGCTTTTGTTTCCGGATGTTCCTTTAATGCTTCCTGTACCTGCTCTTTGGTAATACCCCCAAAGATTCCGTAATCATTTAATTTTTTCGGATATAAATAAACCGGATGCAGTCCCAAAAGAGCGACTGCATGATATATGGAACGGTGACAATTTCTTCCCATTATTAATGTATCTCCCGGTCTGCATACTGCTGAAATCGCAGTCAGGATTCCGCAACTGCTTCCATTAACTAAGTAGTACGAACAATAACTTCCATATACCTTCGGAAGCTGTGCCATGGACTCCTTCAGCACGCCCTCCGGAGCCAGCAGATTATCAAGCCCCGGCACCTCTGTTACATCATATTTTGCTCTCAGCTTCAAACTTTCCATGCTCTCTGCCAGTGTCATTTGCCTTTTATGCCCCGGCATATGCCATGGATACCGGTTGCTGTTTCCATATTCCTTTAAGGTTTGCAAAAATAATCGTTGCATCTATGTCCTTCTCTCCTGCTTTCCCAAAATCTAAAAAAAGCCCAATTCTTTGAAAGAATTGAGTTCATTGATAAATGCCCAGAACCGGAATCGAACCAGTGACACGAGGATTTTCAGTCCTCTGCTCTACCAACTGAGCTATCTGGGCGTAGTTCTTAGTCTTGCTTGAGTAGCGGGAACAGGATTTGAACCTATGACCTCCGGGTTATGAGCCCGGCGAGCTTCCAGACTGCTCCATCCCGCGTTATATTCATAAAATCTTATTCGGATTTTATAACTGGATGGAGGTGGATTCGAACCACCGAAGCAAGTTGCAGCAGATTTACAGTCTGTCCCCTTTGGCCACTCGGGAATCCATCCAAATACGCAACACCACCGGCATTGCTAAAGCCGATAAACGGACTCGAACCGTTAACCTGCTGATTACAAATCAGCTGCTCTGCCAATTGAGCCATATCGGCATAAAAAATGGGACCTACAGGGCTCGAACCTGTGAC
>DHMX01000005.1:85792-86071 GCA_002406015.1 Lachnospiraceae bacterium UBA4631
GCTGAGCTAAGATCCCATATGAACGACCCAGAAGGGACTCGAACCCTCGACCTTCGCCGTGACAGGGCGACGCTCTAACCAACTGAGCCACTGGGCCATAATCATTCATATATGAAGCTACATTTACCATGTTCTGTATTTCTTACATTCATGGCTCACCATGCTTTTCAATCCATCAGATATACAAATAAATACTCTTATCTGTTATCCAATGCATATGCATGATTCCTGCACCTTCAAAACATCATACAAAAAGTTTTCTTTCTAATTCAAACCTCT
>DHMX01000025.1 GCA_002406015.1 Lachnospiraceae bacterium UBA4631
AGTATCTTATTCCTAAAAATAAACGAATTGAAAAATATAAAGAGAAATGGTGTGCATAGAAAAACGACCGCACATTTCGTACGGTCGTTCATCAGCACTTCATTTTAGATATTTACCTTGTCTACTTGACAGGTATCATATCAGAGTGTAGGGCTGTCTTCTTTTTATTTTCAGAAGGGCTTTGCGATTATTTGCGGATTTTCTCTGACAGAGTATATCCGGAACCGAAGGCTGGCATTGGCAGGAAATGACTTGGCTTCCGGGGATGAAAAGGTGATTGATATTGCGTTAAAATACGGATATGAATCACCGGACAGCTTTACAAAAGCATTTACGAGATTCCATGGCGTAACTCCGACACAGATACGCAAGGAACATCCGGTACTGAAGTCATTTGCTCCTCTGAAAATTAAACTATCACTAGAAGGAGGCTATCTGATGGATTATAGGATTGAAAAGAAGGCGGCATTTACAGTATTGGCAAATGTGAAGAAGTTCGCATATGAGGGAGCAAAGGAGACAATTCCGCAGTTCTGGCAAGAGCATTTTAAGGAAGGAAAGGGACAGACGGTAATGGGGACCTACGGTATTAATATTGACGAGGAAATGGGACAAAATACATTTGAATACCTGATTGCGGACACATGGAAAGAGGGAAAGGAAGCACCGGAAGGCTTTGAACTTAGAACCATTCCGGAATTTACGTGGGCAGTATTCCCATGCAAGGGAGCTTTGCCGAATGCTTTGCAGGATGTGAATACCAAGATATTTACAGAATGGCTTCCGGCACTGAGAGAGTACGAGTTTGCTGCCGGCTATTGTGTAGAGTATTATGATGACCCTACTAAGTATGCGAAGGGAACCATGGATGAAAATTATTATTGTGAAATCTGGATTCCGGTGAAGAAGAAATAAGACGGTGTTAAGTATCTTATCTATGATATTTGAACAGTTGTCGGTGGATAATTGAATATGGTAGAAGGGCATGGTAGACTGATTCACAGGTAATAGTCATAAGGTCAGGAATGAAGAAATGAAGGTGAAGGTTATGAGATTAGAAGGCACAAGACTATTTTTGAGGGAAATGACGAGTCAGGATTACGATGCCCTTTATGCGGTACTTGGAGATGCAGATATTATGCAGCATTATCCGCACACATTTAATGAAGCGGATGTCAGAGGATGGATAGACAGGAATGTGGAACGGTATCGGATATTTGGATTTGGTTTGTGGGCAGTATGCTTAAAGGAGTCCGGAGAAATGATTGGGGATTGCGGTCTGACCATGCAACTGATAGGTGGGGAGATAAAACCCGAAATCGGTTATCATATCCGTAAAGATATGCAACGGAAGGGATATGCAAAAGAGGCTGCAATGTTGGTGAGGGACTGGACATTTAAGAACACACCGTTTAATGTAGTATATTCTTATATGAAATACACAAATCTTCCTTCCGCATCAACAGCAATTTCATGGGGATGCACACAGGTAGATGAGTTTCCGGATGAAGTGAACGAAAGAACAAAGGTATTTGCAATTAGCAGAGAAACATGGAATCGGATAAGGGGATAATATGGAGCATAACTATATAAATCTTACAGCGGAAAATCTTGCAGAGGAGCATCTTTGCTGTATTATACGGACAAAGAAACTGCATCCCGGAGTGGAGAAAAAGCGGCAATGGCTGGCAGACCGTTTGAAAGAGGGACACGTATTTCGTAAATTGGACGTTAAGAATTGTGTGTTTATTGAATATGCACCACTGGAGACAGCATGGGTTCCCATTGTGGGAGATAATTATATGTATATATATTGTTTATGGGTCTCAAATACATCCTGTAAGGGCTGCGGATATGGAACGGAGCTTATGAATGATTGTCTGGAGGATGCCAGAAGGCAGGGAAAATCAGGCGTATGTATGCTTGGGGCAAAGAAGCAAAAGGCATGGTTATCCGACCAGTCATTTGCAAAGCGGTTTGGTTTTCAAACGGTGGATAGTACCGCTTATGGATATGAGTTGCTGGCATGTTCCTTTGATGGCACTAAGCCTTCCTTTACGCAGGAGGCGAAGGCAGGAAGGATTGAAACTAAGAATCTTACTGTGTATTATGATTTTCAATGTCCATTTATTTTGCAGCGGATTGAAAAACTGAAGGAATATTGTCAGGATAAGGGAATTACACTTAGCTGCATAGAGGTGACTTCGCGGAAGGAAGCGAAGGAGCTGCCGGGAGTGTTTAATAACTGGGCAGTATTTTATGACGGAGCGTTTCAGACGGTAAATCAATTGGATGGTTCGGCGGTAGAGCGGTTGTTAAAAAGGTCATAATGCGGAACTAACCGTAAACCTGCATTAAATATGTAAGGTTTTAACGGCAAGGCGGTGCAGAAAATCGGCAATTGTTTCCGGAGATGCAGTGCAATTATCACACAGGCATTGTTGAATAACAGCATAGCAGCCCTGACATATGAACAGATATACGAGTTCTGCTTGATAAGGCAAGTATATGAAAGTAGAAAGACAGACTGTAAATGATTCTTGTATTTGAAAAGATATAGTTGTAGAATGAGGGCTATGTAGAACAACATAGCCCTTTTTCTGTTATGGTGACGAGGAAAATGCGACATGCCTGCATGATGGCATTGACAACCACTAATCAGCGGATAAAATTCGCAAAGCACGTTTGGTTGCGGTATTAGAAAACAAAGAATAAGGGCAGACCGCTTAATAATAAGGAGTGTGCAAGATGAAACTGATTGTCAGAGAATATAAGGAAGCCGACTTGCTGGCAATGATTCGCATATGGAATGAAGTAGTAGAAGAGGGCGTGGCATTTCCGCAGGAAGAATTATTAACAGAATATACAGGCAGGGAATTTTTTGCGGCACAGACATACAGTGCAGTAGCAGAGGATAGTGAAACAGGAATTATTTATGGTATTTATATTTTACATCCGAACAATGTAGGTCGATGCGGACATATTTGTAATGCCAGTTATGCGGTCAGTCGGGATTCCCGCGGACTTCATATCGGTGAACAATTAGTTTCCGATTGTCTGATACAGGGAAAGCGGCATCAATTTAAAATATTACAGTTTAATGCAGTGGTTGCTACGAATATCCATGCAAGACATTTGTATGAGAGATTAGGTTTTATACAATTGGGAGTTATTCCAAAGGGATTTCGAATGAAGGATGGTCGATACGAGGACATATGCCCATATTATCACGAGTTATAAGAATAGCCATAAGAACAGGAGAGAGCAGATGCGGAGAACGGACAGAGAAATTACAGATTTTCATGAAATGATGGAAATACTTAAAAGCTGCGATTGTTGCAGGATTGGCCTTTTAGACGGACAGGAAGCCTATATTGTTCCGATGAACTTTGGATATGAGGAATGTGGGGAACGTCTGACATTATACTTTCACAGTGCAGGGGAAGGAAAGAAAATGGAATTGTTAAAGCAGCAGACCGCAATTACATTTGAAATGGATACACGTCATGAATTAGTAGAAGGTGATGTTGCCTGTGCCTATTCGTATCTTTATCAATCTGTCATGGGAAGCGGCATTGCAGCAGTGTTACAGGAGCCTGCGGAAAAAAGATATGCGTTGCAAAGAATTATGGCTCATTATTCCGAGCAGACGGAGTGGACATTTCAGGACGAAATGGTAGAGAAGGTTGCTGTGTTTAAAATAGATGTGTTACACTGGTCCTGTAAGGCACATCGGCAAGTTGTTCACTGATGTTTTAGAATAGAAAATGTGAGAAAACGAGAGAAGCCTAAGCAAAAACGAGTGAAACTGAGCAGAAATGAGTGAAGCCGAGAAAAATGAATGATATTGTGAGAAATGTTTGACACAAAAAAGCAAGTAAGGAAATTATAAAAGAAATGAAGAAAAATGAGAGAGTAGAACTGATAATTGAAGATATGGGAACCGATGGCGAAGGAATCGGACATATAGCAGATGAAAATGGTGAACGCAAAATAGCAGTATTTGTAAAGGATGCGGTAATGGGAGACCGGATTCAGGCAGTAATAACCAAAGTGAAGAAGCAATATGCATATGCCCGGCTTTTAGAAATATTGGAGCCGTCTCCCTATCGGGTAGAGGCAAGGTGTCCGGTAGCAAAACAGTGCGGCGGCTGTACCTTACAGCATGTGAGTTATGAAAAGCAGTTGGATTTCAAATGGAATAAAGTGAAAAATTGTTTGAGCCGAATTGGGGGAATAGAGCAGCCGGAGCAGTATATGGAGCCGATAATCGGAATGGAGCAGCCATGGAATTACCGAAATAAAGCTCAGTTTCCGGTAGGGCGTGACAAGCAGGGAAAAGTAGTTACGGGCTTTTATGCAGGACGGACACATACCATTATTGATACGCAATATTGCTATATTCAGGCAGAAGGAAATGACACGATTATAAAATGTGTACGTGATTTTATTCAGACGCATGACATTCCTACTTATGATGAGGAACAGCATACAGGACTGGTGCGGCACATTTTAACAAGGGTAGGATTTACAACCGGTGAAATCATGGTGTGCCTTGTGATAAATGGTACGAAGCTACCGCATGCGGAGGATTTGGTTACAGCCTTAAAACAGATGTCGGGCATGACGAGTATTTGTATTAATATAAATCAGGAAAAGACCAATCGGATTTTAGGTGATACTTGCAAGACATTATGGGGGCAAGATTATATTACGGATTATATCGGGGATATAAAGTATCGGATTTCTCCACTGTCATTTTATCAGGTGAATCCAATACAGACGAAAAAATTATATGAAAAAGCACTGGAATATGCTGACCTGAAAGGCGGTGAAACTGTCTGGGACTTGTACTGTGGAATAGGAACGATTTCGTTATTTTTAAGTCAAAAGGCAGGGCAGGTCTATGGAGTGGAGATAGTTCCGCAGGCAATAGCAGATGCAAAAGTAAATGCAGCAATAAACGATATTACAAATGTAGAATTTTTCGTGGGAAAAGCAGAAGACATACTGCCGCAACAATATCGGGAAAAAGGAATTCATGCAGATGTTATTGTGGTAGACCCGCCACGAAAGGGTTGTGAAGGAATCCTTTTGAAAACCATAGCGAATATGAAGCCGGCACGTATGGTCTATGTGAGCTGCGACCCGGCAACCTTGGCAAGAGATGTGAAACGGATGGGAGAATTGGGGTATCAGATTGAGAAGGTGTCTGTGGTTGACCAGTTTTGTCAGGGAGGGCATGTGGAGACGGTGGTATTGATGTCAAGGGTGGAGAAATAAGGAAATGAAAAAGTGTAGAAACAAGGCATTTCCGTAAATCAGACATATTTTTAGTTGATGCTAAAAATGGGAAAATCACTGTAAAAATCTATGTGTCGGAATATATCCGTGCGGATAGTTGAGTGGACAATATGGATGTTGGGAAAGTTGTGGAGACGGGATAGATATTTCGTATGTTGAGTTGATAAGATGATTTAATGGGCTAACTACTATACAGAGAAAATAGACTCATGTTGATTAGACAGCAACGAGGAGGCGGAGAAATTATGCAGGAAAATTCAAAAGTACATTTTATACCGCCGATACCGAAGCGGGAAAATGTGTAGGGATTTACTGTCGTGTAAGTACAAGTAATGCAGAACAATTACAGAGTTTAACTGCACAAGCATCTCATTTAACAAGGTTAGTAGCAGCTATGCCGCAATGGGTTCTAGCAGATATTTATATGGATATTGCCACAAGCAAAACAGGTTCTTTACGAAAAGAATTTAACCGGATGGTGGAAGACTGTCATTCAAATAAACTGGATATTATCCTTACAAAGAATATCAGCCGTTTTGGAAGGGATAGTGTTGAAATTTTAGATGCACTCAATCAACTAAAGCAACTAGGCGTGAGAGTTATATTTGAACAGGAAGAATTGGATGCGGCAAAAACGGATAGCGACTTAATGATTTCTATTATTAAAGCACTTGTACAGGCTGAAAATGAATCCCGTAGTGAAAACATAAAATGGGGCATTAATCAACGGGCGGCATCGGGAACCTCAAAACTTTATGATAGAAAGTGTTATGGCTATAAGCATGATGAAGATGGTAAGTTGATTATTGATGAGGAAAAGGTTTATAATGTTAAGCGGATCTTTGAGTTGTATCTTAGCGGTCAAAGTATTTTGGGTATTATCAGAGAACTCGAAAGAAGGAACATTCTCTCTCTTACAGGGAAAGAAAAGTGGTGCAAGAGAACGATTGATGTTATGCTGAGTAATGAGAAGTACACGGGAGACGTTCGACTTTTGAAAACTGGAAACGATGAAGTTCAATATCTGTCATCTGATAATAATCCGGTGATAATCTTAAAAGAAGTGTTTGAGGCTGTGTAGAGTGAGAAGGGGAGGAGTAATGTAGTTAAGAGTGAACATGGAAACCAAAGAAAAAACAAAAAGTTTAGTTCAAAGAAATAGATACATATTTTAGGAGAAAGTTATGAAAGATACTAATAATCAAAATAATTTCAATGGACCAACAAACTTTAATGGACCAGTGCAATTTGCCGGAGGAGATATAATAAATGAAACTTTTGCTTCTAAGCATGATGAAGCAAAGTATACACCTGAACCAAAATGGAGGAGTCCATTTACCTTAGCAGTATTATCTTGGATAAGTGTAATTATTGGATTACTTGGATTGTTTCCGGCTGGCAAAATATTAGCAAATGCATTGAGCCTTTTTAAAGGAAATGTGCACACAGTGTTGGATTTTCCGGCGCAAACATATTCAGTGATTTTTATAATATTTGTTTTGTTGTTTAATTTGTTTTTTAGTCTTAGAAGAATAGCAAAAAAACAAATTAGAGTTCCTTTGATTTTAAATTATGCGATTAGCGGTTATGGTAGGAGGATTACATTAGAAAAAATACATATTGATAAATGTCCTCAATGCGGTGGGAAAATGAAATATTATAATAAGTCGGTAGAATGGAGAGAAATTGTTCGTGCTGATGGCAGTATTAAGCGTGAAGTCACAAAAAAAGTTCCTGCATTGGAGTGCAGGCGTAATGCAAAACATTGGTATGAGGTCGATCCGGCTGAAGATAAGGTCAAATGATTTATGATTATTAACAATATAGAAAATAGCCTAATCAAAAGTAAGTATGCTAATTTGGAAAAAAGAGATACTAAATGGCATAAATAAAGGGAAAATTTGTCTTTTGTAATAGAGTGCAGAATAGCCTAACTATCACATGTGGAGAGTGTGGTATTGATGTCATGGAAAGGTAAATAGGTAGCTAAAAAAGTGTAGAAAACAGGGGTTTAGTATATATTTATATGGATATTTTCATTAGAAAAACAGATTCTTTACGAAAAGCATTTAATCTGATGAGGGATGGCTGTCCTTCAAATAAATGGAATAATTAATATCCTTACAAGGAATGTCAAATGTTGTGGAAAGGATAGCGTTGAAATTTAGAGGTGTCAAGTCAAATTAAATAAAACAACTAGATGTAAGAGCTATGTTTGATATAAGGAACTGGATACGGCAAAATCGGATAACGAATTAATGGTTTCTATTGATTAAGCCTTGCACAGACCGAAAATGAATTAAATAGAAGAAAACATAAATAGCTAATGAATGTAGAGAATAGCGAATAAATCGACGAAATATATGTCTTTCTGAATTTTTTCTATTTGTTGTAAAAAAATGAGTGAAAAACAGAGGATTATGTAGTATAATGTAATTGATAGATAATTTTTAGTTATCC
>DHMX01000034.1 GCA_002406015.1 Lachnospiraceae bacterium UBA4631
CGGAATGTACCACAGATTCTGTGCAAATGAGATTTTATAGAAAAGTCGGCAAAACCCCGCAAAACTCGGCATTTTTTCGCAGTTTGAAAGGAGAAATTATGAGCATTCGAGTACTTTTCGTATGCCACGGCAACATCTGCAGGCCCCCCATGGCGGAGTTCGTACTAAAATCCATGGTTGCCAAACGTGGACTCGCCGAACAATTTGAAATCGCCTCCGTAGCCACAAGCACAGAAGAAATATGGAATGGGATAGGCAACCCGGTATATCCTCCGGCAAAGGCTGAACTAGCAAAGCATGGCTTAAGCTGTGAAGGAAAAAGAGCAGTCCAATTAAAAGCTTCCGATTATGACTATTACGATTACCTCATCGGCATGGATACCGAAAATATATCCAACATAGAAAAAATAACCGGTCATAAAGCAGGAACGAAAATACGGTTACTTCTGGAATTTAACAATGAATCCAAATCTGTGCGAGATCCATGGTACTATAATTGCTACGACGAAACATATCGTGATGTTGTAACAGGCTGTACTGCATTTTTGCAGTATTTAGAAGCACAAGGCAGGCTGTAATTGCAACATACAAACCAATAAGCCAATTATCGTTTTCGTTTATTTCCATGACAGCACAGAAGTTACCTACGTTATCCAGAATGCACCATATAACCCCATCCAACATCAACCACCGGAACCCATCAGCCAAATCATCCCCAATTGTTCTAATCACTATGACAAATTTCATCTATCCATGTCGATTTTTGGTTATTTTGTATATGGTATTGCATTTATTGCTCAAATATTGTAAAATGTTGCCAATATGTTTTTCGGTAAAACCGAAGACAAATATATAAAATATTAGGATTTTGAAACCAAGGGGGAAGCATCAGATGGAACGCCAGGAAACTATCGAGAACATCAAAGAGCATCAGCAGGAAATACGCCAGAAATTGCAGGGAAATGCAAGAGTTGGATTTTTAAGTTCAATTCGTACCCGAATTGTATTAACAGTTATAGTTACCATTATTATATGTGCCGGTTTGATTTGGATAACAGTAAAGCCGGCAACCACAAAGACATTTTCCGAAATGCAGAGTAACTACATCGATGATGTGGCAATGGCATATGGAGAAATGTTAGAAAGCTATATACAAAAAGACGGCTTGGATTGCGTAAGCTCAACACAGGTACAAAGCTTGTTAAAGCGAATCCAGATTAACGGCAAGGATAGCAGTTATGCGTATGTTGTAGACTTAAACGGTACAATGCTGTATCATCCGATAGCAGATAAAATCGGACAGCCGGTAGAGAATTCTGTAGTAAAAAATATGCTTGCAGAGATTGCAGAAGGAAAACCGCAGGAAGTAGGCGTATATGAATATGATTTCCGTGGCTCAATTAAATATGCCGGAATTTATCCGGATGTTGATGACGGCTTTTTGTTAATCATATCCGCAGATAAATCTGAAATAAATAAAGACATTAATACCATATTGGGACGTACCATGCTTGGTATTGCTTTCGCATTTATCGTATGTGTTGGTATTGCATGTGTAATAGCATATCTGCTTGCAAAGCCGATTAAAGAAATGTCGGGAATTGCAAATCAGTTTGCAACATTGGATTTAAGACAGGATGACAGACAGGGACAATTAGAGCAGCGTAAGGATGAAGTTGGTGTTATGGGACGCTCACTGAACGAACTGCGAAACCAGTTTGAGGTTGTAATCGGTGAGATTAAACAGCAGAGTAATCACCTGTATACCGCAGCGACTGCATTGGACGAACATACCCAGCAGACAGCAACCAATATCGGTCAGGTAGAAAGTGCAGTATACGAGATTGCAGAAGGTGCCAGCTCACAGGCAGAAGAGACCCAGAAGGCAACCGAGAATGTCATTCAGATGGGTGATATGGTAAAGGAAACAAATGCAGAGGTTACGAATCTGTATAACTATGCAGACTCCATGCGGGCAGCAGGCAATGAAGCATCCAAGACCTTACAGGAATTAAATGATATAAATGAGAAAGCAAAGGGTTCCATTGACTTAATTTACGAACAGACCAATAATACGAATGAATCTGCATTGAAGATTCGTGAGGCAACAGAGTTAATTACATTTATAGCAGAGCAGACGAATCTGTTATCCCTGAATGCTTCCATTGAGGCAGCCAGAGCCGGAGAACAGGGAAGAGGCTTTGCGGTTGTAGCGTCTCAGATACAGAAGCTTGCAGAACAGTCAAATGAATCCGCAAGACAGATTGCAGAGATTATTAATTTGTTGATTGCAGATTCCAATGAAGCAGTTGGAACCATGAATGACGTAAAGCAGATAATGGAAGAACAGAACCAGAATATCCATAGAATCGAGCAGGAATTTGAAAATCTGTACGAGCAGATGGATATGTCGATTGAAGGTGTTGGAAATATCGCAGATAAGACAAAGCTTCTGGATAAAGCAAGAGTCAATGTAATAGACAGTGTGCAGAACCTTACCGCGATTGCGGAAGAAAACGCAGCCGGTACGGAGGAAACCTCCGCTTCGGTAGCAGAGGTCAGCAACATTGTCAGCCAGATTTCGGAAAATGTAAACGAGCTTCGTTCCATTGCAGAAGTTTTGGAAAATCGTATGCAGGATTTTGTGATAGACGATTGACAAAGAAATGCTTTTATGTTAACGTAGCAGTTAGAAATGCAAAGACAAGGAAGAGTAGAACTTTGGAAGTAGACAGAGAGCTGTCGGTTGGTGTGAGACAGTTATGGAAAAGGTTTGAACTGGCCTTTGAGCAGCGGGCTGAACAGAGAGTAGGCTTAGCCGGTGCCTGACCGTTATGACAGGAGGATATAAGACCCATGAATAAAGAAATAGTTATTTCTAAGGTTCGTATCTGTGAAGAGTGCATACAGAAGTATGAATTAGAGTGGTACCGCGTAAGAGCAATGTTAGCCTTGCGTCTCTATGAGAAGTAGAGACGTGGGGCTTTTTATAATGAAACGCATACGTTGGTTTTCTTTCACATAGGATACGGTAGAAACGTGTTGGGTAGAAGAAGCATAGGAGGTAGTAAGATGAAGAATTATCAGAAGTATCAAAGAGGCTATTTTATGCCACCAACAGAGTGTTTGAAATGGACACACAAGGAATACATAGACCATGCACCACAGTGGTGCTCCGTAGATTTGCGGGATGGCAATCAGGCATTGATTGTTCCGATGAGCCTGGAGGAGAAGGTAGAATTTTTCAAAATGCTGGTTCAGATAGGATTTAAGGAAATTGAGGTTGGATTTCCGGCAGCATCCGAGACAGAATATGCATTTCTTCGTACCTTGATTGAGGACAATCTGATACCGGATGATGTTACGGTACAGGTATTGACCCAGTCCAGAGAGCATATCATCAAGAAGACCTTTGAAGCGGTCAGAGGTTGTAAGAAGGCAGTTGTACATTTGTATAATTCCACCTCGGTTGCCCAGCGGGAGCAGGTATTTAAGAAATCTAAGCAGGAAATTCTGGAAATTGCAGTATCCGGTGCAAAGCTGTTAAAGCAATTGGCAGAAGAAGATGGTGGTAACTTTCAGTTTGAATATTCACCGGAGAGCTTTACCGGAACCGAACCGGAATATGCACTTGAGGTATGTAACGCAGTAATCGATGTATGGCAGCCAACGGCAGATAACAAAGTGATTATCAACCTTCCGGCAACCGTAGAAATGTCCTTGCCGCATGTATATGCCAGCCAGATTGAATACATGAGCGAGAACATGAAGAATCGTGAAAATGTAATACTCTCGCTTCATCCGCATAATGACAGAGGCTGTGGCGTAGCAGATGCAGAGCTTGGCTTGCTTGCCGGAGCAGACCGGATTGAGGGTACATTGTTTGGAAACGGTGAACGAACCGGAAATGTAGACATTATTACCTTGGCTATGAATATGTATACCCATGGCGTAGACCCACAGCTTGATTTGAGCAATATTCCGGAATTGACCGAATTATATGAGCGGGTAACCCGGATGCATGTGTATGAGCGTTCTCCATATACCGGACAGTTGGTATTTGCAGCATTTTCAGGTTCTCATCAGGATGCCATTGCAAAGGGCATGAAATGGCGGGAAGAGAAGCAGAGTGACCGCTGGACGGTGCCGTATCTTCCGTTGGACCCACAGGATGTTGGAAGAAAGTACGATGGAGATGTAATTCGAATTAACAGTCAGTCCGGAAAGGGCGGCATTGGTTACTTATTAGAGCAGAAGTATGGCTTTAATCTTCCTCCGAAAATGCGGGAAGACCTCGGCTATACCGTCAAGGAAGTATCCGACCATCAGCACAAGGAGCTGGCAGCCAATGAAGTATTGGATATTTTCCAGAAGACATATGTGAATATATGCAATCCGATAGAATTGTTAGAAGCTCACTTTACACAGGGAGAGCAGTTTACAACAGAGATTACCATTACCAGAAACGGAGCCAAGAAGGTATATCATGGACAGGGAAATGGTCGTCTGGATGCCATTGCAAATGCGATTAAGAAGCATTTTGATATTCGCTTCTCCTTAATCTGTTATGAGGAGCATGCATTGCAGGTGGGTTCTAATTCACAGGCATGTGCCTATGTAGGAATCCAGCGGGAAGACGGAGTAGTTGCATGGGGTGCAGGTATACGCAATGATATTATTGATGCATCCGCATATGCATTGATGAGTGCGATTAACCGTTCAGACTTAGTGAAATAATAAAACAAATGTGATTTCAATCTTTACGAAATCTACGGAAAATGGTATCCTTATCTTATAGCAGAGAAGGAAGCCTGCCGGTCTGTTAGTCTGATTTTATATCAGGATGGCAGACCGGTTTTTCTTTCTGAATGCAGAAAGACTTCTCTTTGATTTGCAAATGACGATAGTAGTTGGAGGAAGAAACAAAATGGGTAATTATTTTCAGCCGGAGATAGAATGTGCATCTCAGGAGCAGATTAAGGCATGGCAGGATGAACGGTTGGTGAAGCAGGTAAAGCATGTCTATGATAATGTGGAATTTTACAGAAAACGCATGGATGACATGGGCGTGAAGCCGGAGGACATAAAGGGCAGAGAGGACTTACATAAGCTTCCGTTTATTACAAAGGATGATTTGAGAGACCAGTATCCGTATGGCCTGCTTGCAAAGCCTTTAAATGAATGTGTTCGGATTCATTCCACCAGTGGTACAACCGGACGGCGTGTAGTAGCCTTTTACACCCAGCATGATATTGACCTGTGGGATGAATGCTGTGCCAGAGCAATTGTGGCAGCAGGCGGAACCAAGGATGATGTGGTGCATGTCAGCTATGGCTTTGGCTTATTTACCGGTGGTGCGGGCTTAAACGGAGGTTCACATAAGCTTGGAGCCTTAACACTTCCGATGTCCTCAGGTAATACGGACCGTCAGATACAGTTTATGACAGATTTAGGTTCAACGATTCTGTGCTGTACCCCATCCTATGCTGCATATCTGGCAGAGTCCATTCTGGAGCGTGGCGTACGGGACCAGATTAAGTTAAAAGCAGGTATTTTCGGTGCAGAGGCATGGACAGAGGAAATGCGGCAGGATATAGAAACAAAGCTGGGAATTAAAGCCTATGACATTTATGGACTGACAGAAATTTCTGGACCGGGTGTATCCTTTGAATGTGAAGAACAGACCGGAATGCATATTAACGAAGACCATTTTATAGCAGAGGTTATCAATCCGATTACAGGCGAGGTACTTCCGGATGGAGAAAAGGGCGAGCTGGTATTTACCAGTATAACTAAAGAAGCATTCCCATTGCTGCGGTATCGTACCAGAGACATTTGTATTCTGAGTCATAAGAAATGCTCCTGCGGCAGAACGCATGTGAAAATGACGAAGCCGTTAGGACGTAGTGACGATATGCTGATTATTAAGGGTGTAAATGTATTCCCATCCCAGATAGAAACCGTACTTTTGAATAAGGGCTATGCAGCTAATTATCAGATTATTGTTACCAGAGTTAATAACAGTGATAATTTAGAGGTACAGGTAGAAATGACACCGGAAATGTTCTCGGATTCTATCAGCAAGATTGCTGCAAAGGAAAAGGAATTGGTAAGTGCATTAAAGGCTATGCTTGGCATCTACGCAGATGTAAAATTAGTGGCACCTAAGACCATTGCCAGAAGTGAAGGAAAGGCAGTGCGTGTAATTGATAAACGGAACCTGTATCAGAATTAGAGAAAAGGGGGTATTTATATGACAGTAAAGCAAATATCTATATTTGTGGAGAACAAGATAGGCAACTTAGCAGAAGTTACGCAGGTATTGTCAAAAGCCGGAGTGAGTCTGCATGCGATTTCCCTTGCAGATACGAAGGATTTTGGTGTTCTGCGTGTAATTGTAGATGATTCCTATCTGGCAGCAACCACTCTGAAGGAGCAGGGATATATCTTCTCCATCACACCGGTTCTGGCAATTGCCATTTCAGATGAGCCGGGAAGTCTGTATCGGGTATTGACAATGCTGGAAGAGAGCAAGGTTAATCTGGAATATCTGTATGACTTTAATACCAGAAAGAGTGATTATGCATACCTCATTTTAAAGGTAGAACAGGTAGAGGAGGCAACCGAGGTTCTGGCAAAGAACCGTATCCGTTTGCTGTCTCAGGAGGATTTAAAGACAAATAACTGATAAAAATTATCATTTATCTATTGCATTTTTTGACACATACTCACATAATGGTAAAGAACACTGCTTCATTATGTGAGAAAATATGGAGAATGAAACATGACATTAGATAAATTAGAAGTTGGAAAAGATGCAATTATAGAAGAAGTAACCTGTGAGTCACCTTCGCTTCGGAAGCACATATTGGATATGGGCTTAACTCCGAATACGGAGGTGACTTTAGTTAAAATAGCACCTATGGGAGACCCCTTGGAACTGCGGGTGCGAGGGTATGATTTGACACTTCGGAAAGAGGACGCAGCGAATATTTACTTAAAGGACATACATAATGCACATGAATATCGGAGAGAAAATACTCCGTCCATGGACATCTCCCATCCGGGGGTCGGAGAAACAGAGGTTCTCAAACGAAAGGTCTACCAGACACAGGTGCGTGGAAATGAAATACCCGAAGGAGAGGCTGTCACATTTGCATTGGCAGGAAATCAGAATTGCGGAAAGACAACACTCTTTAATCAGTTGACCGGAGCAAGACAGCATGTGGGAAATTTTCCGGGCGTTACCGTAGACAGAAAGGATGGACAGATTCGAAGTCATCCGGAAGCGACCGTCGTGGATTTGCCGGGAATTTATTCCCTGTCGCCCTATACCAATGAGGAGATTGTAACTAGGGAATATTTATTAAAGGACAGACCCAAAGGAATTATTAATATTCTGGATGCAACCAATATTGAACGAAATCTATATCTGACAATGCAATTGATTGAATTGGATATACCGATGGTTCTGGCATTGAATATGATGGATGAGGTGCGGGAAAATGGAGGAACCATCCGGGTAAATGAATTAGAAGCAACGTTAGGAATCCCTGTAATTCCGATTTCGGCTGCGAAAAATGAAGGAATTGATGAGCTGGTAGAGCACGCGATGCATGTGGCACGCTATCGGGAGCGTCCGGGACGCTTGGATTTCTGTGATGCAGAGGGAAGCGACCATGGTGCCATGCATCGTTGTATTCATGCAATCATTCATCTGATTGAGGACCATGCGGTAAAGTATAAGATTCCGCGTCGATTTGCTGCAACCAAACTGGTAGAAGGGGACAAGCTGATTCTACAGGCATTACATTTAGATGAAAACGAAACAGAAACGCTGGAGCATATCATTTCACAAATGGAAGAGGAAAGCGGAAAAGACAGAATGGCAGCATTAGCGGATATGCGGTTCCAGTTCATAGAAGAATTGTGCAGAGATACGGTAGTAAAGCCGACGGAAAGCAAAGAGTATAGAAGAAGTCTCAGCATTGATAAGATTTTAACCGGAAAATATACCGCATTGCCAACCTTTGTATGCATTATGGCATTGGTTTTTTATCTGACCTTTGGATTAATCGGAAAATACTTATCGGACTGGTTGGAAATGGGAATTGACTGGTTTACGAATCTATGTGATAAAGGTCTGACCTTATATGGAATAAATCCGATAGTGCAATCACTGGTAATTGACGGAATCTTTGCCGGAGTTGGAAGCGTATTAAGCTTCCTTCCTACAATTGTAGTATTGTTTTTCTTTTTGTCCATTTTGGAAGATAGTGGTTATATGGCAAGAGTTGCGTTTGTTATGGACAGACCATTAAGAAAAATCGGACTTTCCGGACGAAGCTTTGTGCCGATGTTAATTGGATTTGGATGCTCGGTGCCGGCAATTATGGCAACCCGTACCCTGCCATCGGACAGAGACCGTAAAATGACGATTTTGTTGACTCCGTTTATGAGCTGCTCTGCAAAACTGCCAATCTATAGCTTGTTTGCCGCCGCCTTTTTTCCGAAATATGCGGCATTGGTTATGATTGCCCTGTATTTTGGCGGTATTCTTATGGCAATTTTATTTGCAATTCTATTAAACGGAACCGCGTTTAAAGGAGCTCCGGTGCCGTTTGTAATGGAATTGCCGAATTATCGGCTGCCAAGTGCTAAAAATGTCATACGCCTGATTGGTGAAAAGGCAAAGGATTTTATTTCCAAAGCATTTACTGTTATATTTCTTGCGTCGGTAATTATTTGGTTCCTGCAGAGCTTTGATACAAGATTAAATGTAGTATCGGACTCCTCGCAAAGCCTGTTAGCATTAATAGGAGGGCTGGTTGCACCGATTTTAAAGCCGCTTGGATTAGGAGATTGGAGAATTTCAACAGCATTGATTACCGGATTTACTGCAAAGGAAAGCGTAGTCAGTACATTATATGTTTTATTGGGAGGCAAGGAATTAAGTGTAATATTTACACCGTTTTCAGCCGTTATTTTTCTGATTTTTTCCTTGCTGTATACGCCTTGTGTAGCCGCGATAGCAGCAGTTCGGCGGGAGCTTGGCGGTAAAAATGCAGTTTTAGTAGTATTGTTGCAGTGTACAATCGCATGGGTTGTCTGTCTACTGGTTCGGTTGCTGGGCATGGCATTTGGGTTGGGATAGACAATTTGTAAGAAAATCGAAAGCCATCCGCCATTGCGATAAAACGGAAAATTATGTATACTGGATATATCATGGATGCAGTGTGGAAATAAGTCTTGAGGGAAAGCAGATTCCGGACTGTATCACAAAAAGGAGGATAAAGTAAAATATGAAGTATGAAATTTGGGGCGGTATGATGCCGGCAGTAACACTTAGCTTGGAAGCAGGTGAAAATATCTATACGCAGTCCGGTGGCATGAGCTGGATGAGTGACCAGATGGAAATGACAACCAACATGAAGGGCGGTCTGATGAAGGGATTTGGAAGAATGTTCAGCGGAGAATCCTTATTCATGGCTACCTACAGTGCAAAGGCTCCGAACCAGCATATTACATTAGCAAGTGCTGTGCCGGGTGAAATTAGGGTATTTGAGGTTCGTTCCGATTATAGTATTATTGCACAAAAGGGTGCGTTCCTGTGTGCTACGCCAGGAGTAGAATTAAAAGCATTTGTAACAAATGTAAAGGGTGGACTCTTTGGCGGAGAAGGGTTTATCCTGCAGCAATATGTCGGACAGGGCTTGGTGTTTTGTGAATTAGATGGTGCTATCCGGGAAGTTGACTTGGCAGCAGGTGAGAAGCTGGTAATTGATACCGGTAACGTTGCAGCATGGGAAAGCACAGTTACCTATAATTCACAGATGGTAAAGGGCTTTAAGAATGTATTGTTTGGCGGAGAAGGCTTATTCCTGACAACCTTAACAGGACCTGGTAAGGTATGGTTACAGACAATGTCTATCTCTGAACTGGCAAAACGTTTAATTCCGTATATGCCGACCGGAAGTAACTAAATATCAGAGGTAATTTTATACATAAAAGCCTGAGATTCCGAGCGGAAATCTCAGGCTTTTTTCAGGTTTCAGTAATTTATAAAGAATCCTAAAATATTACTATTTTATTTCTCTTTTCTGTCGTTTTGTGTTATAATCATTTAGGTCTATGGGAAGGACAGATTATATATGTTAGCCATAGGAAATGAACTTACCTGAAAAGGGTAAAGGAAAGGAATTTGAGGTACGGATTCATGAAAACATTATCCCATTTGGATAAATTAGAAGCGGAAGCAATTTATATTATTCGTGAGGTGGCGGCAGAATGTGAAAAGCCGGTTATGCTCTATTCCATCGGAAAGGATAGTTCGGTAATGTTGCATTTGGCAATGAAAGCTTTTTATCCGGAAAAACCACCGTTTCCGTTTATGCACATAGATACGACTTGGAAGTTTAAGGAAATGACTGAATTTCGTGACCACAAGGCAAAAGAGCTGGGAATCGATATGATTGTTTACACCAATGAAGAGGGTGTGAAAGCAGGAATTAATCCGTTTGACCATGGAGCTTCCTATACAGATATTATGAAAACACAGGCATTAAAGCAGGCATTGACAAAGTACGGCTTTACAGCGGCTTTTGGCGGTGGAAGACGGGACGAAGAAAAATCCAGAGCCAAGGAGCGTATCTTCTCATTCCGAAATGCAGAACAGGCATGGGATCCGAAGAACCAAAGACCGGAAATGTGGAAATTATATAATACACAAATTAACAAAGGGGAAAGCATTCGGGTATTTCCGTTATCAAACTGGACAGAAAATGACATCTGGCAGTACATATTAAGAGAGAACATAGATATTGTATCGTTATATTATGCAGCCGTACGTCCGGTGGTATATCGGGACGGTAATATAATTATGGTGGATGATGACAGAATGAAATTGCTTCCCGGAGAAGAGATTCAGTATAAAAAGGTTCGGTTTCGGACGCTTGGCTGTTATCCATTGACCGGAGGTGTGGAATCAGAGGCAGATACGTTAGAAGCAATCGTGGAGGAAACCTTAGGTGCGGTAAACTCAGAACGTACGAGTCGCGTAATTGACCATGAAGCAACCGGCAGTATGGAACGGAGAAAAAGGGAAGGATATTTTTAAGATGAAAGAATTACTGAAATTTATCACCTGTGGCAGTGTAGACGATGGAAAGTCAACCTTAATCGGACATATGTTATATGATTCTAAGCTGCTGTTTGCCGACCAGGAGCGGGCATTA
Source organism: Lachnospiraceae bacterium UBA4631 (assembly GCA_002406015.1). Lineage (GTDB taxonomy): Bacteria > Bacillota > Clostridia > Lachnospirales > Lachnospiraceae > CAG-632. The sequence goes on from DHMX01000034.1 coordinate 11,235, forward strand.
GAGCTGGAGAGTAAGGTCGGAAGCACAGACGGCGGACTGGATTATTCCCTATTGCTGGATGGACTGATGGCAGAGCGGGAACAGGGAATCACCATTGATGTTGCATATCGGTATTTTACTACGGATAAGAGAAGCTTTATTGTGGCAGATACACCGGGACATGAAGAGTATACAAGAAATATGGCGGTCGGAGCTTCCTTTGCGGATGTTGCCGTAATTTTGTTGGATGCAACCAAAGGAGTGCTGGTTCAGACCAGACGGCATACCAGAATATGCTCCCTTATGGGGATCCGGGATTTTGTCTTTACTGTAAATAAAATGGATTTGGCAGATTACAATGAGTCTGTGTTCCGTACCATCGAACAGGAATTAAAAGAATTTATACAAAACTTTCCTTGTCACAGCGTTACCGTTATTCCGGTTTCTGCGACAGTAGGAGATAATATTACTAGTCACTCTGAGAAAATGAGCTGGTATCAGGGCAGACCGTTATTAGACTATCTGGAGGAGCTGGAAATAAAATCCGCAGTACAGACACAGGAATTTCGGATGCCGGTGCAGAGGGTTAGCCGTCCAAACCATACATTTCGTGGATTTCAGGGACAAATCGAAGCAGGCAGTATTCAAATCGGTGATGTGATTACGGTATATCCGAGTAAGGAACAGGCAGTTGTATCCAGATTACTGGCGGCTGGAGAGGATACACAGGAGGCTGTTCAGGGGCAGCCGGTTACAATATGTCTGGACAAGGAAATCGATTGCTCCAGAGGCTGTGTAATTGCAAAGGGTGAGACTCCGGAAGTTGGTAATATGTTTCAGGTTACGATGCTTTGGATGGACGATATACCGTTAGTAGAAGGTAAGGAGTACATGCTGAAGCTGGGAACGAAGAAAATACCGGCGAGAATTGTGAAGATAGAATATAAGATAGATGTAAATACAGGGGAACAGATTCCGGTGACACAGGTTGAAAAGAACGGAATCGTTGTTTGCAGCGTATTAGCTACCGAAAAGATAGTATTTGAACGGTTCGAAAAAAGTGAAACACTTGGTGGGCTGATTTTAATAGACCGAATTACGAATATGACCTCTGCCTGCGGAGTAATTGAAAAGCCGTTGAAGCATTTTGATAATCTGACATGGCAGGATTCAGATGTAACGAAGGAGATTCGTGAGCGGCAGCTTGGACAGAAAGCAAAGACGCTCTGGTTTACCGGCTTGTCCGGCTCAGGAAAATCAACCTTGGCAAATGCGTTGGAAATCCGGCTTGCAGCACAGGGAAAGCATACCATGCTGTTAGATGGAGATAATATCCGCATGGGTCTAAATCGGGACTTGGATTTCTCGGATGAGGCACGGACAGAAAATATTCGAAGAATTGCAGAAGTGGCAAAGCTGATGAATGATGCGGGACTTATCGTACTTACCTCATTTATATCACCATTTAAACAGGATAGAGACATGGCAAGGAATATTATTGGTGAGGATTTTGTGGAAATATACATCAGCACATCCTTAGAAGAATGTGAACGCAGGGATGTAAAGGGACTTTATAAGAAAGCGAGAAATGGAGAAATCACAGTATTTACAGGGATTTCAAGTCCATATGAAGCACCGGAGACTCCGGAAATACAGATTGATACAGCGGAGACTTCCGTAGAAGCAGCCGTAGACTTGATTATGAAATGGCTGAATCGTTAGTAACGTGAAGTGTTGATTGTGTAGGTGAGTTAAATGGAGCGAACATTCGGATGCTTGATACGGACCATGTTAAAGATAGGGTGCATTGGGTTTGGCGGCGGAAGTGCTTTGATTCCGGTGTTGCAGCGGGAAGCTGTGCAGGAAAATAAGCTTATAACAGAAGAAGAACTGGACAGTGATGTAGTGGCAGCCAGTATTACACCGGGAGCCCTTCCGGTAGAAATGGCCGCAGGAATCGGAAAAAAAGCCTGCGGGATTTCGGGAATGTTTGCCGGAGCAACCGCTATGGCATTGCCGGGGGCGGCTATGACCACCCTGCTGTTGGTATTTGCTTCGCTGGTTGGTGAAAAGTTAATCCGGCAGATTAATTATGCATCGGTAGGAATTACAGCATATATCATTGTGATTTTGTTTGAATATATTATTACCACGTTACGAAAAGCAAAAAATAATCGTGGTGGTATGATACAGGCAGGCATTGTTATTCTGTTGGTCTGGTTATTCAGCGGAGAAAAGAAGTTCTTTAGTTTGTGTGGAATACAGGACACACCGATTTTTGGAGTAACAACCGTTGAGATTTTTATGGTTGCCTTTTTTGTGATTATATGTACCGCCGGGAATTTTAAGTCATGGTGGACATTGATTTCAGGGGCAATTTCCGTTGCGTTTCTTTTGGTACGTGGAGAGTCACATATACTGGATTCACCACTGTTTTCCAGAATTTTAATAGGGATAATGGTGATATTGGTTTTGGTTCGGTTATGTATGAATTTTCGGACAAAGGAGCATATCAGAGGCAAGGAATTAAAGGAAATAGTAGTCGAGCTGTTGCTTTGGATGGCGTTTCTTCTGGTTTGTTCCCTGCCGGCACTGTTTTGTGTACCGGATTCTCCGTGGTTTGTAGGACAGGGAGCATTATCCGCCTTAATGTCATTTGGCGGCGGGGATGCTTATTTATCGGTAGCACAGGGTTTGTTTGTTGATTCCGGAATAATTAGCTCGGATGAATTTTACGGTTACGTTGTTACCATTGCCAATATATTGCCCGGCTCTATTCTGTGTAAGGTATTAAGCGGAATGGGATATGTCTGGGGCTTGACTGAGACAGGGACCGTATTTGGAGGTATCTGTGCTGCAGTTGCAGGGTGTGCAAGTGCAATCGCAACCTCCTGTGCCGTATTTGGAATTGCCAAGATATTATATGATAAATGGAAAAAGATGGATATATTTAAGGCAATGAACGATTTGATACGTCCTATTGTATCCGGCTTGCTTATCAGTGTCGGAATGTCTTTATATGGAACGAATTGCAAAATAGAAGACAATGCCGGCTGGGGCTGGGGAAGTGTTGCGTGCCTGATGCTGATAATCGGAATACTCGTTTATATTATGCAGAAAAAGAAGGTTCACATGATTTGGCAGGTATTGGCATCCATCGGTATTTCGCTGGTTGCCTGTAATTTGTTTAATGTGGCTTTTTGCATTTAACAGAAAATAGGAAATAGAAGATATGAAATAGACAATATGAAATTAGGAGGAGAAAGAAAATATGGAGAAACGACCAATTGATTTTGGACACATGCTGTCCGGTGTAAGAATGGATGTCTGGATAAAACTGTTAAAGGAGAACAAGATAGATAAACAATATTGGCCGCAGGCGGCAGTAATTACCGCAGAAAGTGCAGTACTGTCACCGCTTGCTTATTTGGAATACTTGTTGTTCTGGCTGCCGATTCATATGACAAAGATTCGGAAGGACCCGATTTATGTGGTTGGATTTTGGAGAAGCGGTACAACCTATTTGCAGAATCTGTTAACCAGAGACCCACAGTTCGGATGGTTTGACCCGGTAAGCACAATTACATTCGGAAACAGTATTTTGCTTAGAAAACCATTGACTGCAATTGCAAAGAATGGTTTAAAGGGTGCAAGAGCCATGGATAATCTGGAATTTGAAATTGATTTGCCGATGGAAGAAGCACACGCATTGCCGAATTTAACCGATTTGGCAATCAGTCATATGATGGCATTTCCGGACCATGGAAAGGGAAGCAAATATGTGGATTCGATTTTTGTGGATGCCTTGCCGAAGAAGGACAGAAGACGGTTTTATCACTTATATAACTATATGTTAAAGAAAGTGACCTATATGAAGAACGGAAAGCAGTTGTTGTTAAAGAGTCCGGATAATACAGCAAGGATTGCTTTCTTAAAACGTGCATATCCGCATGCCAAGTTTATTAATATTTACCGCAATCCATATACAGTTATCCGTTCCGCACTGAATATGTTCCGGATAGAGATGGATAAATATGCGTTGTCCGAGAGTGTAAGTGACCAGTATTTGTTAGACCGTGTATGCCTGATATTTGAGCGTGTATATCGCAGGGCATTTCGGGATTTGGATAAAATACCGGATTGTGATAAGATTGAAATTAAATATGAAGACTTTATTGAACATCAGGAGGAATATCTGGAGAAGATTTATAGCCAGTTGGGAATCAGCGGGTATCAGAAGGCATATCCGTATTTTAAGGCATATATGGACAGTATGCAGGATTATAAGACGAACACATATGACTATGCTCCGGAACTGATTGAAAAGGTAAATGCAAGACTGGGCTTTTACTTTGAACGATACGGATATGAAATGATTCAGCCGTCAAGGGAAGAAGTATAGGATTTATTAACGCAGATGTTCAGGAAAAGAGGATGATGACATGACTAAGACTACAATATTGGATAATCAGAGTCTGGATGCATTTTTGATTCATGACCCGTATAATATGCGGTATCTCAGCAAATTTCGCGGCGGAGAAGGCGTATTATATATTTCAAGGGATAAGCGAATACTAATTACGGACTCCCGCTATATCGAGGCAGCCGGCAGAGAAAGTGATTTTGAGGTTATGGAATGTACGCGGAATCATTCGGTAAAGGATATTCTGCGGGAACTGATTACCAGCGAACAGGTAAAGCGTCTGGGATATGAAGATGAGGCAATGTTATGTAAGACCTTTCATGAATATCAAAAAGAGCTGCCGATGGTTTCGGAATGGATTCCGCTTGGAGGCGAAGTAAAGAAGCTAAGACAGATTAAAACCGAAGAAGAACTGGAATATTTAAGCCATGCAGAGAGTATTGGAGATAAGGCATTTTCTAAAATATTGGAGTTTTTACGTCCGGGCGTGACAGAGCGGGAAATTCAGATGGAGCTGGAATATTGGATGATGAAATACGGTGCGGAAGGAAACTCCTTTAGCACGATAGTAGCATCCGGTGTTCATTCGTCTATGCCGCATGCAATCCCAACGGAGAAGAAGATTGAGTATGGTGATTTTGTAACCATGGATTTTGGCTGCCGCTATATGGGCTATTGCTCCGATATGACGCGGACAGTGGTTGTCGGTAAAGCGAATGACAAGCAAAAAGAGATTTATCAACTGGTGCTAAAGGCAAATCGGGTTACGGAATCCCTTCTGCATCCCGGTATGGCGTGCTGGGAGGTTGACAAGCTGGCAAGAGATATTATTACGGATGCCGGATACGGTGAATACTTCGGACATGGCTTAGGACATAGCGTAGGTCTGGAAATCCATGAATCACCGGCATGTAACACCAGAGATAAGACCATTTTGCAGCCGAATATGATTATGACAGTAGAACCGGGGGTATATCTTCCGGGATTTGGCGGAGTCCGGATTGAGGATATGGTTGTGATTACAGAGAGTGGTTATAAGAATTTTGCACATTCCACAAAGGAATTAATTGAACTGTAAGAGGATTTAAGAAGCAGAAAGGGTAAAGTCATGGAGATTATTATTGCCGGATGTGGCGGTGTAGGAAGTACGCTGGCAGAGCAATTGACAGCGGAAGGACATGCGGTTACGGTTATTGACTGTGATGGCAGGCATCTGCAGGTGGTAGCATCACAATATGATGTTATGGGAGTGCAGGGAAACAGCACCAGTTATGTGACACAAAGAGAAGCAGGAGTTGACAAGGCAGACCTGCTGATTGCAGTTACGAACAATGATGAAGTAAATATGCTTACCTGTCTGATTGCAAAGAAAGCAGGTAATTGTCAGACCATAGCAAGAGTCAGAAGCCCGCAATATTTTACGGAGATTGATTACATCCGGGATGAATTGGGACTTTCCATGGCAGTGAATCCGGAGTTTGCTGCGGCACAGGAGATTTCAAGATTAGTTCAGATTCCGTCTGCAATGGAAGTAGATACCTTCGCAAAAGGAAGGGTGAATTTAATTAAAATTGAAATACCTGCGGCATCGGACTTAAATCAGTTAATGCTGGCGGATTTTTCTGCTAAAATCGGCGTGGAAGCATTGGTGTGTATTGTAGAACGGGAAAAAGAGGTCTATATTCCCGGCGGTGAATTTGTATTGCAGGCAGGTGATAAGATATATGTAACCATGCAGATTGCTTCCCTAAATGCATTTTTGAATCGAATCGGAATCAAGGAGAAGCCGATTCGTAAGGTTGTGATTGCCGGTGGCGGTACATTAGGATACTATCTGGGTAAAATACTGGTAGATGCAAAAATGCAGGTTAAAATAATCGAACAAAACGAAGCACGTTGTGCAGAGCTGAGTGAATTGCTGCCAAAGGCAATGATTATCAACGGAAATGCTACAGACAAGCAATTGATGATAGAAGAGGATATAGAGACAACGGATGCGGTGATTGCAGTTACAAATTATGATGAGGAGAATCTCTTGCTTTCCCTCTATGCAAATAAGGTATCCCATGCTAAGATTATTACCAGAATTAACCGGTTATCCTTTGGAGATGTGTTAAGTGATTTGCCGATAGGAAGTACGGTTACACCGAAGGATATTACAGCAGAATATATCATTCGTTATGTCCGCTCCATGCAGAACTCGTATGGAAGTAATGTTGAAACCCTATACCGGATGGTGGATAACCGGGTAGAGGCATTAGAATTTAATGTGGACGGAGATGCAAAGGTGACGCGTGCAACGTTGGGAGAATTAAAGATTAAGAAAAATACACTGATATGCTGTATTAATCGGGACAAGAAGATTATCCGCCCAACCGGACGAGACCGGATTCAGCCGGGAGATAGTGTGATTGTTGTAACCACAAACAGAGGATTAAATGGTATTGATGAAATATTAGTCTAAATGAGGAAGTACGATGAATTATCAGATTTTATTTTATACATTGGGATGGATATTTAATTTTCAGGCAATTTTTTTGCTTCTGCCAAGTATTGTTGCTTTGGTTTATCGGGAATCGTCAGGCTGGTGCTTTCTGATTACGGCAGCAGTAACCGGAATTATCGGAGTTGCATTAACCATAAAGAAGCCGAAGAATACACAGTTTCATTCCAGAGAGGGCTTTGTTCTGGTTGCCCTTGGCTGGGTGTTAATGAGTCTGATTGGTGCGATACCAATGTGGATAAGCGGTGCCATTCCGAATTATGCAGATGCATTATTTGAGACTGTATCCGGTATTACAACAACTGGAGCTACGATTCTGTCCTCGGTAGAGGCTATGCCCAATTGTGTGAATTTCTGGCGGTGCTTTAGTAATTGGATTGGTGGAATGGGTGTCATTGTATTTATGATGACAATATTGCCGGCAATCGGCTCCAATGGCAGTATGTATCTGATGCGGGCAGAAAGCCCGGGACCTTCCTTTGGGAAGCTGGTGCCGAAGCTTAAAAAGACGGCTATGCTGTTATATGGTATGTACATCGGCATGACATTGATTCAGTTAATTTTATTGCTGTGCGGAGGGCTGGATTTTTTTGACTCCCTGTGTGTCAGCATAGCAACGGCAGGAACCGGTGGGTTCGGAATCAAGGATGACGGTTTTAGCGGATACAGTACCTATGTTCAAATTGTAGTTACAATATTTATGTTTCTGTTTGGTGTGAATTTTAAGTTTTATTTTCTGCTGTTGATGAAGAAGTTTAAGGAAGCATTTATGATAGAGGAGGTTATCTGGTATACGATTTTATTCGGGGCTGCTACGCTTCTGATTACCATAGATATTTTCCCGCTCATAGGAACCATTGGAGGAAGTCTGAAGCATTCTGCATTTCAGGTGGCATCCATTATGACTACAACCGGTTTTGCTACCGTAGATTTTAATCAATGGCCGATTTTTGCACAGACTATATTGATAATCTTGATGTTTGTCGGAGCATGTGCCGGAAGTACAGGCGGTGGTATGAAGGTATCCCGGTTTATTATTTATATCAAGTCTGCACATAAGGAGATTGCAAGTCTGTTGCACCCGAACAGTGTTAAGAAGATACAGATGGATAGAAAGGTAATTGACCATGAAACCATACGGTCTGCAAATATTTATTTGATTATCTATATTTTGGTTCTGGGAGTTTCTATATTAATTGTCAGTCTGAATGGACTGGATATGACAACGACAGTTACATCCGTGATAACATGCTTTAATAACGTTGGACCCGGGTTGGGAATCGTCGGACCGATGGGAAATTTTGGCTCTCTTTCGATTATGTCCAAAATTGTATTGATATTAGATATGCTGCTTGGAAGATTGGAAATATTCCCGATTATCGTATTGCTGTTCCGGGATACATGGAAGCGTTAAACGAACGAAATATAAAATACCAATCAATATAAATACCAATAAAATATAAAAACACCAATGTATAAACATTAATATAAAAACATAATAAATAGAATAATAAAAGAATGGGTTCAACAAACTGTTGAACCCATTCTTTTGTTGTGTAGCATCTTTTAATAAAC
>DHMX01000017.1:0-50443 GCA_002406015.1 Lachnospiraceae bacterium UBA4631
TAAAAGATGCTACACAAAAAAACGGCAGGAAATCTCTTTCCTGCCGTTCAAACCTATTCCGCCTTATTTGGTTCTTAACTTATTCTTAATCTCCTCGTCTATCTTCTTCACAAATTCATCCAACGGCATAACGGTTGCATCCTTTTCTCCATGAAGCTTGTAAGAAACGGTTTTCTCTTCCATTTCATTAAAGCCGATTACCAAAAGATACGGAACCTTCTGTACCTGTGCCTCCCGCATACGGTATCCCAGCTTCTCTGCCCGGTCATCCAATTCTACTCTGACATCTGCTGTATCCAGTGCATCACATACCGTATGTGCATATGCCATCAGTTCCTCATTATCTGTCTTAACCGGCATTACCTTAACCTGTACCGGTGCCAGCCATGTCGGTAAATTTCCTTTTGTTTCTTCCAGAATGTATGCCATAAATCTGTCCAGCGAACCAAGGATTGCCCGGTGAAGAACCACAGGGGTCTTCTTCTCGCCATCCTTATCGATATATGTCAACTGGAATTTTGCAGGCAGGCAGAAATCCAACTGGCAGGTAGACAAGGTATATTCGTTACCAACTGCCGGCTTTACATTTACATCCAGCTTCGGTCCGTAGAAAGCTGCCTCACCGATTTCTTCCGTATATTCGATTCCCAGTCCATTCATAACCTCACGCAATGCATTTTCAGCGGTATTCCACATTTCATCATCGTCATGATACTTTGTCTTATTTTCAGGGTCACGCAAGGAAAGCACGCAACGGTAATCTGTAATTCCAAAATCCTTATAGGTACTGAAAATCAGGTCTACCACCTTGGTAAATTCATCCTTAATCTGCTCCGGTGTTACGAAAAGATGTGCATCATTCTGGCAGAAATGTCTGCCTCTCTCAATTCCCTTCAAAGTACCGCTTGCTTCAAACCGGAAGTCATGTGCAATCTCACCAATCCGAATCGGCAAATCCTTATAAGAATGCATTCTATTTGCATAAATCATCATATGATGCGGACAATTCATCGGACGCAATACAAAGGATTCTCCCTCTACTTCCATTGCCGGGAACATATTTTCCTTATAGTGGTCCCAGTGTCCGGATGTCTTATACAGATTCACCGTACCTACACATGGGGTCATAACATGAAGGTAGCCCAGCTTGCGTTCCTTTTCCTTAATGTAATTTTCAAGCTCCTGCCAGATAACGTATCCCTTTGGAAGGAACATCGGAAGTCCACGACCTACCAAATCATCCACCATGAACAGGTTCATATCCTTACCGATTTTTCTGTGGTCGCGTTCCTTTGCTTCTTCCAATAATCTTAAATGCTCTTCTAATTCCTCCGGTGTTGGGAAGCATACACCATAGATTCTCTGCAGAACCTTGTTATCCTTATCTCCCTTCCAATACGCACCGGAATGGCGAATCAGTTTAAAATAGCGGCACAGCTTCACATTGTCCACATGAGGTCCGCGGCAGAGGTCTGTGAAATCCCCTTGCTCATAGCAGGAAATGGTTCCGTCTTCCAGATTTGAAATCAAATCCAGCTTATATTCATCATCCTTGAACATTTCCATAGCTTCGTCCTTGGAAATTTCTTTTCGGATAATCTTCTTTCCGGTTTTTGCTATTTTCTTCATTTCCTTTTCGATTGCGGCTATATCTGCTTCATCCCGAATCACATCATCGCCTAAATCCACATCATAGTAGAAGCCCTCGGCTACTACCGGTCCTACCCAGAATTTTGCCTGTGGATACAGATGTTTGATTGCCTGTGCCATTAAATGCGCGCAGGAATGATTTAATGTCTTTAACTGCTCGTCTTCCTTGAAATTCACCATTGCTATTCTCCTTTGTCTCTTCCTTTTGGGATTAAAAAAGCACCCATAGATATGGTTTACATACCTAAGGGTGCTTATACACGGTTCCACCTTATTTTTCACTCTTTGCTTGTAACGTAAGCTACACGGTAACGCTTCGGCATCACATCGGATTGTAAATGTAAAACCTTTTACGCACAGCTCAGGAATGGTCTTCTTATATCATTTCCATAAACAGCTTCCACCATTTGCTGTTCTCTCTGGATGTTCCTGATATAATACTCTTTCCGTCATTGCTTTTCATCTATTACGTGTGTATTGTACCACGTATATTTTTTTTCTACAATCTTTTTTTCTATAATCTTTTTTGTAATTTTTCTTTGTAATCTTTTTTATAATGCTTAATTTTGTTCACCAGCCGCCTGCTCCAGCTTCTTTCTTCGATGCTCCTGTATCTTCCGGTTGATTTTGTCTGCTTCTTCTTTTTCCAGAAACCATTTAATCAAGTATGACAGTACATCAAAAAACGCAGTTGAAATCAAAATGGCAACATAGCCGAAGGTCGGCAACATTTCTCCTATTACAAATCGTATTGCAATATACATGGCAATTTCTAACACAATTAATTCCACTATTCTCTGAATCCAGATTTGTTTTACGGTCATGTCCTCCTTTAAGTAAATCGGTATACATGGCAGCATACAGATAAATGCCAGTCCAAACGGCAAAAAGAAATACAGGAAGCTTATACTGGCATTTCGTACAAAGATGCTTCCAATCACAGCAATTGCCAAGGTGTTTTCCGCAACAACGGTAATATAATCAAATAAAAATTCCCGAAATGGGTCAAATTCCTTCATCACAATCCTCCATAATACAATTTGCAATCTGCTTTGCGTAATTTCTTGAAATCAATACGTCCTCGCCATTTTCCATTTTTGCATAGAGCCGTCCATTTAATGCTGAACGCACCGAAATAATGCGGTCCACATTAATCAACATGGACTTGGAAGCACGCCGGATATACTTTTGTTGGAGATTAGCTTCAACCTGATACAACCGTCTGTGAATCTCATACATACTCTGCTCCAAATAGGCAAAGACTAATTCTCCGACTGCCTCAAAATACAAAATGTCTTCTACCCGAATATTGACCGCTTCTTTGCTTTCGGTATATCCGATGATGGTCTCTCCTTTGTGCAGACAATAATCTCTTATTTCTGCAAAATCCCTTGTCAGCTCCATATAGGATAGCGTAATTCCCTCTTCCTCATATGAATCAACTGTAACTTCTGTTACCTGCATTCCTGTTTATCCTCCTGTCCCTTGATTCCGTCTACATTTTTGTTTCACTACTATCTGTCTGTTTTATTCCGCATTTTGCGTCACTGTTTTTATATACAATCGTGATTTTGTCCTTCATGTCTAAAAATACTTCTACCATAACCGGGTCAAAGTCTGTTCCGCTTCCTTCTTCTATAATACGAAAGCATTCTTCAAGTGGCAATGCATCCCGATAACATCTTTTTGCAGACACCGCATCGAATACATCTGCAATTGCCATAATTCTTGCACATAGCGGAATTTCTTTTCGTACCAAGCCATCCGGGTATCCGCCGCCGTTCCATTTCTCATGATGATGTCTGGCAACTTCGTATGCCATTTCCTCATAGGCATCTTCACCCAGATGTCCGAAGGTGTGACGAATGATTTTTCCTCCACGCTCCGCATGGGTTTTCATAATCGTATACTCTTCTGCGGTCAGCTTTCCGGGCTTTTGCAAAATTGCATCCGGAATTGCTATTTTTCCTATATCATGCATAGGTGCCGCCATCACCAGATTCTGAATATAGTCTGATGTCAACTGATCTTTGTAAAATCCCCGCTTCTTTAACTCCTCTGCCAGCAATTCAACATAGGCAGTGGTCCGGTGAATATGCCCACCCGTACTGTCATCCCGATTCTCTACCAAGGTTGCAAATCCCTTTATCATTTCATCATGATACTTCTGCAGCTTCGTAAACAGCGGATTTTCCTGATTCAGATAAATGCTGATTACCACCATCGTAGGAACCAATGCTGTCATCAACGCCTCCGGCTTCCACATCTGATACCCGGTTACTCCGGTCGTAACAATAAGATACGTCGATATGCTAATCTGCTTGCGTCTGTCTAAGGTCTTCCATTTATATAGAAAAATACCAATCGAAACCAGCATATAGATTGCTACCATTACATAACAGGTATATGCAGATATTCCCATGGAGTAATTGGTTACAACACCCTGTCGATAGTGCAACTCCGGCATAAATAGGATGACTACTAAAATATTAATCACCAGAGGCAGCAGCAACAAAATCTGGACTCCTTTTTTTCTCGGAAGCCCCTTCGTAATATCCAGCATATACAAGAACATCATGAATACCAATACATCCAAGCTAATCAAAAAACACATATGAAGGATACCGTTTAGCAATAGCGGAGTCTGTTCCAGCCGATTTACTGTATACGCAGTTGCTCCGTCAAACAGAATACTGATAATTCCCATTCCCAAGAGACCCTCAAACAGCCAGTCTCTCGTTTTTTGATGATAAATCTGCTTTTCCCGTATGTATATGAAGGTAATGTATAATACAATTATCATACATCCTATTTGCAGCTTACAGTGTTCCATATTTTTTCCAGTTCCTTTATCTTTTTATTGGTGCTTTCTATATACTTCTTCGTGATTCGTTAGTTTATCTATGGTATACCATGCTTTAGATTTCCTCAATGAATTTCAGACAAGATACCAGAAATTACGGATGAAATGCATTTTAAGTTCCTATCCTGCCATCGGAATCACAACGGTTACTTCAAATAATTCTCCATCTAGCCTTGCATAAATGTCTCCATGCATCATCCTCATAAGCTTCCGACAGATATACAGTCCTAATCCGGAGCCTGCATTTCCTTCTGTATTTGTTCCACGATAAAAGCTGTCAAATATATGCGGAATCTCTTCTACAGACAAGGATGCTCCTGTATTCGTCACAGAAAGCAGTACACAATCCTCTTCGCGGTCACATGACAATCGTATTTCCTTTCCGTCTCCATATTTAATCGCATTTTCCATTAAATTCTGAAGCACCTCTATCAATCGTTCTGCATCTCCGCAAACAATACAATCCGTATACTCCCCGATTATAAAGCTCGTATGAATCAGAGACAGTTTATCCTGATAGTAACTCTGTATCTCCGTTATGACCTGTGAAAGATACAGCTCGCGATTATTCACATCCAGTTTCAGAAAATCATCCCGCGATAATTCCGTAATTCCTGATACATATTGTTCAATCTCATCAACTTTACTGCTAATATCCCTTGCCAGCTCCTGCTGTTTTTCAATTTCCGTATATAAGCCCTTTTCTAATGCCTGTGCATTCAGCTTGATTACCGATAATGGTGTCTTAATATCATGCGTCAAGGAAAGCAGCATGGTTTTTTGCTTCCGATACAGCTCCAGTTCGTCTTTTCTTCTGGTTTCCAATTGTTCCCGCAGCAGATTTGTTCCCCATATGAATTTGCCGAAATATTTTGTCTGTTTCTCTTTAAGGGGAATCGTAAGATTTCCTTTGGATAATTCATACGGTATCTGTTCCAGCTTATGAAATGGTACAATTATCTGCTGCCGGATATAAATTAAAATTCCAAACACCAGAAGCCCGCAAAAGCCAAGAAGGATATTAACCAGCCACCGCTCCTGCCTTTGCCGGATATTGATTGCATCGATATAGTCAAACCGATAGTAGTCACCGTCAATCATACGGATACAACTACTATATTCATTGCTTTGATTCACATCCTCTGCGGTTTCACACCGCGTCACCTGCTTCACGTATTGATACTGCTGCAAATCTATGGATTCGTCCCCCTTCTGGCTATGTATTTCCCGCGAAATCCGTTCAATCTCAACCAGATAAGGGCGGTTTTCGCCGTCTGCATGTTTCTTTACGCTTAACCATATATTTACCCCTACCGTTACGATTAATAAGAGGATTGCTATTATTATCATTTGCTGTCTGTATTTCTTCATTCGAATTTATACCCCACACCCCATACCGTTATGATATGTCTCGGCTTCTTTGGCTCCTGTTCCAGCTTACTCCGCAGCCATTTAATATGTACTGTCACTGTCTGTAGCTCCGTATCGGAATCAGACCCCCATATTTCCCGGAACAGATATTCCTTTGATAATACCTTTCCCTTATTTTCCATGAGAAGAAGCAATAATTCATACTCCTTGACCGTCATATCAATCGGCTTATTTTCACAAAACACCTGCTTACCCTGCCGGTCAATTTGAATCTCTCCCGCTGATATAATATCCTTGGCATATCGTCTTTTGAAGATACCATCTATCTTTGCCAGCAAAATATCAATATCATATGGCTTTTCTATGTAATCATCCGCTCCCGCAAGCAAACCGTCCAGTTTATTTTCTTTGGTATTCTTGGCACTGGCAATGATAACCGGGGTATTGCTCTCTCTCCGAATACGGGTCAGAATATCCAGACCATCCATTTCCGGCAGCATCATATCTAAGATTACCAATCTGGCTCCATATTGTTCATACAGTTTCATTGCCTTCTCACCATTTCCCGCAATACTGACTACATATCCTTTTGCCCGAAGGAAATCGCATAACAACTGTGCAATCTGTGTATCGTCTTCCACAATCAATATATCGGTTTCGGTCATGTTGGTTTCCTCCATTCCATAATTACCAGCCCAGCTCCAGCAACCAATTATTCAGGGAACGTTCCCGCTCGCGAAGCGTATTTTCCGATTCATATCTGCCTAAATTATATTCACCCTTAATCGTTCCGTCAACAATGTACAGTACCCGCGTACATTTCGCTGCAACCTTTGCATCATGTGTCACCATCATAATCGTTGTTCCTTCCTGATTCAGCCTTACCAGTTCTTCCATTACTTCATTGGATGCGGTTCGATTCAAGGCACCGGTTGGCTCATCCGCAAAAATAATGGCAGGGTCATTTACCATACTCCGGGCTATGCATGCCCGCTGCAACTGTCCGCCCGATACCTCATTAATATCGTTATCCGCTATATCCGCAATGCCGAGCTTATGCATAAGTGCAAGCCCTTTTTCTACCTTTTCCTGTCTGGTACTGTTTGTTTTTTTACTCTGTACCGCAGGCAGGATAATATTATCTAAAATCGGCAGATTTTTCAGCATATACATCTGTTGAAAAATAAAGCCCATATCATTTAACCGCACATTTGCCAGTTCCTTGTTATCCAGTTTTGTCAAATCCCGATTCCGAAACCGGATGCTTCCACCGGTTGCATCATCCATACCGGATACGGTATAGAGCAATGTGGTTTTACCGGAGCCGGAGGGTCCCATGATACCTACCATTTCACCCTCCTTCACACTGAAATTCACATTTTTTAATACATGGTTCTGTCTCTTGTCAACAATATAGGTCTTACATAAATCCGTTACCTCTAATATCTTTTCCATACTTTTATACCTCGTTTCCTAATTCTTAATGTTTTTTATTCAATGCTTGCACTGTCACGACTCTTAATTGTCTTTGTATACAGTGCGGTCAACCATACCGTTCCTATCATCACTAGAAAGATAATACCCGGATATAATAAAAATACCTGCAACGGATTAATATAATAATTTATATGTGTTGCTCCCATCATTCCGAAAATCGGTGTACACCATGCACTCGTAACCGGTTTTGCCAATATCACAGCCAATACCTCGGCTATCATACTGACTATCCCAAAACGGTATATATGCCACATAATGACATCTGAATCTTTAAAGCCGATTGCCTTTAACAATGCAATCTGTCCCTTTTCATCTGCAATAAATGACCGTTCCATTAAAATTGTCACCAGAATTACTACGATAACGGTAATTATAAGCAACAGATACTGGACTGCTTCCATGGTATCTACTACACCTATACAATCTGCACAATAATCCGCAGCATTCATAACCTCATCATTATCCCACAATTCCTTAATGGCTTCGACCCGCTCATCAATCACCTTATCAGAAGGATAATCCGTAAAATCAATCTGAAAGGACATGGCACTGGAGATATATGCAAGCTCGGTCGGTGCATCCTCATGAAGTCTGATAGTTTCTCCCAGATTGTTCATCGTCTGAAAATATCCTGTCACCATACAATCCCGCTGTTCCGAGCCAAAATCAATGGTGAGTATATCTCCGATTTTCGCCCCTGTCATTTCCGAGACTGCCTTCGTAATTGCGATTTCATTTTCATGTTCGGGTGCGGTTCCCTCCGTATACTCATAATCGGACGCATGGGTATTAATGCCCTGCTGACAACTGATATTATAGGATTTTCCTTCAAATGTTACCTTGTATTTATACAGCACTTCTATTGACATTGTAGAAGGCATTCCCGCCCTCGTCAGTTCATCTGCCTTATCCTCCAGGCATGTTTGCAAATCTTCTTTGCTCTTTCCGCCCATATATTGCATTACCAGATTTACATCCGTCACATATACATCACTTTCCAAACCAACGGTTGTAATCAGGTTCTTGCTTTTCATTGTATCGGTTGTAATCACGACTCCAAGCACGAACACCGAACAGACAAAGAAGGATATTATGATTGTCAAATATCGTTTCGGACTGCTCAGCACATCATTCCATGCCATATATAACGCTGGCCGCAAATGACTTTTCCCAAGTCTGCAAAGCGTTTTCTTCTGAAACCGTTCTCCGGTCTGGCCGCTTCGAATTGCATCAACCGGTGTTAATTTCTTTACCCGCCACGTACACCTATATGCAAATGCAACCGTAACGCCGATTACCGCAACTGCACCGCAGACATTTATCAGGATTCCTCCTTCATTTCCCAGAACCATATTCTCTGAAACCGATTGCAGCAACAGCTTTCCAAACGGAATACTGGCTGCAAGTCCTAAGCCTGCACCAATTAAAGCAAGCACCAGATATTTGATAATATACAATCTGCGAATCCTTTGATTTGTAATACCGATTGCTTTCATAACACCGATTTCCCGGTATTCCTCGCTGATTGTGAAATTAATTGTAAACTGCAGTACCACAAAGGATACCAGCATCAGACATACACTTAACACCAACACTACAAATGCCACAATCATCTCCATTACATAGCACATTTTAATAACCGAGTAATTTCCGGCAAACAACACATTGGATGCGTCACTCAATGCGGATGCCACTTCTGATACATCCTGTGTATCAATATAGAAAATCATACCGTTGTACTCCCGCAGACTTTCATCCTCTGTAAACTTCTGAAAATCAGAATCACTCAATAACACTCTTGTATTCCCCATGAAATCAGAACCCAGCAATGCATCCTTTACCGCCCCCGCTATTGTTACGGTTATGTTCGTATTTCCATGTGAAATTGTAATGGTATCTCCCGCCTGCAAATTATTCTTTTTTAAGAACTTTCCGGATATGTATGCCTGCCCGTCCGAAACGCTCTGAATTTCCTTATTATCCTTATCAAAGAAATGAATACTGCCATCTTCAATCGCCTGTATCATTACTATATTTTTGGAATCCAGCTTTGCTCCGTCTGACTCTAAATTATCCTTGGATGCAAATATTACATGCTCGCCTCTGTAGTCCTCTACTACCTCCTCCTTATCTAACAATTGCGGGATTCCGCCATCCCCAAACTGTGTAATTGCGATGTAATCACCGATTCCTGCCAGATGCAGATAATAATCCGTTCCGTTCATCGTTGTCAGAACATTATTGATTCCGCTTGCCACAAACATGGTTGCCAGTAAAATAAATAACAGAATAATAATATTCATCGTTTTCTTTCTTTTAATGTCCCGCTTAAAGATATTCCAAAACATTTCATACCCCTTTCCTATAACCGTATTATAAAACAAAAGAATCAACAAAAATACAGTTATGTATCCTTGTTGATTCTTACTATACGATAGGAATTATTAAAGAATCCTTAAATTCAATTTTTAGTACATTACATCCGACTTTTCCTTACTCCGCTCAATCCGCTCATTTAACCGTCGGAACGGAACTGCAAGCACTAAGCCGATTATCAAAGACAATATCACATATAAGCTAAGTACCAGAAGATTCTTCCAGTAGGTCATGCCATACATACCTCCCACCGTTTCCCGCAGGGCATCCATTGCATACGGGAACGGAAAGAATCGATATATATTCTGATAAATCTGCGGCAGCACTTGTATTGGGAACGACCCTCCGGCTCCGGCTACCTGTACCACCATAACTACCACCGCTAATGCTTCACCTATATTCTCAAACGCCACCGTTAAGGAATACATGAATAAGGTAAACACAAAGCTGCATACAGAGCAGGCAAACCAGAATAAGAATGCATTGTGGCATTGGATTCGTATATACAGCAAATCTCCCAGTGCCGTCAACAGTGCCTGTGCCTGTCCTATGAGATAAAAGGTTATATATCGTCCGAAGAACTTCTCGTAATTCTTAACATCCGGCAAATCATCATCCGGAAGCACCTTGACGTGAATAATCGCAACCAGAATCAATGCACCGACCCACAATGCCAGTACCGTATAAAACGGTGACATTGCCGAACCGTAATTTGCAATCGGATATATCTCCTTTGTCTCCATGTTGACCGGTGACGAAAGGAAGCTGCCTAACAAATCCGGGTCTGTTTCCAGAATCTTAATGATTTCCTGATACTGTTCACTCATTTCCAAGGCATTCAGATTCAAAATCAGGCTATCCAGTCCTGCCTTCATTTCCCTTGCCGTTGCCAATGATTCATTTAAGCTTGCACTTCCCTGAGACAAGGTATTGCCATATGCGTCCAGTACTTCCGATACATTATCAAAATCACCGTCTACACCATTCAGAATTGCCTGTGTCTGATTCAGGGAATTTTGCATGGAGGTAATCGTAGTTGCTAATTGCCCTTTGACGGAATAATTAAAATCATCCCGAAGCTTCCGTATCTTCGTCTGGCAAAGTTCAATTTCTTCTTTTATCTGCTTTTGCAATTCTTCTGCCGAAGCATTTCCTGCTTCTACATTTTGTTGTAAATCCTTTAAGTCTGCTTCTATTTTATCTAGCTGTGCTTCTATCTCTGTAATCTGTCCGGAAACCGATGCATCATCCCGCCAGTCAGCAACACAATTATCAAATAATTGACGGATTAGCGGCATCATATTAATGGAGCTGTCAATTCCCGCCTCCGGAAGCTCTCCGTATTTGTTCAGTTGCTCTAACGAGCTTTGTATCAATGCTTCAATATTGTCTAGGCTATCTGCGGTTGCATCCAGATTCGCCGAAATCACATCCGTTAATGCACTTGCATTCATGCTTCCCGATGTGATTGCCCCCTGCATGGTATTTACTGTATTTGCACCGTTTTCTACCATCGTATTCAGATTCGGAATCATTGCCTGCGTAGTATCAATCAGACTGGAGGCTGAATTTGTGATACTGACAAACGAGCTGAGCAATGCAATATAATCATCCATATCTCCGCTCATATCCTGTAGCTGCAACGTCATATAATTCATGACCGTACCGGAATCCAGCCCGTTTTCTGTCATTAAATCATCCACCTTTAGCATAACCTCTGCCAGTGTACTGACAAAGGTTGCATTTACCTGCTCCTGTACGGCAGTCTTTGCCTTGGAGGTAATCTTTGGTGCTATTGCATTTTTCTTTTCGTTTTCATAATAAATAATCTGCGGATTTTCAACTTCTCCGTTTAAGAAGCTAATCATTTTTTCTGAAAAATCTTCGGGTATAATCAGGGCAGCATAGTAATCACTGCTGTATACACCATCCACAGCCTCATCCATGGTGTCTACAAACTGCCATCCCATAGTTTGGTTCGACTTCAATGCCTCTACCACATTATCACCGATGTTCAAAGACAAACCACCGATTTTCACACCCTTGTCACTGGAGTATACGGCTATTTTCAGATTCGAGGTTGCGTCCGGTCCGTACGGGTCCCAGTTTGAAAGAATATTAAACCATGCATATAAGGACGGTATGATTGCAAGTCCAAGCACGACAACTACAGCAACCACATTCGTTCTGATTCGCTTAAAGTCACTATGAAATACTTTGAATATATTTTTCATGCCTTATCCACCTCTTGCTGTACTTCTGCTTCCGTTTCTTCTTTCTCTGCTACTTCTTCCGACCCGTTTTTTGCATCATCCGAAAGCTCCTGCCGCTCTTTCGCCTGCTCCTTAAAGACTTCCAATTCCTTGTCCTTAATTACCGTTCGGATACGTTCTTCTACCTGTGCGATACCGCTGCCAATCAGTGCATCCCGTTCTGCCTGTTCCCGGTTCGATATTTCACTTAACTTCTGCTGCAGCTTATCATCCGAATACTCAACAAATATCAGATAGGCAGCCAAAATGAACAGTGACACAATCCAGAGAATCAAAAACACCAGCTTTGAGCTTTGGGTCAATAATAATAAAATCAAAAATATCATCGGTATAATTAACAGACATTTCATGCCTATTTTTATCCGTTTCTGATTCTTCTTATGAATTTCTTCCTCATATTCCAGCATCATATCATAGAGCTTTTCAAAATCTTCTTTTCTATCCATTTGTACTCACCTGCCCTTACATCATCTTCGTATCTTCCATACGTTTTTCAACAAAATGATTAATTCCTACAAATGGTATCCGAATCCATAGTCCGATTAATAATGCAGCCACTGCAAATACCAGAAGTTCTGCCAATGACTTCTCATAAGTACCGCCATACATTCCGCCAATTGTTTCCCGCATGGCATTAATTGCATATGGGAATGGGAAGAATGTATAAACCCTGCGGTAAAATTCCGGTAAAATCTCAATCGGATAGGTTCCGCCGGAGCCGGCAATCTGGATAACAACCATTACTACTGCAATTGCCTTTCCCACATCGCCAAAGGATAGCGTCAGTGCATAAATTAACAGGGTGAAGGTAAAGCTCGTTACCGCCGCCGCAAACCCGAATAATACCGGATTCTTCACCTGACAATGCAGCCAGAAAATGTTACCCAGCACAATAATCAAGGACTGTACCTGTCCCATTACAAAAAATATCAGATAACGTCCGAAAAACAGTTGATACCGCTTTGGATTTACCAAGCCCTCCTCGGACGGTTTTACCTTAATTAAAGCTACCAGTACCAAAGCACCAACCCACAATGCCAAGGTTGTATAAAACGGTGCGACTGCGGAGCCGTAATTCTTAATCGGATAAACTTCTCTGGTTTCCACCTGAACCGGTTGTGCAAAGAATTTTCCGTAGCTATCCGGGTCTCCGTTTAATGCTTCAAGGATAATACTCATCTGTTCATCCTCAGTTGCCGCATCTAACCTTGCAATAATATCCTCTACCTTCTGATTGGAAGCGTCCAACAGCTTCTGTATCTGACGAAAGCTCTCATTGGTGGACCCTACCATTTCCTGTGTTCCGGTAAATAACGTATCCATATCCTCTAATGTACCGTTTAAGTTATTCAGCAGATTCGTTACATTCACCATAATCTGGGATGCGGAATCCAGAACTCCGGCTACTCCCGGCACCAGATTATTCGTATAAATGTTTTTCATATTATCAATGGATTGTCTACAGGTGGACAGCGTAGTTTTTAGACCCTCCGAAATCGTGTCGGTTGCATCCTTGATGGCGGAGGAATCGTATTTCTTCTGTGCCTCATTCAGGATTGCTTCCAGTGCAGCGGCATCCTGCTTCAAATTCTCAATCTGATTCATGGCATCGGTAATATCACTCTGTTGCTCATTCGTAAAGCTGTTATTGGTCTGCAGACCTTCGATTGCCTTATACAATGCCGTCAACTGCTCTACCAGTGTCTGAATATCCTTTCCTGCCTGCTCCATACTTTCTGCAGTCTTTTTTGCTGATTCTCCCAAGCCTGCATCATTGATGTCCTTTGATATTCGGTCCAAGGATGCTTCTATGTCTGTCAGCGTTGACTCCACATTTTTGGAATAGGCTTCCAGAGTTGCATCCGTAGCATCTATCTGCTTCTTTGATTCATCAAATGCTCCGATTGCAGTCTGAATCTTTCCCTCTACGCCCGGAATGCTGTCACTTGCTTCCTCCAAGCCGGCAGTTAATGCATCATTTCCTGCAAGAAAGGTATCAATCATCGCACTGTAGTCTGACAAATTGGTACTTAAATCCACCAGCTTCTGACGAAAGCCTTCTACGCCACCATCCTCTTCAATCCGCTCGGATAAATCATCCAATTGTGAGAACATGGTACTGGCTGCTGTTTCCAAAAATGTTTCGTTGATGCTGGATTTTAATGTTGCCACTGCCGTATCCGTAATCTTTGTCGCTATTGCATTTTTTTTCTCATTTTCATAATAGGTAATGGTCGGATTCTCCAAGCCTTCAGAAAAAATACTGAACATACTTTCTGAAAATCTTTCATTAATAATAACGGCTGCATAATATTCACCGCTCTCAACGCCTGCAACCGCTTCTTCCGTACTGTCCAGGAACTTCCAGCCGATAGAATCATTCTCCCGCAGCTGATCCATAACTTCATCCCCCATATTTACTACGGTTCCGTCCTCCAGCTTAATTCCTTTATCCTCGGATGCCACTGCAATTGCGATATTTCCTGTATTTGCATATGGGTCCTGATTTGAATATATGTTAAACCATGCATATAAAGATGGTATAAAACACAATCCAATGGCTATAATAAGAGCAAAAAAATTCCGGCTGAGCCCCCGCAGGTCCTTCTTAAATATATGTAGTATATTTTTCATTGTTATCGTTCACCTTTCTAATACTTATACAAGGTAGTTGTTTACGCTACTAGTTTATGAGGGGAACTGTTTTTTGTCAACTTTTTCAGCTATTTTTTAGATAGTTTCGAATTAGATAATAAAAACTTCAGTAAAGTTTATTGATTTTATCGATTATTTATGTATAATATGAGGAGAAGAAGTCGGATTATTCCGCTTTTTAGTGATATCGTTTCACCTGCATTCGCAGGTAATCATCAATAATATTAAGAAAGAACGAGGTAAATGCAAAATGTCAGAAATCGATTTAAGTAAGTATGGTATTACCGGAACTACAGAAATTGTCTACAATCCTTCATATGAGATGTTATTTGAAGAAGAGACAAAGCCGGAGCTGGAAGGCTACGAAAAAGGTCAGGTAAGCGAACTTGGTGCTGTTAACGTTATGACTGGTATCTATACAGGTCGTTCTCCAAAAGACAAGTATATCGTTGTGGATGAAAATTCAAAGGATACCGTATGGTGGACCTCTGATGAGTATAAGAATGACAACCATCCTATGACAGAGTCAACATGGGCTGCTGTTAAGGACTTAGCTAAGAAAGAGCTTTCTAACAAGAGACTGTTCGTTGTAGATGCTTTCTGTGGTGCAAACGCTGATACCCGTATGGCTATCCGTTTCATCGTTGAGGTTGCTTGGCAGGCTCATTTCGTAACAAATATGTTCATTAAGCCAACCGAAGAAGAATTAAAGAACTTCGAACCTGATTTCGTAGTATACAATGCTTCTAAGGCAAAGGTTGAGAACTTCAAAGAATTAGGTCTTAACTCTGAGACCTGTGTTGCTTTCAACATTACAAGCCATGAGCAGGTTATCATTAACACATGGTACGGCGGTGAAATGAAGAAGGGTATGTTCTCTATGATGAACTACTACCTTCCATTAAAGGGTATGGCTGCAATGCACTGCTCTGCAAATACAGATATGGATGGAAAGAACACTGCTATCTTCTTTGGTCTGTCCGGTACAGGTAAGACTACATTATCTACCGACCCTAAGCGTCTGTTAATCGGTGATGACGAGCATGGTTGGGATGATAACGGTGTATTCAACTTCGAAGGTGGCTGCTACGCTAAGGTTATTGATTTGGACAAGGATTCTGAGCCAGATATTTACAATGCAATTAAGCGTGATGCATTACTTGAGAATGTAACTCTGGATGCAAACGGTAAGATTGATTTCACAGATAAGAGCGTAACCGAGAATACTCGTGTATCTTATCCAATTAACCATATTAAAAATATTGTTCGTCCAATTTCTTCTGCACCGGCAGCTAAGAATGTTATCTTCCTGTCTGCAGATGCATTTGGAGTACTTCCTCCGGTATCTATTCTGACACCAGAACAGACACAGTACTACTTCCTGTCAGGCTTTACCGCTAAGTTAGCAGGTACCGAGCGTGGTATTACTGAGCCAACTCCTACCTTCTCTGCTTGCTTCGGTCAGGCATTCTTGGAACTGCATCCTACTAAGTATGCAGAGGAATTAGTAAAGAAGATGCAGGTTAGCGGTGCTAAGGCTTACTTGGTTAACACCGGATGGAATGGTACAGGCAAGCGTATTTCCATTAAGGATACCCGTGGTATCATTGATGCTATCTTAAGCGGTGCTATCTTAGACGCTCCTACTAAGACCATTCCTCACTTCAACTTTGAAGTACCTACTTCTCTTCCGGGTGTTGATCCTGCAATTCTGGACCCTCGTGACACCTACAAGGATGCTTCTGAGTGGGAAGAAAAGGCTAAGGACTTAGCTGCAAGATTTGTTAAGAACTTTGCTAAATACGAAGGAAATGAAGCTGGTAAGGCATTAGTATCTGCTGGTCCTCAGGCATAATTTCAAATAAAGTGAAACGGGTGTGAGTACATCACACCCGTTTTTTTATCGCTTTCACACACATTTTATGTATAGATTCTATCCATTTCTTCATATTCTATACTCTATGCTTGCAAGTATAATATGCAGCAACTATCACCAATATATTAATGACAAGCAACAATACTACTGCACTTATCCACCATTGGGAGGAATATTTAACCGTTTCTATCTTTGGTTCCTCGACTTCATCTGCAGGTCTTGTTATTTCCGTTCGAACTGTAAGCTCATCAGTATATACATTTCCAAGCTCATCCTCATAGGTTATAATAATTTTTCCTTGAACGCTTCCATACTTATCCGTATTTTTATCCCCTAATGCACCATATTGACGATTCGTTGCTATCGGAGACAGGGTCGCTGTTATATTGCTTTCTGCATTCATGGTTCCTATATAATAGCTTTCACTCTCCAAAAAGCCTCTGCATTCCAGCTTACAGCATACATTGTATATCGTTGCCTTTCCGGTATTAAATAGTTCAACTGTCATAGTGCCTCTCTGTCCCGATTCTACACTAAGCGGAACATTGGGCTGGTCGGCATGAAAACTCAAGGGACGGTATATCGTCAGAAACACCTGTTCCGCGGCTGTATAAGCAACCGCATTTTCATCTTCATACTCCATGCCTACAAGCAGCTTCTGTCCGTAATGTTCCAAATCCTTCGGAATATGCATCCGAACACTTTGTGTAATGCTTCCTCCCGCCTTTAGCTTTGATACATACTGGCTATTCGTAGTATCCAATGGCTGCAATTCTCCGCTTTCACTCTCATATATAAGCTTCATGTTATATATATCCAGCTCCTGACTGGTGTTATGCAGGGTAATCTGAAAGGTTGCATCCATTCCGGGTTCCAGCCGTTCCGTATCCATGGTACAGCCTGACACCAGAACCTTAGGTGCGTGTATGGGTGGCTCCTCTGTAGCTTCATTGACCGGTTCTGCCTCCTGTGTTGACGGAATGCCTGCTTCTGCTGTAGTTGCTTCCGGATTTATTGGTTCTGTTGTTCCAGATTCGGCTATTCCGGATTCCGGTGTTCTTGATTCCGTTGTTCCGGATTCCGGTGCTTCTGTATTGGATGCCTTTATATCCGATGCTTCTGTGTTCTGGATATGCGTATTTTCTGTTGTCTGCGTTGTTTTTATCTCTGTTTCTTCCGCTCTTGCCACTCCGGTACAAATCAGGCAATAGCTGAAAATAATCAGTACTATACATAGGATTCTAATTCGCTTTTTTCCTTTATTATTCTTTATCATGTCCGGACACCTCCTGTAATACACCCGCATCCATTTCGCACACCGTATCACACAATAACCGAATATCTTCTCCATTATGGCTTGCCAGAAGAATCGTCTTGCCCTGCTCTTTTAGTTCCAGAATGATGTTCCGTATATCCTCCACACCATGCTTATCCAAGCCATTAAAAGGTTCATCCAATATCAGCAAATCCGGCTCCTCCATAATTGCCTGTGCAATTCCTAACCGCTGCCGCATTCCCAAGGAATATTTACTGACCGGCTTTCGCATTGCAGCATCCAGCCCTACGCGTTCCAGAATCCGGATAATATCCTCCCGCTTGATGGTTCCCTTAATCGATGCCAATATCTGTAGATTCCGAAAGCCCGTCTTAAACGGAAGAAAGCCCGGCGTTTCAATAATAATTCCCATTCGTTCCGGAAAGTCTATATCCTTTCCTACTTCTTTTCCCCGCACAAGAATTTTCCCGCTGGTCGGACGCATGAAGCCACAGATACACTTAAACATCACTGTTTTTCCCGAACCGTTATTTCCTACAATTCCATGCACCTTTCCGGCTTCAAATTCATGTGTGATTTCTTTTAATACCTGTTCCTCGCCAAACTGCTTTACCACTTGACTCAGCACAATCGCATTTTCCTGCATAATCTATTCCTCCCCGCCCGAAAAGTAAAAATTGTATTGCTTTATGGAATGATATAACAGACCTATTAACAATGCTGCCAGCACTCCAAAATAAACAAACGAATGCCACAATCTCGGCAATGCGTCATGTCCGAAATTATGATTGTGAAAGGTTGCGTGCTGTATGGGTGACAACCACCCGCATATAAGTTGTGCTGTCTTTTGCTGTTCGGCACTTAGGTGTAGGACTACCGTTATCCAATCTGGATTCAACAAGATTCCATACAGGTGCAGGGCAGTAACACCGATAACCCCTGCCAATTGTCCCTTCCACATATTCATCACAAACATCATAAGAACCGATAACAGCGTATATCCCAGCATCAGTCCTATAATTATTCCCGCACATTTATAGGGTAATGACATTTCCATTGCCGATATAACTGCCGGTATTGCCAATCCTTCTCCTGCCTCTGTATAACCAAGCTTTGCTGCTGTCTCGCTCCACATATTTCCGGGAAATGCACGATTCATACACAACAATGCTGTAATTCCGAAAATGAACCCCAGATACAGAAGGGTTGCACTAATTACATATAATAATTGTCCGGTCAGCCATTGTTTACGATTCATTCGTATCAGATAATATGGAACTGCTCCGTCCAGAAACGGCATATCCGCAAATAATAATATTAATAGCAGCGAAATCAACATAATCGACTGTCCATCCTCAAAGCACCAGATAAACGGCTCCAATACCATGAGGATGGTATCCTTATCCCTTGCAAACCGCACAATTTTTTCCGTCAGTAAAAAACAGAGGATTCCTCCCAAGAAAAATGAGATAAATATTCGATGATTTCCCTTCCAATGGCTGTAATTTATCTTACATAAGGTCCATGCTTCTTTCATCCGCTTCCTCCTCTCGACTGCTTCGGTTGCCCGTACCTTCAGGATGGTGCAAGTCTTCGCCTCATAATCAGAAGGTCCAGAATTGCCAGTATGATAATCCACTCTGCCAGAATCATCATGACTCCAAGATTTCCTCCCTGCCAGTAACCGCTCTGTCGAAACCACTCTCTGGGATTCCATATATATAATTTGTCAAAAAATCGGGTAATTATGATTATAATCAGATAGCTTGTTAAGAAAGACGCTCCATATGCCATATAACGATTCTGATACAGTATGGCAAACATACATCCAAGCCCTGCCCAGACACCGCCCATCAGCCCTGCCATGGCAGACCATTGCAATAACGCGATAATCATAGGACTATGAATGGCGCCGGATACTTCTACCCCTGCAATTTCACCGCTTGCCGTCCGAATTGCCCCATCTGCATACTCATACAGAACTGCCGCCACTCTTCCGGTCTGCTCTGCCTGCACAGCATTTAACTCCATTGGTGCATAGACCAGCCAATATATAAGTGCGGTAAGCAATACACCCAGCCAGACAGCCAGCATACCGGTGAGTATACTGACAACCACCTTTACTACCGCATAGGTTCTTCTTCCGTACCTTGGCAGTGCAAATTTGTAATAACCGCTTTTCATTTCCTCCAGATAGGCTCCCCCGAAGCCAAGGGTACTTATGATAGGTACTGCAAATATGTATGCTTCACTTTGAAGCCCCTGCTTTAATAACTGCCAGTGATACCCATATACAAGTCCCTGTGTCTCTACCAGCTCAGAATTTACCCACAGCCCATGAAATGCACCTGCCAGCAATGCCAGTATCGTTCCCAATACTGCCAGCCCATATCCAATCGAAGTCAAAGCCCGCTCCATATCCGTACGAAATGCTCTCATGTATGCCTTTACTCCTTTCCATGCTATCTGTTACCTTCCGGTATTACTGTTATCACAGTATTACAGTAGCACGAAAATGTATCTAAACTGTATCGGCTCTTATATTCATTTATTCCTGCATCTGCACTGTAAACGGAGTCAGCGAAAGCTGATATTGTCCCCTCTCCCATCTCATTGTATATAGGAATTTATTATTATCCACGATATTCTTAACCTCTTGAACCGCCTCCTCATAGCTGACAAGTTCCTGCTTTTCACTTAATAAATACTTCTGCTCTCCTTGTACTCTGCGGGAACTGCTGCCACCCATAAGCGGCTGATATTCTTCCTCCCATAATGCATAGGACGGCTGATAACAAGCGGTATCGGTAATATTCAAGGCTGTCCCCGTCAGTTCCTGCCCTTCCCGATAATATTCTGCAACCGCTTCCGGTAATTGGGTCTGCTCCTCTAATTGCTGTAGCCATGCTGTATTTAATACTTTATTTGATGCTGTATTTGATGCTATATCTATCGCTGTATTAGATGCTGTATCTGACTGTGCAAAGTTTTCCCACATACCGGCTGCCAGAATCAGTCCGGAGGTATCATCTATTAATATTACATGACGGCTGCTTCCATCATAATAATCTAATTCCACCAGCCACGCATAGCAGGTATATGCCTCAAATACAGAATCCGAATATTGATATAAATGCACACTGGGACGATACCAGTTCTCATATCCGCTCGTTACCGTTTGCGGATATAAGCCCGCCTGATAAAATACATCTATTCCCGCTTCTGCCAATTCCAGCACATCCTGCCGATTCTGATAACAGTAGCCGATTAGTTCTAAATCCCCGCCTGTTTCTAACCCATTATTCTCGGATTCTTTTGAAGGTGCATCTGTAATAGCTGCTATCGCCGCCGGGTCTACCTCCTGCCAACTGCTGTCCCATTCTCCGCTCATCAGCTTCATCCGTTCATAGAGGGTCATAAAAACTGCCTGTTGGCTTCCGTTATAGTAATTGCTGCCACTGGTCTGATGAACTACATTCCGATCCTTTTGTGCCTGCCAATTTACTAAGACTCCCGGCAGCCAGATTCCCATAATTGCAATCAGGATACCGATACCTATCCATATCCGCTCTCTATTCTTCATCCTGTGCTGCCTCCTTTGCCGGCAACCGTATTAACACTGTTGTTCCCTTTCCTAACTCACTTTCTATCTGCATAGTTCCGCCATGAACCTCTATAATACGGGAAGCAATCGAAAGTCCAAGTCCTGCACCACCCTGCTTTCTGGCACGCGACTTATCTACCATATAAAATGCCTCGCAGATTTTAGCTACCTCTCCCTCCGGTATTCCACATCCGAAATCCTGCACCCGAAACTCATACCATGTAATTGCTTCCGCTATATCCGGTTCATTTACAGGCTGCTCTTTCACACAAGACCGGCACAATGCACCTGTCACATAAATGCAATCGTCCTTCCCAGAGGCTTTTCTTGCATTGTCAATCAGATTCATGAACACCGTTTTTAACAAATCCCAATCTCCCTGCAATACTGCCGGCTCCATTTGCACAATCAGTGCTTCTTCTGATAATTCCACTACCGGCTGCATAGCATTTAGAAGCTCTTCTCCAAATACCTGTGTATAGATGTCCTGCTTTTCTATCTGATTTCGATTTAGGGCAATCAAGTCAAACAGCTTTAGTGACATACCCTCCAAACGTTTTCCCTCATGGAAAATATAGTTGGCAGTCAGCATCCGTTGTTCTTCTGTCAATTCCTTAGAACGAATCATATCGGAATATCCGATAATTGCGGTCATCGGGGTCTTAATCTCATGTGTGAAGCTGGCAACAAAGTCCTCCTGCTGCCTTGCCTGATTCCGAAGCTCCTCCACATGCTCCTCAATGGCTTCTGCCATCTGGTCAAAGCGTCCTGCAAGCTCTCCAATCTCATCATCAATATGTATCTGTGTTCGAACCGAGTAGTCACCATCCGTAATAACGGCTGCCACTTGATTTAACTGTTCAATCGGTCTTGTCAGCCAGCGGCTAATCAGATAAATAACAAGACTGCACAGCACCACCGTAATCCCCATCATGATTTTAAAAAATGTTATCTGCTTTTCATTTTCTTGGTAAACATTTGAAATATCTCTTTGATTAATCAGATATAAATAACTGCCCCTTGCCTGAATCAAGCTGGCAATGGTCAGATATTCTTTTCCCTCGTATTCCTCTATTACATAATTCCGGGTTCCCTTTTCCAAATAATTTAATAATTCTTCATCATATTCCAATGTATCATGATTTGTATAAATACATATCCGGTTTTCATCCAGCATCAGAAACTGTGTTCCCATTCCCTGCATAGGTTCTGCAATATCTGCACCAATATCCCCCAATTGTTGCATAGAGGTAAAGCTATCCTTCACCATCAAATCCACGATGGCAGACTGCACCGCAGATACCAGCATCTGATGCTCCTCCATACCGCTTTCCAGCTGCATATCAAAGGATACCTGATAACTATTATGAATTAACAGATAACCTACAATTCCCAGACTGAGTGCCATCAGCACCATATTTGTAATTACTACCTTTATCTTGAAGCTCATACATTCTTATCTCCACGCCCATCTTCCAGCCGATACCCACAGCGATATATTGTCTTTAAATAAGGCTCCAGCTCCAGCTTTTTCCGCAAACGCTGGATATGCAAATCCAAGGTTCTCGTATCTCCGTTGAATGTACTTTCCCATACAGTTTCATAGATTTTATCCCGAAACAATGTCATATTCTGATTTCTGACAAAGAGCAGCAGCAAGTCCATTTCCTTCGGTGTCAGCTCTACCTCTGTTCCATGACTCCACACTCTCCGGCTCTCCGCATCTATTTTCAGATGGTGAAACATAAGCTGTCGCTCACTAATCTTATGATACCTTCGCAGTACCACCTTGATTCTTGCCAGTAATTCCACAATTTCAAACGGTTTTACAATATAGTCCTCTGCTCCCAGATCCAACCCCTTTACACGATCCTGCAAGCCTGCTTTTGCCGTTATGAAGATTACCGGAATCTCCATCGGTCTGATATACTCAAGCAGCTCGTACCCATCTACCTCCGGAAGCATAATATCCAACAGAATCAAATCATACCGATGTTCCACCAGCAAATCTGCCGCTGCCATACCGTTATAGACACAGGTGCATTGATAGCCGGCATCTTCGAGGTTCATGGAAATCAAATCTGAAATTGCTTTTTCGTCTTCTACTACTAATACCTTTATCATATTGCTCCATCTCCATGAATATATCTGTTTCCATTTTACCTCAAATATGCATCAAAACTGTATCCGCCGCCTTTAATCTTTGATTTGTTTTCTTTCGATTTATAATATATATTAAAATTCTTCTTCCATCATGTGATAAATCTCTCCCAGACGTTCTTTACTCAGCTCCGTCTGATTCAGAATCGTATAGCGGTCCGGTCTGGTGCTTTGTGCCTGCTGCCATGCTCCTACAAAAATATCTTCTGTAATCTTCCATGTAGTCGGCTTTACCGGTATCTGATACTGGTGCAGAATCCGCTTAATCTTTTCAATGTTACGATTCTGAAAAATACATGCCGGCACACTTCCCATAGCGACTGCAATTCCATGCGGTACATACAGCTCCTCCGCATAATTTTCCTCCAAGGAATGACAGAATAAATGTTCTGAACCGCTGCTTGGTCTGGAATTGCCTGCAATCTCCATTGCCAGACCGCCCATAACCAATGCCTGTGTCAATATCTTAATAAAGCTCTTACTCTTAATGGATTTTTCTTCATTATAACAAATGGAATTAAATGCCATTTTTGATATCATGTATGCAAAGTCATCAATTGGATTGCCTGTGGCTGCCGCATCTAATTTCCAATCATTTAATGCCGTATATTTACTAATGGTATCTCCGACTCCCGACAATAGCTGTCCTTCCGGAGCTCCCATAATCAAATTTACATCTACAATAATACTGCTTGGTATCGTACAACGGAACGTTTTACGCTTCTTGCCTTCTGTTCCAAGTACTGCAACCGGGGATGCCAGACTGTCATTACTCAGTGTGGTCGGCAGGCATAAGAATATCGCTTTGCTCACAAAGGATGCATATTTTGCCAAATCCAAAACCATGCCTCCGCCAAAGCCGATTACTACTCCAACATCATGCATACATATATATTTTGCCAAATCTACCGCCTGGTCGAAGGACCCCTCCTTTACAAGATAGATTTCGCTGTTATGAAAATCCTGCGTCAGTTCATTTAAAGTAGCCGTAAAAAGCTTCTGTAAATTCTCGTCTGTTACAATAATTGCTTTTTTATTCTCAATGCCCGGCACACAATCCGACATTACCTCGTTCACTCTTGTAAAAATGCCTTCCTCCACCAGCAAATGATAAGGTAATCGAAATCGATTCATAGTCAAATTCCTCCTTTTTTCTTATTCTGCCTCATACATGACAGCTATATTCTGCCATCACCGCAAAAGGAGAGACAATTCCCGGATATTTATCCTAACAGTCTCTCCTTTCTCTTATCTCTTATTGCTTATTAATTATAACGCTCATCAATTACACGCTTTGTCTTTTTCTCACTTCTTGGCAATACACCAATCTCAACTACCTTTACCAATGGAGTAAAGCCAATCTTGCTCTTGACCTTTTCTGCAATTCGTTCTGCCAGTTCTATAAAGTCCACTGTACCATTTGTCTCTACATACAAACGCATGGTATCCTTACCTTCCAGATGTGAAATACGAATCTGATACTCACTTGACAGCTCCGGAAATCCCCGCAGAACTTCTTCAATCTGGCTTGGGAATACATTTACACCCTTTATCTTCATCATGTCATCCGTTCTTCCCTGAATCACATCCAGTCTTGGGTATTTACTGCCGCATGGACAGGTTCCCGGAATAATACGGGACAAATCATGTGTACGGTATCGAATTAACGGTGCTCCCTCTTTTACCAGAGTAGTAATTACAATTTCACCTAACTCGCCATCCGGAAGCGGCTGTAATGTCACAGGGTCAACAATCTCAATGTAGATATAATCATCCCAATAATGCATACCTGTGTCATGCTTACAACTGATACCGATACCCGGTCCATAGATTTCTGTCAAACCATATATATCATAAAGCTCAATTCCCAATTCACTGGAAATTCTCTGACGCATCTTTTCTCCCCAACGTTCAGAACCGATAACACCCTTCTTTAAATGAATCTTATCCTTAATTCCCCTCTTTTCAATCTCCTCTGCCAATAACAGGGCATAGGACGAGGTTGAGCAAAGCACCGTAGACTTCATATCCATCATCATCTGCAACTGCTTTTCTGTATTACCCGGTCCCATCGGAATAACCATGGCACCTAACTTCTCTGCACCATTCTGGAAGCCGATTCCCGCTGTCCACAAGCCGTATCCCGGTGTTACCTGAATCCGGTCCATATTTGTAATGCCTGCCATTTCATAGCATCGCTTGAACATAATTGCCCAATCGTCTACATCCTTGGCTGTATATGGGATAATAACCGGAAGCCCGGTCGTTCCGGATGACGAATGTATTCTTACAATTTCTTCTTCCGGTGCGGTCATTAAGCCTAACGGATACGCATCTCTTAAATCCTTTTTCTCGGAAAACGGAAGCTTTTGGAACTCCTCCGGGGATGATACCTCTGTGATTCCTGCTTCTTCTAACTTCTTACCGTAAAAGCTTTCTGCTGCAACTAATGCCTGAATCTGTTGATTTACCTTTTGAATCTGTTCTTCTGTAATCTGCATTTTCTTATTTTATCCTTTCTGCATTGATATATTCTTACGCCTGCAATACTATATCCACAGCCTTTAAATTCAAGGCATGAAACTTCTGTGGTATCCGTTGCTGAATTGCTGATTTTAATTCCTCCGGTGTAATTCCCAAGGTGCCTGATTTGGCAGCGGCAGCCAATAATACTATATTCAATACCTTAGAGGAACCACAGGCATCGCAAATTTCTTCACCATCCAGTACCGTAACCGTACCGGCTTCTGCCTGTAAATACTCTATCATTTCGGTCGCATCTGTATAGGTTCCTTTTAAGGAGGATGTAACCGGACGTACTGCCTTTCGATTTACAATGACGGTTCCTCCCGGTTTGAGATAAGAAATACACCGCACTGCTTCCGCCGGTTCAAATGCTATAATAATATCTGCCGACCCCTTTGCTACCATCGGTGAATGAATTTCTTCTCCGATTCGAACATGGCTAACAACGCTTCCTCCCCGCTGTGCCATACCAATTGTTTCGGCAGTCCGTACCTGTAATCCTTTTTCCATTGCCGCATAGGCAATCAGCTTAGATGCCAGTACCGTTCCCTGTCCGCCAACTCCACATAATAAAATATTATTCATACTCTATATTGCTCCTTCTTCTTTTCAGTTTCTGCCATATCTTAGTCCTTATCGGTCTATGCTTCCTTAGAAATTGCACCGCATGGACATATCTGTGTGCATAAAGAGCAACCGGTACAAAGACTCTTTTCAATCGTCGGCCTGCCATTTTCCAATACAATTGCCGGACAGCCCAATTCCCGAATACACTTCTTACAATTCACACAATTTTCCTGAATCTGACAGGATTTCACCGACTTCATAAGGGCAATACATGGAGATTTAAAAATTATTGCTTTCACACCCGGCTTTTTAGCCGCACGTTGAACCGCTTCTACTGCTTCTGCTAATTGTAACGGATTAACGGTTTCTACAGAGGTCAGACCAATTGCCTGTAATACCTTCTCAATGCTGACCCGATTACAGATGTCATCCGGTTTATGTGTCGCATTCGCTGCAAATTCCATCATACGAACCCCGGTTCCGGGATGCGGTTGATGTCCGGTCATTGCGGTTGTGGAATTATCTAACACAATTACTATAATATCTGTCTGGTTATAGACAGCATTTACAACTCCTGTAATACCCGATGCAAAAAATGTAGAATCTCCGATAAATGAGAAATTTACCGCATCCGGCTCTGCCCGATGCAGTCCCTGTGCCATAGTTATATCGGCACCCATACAAAGGCAGGTATCTACCATATCAAGCGGAGCAGCATTTCCCAGTGTATAACAGCCAATATCACCGCTAAAGACTGCTTTCTGTCCCTTCATCGCCTGCTTTACTGCATAAAAGGATGCACGATGCGGGCAACCAGCACAGAGAACCGGTGGACGAACCGGCAACTCCGGAGTTTCCGGATATTCCGCTGCCTCCCATCCCAGTCCCAGATAGGTATGCAGCACTTCCTTTACGGATTCTACTGTATTTTCACCTGCTGTCTGCACACTGCCATCCAGCTTTCCATGAATCGGAACGGATAGCTGATGCTTTCCGCATATGTATGTTAACTCTCGCTCTAATACCGGGTCTAACTCCTCTATACACATCACTTCGTCTACCGACTGCAAAAAATCCAGTGCTAATTTCTCCGGAAATGGATGAGCCGTTGCTATCTTTAATAACCGATAATCCTCTTTCACATTTCCTTCTAATGCTTCACAGGTATATGCATAACTGATACCGGAGGTACAGATTCCCTTTCGTCCGTTTCCGGTCACTTGATTAAACCGATATTCTGAAAATACATCTCCCATTTTCGGGTTGCGTTCTTCTATTTTTTTATGGTTCAAATAGGAGGTTCTTGGGAAAATCACCCAACGCATGGTATCCTTTTGAAATCCTTCTATTATATGCTTGTCCCATGTATCCTTCACCATAATAGATGCACAGCCATGGCAGACTCTGGTGGTTGGTCGGAATAACACCGGCGTTCCCCATTTTTCGGAGCAGGCAAATGCATCCTGTATCATTTCATATGCTTCTTCCGGTGATGACGGGTCAAATACCGGCAGCTTGGCAAATTGTGCAAAGTGGCGGGTATCCTGTTCTGTCTGTGAAGAAATCGGTCCGGGGTCATCTGCACTGACAATTACCATTCCGCCCTTTACACCGACATATGCCAGACTCATCAAAGGGTCGGAAGCAACATTTAAGCCTACCTGCTTCATGGTAACTAAGGTTCTGGCTCCTGCATAAGCAGCTCCTGCTGCCACCTCTAATGCCGCCTTTTCATTTACTGACCATTCCACATAGATACTACCGTCATTTTGTTTTGCAACGGTCTCCAGCACCTCTGTCGAAGGTGTACCGGGATAACCTGCTACCAGATTCACACCTGCATGAATGGCTCCCAGTGCAATTGCTTCATTTCCCATTAAGAATTTCTGTATCAAATTAATCTCTCCTGTCTACCTCTTTTTACCTTATAATTCTACATCAATCCAAGCAGGTTGACAAGGACGGCATCCAATTAGTTTCGGTAAAGCCTTCCGAGTGTCGGGAATCAGCCGGATATAATTAAAATCATAAATACTGTTAATTATTATTTATATTAATTATCATTTCTCCGCATCTAACAGACCATATTCCTTTAGTAATTGCTGCTGATATTCTATATCTGAAGCTGCCTTTATAATGTCCTCGGTTCTCCCAGCTTCTATTAATTTAAGATTTAACTGATTAATTCTCTGTTCCCCTTCTAGTATACCAGTCTTTCTTCCCTGCTCAAGCCCGGACTTTCTTCCCTCTTCAAGTCCTTCTTCTTTTCCTTCTTCCCGAATCAGTGCTTCCCGTTCCCAGCTTTTCATATACTGAACACCTACTTCCCTGTCTTGCTTCACTTCGCTCACATAGTTATGGATTGCCTGTATGTTGGTATCTGTCACATTTTCGGCAATACTGTTTTCTATGTATTTTAGCATGTTTTTCAATGCTTGACTAGGGGTTCCTTCGGTCCCTTTTGTGTTCAAATATATCTTTTTGGCACCATCCTCATATGGAATATCCGGTGCTTCAACGCATTGGTTTTTCACAGTATAAACCATTCGGTTTCGGTCAAAGGGGTCATAGGGAAGTATCATAATAATATAAACATTTTTAAGCTTTTGGTAATCCCAGCCACTTTCCAATTGTTTAGCATCAATTAATGCCTGATAATAGCGGGTTCGCCATGGAAGTTTGTCTTTTTCGTAAGTATTATTGGGTTCCATATCGTAGATTGCCGGTTCCAGCTCTACATCCATATCTGCTGTTTCTTCCGACTCGATATAGGCATCCATACGAATACCATGGAGGTTTGTATCGGTTCCCAGAATTATTTTCTGGGCGGTTACTTTTACCTGTCCGATTGGTCGATTCAAAATGGTGCTTAATAAAATCCGGCATACCTCTTCGCCCTTTTTTCCTCTGGATATGACCTCCTGAAACAAAAAATCATCCATAAGATTTAATTCTTCCAGACTTCTTCGCGTTTTTACGGTTTCTTCTGTTTTTGTCATAAATTTTCTCCTTTTATTATTGTATTTTAAAACTGTCTGTTACTTCCATTGCTTTGAGATTTAAATTGCCAGAATTTTTGTCGGCTATCAATTTTGATAATTACTTGAGAATGCTGTTTTCGCTTTCATGAAGACAGAACCGAATTGCTGAAATTTTCCTAATTTATTATAAGTTTATAAAACATATAGGTGTGCCTATAACAAAAAAACACTTGCGGTCTGATAAGAAGATATATTTATTCTACATCATATCTTTACAAACCGCAAGTGTTTTGTAATTATTTATTTTACTTTTTTATTTTAGTTTTTATATCCATGCTCCATCGGAGTTCACCTTATAGCCGTCAATAACGGTATCGTGTGCCATAGCTCCATCGCTATTCATGTAATACCAGTGGTTTCCTACTTTTTGCCAACCAGTCTGCATTGCTCCATCTGCATTTAAGTAATACCATGTACCGCCATCATTCAGCCAGCCGGTCTGCATGGCTCCGTCTGCATTTAAGTAGTACCATGTACCACCGTCATTTATCCAACCGATTTGCATGAATCCTGATGCATTCATATAGTACCATGTGTTTTTTACCTTTGCCCAGCCGGTCTGCATGGCTCCATCTGCATTTAAGTAGTACCATGTACCATCTATCAATATCCAGCCGGTTTGCATCGCTCCTGAACCGTTCATATAGTACCATGTACCATCTACCAATACCCACTCGGTTGCCATGCTTCCGTCTGCATTTAAGTAATACCATGTACCACCGTCATTCAGCCAGCCCGTTTGCATGGCGCCTGAAGCATCCATGTAATACCATGTGTTTTCTACCTTTTTCCAGCCGGTTTCCATCCAGCCGGCATTGTCAAAGTGATACCAGTTTCCGTCTATCTTTTTCCACTGACTTGCCGGATAACTGCCGTCTGCATTCTGATACCACCATCTGCCGTCAGAATTCTTCCATGCATTCGCAACTGCATTTGGCAACCACGCTCCGGATTCGGACACATAGCTGTCACCAATCCATGTGTCGGATGCCATTTTACCGTTTGCATCAAAGTAGTACCAGCTTCCGTTAATCACCTGCCAACCTGTCAGCGGAGTTCCGTTACCACTTAAGTAATACCATGTATCACCATCTTTCAACCACTGGTTTGTCAACATGACACCATCCTGATAATAGAAATAGGTGCCATCTGTATTTGCTACCCAGCCGTTCTTTCCTGTCGGGGTCGGTGTTGGCTCCGGACTTGGCGTTGGATTCGGTGTTGGTTCCGGATTTGGTGTCGGCTGTGGTTCTCCCTCTTTGGTCCATTTTGCATATACAGTAACATTTCCTACATTTCCTTTTGGAATTTCTGTTATCTTTGTAGTAAATGCGGCATCTTCATACCAACCTCCAAATACATAACCATCCTTTGTCGGTGCCTGCAAGGTGATTGCATTAACCGTTGGATAATAGGAGGTCGGATTTGCTGACGCATTTGTTCCACCATTTAAATAATAGGTTATTGGATATTCATTCAAGCGAATATATAAATATACCTTCAGCTCACAATTGTATCCGCAATCATATGTATAGGTAACTTCATCTGTCATCGGTTCAAATTCTAAAACATTACCAACTAATTTTCCGCCTGTTATATTTGATATTTTACTTACATCCCAACCGGCACATGGACCAAAATCCTCTTGCACTACATCTGTCAGCATAATGCTTGCTTCTAAGTTTCTATCAGAAAAAGCATCTGTTACCTTTAATATCATAATCGGATTATTGTAAAACTCAATTGTAGTCAGATTCGGATTATTACTAATATCCAGACTGTTTATTTGGTTATCATTGCAAGACAGGCTACTCAAATTCAAATTCTTACTAATATCCAGACTCGTCAATTGATTGTTCGGACATTCTAAGATAGCCAACTTTGTATTTGCACTGACATCCAGACTTGTTAATTGATTATTTGCACAATGCAACATAGCCAAGTTCGGATTCTTACTAACGTCAAGGCTGGTGAGCGGATTATGAGACGTATATAAATCACTCAAGGCTGCATTTGCACTGACATCCAGATTCGTCAATCGATTATACCTACAACTCAGATAATCAATTTTTGTATTATTTTCTAAATTCAGGGTCGTTAACCGATTACTACTACAATCTAAACTCTCAATTTTTGTGTTATTGCTAACATCCAGACTTGTCAATTGATTGTTTGCACAATACAAATTTTCCAGATTCGTATTTTGACTCAGATTCAGCTCTGTTAGCTGGTTTTGAGTACATTCTAAGTAAGTTAATGCCAGACATCCACTCAGGTCCAAGCTTGTCAAGCTATTATTACCGCAGGTTAGTTGTTTCAATGCTGTATCTCCGCTTGCA
Source organism: Lachnospiraceae bacterium UBA4631 (assembly GCA_002406015.1). Lineage (GTDB taxonomy): Bacteria > Bacillota > Clostridia > Lachnospirales > Lachnospiraceae > CAG-632. Next base: position 32,075 of record DHMX01000017.1, read on the forward strand.
TTCAAGCTTGTCAATTGATTGTTAAAACACTCCAGTTTAGTCAAATTTTTCATATTGCTGACATCCAGACTTGTCACTTGAGTATAAGAACACTGCAGTTCGGTCAGTTTCTTATTCTGACTTAAATCTAAGCTGGTCAATGGATTTTTACCACACGACAAATCCAACAGTTCTGTATTCTTACTCAAATCTATACTTGATATTGGATTGCCCCAGAACCATAGCTTCTGTAGTTGTGTATTTTGAGTTACATCCAAATTCTCCAACTGATTGTTTCTACAGTCTAATACGGTTAATTTCGTATTATTACTTACATCTAAGTCGGTCAAGCTGTTCTTGTTACATTCTAATGAGGTTAATTCCGGAAAATACTCTATTCCTTTAACAGAAGTAATTTTTACTCCATTTATGCCTTCATTCACATTAATTGCAGTTACTGCTGTCCTCTCAGCCTGTGACAAGCTTCCATCCCCGTTTTTATCAAATTTATCACTGATATAGGTCTGAAATGTGGTATCCGGAAATGTGGTTGCATCTATGCTAACCGCTCCATCATCTGCCCTTACTTCATGAATTGTGACACACGACATAGTTATTACCATACCGAATGTTATTATTCCTGCCAATAATTTTTTGTTCCTATATTTTTTCATTCTTTTCCTCCCATTTTCATTCTTTTTGGCTTATATAATTATTTGAAATGCTTGCTTTCATTATAGCATTATTTTATTTTTTGTCTACCATTTACTTCTGTATTTATAGCGTATTCAGCATCTGTTTATATTACTATGAATGCAATTTTGCTTTTCCGGTTTCTCTCCATTTTCCGGTTCGATATTCTGCGTAGGATATAATATAATTTGCCAGCCAGCCTATCGGAACTGCCACCCATACCATACAGATGCCGTATATCGGGGCAAAGGCAAATGCAACCACTACTCGAATGCTTAAGTTCACCAGATTGGCAACCGTAAACATCTTCATATCTCCGGTGCCTCTTAACAAACCGTCTGTAATCATTTTCAAACCTATGAACACAAAGAACCATCCAAGGAATCTTAGATACTCCGTTCCGGTACTGAGTGCCGTCATTGTTCCGTCTTCGCCTAAAAACATCTGTATAATCGGTATATAAAAGATTTCTAATATCAGACACAAGAGGACTGCAACACTAAATACCATGACATAGCAGGCATGGTAGCCCTGTACAACCCGCTTAGGCTGCCCGGCACCGATATTCTGAGCCGCATAGGAAGACAGTGCATTTCCAAGTGCCGCCATTGGCACAATACAGATGCTTTCTATCCGGGAACCGGCAGAATAACCTGCCAATGCTTCCGAGCCAAAGCTGTTTACCACAGACTGCACTAACATCATACCGATAGATACGGTTGACTGCTGTAATATAGAAGGCAGTGCTACTTTTGCCATATTACAAAATTCCCGTCCGCTGAACCATGCCATTTTCCCATCTGCTTCCCTTTCCGGCTTATTTTCCGAACTTCCTACCGGATAACTCCGTAATTCTCTTATGAATAATATCATAGCTAAAATTGCCGATAAGCCCTGTGCCAGTAAGGTTGCCCATGCAACACCCGCCACTCCCAGATGCAGGGTACACACCATATATATATCCAAACCTACATTCAGAATTGACGAAAGAATCAAGAGAATCAAGGGATACCGCGACCTTCCCAGTGCATTAAACATAGCTGCCAGTATGTTATATAGAAATAAAAACGGCAGCCCCAGAAAATATATATTCAAATAAGTGGTTGCCTGATTCAGTATATTTTCAGGGGTATTCAGTAATATCATAATCTGTCTGGACAAACAAAGCCCAATGATTCCAAGCATAATACTCAATCCTAAAAAGGCAAGTATTGCCGTCCGAATGGATTCCTTCATGTGCCGGTAATCACGCGAGCCGAAATACATACTGGTAATTACCGAAGCTCCCATTCCGCCTCCTATAGCAATGGATATAAATACGGTTGTCAGAGAATAGGAGGCTCCTACCGCCGCCAATGCCTCCTCACTTACATATCTGCCTACAATGACGGAATCTACCATATTGTAGAATTGCTGAAACAGATTGCCTATAATCATCGGCAGGGCAAAGACTAAGATTGCCTTCCATGGAGTTTCCTGTATTAAGTATTCCTTTTTCATAAATTTCACACTTCCACTTGCTATTTTCTTCCACATTCTAAGTGATTTCCTTATTATTTTCAAGTTTATATCCTTATTTTATTCTCTGTTGCAGCTATTTGCCTTTTCATTTTTTCAAAATTCTTCTAGCAGAAATTCTAGCAGAAATATGTAAAAAAGACTTGATTTAAGTATGAAATCGGACTATTATAGTATGAAATCGGACTATGCTATGGAGGATACTATTATGAAGCAATCTATTCGGCTCCGTCAAGATACGGACCGCTTTAATTCTCTTTACAAAGAAATGGATGATATTTATCATGACATTGCCTTCTCGCTGGGGCTGTCAGACAGTGCATTTGTAATTTTATATTTTATCAGTATTCTGGGTGACGGCTGCCTGCAAAAGGATATTTGCGAGGTTGCCTATATCAGCAAGCAGACAATTAATTCTTCTATTAAACGGTTACAGCAGCAGGAGATTATCCATCTGTCAGCCGGAAAACGAAGAGATATGCATATTCACCTGACTCCACTGGGACAGAAATTAGTATCCGAAAAGATATTACCTGTGCTTGCCATGGAGAATCGGGTATTTGAGACATTTACCCCGCAGGAAAGTCAATTATTACTTTCCCTAACGGAAAAATATATAAGAAACTTAGCCATTGAAGCAAATGTGCTATTACAGAAAAAGGAAGGATAAAACCTATGAAGATTCAATTATCGGATCATTTTACATTTCAACGATTATTACGCTTTGTACTGCCATCTATTATCATGATGGTATTTGCATCGATATACTCCGTCGTAGACGGATTGTTTGTATCCAATTATGTCGGAAAGGATGCCTATACTGCCCTGAATTTGATTTGGCCGCTGCTCATGGGTATGGGTGCTCTCGGCTTTATGATTGGCTCCGGCGGCAGTGCCATTGTCTCTAAGACGCTGGGTGAGGGAAAACCAACAGAGGCGAAGCAATACTTTTCCATGCTGGTATATGTCACGATTATCGGAGGTATTATTCTGTCGGCTCTGGGACTTATTTTTATTCGTCCGATTGCTATCTGGATGGGTGCCACCGAGACTCTGTTGCCATACTGTATCACATATGCGTCTATTCTCTTGGTATCGCAAACCTTTTTTATGCTTCAGAATGTGTTCCAGAGCTTTTTTGTGGCGGCAGAAAAGCCAAAGCTCGGATTGATTGTTATGATTGCGGCAGGCGTTACGAATATGATACTGGATTATGTATTTATCGTACCGTTAAACTGGGGGCTTGCCGGAGCTGCCGTTGCTACTGCTATCAGTCAGTTGGTCGGTGGCTTATTTCCGATTCTGTATTTTGCACATCCAAATAAAAGCCTGCTTCGATTCACAAAACCGGTCTTTCAGCTTAGCATTTTATTAAAGGCGTGCGGCAACGGTTCTTCGGAGTTAATGACAAATCTTTCTTCTGCGATTGTAAACATTCTGTATAATTTACAGCTTATGAAGCTTGCAGGGGCAAATGGTGTCGCAGCCTTTGGTACGATTATGTATGTATATTTTATATTTATCGCTATCTTTATCGGCTACTCTATCGGTTCCGCTCCGATTATCAGCTATCATTACGGTGCGGGAAACCATAAGGAATTGCAAAATCTCTTCCGAAAGAGTATGATTTTAATGGGAATATTTGGTGTTGTTCTGGTTATCCTTGCTGAATTACTGGCTGCACCGCTTTCCAAATTATTTGTCGGTTATGATGCTGAATTATATGAATTGACCTGTCATGCTTTCCGGTTTTATGCTTGTTCTTTCCTTGTAACCGGATTTAACATCTTCGGGTCGGCATTCTTTACAGCTTTGAATAACGGGGTTATTTCTGCACTGATTTCTTTCCTGCGAACCTTACTGTTTCAGGTTGCCATGATTTACCTGCTGCCGCTGTTGTTTGACTTAGACGGCATCTGGATGGCAGTTACTGCCGCAGAAATATTATCCCTCGCAATAACGATTGTATTCTTCATTACGCAGCGTAAGAATTATCATTATGCATAATTAGAAGGGGGTATGGATATGTTCCAATCGATTGAATATAAGCATCCTGCACTGTATAAATGGTTTCGCCTGATGATTGTGATTCTGGCATCCCTGTTATACGCATGGAATCTGTGTTGCTTTGCCAAAACCATCGGGTTGCTGCCGGGCGGCTTTTCCGGAGTTTCACTGCTGTTTCAGGAAATTGGAATTAAATTCTTCCATATCACCATACCGTTTACGTTGTTTAATGTAATTTTGAATGTAATTCCGGTCTATATTGGTTTTAAATACATCGGAAAGAAGTTCACCTTGTATTCTATTCTTACGATTGTGTTGTCCAGTATCTTTACGGATATGCTTCCAACCTATGTATTTACTACCGACCCCTTACTTGTCAGCATTTTCGGCGGACTTTTAAATGGCTTTGCCATCAGCCTTTGTCTGAATGTCGGCACAACTACAGGTGGAACGGATTTTATCAGTATATTCTTTTCTGAACAAAAGGGAATCGATGCATGGAACTATATTCTTCTGGGAAATGTCATTATGCTTGTTATCGCAGGGGCATTATTCGGTTGGGAAATTGCTTTGTATTCCATTATTTACCAGTTCTGCAGTACGCAGGTAATTCAAATGCTATACAAACGGTATAAAAAAGAAACTCTGTTTATTATTTCAGATAAATCCGAGGAAATCTACAAGGCAATACGAGAGACCACGAACCATGATGCCACCTTATTCCATGGCATTGGCTGCTATGAAGAAAAAGAGAAAACTTTAATTTATTCTGTTATTAATACGGATGCGAAGCGGGAATTAATTCCTCTGATTCGGGCAATTGATAAACACGCATTTATCAATATTGTCAAAACAGAGGAATTATCGGGTCGCTTCCACAATATACCGAATGATTAATCCAATACTTCATTCATACGGCTTTCATGGCAGGTAAAATAAATTATCTGGTATTCTTTTGATACCTGCTTTAAAAAGTCCAGTCCCCCCTGAACATTTTGCGTATCATAATTTACAAATGGGTCATCCAGCAGGATAAACGGCTTATGCTCCGGATACATGGCATCCACAAATGCCATCCGCATACAAAGTCCTAATAAGTCCCGGTATCCGGTACTTAATAATTCCGGGTCACGTTGCATTCCCTGTTCTTCTATAGTGAGCTTCGCATTTGCATCCAAATGGTAACGGGATGCGGATGCTCCGGTCAATATTTCATAATATTTCTGAAATCCATTTAACAATGGTTGCATATATCTTGCTGTCAATGCCTCTTTTGCCTGCGTCAGATATTTCTGTGTTGCCTGTATGCAATGATATTTTCGCATAGCTGCATCATAGCTTTCCTGCTGCTCGCCTAACATCAGCTCCTGCTCGCCTAAGGTATCTAACCTTGTTCCGTATTCCTCCAGTTGTATATCATAGGTATGAATATTCGCCTGAAGCTCTTCCATGCGATGCGTAAGCTGACCTTGAATCGCCCGCAATTCATCTGCTGTCTCAAGTACCGGAGTCTTCGGCTGCTGCAATACGTTTGTCAGTTCCGAGGTCTGTTCATATCGTTTTTTATTCTGCTCTGCGTCCTTTAAACTATGCTCTTTTTCCATACAACTCTGTAAATGCTCTTGCAGCTCCAGCAGTTGTGCCTGTAGGTTCTCTTTCGGTTCTATTCCCAAGTCATGCAGATAGTCTTCTAAGGTCTTTTGCAGCTCCTGTATCTTCTGAGTACAATTCTGATACTGTATCTGATTATCCCGCAATCGCAGATAGCTTCTTACATCCGATTCCAATTGTGTAAGCAGTGCCAGATATTCCTGTGATGCTATTTGCTCTGCAGAATAGTATGCACTTAAAAATTCCTGTATTTCTGCCTCAAGTTGCTGCTGTTCGTCTGCTCCGACTGCTTCCTGATACTGCTGCTTTCGTTCCTGCAGGGTATGATATTCCTGCACATCTACCTTTAACCGGTGTAATTCATTTAGTACCGTATAGGAATCATATACGATTCCATAAAGTTGCAAATAAGCGTTCAAATCCTGCTCGGTTCGCATGATAAGCTCCCGGTCCTGCTGTAATTCCAGCTCTAATGCATCTGTGACAGCTTCCTTTTTCTCTTGCGGTTGTACGTTAGTAGCCGGCTGCGGTCTTTTTCTTATGCAGATAGCGGCTACTGTCAATCCGATTCCCAGAATAACCGCACCTATCCCTAAGTACCTCTGCCATCCAAACAATCCGATTCCTGCTATTAATATAACGATACCGATTATCAACAGAATCATGCCTGTTCTTTTTGGGCTGTCTGATTCCTTCTGTTCTGCCTGTGCTTGTTCCTCCTGCCTTTGTACCATCCTTGCCATTTGGACAGAGGCTTCCTTCGTACTATATGCCGCCTTTTTCTGTAGATACAGATTCCATTCGTCAATTCGTTTCTCAATGTCCTCATTTGCCGGACATTGCTTCTGAAACCGGTTCTGATATGCCTGTAACCGTTCTTCCTCTATGCCGGATAATTGCTGTTGGTCTGCATTTTCCTTATTCTGCTGCCACTGTATTATTTTCTGACGGATTGTATGCTGTTCGTCCTCCATTGGAACACCCTTTGAAAATTCCTTGGTATACCGTAACAGCTCTGCTTCTTCCTCTGTACTGCTTTGATAGCTGTTCCTGACAGCTTCCAGTTCTGTCTGTGTTCCGGCTGCTTTTAACATTTGCCGTAAGGTCTCCCGCTCCGGCAAGTCACCCGGAAACCACCTCCGCTGCTGTTGATATTCGTCAAGCTGCTTTTGATATGTCTTTTCCAGCTCCTGATAGCGTTCCTGTTTCTCCTGAATTACTAATTGCCGCTGTTTGTCATTGGCTATACTTAATTCTTGTGAAAGTGCCGCCTTTGCCTGAACCTCCTGCTCTCGCTTGGTCTGTAGTTCCTGTATGGCGGCTTCTATATTCTGCTTCTGCTTTAATTCCTGCTTCTGCTCGGCAATCCAATCCTTCTGTTTGCGAAGCTGTCCGGTTTTTCTGGTCGGTGACATCCGGTTTAACCAATCCGTTAGTGTCTGATTTACAGAATCAAACTGATTCACGTCTCTGGTATCCTCTACAAGATTTCCAAGCTTGGCATTCATGCTGCCTGTCGTTTTCACATTGGTAATGTCTGCATTTAACTGTGTAATACAGACACTCCGGCAAAAGGCTTCCATGTCTATCTGGAAAATGTCTTCTCCCAAGCGGGAAACATCTGTATCCACCTTCAGATTCGTGTTGGCATCCCGCAATTCACATATATCATCCTTCTCTTTTTCCCCGAATACCCGCTGAATGACATACTGCCTGCCCTCATGCTCATAGGTCAGACTTCCGCCGTAGACTCCGCCCTGCCATGGTCGAAATCTCTTTCTCTCATTTTCTGCTTCCTTTCGTTTACTCTCGTTGGCAAAGCCAAACAGCATAATCCGGATAAAAGCAGCAACCGTACTCTTTCCCCATCCATTTTCTTCACATATGGTATTACAGCCCTTATGAAATTCATAATTCCAATCACTTAACTTACCAAAGTTCTCAATATGGCATCGTATCAACTGCATATTATTGAATCTCCTCTCCCGCTAATGCCTGTATTCCATAGCGAATTACTGCTGCCTTATCTGCTTCACTCAATTCTTCCGCATTACTTACCAGACGTATAAATTTTCCTTTGAGAGATACATCCTTTGCATAGGACTGCACATCTACTTTCCAGCCGGATTCATCATATAGCTTCAAATAATAATATTTGTCCTCTAGCTGCTTTCGCAAAAGGTCGGTATCCTTCTCGCAGGTCACATCCACCTCACCTGTCAGCACAATCTTAACCAGATTCCGAGAAGCAATATCCTGTTGCTGGAGGGTCGCGTTCAACCGCTGCATAATATCTTCACTGGTCTGACACCCTGTAATATCCACCGGAACCTCATAGAGCTTGCGGTAGGCAAACGGAATAAAGGTATGTGTAAATTCTCCGTTCTGTTCATTAATATCCAGAAGAACAAAGCCATGCTCTCCGCATTCATCAAAGCCACGCCCTTCTAAGCATCCCGGATAACAGTAGATTCCCCGGCTATCCAGCCGCTCCTGCTTGTATTTGTGAATATGCCCCAATGCCAGATAATCGATTCCCTTGTTTCTCAAATCTCTTAAGGAAATGATTTCGGTTTTGTCTTTACCGGACTGCTCTGACTCCTGTCCATGAAGCATTACGATGTTAAAGTCATTCGCATTTAACATCAACGTCGGATAAATCGAGTCCTGATTTCCGGCATCCAGCTCTACACCGGATATGACTATCCGTTTCTCATATCCGTTTTCCATTACATACTGCTTCCATGTATCTGAAAAAATATGCAGATTTTCAGGTAACTCCTCCATATGACTTAGAAAGCTGTCCACATCATGATTTCCCTGCAAATAATAGATGTCCAGCTCCGGATGATTTAGAATTTGCTGAAGCACCGTATTACGTGCTGTCTGTGTAATCTGATTCCGGTCAAATAAATCTCCCGCAATCAGTATTGCCTGCACATTCTGCTCTACCGCATAATCTATCATACGAATAAATGTATGCAGCAATTCCGCCTTTCGCTCTTTTGCCTGTGCCGGATTCAGATTGGCGGTCAGCTTTGAATCCAGATGAAGGTCTGCACAATGAATTATCTTCATACTTCGTTTCTTCTCCTCATACAACGTTCTTTGTTCTTTTTCCCAAAATGCAGACATTGCTGCGGACAAGCCTGCACACAGCTTCCGCAACGAATACATTCCGGTGACTTCGATATTTTATCCGGTGTCAGATTAACCGGACACGCCTTCTGACAGGCATGACAATCGGTGCAGGCATCCTGCTCCCATTGTATCTGAACCAGACTCCAACGATTAAACCAACCGTAAATAGCCCCCAGCGGACAGAGGTATTGACAAAACGGGCGAAAAATAAGGATGGATGCAAGGATTATCAATATTAAAATTCCGAGCTTCCAGAAAAATAGCCCGCCTGCCTGTGTCCGCAATGCGTCATTAGTTGCCATTAACGGAATTGCTCCCATGAGCGTTCCCGATGGACATAGATATTTGCAAAATGCCGGAAGCTTCACATAACCGCCCCACAGAAATGCAGACCCCAGAAATACCAGTCCTACAAGCACTCCATATTTCAAGTACCGGAATACTTTATGAAACGGCAATTGCTTTCTCTTATAGAAAAAGGGAATCCGATAGAGCAGGTCCTGAACCAGCCCAAACGGACATAACCAGCCACACACAAATCGTCCCAGTATACTTCCAAAGATAAATAACATTCCAAGAACCGCAAATGGTACTGTAAAGCCCCGCTGATTCAATGCCGCCTGTAATGCTCCTAACGGACAAGATGCAAACGCTCCGGGACAAGAATAACAATTCAGTCCCGGAACGCATACATATTTCCATGCTCCCTTATAAATCGTGCCATGGGTGTATCCATACATATATCCATTCGTAATAATCGTATATATAATCTGCACACAGGTGCGTATGGTTGTAAACTTTGTCTTCATGAAATCTCTCCCATTTATCCTATCTGCCGATTGCTTCCCGGTATTATCCTATTCCAATGCATTCCAGACAAATTCTGACTGCTTTCTGATAAATGGCGGCAAATTGCTCCATATGGAAGCCTATTGCAAGAAATATCACTCCCACCAGCAATCCCAATATCCATTTCGGAATCTGTGTAATTTGCTTACTGCACCTGCTCCAAATAGTCATGAATCATACTCTCCCAGTCTTCCCGATACTGTGAACCGACAACCGAACCCAGACAGTTGCCCTGACTGTCAAAGAAGAACGTGGTCGGAACAGCATCTACATCTGTCAACATTGCATAATATATACTGTCATTTGCTAAAATGTGTGTGTAATCGGCCCCGGTCTGTGTTACTAAGTCAGCCGCATAATCAATATCTTCATTGCTTGAATTCGGTGCCACATCACTTACTACCCCTATAATCTGAAACTCAGAGGTGTCGTATGACTGTGCTATCTCTCCCAAATCCGGCATTTCACTTAAACAAGGTCCACAGTAGGTTGCCCATACATTTACCATCGTAAGCTTCGATTGTCCCAGCACCGACTCTGTAATATCGGAACCGTCCAGTGTTACAGATTCAAATTGAATCCCTGTAACCTCCACCGGCTGCGAAGTATCTGCGGTTGTGTCCTCAGCTTCCGTCTGTAACTCGGTGTCCTCTTGTGCCGTCTTATTAGAACCCCAGCCTTCTGTTCGGATTCCTTCCTTTTGTGTGCTTGCAGAAGCCTCCTGTGCTTCGGTATATGGCTCTTCCTCCAACCAGTCGGAACAGCCGGTCAACAACAGCATCGGTACTACACAAAATATGGCTAATAATTTCTTCATTTTAATTATATCCCCCTTCTTTTTTCTATGTTTTATATTAAATTAGATTGCTTTTCCCGTCAACTTCCTTCTCGCTTCGCCGCTTCCAGCTTCGCACTGTACGGGCATATAATAGTAACCCGATTCCGCCTGCTATTACCTCGGTCATCGGAAATGCAATCCATGTATAGTTCAGCCCTATTAACGAAAACAACCAGAAAATAGGAACCAGACAGACAATCTGCCGAAGCAGCGACAAAAACAGGCTCAAGCCACCCTCACCGATTGCCTGAAAGAATACCGGCATCATGAGTGAAAATACCGCAGGCATGAAGCTGGCTCCGATAATCGGAAATGCATGTATGCCGATTGTAAGTACCTGCTCACTGTCAGAAAAGATTCGTATTAGCATTTCCGGAAAGCCTACAAATCCTATGATTCCCAGTATCATAAATATCATTGAAATTCCAAAGGAATCCTTCATAACAAGACGACACCGTTTGTATTCGCCGCGTGTATAATTAAAGCTTAATATCGGAACAATGCAGGTCTGTAACCCAAATAACGGAATGAAGAAGAAACTCTGTAGCTTATAGTACAGACCCAGAACCGTAACTGCCGCATCCGAAAATCTTGCAAGAATTACATTCAGGGCAAAGATATACACAGTATAAAGTCCCTGCATCACAATCGATGAATAGCCATAGAAATAGATTCGCTTTGCATAATGCAGGATTTCCCGAAACTTTGGCGGACGATGAAAGCCTTTTACTCCGGTAATAACGGCGGCTGCTATCTGTCCGCAGACGGTTGCATATGCCGCTCCTGCCACTCCCAGCTCCGGTATCGGTCCGATACCAAAGATTAAAATCGGGTCAAGAATAATATTCGTAACGGCACCTACTATCTGTGCTATCATCGGAAGCTTCATATTGCCATGTGACTGATGTACCTTCGTCCAGTTTCCTTCCAGAAAGGAGCCGATACTTCCGATGCAGACAATGTTACCATATGTAACGGCATCCCGGATTGCCTCGGATGAGGATGCGGACAGCATAACATAGGGCTTCATAATCAGGACTGCAACAATTGCCAGAACTGCCCATGTTACCAGCTCTAAAACCATACCGGTTCCGGCTGCCTTTAATGCCTCCTCCGGCTTGCCTTGTGCGTATTTCCTTGCCATGTAGGTATTTACGCCTACACCGGTTCCGACCGCCAGTGCAATAATGATTAACTGCATCGGATAAATTACCGTTAATGCAGTCAGTGCATTTTCGGAATATTTTCCGACAAAAAAACTATCTACTATGTTATAAAGTGCTTGAATCAGCTGTGCCAGCATAACCGGCGGAGCTACCTTCAAGAGAACCTTGCCAACCTGTTCCTTATCAAAAAATTCATTCTCTGATGTACTTACGCTCATTTTCTTTTCCTCGAAATCCTTTCATACTGCATTAAATTCCATCGTTTGTGGAATCCGTTGCCGTATGGGTATGCTTTTGTGCTTTCTTATTATTTTTCTGGATATACATTTTTTCATCCACAATATGAATACAATCCTCTAAATGCAGTTTTCCATCCATTTCAAATATTTCATAGCCGAAGCTCATGGACAATTCCGCTCCGTCTCCATGCTTTTTTAAGAAGCTTCGGTTGTATTCATCGATTGCTTTCTGTACCTGTTCCCAATATATCTCCGGTTCGGACTGTTCCTGAACAATACTCATCACAATAAACTCATCTCCGCCATATCGTACGACATAATTTTTGCCGCTTTGCGTAGACAGTATCTTTGCCGCCGCATTGATAATCCGGTCTCCTTCTTCATGTCCGTAGGTATCATTGATTTTCTTCAAGTTATCTATGTCTACGAATGACATCTGCATCCATGTGCCTGCCATCATGCAATTTAACTTCATTTCTGAAAAATAACGCTCCATGCCAAAGCGATTTAATACCCCGGTGAGGGAATCCCGGATATACATTTCATTTAATCGTTGCATGGTTATCTTTAGCAGGCTTTGCTTCCGAATATTTTCTATTTCATCCCCCATACTGATTAACCAACTGATATACAGCGGATTTGCCATCGGGAACTCACTGTCTACAAAAACTACATATCCGAAATTGCGGTCCAGATAATGCACCGGCGAAAATATGTATAATTTCTCTTGTTCGGTATCCTGAAAGAGGTCATCAAACGCATATTTTGATTCAAATGATGATTTGCTCTTAAATATGCCGTTCTGGTATGCCATCAGAACCTTGACCTTCTCCGGAAATGCCAGACGTTCCTCTACATTCTGTTCTTCCTGCTCTACTGCCTGTATTTCAAATACCTGCTTCACAAGCTCCTCACTTGTACAGTAATAAAATTCTTTTGTCCGGACTTGGGAAATAAATATTTTCCATGCATCTATCCAATCCGAAAGTCCTTCACTCTCCATGATGCTCTTTTCCAAAAGAATCATATCATGGATTAATTTTCGCTGAATTACTTCGGAGCTCATAATCCCAGCCGGCACTGCCTGTATATTTACAGTACAATTGCAGCTTTCATTCAAAATCACCTCATCCGGAATGTATTGCTTTTCCGGAACCTCTTTTCCTTCCAATACATCCAAGACCGTTTGACACGCCATATTGCCCAGCTTGATAAACGGACTCCGCACTGTCGTGAGCTTCGGGGTATGTAACTGCCCCTCCATACTGTAGTCATAGCCTGCAACCATTACATCTTCGGGTATCCGATAGCCCTTCTCCTGCAATATGTCGCATACCGTAATTGCCATGGTGTCATTTGCACAAATAATTGCTTCCGGAAATGGCAGATTTGAATTTAGTATTTCGTTTACTGCCAGTTCTCCTCCGGTCACGTAAAAGTCCCCTTGGGTAATTCGTTCCGGTATGACCGGAATCTGATGCTCCTTCAGCACATCTAAATATGCCTGAAACCGGCTTTCACCGTCACTGTTTCCTTCTATTCCTTTTACAAAATGTATCCGTTTTAATTTGTGTTCTACTACAAAATGCTCTACCAGAGTTCGCATGGCAGTATAGTTATCCGTCTGCACAGAGTAAGCGTTCTTTAACCGGCAGCCGATTCCCACCACCGGACATTGCAACCGGCTCAGCATTTTTTCTAATTTCTTGCGGTTATTTTCCATATGCAGCGTATTCGCAAATACAATTACACCGTCAAACAGATTTAAATCCGGCAAATTCACAATATTCACTTCTCCCAGATTATGCTTATCTCTTTCAAATGCACCTGTATACCAAAGAAATACTGCTATATTGCATCCATGCTGTTTGCCGTATGCTTCTATTCCCCGCAGGGTTTCTGCTTGCGGGTCAGAATCCAGTGCCGTCATTAATACCGCAATATTTTTATGCTGCATAGCAAAATCTCCCTTCTGTCCTCTGTTTCCTTATTTGTGGAACGCTTTTGTTCCTTTTGTTTCCCAAGTAAATATACAAGCACTTTCCATTGAAACTAATTGCCGAAGCAATAGTCCCAACTGTAGACACCTGTCAATTCCTTCTATCTTAATAACGCTTCCGTTCTGTAATGTCAAGGTTATATCTCCATTTTGCTCGCTTCCTCTTTCGTCACGCCTATAGGTATGAACGGCTGCTAATCTTTCCAATGGATATATTTTCAACTCTTCGTCAGTAATTTTCATAATTCGATAGTTTGTGACTGCATAAAATCGATTTCTTCCCTTACTACCGAATGCGATTGCGAGGCACAGCCCTGTTACCAGAAATACAATTCCAATTAAAAGAATACCAAAGCCGGAGTTAGCACCTGCTATTATAGCCATAATTCCCCATATAATTAAAATATACGCCGGCAATGTGATGCCCTGATGCCTTTCCCGCCCACTTGCAAAGACCTGCTCCATAGGTTGTAAATATCTTGCAAATCTTTTCTTCTCGGTATTATATACCGGTTGATTTTTTGGAACTGCCTGTACGCATTGTTCTTCTGTCAACTGCATGATTGTAATTCTTCTCACTTTCTTGCTTTCGCTGGTTCTTAGCAAGTATACCATTTTTTGTCTGAAAACGCTATGCCTATTCTGCAATGGGATGGTGCTACTGATATTGCTTCTTTAGCTGCTCACTTATTTTTAACATCTGCTCACAAACACCGGATGGAGATACGATTTGGATTCCTTCTCCCAAGCCGATAATCCAGCCCAGAAACTGCCCGCTTACTACAACATCCACGATTGCATAGAAATGAGTTTCGTCTGCTTTTCGTATTATTACATCTTTTCCAAATCGGTCTATGATAATGCCTGCACATTCATTTTCACAAAGCAGCTTTACGGTCTGTTCTTCACCGTCAAACATTCCAAAATGCTTCTTTGCATATTCCGGAAGATTTAGCTTATCAAATAATTCTTTTCCTGACCGTTTCTCTTTGAGTAACGAGATTTTCATCATTTTATCTACCCGGAAATGCTTTAAGAGGTTTCCATTTTCATCATATCCGATTAAATAGTAATTTTCATTATCCCATAGCAATCCCCATGGAGAGACTATATAATATTGTCCGTTATGTCGCAACTCCATTTCTTTATTTATATTCCATTGAAAATATTGAAACTTGATTTTCGCATCTGTTCCTATTGCCTGATGCAATTTATCGACATTGTAGTAAATACTTTCATTCATGGTCTTGATGCGACCCTTTACATAGACTTGTCGTTCTAATTTCTTTGCTTCATACTGACTTGCAAATTGTTCTAACTTCTGAATCAGTTCTCTGGATTTCTTTTCTGTAATAAACTTCGATGACTGAACAGCCTCAACCAACAGCTTCAATTCCGGAACTTCAAATTCTCTGGCTCCTATGTAATAATATACGCTCCGATTTTTCTTATATCTGTTGATGTCTATTCCGTATGTTTGAAGTGCTTCTAAGTCTTCATATATGCTTTTGCGTTCCGCAGATATATTATATGCTTCCAGCTCTGCTATAATGTCTTTCACTTCCAGACCATGTTCCTCATCTGTTTTTTCATACAGTAATCGCATGATATATAATAGTTTTAATTTTTGATTTGCTTTTCGTGCCATATACTTCCTTCATTCTCTCTGTTGCAGAACCGTCCGATTCAGACGATTCCGGCTTCATGCTTTTTTACTTCTGTGACTTACAATTATTTTTAACTCTGCTGTATTATCTTAATTTGGGAAAGGAGTCTCCGGGGTTTTTATATTTCTTTCATATTCAATTCGTTTTGAAAGGTTAAACCTTCCTCATCAGTTGTTCGTCTTACAATTAATATCTCACGAACCAACTCTTCTGCTGTTTGCATAATTACCCTCACATCGATTCATTTTAATTCCATTGCTTATTTGCTTTAGTAGCTGTCTGTTTCGTTCACCTTTTAGCCTTTTTGAAAATATCTTTTATAACTTATAATGTTCTCATGCAAAATCCGGCATCCGGCTTGGATTGGAATGGTTTTGTACCTTTTATCACATGAGTTCCTTATTTGGCTTCATTTATGATAAAGGTGAATGCTTTGTATTCTACTTTTCTTTTTTTATAAAGTAGTCTTCGTGAAGATTAGGATTTGCTGCTCCCTTTACTGTCAATATTTTCTTTGCATGCTGTCTTATCTCATCATTCCACTGCAAATCTCTTAATTTTTCTCAATTTTTATCAAAATCCTCATACGATGTCAGTGTTAGAAATAATTCATTACTTGTCATCAACTGCCTCCTTATTAATTCATGCAATTCTACATTTGTTTCTTTCAATTTTTTTCACAAGGCTTTCAAACGGAACAAAACAAAATAAGCGAAAAAAGCCAGTTTTGCACCTTTCATAACCTATAAGGTTCTCAAACAATGGTATCACCTTGACTTTCTTGCTATGCAACCTCCACATCAGCATTCTCGACTATTTCAAGCAATGTCTTTCCGTCAAATATCTTGTCTTCGAGAAGTTCATCCAAGGAATGGTAGTCTAGCATCTTTTCTCCATACCATGCATGATAGATTTTTTTGTAATCATGTACTTCCGATGTCACTCCAACATTTTTCCCATTGTAAACAAACGAAATATCGTTACAGCAATCATCCAATATGCTTTTTAATTTCTCTTGTTTCATAGTATGTCACCATTCTCCTTTCTTTCCTGGTTTTGCACCTTTCATAACTTACAAGGTTCTCAAACATAGATGGATTCCGGCGGCAGTACGCTTGTGTTTTGCACCTTTCATAACTTACAAGGTTCTCAAACTTTTTGTCCGAACAATTCCATCGCAGCAGCAGTTTTGCACCTTTCATAACTTACAAGGTTCTCAAACTTCATACGTGGAGGTTTATAGCTCCCTCGCAGTTTTGCACCTTTCATAACTTACAAGGTTCTCAAACGATATAGCGTTTGATATATTCCAGCACAGCGTTTTGCACCTTTCATAACTTACAAGGTTCTCAAACCTATAACCTATCCGGCTATCATATTCGATTGTTTTGCACCTTTCATAACTTACAAGGTTCTCAAACCATGCTGACAAGTTTCACTTCATGCACGCCGTTTTGCACCTTTCATAACTTACAAGGTTCTCAAACTCAATATACTTAATTGAATCAGTATCCATAGTTTTGCACCTTTCATAACTTACAAGGTTCTCAAACAACTCGGTAGAACTAATGCTTTCCGATTTAGTTTTGCACCTTTCATAACTTACAAGGTTCTCAAACAAATGTAGAAATTTAGTGCCGAATTTAGAAGTTTTGCACCTTTCATAACTTACAAGGTTCTCAAACAAGTCGCTTTGCTTCTTTCCGTAATTCTTCGGTTTTGCACCTTTCATAACTTACAAGGTTCTCAAACACGATTTTCGACCTAAAGACAGAGTTTAAAGTTTTGCACCTTTCATAACTTACAAGGTTCTCAAACATCCGATGTAGTGATGTTAACGTGTGAACAGTTTTGCACCTTTCATAACTTACAAGGTTCTCAAACTATGATTGCAAATACAATCAGTCTCGTATGGTTTTGCACCTTTCATAACTTACAAGGTTCTCAAACACAATTTTTGACCTTAAGACAGAATTTAAAGTTTTGCACCTTTCATAACTTACAAGGTTCTCAAACCAGATGATTCGTATTTAGTTGAGACAATGAGTTTTGCACCTTTCATAACTTACAAGGTTCTCAAACTATAAAACATTTAATGGTACACCTTATCAAGTTTTGCACCTTTCATAACTTACAAGGTTCTCAAACCATACTGACAAGCTTCACTTCATGTACGCCGTTTTGCACCTTTCATAACTTACAAGGTTCTCAAACCACGCCGGACTGGTACAAATATGCATCTATGTTTTGCACCTTTCATAACTTACAAGGTTCTCAAACCATGGTGACAAGCTTCACTTCATGTACGCCGGTTTTGCACCTTTCATAACTTACAAGGTTCTCAAACTCAAATATGGCATCGTCTGTCAATATAAAAGTTTTGCACCTTTCATAACTTACAAGGTTCTCAAACAGATGCAATCTAACTTCCTCATCCGGTGTGAGTTTTGCACCTTTCATAACTTACAAGGTTCTCAAACTACGGTTCAAAGAAATATGGCTTTGTAAAAGTTTTGCACCTTTCATAACTTACAAGGTTCTCAAACTAGAAAGCTGTGAAGAGTGTGAAGAATCGGGTTTTGCACCTTTCATAACTTACAAGGTTCTCAAACCTTTGTTTCAGAAACCGCCATTGTTTCACCGTTTTGCACCTTTCATAACT
>DHMX01000017.1:50563-124866 GCA_002406015.1 Lachnospiraceae bacterium UBA4631
ATAACTTACAAGGTTCTCAAACGCTTATGCTAGAAAGTATTTAGTAGATACTGTTTTGCACCTTTCATAACTTACAAGGTTCTCAAACAGCGGTGTGTTACTACTCTCCCACTTTAAAGTTTTGCACCTTTCATAACTTACAAGGTTCTCAAACCTCAAATTCCTTGAGATTCTCTCCGAACTTATCACTCGGTAAGTGTTGTAAGTCAGAATAATTTAAATCAATTATACAATAATCTGCATCTACTATACAAACAGTATCTACATATTTCATATCACTTTGATGAAATTCAATGAATAGTGCATACACTTTTTGATATTTTATATATTCAACAAAATATTTCCACTGTTCCTCATTCATATAATGTGAAATATTCAAAAAACAAAATAATCTACGTCCACACAACTGATTCATTACTTGAATATAGGATACCATTTTGTCCATAAAACTGTCCGATTCACTTTCTAGCTTCACATTGTATATCTTGCATAGTTCGGCAAAACTGACATCTATTGACGATGTAATATTGTATGGCATCTTTATGCTTATTTTTTCCATCAGTTCAAGAATCTTAGCACTTATTTCTGCTTTTTCTTCTATAAATTCTTCTTCACAACAAAGTTCCATTTCCTGATATAATTGCAAAAGAACTTTTCTTCCGTTCTCGTCAAGGCTAAATGGTTCTAATATAAACTCCATTTTTTGTGATAGCTTTTGAATTTTACCATTTTCAGATAGTACAAATGAGCCATCCAAGCCAAGTCCTTGACAATATAATTCCTTTACTATCTGATAACGTATTTCCGGCTTTTCTAATATAAGCACTGCTATTTCATTTTCTTTTATATCAATATTTAAATTATACTTTACGTTAACTAACTTCACAGCACCACTAACCTTTCATCACTATCCAACACCTGCCGCTTTGTTTCCCCAACCATACATTCAATCTTGGAAAACTGCTTTTCAGTAATTTTCAGCACTTGAACCAAGCCCTCAGAAGGTTTATTCTTTCTTACATTTTCAAGCATATTCTCTGCCGCAGTTGCGTTCTGTGCCAGCTTACAGTATATGGACTCTTGTAGCATCAGAAATCCACTTTTGATTAAATATTTTCTGAATGCCGTATACTCTTTTCTGTTTTTAGCAGTTTCCACCGGCAAATCAAACATTATGATAATCCTCATATACCTATAGCTCATTTCTATAAAATTTTATTTGAGAAAGCTCATTGTCGTTTAATGCATCAAATATACTTCTACAATATATTTTAATTGCATTATTCACATATTCTCTTTTTCCTCCTATTACTACTTCCGTATTCAGCACATCCACCACTTGCATTTTTTCATCATGTTCAAATTTTTCAACCTTCATTTTTAATACCCTTGCATCAATAATTGGTCGATATGGTTCCATTAGGTCTGATGCCAGATTAAATGGATTAAACATATTGTCATGAAATAATCCTAATTGTGTTATGTACCCATTTGCTACTATTTCACGATTAAATGCAGACAGCAGAATTCCATATCCATAATTTAATGCAGCATTGATACTACTTTCTTCTGTCCTTGTAAATGTCATTCCGAATAATGCATTAAAATACACTTTCGCAGCATGCCCTTCCCGGTTGGTCACATCACCTAATTGTATTTCTTGTATGTAGCCACTTAACATTTCTGCTTCCGGTCGTTCATAGTACCTTAATAATTCTGCCTGCTGCCGTATCTTTTCAGATACAATTTCAGTCCAAACCGCCTCCTTAATCTGCTTTGACCACTCTATCTGCTTTCTAAGCTTAACACTGGTATCATGACTTCCGTAATACGGTATTAATTCAGAAGCAGGATTTCGTTTTTCATCACAAAAAATCACCTTAATTTTCTTTTTTATCAATTCACTTAATAAATATGCTGTCATGGATACTGCTGTCGATTCAATCATCAACACAGCAATTTCACTCAAATGAATTTTGGTTGTAGTCTCCTGCCGAACGGTTAAATATCCCATGTGATAATCTAACTTTGCACTGTTGGAGACTACAACAACCCTCCAACTCATATAGTTTTCAAATCAATTTCCGTCTCAAACAATCCAGACGGAGATTGATGAATCAATTTAAACTCATCTGCTTCTGATACATTTTTACTTATCATACAAATTCCTGTCTTTTTTGCCTCCCCAATAAGGCTCAAATCTGCTCCCATGTTTGACAACTGCGACAGTTGCAGAATCTGCATAATTACCTTGCATTGTTCTTTCACCTCTAACTGTTCAAATTTATCCTTTGCATGAACTAGTTTCTCTCCCACAGGATTTGGACGTTTCGCATATACACCGGTCATATGTTTATCCATAAGTAACTCATACAGTTCCAGATTCTTTTCTACTGTTACCAATGAATATTCCCGTCCGGTTTCATTGACTTTTTCAGCCCCTTTAATATATGCAGTCCAAGATTGATTCAAACACAACGGCATAGCATTTTTAACAAACAATCTATCATTTGATTTTCCTGATATATACAGATAAAATCCATTTCTCTTAATTAATGACTGAATTTTTATTTTCTCCAAACGTATATCAGGCTCCATCAATCCCAACTGCTCCTCACAATACTTAACCAATGCCTTTTTATCCGCTCCTACCTTATCCTTTAAATATAGCGGCATTGCTTCTATGGTTCGGATTCTCTTCTTACCTTTCGTATGTTCCACCAAGAAAAAATAGGTAATACTTACACTATTAAATCCACCATACTTTGATACATCTTGTAAGCGTTCATCACTTTCTTTTAATGGAATATATGTTTCTTCATTTGCATTTTTTGCCCCGTATAAGGTTGCTTCCGCAATTTGCCCATGTGATTCAAAGTTCATTCTGGTAATCAGCGGGCTATTCTTTGCCATCACCGCTCTTACGGTTTGAATGGTTCCGGGTGCTCCGTTCTTTTCAGCCGCAATCCATGCGATTTCACCGTTTCTTTCTACCGTATTGTCAAACATTTTGTTAATATGGTATCTGTTTGCAGTTTCATTCTTCCGATATTCCCGAATAAAGTTTGCAGGATTTCTTGTAAACTTTACAAAGTATGTATTTCCAACCACTATATTCAGATATGCATCCTGTGCATGGTGGAAATCGTTCACAGCCCTTGACTTTAATAGCTTTCGCTCCTGTCGGAATGCCGATACATTTCCTGCCTTTACATATACTACCTCAGATGCCGGAAACATTTCCTCAAATAAATGTGCTACCACCTTTGTTCCCTGTCTGGTTTCAACAATTTGCCGACTAATAAAGCCTGTTAATTGTTCATCCGTAAATTCATTCCGATTTACCAGACGATTATATTTTTCTCTGGTTATAAACTTACTTTGCATATCTGCAGTCAGCAAGCTCCGCCACCAATTGTGTCTGGCATCATAGATAGATTTCTCAATCGGATATGTATCACTCTTATGAGCATTTACCTCCTTCTTTACCAATACCAGATTATTTTCCAGGCTGTCATCCTTTACAAAATGCCGTGGATAAATATGGTCTATATCATACAGATTATCATTGAACAAATCATGCAAATCAATAATTTCTCCGGTATACATACATCTGCCCTGCTGCATATAATACAGATACAACTTTTTACTTCTCAGTTCCTGATCTGACCAGCCATCAATTTCTTCAATCCAATTCCTGCTATCTACCTTACAGCCCTTATAAAGTTCCTTTAATTTTTGTTTTCTTGAATCCTTTCTAACTCCCTTATCTCCGTCTTCACGAGGCATTTCCACAAATACCCGGCTTGGCTCCTTGCCTAGTACATGTTCTATATCCTTTAGTACCAATACGGTCTGCCAAATCATTCTCTTAACCGGAGCTGACAAATACAGGTCTTCTAAATCCTCATACTCTAATTCCTTTAATACCTTTTCGGAATTTTCGCTCATTTCCGCTAAGCTATCCTGATATGTAAACTTATCACTCATCAATTCCATGAGGTTATAATTATTTTCCCACATCATATCGATTAAGCTTAACTTTTCTCCGATTCCTTTTTCGCATCCCGGTAATTGCAAAAATGCTCTGGAAAGTCTTCCCCAATCATGGAATTTAAAGCCCGCTATCCTACGTAATTGCTCCTCGGTTACACATTCTCCGTATTCATCCTTTATCTTTTCCCGCAGGAATTTCTTATCGTCTCCATAAATAGTTCCCCAATATATTATGTCCTCTACCATCTTTTTGGTGGAATCCAGTTTTATGGATTCTCCAAAAACACCCTTGAATTTTCCATAAGAAGTCAACGCATTTTTAAAGTCCTTATCGATTCCCGAAATAGCATCTAATTCTGTTTCTTCTAATATGCCCTCTCTCACCAGATGCTGAAACAACTGCTTTTGTGTTACATGTTTGCCTTTTTCAAATAAGGTACAAAAGATATTTTGCTTCAATTGCGGAGATATTCGTTCTCCATGTATTTGAAGATTATTTAATTCATTTAACACACAATATCTCTCATACAATAAGGAATCCTTCGGCATTGCCCGCTCTCCCTGTAAATAAGTACAATGCCTTACCATTCGGTTGATAAATTCCTCCGAGGATTGTTTAATGTCAATCATTTCCTCTATATTCCATGGAAGGACACGTCCTTCCTTTTTTCTTACTGCCCATGCATGTCCATTTGGCATATTTTTGTGCTGCAGATTCAAAGGTCCTACATAGTATGGAATCTGAAATTCAAATAATTGCAAAATTCTTTCCGAAACAGTCAGGTTACTTTCATCCGTCTCCTTCAGAAATGGCAAATATCCCTCTGCATTACTTAATATCTTTTTCATTTCGATTACATGCACCTGATTTGGAATAATTCCGTTGGATGCCGTTAACTGCTTTGGCAGAAAAGCTTCCAGTTCCATTTCCTTTAGAATATACTCTTTATCTTCATTATCCGGTATATCCTTCAATATTTTTTTAATCGTGGCATATAAATCTTCCCTTTGACGGTCCTTTACATTTCTTCTGTGTGACTCCCCGGAATTTACTGAATCTACATATGCACTGTAGCTTCCCGGTTCCAGCTCCCGAAACATACTGTCATACTTGTCCGGAGCATATTCTCTTATCACTCGTTTTAGTATTTTTAAATCCTGCTTATGCTTGTCATACTCTCTTATACGTGCTTCGGAAAGATATTTGCTTCCCTTCATGACGTTGGATAACACACCCAAATCGTGAATTTGCTTTATGCGTCCGATTAATTCCACTTCTTCTTCACTGAGAAAGAAACTATATTCTTCTATTTTTTCATCGTATTTACTGTCTCGGAAGGATATTTGTACCTTTTTATGATTTTCATCAAATTCCTCCCTTGAAAATAATGTATTTAACGAAACAGCCAAACCACAGAAGCCTTTTATAATCTCATAGACCTGCTTATTTTTCTTCTTTTCAATTGCAAAGGCTTCACTTAACTGTTCCGCCATAACAGTTCTGGAAATATCTCTCCGGCTCAATATATCCTTCATCTTGATAAAATCAACCGTTTCCGGAAGTTCTATCTCCCATTCCTGAGCCGTCATATACAATAGTCCGTATATATCCTCTATACTTTCTGTTTCGCCGTCTGTTTTTAAACCTGCGTTCAAAAAGTGTCCGCGGTGCTTAAACATATTAAGCAATGCCAGATATACAAGTCTGACATCATGTGCCTGCGGATTTTGGATTAATTCATATCGAAGATGGAAAATGGTTGGATATTCTCTAAAATAATCTTCGTCTGTATAATTATCGTCCGCAAAAATTCCGTACTTGGTTGCTACTTTTTTATCTTCTCTGTGATATTTACTTTCTGCTAATCGCTCTAAAAAATTACTGTCAACCTTTGATAATTCTTCTGCAAAGTATTCTTTTAATAATCCGATTCTGGCAACCTCTCTCTGTCTTCTTCTTCTGGAAACCCGATTTACCCTCCTGCCTGCTGCCACATCTGCTTCTTCAAACAGTCGAACTCCCCATAAATCCTTTCCTTTTGCACGTAACAGTTGATATTTATCATCCGTTACTGCCCAGCCAACGGATGATGTTCCCAAATCAAGCCCCACATAATACTTGTCAATTACTTTCATACTTGTTCCTCCTTAGTTTTTACTATCCTCTTTGTTCGTTCAATTTGTTTTCATTTTTTCATCAATTGCTTTTAACTTTGTTTTTAATTCTATTTCCATCAATTTCCTTCTTGACATTCTAACCTGCTTATGATATATATAATTCATAACTTACAAGGTGAGTGCAAATAAGGATTTATCCGACATCGCCGTTTGGTCTGCATGGTGCAGGTAAAAGACTTGGTTTCAAGTCTTTTTTATTTTGTAAAGACTAAATTTGTTTTTATTACATATTTTGCCTTTTATTTGTTCCATATTTTGTACTTATGGTACTTTCTTAAAGTATAGCATATATTGAGTCCGATAAACCTCCCTTATATTTCTTTTTCTGGCGAGTCTCTATAATTACAACGATTATAACATTTTCCCTACGTTTTTTCAATCATTCCCGCTTCTCCCAATAACCAGAATGTATTTCTATCAACTCTTAGGATTCCGTCCTTTTGCATTTTAGATAATTCATTTGACAATGCACTCCGGTCTACCCCCAGATAATCTGCCAATTGTTGTCTGGAAAACGGTATTGTAACCGGCATATGCCCCTGCTCCAATGCCTGCTGTGATAAATAAGACAAGATTCGCTCCCGGATGGATTTGGATGCAATGTGGAGCATACGGGTAGAAAGTTTTAGATTTTTCTGAGCCGATAATTGAAGCATTTTCTGAATCATATGTGTGTAGGTGGGATTATTTTCTATTTCCTTCTGCAAAAACCTGTTGACATTTAAAAATAATATTTCCGTATCCTCTGCTGCCACCACCTCTACCATCAATTCGCAGTTTGGAATGATTGCATAGGTTTCTGCAAAGATTTGTCCGGCACTGATATGTGAAAAAATATTACTCCCTCCCCAGTAATAATTCACAACAATATTAACGCTGCCCCGAAGTATCAGCCCCATGGCTTCTACCTGTTCCCCCATGCCGTAGACCACCTCTGCCTTGCGATAGCTTTTCTTGAATGCCTCAAACCAAGGCAGCAGTTCTTTAATCTCTGTTTCCTCCAATCCACAAAATAACGATGTTTGTTTTAAAAAAATCAAAAAAGAATCCTTCATATTTTGCTCCTTGTTGTTTGCTTCCTTGTTAATTTCCTCTTTGTTGTTATAACAACCGATTTCTGCCTTTGGATATGTTATTTTCTTTTCAGAACACAATGCTTTACATTGTCACTTCATGAAAAGGAGAATTTCTTATGATACGAAAAATTATAAAAATTAATGAGGATTTATGTAATGGCTGCGGTGCCTGTGCTACTGCCTGCCATGAAGGTGCTATCGGCATGGTAAACGGAAAAGCAAAGCTGCTACGGGAAGATTATTGCGACGGTCTTGGTGACTGTCTTCCTACCTGTCCGACCGGTGCCATATCCTTTGAGGAGCGAGAAGCTCCTGCTTATGATGAAGCTGCCGTACAAAAAAGTAAACAGGCTGCAAATGCTTCCGGCTTCCAAGGCTGTCCGGGCAGTCAGATGCGGCAATTACATTCAGCCCCTTCAGAATCCCAACCAGCCTTTCATTCTTATTCGGATACCCCTGCCAGCGAAGCGGCCAGCCGTCTGGCACAGTGGCCGGTTCAGATTCAGTTAGTTCCTGTCCATGCTCCGTATTTTGACGGTGCCAAGCTCTTGATTGCTGCTGATTGTACCGCTTATGCCTATGCGGGTTTTCATGAACGGTTTATGAAAGGCCAAATAACCTTGATTGGTTGTCCGAAATTGGATTCTGTAGAGTATTCCCAAAAATTGACTGAAATTATACAAAACAATAATATTCAGAGCGTTACGGTTCTCCGTATGGAAGTACCTTGCTGTGGCGGCATTGAGGCGGCAACAAAAGCAGCCCTGCAAAACAGCGGTAAATTCCTTCCATGGCAGGTTGTCACTCTTTCTATTGACGGTAACATTCTAAATTAGTCTTAACTTTTATATGAAAGCAACTTATACGAAAGTAACTATATAAAAGTTTTTATACACAAGCAGCTATGCAAAAATAACTATATAAAAGCAGCTATATGGCGGTTTCTATACACAAACAGCTATGCAAAAGCAACTATATGAAAGTTTCTAATGCAAACAACTATGCAAAAACAGCTATATGAAATCAACTATATAACGTAATTATTTAAAAACAAGGGTAGCTATGACTCCAATCATAACTACCCTTACATAACGAGCTATATACTATAACTTTATTCTATAATTCTATTCTATAACTCTATTCTATATTTTTATTTTATACTTCCCTGAATTGAATCTTTCCGGTTGCTGCATCCATGCTGTCAACGATTGCTAATGACTCCAAATGATAGCCCAGATTTCTTATAATCTGTCCGCCCTGCTGAAATCCTTTCTCTATTACAATACCGATTCCCTCTACAGAAGCTCCGGCAGAGGTTACAATCGAAATCAAGCCCTGTAATGCACAGCCATTTGCCAGAAAATCATCAATGATTAATACATGGTCCTCCGGACTTAGGAATTTCTTTGATATAATTACCTGATTCTTGCATTTATGGGTAAACGATTCTACCTCGGCTACATAGACCTCACCCTCTATATTAATGCTCTTTGATTTCTTGGCAAAGATAACCGGCACCTGAAAATGTCTTGCCACCATACACGCAATACCGATTCCCGATGCTTCAATCGTCACGATTTTATTAATATTGGCATCCTCGAATCTGCGTTTAAATTCTTCACCAATCTGGTCGAATAACTGAATATCCATCTGATGATTCAGAAAGCTGTCAACCTTGAGTACATTTCCTTCCTTTACGAGTCCATCCTTTATAATTCTTTCCTCCAGAAAATTCACTGTTCCCGTCCTCCTCATGCTGTAAACTGCCAGATAGGTAGATTCTATACCCCTTCTGACACATTCTACCATTTTTTATCATCATACATCATTTTTCATTCACATTCCATAGGCTTTTCATAAATTCACGAATCGGAAGGTGTAAAATTCTGTATAAATACGGCTTCCATTTCATCAATATGATTCAAAAACACCTCTGTTATATCCGGGTCAAAATGCGTTCCCTTACTCTCCCTTATAATGTCGGTTGCCTTTTCTACAGAGAATCCGTCCTTGTAGTGCCGCTTTGAACGAAGTGCATCATACACATCACAAATAGCCATGATTCGTGCAGAAAGCGGAATATCATTTCCCTTCAGATTGCATGGATAACCTCCACCTGCATATCTCTCATGATGATAATATGCCATATCATATGCAATCTTCACATACTCATCATTCTCCATTTTCCCTAATGTTTCTTTGATAATTCTTGCTCCCTCTGCGGGATGCGTTTTCATAATATCAAATTCTTCATTTGTCAGCTTACCCGGCTTTTGCAGTACCTCATCGGGTATCGATATTTTTCCTATATCATGCAAATAAGCAGCTTCCGCCACCATATCCGCATATTCCTTGGTGATTGTATCCTTATACCGTACATCCTCCCGCATGGCATCCACAAGTGTCCGCACAAAATTACCGGTATTTTTAATATGTAAGCCTGTAATTCCGTCTCTTGCTTCTATCATAGTTGCAAAGCTTCCGATAATGGAACGCTGCATCTGGACAATTTCATGCGTCTTTTCTCTTACATCGGCTTCCAGACGCTCTGTATAATAATAACTGTCCGTTTCGTCACTGATTACATATGTAATCCCATACGAGCGATTGTTTTTCACAATTTTACGGCTGGATATATGGTAGACACTGTTTAGCGGAACATGAATATTTTCCTGATAATCACTGCGGTCACCGACGAAAATCGACCCATGTACCAGTAAATGCTTCTTTTCCTTATCCAACTGTTTTAACACCTGAAATACTTCTTCTTTGTAATTCTTTTCTATATATTGCTTTAACAGCTCCGCATTTCGATTGAGATAAATAATGTCATCATCGTTATCAAACACGATTACCGCCTCGGACATTCTATCCGTTGCATCCTCCTTCGCCAGCGAAAGCGTATTGAACAGCTCATACCGCAGCATCAGCATAATTAATATCTGCACGCAGATAAAATATGCCGGCAGGGTAGCATCATATCCGTCTGTCCAGCCTGCCAGGAATATGCCATATGCCAGCAGACAGACAATACTCATAGCAAGAAATAATTTAATCTGCTCTTTTATCAAGGCATCTCTTGTGTGCTTTATTCTCCGGATAGCAACTATAATAATTGTAATAAAATATCCAAAAACTGCTGCCTCATGAAGATAATAAAATATTCCATGCTCCAGTACCAGATGCGGATGTGTTCCGTTTACAGTATAGGAAATGGAACGATAATATAAGGTATGGGATTCACAGGTCAGCACCAGCATTGTAATGATTAATTGAAATCCGACCAATGCATTTTTCAACAGGCTTGGAATATGCACCTTACAGAACTCCATGACAAACAGAAAAATACTCAGAATAATATACGGCTTTCCCAGATATGCAAACTTGACACCCATTAATGCAGTCTGCATATTGTCCGCCTTTAATTCAAATAAATATCCTGCAAAATTAGCCAGCAGGGAAAACAACAGAACCAGCATTAAGGTCTGCATATAAGAGCTTTTCTGACGCATAACATAGATAATCTCCAACACCAGCATCACAATACCGATATATTCCATTGTAAGCATGATTGTATGCATCCAAATACGCTCCCCATTTCCCTCATCACATCTTGTAACACATCCAGCATATCATAAAACTGTCTGTTCGTATACTGTTTTATTTCACAGCGGCTTCATAGCCGTTTTCAAGCCGTTCCTCAAATTTCTCCTTGGAAAGCGGCTTATCAAATACATATCCTTGAACAATATCGCAGCCGACTTCTTTTAAGTATTCTAATTGCTCCTCTGTCTCAACACCCTCAGCAATGGTTTTCTTTCCAAGCTGTTTTACCAGTCCTACTATATTGCAGAACATAATCATATCCTTTTGCTTACCCGGATATTCCTGTTCCAGTGGAATAAATGACTTATCAATTTTAATAACATTCAAATCGACCTGCTTAATCATATTCAGCGACGAAAAGCCTGTACCGAAATCGTCAATGGAGGTTCCGATTCCGCTATCCCGCAGTCCGTTTACTACCTGAGACATAATTTCATAATTCTGGAAATCTTCACTCTCGGTCAATTCAATTTCAATGTATTTATGGTCGATGCCGTACCGGTCAATAATCTCTATTACACGTTCCACCATATTATCTTCTTCCAGATGCCGGCGGGAAAAATTAACGGATATGCAGACCATAGGCTTTCCCTGCTCCATACGTGCCTTTAAGAACTTACATGCCTGCTCCAGCACATAATAATCTAATCTGCATATACTGCCTTCCCGTTCCAATTGCGGCAAGAACTTCATCGGTGGAATCAATTGTCCGTTCCGCATCCAGCGGACCAGTGCTTCCGCACCGCAGATGGTCTTGCTGGAAATAGCTACCTTCGGCTGGTAATATACAACAAATTCTTCTGCTTCCAATGCCGGAATAAAATTCGATATAATTGCCTGTGTCTCCATCAGGCTTCTTTGAATCTCCGGTGAAAAGAATACTACACTTCCGGTACCACGCTGCCTTGCTGCCTGATACGCAATGCTTGCTCTTGCCATAACCTCGCGTGGAACCTCCACATTTTCCAACCCGCTGATACCGATGGTTGCACCGAATATAAATTCCTTCTCCTTAATTGGAGTCACATGCGTCAATCGCACATTTAATAGCTTATTTACGATTTCTTCCTGGTGCTCTTTTCGGACAATTGCAGCAAAATTATCTCCGCCCAGTCTTGCTACCATTTCGTCTTCCTTTAGAAGTCCCTGCACCTGAACTGCATAATTTCTTAAGATGACATCTCCTTGCTCATAAGAAAAGACCTTATTGACATATTTGAAATTATGTATATTAAAAAATACTACATCAAATTCCTGAATCTGCTTTTGTGCAATTAACTTGGTTGCAAACTGCATCAATGCCTCAGGGCTTGCCACTCCTGTCGCTAAATCTGTCTGCATAATGTGTATCAAAATCTTCTGCATCATGCTTCTGCTGTATTGTTGAAATATTTCACGGAATAAAAGCGTATGTAACTCCTTTTCATCCACGGAATAAAATTCTTCCCCAAACGGATAACTGGAAATGGTCACCTTTCCCCCATCCGGAATAGAAAATACTATATCATAGGATTTTGTATTAACGCCTTCTTTTCTGTCAAACAAAACTGTATGATGATATTCACCATTCGGGCGAAACTTTGTCTTTGGAGCATTTAATTCAATCTCTGCCCTGCCCAGCCGTATCCGGTCTGCAATTACCGCAATTGCCTTTATCACATGAGCTTCACATACCTCCATATTCGCTACGTTACAATACAGAGTATCAAAAAATGCTTTCATTTGTTCATTGTCGCAAAACAATTTCTCTCCCATAACCTCTTACTCTTACAGTCCTGTCAGTTTCGTCTGACCGCCTGTTTCTTCCTTTCCTGCTATGCTGTCTTTCCAGACAACATCAAACCTTTATCCGAATATATGTATTCATTGCATATCTTATTATTATATCGTTAGTTTCCTCTAATAGCAACCACTATTTCGGGGTTCATGCCGGATTCACGCCGGATATTTTCCATCCTTTTCTCAGGTTATTGTGGTAGTTATTCGAATTTGGGGTAAGCACAGACTTTGTCTTGTTGTCTGCAGAAAAATAGCGTAGCAGTCATCCAAGCTGCTACGCTTAAAAGTCTAACTTTTGGAGGTTACTTCACTCATGCACCCCTTATTATTTATATTTTATCGGTTAAGCTTCTGCCTGCTGCTTTTTGCCAAACAGCTTCTTAAGGCAGCTAAATGCCACAAGGACACCTAATACCATCAGCAGGATTGCTACTATAAGCTGCAAGCCGTCTACCAATAAGGTTGCCTGTCCGTTTACAATATTCGTAACCAATGCGATTGTCTTCTGTACCAATGCCGTAAATGTAACTGCAAGCATAATAAACATTGGAATATACAGTGTCCAGCCCGTCCGTCCGGTTGTCTTAAGGAATACGGAAAGTGCAATCAATACCAATGCTGCTAACAACTGATTGGCAGAACCGAACAACGGCCATACGTTGTTATATCCGCCTAAGGTCAACAGATAACCACAGAATAAGGTAACGACAGTTGCAAAGTACTTATTGGTTAATACCTTCTGCCATGCAGACATCTTGGATGTATCGGTAGTATCTCCGTAAAATAATTCCTGAAATGACATTCTTCCGATTCTGGCTACAGAATCCAGAGAGGTCAATGCCAGTGCAGATACACACATTGTCATAAATACAGTAGCAAGCTGTACCGGAAGTCCAAGCTTTTCCAAGAAGCCGGCAACACCGCTGGAAAAGATTGCAAATGGAGTTCCCTCCGGCTTTGTTCCGTTTACTGCTACTGCTCCGACTACAACCAGAGATAAGATACCCAACAGGGATTCTACTACCATGGCACCATATCCAACCATCTGCATATGCTTTTCGTTACTAATGGTCTTAGAGGAGGTTCCGGACGATACTAAGCTATGGAAGCCGGAAACCGCACCGCAGGCAATTGTAACAAACAGGGTTGGGAACAGGTAGCTTCCGTTTACATTAAAACCATTATAGGCATTTAACTGCATATCCGGATGTGCTACAACAACACCGACCACGGCTCCGACTATCATACCCAGCAGCATAAAGGTTGTCATATAATCTCTTGGCTGCATCAGTAACCACATCGGCATAACGGATGCCATAAATAAGTATGCCATTATAATGTAAATCCATGCGTTCTTGGTTGCAACGATTGGCATATGCATACCGATGGCAAACATTACCACCAACAATACAATTGCAATGATGGCACGTACAATCTCGTTCATGTTCTTTACGTGCTTCTGAATCAGACCGAATATAATGGCAACCACTATAAACAGCATGGAAATGGATGCGGCAGCGGCATTTGCATAACTGGTTTCTGCCGTCATTCCTTCTACACCTTTTGCTACAAAGGTTCCTGCTACCATATCCGTAAATGCTGCAATAACCAGTAATGTAAATAACCAGCAAAACAGCATAAACAACTTTCTTCCGCCTCTGCCAATGTATTTTTCAATAATCATACCCATTGATTTTCCTTCGTTCTTAACGGAGGCATATAAGGCTCCAAAATCCTGAACGGCTCCAAAGAACAATCCACCCAGAATCAGCCATAGCAAAACCGGAACCCATCCGAATACGGATGCCAGAATCGGTCCGGTAACAGGTCCTGCACCTGCTATCGATGAAAACTGATGTGAAAATACAGTAAATTTGGAGGAAGGTACATAGTCCTCTCCATCTTCATGTGTGTAAGCCGGGGTCTTTGCATTTGCATCAATTCCCCACTTTTTCGCAAGCCATCGTCCGTATGTCAGATAACCCACACCTAATGCGACGATACCAATCAAAACAATTACTAAGCTGTTCATGTTTCTCCCCACCTAACGGCGGCTCCCTTCTAAATATTTACAAAGAGTCAAAAAAGCCTTCGTCTTTATCTCTAAAGACGAAGGCTGATAGCTTCCGCGTTACCACTTTACTTGCCGCTCCTGCGACCACTCACTCTCATCTCATAGGCATTCCTGATAGAACACAGTAGAAATAAGGTTCTTTGTAACGGTAGAAAACCGGTGACACTTACTGTCCGATAAGAATCATGATTCCTTCGAAATTCAGTGTACTGCTCGCAGAGGATAATCATTTGAATCATACACCGTCTCACACCAACCGACGGCTCTCTGTTGTACTTCCTTCCAATGACCGTATTCTGTTCATTGCATTTGCTCTTTGTTAACTGCTACAATAGCACTGTCGTTTTTCGTTGTCAACTGGTTTTTTTTGTAATTTGTCTTGCCACGTAGACACCGCTGGCAGAAGCATGTGACAAAGAATGGGTGACTCCGCTGCCATCTCCTATAATATATAAGCCCTTATGGCAGCTCTCTAAATGTTCATCCAGTTCCACCTCCATGTTGTAGAATTTTACTTCTACACCATAAAGCAGGGTATCATCATTGGCTGTACCCGGTGCAATCTTATCAAGGGCATATATCATTTCCATAATACCGTCTAAGATACGCTTTGGAAGCACCAGACTTAAATCTCCCGGTGTTGCCGATAATGTCGGCTCTACCATACCCTCTGCAATTCGCTTCGCATTACTTCTTCTGCCTCGTACCAAATCACCAAACCGCTGAACGATGACACCGCCGCCCAGCATATTAGACAGTCTTGCAATGCTTTCACCATAGCCGTTACTGTCCTTAAACGGTTCAGAAAAATGCTTTGATACCAGCAGGGCAAAATTCGTATTCTCTGTCTGCTTATCCGCACCTTCATAGCTGTGTCCGTTTACGGTTACAATTCCGTTTGTATTCTCTGTTACTACAATTCCCTTCGGATTCATACAGAAGGTTCTTACCGGGTCCTCAAACTTCTGCGTTCGGTATACTATCTTGCTTTCATACAGTTCATCTGTCAGGTGCGAGAAGATAACTGCCGGAAGCTCTACACGCACACCAATATCTACACGATTGGATTTCGTGTTAATCGCAAGGTCATTACAGATTTGTTCCATCCACTTGCTTCCGCTTCGTCCTACGGAAATAATGCATTGTTCTGCATCATAAACCGCATCCTCACAATGAATCCGGTATCCGTCATCCAGCCGCTCTACTGTCTTAACCGGTGTATCAAAATAGAAATCAACTTTATCCTTTAATTCCGCATACAGATTTTCTAATACAATAAAATTAATGTCGGTTCCTAAATGTCTTACCGATGCATCTAACAGGTTCAGCTTATTCTGCATACAAATCTTCTTAAAGCCGGTTCCCGCTGTAGAATATAACTTGGTTCCTTCTCCGCCATGCTTCATGTTAATTTCGTCAACATACTGCATAAGCTCAATTGCCTGTCTTTTTCCGATATATTCATATAAAGTTCCGCCGAAATCATTCGTGATATTATACTTTCCGTCTGAAAACGCACCGGCACCGCCAAAACCACTCATAATGGAACAGCTCTTACAGTTGACACAGCTCTTAATCCGTTCCCCGTCTATCGGACAATGCCGTTTTTCAAGGGAATGTCCTGCCTCAAAAACACCAATGTTCAATTCCGGATTCTGCTGTACCAGCTCATACGCAGAAAAGATTCCACCCGGACCTGCCCCAATAATAATTACATCATAGTTCATTTGCCTTATCCTCCGTTTTCTTAGACCTTTATCCCTTTACCGAACACTGTTCTGATTCCTTCGGTATTTTTTTCGTTTTCTTCACCGGCACCTGTGCCAGAATAATTGCAGCAAAAATTAACGCACATCCTCCCATTTGCCGCAGTCCCATGGTTTCATGCAGAATTACCCAGCCTGCAAGCACCGAAAATACAGATTCCAGACTCATGAGCATGGAGGCAATCGTCGGATTCAGTCCATTTTGTCCTACAATCTGCAACGTATAGCCTACACCGCAGGAGAAAATTCCCGCATACAAAATCGGTATCCATGCATCCCAGCTCTGAAGTCTTGACATACATTCGGTAATTCCTGCTACGGAATGTTTCATATCCACCAGAAACGTAGGTATCATGCTTAGGATTCCGCATACAAGAAACTGAATGCTTGACATTCTGACCCCATCCACCAATGGCGAAAAATAATCTATCACCAGAATGTGAACCGCAAATAACACCGCACAGATTAATACGATGCCGTCACTTGCCTGAATCTGCAACGCATCCGTCATACAAAGCAGATAAAGACCTGCAATCGCAATTACAATTCCTCCCCATATATTCCATCCGCATCGTTTCTTCAAAAACAGACTCAGAATCGGAACCAGAAGAATGTAGCAGGCAGTCAGAAAGCCCGCCTTTCCTGCCGAAGTTCCCATATACAGCCCTAATTGCTGTGCAGAGCTTGCAAGGAACAGAATTGTACCACAGCAGGCACCTCCCAGCCAAAGCCTTTTTTTATCCTCCGGTGTCTTCGGTTTTTTCGCTGAAGGATGCACCTTATCCAAAACCAAAATTACCGGAAGCAGTACCGCACTTCCTATGAAGGAACGGATACCGTTAAATGTAAACGGTCCGACCGCATCTCCGCCTTCTCTCTGGGCTACAAATGCGGTTCCCCAAATTAATGCTGTCAACACCAGTAACATTGAATTTCTAATCTGTCTGCTCTTCATGTCGTAAAACCTCTATTGTTTTTTATCATTTTTTCCCTGTACCATGGCAGAAGTTACATTCTGCATGACCTCTTCCGTTACAATTTGTACACGTAAGACCGCCCGTTCCGTTACATTTCCAGCAATCTACCTTGCCGCTATAGTGACAATTATAACATTCTGTTTCGGAATTGGATACCATGTCATAGGTTGTACCTCTTCCGCCACATTTCGTACAATCCACCAAGCCTGCCGTACAATATGTACAATCTATCGAACCGGTTCCGTTACACCGGACACAATTACCGATTTGATAACCTCTGCCCTGACAATTTGAGCATTTATCACTACCGGTATATGCCGGAATCGAAACATCCCCATCACTGTTATCACCGGTTGCTGCTTCCGCAGAGCCGTTACCGGTTTCTGCTGCTATAATTCCCTCATATTCATACAAATCCCCAAACATATCATTCATAAGGAAATAGTAATAAATGCAGGTAACAGAATCGGTTTTGTCCAAAATCTCCACCTTGACCTCACTGTAACGGTCCGCATATGAATCATACGGTGCCATTTCAAATGCGGTTTCAAATATCCGTTCCGAAGCAATATAACAATTCATTGTTGCTGAATTGCCTGCATTTGCCTGTGACTTAAAATCCTCCAGCGTAAAAACATCACCCTTCTCATATTCACCCGGATACAGCCGGATTCGGATGCTTTCACTGCTGTCCCAGCCCATCACCGTAAAATCATCGTAGCCGTTTTGGTTTCTCTCATAGCTTGCAAGAACCGTATTGGATTCTATACTCTTATCCTCCACTGTCACATTTTCACCGCTTTGCCTTGTACCGGTATCAATCAGACCGATTTCAGCCGGATATTCAAAGGACACAAATCGGCTGGATAGAGAGTCATACTTAGCCAGTTTACCTGTGCCTTCCGGAAACGTCAGATTCCACTCCACATAAGAATCAAAATAATCTCCTATCTGTGACGGTTCGGAATAAGTTACACCATAATCTGCGGAAAGCATCGCTAAATATTCATCCACCAACTCTAAATCCGAGCTAATATCTGTGAAAAAATACTCACTTTTCATACCGTCTGTTTCTGTAATCGAGGATGCCCTCAATGCCCCTCCGGACCATGCATCCAAATCCGGAAGAAATACCGAGCTGCACTCCTTCACTGATACATAATGCTCCTCACTGACAACATAACTGCTCTTTCCGATGTCTGCCTGCAATACAGAACCATTAATGACGGAGGTAACGGAATAGGAATCCGGATTCCCTTCGGTTGCTTCTGTTCCAACCTCTACTGCCTTGCCGGAACCCCATGCCTGATTTGCCTGTGTTGCACTTGAATTATCTGCTCCTGCATTCCTATGCAGACTGCACCCGGTCAGCATACATACTGTCATTCCGAGTACAAGCGAAACCATATACCTTCTTTTCTTCATAAGCAAATCCCCCTATTCTTTCCCCATACCGTATTTTATGCAAATAGCTTCTGTACCTCTGCCTCATTAAATACTACCTGCTTAACATGCTCTACCTCTATCTGATAGAGTGCATTGGCTGCCAGATGTTCGGCTGCCTGCTCTAAATTACGGATTCCGGTTGTATTTACAAACTGCTCTACCACCGCATTTAATCCATCCTCTGTTACCACACATTCACTTTCCATTAGACCGATTCGTTTCAGCACCTTCGGCAATACAAAGTTACTAAAAATCAGCTTCTTTTCTTCAAAGGTATAATCCGGAATATCAATCACAGCAAACCTTGACATTAACGGAGCACTAATCTGTTCCTTATTATTTGCCGTCGCTATCGGATATACCCCTACTGTCGGCACCATACATTCCATATAATTGTCTGTAAAGCCTAAGTTATCCAACAGCGTCAACAATACGTCTGCCGGGTTTCCGTTTCCTTTTCCGGAAGCTGCTTTATCTAACTCGTTAATAATAAATACCAGATTGGATTCTCCGGCAATCGAAAATGCCTCCATGATAATACCCGGCTTGGCATTGGCATATATTCTTGAGCTTCCTGTCAACTGCTCCGGGTCATTAATGGAGCTCATGTCTAAGGTTGTCCACGGAAGCTTCAATATCCTTGCAACTGCATAAGCAATCTGCGATTTACCGGTTCCGGCAGGACCTACTAATAATAATCCGTATGCCGGAAGTGTATGGGTACGGTTAATCTGGATAATGGTTTCCATAATTCTCTGCTTTACCCGTTCCATTCCATACAGCTCTTCATCCAGAATCCGTCTTGCTTCTACCGGGTCAATTGCTTCAAAATAATTACTCTTCCACTGTACATTCATCATAATAGATAATGCCCGCTGTGCATGTCTGCGTTCCTCCGGGGATACCTCATGGGAACGTGCGACTGCCAGATTTCTTCTCGCCCATAATCTTATATTATCCGGCATGGTTCTTCCTGCACAGGTCATGAAGTCCGAAATGCTCTGAAGGCTGGTCAGCTTCATTTCGTCTCCTTCTTCCTCCGCATCATCGTCCTCTTCAATCTCTTCGGATGCACTGCTTGCAAGAAGCCGTTCAATCATGAACTGCAAAAATCCATCCTGTGCTGACAGCTTCGTTCCACCGCCAAATGCGGTTTCGCGGATTCGGTATACTGCATACCCGTCCTCCCGATTCTGTCCGGATAACCGGATGCTGATATGATTTTCACCCAGCCATTTAATCAGACTGACAAACCTTGCATCTACCTGTAATATATCTGCCGGAAGCGTATCTCCATGTTCCTTGAACTCAAATGCCGTCCGCTGACTCTGAT
The DNA here is from genome assembly GCA_002406015.1 of Lachnospiraceae bacterium UBA4631. Classification (GTDB taxonomy): domain Bacteria; phylum Bacillota; class Clostridia; order Lachnospirales; family Lachnospiraceae; genus CAG-632. Next base: position 70,795 of record DHMX01000017.1, read on the forward strand.
TGGTAAATATTCCTGTGCTGTGATGCTGCCATTGGCATTGACGATTATCTAATACCAGAATCGGCTCCTCCGGTGTTTTTTCTTTTGCCGTACTGTTAAAGGTTGTATAGGTGCAGACAACCTCTTTCTGCTCCTTTGATGTATGGTTAAAATCAAAAACTGCCATTCTTCTTTCTCCTTTACTCGATTGCTTCCTTTCCTGTTCTGGCACGAATTACCAGCAATACTCCAACCAGTATTACAATACCAACCGGTAACGCAATCCATGAAATAGCCGCCAGTCCGATTGCCTGAAGGATACCGATAATCAGATAACCAACCAGACAGACAGCCGCTACCGTAATTGCATACGGCAACTGTGTCGATACATGATTGACATGCTCACAATGTCCTCCCGCAGAAGCCATAATTGTAGTATCCGAAATTGGGGAACAATGGTCTCCGCAAACTGCACCTGCCAGACAGGCTGCAATGGATATTACCATCATTTGTCCGGACGGGAACACTCCGAGTACAATCGGAATTAATATACTGAAGGTTCCCCATGAGGTTCCGGTTGCGAATGCCAGAAGTGCAGCAACTAAAAAGATAATAACCGGCAGGAAGCCTTGGAATGCCTGTGCCGAATTAGCCACTATTTCTGCTACAAATATCTTAGCTCCCAACAGATTCGTCATACCTGACAGTGTCCATGCCATGGTAAGAATCAAAATCGGGGCAATCATAGACTTAAAGCCCTCCGGAATACACTCCGTAAACTCCTGAAAGGTCAATACATTCCGTATCAGAAAATAAATGAAGGTAAACACCAGTGTAACTGCTCCTCCTAATACCAGACCTACGGATGCATCGGAAGAAGCAAATGCATCTACAAAGGATACTCCGTCAAAGAAGCCTCCGGTATATACCATCGCAACAATACAGCTTATAATCAAAACCGCTACCGGAAGAATCAAATCCAACACATGAGCCTGTTCCTTCATTACTTCTTCTTCGTTCTCTTCATACGGTCTTCCCGGTGTGGTAAACAAATCTCCTGCAATCGCATTTATTTCATGCTTCCGCATCGGTCCGTAATCTACCCGAAGTAAGGTGATAGCAAGTATCATTACCAAGGTAAGAATTGCATACAGATTATATGGAATTGTCTGGATAAATACAGCAAATCCGTTGATACCTGCATCCTCCGGAACGGAAGATGTAACAGCGGCTGCCCATGAACTAATCGGTGCAATGATGCAGACCGGTGCTGCGGTTGCATCAATGATATAAGAAAGCTTTGCTCTTGATACCTTATGTCTATCCGTAACCGGACGCAAAACACTACCTACAGTCAGACAATTAAAATAGTCATCTACAAAAATCAGCACACCCAATACCATAACTGAAATCTGGGCTCCGATTCTTGTCTTGATATGCTTAGATGCCCATTTTCCGAATGCTGCAGAACCACCTGCCTTATTTAACAGGGATACAAGGATTCCAAGCATTACCAAAAAGACCAGAATACCCACATTCCATGCATCGGCAAGCTTATATATCATTCCGCCTTCCTCTTGAAAGAAAATGGTATTTATCATCAGCTCCAGATTAAAGTTTGAATACAATAAACCTCCGGTTATAATTCCTGCTAAAAGAGATGTGTATACCTCTTTTGTAATTAATGCCAGTCCAATCGCAATTACCGGCGGTAACAGGGATAGCCATGTTGCATATGTGCCGCACTGATAACTGTCGGCATCTGCTATCGTTCCCGGTGTCTGGGTTGTAATTACCATAAGTGCAATAATAACCAGAATGAATACTATCATTCCAATTTGTTGTCTTTTCAATTTCAATGTTCTCTCCACCCTTTGTATTTTATAGTCTTTCTTTTCATATGTATATTGCTCACATATCTAAGTCACTAGTATAAATAGATTTTCGCTGGAAATCAAGGAAAATCAAGCCAAATCCAATCCTTCTGAGCCTGCCACCTCGGCAATCGTATCTTCCACCCGGATAATCTCCGGACCGATCCCGGCTGCCTCTGTATTATCGGCAATCTCCGATGGGTCTGTCTGTTCCTTTTTCTTTTCATCATCCCAGAGAGAATCGTACTTTTTCCGTTTTCGCAGCTTTACCATAGCCCCTACATTCTTTGCCATCTGATACAATTTATCATCAAATTCCATAAGCTTTCGCTCGTCACTTGCGGGAACCCTTGCTCCCTTCATGATTCGTCTGGCTACCTCCATAATCTTAGCCATGTCTGCTCCTGCTTCTTTTACAGCTTCTCCCTGCTGCTTTGAATTTTCCATTTCTTCGATTGCATATTTTTGTTCATTCAGTTTTTCTAAATAATCGGAGTATTCATTTTGCTTCTTGTCCAGTGCATCATAGGTCAACTGAAGCACTACCGCTTCATCCCCAAATAGTTCTGAACCGCCAACGGTTGACTCCATCTTTTTCTTTAATGCTTCCTGTTTCTTGGCTATTGCTGCCTTCTGTGTCCGATAGGCTTGAATTTGTGTACGGTATGTCTGTTGTGCATCCTTAATCTTCATTCTACATCACACTCCATACCTATAGATTTTTTACTCATATATATTCCTCCTTGAATGTAAAAGAAGACCAAAGTCCTTTTCGGTCTTTATGAATAAAGATACTTCTATTAATTTATCGGCTGTTTTCTTTCAAAATATAACCCATTATTGTCTGTGCAACACAAAATGACGTATCATGTATACTATCTTTTCTTTTGTAAAATGCTATGCTAAAATATGCATATCGTAAATAAAAAGAGGTGTTCCCTATGATTCAAATAGATTTAATTACCGGTTTCCTTGGTTCCGGAAAAACAACCTTTATCAAAAAATATGCGGGCTACCTGCTTTCACAAGGCAAGAAGATTGGGATTCTCGAAAATGACTTTGGTGCGGTGAATGTAGATGCCATGCTGTTGCAGGATATTCTTGGTGACAACTGTACGCTGGAAATGGTTGCAGGCGGCTGTGATGCCGACTGTCATCGGCGAAGATTCAAAACCAAATTGATTGCTATGGGAATGTGCGGGTATGACCGTATCTTAGTAGAACCTTCCGGCATTTTTGACATGGATGAATTTTTTGATGCCCTTCATGAAGAACCGTTGGAACGCTGGTATGAAATCGGAAGTGTCATCACTGTCATTGATGCTGCTTTGGAACAGACTCTGTCAAAAGCCTCCCGTTATCTGCTGGCATCACAGGCAATACAGGCAGGCACACTCCTCTTTAGTCATACACAGGAGGTTTCTCCGGAGACTCTGGCTTCTACCCTTCGTTATGTCAAAGAATCCTATGAGCTTCTTCATTGTGATAAGCTCCCGAACCAGACCATTATTCAAAAGGACTGGGCTTGCTTACAGGCTGAGGATTATCAGGCAATTATGTCCTCCGGCTACCATACGGCTGATTATACCAAGCTCTGGTTTGATAATCAGGAAACCTATGAGAGTGTATATTTTATGAATATGAACTTTACAGAAGAATTTCTGCGGCACTCCTGTCCGGAAATCCTAAAAGACCCTGCCTGCGGCAAGGTCTTTCGTATTAAAGGCTTTCAACAGCTTCCCGACGGTCACTGGATTTCCATTAATGCTACCCGGCAAAAAATCCAAATCAACAGCATTCCAAACGGGCAGGCAATTCTGATTGTAATCGGCGAAGGTCTGAATCAAGCGGCTATTGAACATTATTGGGGAAAATCCCAGCCGTGATTCTCAACCGATAATTCTATCTGTTCAGAGTCGGTCTTGATTTCTGCGTCTTTGTTCTGCCTCAGGTAACGGTCAAAGAACTCTACATGAAGTTGATTGAGATTGCTTTGCATTACCTGCGGCTCCATGGTTCCAACCAGACTCTTAATGGGAACAAAAAACTTTGCATCCGTAAATCCGATATGCTTCATATCCTGAAACTTTGCAACATAAATCGGTGCTTCCGTATCCAACAATGGTTTTGTTTCTGCATTATAATTCTCTGCACAACAAATCTGCATAAACGGCTTTTGCATATTCATACCGGCATATTCACCGTATAAAGCTCCGTCAATATTAATTCCGCAGGTTATATCCTTCTCATATTGGCACAAATAATATGCTGTCGCTCCGCCAAATGAATGTCCGGTTGCCCCAATGCCACAGGACATATCAATTGCTTCCGCATATTGCTCCTTTATTTCCTTAAGAGCCGCCTTACTGTCTTTCGACCACTCTTCTATTCTTCCTATCATAAATGATGAATATGTATGCTGGAACTCATCAAATTCCTTCCATGCATCCTTCTCACTTAATTTCTTCTTTAGAAGCTTCATTTGCACACGCAATGCCTTAAAGTACGGTGTTATTATCCTTTTATTCAATGACTTATCGTAATAATCAATACTTCCATCCACATACTCGGTTGCAATTGCTTCATTTGCATGACCGATAGATGCCACTATATAACCATGGGATGCCAGTTCACAGCACAAAAAGGTGTTACATTCTATATAGGCGTTATAGCCATGATTATATAAAATCAGCGGGAATTTCTCCTTATCTGAAATCGGTATATTTTCATAATAGTCTGCCTCATTTTTCACCTTCTGCAAAAATTTATTTACATGATATGCCTTTCCCAGTGCATCTGCCTTTCTTTCGCTGAAGATTTTTGCTTTCTTATGTCCGTTTACCGCATCCGCATCAACCGGATAATACATCCGTACCGCAATCTTTCTTTTTCCGGATGCATTTCCCAGTACCTCATCCCTAGTTTCATCTGTAAACGAAAAACAACTCGTTCCTACACAATATGATTTCATTTTCATCCCTCTCTTCCGTTTTGTCCTATATTCCACTTCGTCTACTATTCCGTTTTGTTTCGCATCCCCATTGCTGATTTCCGTGCATTCCGCTTATTGTTCCATATAGGTCTTTATCCATTCGACTATATCCAGTCTGCCTTCCCCACAATAGGAATAATCGGCAATGCTTAAATCTATCTTTTTCAGTTGTTCCTCTGCTCCTTCGGTTGTCAGAGTCATATATGCATCATACACCAGTGCATACTTTGTCCGAAACTCTTCTAACTGTGTATCACTCTTTCCCTGCTTCCAATCCTTTACAACAAGGGCAACCTGCTCTTCCGCTAAGGAATTACCGGCTGCAAGTCCCATCAGTTCCACACTCTGCCGAATGACTGCGGCATCTTCTGCCTGATTCGTACTCTCGATGTTCGTATTAATCTTATCCATTTCTGACTGAATCTCAGCTACCGCATATGGGTCCATCCCACTTAAGTCTACCGTTTCTTCGGTGCTGCCTGTTGCCTCTGTGGTGCTTTCCGTGGCTTTTTCCGACATGGCTTCTGTGGTTGCTTCTGTCCGGTTTTCGGTTACCTCTGTGGTAATGGTAACTGCCTCTGTGGTACTTCCATCTGTAGAGACGGAACTGCCTGTGCTTTGTCCACAGCCTGTAAATACCATTGTCAGCATCAAGGCAGTACCTATCAATATTCTTCTTTTCTTGTACTTCGTGTTTGTGTAATTCCTATTCATTTGTAAGCTCCTTTCCAAATTCTAAACCTGTATGAACGTAGTGTTTCATGTAGCATTTATGCCTGTAATTATTATGCGTAGTTTTCTTTCCTGCTTCAAGCAAGGCATGATAACAGGTCGAATTTAGCAGATAAAATACCAGCCTTTTCATTACCACTATTTATACTTGGCTCCTCCAAGCTTTCGATATATAGCCAGTGCTGCCTCTGAATCCTGTCTTCCGACCATATCCTGAAAACCAAGCACCGATAGTATCATAATTGACTGAATCCGGTTTTTACGGATTGTATTGTATGGTCCGGCAGAATACAGAAGGGAACGGATAATTTCAAATCCCACCGACTGTGAAAGCTCGTCAAAGGATTCAAATCCAAGGGCAGTCTGAAGCAATTCCCGGTTGCTGTATTTTTTAAGTCCTTCCGGCTGCTTTTTTTGCAACCCGGACGCTTCGTATGCGGTTCGCAATTTGATAAGCTTTGGATTTTCTGCATTTCCTAATTCCAAATAATTTTCCACCACCTTACGGTCTGTAAAATACTGATGGATAAAGAACGCACACTCAACTGCCTTATCCGCAAGCTCGGTATAGACCTCTACACTCTCTCCGCCAAACTGTTCTGCCAGATTTTTCGCAACATCCTTAACATCCGTGATTGCCTGCCGATACTGATTTTGATAGGTCTGGTATTTTGCAGATTCCATTGCCCGCCGGTTCCGCATTTCTCCGGAAGCACTTAACGCTTCCTGTGAGCTTGACTGTGAGGCTGCCGCTATTTCTTTCTCCTTAGCGTCCTCCTCTGCTGCCTCTTTGGCTTTTGCATCGGATTCGTTAAGCTCCTTCAGATTCTTCATAACCTTTGCGAAATCTGCAACTGATTTTATCACTTCACCGGCAGTGTTCACCAAGCCTGTAACAGTTCCGGCTTTTTCCACTACACCCTGTATGCCTTCAACCTTGTTTTTATCTATGAATTTTTCTATATATTCTTTGGTTTCTTCATCCTCCAGCTTTTCTCCGACGGTCTCTGCCTTTTCATTTACGGTTTCGTTTGCACTCATCAAAACACTCATTACGGAAGGCTTCTCCTGTGCTTCCTCTTCCTCTGTAAAGCCGTATTTGTATGCCTTCTCCGCTGCTTCGTTAGAAATACTTGTGATTATATCCTGCAAAATGCCATATGACCGCAGATTTTGGGATGCAATATCCACTGCCATTCTTCCAAAGAAGTGCGTTGCACGATTACCCGCAGTATGCAGATTCTTTCTTAAATATTCACTCTCAAACTGAAATACACCGCCTTCCTTCAAATCTCCGCGTGATACATAAAGCTCATAATCTTCTGCTAAAATCTGTGCTTCTGTACTGGTTCGATTTACAAACTGCAACGCCCTTGCAAACAGTTTCCAGTCAACCGCAGTCTTTCTTCCCTTCCGGAAGTAATTCGATAAATGACTTTCATCCAGACGGAAGTCTTCTTTTTCAAACATCATGGAATCATCTATCTGGTGGGATAGCAAAGACATTACCGCCTTCTTTTCTGCATTGTCTAATTTCATCCGATTCTTATGGGAGGATGCATTCTTCAGATATTCATTTGCCAGTCTGTCTCTTTCCTGCGGATTCACATAATCACGTTCTGCACGTCCGAAATAGGAGGCAACAAAATCTTCTTTGGAAACATCCAGCACATCCCTGTGTTCCAATGCCCGTAAGAACAGGCTCTTTTGATTTTCGTCTAATGCATAATAGCCTGCCATAAGAGCCGCTACCTGCTCTTGATTCTTCATATCCTCTTCTGCCTGCTTCTGAAGGAATTCGTCAAATTCTTCTTGTGTCAGAGAAGGCTTCTGCTCATATTTCTTATATACGTCAATTGCCTTTTTATTTTTGGTTTTAGCAATCAGTTCCGGTTCCGTTGCTTTCCGTATAGCAGCAATTCTGGTCTGGTATCTTACAAGCTCCTCTTCTGTCTTCAATGCATTCCGGAAAAGCTGCCAGTCAATTAATGTCTTACGCTCCATTGCCGCTTTTACAAAATCATCCTTTTGCAAAAATCGTCCGGTCATATCCACATCATCTCTTAATTGGAAGCTGCATAGTGATAAGAATGCCTGCGTGCAAGATGCATGACTGCCGCCTTCTTTCAGTAGTTTCTGTCGGTCTTCTCCTTTCAACTGCTCAAGGAGTTCCGCACGTCCCTTCCAATCCACATAATCATGGAAATTGTTGAACTTCTCCGGTTTCATCGGTTCATCCAGTATTGTCCGTTTTTGAAGAAGTACCACTAAGCGTTTGCATCTGTCTGCATCCAGCTTTTCCAGTACCTGCTTCATATCCTCCTGTCCGTCTTCTGCTGCCAGCTTCCGCAGTACCTCTAACCATTCCTGCGGACTGTCAATCTCCTGCTTTACAAGTTCCTTGCGTCGATTCTGCTTCTCATCCTGTATCAGCATCAATTCCTCGTTAAGGAAACCGGCTCCGCCATTTAAGCGGTTCCAATTCTTTGGTCGGTTATTCCGGTATTGCGTTATACATAATTTCGTAAAGGTCATTACCTTCTTAAAAACGTCTTCGTTAACAATACCGCTTCCCCGACTCAGCCTTTCCACTACCATTCCGTATTGAATCTCCGGTTTAAACGCCTCATTCCGGATATAATGCTGTATCTGCTCCTTCAGGTTCTGTACGGCATTGGCATCCTCTCCCATATCCTTAAGAACCAACTTAGCCCCGGCAAGCTGTTCACTTGCCAGAAACTGTCCCGGAATCATCAGCGTCAGTGCAAACAATTGCCGCTGCTTATCGTCTAACTGATTGTACTCTTTCAAAAATTCCTGATTGCTGTCCCCAATTAGTTTTTCAAGGTCTTTTCTGGTTACGGCTGCCCCTTGTCGCTCCTCTGCCGATAAATCATCCGAGGATACAGCTCCCAGTACGGTATCAAAATCCTGTACTGCATCACACAGCTTGTCATTCTCCATACATTTCTGCACCTCTTCCCGAAATGCCTGAAGATTCCCTTTTGTAATTCCCGCTAATATATCTGTCCGGAAATATTCAAGGAAGCCTGCCCGTATCTGCTCCTTATTTCCGCTAAGCTGCGATTTCCGGTTTGCTATCTCTTCAGAAATCACACGATTTGCTTGATATACGGATGCAAAATATTGCATCCGATTCTCGGCAAGTTCCTGAAATGCCATACCCGACATGGTATAAAGTCCTATGGTTAAGCAATTCTTCACGTCTGCAATTTCCTGTTTCATAAATGCATACTGCTCCATCTGTTCCATGTCTGCAACACGCTTAACTATCTCCTGCCGCTCCTGCAATTCTTTATAAAGCTTCAAGGCATCTCCCTGTGGTACAGCTTCTTCCTTATAATCGTGAAGATACAGATACATAAAATAGCGTTCCAACTGCATCCGGTTTTCTCCGTCTTTGAACGGCTTTGCTTCCATTAGCTGCTGATACCTTGTTGTAAGCCAGCTAACTTCTTTGTCCAGACTTTCAAACTTCGGACTTTCCTGTGAAAGATATTTTTCCACCAATATATTCCGAACCGGCTTCGGTATATCACTCCATTTCTTATCAATTGCCCTTTCAGTCTTATCAATATCAATCTCTGTGACTGCATTCTTTTTATCGCCAACCGCAAGAATCGGAGAACATTGCCTATGTGCCTGTGTCCGCAGCTTCTGAAGCTGTTCCCTCACCGGCTGCTCAAGCTCGATTCCCACCGTCCGCTGATTAGCCGCCGCAATTCTTGTCTTTTGTATCTCATCCAACACAACACGCTCTGTCTCTACAACCGGATGCTCCTCCATCTGTCTCCGGTAATCCGCGTACCAACTATCATATTGTGTCCGAAAATCTGCAGCACTGCTTGTGATACAGCGTTCTATCATATACTGAATAAACGGAAGGAATATCTTATCCGCCTCCCTTGCATCCATATTCTGCCGCATCTGTGCAATTCTTTTATCCATATAATCTCTATTTACATCATATCGCTTCTTGCCATCCGACAAAACCATTTCCAAGGTTCTGTCACCTTTCAAAATCTCATTTGCATATTGATTACCTTTTAATACGGCTGACAGGATTCGCATGGTCAATTCATCCCCGTATTTTGCATCTGCCTTTTTTAACCGTTCTTCCAGTGTTTTCCCATCGGTCTTCATATCTAAGAGCATCTGTGTAAATGTATTCATGCTTTCCTGCCAATACAAGGAATCATGCTTTTTCCGGATTTCAGTCTGATTCTCCCGAAGGAACAACGTAACCGTACTGATGTCATACCTATACTGCCCGCGATTTATCACTTTAATCAACGGTTCCAGCTCCTGACATAATTCCCCCATATATGCCTGAAACTCTTCGTTCTCATCAAACATCATATGCTTCCAGACATCCTGCTCCTTCATCAGGAACGGAACCAGACCTCTAAATGCCTGATTGTCATAGTTTTCTAATTCTTCCTTCCTGATTTTTCCAACTTCAGCCGTTTTCTTTATCTCATCATTTTCAAAAATGCCTTTTCCATCGGAAATATAGCTTTCTAATTTTTTCAACAAATCATCAAAAGATTCCACTCCGTAATTTTTTAGGTTTTGGTCCTTCATTTTTTTTGGCAGTACAACCTTTTTGTCCGGTACATTTTGTTCTGTTGGTTTCAGTCTATCAAGCTGTTCCTTCATATCTTTGGGCAGAACCTTTTCTTTATCCAACACATTTTGTTCTGTTGGTTCCAGTCCACCAAGCACACTTGATAACCGGTTCATTAAACGTACTCTTTCCTCTTTCGGTCTTTCCTTAAACAGTTCTTCCACCTCACAACTTCGTTGAAGTGTACAATCCACTAAACTTGCTATGGTATTCTCATATGCAGCTTCATCCCCACCGTTTAATACAGCTTCATATTTTTTCCCGGGTCCAAACAGTTCTTTTTCCATTCCGCACATCAGAAATTCCAGAAAATAATAACGTCGCCCTTCCTTATTCCCTGCGGTATCTATTTTCTGCATTTTCCCAAGTGCCGTTCTCATTGTTAGGGACGCCCTTAATAAATTTCGCCTTTTTTCCAATCCATAAACTTTGTTACACTCAGCCTCAAAAACCGGTATCAATGCGTTGTTATTCGAATTGTCTCTGGCACTTGTTTCTTCAGTAATCAGCGTATCCCACATCCAATCTCTAAGACTCTTGCCTTGTAAGCAATTCTTCTTTGTTTCTTCGTTTTTCTCCATTTCCCGATAATAACGAAGCATTCTTATACAAAGCTCTTTAATCGCCCTAATTTCATACAAATTCTGTGCATTTAATAATTCCCATGCACCTCTTGCACGCCGGAAATGGTCTAATCTGTTTTGAACCTTCCGCTGGGCTTTATCTTCAACCTTTAAAATATTACAATGCAGTGGTGTTGTATCCTCTTCCTCGCTACCAAGCAAATAAAGGAGCCTTCTTTCACTTACCTGTTTCTGCTTCTGCTCATTTTTCCATTCTTCCTGCAGAACTATATCGAAGTTTTGCTCTGTTACTTCACCCAAAATCATCTTTTCCATAAGTATACTCCGAAGCTTCATTTCTGCCACTCCGGAAATCTCTGCCCACTTTTCTGCGGTTTTTCCCAAATTTGCACGCAGATATACACACAAATTCTGATACTGGGCTGCAGTTAAGTGCTCCAGCATATCAAAATTATCTATCCCCTCCATATATTTCAGATGCTCCGCCAGTTTCTTACCTTTCAGCAGCTTTGCAATCTCCCGCATCACAAGCTCTTTGTGTGATGAATAGATAGTTCCGAATCCACTCCACTCACAGAGGTCAGCTCCCTCTAACCGTTTTTTATACGGTAAATATTCTGAAGATACCTCTATCTTTTTTTCAGAATAAAAATATTCATTCCAACTGATTTTTTCGGTATCCCCAACCTCCTTTACTTCTTCTATTTTCTCATTCAGAAGCTTCTCAAATTCTTCACTTTCTATACATAAATATTCACTTTCCAGTGCAGATAACGCTTTCCATCCGGCTTCGGAAAATCTCATTGTTCCAACCTTTTTACCGAATAAAGCCGCATTCTTTTCTGCGTATTGCTTATACTGGTTCAAGGCATCGGTCAATTTTTTAGCATCCTTCATATCTACGTTTTGCTTCATCAGAAGTGTCTGTGCCTGTTCTGCGAATCCATCCGGAAATCCGCTGTTCTTCATTGCGTCCTTCATTGCCTCATTTCTGGCATTTGCTTCTACGGAAAAAATACCCAGATGTGCCAGCATTTGACGTGCCTCATATGCAATTACTGCCGAAGAGCTTGTATACCAATACACCCCTAACTGCTTCTTAAAATCAGAAAACGCTATTTCCCGACTGGTTTTCATCAGATTGCGTTCCAGCATTTTCCGCAGATTTTTCTCATTTTCCTGTACCTGAAGCTCAACCTCTTTTACATATGCCGTAAAATCTTCTTCCTTTGCATACAGAATCCATGACTGAATTGTATTGTCTTCCCAAAAGCTTTTCATATCCGGCTGCTTTAGCTCCGGAAGCCGTTCTTCCAACATTGTCTTTCTTGCCTGATACGGACGAACATCCACATCCTGTATAAGCTGTTCAAATACCTCCTCGGTAATATCTGATTCTGCTTCTTTTCCTTCTAATTCCTGCAGCACCTTATTACTTAAGCTGTTCATATCAAGCTTTTGTCCCAGCTTTGCACAAATCTTCTCTTTCAGCCGAGGCATTCCAAGTGTCAGCTCCTCATGCTCTGAAACATATGCTTCTATTACTCCAAGCTCCTTATCCAGTCTATGTACCAGACGCTCCATACGCTTAATTACTTCATTGCCCAGAATATTAACCGAATCCTCGCCCTGTCCGATTTCCAGCACTCTTCCCATTACATTTTTTAGAAGCGGCTCATAATACTCTTGAAACCATGGCTTTTTATACCGGTTATATTTAATAATTTCCCTTAGCTTTTCTTCCCGCGTTTCTTCAATGTAGTTTTCAACCGGATTATTGACGCATACAATAGAAGCAGCATAGGTTGCCGTCATAGCTATGCCGCATAGAGTAGAAAATGCCTGTAGATTCACCTGCGATTTGTCTACTTGATTCAAATAATTACGAAGTGCTACCGAGGCACATTGATACAACAACAAATATGCCATTCCCGGATTTTGTCCGATTACCTTCATTCCGACAGCTTCATTTTGTTCATCCTTCATTTTAAGGTAATGAGCGGTGTTTGCTTCTCCTGTTTTTAAGTTCAGATTCTGATACTGTTGTATTAAAGTATGGGCTTCCTCTTGTGTAAAGTCGGCAGCAGAAGTCTCCCTAAGTTTTTTTAAGATTTCACAAAGGGCTTTCATTTCTCCCGTTTGTTCGACTCCCTTTGCTAAGAGGTTGTCCGGCTGAAATACATCCGTTCCTGCCTTTTCCTTCATACAGGTCTGGAAAGCTTGTTCCACCTGTGTCATATCTGTTTCATCCTTACCCTTTAACTGAACCTCCAGCTCATTTTGCATATCAGCTACAGTATCGTTTAATATATCCTGCTTATGATGTTCCCGCAATTCCTTCAATTCCCGGCGTTCCCTGTACCGTAGCTTGAATAAAAACGGACTGTTTGCCTCCTGCTGTTCCAATTCCTCTTTTCGTCTATATATATCATACTCGAAGCCAACAATTCCCTTTTCGCCTTGCGGAATTTGCCGAAGCTGCTGCATCGTTTGCTGCTGCATCATTTGCTGCTGCACATCCTGCTGCTTATCGTTTATTGTTGTAATATCCGTTTTTTTTCTTTCACTGTATATGCTGCTATCCATCCTCATTCTCCTTACTTATATCCATAATCTTCCTTCGGTTGACGGTTCCCATGTAATCTCAATGTTGCCCAGAAGCTTTTTTGCCAGTGGTAAGGTATTTTCCTCTACACAGGCAAATTCCAGATATTTAAGATGTGCAACCGGTGAAAGCAATGCCTCTAAAACCTCCTTCAGAAGCCGGATTCCCTCGGTGCCTGCTGCCTTATCCAAAAAGAGAAGGTCCAGAATATAGGTATCTTTTTCCTGTGACGGACGAACCAGTGCGATACCGCCTAATTTTTCTCCTATCGTCAACACCATACTGTATCGCCTGTCTGCATTTAAATAATCTGCCCGGCTAATCATATAGGCATTTCGCTTTTCATATCCCCTGATGATGGAACGCATCTGCTTTGGTGTAAGATATTGAAGCGGTATCATCCGGACTCCCTTCTTTTTTTCTCTTAATTGCATGGAATGTAGCGGAGCCTCCAATAGCTGCTGTCTTGATATATGAATATTCGCTGTAGAATCCTCTTGAAGCTCAAACCGCCGTTTTGCAAGCATATAGCTTATCACAGCGGAAGATGCACTGTTAGAATCATAGATTAAAAATAGTTGCTCTGCGTTTTGTTGCTTTGTCAATACGATTGCCGCATCCAAAAGTTTACTTCCCACGCCCTGTCTCCGGTACTCTTTCTTGACCCAAAGCCATGACATCTGATACCCGTCCTTCATTTCTTCCATGACGGCAGCTCCCAGAAGCGTGTCTTCCTCTTCGCATTTTATTACCATTACTTGTCTGAACCAAAACCGAGCGGGTATTAACTCCTGTAATTCCCCTTGTATTTCGCCCTTCGTGACTGTCACCTTCATCCCAGTTCCCCCTAATCAAATATAGATTTCAAGATTATTTTTTATATGATTTCTTCGTATTTAAATATCTAAAACGGTTGTCCTTATTATATCAATTTCCCGTCATTAACACTAGCTTAATTTCTCATTTTGCTTCTTAAGATTATTTATATGATTTTTGGTTACACTAGAAACAGAATTTATACCTAAATAAGAAAGGAAGTCCACATCTTGGAATCTATCTGGAATAAAACCGTTGAAATCCCGAATAAAAAAAGTCTTGTGGAGGACATCCATGTAAAAAATGTCGTAATCGGAGCCGGTATGGCAGGCATTCTTACAGCATGGTCTCTCATGCGTAGAGGACAGGAGGTTATTGTGCTGGAAGCCAATGAAATCGGAAGTGGGCAATCCGGATATACGACAGCGAAAATCACCAGTCAGCATGGTCTGTTTTATGACCGAATGATTCGTCTTGTGGGGAAGGAAGCCGCCAGAGAATACGCGGTTGCCAATGAACAAGCAATCCGTCATTTTGAAAAAATAGTGCAGGCTGAAAACATAGACTGCCATTTTGAAAGCAAGCCCGCCTATCTATATACGCTTCAACAGACAGGTGTAGAGCCTCTTTACCGAGAAGCGGCTGCTGCCCGCTCTTTGGGCATTGATGCGGTCTTTCTAAGCGGAAATGAAATCACAGAGCTGCCATTTTCTGTAACGGCAGCGGTCCGCTTTGAACGGCAGGCACAATTTCATCCGCTGGAATTTATGAAGCATCTGGCAAACGAGCTTACTATTTATGAACATACGAAGGTTTTATCCGTAACTAAGAATCGAGTCTATACTGCGGATGCTGCTATACAGGCGGATAACATTATTTTTGCCACTCATTATCCTATCCTTAATGTACCGGGCTTTTATTTTGTGCGGCAGCATCAGGAGAAAAGCTATGTTCTGGCTTTGGCAAAGCAACGGGAATTAACCGGAATGTATTATAATATTGATTCCGACGGCTTATCCCTTCGTAGCGAAGGGGATGTACTGCTGCTTGGCGGCGGCGGTCATCGAACCGGAAAATGTCTCTGCAAAGAAAAAAAAGGAGAACCATTCGGTTATTCCTTTCTGATAAAGCAGGCAGAAACCTATTATCCGGATGCCGATATTATATGCCGCTGGTCGGCACAGGACTGTATGCCACATGATAGGATTCCGTTTATCGGTAAATATTCTGTTTTTCGCCCATACTGGTATGTAGCAACCGGATTTAAAAAATGGGGGATGACTTCTTCTATGGTTGCGGCACAACTGATTAGTAATCAAATCTGTGGTGTGACCCATTCCGAATATCCTGTTTTCCGCCCGCAACGACTTTTCATTCGGGCAGGCTTTAAAAATTTTCTTATGGATGTGGGGGAAAGTATTGCGGGTCTTACGAAAGGCTTATTTGCAGCCAAGGACAAGCGTTGTCGGCATATGGGCTGCAAATTAAGCCTTAACCCGGAAGAAGCTGTATGGGAATGCTCCTGCCATGGTTCCAGCTTCTATGAAGATGGCAGGCTAAAGAATAATCCGTCTAAGAAAGACCTTACAGGCTCTTTCTGAATATCTCTATAATTTCATTACGGTCTAAAACCTTATATCCGCCGTTCATCGGAAGAGTTAAATCTGCAATACTCTCAAGGTTATCCTCTGTTACGCCAAATTCGGAAAGATGCATTACCACACCGATTTCTTTCATCCATGCTTCCATTGCAGACAGTCCCTCTTCGGCAACCTGCTCATCCGTCTTTCCGGTTGGGTCAACGTTCCACACATTTTTTGCAAATCTTACAAACTTGGCAAGACCATATGGCAGAATGTAGTGATAGTACGCAAGGGAAACTGCGGAAAGCGTCATGCCATGTGTGGCATTTGTATAACCACCGACTGCCTGTCCAAGCATATGCACCATCCAGTCGGATGCTTTTCCCTTAGCAACTAATGTGTTCAATGCCCATGTAGCCGTCCACATGATATTGCTTCTGGCTTCATAGTCCTGTGGATTTTGGACTGCAATACGGCTGGAATGAATGACCGACCGCATAAGCCCTTCACTGATATAATCACTGGTATTATCATCCTCACCGGAAAAATACTGTTCACAGATATGATTAAAAATGTCATAAATACCGGAAACCATCTGATAGTTTGGCAAGGTCAGCGTATAGTTTGGATTCAATACGGTAAATCTTGGCATAACCGCTTCGCTTGCAAATACATGACCGATTTTTTGCTTTGTCTTTTCGTTGGTAATAACAGATCCGGCATTCATTTCGGAACCGGTTCCTGCCATAGTCAGAACGCAGCCTACCGGAATAATGTCACAATCCGGCTCCTCAAAGCGGACATAATATTTTTCCCATGGGTCATCCTTACAATTTACAGAAACGGCAACTGCCTTTGAATAATCACAGACAGAGCCTCCGCCGACTGCCAGAAGCAAATCCGCATGATGCTTCCTTGCGATTTCTACACCTTCATATAATTTTGCAAGCGTAGGATTCGGCATTACTCCGCTGATTTCAGCAACATCCTTGCCACTATCGGTAAGCAGCTTCACAACCTCATCATAGATACCATTCTTCTTTATAGAACCGCCACCGTAAATAAGAACAACCTTCTTTCCGTATTTCGGCAGCTCCTCCTTCAAATAATTTAACGATTCATCTCCAAAATAGAGCTTTGTAGGATTGCAGTATGCAAAATTTCCAAGCATTTTATTTTACCTCCAATTCATCATATTCTTTATCTGTTACCGGCTCCAGCCATTCGTTACTTGTTTCCTCTCCCGGTACTTCCACTGCGATATGCGAAAACCAACTGTCTTTTTTTGCTCCATGCCAATGCTTTACCTCTGCAGGAATTGTAATTACCATTCCTTCTGAAAGGGAAACCGGAGCCTTACCTTCCTCCTGATACCAGCCTTCACCGGCAGTACATATCAATAGCTGACCGCCGCCTTTCTTTGCATGGTGGATATGCCAGTTATTCCGGCATCCCGGTTCAAAGGTTACGTTTGCAAGAAATACGCTGGTTTCCTTTGGATTCGTAAGTGGATTCAGAAATGACTGTCCAATAAAATATTGGGCATAGG
Source organism: Lachnospiraceae bacterium UBA4631 (assembly GCA_002406015.1). Classification (GTDB taxonomy): domain Bacteria; phylum Bacillota; class Clostridia; order Lachnospirales; family Lachnospiraceae; genus CAG-632. Next base: position 88,157 of record DHMX01000017.1, read on the forward strand.
CATCATTTGTATTTCCTCTGCCAAATTTGTTTGCTTTTTCAAATTCTTCATACGTTAAATATTTCATAGCTATCTCCTCCAATCAATCATGTATTTTCCATCCGTTTAACCATTTAGCTGTCTCGGCAAGGCTATGGTTTACGATTTCACTGTGTCCAATATCCAACGCATTTATCTCTGCCATTTCTTCTTCTGTCAGGTTAAAATCCCATATAGCAAGATTTTCCTCCATGCGGTCCCGATGTGTGGTTTTTGGAATGATTACAACCTCTCTCTGGATGTTCCATCTGAGGGCTACCTGTGCTGCGGTTTTTCCGTATTTTTGACCGATTTTTGTCAGAACCGGATGTGTAAAAATACCATGCTTTCCTTCTGCCATAGGTCCCCACGCTTCTGCCTGTACATGAAATTCCCGCATGACCTCAAGTGCCTCCGGCTGTGCAAAAAACGGATGCAGCTCCACTTGGTTTACTGCCGGAACTACGTTGGCATTTACACATAAATCCGCAAGCCGGTCCGGATAAAAATTGCACACACCGATTGCCCGGATTTTTCCCTGCTCGTACAATTCTTCCATTGCCCTCCATGAGCCATAGTAATCACTAAACGGCTGATGAATCAAATACAAATCCAGATATTCAAGTCCAAGCTTATCCAATGTGGTCTGAAAGGCTTTCTTCGCATTTTCATATCCGGCATCCTGAATCCAGAGCTTGGATGTGATGAACAGCTCTTCTCTTGGAACATTGCACCTTTTAATTGCATTACCGACAGCTTTCTCATTGAAATATGCTGCTGCCGTATCAATCAGACGATACCCGGTATCAATTGCTTCCAGTACTGCCTGTTCGCAAGCCTGCTCATCCGGAATCTGAAATACACCGAAGCCTTCCATCGGCATTTCCACACCATTGTTTAAGGTTACTATTTTCATTCTATTCACCGTCCTTATGCTTATTCTTCTTCACTATATACTTCCTTTGCCATACGGAATGCTGCCCATGCATTCGGCCAGCCTGCGTAGAATGCAAGATGGGTCAATATTTCCGCCATTTCTGTCTTGGTGACACCATTTTGCTTTGCGGTCAGCAAATGATACTGAAAGGAATTATCTACCATTCCTTTGCTGACAAGTGCAGATATGGTTATAATCGAGCGTGTCTTTAACGAAAGCTTATCTTCTCTTGACCATACCTCACCAAAAAGTACATCATCATTTAATTCTGCAAATTTGGGTGCAAATTCGCCCAATGCATCTCTTCCTGCTGTTTGTTTTACTGCCATAGTTTGCTACCTCCTACATCCATTTTTCTACTTCTGCCTGTGCCTTACCTGCGTTTCCACCGCGAATAGCAAGACCTTTTTCTACGATTGCCGTCGGGCATAATGCCTGAATATCCTGAATACTGTTGCCCATGCCGCTGCCCTCATGGGTGCAAAATGGCTTTATAGTTTTCCCGCTAAAGTCAAAATGCTCCAGAAATGTAAATACTGCCATCGGCATTGTACTCCAATAGTTTGGAAATCCAAGATAAATGGTGCTGTATTCTTCGATGCTTTCCGGATAGCTTACCAGCTCCGGACGTGCATTCTGATTCTGGTCGGCTCGTGCCTGCTCAATGCATTCATTGTAATCTTTAGAATACGGCTGCTTTTGTTCGATTTTGAACATGTCGGCTCCTGTCAACTTTTGAAGCATACCTGCCACAAGTTCCGTATTTCCAACTGTCAGGGTTTTAATCTGTCCGTTTATGTAATTTTCATCTGTTCTTGAGTAAAAAGCAATGAGTGTTTTTCCCATGTTCTGCCTCCTTTGTGGTTTTCCTTTACTATACCATTCCTGCATTTGACACTGAATCTCCGAAATGTTATTATGGTATAAACTTATAGTTTATACAAAGTGTGTGGAGGTATTTATGTATAATCCAATTCTTGATACATTTCTTGCGGTTGTAGACTGTGGAAGCTTTACGAAAGCCGCCGAACAGCTTTATATATCTCCGACGGCTGTTATGAAGCAGATGAATACACTGGAAAAGCATTTGAACCTGACGTTGATTGAGCGAACCCCTTCGGGTGTGCATATGACTGCCGCCGGGGAGGTTATCTATCGAAATGCAAAATTTATGATTGAATATTCCCGAAAGTCCATTGCAGAAGCCTATGCGACTTCTCACAGCTATGATACTACTTTCTGTGTGGGTACTTCTTTGCTGAATCCGGCAAAGCCGTTTATGGATTTATGGTATCGTGTAAATAAGGATTTTCCGGACTATAAATTACATCTTGTTCCGTTTGAAGATAATCATGAAGGGATTTTATCTGAAATAGAAAAACTGGGTGAGAAATTTGATTTTCTGATTGGGGTATGTGATTCAAAAGCATGGCTGTCACTTTGTCGGTTTCTCCCTCTGGGCAGATATAGAAAAATGGTTGCCGTATCCAGAGAGCATCCCTTAGCATCCAAAAGCTGCCTTGAGCTAACGGATTTATATGGTGAAACACTGATGATGGTACGCCGCGGGGATTCGGGTGTCAACGATTTTATCCGCAATGACTTAGAGCGGAATCATCCGCAGATACGAATTGAGGATACTCCGCAATTCTATGATTTATCCGTATTTAATCGTTGTGCGGAAACCAATCATGTGTTACTGACTATTGAATGCTGGCAGGATGTTCATCCGGGTCTTGTTTCCATTCCGGTCAACTGGGACTATAGCATCCCTTATGGCTTATTATACAGTCTGAATGCACCGGAGGATGTGTTGAAATTCGTGGAAACGGTGGAAAAGCTCTCTTAGATAACGGCAGTACGCTTCCTGTATTTCCTTTAGCCAAAAACTTACCAAGTCATTGCGAACTCTGTTTTTTCAGGATTTTCAGGGTCCCCTATCATAGGACTTGCTTTATCTAGCTGCTTAAGACTTTCCATTTCCTCTGAGGAAAGCGTGAAATCAAATATATCCATATTTTCTCTTATTCTCTCCTCATGAACGGACTTTGGAATGACAATCACACCGTTTTGGATATTATATCGCAGCAATATCTGAGCGGGTGTTTTAGAATACTTTTCCGCCAGTCTCTTAACCGCCGTTTCCTCAAACATTTCATTTGCATGTCCTTGTCCAAGCGGAGCATATGCCATATGCGACACCTTGTATTTCTTTTCCCACCTATGCTCGTTTATACGCTGACAATACAGGTGTGTTTCTATTTGATTCACCGCAGGTCTAATCTTATGAAAGCTAATCAAATCTATCATTCTGTCAGGGTCAAAATTAGAAATACCGATTGCACGAATCGTTCCCAGTTCATAAAGCCGTTCCAGTTCTCTCCATGCGGCATAATAATTACCAAACGGCCAATGAAGCAAAACCAAATCAAGATAATCGGTCTTTAATTTATCAAGGGAGGAACGGACGGTTTTTTCGGCATTTTCATATGAGCGAAAATTAACCTTTGTTACGAGAAACAGCTCTTTTCGCTCAACACCGCTTGCTATTATTCCGTTTCCAACCTGCTCTTCATTTCCATAAGCTTCCGCCGTATCAAGTAAACGATAACCGGCTTTGATTGCCGCACAGACTGATTTTTCACATTCAGCTCCGTTATTTTGAAATGTACCAAATCCAAGCATCGGCATTTTTACACCATTATTTAATTCAACAAATTCCATAAAAACTCCTCCTTTTCATAAATTGAAAATTATAAATGCTCATGCTATAATCAGAATACATTCTTCGAGTTACTCGAAGTCAATACTTTTCAGAAACTATCCGGAGGGATTTTTATGTACTACTCTATAAAGGAATTTGCCGAAAAATTCAATGTTACGGAGCATACAGTAAGATACTATACCGACATTGGTCTGCTGCCCTGTCAGAGAGACAATCAAAACCGCAGGTTATTTGATGAAGAATCCGAAAACCGGATGCAGGGAATAACCTGCCTGAAGGGCTGTGGTGCTTCCATTGAAGATATAAAGGAGTATTGCCGTCTTTGTCTTTTAGAAGAAACCAAAGAGAATCTAAATGCAAGATACCGGATAATTCTCAAGCAAAGAAAACAGGCATATGAGCGTCTGGCAGAGGCACAGGCAACGGTTGCATATATGGATGAAAAGGTGAAGCATTACGAGGCGATTCTTGCCGGAAGTATTCCGGATGACTCCAATCCCAATCATTGGACAACCGAAACCAGACCCGATAAGCATTTCTAGCTTTTTCGTGCAGGCATATGCTTATTATGAATTGCGGAGGTGACTTGTATATGGATATACGAATTGCAACGATTTATAATCTTGATGAAATTACAGCGGTAGAAGCTGAATGTTTTCCGGCTGCGGAAGCGGCAACAAAGGAAGAATTTGCGGAACGGATTAAGTATTACGGGAATCATTTCCGGCTTATGTTCGATGATGACAAACTGATTGCTTTTATTGACGGATTTGTAACAAATGAAGCAGATTTAACGGATGAAATGTATGAGCAGGCAGCTATGCATAATGAAAGCGGAGCATGGCAGATGATTTTCGGAGTCAATACGCTTCCGGCATATCGAAAACATGGCTATGCCGGGCAATTGCTTCAATGTATGATTGATGATGCCAGAAAGCAGGAACGAAAAGGACTCGTTTTGACGTGTAAACAAACGTTGATTTCTTACTATGCCAAGTTTGGATTTATCGATGAAGGGGTAACTGATAAATCGGTTCATGGCAACGCTGTCTGGCACCAGATGCGATTAACCTTTTAGATACTAATTGCAGTTCCTTTCTTCGGAACAAAGAGCTTTGACATATCTACCTGTTCCATTGTAAGCAGCTTTACCTTTTTATCAATGCCGCCTGCATATCCTGTCAGACTACCGTTCTTACCAACCACCCGATGGCAAGGGATAATCAATGAAATTGCATTATGTCCTACCGCACCTCCGACTGCCTGTGCAGACATTCTCGGCAGTCCTTTCTGCTTGGCAATTCGCTCTGCGATTTCTCCGTAGGTCATTGTTTTTCCGTAGGGAATTGTCAACATGATTTCCCATACCATTTTACTAAATTCTGTGGTTTCCATGAGAAGCGGCGGTGTAAAATCCGGTTCCTTCCCACTAAAATAAATGTCAAGCCAGTGTGCGGTTTCTGCAAATACCGGTACAGATTTTTCCTCATATTCTTTTGGAAGTGTACTGCCAAAATATTTTTGTCCATCAAACCACAAGCCTGTAAGTGCCGTTTCCGTACCGGAAAGCGTAATGCCTCCCAACGGTGAATGATAGTGATATGTATATATCATAGGTTTGTTATTTTCCTCGCAGTATTTTTTTAATTCTGTTTTTAAATATTCGTATCGGAGTCTTTTTTCTTCTTTTTCAAAATGAATCTCTCTGAACTGCTCCGGATTATCCTCATAGTCCAAAACTTCATCCCTAAACTGTTCGCTGGTAAGGTCAAACCGACAATCTCCTATGACGTTATAACAATGATAATTTCCGCCGGCTCGCAGGATACCATACACCTTGCCGCCAAATATGTCCTGAGCCAGAAATGCAGTAATGGAGCATTGTCCCAAGGTCATATTTTCCTTTGTCCAACTATCTCTCATACGTGGAGCACATGTATCCGCACACCAAATATGCGACAATGCATCGTATAAATCTATGGGCGTTTTGATTCCTTTGTATTCCTCTGTTATCGCTTTTGCATCTGCATGCTCCCAGCCCCAAAATCTATAGTTCATCGTCGAATCCTCCATTGCTTCCCTCTTATCCATTCAATATTCCTTCGTTATTTCTTCCTCGATTCCATACATTGACTTGAAATCCTCAATATCTTCCGGAGTCTTTATCAGCATTATTTCTTCCAGCTTTCCGGTATGTATGTCCTTAAAACCTGCAACCTGCTCACCGTTACAGATGCTTGCTTTGATTACCGGCTTCTTATTTTCCTTATCATAAGTTTTTGCCACTATTTTTTTCTTAAACAGTCTCATCCTGCCCACCTTCTCTCGATTGAATTGTTGGGTGATATTTCAGAAAGCAGCCTTCGGAATTTGTCACACCTGCTTCATATACAAAAGCGGGTATGGATTACCTTCCTCGTCATAGTCCTTCCTTTTATATGTTTTAAAGCCCAAATGTTCATAAAAACCAATTGCCTGCGGATTCTGTTCATTAACCATAACCTCTTGGATTCCATAGTTTTGAATCCCATATTTCAGGAGTTGACTTCCAATTCCTTTTCCTCTTTCTGCTGCTGAAAGAAAAAGCATTTCCAAACGATTATTTTCTGTTCCCATAAAAGCAATAACCTTGCCGAACTCGTCCTCTGCAATTAATAAGTGTTCCACTCCGCTTAATGCTTGCGGAACATATGCCTTAATTCGATTTATCTCTGCATCAGACAGAAAAAGATGCGTTGCCCGAACAGAATCTTCCCAAATATTTAGCAGGTTTGTCAATAACTGAGGTGTTCTTACCTGAACTTCATACATTTTCATATCTTTTACCCTCACAGCCTCCGCTCATAATTCTCACTTTATCTTACGGGTTCTATTTTCTGATGTTTACTAAGCCTTGTCAAACTTCTACCCTCTGTTGTATAGTTAAATAATAACTTGAACGAATCGAGGAATCAATATGAATTATGCATTTACAAATGGAAAGGTTCTGAACGGAACCAAAGATATGCAGATACAAAACGGATGCTGCATACTGGTACAGGACGGAAACATTGTTGATATTGTACCGGATACAACAACGCTTAACGATTACAAAGTCATAAATCTTCAGGGGCATTATATTCTTCCGGGATTGATTAATATGCATGTACATCTTGCCGGAAACGGAAAGCCTCAGAAAAAGCAGCGGGACAATGAAAAGCTGGTAAATACCATTATGAGTTCCTCTCTTACCCGTTCCATTGCTTATAAAATGGTAGCGGGTTTTGCAAAAGACGAGCTGTTAAGCGGAGTTACCACCATCCGAACTGTTGGCGGTCTCGGCAATTTTGACACCCGGTTGCGGGATGAAATAGAATCCGGTTCCAAAGTCGGTCCCCGTATTCTTGCTTCCAATCAGGGAATCTCTGTTCCCGGCGGTCACATGGCTGGTTCGGTTGCGATTGCGGCAAACACCATTTCCGATGCACTTAACCATGTTGAGAAATCAGAGCAGGAAAAGGTCAATCTGATTAAGCTCATGATTACCGGTGGTGTACTGGATGCAAAAGAAAAGGGCGTTCCCGGTGAGCTGAAGATGCCACCTGAAATGGTTCGTGCCGTATGTGAGAAAGCCCACAATGACGGCTACCTGGTTGCTGCCCATGTGGAATCTCCGGAGGGTGTCCGCGTAGCACTGGAAAACGGTGTTGACTCCATTGAACATGGTGCCAAATTGAGTGACGATATGATACAGCTTTTCAAAGAACGCGGTGCATTCCTATGTACTACGATTTCACCGGCTCTGCCATATGCCTTATTTGACCGTTCCGTCTCCAACGCATCCGAGGTAGAGCAATTTAACGGAAATGTTGTATTTGAAGGAATTATTGACTGTGCAAAAGCAGCTCTGGCAAATGACATTCCGGTTGTTCTTGGCAATGATGTTGGCTGTCCTTGGATTACACAGTATGATTTCTGGCGTGAACTTTATTATTTCCACAAATATGTTGGCGTTTCCAACTCATTTGCAATCTATACCGCAACGAAGCGAAGTGCTGAGCTTGCCGGTATCGGTCATATTACCGGTTCCATTGAAAAGGGAAAGGCAGCGGATATGATTGTTACCGCCGAAAATCCGTTAGAGGATTTGCGTGCCTTACGAAATCCGGAGATGGTTATTGCACGAGGAGCTATTATTGAGCATCCTAAGATTAAAAAGAGAAAACAGGTAGAGATGGAGTTGGATAGGTTTTTGTGATAATTAGAGGATTAAGAACGCCGGGCTTTCAAGCTCGGCTAATGAGTCAGAATTATATAAAATGAAATTTTATCATTTTGTATTGCCTTTAAAAAGCATTTCATAAAATACAAATCTCAATATGATTTCTTTTTTCTAATACTTCAAGTGCTAAATCCCTGTTATTACAAATTCACGTTCAATAATACCAATTCATTTCTGAATTCGAAAGGCAAAACCGTAGTAGCATTCATAATTTTCCCTATTCCAGTTCTAAAATCTATTCTTATCGCTTTGAGACTAAATAATTCGCTTTATCAGAGAAAAATTACGTTTCAGAATTACTATAATTCTTTTTAAATTCCATTAACGATTCAAAAGAACAATTCTTCCAAAAAACAGGACATCCTCCAAAACAAGCTTTCAAATGTTCACAATCATTACACTCTTCTGACGGCATTGCACTTAACTGTTTAATCGTACTATTATAACGTGTACATTCTACATAATTCTCAAACTCCTCATATGTAGAAAAATCCAAACCAAACTTACCAATTTTATCATCAATAAACATACTGCAAGGAAGTAAATTCATTCCTGTATCAAATGTTATTCCGTTCCCTTTATATATTTGACATGGTGCTGCCAATTTTCCCCTGAGCATCGATAAATGTTTCTCCGTATATACACATATTGGAAATGTATATTCGACCCACCACTCACTTTTTGTTATTGTATTTAATTTATTTATTTGTGAGATAAATTTATCTATCAAAAGATAAGGATTATTACGTTTAAGATAGTCTATATCCTTATACTCTGACTCTTCATTATCTAAGGCGAATGTAAACGAAAACTGTCTAGCACCATTATTTTGTGCTACCTCAACAGCTTCACAAAATCCATCAATATTTGAACAAGTCAAAACCATTGAACATGTAAATTCAGTTGAAAAACAGGATACATTGTGTATTGCCTTGAGTTGCTTCGATAAACATTCTTTTCCCACTAGTGCAAGGCATTCCTCTTCATTTTTTTCCTTCAATGAAATATCAATATAATCCAATCCGCTTTCTATCAATTCTTTACAGAAATCATAATCAGACAACATAATACCATTCGTGGCAATTGTAGCTAACATTTTATGTTCTCTGCTTTTAACATATCTTATTATTTCTGCTAATCTTGGATATAATGCCGGTTCACCACCAGAAAAAACAACAAATTTTACTTTCGCGTCATTGCAAAAATCTATCAATTTCTTAACATTATTAAATTCAATGGTTTCATTTGCTAAATATCCCGTTCTTTTAGCATAACAAAAACTACATCTCAAATTACAGTTTCTTGTAAGTGTAATAATACACTGTTCAACATTCAACATCATAAAATCTCCTCATATAATCATTACATTCAAAGACCAGAACAAATACATACTAATCCGATATAATAATTCCTCTACATTTCAAGTTTATATAACGACGATTCTTTGCAATCAAATACTTGTTTAGAAGTTCCCTGAGATACTATTTCTCCACCATCCTTTCCACCAAACAAGCCAAAATCAATAATATAGTCAGAGATTTTTGAAATAAACTCGATATTATGTTCAACGATAATTATTGTTTCTTTATTAACTTGTAATGAAAGTAATATTCTTTCAAATTTATCAATATCGGTGCTATTAAGCCCTGAAGTTGGTTCATCAAGAATATATAAGTTATGTCCACTAGATGCAACGCCTAATGCTTTTGCCAATTTAATTCTTTGTGCTTCACCGCCTGATAAATTCATTGACATTTGCCCTAATTTCAAATACCCCAATCCAAGTTCAATCATACTCGATAAAACCGAATAAACCTTATTAGATTTTTCAAAAATATCTATGATACCAGAAATAGGTGTTTCTAATACTTCTAATATATTTTTTCCACTGTATTCTACAGATAAAATATTATCATTAAAACGTCTACCTTCGCATTCCGGACATGTGATATATGAGCTTGGCAAATAGTTTAATTCTATTTTCTGCAGACCAGTTCCTTGACAGCACTCACATCTTCCTCCCTTTACATTCATACTAAACGAAGATGCACTTATCTTCATTTTTTTTGCAGCATCTGTTTTAGCAAATAAATTTCGAATTTCATCAAATATCTCCAAATATGATACAATAGTTGATCTCGGAGTTTTACCTATTGGTGCTTGATTTACCTCAATGACTCTTTTAATAGCATTACCGCCAATAATTTTTTCACAACTCACACATGACTTTCTATTAAAGCATTTTGCTATCACAGAAGCCAATGTAGATTTTCCAGATCCAGACACACCAGTAATACAAGTTATTCCGCCAATCGGAAAACGCACATCTTGATTATGAATATTTCTAAAATTAATACGCTTTATTTCGCAAAAATATTCAAACTCTTTAATACTTTTGAATTGTAAATTAATAGCATAATCTAAAGGCTTAGTATTTCTATCTATGACATAGCCACCCTTAGGTCCTCCTACTGGTCCTAATTCAATAATATTGTCTGCTGATGAAATATACTTTTTATTATGTTCTATCGCAACTACAGTATTACCTTTCCCAACTAATTCTTTTGTTGACTTAATAATACTAGTAACATCTCTATGGTGCAATCCTTTACATGGCTCATCTAAAATATACATTATCCCCTTTAAGGAACAAGTTAACTGCGTAGCGATACGAATTCTTTGTCTCTCTCCGCCCGAAAGAGTAGGTATAGGACGACTTAAACATAAATATCCAACATGCAATTGAATCAATACATTCATTTTTCTCAATATACTATCAATCAATTGAGAAACTATCTCCTGCTTTGCTTCTGAAACCTCACTATAATTAAAACGTTTTAACCAGTTCTGAAGTTCCCTCATTTCCATGTTTTCTACTTCATAATAATTAAGTCCGTTCACCTTGTATTGTAAAACATCATTTCTTAACTTTGAACCTCCACACACATGGCAAGGAACTTCCTCCATATATTGGGTGTACATAGAAGCAGACATTGTATTATCGACTTGATTAACTCTTTCCATAATAGCAGAAATAGCTCCTTGCAAAAAAACATAGTGTTGCTTTCTTCGTTTTCCCTCTTTATATGATAATTTGTATTTTATTTTTTCATCTGCATATAATAACAGGTGAAGTTCTTTTTTTGAAAGTTCAGAAACTTTCTTCCGGATATCTATTCCGTATTGTTCACACAAAGCTTCCAAACACTTTTGCTCTTTACTCTCTTCTGGGCCTTTAAAATATAGAATAGCTCCTTCCTTCAAAGTCTTATCTTTATCAGGGATTAATAAATTTTCTGAAATGACAGTTTCTATTCCCAATCCTGAACAATGCAGACAAAAGGATTTAGGATTATTCGATGAAAAAATATTTTCTGATATTTCATTGTTTCCATTGCTGTTTAGAATTGCAAATAAGGATCTTAAATAGTAGGAAATCTCTGTTGTTGTACCTATTGTAGAACGTGGATTTACATTATAGTAATTCTGCGAAATATTTAATGCTGGACGTAGATTTTCTATACTTCCAACTTTGGGTTTATTCATTAATTTTTGCCCATAAATATTTCCAGTCATTCCTTCAAGGAACCCTCTTTGACTTTCGGCATACAATGTATCAAAAACTAATGATGATTTACCACATCCTGAACACCCAGTCACACACGTAAATGCATTCAACGGTATTTCCAAATCAATATGCTTGAGATTATTTTCATATGCATCCCTAATTATGATTTTTTCCATTCAATCCTTCTCCCTTCTTTTTCATAATATACAATGTCATATATCATTCTTTCATCTCTATTATAGATTCAACTCTTGAACGCATCACAGCAGCCACTTTGCAATGAAATTCATTAATCCTAAAAGCATCTTCATTTTCATTTGAATTATTCATCATACAAACAGTACAATATCCTCTATCTTCACAAGAAACACACCTTGGAAAACTATTTCTTTTTATTTCTCTTAAACATTTGATTTCACTTGAATCTTGCCAAATCTCTTTAATACTTTTTTCCTGAAGATTCCCTAATTTATTATTTTGCCACCCTACGCAAGGAAATACATCCCCCTCTGCTGAAATACATAAATAGTACCGACATATAGAACATATTGGATCGTCAGCCGTCATTGCATACTTCTCTTTAGCAGAATCATATAAATAATCAGCATATTCTTTTGTCAACTGCGAATCAAAAACCTCATTAACTTCTTCTAATGACAAACGATTTACCAAGTTACAACTTGTATGGTCATATGATGCAAAAATAACATAATCTGTAGCAACAGTAATATTATGTTCTTTTCCCCAACTTACAACTTCTCCAAAGGAATCTTTGTTCTGTTTCATAACAGGACAAGAAATCTGTACCGGTATTCCCATATTTAATAATTTCAACACATTTGTCTTTGTTTTTTCCAGACTTCCTTTCATTTTTGTTATAGTATCATGTATCTCTGGATTCATTGAATATATTGATGTTTGCACACAGAGAAGTGGATTTTTTACCATTTCTTCAATTATTTCATCAGTCAAAAGTGTCAAATTAGTTAATACATTTACAGATAAATCTAGTTCCCGACATCTTTTCAAAAAACCAACAAAATCTCTGTGAAGTAATGGTTCTCCACCTGATAATGTTACATTCAATATATTTAAATCTCTACCTTCTCCAACTATTTTAAAGAACAAGGAAGAATCAATAGTTTTTGTTTTTAACTCATGTGGTATATAACAATGTAAGCATCTTTCATTACATTCATTAGCAATTTCTATGTGTAAGCTTCTCAAAAAATCGTTTTGACTAAAAATATGTTTCGAGCAGTCATCCACAACCACTTCATTTTTTATTTCCGAGTTATTTATATATTCACCTTCAGATTTAAAATCTAGACACTCGTCAACGGAATTACCTACAGAAAGAAATCCCTCATTAACAAATTGCATAAAGAAATCTATTGTATCTTGTTTTAGTTCTTCATAATTAACATCAACGAAAATATCTAATAATGCGTTAATAATTATCTCTATGTCTTTTGGTTCTTTTGTTAATTCACCAAGCATAACTGCACCACTTTCAGAAACAAATCTTTCACCTGGCATTCGTAAGGAATCATTCAGCATCATATATCCGAACATAGAATTATCAGTCAAATATCCATAGTCTTTATACTGTCTAAACATGACATAGTCTTTTATCTTAAAATACATTTTTCATTCCTAAATAGATACCCTCAGTAAATTATTGAGCATCTATCCTTTCCTCATAATATATATACAATCAGTGTAACTATTATAAATATTGTTATCTTATATATAACCAAATACTAATCAATACTAAATTTTCATAAAAAAGGACACAGTTTCTTCAACCGTGTCCGTTCAAATAACCATACATTCGATTAAGCCCTCTTATCACAAGGTCTGCCACATGGTGTTCCTCCACCACATACTGCAGAGTTAACTGAAACAGAATTCAATACAACCGGTTTACTGTATTTCATACTTCAACGCCTCCTCTCTAGATTTGTAACCAATGCACTTTTCTTATAGAAAGTTTTATCATATTGTCGACATATTGTCAATAAATTCTTGCTTTTTCCAGCTTTATAAAATTGAAATTTTAAATTCCACCGTTTTGCTTCGTGGTGGAATTGTCTTTTGCATAAGTAGCCGTTTAATCTGCATACTTTGTGCTATGCTCATAGGTGCCTTCTGACAGCAGTAGAAGGCACCTATGAGTAAATATATATCTGGAAACAAAAAACATCTGACTTTGGCAAACCACAAGTACATTGAAAATGGCTAAATGACGGTAAATCCTTTAAAGGTAGCACAAGATATCTCTGCAAGGATCCGTCCACCATCTCCAAGGAGATAAAACTGCACCGGCTTAGTGGCTGGTATCATAAGGGGACATTCTTCAATGCCCACAACTTCTATGTCCATCGTTATCACTGTAGTCTATTTTATATTGTTCTGGGTGGATTCTGCTCATATAAACATTTTCTAATCCTAATGAATTTGAAATATTATTCAACTTCTTATTATTATCTTCCGAACAATTTATTTCCGCAACAATTCGACTTATTCTCATTCCCAATTTATGTACTGGCACATTTATTCCCTTACTATTCTCATCAAGTGGATAAACTATTCGATATTCTTTTTCTTGTTCCCACGATTTATCCTTAACAAATAAATTGGTATAAAAATCAGCTTTTTTTATTTGTCTAGAAATAATAGCTTTTCTGCTTTGAAAAATTAGAGATACAACTTTGATTCTTTTTGGTTCATATAATACTTCGTAAATACAATCCTTTTATCACCTCATATTCCGCACAAAATCCTTTATGGTTATTCGTGTAATACGCCCACATAGGTAAATAGTCAATGTTGTTTGACGAAAGGCACGTTACACCATAATCGCTAAAATCAAATAGCGTTTGATACTTCTCAATAACATTAGGAGGAAATCCCGTTTCACTCATCTTTTTTCTATCAAGTAACATTCCCTTATATCCATATGAATCATTTAATAAATCTTTTTGTGCAAACCATATTTCATCTCTCTGCAAGGGAAGAAACTTTTCTTCATCTTTTTCAGATTCATCAAGCCAAATAAACTTAATTAATTTGTTTGGGATAGTAGAAAAACGAACTTTTCTTGCTTCGTCCATTTTCTCCTCTGAAAGAAGTTGTAAGTATTCATTTATTCTCATAAGTACCTCTTAAATATCAAACTCAAGCACACTCTCATATATACATACATTTTATCATATCCAATTTTAAATCACTATCTCATTCAGACATATCTCTTTTTATCCAACGAAAAAAGAACACACACCTCTCTGTATGTTCTCTTTCCGTATATAAAATCAAATATTATGCTATGACGCAGCTGTCCAGTCCTTTGAATTCTGCCGCTTTCTTTTCTATCGGAAGCAAATTGCTTTCGATAATTTTATTATGCCTGATACTCAAAAAATTTCAAGTAGGTTTTTCGCAAAAGAAAAGAGGTGTCGCAATCTGCTAACACCTCAGTATCTTTCAATATTTTCATTGAAAATTTTTGCCTATAAAGGATTTCTTGTGCAATCACTAAATAAGTTCTTTATCCAAGAGGAAATCAATCACATTTATATTCAAAATACCTTTATCATCATACCAACGCTTTCCAATATCTTTCCTTACTACAATTTTAGGGAAAGAATCTCCTGTAAGCGTAAATGGTCTGAGTTCTACTTCTGCTTTCTCATCAGTAGGCATCGCATATGCCGACTGGATATAGGTTCGTTTTCCTCCTGAATTTACAACAAAATCAATTTCCCTTGGAGTACGAACTGAACTTCCATTGTTATTAACAGTCCTTGAATAAACAACACCAACATCAACGGAAAACTGCCTGATATTCAACTCATTATATATGATGTTCTCCATTATATGCGTCATTTCCTGCTGACGGAAACCTATTCTTGCATTTCTAAGTCCTATATCCTCACTATAATATTTATTTGGCGAATCAAAATAGGATTTTCCTTTTACATCGTATCGCTTGCTTTCTGAAAAAAGGAATGCATCTTGCAAATGTCCGATATATGCCCGAATGGTATTGGCAGACACGCCTCCCCCTTGTTTAGACTTCAGGGTGTTTGCAATTTTGGTCGGATTTGTTAATGAGCCAACCGATGAGCAAAGTAAATCTAAAATTTGCTCCAGCACATCTTGCCTTTCAATTCTCTTACGTTCAACAATATCCTTAATATACACTTCTGAAAAAAGTGATTTAAGATAATTCATCTTAGCTGTATCATTAGGTCTTGACAGGATAAGTGGCATACCGCCATAAAATGCGTATTCATCAAATGCTTCGTTTTTATCTCCACCAACAGCAGAATAATACTCAGCAAAACTAAGTGGGTGTACTCTTATTTCATCACTTCGTCCTCTAAATTCAGTAAGAATATCACTGGATAGCATTTTTGAATTACTTCCGGTTACATAAACATCTAAATTTGATAAACCTCTCAAATCATTAAGAGCATCATAAAAAGTAATTTTCTTACCGTCCGGATTATACGGATTAGCCACCTCATCGCACATTTGTATTTCATCAACGAAAAGATAATATTCCTCTTTACTTTTTTCCACCTTTTCTCTTACATACGATGAAAGAATAAGCGGATTACGATATTTAATATCTTTTGCAAGGTCAAGCTCAATCGTAATAATCTGCTCCTCTTTTACACCGTTTTCAATCAAGTAATCTCGGTATATTTTTTTAAGAAGATAGGATTTGCCACATCTCCTGATACCGGTAATTACTTTCACTAAGCCATCAAAACGATATGAAATCAACTGTTGCAGATAACTATCACGCTTAATTTCCATAAAACCCACTCCATTTCATTGAAAATTTCCGCCCATTAAGGCTTTTTCTATCAATATTATATATGTTTTTTATCAGGTATTCAAGTTTCCATTAAAAATTATAGTCCAAAAAGGCTAAAATATTCAGTAAAAATACTTTTATTTTTCTCCTGATAAATCAAAAAGCTGCTATACACTTGCTAACACCTCTTTATCTCACAATATGCGTATTGAAAATTTCCGCCTATTAAGGATTTTTTGTTCAGCAAATTGATAAGCGTAATTAAAACTTGAACCATAAGTAATACTGTTGTTCATAGCCAACCCTCAACTTCCTTGTGCCTAGAGTATATGAAGTTTGGGCTTTATCTTGTAGTTTGCAAATATCCACACAAATAGAAAAAGCCCTTTAAGAAAAGGATTCTCCTCTCTCAAAAGGCATGTTGAAAAACCGGAAGTTGTTATCTATTATCCCAATTACTGACTTTCTCCTGCAAATAATCAGGAAGTTCTTTCACATCAATACCTGTATTAATGAGAAAAACTCTTTGAAGATTCGCGTGCCTGCTCAAATCAGGAAGGCAAGTGACGTGTTTAAGGTCTTGAAGCTTAATGATTTCAAGATTTGTCAATTCTTCGATAAATGAAATATCGCTGAGCTTGTTGATTCTCCAAAGTTCAATTTCCTTTAATTTTTTTAAATTTGCCAACTCATTTAAATTACTGTTTGAATTCCAAAGAAGTGCCAACTTTTCCAAGTTTATCTTCCATAAAAACGAAAAATCTGTAAGCTTGATTCCTCTCAAGGATAATGATTTGAGTTTAGAAAGTTGATTAATCTTCTCAAGGTTTTTCTTGGCCTTTTTCCCAAGCCATAGTGTATGCAAGTTTTTGTATTTCAAAAGCCAGGTGCAATCAAATCTAATTCCTGCTCCCATCGTATCTGCCATGATAGAAAGTTCCTCAAGTTCATCTGAAAGATTTTGAATAAATTCATAATCTATTAAATCAAAGCACTCCATATGCAATGACTTTAGGCTTAACTCTGCCAAGACAGACAAATTGATTCTGTTGGGATTACTCTTGAAATCAATACTATCAATTTGTAACCTCTTCATATGCGGCATATTCTTTAAAAAAGATATATCAATTTCTTGACAATTCAGGAAATGAAAAAGTCGAAACGTAATGTCCGGACGTACTAAAAGTATCTGGTCTATTTTTTGATAAGCTTCATTAGGCAGACACTCAGATGTCTGTATCCATTTTAACCTCTTATTATTACCTATTGCATTTAGCATTTGTTCATTGATATCTGCATAACCAAGCTGACTTAAAATACCATTTGTTCGGGTTTCGTTCCCTATATGAATATGTCTGTCAAAACATATATACGCCCCCATAGTCTTCTCCTTTTTCTAATAACCCTAATACAATAAATTCCTATTTGTATTTCCATCATTTTAGAAAGTGGGCAACTCCGATTGGAATTGCCCACTCATCGTACTAATTATGCGATTTTTCTTGCTTGCACTTAATTTTACATCAAATGATGTAAGTTTGATGTAAATCGCTGTTTTTTCAGTTTTTTATCAAATGAAGTATGTCCCGTTTATTTGGTAAAACGGTACATCTTTACATCACGTCGACTGTCGTCTCCGTGCGTTTTTCGCCTTATGTCGGTGTTCGCAAGCGAACACCGCCGCAAGGCTCAGTTTCTCCATCTTAATACAGCTTTGCACCAGCCGGAATATGGTCATCTACCATCAAAAGATGAAGCTTTTCTTCGCCTTCTTCTTCGTGGATAGCACTGAGAAGCATACCGCAAGACTCAATGCCCATCATAGCTCTCGGTGGAAGATTTGTGATAGCGATAAGCGTCTTTCCAACCAGTTCTTCAGGCGCATAATAAGCGTGAATACCGCTTAAAATGGTTCTGTCTGTGCCTGTTCCGTCATCAAGAGTGAACTGTAACAGTTTCTTTGACTTCGGTACTGCAACACACTCTTTAACCTTTACTGCCCGGAAATCTGACTTGCTAAATGTATCAAAATCAACTGCTTCCTCAAACAAAGGCTCAATCTTTACCTTAGAAAAATCAATCTTCTCTGTCGTTTTTACATTTTCTGCTGATACAGCAGACGTTGCCTGTGCAGCATTGTTTGCTTCATTCTTAGCTGTACCCTGGGATTTCATTGTCGGGAACAACAACACATCCCTTATCGCAGCACTATCCGTCAACAGCATAACCAGACGGTCGATTCCATATCCGATACCACCTGTTGGCGGCATACCAATCTCCAACGCATTCAGGAAATCTTCATCCGTATGCTCTGCCTCATCATCACCTGCGGCAGCATTTGCATCCTGTGCAGCGAACCGCTCTCTCTGGTCGATTGGGTCATTTAACTCAGAGTACGCATTACACATCTCCCAAGTATTGATAAATAACTCAAACCGCTCTACCTTCGTCGGGTCAGAAGGCTTCTTCTTCGTCAACGGAGAAATTTCAATCGGATGGTCCATAATAAAGGTTGGCTGTATTAATTCCTTCTCGCAATATTCCTCGAAGAACAAATTAATTATATCTCCCTTCTTATGGCGTGCCTCATATTCAATGTGATGCTCGTCTGCCAGCTTCTTAGCGGCGGCATCATCCGGCACTGCATCAAAATCAATTCCGGTATACTTCTTAATGGCATCATTCATCGTCATACGCTCAAACGGCTTGCCAAAATCAAGTTCAATGCCGTTATATGTGATTTTGGTGCTGCCGCATACCTTTTCTGCCAGATAACGGAACATAGATTCCGTCAGCTCCATCATTCCCTCATAATCGGTGTATGCCTGATATAATTCCATCAATGTAAATTCAGGATTATGTCTTGTATCAACACCCTCGTTCCGGAATACACGTCCAATCTCAAATACACGCTCCAGACCGCCGACAATCAATCTCTTTAAATAAAGCTCCAAGGATATACGAAGCTTTACATCCTCATCCAGTGCATTATAATGTGTCTCAAATGGTCTGGCAGCCGCTCCGCCGGCATTGGATACCAGCATCGGAGTCTCAACCTCCATGAAATCACGTCCGGCTAAGAAATTCCGAATCTCCTTCAAAATTAATGACCGCTTGATAAATACTTCCTTGCTCTCCTGATTCATAATCAAATCTACATATCGCTGACGATACCGCATATCTGTATCCGTCAAGCCATGGAATTTTTCCGGAAGAATCTGTAATGATTTGGTTAACAAGGTTATTTCTTCTGCATGGATAGAAATTTCTCCGGTTTTTGTCCGAAATGCATAGCCCTTTACACCAAAAATATCACCAATATCTGATTTCTTAAAATCTGCATAAGATTCTTCACCTATCTGGTCTCTTGCCACATATACCTGAATATTTCCCTTTAAATCCTGAATATTGCAGAAAGAAGCCTTTCCCATTACCCGCTTGAACATCATTCGACCTGCGATGCTGACAGAAATAGGAGATGCATCCATAATGGCTCTTCTCTCATTATAATCCTGAGTCAGAACCTCTTTCTTCTGTTCTTCTTCAAGTCCCTCTACTACAGGTGCCTGTCTACCTGCAAGAAGCTCTGCTTCATGTGCATTATATAATTCTTTGACCTCTGAACTGTGATGTGTAACATCATATTTTGTAATTACAAATGGGTCCTTTCCTGCGGTCTGTAAGTCCGCTAATTTTTCACGCCGAACCTTCAACAACTGATTAACATCCTGCTGCTTTGGCTGATTATTCTGTCCCTTCTGCTCTGCCATGTCTTTCTTCCTTTCCTTATCGATAGAAAAGGGATTGGCAACTCCTGTACCAGTCCCTCTGCTTCATCCTATTAGCTTAATCTCTGAATATCCAGAACCTTGTATTGATAATTGCCATCCGGTGCTTCCACTTCCACAACATCCCCAACCTTTGCTCCAATCAATGCCTTACCGATTGGTGCTTCATTGGAAATCTTATTCTTCAAAATATCTGCTTCCTTAGAACCCACCAGCTTATATTCTACTTCTTCATCAAATTCCATATCTAATACTTTAACGGTACATCCTACATTTACCGTCTGTAAGTCAATTTCATCTTCATCTACAACATCGACATTTTTCAGCATCTTTTCCAGTTCTTTAATTCTTGCCTCAATGTCCCGCTGTTCATCCATCGCTGCATCATACTCTGCATTCTCGGATAAGTCCCCCTGCTCTCTTGCTTCCTTAATCTTCTGAGCAATTTCCTTTCTGGTAACAACCTTCAAATGATGAAGCTCATCCTCCATCTCCTTCAGACCTGCATATGTGATAATCATTCTCTCAGCCATTTGCACTTAATCCTTTCTACCATTTCGCACATTTTCGCCGTTTCATGCCTGATAGGCACAAACACCCAATCGTATTCATGTATTATATCTCACTCATTCTACCCTGTCAACCATCAGAACCTATGTCCATACCCACCTTCCGGGAAGTTCCGTTTCCGTTCTATCCCTCATCTGGTCATCAAAAAATATCTGCATATGATAGACATACCAATCAAACAAGGTAATGTCTATCGACTGCTCTCCTCTGCTTAAAGTGAAAGCAGTTGTAGACCCGGACCCACCCGCATAGTTGACGGTTTATTAACAAATATTTTATTTAGAAAATGGGTTATTTAGATAATAATTTATTAGAAAGCTGCTACACAATTACATAATGAAAGCGGCAAAATTTTTATAGCCTATCCCCTTTTCAGTCCTTTGTTTACAAGGTTTGAATATGTTCTTATCAATAGGTTTTGCCAGCCCTCAAAGTTCTTTAAAAAAGATAAAACCATCTTCAACCCTGATAAATAAATGGGTGGAGGCGGTTTTTATCAACACATTTTGTCCTATATGCCTAAATTGAAGAACTTTCTGTAGTCTGCTACTTTTTTGCTACCTTTTCAATTTTTAGCAAAGAAAAAAGAACCAAGAACGTTGATTTCTCAACATTCCCGGCTCTTTCGTTCAGTGCAGTTGACGGGACTTGAACCCGAACCCACTTGCGTGGACATGAACCTGAATCATGCGCGTATGCCAATTCCGCCACAACTGCATATATCCGTTGATGCCTGACGCATCACCGATTCGCCACCAGCACCAACAGACGCTATTATACATCATTTATTCGCCAATTGCAATAGAATTTTCAATTAAAATTTCCATTACTTTATCATAAAGCACCGCATATGCCAAATCCTGCATTGAATAATTTTCATATATGGTGTCTGCATCCAGACTGGTATTGGCTGCACACTCCGCATTCACGTAGGCTTCTACCTCTGCTTCGGTCACTGTAAGCTTCTCTGCCTTTGCTATCTCACAAACTACCATTTTCTCTTCCATTAATTCCTTCATATAATCTTTAACGGCATCTGCGTAAGTCAGCTCTGTATATGCATTTCCGTCCTCATCCTTCAGATAAGATAAATATGTTGTATAATCAATTCCGTAGGAAGTTGCGGTATCCTTTGCTCCCTGAATTGTCTGCTCTGCCAAGGTTTCAATTTCATCCTCCGGGTAGCTGTTAAAGGTTGCATTCTCAATTGCCTTTGTAATCAGGTCTGCTTTCATCTGGCTCTCTGCTTGTGTCTTCTTATAATTTTCATAATCCATCTTCAGGGCATCCATAAATGAATTTACGGTGTCATACTCTGTATTTTCTGCCACCAGTTCATTCGTCAGTTCCTCCGGATATGTGGTCTTTAAAATGCTGTTAATGGTGCAGACAAAGGTTGCATCCTTTCCTGCCAACTCAGAGATTGTATTATCCTGATTTTTGTAGTCATCCGGGAATGTTACGTTGACCTCTATTCCTTCTTCCCCAACCTCATGCCCGATTAACTGGTCTTCAAAATCATCAATATATGAATGGGAGCCAATTAATAACGTTGTACCTGCCCCATCGGTGCTGCCGCCCTCAAAGGCTTCTCCGTCTGCATATCCGATATAGTCCAGATTAATGGTATCTCCTTCCGCAACCGTTCCTTCTTTTACTTCCTCAGTTGTTCCCAACTGCTGCAGGAAGTTATCTACCTGCTCCTGTAATTCTGCATCCGTAACCTCTGTCGATAACGGTGTATACTCTATCTGCTTGTATTCGCCCAATGTAACATACTGACTATAATCCGGCATCTTCGTGCTGTCTGTACTCTTTCCGCAGCCTGCCAGCATACCCATACACAGACCAAGTCCCATTACCATGCTCCATATTTTTAATTTCTTCATATTCCAATTCCTTCCATTATATATACATTTTTAAAAGCTAATACTAACCATACCACAATCCATTGAAAAATAAAAGATGTTCATAAAATTATCACATTTTCCTTTTTGACTACTACTAGATATAGATGGTATATTTTCAAAATCACAAAATATTGTATCTTTTGGAATAAATTGTAACCATTTGTCATAAATTGTCTGCCATTTTACAAGAACTTCTCCTTGTTTTCTCACCTTTTTACATTTCTCTTTACATATCAACCACTATATCTTGTGGTTTTCTTTAAAAATAAATCCCATATATGGTAGACAAACCATTTTCGTGGTGCTATAATGTTTTCTCGAAGGGTTTTGAAACGATACCAAATATAATGAAACAAGGTGGGGAAACAAATTATGCAAGTTATTAAGCGTGATGGTCGTGCGGTTACTTATGACCGCAGCAAAATTGTGACCGCAATTCAAAAAGCAAATGCCGAGGTTCCGGCTCCGGAAAAGGTATCCGACGAGACGATTGACAGTATTATCGAATACATTGAAAGCAAAAATCGTACCCGTATGCTGGTGGAAGACATTCAGGACATTATCGAACAGAAGTTAATGGCTGACGGCAAATTCGTATTGGCAAAGACTTATATTATCTATCGCTATTCGAGAGAATTAGTTCGTAAGGCAAATACCACCGATGAATCCATCCTTAGTCTGATTAAGAACAGCAATAAGGATGTTATGGAGGAAAATTCAAATAAGAATGCAACGGTTGCTTCTACACAGCGGGATTTGATTGCCGGCGAAGTATCGAAGGATTTGACAAAGCGAATCTTACTTCCGGAAAAAATTTCCAAGGCACATGAAGAAGGTGTCCTTCATTTTCACGATTCCGATTATTTCTTACAGCCGATTTTCAACTGCTGCCTGATTAACATCGGAGATATGCTTGATAACGGTACGGTTATGAACGGAAAATTGATTGAGAGTCCTAAGAGCTTTCAGGTCGCATGTACGGTTATGACCCAGATTATTTCTTCGGTTGCCAGCAGCCAGTACGGCGGTCAATCCGTAGATGTCCGTCATTTAGGAAAATATTTGAGAAAAAGCTACAATAAATATAAGAATCGTTTTGAAGAACAATTCGGAGACCGTTTATCTGCCGACATTATTGAGGACATGGTAAAGGAACGGGTTAACGATGAATTACGCTCCGGTGTCCAGACGATTCAGTACCAGATTAATACTTTGATGACTACAAACGGTCAGTCACCGTTTGTAACCTTATTCCTGTATCTGGATGAAAAGGATGAATATAT
The DNA here is from genome assembly GCA_002406015.1 of Lachnospiraceae bacterium UBA4631. Lineage (GTDB taxonomy): Bacteria > Bacillota > Clostridia > Lachnospirales > Lachnospiraceae > CAG-632. Next base: position 112,045 of record DHMX01000017.1, read on the forward strand.
TCAGGAGAATGCCCAGATTATTGAGGAAATTCTTCGTCAGAGAATGGAAGGCATTAAGAATGAAAAGGGCATTTATGTAACCCCTGCGTTCCCGAAGCTGATTTATGTGCTGGATGAATGTAACTGCTTAAAGGGCGGTAAATACGATTATATTACAGAGATGGCGGTTCGTTGCTCTGCAAAGCGTATGTATCCGGACTACATCAGTGCTAAAATGATGCGTCAGAATTACGAGGGAAATGTCTTTAGTCCTATGGGCTGCCGCAGCTTCTTATCTCCTTGGCAGGATGAAAACGGCAACTATAAGTTTGAAGGTCGTTTTAATCAGGGTGTTGTATCCATTAATCTGCCGCAGATTGGTATTCTCGCTAAGAAGAACGAGGAAACCTTCTGGAAGCTGTTGGATGAGCGTTTGGAATTATGCTATGAGGCTTTGATGTGCCGCCATAATGCATTGGTTGGTGTCACCTCTGATGTCAGCCCGATTCACTGGCAGTACGGTGCCATTGCCCGCTTGAAGAAGGGCGAAAAGATTGACCGGTTATTATATAACGGCTATTCTACCATTTCACTCGGCTATATCGGTTTGTATGAAGTAACCAAGCTGATGAAGGGTGTCAGTCATACAGACCCGGAGGGCTTAGATTTTGCACTTCGTGTTATGAATCATTTACGGGAGGCTACAGACCGTTGGAAGGAGCAGACCGGTATCGGCTTTGGTCTGTACGGTACACCTGCGGAATCTCTGTGCTATCGTTTTGCACGAATTGATAAGGAGCGTTTCGGAACCATTGAAGATGTTACCGACAAGGGCTACTACACCAATTCTTATCATGTAGATGTGCGTGAAAAGATAGATGCTTTCAGTAAGTTCCAGTTTGAAAGTCAATTTCAGGAGATTTCTTCCGGTGGTGCTATCTCTTATGTTGAGATTCCGAATATGCGAAACAACTTAGAGGCATTGTCAGAGGTTGTTCGGTATATTTACGATAATATTCAATATGCGGAATTTAACACCAAATCCGATTATTGCCACGTATGCGGCTGGGACGGTGAAATCACAATTAATGATGATAACGAATGGGAATGTCCGCAATGTCACAACAAGGACCACTCCAAGATGAATGTTACCAGAAGAACCTGCGGTTATCTGGGTGAGAACTTCTGGAATGTAGGCAAGACCAAGGAAATCAAAGCCCGCGTGCTTCATCTGTAATATTTAAGGGTGGGAGAGATTAAATTATGAATTATGCAGATATAAAACAGTATGATATAGCGAATGGACCCGGTGTGCGTATTTCCCTTTTTGTCAGCGGATGTACACATCACTGTAAGGGATGTTTTAATCAGGAGGCATGGGATTTTAATTACGGAACCTTATTTTCCTCCGGTACCATTAAGACCATTTTAGAATATATGAAGCCGGATTATATTCGGGGTCTTACGCTTCTGGGTGGTGAACCCTTTGAACATACGAACCAGTTCGGACTGCTTCCTCTGGTTCGTGCGGTAAAGGAGCGGTATCCGAATAAGAGCATCTGGTGCTATACCGGTTATCTTTTTGATGAAGCCATATTAAAGAATATGGTTCCTATCTGGCCTGAAACTACAGAGCTGTTGTCTTATATAGATGTTTTAGTTGATGGACCGTTTATCGAGGAGCAGCATGAGGTCGGCTTACGGTTTCGTGGCTCCGCTAATCAAAGAATTATTCGTGTAAAGGATTCTCTGAAGTCCGGTAAGATTGTATTGTGGGATGAAACACAGGATTTCTTTCCAAAGAATCAGCCGGCAGAAGCCTAAACTCGGTGAACCGACATAACACTCTTTACACAGGAATATAACAATCCCAAAGAATATGACAATCCCGGACAAATGATAAACGCTGAATAGCCATTTGTCCGGGATTGTTTTTTCTCTTTATCTATTTTCTTTATATATTCTCGTTTTGTATGGTTTCAATAATATTTTTCCGGTTTATTTTTCCCATGGAATACCGCATAATGCTAAACAACAGTATAAATACAGCTCCTACGGCAATCACGATTCCAAGCCAAGGCATCTGGTACGGTGCTTCTACATTGTTGCCCATAGCATAATGAAATGCAATGGATAATAAAATACCTACCGGCACGCCAATCAACAAGGATTTCACTCCGTAAAACAGACTTTCAAGCCAGATTACACGCCGAAATTCCTTTTTCGTCATGCCTATGGATTTCAAGGTCGCAAATTCTCTGGAACGCAGCTCCATATTGGTTGTAATTGTATTAAATATATTGGTAATACCGATTAACGCAATCACTATAATAAAGCCATACACAAAAATACCAATCAATGTAAACAGTGCCTTTGATGCTTCGTAATTATCCTTTAGATTATTGATGCTGTAGGTGGACAAATTCATATTATCCCGTATTTCTGTTTCTACCGCATCCGGGTCTTCACAATCGATATAAACAGTCAAATTGTCTATTAAATCCTCTGTTCTGTCCTGCAACCACTCACTGCTTACTACCAGCACTCCGATTCCCTGAATATTCAGTCCCATCGGCTGCTCTGTGGTCTTTTTCAAAATGTGAAACTCTATTGGATTTTCTGTCTCTTCCATTACTCCGGTTAAAACATCCCCGGCACGATAATCATATAAATCACCGGTCACATATTTAACGGTATTTCCTTTCTCAACTACCTTTGTTACCTCGGAGATAAGAAATGCCTGATTCTCTGTATTTTCAACTGTAACCCCCTGTTGTTTTTCATATTCGCGGAAGGAATCCGGGTCTAATGCCACAACCGTAAATAATTCGTATTCTCCTGCTGCCTGTTCATCTGCATCTATCATCGTCTTGGATTGTTCGCTATACTTCACATCCTCTGTCGGTATTTGAAAATAACCGATTGACACAACCTCTGCCTGATTTACCCCTTCCAGATATGCTATTTTCTTTGCTTCCTCGCTCTGCTCCAAGCCATCCACATAAAGCACTAACTGATAATCACGTTCTTCATAATACATATGAACAACTTCCATACTTACCTTCATAAACCCAGCCATTCCTATAAAGACTGCCACACTTACAACGATAGATATGATTGTGGTACGATACTTTACTCTTGCACGCCGCAGATTCTTATATGCTATTTTTCCGCCAACACCGAACCATGACTCCAGATAATGCGGCATCCGAATCTCCTTTGGAGAAATTTTTATGCTATCATTTCCCCGAATTGCCTGAATTGGAGATAATTTTGCTGCCTTTCGTGCAGAATATCTGGCAGATAACGCCAAGGTAACAACTGCCAATCCCACTCCGATTATAATTGCAGGAATGGATATTACATATACCAAGTCGATATTCAAGCCTTCCAGCATTAAGTGACCGGCAACCTTTACGACTATCCAGCCTGCCAGAAGTCCCAATGCAATTCCAAGCGGAATCCCTATTACACCCAATGCAAAGGCTTCTCCGTAAATCAGCTTTTTTCTCTGCCTGCGGGTTGTTCCGATGGAAGAAAGAATGCCATATAACCGCAGCTTTTCCGTCAGGGAAATAACAAAGCTATTCCGGATACAAAAGACACTGGTTACAATAATAATAGCAATTGCAATTCCCGCCATAGAATATAACATTTTAAGGTTTCCGCTTGAGAATAGGAGCAGCTCATACTTTAATAACCATATATTACATTCTGCATAAGGTGTAATCCTCTCCAGTTGTTCCCATTCTTCCTCGCTAATATCGCCGCCATTTGCATATCTGTGATATAATTCCTCCGATACTCCCATGAGTCCTGCTGTTACTGCTTCCCGATTCTTTAAACCTGCTTTTGTATACGTTGCATATACCGTCACATGCTCATATTCTTCCGGGTTTTCAAGTTTTGTGATTACGGTATAGCCCGGTGCATAATATTGCTCCTGCTCCCGCATCAGACGCTCCATGACTCCAACTACCGTATATTCTCCGGGTGCGGTTCCTTCCTTTGTCAGAGATTCACCCTTCACATATTCAACCGTCTGGTCGCACTCGATTCCATCCGCATTCTGCCGTTTGTTATTTGTCAATTGTATTACATCACCAAGCTGATAAGTAACTCTACCATTGGTACGAATCGTTTCCGATATAACTACTTCATGCGAATTTTCCGGAAGCCTGCCCTCTACCAGCGTAACATTAGCTGTCTTCATCGCATTTTCATCCATTGCCCGCAAAAAGAGATACGGCTTATCGGGATTTTTTCCGCCCTCCAGCTCGGTATATCCCATATCCACAGAATAGCCTATCCTTTCAATGCTCCGATTCTCCTGAAAATACTTCAGATTCTCCGGTGCTACATCATGGAAACAATAATGGTAGTCTCCACTGTTTACCTTCTCATATTCCACCATACTTGCCCGGAAGCTTGCCGCCATATCTGCCACCACTACAATTAAGGCGGTTGCCAGCATAATTCCGATAATTGTGACCCATGCACGCTTCTTATTCAGTTTGATATTCCGCAGGGTAATCTTGCCTAATGCTTTCATCTAGATCACCTGCTTTCCTTCCTTGCTCCAGCGTTGAATCTCTACCAGTCTGCCGTCTTCCATATTCAGCACACGATCTGCCTGCTTTGCCAGCTCCAAATCATGTGTAATCATAACCAATGTCTGCTTATACTTTTGATTAAAGACCTTCAGCAGCTCCATAATCTCTGCACTTGCCTTGGAATCCAGATTACCGGTTGGTTCGTCTGCCAAAAGAATCGCAGGACGGTTCATCAAGGCTCTTCCGATTGCCACCCGCTGCTGCTGCCCGCCGGACAATTCATTTGGCAAATGCCGCAAACGGTTTTCTAAGCCTAATGTATTTACTAATTCCTTGAAAAATTCCTTATCCGGCACTTTTCCGTCCAATTCCACCGGAAGCGTCATATTTTCCTCCACATTTAACACCGGCACCAGATTAAAGAACTGATAAATAAGTCCTACCTGACGGCGGCGAAAAATTGCGAGCTTATCATCACTTAGCTGATAAATGTCTTCATTTTCAATAAATACCTTACCGCTCGTCGGACGGTCAACACCTCCCAGCATATGCATTAAGGTTGATTTTCCGCTTCCGGAGCTTCCTACAATTGCCACAAATTCTCCCTGTTCTACCGAAAATGATACCTCATTTACAGCATATACCTGATTTTCAGAGCTGCCATATATCTTCGTCACCTGTTCTGTTCGTAATATTTCCATACTGAATCCTGTCCTTTCCTGTTATTTGCTTTTACCATAGCAAAGCAAAATGACATTTTAGTGACATTTCAGAAATTTTATTAGAAATGTGGTTCCCTGACCCACTTCAGATTCTACCGTTAAAGACCCGTTTCCACGCTTGATAATCTCCTGTGCCAATGCCAGTCCGATTCCGACACTGTCCTCCTTTGCGGTGGAACTGCGATAAAAGCGTTCAAATATATGCTTCTGTTCTTCCATGGAGATTCCGCAGCCATAATCCCGTATCCGCACTCCGGTATAGACCTGATTATCCTCTACCATTATTTGTATTTCGCTCTTTGCAGGACTGTGTTCAATGGCATTCTTTATCAGATTGATGAACGCCTCCTGAAGCCAGCGTGCATCACTGCGAATGACTGCCTGCAGTTCTCCCGATACCTGAATGGAAATCTCCTTCCATTCGGCTAACAGTGCAACCTTATCGATTGACTGTTCCAGCAATTGTTGAATCCGGATTTCCTCCTCTTTTAATTCCACTACGCCCGCATCCAGTCTGGATAGCTTTAAAAGCACTTGTACCAGCCAGTTAACCGAAGTCAACTGCCTGGTAATCTCTGCTAAGAACTGTCTTCGTGTTCCTTCCTCCATATGGGTACTTTCTGCCATATTATCAAGCAATATAAGACAGGAGGTAAGCGGGGTTTTTAGCTGATGCGATATATCCGATACCGAATCCGATAATGCCCGCTTCTGTTTCTTTGATAATTCCGCAGTTTCCCGCAGCATGACCGTAATCTTATACAGCTCGTTTTTCAGCTCGCTTAATTCCTCTTCTTCATTTTCATCCAGTGGAATCTGATATACCCCTTGTTCAATTCTCCGGATATACTGCACAAATTCATCAACCTTCTGATTCCGCCGCCTCTGATATAGAAACACTCCCACCAATATTCCCATATCCACTATAAGCCAGAGCAGGTTGCCTGCTGTCTGCAACCGTTTTTGTATCTGCTCTGCCTGCATTCCCGGCATGGTGTCGGAAAGAATCCCGTACATCTGCAGCAGCTCTTTTCCTGATTGAAGCTCGTCCTCATTTCCTGCTGCCGTATCATCATTTAACACCTGTATCCACCGGGCAGTATCTACCTCTGGATACTGCTCCGTAACCATCGTCATAAGTGCTGCAACCTGCCGGTAATATAGCTTCGATAATTGCTGTCTGGTAACCGTCACCCCTATATTCCACGCAAGCAGACCGACCAGCATACATATCACAATTCCCAGTATTGTCTTTTGAAAATCTTTGTTCTTTCTACTCATCCGCTATTCCTTTTCAATGCGGTAGCCCATACCTCTTACTGTCCGAATAATTTCACCGTCTTTATCTCCGATTTTTTCCCGCAGACGTTTCATTGTGACAGTCAGGGTATTATCATTTACAAAATTGCCTACATTGTCCCAGATACCTTCCAATATCTCTTCTCTTGTAAAGAGCTTACCCATATGGCTCATCATACTGCTTAATATCTTATATTCCAGCTTTGTCAGATTTACCGGTTCTCCATGGCTGTAGACGATTCCGTTTTGCGTATCCAGCTTTATGAACCTGCACTGAAGCATCTGACTGGCCTTTCCATGTCTTCGCAGCACATTCTGGATTCTGGACATCAATTCCCGATTCCGGAACGGTTTTTGGATATAATCGTCTGCTCCCAGTTCAAAGCCCTGCACTACATCATTTTCTTCTTCTCTGGCAGTTAAAAATATAATAGGGGTATCCTGCATCTTTTTCATTCGCCTGCATAGCTCATATCCGTCACCATCCGGCAAATTAATATCCAGCAGCACCAAATCAAAGGCTTCCTGACTATATTTTTCCCATGCCTCCTGACAGGATTTTGCTATCGCATAGGTATATCCCTCTTCCTTTAGCAGATAGCTTACTCCCATCAAAATGCTTTCACTGTCCTCCACAAGCAATAGCTTCATATCTATTTCCCTTCAAAATGGGCTGCCACATCCTTCAGATTCTTAATAATCGGCAAATGCTGCGGACACGCCCGTTCACATTGTCCACAGGCAACACAGTCACTTGCTTTGCCAAAGTTATGTGTAAGTCTGTCATAATATTCTCCCTGTGGTGTCCATTGCTTATCCTTTGCTTCCTGCATATCTGCATTATAGAGTGAGAAGTATTTTGGAATTGCAATCTTCTTCGGGCAGCCATCCGTACAGTAAGAACAGCCGGTACAAGGAATTGCAATATTGGAATTAATCAAGTCTGTCACCTGCTGCACAAGTGCCTGCTCCTCCTTGGTTAACGGTTCAAAATCCATCATATAGCCTGTGTTATCTAAAAGCTGCTCCATATTACTCATACCGCTTAATACCATAAATACTCCGTCTAAGCTGGCAGCAAACCGAACTGCCCAGGATGGAATCGACCAGTCCGGATGATAGTCCTTTAACAGCTTTTCAGCCGCTTCCGGTATATTTGCCAAGGTTCCGCCTTTTACCGGCTCCATAACAATTACCGGCTTTTTATGCTTTACCGCTACCTCATAGCACTTTCTGGACTGGATACCTTCACTTTCCCAATCCAGATAATTAATCTGAAGCTGTACAAATTCCACCTCCGGATGCTCCGTCAATACCTTATCCAATAAGTCTGCATTATCATGGAAGGAAAAGCCTGCTTTTTTTATCAAGCCCTGTTGCTTTTTCTCCTGAAGCCATGTAAAACAATCCAGTTCCTGATATGCCTTGTAGTGGTCCTGTCCGACATCATGGAGTAAATAGTAGTCAAAATATCCCGCACCGGTCTTTCTTAACTGTTCCTGAAATATCCGGTCGCGGTCTTCCTTGGATTTCAAAAAGCCTGCGTGCAGCTTCGTTGCCAACGTATAGCTGTCTCTCGGATGCCGCTCTACCAATGCATACTTTGCTGCTTCTTCACTCTTAAAGCCGCAATACATCCATGCCGTATCAAAATAAGTAAACCCACGCTCCATAAAGGCATCTACCATTTGACAGGTCTGTTCCAAATCAATCTTTGACGGGTCTTCTGCATCCAGTGACGGAAGACGCATTAATCCAAATCCTAATTTTTTTGTACTCATAGTTTTCCTTCCTTTCCCTTATTTATACCTTATTTATACTTTTATAGCTGCATAATAATTTCTCTGGCTACCGCTTCTTCAATCGGAGTTGCAAATACTCCGGGTGCAAATTCAACAACATTTCCGATTCCCTTTTGAATTACAAATCGAAGTCTGCCATCCCGCACCTTCTTGTCTGTATATAGCTTCTTTACTAATGCTTCCCGATTAATATAATCCGGGATTTCAGTCGGAAGCCCTGCCTTTTTCAACACACGTATCACCGCCTGCTTTTCCTCCTCGGTTACATATCCGAGTCTTTGTGCCAGCTCCGCTTCCGCAACCAATCCGATTGACACAGCTTCTCCATGAAGCAGCTTATAATCACTGACTGTTTCGATGGCACGTCCTACCGTATGTCCGAGATTTAACACCTCCCGCAAGCCGCTTTCCCGTTCATCCTTCATTACGACCTGATATTTTATCCTGCAATTCACCTCTGCAATATGCTCACAGACCTCTCGTTCTCCTGCCAAAGCCTGCTCCATATGTTCATCCAGATATTGAAAAAATTCACCATCCGCTAATATACCATGCTTAATCGTTTCTGCCATACCACTGGATACCTCCCGACTTGGCAGCGTTTTCCATGTGGCTATATCCAGATATACCTTTTCCGGCTGATTAAAGATTCCGATTAAGTTCGTTGCCAGCGGGGTGTCCACCGCCGTCTTTCCGCCTACAGACGCATCTGCTGCCGCAAGAAGCGTTGTCGCATAATTAATAAACGGAACACCTCTGCCATAGGTTCCTGCAATAAAACCAGCCAAATCTGTTACAACACCGCCGCCGACTGCTAGAATACAGCAATCCCGCCGATACCCCTTTGCCAGCATGGCATCCTCAATTTCTTCCTTTGTCTTTCTTGTCTTACTCTTTTCCCCTGCCGGAAACGAAAACAAATCCGCCTCATAGCCGGCATCCAGCAACCGCTGATATATCTGCTTTCCATACAGCTCCTTTACAATACTGTCTGTAATAACCGCAAACTTATGAATGTTGCCTACCAGTCCTTGCTGAAGGTCCTGTATTACCTTCTCCTCCAAGCCAAAGCCTACCTCTATCTCGTAGCTGTCATCTACAACCTTCTTTAGTTCCACACAAAATGTACTCATGTCTCATTCCTCCATTGATGCGTATTGTATTAGTTCTGTCACTGATGCTTTCTGTATTAAGTTCTGTCACTGATGTTTTCTGTATTAAGTTCTGTCACTGATGTTTTCTGTATTAGTTCTGTGTCATAGTTGTATCTGTATCTTCCTTTACTTCCTTCTGAAGAATTTCTACGCGTTCCAGCCCGGTTTCCGTCTGAATCCATCGAGTTATTGTTGATTGCTCCTCCTCACTTAACGGCTCCGGCACTTCCGCTACCACCATCACATAATCGCCCGCTGTGTCTGACATAATACCACAACTGCAAGCCTTAATTTCCGTAAAAATGGTCTGTGCTTTTTGTGCCAGCATCTGACAATCCGTCACCTGATTCTGTGCGGTTTCGAATCCCTTTAATTCCTTTTCCAGTGTTTCCACCTGTCCTTGAGATTCTTCCAGCTCCTTTTGCAGCTCAGAAATACGATTCTCCTGCACTGCAATGGTAATCTTATCGGCATCCTCACCGGTTGTATCCTCAATCATCGAATTTTGCGTCACCCTAAGCGAATATCCCTCCAGATTATACTTTGGCAATTCCTTTTCCAATGCGGCAACCGCATCCTCTGAAATAGGAGTTCCTACCAAGGATACCGCAATCTCTTTTTCCTGCTTGTTCACATTGCTCTGTACCACCTGTGCATCGGGGAAGGAAAATTCCTCACTTAAATAACTTGATACATTTCTTTCCATTACCGAATCCCGAACCGTTACCATTCCAATGTAAACACTCGGTATAATTGTAATTACCGTAATCAGAATAATTGCACGATTTATCCGCTTCTGTTGCTTCGGACTGATAAATTTATGCCTTGGTGCTCCCAGAATTAATGCAATGAAAGCAGACGAAAGCATAATGAATAATGTATTAATTAAAAAGAGATAAAATGCTCCAAACAAAAATTGCGGTTGCAGGGTTGCAATACCATAGCCGGCTGTACAAAGCGGTGGCATTAATGCGGTTGCGATGGCTACGCCCGGAATCACATTTCCTTTTTTCTGTCTGGTATTTCCTATCATTCCTGCAATACCACCAAACAATGCAATCAATACATCCCAAAGCGTCGGGCTGGTTCTTGCAATCATTTCAGAGGTCGGTGTCTCCAACGGACTAATCAAAAAATATAACGTGGATGCCGCCAGACTGATTGCGACCTGCGTTCCGAAGCGGATTAACGACTTCTTTAGCAATGGCAAATCCCGAACCGCCAAGGAGTATCCCATGGTTATAATACCGCTCATCAACGGAGAAATTAACATTGCACCGATAATGACCGCTGTGGAATTAACATTAAGCCCTATGGAAGCAATCAATGCCGCCATCATCAGAATCCACATATTAGCTCCATGGATAACGGTATTTTCCTCCATCATTTCATCGATTTCTTCATAACTCATCATATCATCGCGAATATTAAAGACATCATGAAAATATTTGCGTATTCCGCTTCTGGTTTCTTTTATTCCCTCTATGGTATCCTGTTCCCTTTTATCCATGGTATATCATCCTCTTTCCTGTTCTCCTACAAATATAATATAAACCATAGCTTTTTACAACCTTCCGGCATACAAAACTAATACGGTGTGCTTGCCGTTTTGTTCATAAAATCCAGCACCTGTTGCTTTTCTTCCGCATCTGTAATCACCGCCGGCTGCCAGTTATTCATATCCCCCACAAAGACATAGCAGGGTGTAACGGTCTCACTGACATTAATTAATGTTACTTCACCGGTTTTCTTATTTTTCTCTAAAGTCAAAGTCTGGTTATATATTATTGTCCGATTCTCTGGGTGACGGTTTCCGCCAAAGACAAAATTCCCTAGCGAATACAGAATCGTTACACCCTGATAGCTTTCCATCGGCTGTAATACGTGCGGATGGTCGCCTACCACCAAATCGGCTCCTTCCTCTACCAGCCGATGACATGCCCGAATCTTCCAGTCCTCCGGAGTATGGATGCCCTCAGTTCCGCCATGGAAATAAACGACCTGATAATCACTGTTTTCCTTTGCGGTCTCCAAATCCGACAGCAGCAACGATACTGCACTCTCTCCGTACATACTTCCAAATACAAATGCAATCCGGAATCCGTCTATTTCCCGGTATACCACCGTTCCATGCTCTCCCCACGATACCCCTGCCGCATCTAGGGCAGCCTTGGTATCTTCATAGCCCTGCGTTCCGTAATCACGAATATGGTTATTATCAATTGAAACTATATCGATTCCTCCGGTATGCAGAATCTCTGCATAGCGTGCAGGGCTTCGGAACCAATATGCCCGAAAGCTATACTCCGGTATTGGCTCTCCTGCCGCTTCTGCCGAGGATACCGCTGCCGCATATTCCTCCTCTGCCTGAAGCTGTCCCTTGTCGGAAATACCTAAGGACATATTATCGGAAAATACATTTTCACAATCTCCTACTGTAATTGTATCGTTTTGGAACCGGTCACGTACGTTTGCCAGAAAATACTCCGGTGCTTCCCGCTCTGCGACCTCATGAAAGCTGTTGGCATATTCCTGTCCCTCATTGGTTGCCAGTAATAAATCTCCCACAAAATTCATTGTGATTTCAAATTCCTCGGTTTCACATTCCGTTGCAGAAGTCTGCGTTGTTTTACTTGCACCTTCCGTTTCACTTTCAAAGGCAATATCTGTGGATAGGTGTTCACTTGTTGCAGACTCGTCCGTCCATGGCTGCATTCCTGCACATCCGGAAAGCAGCCATATCCCTGCCATACCTATTATTCCTGCTATTTTCATTTGCTGCTTCATATGCCTATCCTCATTTCTCCGAACCCCACGATTCTTTATTAATTCTATTATACGTTAAGATAGGAACAAAAGACAAGCACCACCATGAACCTAACCAAGACAAGCCTTACCGTCTTAGGATGTAAATGCAGCAGCCCTACCGGAAATATTCTTAAAAACCAGATATTCATTATCACATGAAAAAAGCACTCAAATCTGAGTGCTTTTTATTTTATCCTTGAACTACAAGGCTTTCATTCATGAGACATCGGGGACTCGAACCCCGGACAACTTGATTAAAAGTCAAGTGCTCTACCACCTGAGCTAATATCCCATATCCTATTCAATTCCCGCAAAGCATACGCTTTGAGCTGGGCTAGCTGGATTCGAACCAGCGAGATGCAGGAGTCAAAGTCCTGTGCCTTACCGCTTGGCGATAGCCCATTAGTAAGTATTGTCTACAGGTACATGCCTACGGCTTTGCCCCTAACAGGGTGGATAGAGGGACTCGAACCCTCGGCCTCCAGAGCCACAATCTGGCGCGCTA
>DHMX01000028.1 GCA_002406015.1 Lachnospiraceae bacterium UBA4631
AATGTTGCATATGAAGACACCCATGCAACCGTCTACAATTTTGAAGTAGAAGACTTCCACACCTATTATGTAGGAACCGAAAGTGTACTGGTACACAATAATGGCGGTAACTGCATGAAGACAGCTGGTGCATTGGCTCAAGGGGGAAGTAAGGGTGGTAGAGATACAACAAGAGTTGGAAGATGGATGTCACAAGAAGAATACGACAAAATGATTGCATCAGGAAAAGTTCAGATGTCTGGAGACAATAAAGTTCATGTTGCTAATCCTGCAGATATTAATGCATTTGGAAAGCAAGCACCTAAAGGTTCTATATATGTTGAATTCGATGTTCCTAGCAATACTGTTTCAAAAGGTGGAACAGATGGTTGGGGAATTATAAACGGGCCAGGTTCTTTACTTGATAGGTTAAATGCTAAAAGGGGGTTGCCTAGAATTACAGAGATGCCAAATGCTACAAATATATCAATTAAAGGGAGTAAGTAATATGAGTGATTATAATTATGAGGTTATAAAAGCATCAGTTTTAGAATGGTATGAAAAGGTGTTATTAGAATTCATGAACCAAGACACAATTTTGTTATCGAAAAACAATGAAGATGCGTTAATCATTGATTTTGATTTTCCCAATTGTATAGCACAGTTGTCAGTGACTAATTCGCAATATGTTCCGTATCAGTTTGTGTATTTTGAAGCAATGGATATAGATGTATTAGATTTAGAAGAGATAACACCAATATATAATTTTCATGATGATGATACTATGAAAAAAAAAGATGTGATTAGTGCTTTAAATGAAGCTTTGTCATTTTGTTCAAATTACAAAGCGAAGTAGTATGCATATTTGTTGTGATTATACTTAACGCTATTCAGACGTAAAGAGAATAATAAAAACAAGAGCCGACTTGACATTAGTCGGCTCTTATACTATAGGTTTATTTTCCCCAATCATCAATAATAATAGGTAAGGGAGCAGTTAAAATGAACAAAAAAGAATTAAAAGCCATCTGGAAAGAGGAAGAAAAAGTTGCACATATTCATGGATGGGATTTTTCCCACATTCGTGGAAGATACGAAGAAACCACATTGCCATGGGATTATAAAGAGGTAGTTCGGCAGTATTTAAGAAATGATAAGAAGCTGTTGGATTATGATACCGGTGGAGGAGAATTTCTATTATCCCTAAATCACCCATTTCCGAATACAGCAGCTACAGAAGGCTATCAACCCAATGTGGAATTATGCAAGGAATTATTATTGCCGCTGGAAATTGATTTCAGAGCATGTAATAACCCGGCAGACATTCCGTTTGAAAATGAAAGCTTTGATATAATTATAAATAGGCATGGAGCATTTCAGGCGAGTGAGATATACCGCCTGTTAAAAAAGGATGGGATATTTATAACAGAACAAATAGGCGAGGATAATGATAGGGATTTGGTTGAGATGGTACTTCCAAATACCGATAAGCCATTTCCGCACCTGAATTTAGAAGAGCAGAAGAAAGTATTTGAAGAAGCCGGATTTCAACTTATGCAAGAAGCGGAGGTATATTGTCCGATAAAATTCTATGATGTTGGTGCTTTTGTGTGGTTTGCACATATCATCGAGTGGGAATTTCCGGGATTTTCAGTTGACAGATGCTTTGAACAACTGGTAAAAATGCAGGAAAAAATCGAAAATGGTGAAAGTATACAAGGCACCATTCATCGTTATCTTCTGGTAGCTAAGAAGTAAAAAATCTGTATAGAAGCTATTTCAGCATTGCAATCTCTATCCTATTCAGGATAAGTCTTGCAATGCTGTTCATCATACACACCCCATATCTCATCCGCTACAGCAAGCTTGCTGGAAAAGGCACTGGCACTTCCGCAGGCAATTCCCAACCGGAACGCATGAGCATAATCCTGCCGGGTCAGATAACCATAGAGAAAGCCGGCAACCATAGAATCACCCGCACCTACCGCATTTATGACTGTACCGGCAGGGGCATCCTGTTCATAATAGTCTCCGGTCTCGGTCAATAATGCCGCACCCTCACCTGCCATGGATACCAGAACATTTCTGGCTCCCTGAGCTTGCAGCTTCTTGGCATAAGGAAGAATTTCCTGGCGGGACTGAATAGACACACCAAATAAATCCCCTAATTCGTGGTGATTTGGCTTAATCAGAAATGGATGATACGGTAATACATTCTGAAGCAAATGCCCGGTGGCATCTACCACCGTCAGAATATCGCGAGACTCCAATCGTTGTAAAATATCCTGATAAACGGTAACAGGAAGAGAAGACGGAATACTTCCGGCAAGCACCAGAACATCTCCGCTTTGTAAAACATCTAACTGTCGATAAAAGAGCTGTAAGTCCGAGTCCGAAATAACAGGACCCATACCGTTCAAATCCGTTTCTTCGGCGGAATGCAGCTTAATGTTAATGCGGGACATTCCATCCGGTAAATCAATAAGCTGTTCCGGTATCTGCATTTCCCGAATCCGTCGCTGAATTTCATGTCCGGTAAAGCCTGCAATGAAGCCAAGAACCGTACTGTCCATTCCCAGATTATGTAAAACAGTAGATACATTAATGCCCTTTCCGCCCGCAAGCACTAATTCCTCTGTTGTGCGGTTCACCCGGCCAAGCTGAAAGTCCGGAATCGTAATTGTGTAGTCCAGTGCCGGATTAAATGTAACGGTATAAATCATGTTAATTCCTCCCGATTCTTACAAACAAAATACAGATACATAAGTATTCATACAAATAATAGTAATTGCTTGTACTATACCATTGTTTCACCGCGAAATTCAATAGTGCAAATGCTTAAAAAGGTTTACTTCTTTGCTTTACTGTGATAAAATGTAGAAAGATTTTGGAAATACCATTGGAGGAAAGAACGATGCCAATTACTGATTTATTGGAACGAAATGCACACCAGTACGCAAATGATGTAGCACTGGTCGAGATTAATCCGGAGATTAAAGAACGCAGACGCGTAACATGGAAAGAATATGAGCTGATAGAACCAAGTCCGCTGGAGCATTACCGGAGAGAAATCACATGGAGTGTATTTGATGAGAAAGCAAACCGATTTGCAAATCTGTTGTTAAGCAGGGGGATTAAAAAGGATGACAAGGTCGGAATTCTGTTAATGAACTGTCTGGAATGGCTTCCGATATACTTCGGAATCTTAAAGACAGGTGCTTTGGCAGTACCGTTGAACTTCCGTTATGCATCGGATGAAATAGAATATTGTCTGGATTTGGCAGATGTGGACATTCTGGTGTTCGGACCGGAATTTATCGGAAGAGTAGAAGAAATTGCAGAAAAAATCAGCAAGAACCGCCTGTTATTTTATGTAGGTGCGAATTGTCCGACCTTTGCAGAGGATTATAATACCTTGACCGCAAACTGCTCCAGCCGAAAGCCGGAGATAGAGATTCGGGATGAGGACAATGCAGCAATTTATTTTTCATCCGGAACGACAGGATTTCCGAAGGCAATTTTACATAACCACACCAGCCTGATGCATTCCTGCAAGGTAGAGCAAAATCATCATGGACAAACCAAAGAGGATGTATTTTTATGCATACCGCCGCTTTATCATACGGGTGCTAAAATGCACTGGTTTGGCAGCCTGATTTCAGGCGGAAAGGCAGTTCTCCTGAAGGGAACAAAGCCGAAATTTATCTTAGATACCATATCCAAGGAACAATGCACCATTGTCTGGCTGCTGGTTCCTTGGGCTCAGGATATATTAGACGCATTAGACCGGGGAGACTTAAAGCTGGAAGATTATAAGCTAAGTCAGCTACGGTTGATGCACATCGGAGCACAACCGGTACCGCCAAGTCTGATTAAGCGTTGGATGGGCTACTTCCCGCATCATCAGTATGACACCAACTACGGCTTGTCAGAATCCATCGGACCGGGCTGCGTACATCTGGGAGTAGACAACATCAACAAGGTTGGTGCCATTGGTGTTCCGGGCTACGGATGGGAAGTAAAAATCGTGGATGAACAGGGAAATACCGTAGACCAGGGCGAGGTTGGCGAGCTGTGTGTAAAGGGTCCGGGTGTTATGACCTGCTACTATAAGAATCCGGAGGCGACTGCGGAGATATTAAAGGATGGCTGGCTGTTTACAGGTGATATGGCAATGCAGGACGAAGATGGCTTTATCTTCTTGGTAGACCGGAAGAAGGACGTTATCATCAGCGGTGGCGAAAATATTTATCCGGTACAGATAGAAGACTTTATCCGCACGCATGAAGCCGTTAAGGATGTGGCAGTTATCGGACTTCCGGATAAGCGGCTGGGTGAGATTACAGCAGCAATTATTGAAATAAAAGAAGGCTATCAGTGTTCTGAAGAGGAAATGAGCGAATATTGCCTCAAGCTGCCAAGATACAAACGACCAAAGAAAATCATTTTTGCAGACATACCGAGAAATCCTACCGGCAAGATTGAAAAGCCGAAGCTTCGTAAGATATATGGTGCAGAGCGGCTGGTAGAGGAACAGAATAAGGCATAAGCGATAAGCAGAAAAAGTAGAAAATCATTTACGCAATGAGAAAGACCGGGACTCCAAACTGGAGATGCCCGGTCTTTCGAATGAGGGGAGAGAGGATTCAATATATGAAAAGCTCTTACAAGACATACTATAGAAAAAAAGTGTGTTTTTTGTGTGTCTAAAAACTAACGAATTTCGAAAGAAAACATAACAGAAAAGTAAAAGATTCCGGCTAGAACCCATGCAATCTGCTCATACTACTAGGTATAGAAGAAGAGAAAATTAATGCTCTGAATAAAGAAGAAGAACCGAGGAAGCAGCAAATGGCAAATATTATGGACTATCTGAACTGGCGGGGAGAATTATCCTTTTCACAGGATGGCTTAAATGAAATTGACAGTCTGATTTTATCAAATATATCGTATGTGGCATTAGACCGGATTGTACCTTCCCCATGGGAGCCGGATACGATTCTGTTAAAGGATGCAATCCGGCAGTTTTGGGAAAGACAAGAGGAGCAGGAGCAATTAAAGCGGTGTTCCCTGATTAAGATGGCACCGTTTATTATGCGGAGACTTGCACAGACAAAACGGTTTGGAACCCTGTCCTTAGCCGGCTATCAAAATTCCGTCTGCAAAGAAGAGGAGAGCCAGTTTAGTGCTGTCTGCATTGAACTTGGTCCACAGCAGACCTATGTTGCGTTTCGGGGAACGGATGATACATTGATTGGCTGGAAGGAGAACTTCTGTATGTGCTTTGAAACCGTTCCGGCACAAAGAAAGGCAGCAGATTATCTGAATTATATAGGAAGAAAATATACCGGAGAGCTTTGGCTGGGCGGACATTCCAAGGGCGGCAATCTGGCGGTATACAGTGCGGCAAAGGCAAAACCGGAATTGCAGAAGCGAATCAAAGGAATTTATAACTTTGACGGCCCCGGCTTTTCCAAGCGGATGCTGGCAAGTGTCGGGTATCAGCAGATTGCCGGACGGATTTATAAATATGTTCCGGTATCGTCAATCATAGGAATGCTCTTGGAGCAGGATGAAAATTATCAGATAGTAAGCAGCGAGGAGCAGGGGCTGCGGCAGCATGACCCGGCATCGTGGCGGGTACTGGGCAGCCGGTTTGTATCCGTACCGCGGCAGGACAAGGAAATCCGATGGCTCAATCATATTATGCATCAGTTCATTTACCATCTGTCTTTGGAGGAGCGGAAGAACTTTGTAAATACACTATTTCAGGTTATGGAGGAATCGGATATTCATACCGTAGACGATTTCGGCGGTGAGTTTCGGCGGACAAGGCTTCGGAGAATTAGACAGGAAATGCGAAAAAGCCCTGCCTGTCAACAAGTGCTGAAGCAGGCAGGGCATCAAATGCTTGCGGAAGTAAAACGAGGCTTAACCGGTCTTATACATCCTTAAGGAAGACCGGTTTTTTCTTTTGATTTCGATATTGTCCCGGTGTCATTCCCATTACCTTTTTGAATACATTTTGAAAATAACTCTGACTGGAGAAATACAGGTAATTGCTGATTTCAGTCAGTGATTTATCCGTATAGGACAGTAAAATGCAGGCTTCTTCAATTTTGGTCTGAGTTATAAATTCAGAAAGTCCACCCCCGGTTTCTGTTTTGAAGCGTTTCAAAAAATAAGAGGTACTGAGGTTGACCTGTGCGGCAATATCATCGGCCTGCAGTGGCTGGTTGACATGCTCCTTAATATAATGAATAGCAGAAATAATAGGCTGCGAAACATTTTTGAATTTAACTTCCCGCTCCACACGCTCGGTATAGTCCAAAGGCATTTTAAGCAGCAGCCGCTCCACGTCCGATACGCTGTTATACCCCTCGCTGGTCTGAATATAGACATCACTCAGATTATAGGCTTCTTCAATATCCAAGCCACCTGCAATGGCAGCCCGGCAATACATCGTACAGGCAGAAATAAATATATTTTTTGCCTGACGTAATCCGTTGCTGGCAACCACACCCCTATGCCCCGGTAACGGAGTAGCAAGGGTCTTTTTTAACTCGGTGGTGTTACCGTTTGCAATTAAGTCCAGCCGATGCATTTCATGCAGATAGGTATTGTGCAGATATTCATTTTCCCTCGACTCATAGGAGGTCTTGGTATAGGCGGACTGAATCTGGTTGCCGGTATCATTGGTAGGGTCATAATCAATGTCCTCTATCTTAACCAGCTCATGATTGATTGCAAAATGCAGACATGCCAGATACGATAACATACTGTGCAGAGGACCATGATGCAGACCGGTTAAAAAGATTCGGGTCTTTTCCACATCCTCCGGCGGAACATTCATGGTATTGATGATAGCCGGAACAGATTCGCGGGTCAGAGGTGTCGTAAAATACGGACCTACAAAGACACGTAGATTCTGGTCGGAATCCGCAATCTGGATTAATCCGTAATAGGCATCATAAGGACAGGAAATATAAGTGATTTTCTGATTCCGGTCTTTTAACTTGTGATAAAAGGGTCTTGCCTGCTCTACGAAACAGCTTGAAGCAGGAATCTGTAATAAGACATTGTTATCCTGCAACAGACAGAGCGGAATGTTATTAATATTAAACAGATAATTTAAAAAAATAATATATTCATCGACGTTTTTCATATATATCCCCCCAAAAATATGTTGCAGCTTCCCATACATGACTGCAAGCAATTTTTCTCACAACATCATACCAGAAAGAAAAAGAAAAAAGCAATCTTTTTTCGGAAAAAAATCCGTAAAATCTACATAAATAAAAGAATTTGTAAAAATTACCGGAAACTCCGCAACACAGAGGATTGCGGGAAAAAGAGAAGTTCGTTATAATATGAAATTGCAGATGATAAAAACTACCGGTAAAAGTATTGGAATGAAATAGGAACTGAACATAGAAATTGAATGGTAACTGAAATGGAAACGAATATGAAGAAGCAGGAAGAAATAACAGATATAGAACTGGAACAGTTTATGAAGCAGGAAAAGCAGGCATTCTTTTGGGTGACGGCAGGCGGACTGCTTTTGTTAATCGGTATTTTAATATGGAAGTATTGTCCGGGCTTGCAGGAAACACTGAATCTTCGCTGCGGAATACATGATATGTTTCATATCTACTGTCCGGGATGCGGCGGAACCAGAGCTGTCTATTCCCTGTTGAAGCTGCATATCGTGGAATCCTTTATGGAACATCCGATGGTATTATTTACGGCAGTTATTCTGGCAGACTATTATATAGGTGCCATCATTACACTGATTCGGAAAAACGGAAAACGGTATTATTATCTTCGGATTTGGTTTTGCTATGTGGCATTGGGAATTGTAATTGTGAATTTTATTGTCCGAAATGTTTTGCTAATAAGGTTTCATTATGACTACATGGGAGATTTAATCAATTACTGGATGAATATTCGTTAATTTTCATGATTTTATCCTTTATTTCTGAAAAGAAATAGGGTATACTTAACTCATGAATGCGTACAGGAATGTACGACTATAATAGAACAAATGGAGGAATGAATATGTTAGTATCAGCAACAGAGATGTTGAAGAAGGCAAAAGCTGGACATTATGCAGTTGGTCAGTTCAACATTAATAATCTTGAGTGGACAAAGTCAGTTTTATTAACAGCACAGGAATTACAGTCACCGGTAATCCTTGGTGTATCTGAGGGTGCAGGTAAGTATATGACAGGATTTAAGACCGTAGCAGCTATGGTTAAGGCTATGGATGAGGAGTTAGGAATTACAGTTCCGGTTGCACTTCATCTTGACCATGGTACTTACGAAGGATGCTATAAGTGCATTAAGGCAGGCTTTACCTCTATCATGTTTGATGGTTCACACTATCCGTTTGAGGAGAATCTTGCAAAATCTACAGAATTAGTAAATGTTGCTCATCAGTTGGGACTTTCTATCGAGTGCGAAGTTGGTTCTATCGGTGGTGAGGAAGATGGCGTTGTTGGTATGGGCGAGTGTGCAGACCCGGATGAATGCAAGACCATCGCTGATTTGGGCGTAGATATGCTGGCAGCAGGTATCGGTAATATTCATGGTAAGTATCCGGCTAACTGGAAGGGACTTTCTTTCGAGACTCTGGATGCAATTCAGCAGAAGACAGGCATTATGCCATTAGTATTACATGGTGGTACAGGTATTCCGGCAGATATGATTAAGAAAGCAATTTCTCTTGGCGTATCTAAGATTAATGTAAATACAGAGTGTCAGTTATCTTTTGCAGATGCTACACGTAAGTATATCGAAGCTGGTAAGGACTTAGAAGGCAAGGGCTTTGACCCACGTAAGTTACTGGCTCCTGGTGCAGAAGCTATTAAGGCAACTGTTAAGGAAAAGATGGAATTATTCGGTTCTGTAGGTAAGGCATAATTCCGGATAAAGAAGGATAAGATAGACCCCGACAGTGTTGGCTGCCGGGGTTTTTCACTCTGAAAGATAAGTAAGAACAGGAAGATACAGGATGAATAGACATTTGGTACTTGGGATTCTGGCACACGTCGATGCCGGAAAGACAACTTTATCGGAAGCAATGCTGTACCGGACCGGAAGCATCCGCTCACTTGGCAGGGTAGACCATAAGGATGCTTTCTTAGACACATTTTCAATGGAGCGGGCAAGAGGAATCACGATATTTTCCAAGCAGGCAGAACTACAGCTCGGAGCATGGGAAGTAACTTTATTGGATACACCGGGACATGTGGATTTTTCGGCAGAAATGGAACGCACATTGCAGGTGTTGGATTATGCAATTCTGGTAGTCAGCGGTGCAGACGGTGTGCAGGCACATACCAGAACCCTGTGGCGGTTACTTAAGCAATATCAGATACCGGTCTTTATTTTTATAAATAAAATGGACCAGCCCGGAACGAACCGGCTACAGCGGATGCAGGAGCTGCAGGAGCAATTAGGGGATGCCTGTCAGGACTTTACGGCAGAAAGAACAAACGAGTGGCTGGAGGGACTTGCCTTATGTGAGGAGTCACTTATGAATGAATATCTGGCAACCGCTGACCTGACGGATAGCTCCATTCAGGCGGCAATCCGTTCCCGTAAAATTGTACCTTGTTTCTTTGGTTCTGCATTAAAGCTGGAGGGGGTAGAGGAATTTTTAAAGGGAGTCGAGAACTATGCAGTACCACCACAGTATGATGCCGCATTCGGAGCCAGAGTCTATAAGATTTCAAGAGATGCTGCCGGCAACCGGCTTACTCATTTAAAGATTACCGGAGGCTGCCTGAATGTAAGGGATACGATACAGCACAAAGCACAGACCGAGAAGGTAACGCAGCTTCGGATTTATTCGGGTGATACCTTCCAGCCGGTATCTGTGGCAGAGGCAGGAAGAATCTGTGCCGTAACCGGACTGGAAGCCAGTTATTCCGGTGAGGGCTTAGGAATAGAAGCGGATATGGGCTTGCCGCTGCTGGAGCCGGTATTGCAGTACCGGATGATACTTCCGGAGGACTGTGTAGCCCAGACGGCATGGAGCCAGATACAGCAGTTGGAGGAAGAAGACCCGCTGTTACATCTGGAATGGCAGGAGCAGTCCGGAGAAATTCTGATTCAGGTTATGGGCGAAGTGGAGTTAGAAATTTTGCAGCAAATGATAGAAGACCGCTTTGGTTTATCCGTAACCTTTGGAGAAGGCTCTCTGGTATATAAAGAAACAATTGAAGCTCCGGTAGAAGGAATCGGACACTTTGAACCGTTACGACATTATGCAGAGGTACACCTACTGTTAGAGCCGGGTGAAGCAGGAAGTGGAATACAGGTAGAGACTGCCTGTAGTGAGGATATGCTGAACAAGAACTGGCAGCGTCTGATATTAAGTCATGTAACCGAATGTTCGCATCCGGGAGTGCTGACCGGCTCCGAAATTACAGATATGAAGCTTACACTGGTTGCAGGCCGGGCAAGTGTGAAGCATACAGAGGGCGGAGATTTCCGACAGGCAACCTACCGGGCAATTCGACAGGGACTAAGAAAAGCAAAGAGTATACTGTTGGAACCTTATTATGAATATCAGTTGACCGTACCGACAGAGAATACAGGAAGGGCAATGGCGGATATTCTTAAAATGAGCGGCAGCTTTGACCCGCCGGATACAACAGGAAGTCAGACCGTTATTCAGGGGCTGGCACCGGTTGCAACCATGTCCGGGTATCAGAAAGAGGTGCATGCATATACACATGGAGAGGGCAGACTGGTCTGCACATTTAAGGCGTATATGCCTTGTCATAATGCGGAAGAGGTGATTGCAGACAGGAATTATCAGCCGGACGAGGACAGAGAGCATCCGACCGGTTCGGTATTCTGCTCGCATGGTGCAGGCTTTCTTGTACCTTGGAATCAGGTGGAGCAATATATGCACGTAACATCGGGGTTACAGTTTGCGGAGGAGGAAGCACCGGACGATACAGCAGAAGTCCTTAAGCCTACAACCTATGTCTCTGAAACAGTAGCGGATGAAGACGAGTTAGAACGAATTTTCCAGAGAACATATGGTACAAGTATCCGACAGCCACACAAGAAATGGGAAAGCAGGGGTGACTTTGAAGGGAATGATTTTGAAAGCAATAATTCTACTTCCGAATCAAAGACTTCACAGGCTGGAATGAATAAGTATAAGAGCCGGAAAGAGACAAAGAAGGATTCCTATCTTCTGGTGGACGGATATAATATTATATTCGCATGGGAGGAGCTAAAGCAGTTATCAAAGGTGAATCTGGAAGCCGCAAGAAGCAAATTGATGGATATTCTCTGTAATTATCAGGGCTATACAGGCGTGAATCTGATTCTGGTCTTTGATGCCTATAAGGTATCCGGAAATTTGGGAGAAATGTTTGACTATCATAATATACACGTTGTATATACGAAGGAGGCAGAGACCGCAGACCAGTATATCGAGAAGCTGGCACACCGGATGGCAGGGCAGCAGGATGTTACGGTGGCAACCTCGGACGGCTTGGAGCAGTTGATTATCTGGGGAGCCGGAGCAAAACGGATGTCAGCCATGGGGCTGTGGGAGGAGGTACAAAAGACACAGCAGGCAATTAAAGAACAGATAATGAAGAAAAAATGAAGCTGATGATGCATATTCTGTAAGAATTGATTCAGAAAAGCTTCATTGCCTCGCAACGGCATCGTCATATTTATCAGATATAGTAAAAGACAGGATAAGCAACGTCCTGTCTTTTTATTATGGCAGCAAGAAACATACAGCAGGTCTGCATTTGGCGGTTGCTAATCAGATTTGAGATGAAATGAATGGAGGCAAAAAATGAAAATAGCAGTTTTATTTGGTGGATGTTCTTCGGAATACGGCGTGTCTTTACAGTCTGCATATGCAGTAATGGAGGAATTAAAAAAGCTGGAATATGAGGTGTTTCCGATTGGAATTACGAACTATGGCGAGTGGTATCTGTATACCGGAGACTGGAAACGGATACCGGAGGATGCATGGCAGGGAACGGCGTGCATTCCGGCATATATCAGTCCAAGCCGGGATACACATGGCATTCTCATTTTGCCGGAAAACGGCAGCGTACAGACCGAAACCGTTGATGTGGTATTTCCGGTGCTGCATGGCAAAAACGGAGAAGATGGTACGGTACAGGGCTTATGTGAATTGGCAGGGCTTCCGTTTGTCGGCTGCGGTACGTTAAGCTCGGCACTGTGTATGGATAAGGATTTGGCACATATAATAGCAAAGGCTGCCGGTATCGAGGTGCCGGAATATGTTGTATTACAGTCCTATATGAGTAAGGAGGAGCAGCAGACAGTCTGTGCCGATATTACCTATCCGGCATTTGTAAAGCCAGCCAGAGCAGGCTCGTCCTACGGAATTACCCGGATAGAAGAGGCAGGACAATTAGAGGCAGCCGTTCTGGAGGCATTTCGGTATGATACAAAGGTTGTAATTGAAGCAGCGGTATCCGGTTTTGAGGTTGGATGTGCGGTGCTTGGAACTGAGACCCTGACGGTAGGTGAGGTAGACGAAATCGAATTGCACACAGGAGTATTTGATTTCCATGAAAAATATACACTGGAAACCTCCAAGATTCACGTTCCGGCAAGAATTTCACCGGAAACAGCTGGACGCATAAAGGAAGCCGCAAAGAAATTGTATCGGGCATTGGAATGTAAGGGAATGGCAAGAGTCGATATGTTTCTGACAGAGGATGAACGGATTGTATTTAATGAAGTAAATACCATACCGGGATTTACGATGCACAGCCGTTATCCGAATATGATGAAAGCATATGGTTATACATTTGCGGATGTGTTAGAGCATCTGATTCAGGAAGCACAGAGATAAAGAAGAGAGCGGGGAGAGAAACATGAAGCAAAAGAGAAGCTACGGAGGACTGGACTGGTTCCGGGTAATCAGTGCCGTCTTAGTAATTACAATCCATACATCACCGCTGCTATGCTTTGGTGAGGTTCCGGATATGATACTGACGAGAATAATAGCCAGAGTGGCAGTTCCGTTCTTTTTAATGATAAGCGGATTCTTTTTGCTGCCGGAGCTTCGCTGGAATGCGGACAGTCAGGCACGCATATTCAGACAGGTAAAGAAGCTGTTGCTGTTGGATTTAGCAGCATCCTTATTATATGTGCCGGTTATGATATATAGCGGATATTTCGGAGAAGGCTTCCGGATGGTTCAATTGATAAAGGATATTCTGATAAACGGAACCTTTTATCACCTGTGGTATTTGCCAGCAGCCATATTCGGACTGCTTCTGGTAAATCTGCTTTTGAAGTATTGCAGAGACTGGGTGGTATTGGGAATCAGCATCTGCCTGTATTTAATCGGGCTGTTTGGTGACAGCTACTATGGAGCAGTTGCTGCAATACCATGGATAAGTACAGCCTACAGTAAGCTGTTTCAGGTATCCGAGTATACCAGAAACGGGCTGTTTTATGTACCGTTGTTTTTAGTGCTGGGGTATCTGATAGGCAAAACCGCACATAAGAAATGGTTATCTGTGCAGAAGGCAGGCATCGGATTTTTGTGCAGTATGCTGCTTATGCTGGCAGAAGGCATCACCATTCATTTTCTGAATTGGCAGCGGCATGACAGTATGTATGTCATGCTTCCGGTTGTAATGGTATTTTTATTTCTTTGGGTAGTACAGTGGAAAGGAGAAGGCAGCAGGCGTTGGAACCGGATTGCAATGATTGTGTATATCATACATCCGGCAGTTATCGTTGCAGTTCGTCTGGCAGGAAAAGTAACCGGAACGACATGGCTTGTTACAGAGCAGAGCCTTGTTCATTTTCTTTTGGTTACAGTGATTTCCATCCTGATTGCCTACGGTTTGACTATGATTCGATTTCGTGGAAGAAAAAAACAGAATACAGAACCGCATAAGCGGGCGTGGACCGAGATTTCCATAGAGAATCTCTATCATAACGTAAATGAAATACAGAAGCTTTTACCGCCACAGACGAAGTTCATGGCAGTTGTCAAAGCAAACGGATATGGAAGTGGAGATATTCGGATTGCAGGGAATCTGAATAAAATGGGAATTGATGCATTTGCGGTTGCTACACTGGATGAAGGGATTCATCTGCGGAAAAACGGTATTACGGGTATGATTCTGATTCTCGGCTATACCGAACCGGAACGCATTGGAGAAATAGAACGGTATCATTTGACGCAGACCATCACAGACTATGATTATGCGACCCGCTTAGATGCATACGGAAAGAAAATAGCGGTACACATTAAGCTGGATACCGGTATGCACCGGCTGGGAGAAGATTATCATGACATGGAGCATATACGAAGTATGTATCAGCTCAGACATTTACAGGTAGAAGGAATATATACCCACCTGTGTGTTGCAGACAGCATGGAGCCGGACGATATTGCATTTACCCATCAGCAGATTCGGCATTATTATGATGTGCTGGAGTATCTGAAGGGAAAGTGCATTCATCCCGGAAAGACGCACATCCAGAGCAGCTACGGAGTGCTGAATTATCCGGAGCTTCGTTGTGATTATGCAAGAATCGGAATTGCCATGTACGGCGTATTAAGTAATCTGGATTCGGTTAAGACTCCGGTGGATTTACGCCCGGTATTAACCGTAAAATCTAAGGTGATTTCTATTCGTCAGATTAAGGCGGGAGAAGCAGTCGGCTACGGCAGAGCCTATGTTGCCACAAAGGATGCCTGTGTTGCGGTTGTGGCAATTGGGTATGCGGACGGCATTCCGAGAGAATTATCCTGTGGAAAGGGTGTTGTGCTGGTACATGGAGAGGAAGCCCAAATCATCGGAAGAATCTGTATGGACCAGATGATGATAGACATAACCGGAATCCGTCGGGTTCAAATCGGGGATGTAGTTACGGTAATCGGCTCGGATATGGAAGAAGACATATCGGCAGAAAAGGTGGCGATAGAATCCGATACGATTACCAATGAACTACTAAGCCGCTTAGGAGAGCGGTTGGAACGGGTGTATCTATAGTATAATAGACCATCGGGATTACGGATGCCGGGAAATAACGCAGGTATCCATATCCCATACGGTTTGTGCGGTAAAATCTCCGCTTGCGGTAAGGGTCAGACCACCTTCCTCCGGAAAGAAATGGCTGGTCATAACAACGGCACCG
The DNA here is from genome assembly GCA_002406015.1 of Lachnospiraceae bacterium UBA4631. Lineage (GTDB taxonomy): Bacteria > Bacillota > Clostridia > Lachnospirales > Lachnospiraceae > CAG-632. Next base: position 15,160 of record DHMX01000028.1, read on the forward strand.
TCATTTACAAAGATTTCCAATACGGAGCGGTCTGCCAGAATCCGCAGATTTTGAAGCTCTGTACAATGGGCTTTGCGGGTGGTTCGTCCGCCTCCGGTAGCTCCGCGGAAGGTAAGGCTTAGAATCTCTTCCCGATAAGAAAGCTCGATGTCCGAACCGATGGTAATTACAACCGGATTTCGGGATGCGGTTCTTGTCAGCTCCCAATCAAAAGCCGCACAGGTTACACGATAGGAACCGTCTGCTACGGGAGAGTAGGTGTCACCGCGAAGGAAAGTAAGCTCCGGTATCGGTGCCTGCAGCAGTTGCCCGTTCCGATAGGTGATAACACGAGGAACTGTCAGCTTATGAATCCAGTGCTCACTGGCAAGGCTTGGCTCATCATAGGACATATCCGGTCCGCCAACCCAGCCAATTAAAATTCTGCGGCCCTTATCATCCAGAAAGGTTTCCGGGGCGTAAAAATCAAAACCATAATCCCATTCCTGAAATGCTTCTTCCTCAATCAGAACACGTTCTCCGGTATCCCCTTCCTTCAGGGCAAGGGCATCCTGCGAAAGCGGAAGATAGCCGGAAAGATGATAATTCTGGTAACGGAGGGCTTCCGGTGCAACACCCTGCGGACAGAAGGACAAAAAGGTATGTCCCTCTATGGAAAATACATCCGGACATTCCCACATGAAGCCGAAAGGCTGCTTAGAGGTTGCCGTATGGGAAAGCTGCCACCGGATACCGTCTGTAGAGTGGTAGAATAAGACTGCACCACTGTCATCATTTTTTCTTCCACCCAATACCATGCGATAGAGCTGTCCTTCCTTCCATACCTTCGGGTCGCGGATGTGGCAGGTATAATCGGATGGATAGTCCGGGTTGCTTAGAACACATTCCTTATCCGAAAAATGCAGACCGTCCTTTGAAGTAACACGGATGGTATTGGATTCCCTGCCGGAGTGGGTATAATCGTGGTCGCCCTCCTGCTCCACATTTCCGGTATAGTAAATAATCATAGTATCGTTTTCAATCCATGCATTTCCTGAAAAAGCACCGTTTCGGTCATAGCGGCAGTCGGGGAAAAAGGTAGTTCCGACAAAGCTCCAGTGCAGACAGTCAGAGGAAATGTAATGTCCCCATGACTTATTATCATCAGCCGGATAATCCGGTGCATATTGAAAAAACACATGGTAGGTTCCTTTATACTGACAGATGCCATTCGGGTCATTCATCCACCCGGTCGGTGGAGTCAGATGAAACTGACAACGAAAATGTTCGGTCTGGCTCATGGTGTAAATCCTCCTTTTATAAAAAATGCTATAAAAAAATACTAGAATGCACATTGAGATTTGTCAAGACGATTCACAAATCCTACAAAGTATAGTACAATACAGGTAATAGCTGACCGAAAGGCGAAATAAAGAGAAGGAGATACAGAAGATGCAGACAAGAATTGAAACAAAATGTATTCAGGAAGGGTATAAGCCGACGAAGGGAGAACCAAGACAGTTACCGATTATACAAAGCACCACCTTCAAATACGATACCAGTGATGAGATGGGAAAGCTCTTTGATTTGGAAGCAGACGGATACTTCTATACAAGACTTCAGAATCCGACGAATGACGCGGTTGCTGCAAAGATTTGTGCATTAGAGGGCGGAGTAGCTGCAATGCTTACATCTTCCGGACAGGCTGCAAATTTTTATGCCATGTTTAATATCTGCGAAGCGGGCGACCACTTTATCGCATCCAGCTCCATTTACGGAGGCACATATAATCTGTTCGGAGTAACGATGAAGAAGATGGGAATTGAATGTACATTTATCGACCAGAATCTTCCGGAGGAGGAGTTAGAGCAGTATTTTAAGCCAAATACCAAAGCAGTATTCGGAGAAACCATTACCAATCCAACCGTATCGGTATTTGACATTGAAAAATTTGCAAGACTGGCACATAAGCATGGAGTACCGTTAATTATTGATAATACCTTTGCAACGCCGGTGAATTGCAGACCGTTTGAGTGGGGAGCGGATATAGTTACACATTCTACGACAAAGTACATGGACGGCCACGCAGTCGGAGTCGGCGGCTGTATTGTGGATAGTGGTAACTTTGACTGGCTGGCACACAAGGAGAAATTTCCGGGACTGACAACACCGGATGAATCCTACCATGGTATCGTATATGCAGAGCGGTTTGGAAAGGCGGCATATATTACCAAGGCAACCTCACAGCTTATGCGTGACTTTGGTTCCATTCAATCTCCGCAGAATGCATTTTATCTGAATATGGGTCTGGAAACCTTACCGTTGCGGATGCGTCAGCATTGCAGCAATGCATTGGCGGTTGCCAAGTATTTACAAAATAATGAGAAGGTGGCATGGGTGAAGTATCCGGATTTGGAAACAGACGAATACCATGCATTAGCAGAGAAATATCTTCCAAATGGCTCTTGTGGTGTACTTGCATTTGGATTAAAGGGTGGAAGGGATACCTCCATTTCCTTTATGGACCGTCTGAAGCTGGCATCCATTGTGACTCATGTTGCGGACAGTAAGACCTGCCTGTTGCATCCGGCAAGTCATACACACCGTCAAATGACAGATGAACAGCTTCGGGAAGCAGGGGTTGCTCCGGATTTGATTCGGTTATCGGTCGGAATTGAAAATGCAGAGGATATTATTGCAGATTTGGAGCAGGCATTGGCACAGATATAATATATGAGGAATGAGCGGTATGGAATCAAAGGATAAAAACCAGATAGAATTGTTACCGGTTGCGGTTGTAAAATGCATATTCTGGCTGATTCTGATTGTATGGGCGGTAATATGCAGTGTTACTGCGGTAAAATATCAGGAGGAGCTGCGTCTTAATGATGAACGATGCGAAGAATTTCACGAAGGCTGGGTAGTCAGTAATACGGCAGTTCCTGTCACGATTCCCGGAAAGCTGGAGGGAAGCGGTACAGTTGTACGGATTCAGAATACAATTCCGCAGGAGCTTGATGACCGGACGACCATTATCGTAAAGGGACTTCATCAGAGTATGCGGGTCTGGATTGACGGCGAGCTGGTCAGCAGTCTGGACAATGCACAGACACGTCCGTTTGGCAGGTATACATCTTCCGGATATATCCGGATTCCATTACAGGCAGAGGATGCCGGAAAAATCATAGAGATAGAATATTCGGCACCCGATGCAGAGACCGCGGGACAGTTAAATGACATTCGAATCGGGTCAGATATGGGAATCCTGTTCTGGATGATGGAATCCTATGGAAATGACCTGTTATTTGCGGTGCTGCTGTTATATACCGGAGTTGTTATGATTCTGTTGGGAATTGTAATGCGGTTTGGTGTGGCAGAAAATCCCAATGCCAACATTATTTATCTGGGCGTATCTGCCATTTGCATTGCAACGTGGATGTTATTTGAAAGCCGGCTGCGGCAGTTTTATCTGGGGAATCTTGCTGTCTGCGATATGATAATGTGGGCGGCTATGTTTCTGTCACCGGTTCCAATCCTCTTTTACATCAGCCGCTTGCAGGAGCGGAGATATAGTAAGCTCTATACGATTGGAGCTGCAATTGCATTGTCGATAAATGCGGTGATGATGTTACTGGAGATTACGAACCGGATGGACTTTTATGATTTGTATCCGATTGGATGGCTGATGATTTTGGGAGAAGCTATCTTAGTCTTATACACCATTACACAGGACTGGTATCGGGGGAAGCATCAGTGGAGACTGCTGATAGGAATTTTGATAATTCTGATAGGAGCCTTGCTGCAGATGTGGAAATACACCCATGCATCCACCGGAGTTGTGACAAATGGTTACATCAGTATCGGAATGATGCTGTTTATGCTGATAATGGGAATTTCAGCTGTATCCAGCATGATTAAGCAGAAGCAGGAGCAGGAACTGGCAATTAAAGCAAACGAAACTAAGACAGATTTCTTAGCCAATATGTCTCATGAGATTCGGACTCCGATTAATGCCATGCTTGGCTTTGATGAAATGATTCTGCGGGAGGAAACAGACGAGCAGATTATAGATTATGCCACGAATATCAAAAAGGCAGGTGGCAATCTGCTTTCCCTAATTAACGATATTCTGGATTTCTCAAAGGTTGAATCCGGAAAAATGGAGATTATTAAGGATTCCTATAAGACCAGCAATATGCTGACCGATGTAATTACCATGACCTACATGAAGGCACAGGAAAAGGGGCTTTCCTTTGATATATTTATCGGTAAAAATATTCCGCGGGTTCTTTACGGAGATGAAATGCGGGTAAAGCAGATTCTGACAAATGTGTTGAATAATGCGGTAAAGTATACCGAACAGGGAAGTATTGCACTCAGCGTGAACTTTGACAAGCTGGGAGAAGGGATAGGCCGTCTGCGAATATCGGTGGCAGACACCGGAATTGGAATTGAACAGGAGAACATCAGTAAAATTACGGAATCCTTTCAGAGATTTGATTTGCAGAAGAACCGGAGTATTGAAGGAACCGGACTGGGAATGAGTATTGTGGCAGGTCTTTTAAAAGAAATGGAAGGAAAGCTTCAGGTTTACAGTACATATGGTAAGGGTTCGGATTTCCGTATCCTGATTCCACAGGAGATTCGGGATGAGACACCGATAGGAAATTATCAGGAGGATTACCGGAAGGGGCTGTTAGCACAAAAGCCGTACCGGGCAATGTTTACCGCTCCGCAGGCAAGAATCCTCTTTGTGGATGACAACATTATGAATCTTTCGGTTGCAAAAGGGCTGCTTAAAAAGACCAAGATTCAGATTGATACGGCAGACAGCGGTATGGGCTGTCTGGAATTAACCAGAAAGAATCATTATGATTTGATATTTATGGACCACCTGATGCCGGAAATGGATGGCGTGGAAACCCTGCACCGTCTGCGGAGAGAAGAGGGAAACCCGAATCAATATACACATGTAATTGCATTAACGGCAAATGCCATCAAAGGCTCTGAGGAATATTATCTCTCAGAGGGCTTTCACGCATATCTGACAAAGCCAATCGAAGGAGAACGCTTGGAGGAGGTACTGTTCCGGATGCTGCCGGAGACCTATATTATTCCGGCAGAGGAATCGGCAGAGCATGTATTAGACCGGTTACAGGCTGAAAACGGCAGTATGGCAGAGGAGCCGGAGGTAGTTACGGTACAGGGCTGCATGAAGGAAATCGAGAATATGTTAAAGGAAGCACACATTCATGTGGAGGAGGGGTATCATTTTGCAGGAAATTCAATGGGACAGTTCCATTGGATGATTCACTTATTTGCGGACAGCTTTTCCATTAAATATCCGAAGCTTCTTGAACTGTACGAGACCGGAAATGAAGAAATGTATACTATTGAAGTTCATGCCTTGAAATCAAATGCAAAAGGAATCGGTGCCAGACAGTTATATCAGTTGGCATGGGAGCATGAGCAGCAGTCCAGAGCCGGTAACTGGAATTATATAAAAATGCATTGGGAAGAATTATGCTTGGAATGGACTTGCGTTGTGAACGGAATTTTGAATTATATCGGGGAAGAACCGGTAGATTTAAAAGAAGTTGCCATTGCCGTAGAAACTGCAGATAACAGTACGTTGACAGCAGAACAGCATATGCTTCTGGATAATTGTATAGAATTTGTAGAAGAGTATGAAACGGATTCTGCAAGTGCAATATTGGATAATCTGTTGCAGGAGGAGCTTGCAGAGGATGTAAGACGTACCTTCTTAGAGGTAAAGCAGGCATTAGAGGACTTGGATTATGAGACTGCCATTCATAAATTAAAGCAGTTGTAGGTCAAAAGTATGCTGTGGGTATATTGACAAGCAAATGTGAAATACATACAATGATGACATTGAAATCGTTATAAAAAGGAGAAAACACATGGCAAAGAAAGCAAAGCAAATGCTGGCAGTTATGCTGGTAGCAGTAATGGTAATACTTCTGGCACCGTCAGGGGTATTTGCGGCAAATCCACATGAGAATCAGGTGCATATTATTGTGGAGAATAATACCTATCCGACAAGTAACGGTGCTGCATGGGATGGTACTTTAGTGGATACGTGGGTGGATATTGATGCGAGCAATCCAACCGCATTGCATGCGTTGAAAACAGCAGTAGGAGATGCAAACGTGGATGTGGTGGCAAGTGGCTGGGGAGATTACATTGCCGCAATTAAAAACGACACCAAAGACTGGGTTCGGGAAGTTCAAGGTGGTGCAAGTGCAGGCTGGATGTTTTCCGTTAATGGTGCATATGCATCGGCTGGAATTACGAGTTATACATCAATACAGTCCGGTGATGAATTTACATTTTCATATAGTCTGAATTATGGTGAAGACTTAGGACAAAAGTGGGATATAACGAAGAATAAGTTAAAATCTCTGGTGGTAAGTGAAGGCGTGCTTTCTCCGGCATTTACACCGGAAACAACCGAATATACGCTGACGGTTCCGGCAGGAACCTCTGGTGTAATTGTAACTCCGGAGCTGGAAAATCCTGCATGTACAATGGAAATTAAATCAGGCGGTGGGTCTTATAATCGAAATACAGAGATTCCGATTGTGGATGGTACACAGATTTCGATAGAAAATACAATCAGTGTATATAATTATATAACCAGTACCAATGAAACAGCAACTTCTGTCTATACCATTTATGTCAAGGAAGCCTCCGATGTAAGTGTAGATACTATGCTGCAGGATGTGACTACGATGTATACGGGAACAGCAGACATCTATAAATACGGCAATGAATGGGCAGTATTATCCTTAGCAAGAGCCGGTAAGCTTACCGAAGAAGGAAAAGAAGCCTATTATCAGGATTTGGTAAAAGAAGTAACGGAATTAAAGAGTGCGAAGCTGGATAATACTTATGCAACTACGAATGAGCGTGTCATTCTTACCTTGAGTGCCATCGGCAAGAATCCGGAGAATGTTGCCGGATATAATTTATTGGCACCACTTGCAGATATGTCTTACATTACAACACAGGGACAGAATGCGGCAATTTATGCATTGCTGGCATTTGATTCAAAGCAGTATACGATTCCGACTGCACCGGAGGGTACAACACAGACAACCAGAGACGGATTGATTGAATATTTATTGTCAAAGGAACTGGTAGCCGGTGGCTGGGACTGGTCTTCTGCAAATGCAGACCCGGATTTAACTGCCATGGCAATTCAGGCATTGGCACCGTATTATGCAACGAAGCCGGAAGTAAAGGCATCTGTAGACCGGGCATTAGCAGTATTATCTGCGATGCAGAATCCGGACGGAAGCTATGCAAGCTGGGGAGCCACAAATTCAAACAGTACGGCACAGGTAGTTCTGGCATTAACCAGTATGAATATTAATCCGGCTACAGACAGCCGATTTGTGAAAAACGGTTATTCGGTATTACAGAGTCTCGGTGACTTTTATATTCCAAACAGCGGCTTTAAATATATAGCCAGTGATACCGCCGAAAACGGATATGCAACGATACAGGTATACGAAGCATTAATAGCAAGTCAGCGGTTTACGAATCAGAAGTCTGCATTCTTTGATATGAAGGATGTTGAAATGGAACAGCCGACAACAGAAGAAGCGTCAACAACAGAAACAACGGCTACAACCGCAACGACAGCTACTACGGCAACTACCGCAGCAGCCACAACTGCAGCCACAGCGACCACTGCAGCCGCAGGAGCAGCAACCACAAATTCAGCTCCGAAGACCGGGGATGCAGTACCGGTTATGGTGCTTGCAGTCTTGGGCGTTCTGGCAGCAGCCGGAAGTGTTGCAGCAATGCGTAAGACAAAATAATAAAAAATGAAAAGGGAAGGTGACAGTCATGGAATGGATGAAGAAGCATAAATACCAATTATTAGGAGGTATTGTGGTTCTGCTCCTATTGGCAGTCGCCTTCTTTTTTGATGAGCGAAATGCAAAAGCACCTGCCTTGCAGGAGAGTGAAGCACAGACAGAAAGCAATATCTCGTCTGATGCGTTTACGGACACATCAACGGAAAAAGATTCTAAAAGCACCGGACAGACGGATGCAACTTCTACCACACAGACAGTGCCGACAACGCAGACCACAAGGACAGGGAATGCTGCAACGGTGACGGAAGCGGGAGTGGGAACAGCAACGGGAACGACCACCGGAACAGCAACCGGAACAGCAACCGGAACAACCACCGGAACAGCAGCGGGAACGACAGCAGGAGTAGTAAACGGAACAGAAGCTCCTTCGACAGCCGCAACACAGACGACCGCTACCACACAGGACACAACCGAAGCTGAAACAGTTACCTGCACAATTGCAATATCCTGTGCAACGATTCTTGATAATATGGACTCCCTTGTGGACTCTAAAAAGGATATAATTCCGTCAGACGGCACGATTTTAGCAACAACAACCGTAACCGTAGAGGAGGGGCAGTCGGTTTATGATGCTCTCAGAAAGGCCTGCCAGCAGGCAGGAATCCCCTTAGATGCATCGGGAGCAAATGCATACGGAACCACATATGTAAAAGGAATTAATAATATATATGAATTTGATTGCGGCAGCTTGTCCGGATGGAAATACTGTGTAAACGGTGTTTATCCGAATTATGGTTGTTCTTCTTATATTCTGAAAGAGGGAGACAGAATTGTCTGGAATTATACCTGCACCATGAATGACTTATAAATAGAAGAACCTGTAGTCCGAATAAGGTATAATTGGATTAAGGTTATAGCAGACGAACCAAAATTAGAAATGCAAACAGTTGCACCGTATTTTTAATTGGTATATCATAGAATAACTATATCAATGAAATTGAGGATTGTGATATGACCGAATTACTGATACATATGTTTGTGAAGGATTACGAAGAAACACAAAACATAAAGGTGCGGACTGTCTATGGGAAAATGGCAGGCTGGGTAGGTATTGCCTGTAATATCCTGCTTATGACCGGAAAGATTCTGACCGGAATCCTCTCCGGCAGTGTTTCCATTCTGGCAGACGGTATTAACAATATGTCGGATGCCGCATCGAACATTATAACCCTGCTGGGCTTTAAGATGGGAAGTAAGCCGGCAGACCAGGACCATCCGTATGGGCATGCCCGATATGAATATCTGGCAGGGCTTTTGGTGTCGGTTCTGATTATGATTATCGGTATTGAACTGCTAAAGACCGGGATTCAGAAGATACGCAATCCGGAGCCGGTAGAAATGAGCTGGGTTCTGGTTGGGGTATTACTGGGTTCTATTTTAGTGAAGCTCTGGATGGCAGTATTTAATCGTTCCATCGGCAAGAAAATAGCGTCGGAAACACTAATGGCAACCGCAGCAGACAGTCGAAATGATGTGATTAGCACCGCCGCAGTATTGCTTGCCAGTCTGATTTCCGAGTGGACCTCTTTAGAGCTGGACGGCTGGATGGCAGTGCTGGTAGCCCTGTTTATCCTATATAGCGGAGTCGGTCTGGTTAAGGATACCTTAGACCCATTGTTAGGTAAGGCACCGGACCCGGAACTGGTAGAGCATATCCGGGAAAAGATAATGACCTATCCCGGTATATTGGGAACCCATGATTTAATGGTGCATGATTACGGACCGGGGCGTTTATTTGCCAGTGTCCATGTGGAAATGGCAGCAGAAGAAGAATCATTAAAATGTCATGATGTGATTGATACCATTGAGAAGGATTTTCTGGAGCAGGAAAATCTGAATCTGGTAATTCATTTTGACCCGATAGTAACCTCGGATGAGGCAGTAGGCAATCTGCGTCAATGGCTGGGAGAAGCAGTAACCCGGATAGACAAACGATTAACGGTTCATGATTTGCGAATGGTTCCCGGAGAAACCCATACGAATATGATATTTGATTGCGTAGTTCCGCATAACTTTTCAATGACGGATAAGGAATTGCGGCAGCAGATACAGGCATTGGTTACGGAGGAATATCCGGGGTATCAATGTGTAATTACGGTGGATAAAAGCTATGCGGCAATGCCGCACTCCAGAGAAGAGGAAAGATAGAAAATGAAGGTAAGAAAGCCTAACTATTATCAGGAATTTCAGTGTATCGGCTCGGACTGTAAGGACACCTGCTGTGCCGGCTGGGAGATAGAAATTGATGAAGAAGCATTGGAAAAATATCATAAGGTCAGCGGCACAATCGGAACGAAGCTGTCAACCATGATTGTTGAGACACCGGAGGAGAACTACTTTCAGCTTCAGGAGGGAAAACGGTGTCCGTTTTTGACGAAGGAAAACCTGTGCCAGTTAATTCTGGAGCTGGGCGAGGATTCCTTGTGTAATATTTGCCGGGAGCATCCCAGACATTATACATGGTTTGGAGAATATACGGAGATAGGACTGGGGCTGTGTTGTGAAGAAGCAGGAAGATTATTGTTTCAGTCCTCCGAAGCGGTAACATTTATATTAGAAGAAACGCAGACACCTGACGAAGCAGAAGATATGGAGGAGGAAGACCGCAACTATATTGAGCGAATGCTGCATGCAAGAGAAACCGCCTATCGTATCCTGCAAAACCGGTTAATGAAGCTGCCGGAACGATTGATTCTGCTTCTGGAATATGGCGAAGAACTGCAACAGGCATTGGATATAGACGATTATGAAGAGCTGGAGCGGAATATTCAAAGCTACCGGAATCAGGCTTCTGCATTGGCGGCATGGAGACAGTATCAACAGATACAAAGCAGTCTGGAAACGGACCGTCAGCAGGCAGAACGGAAAACAGCCGGAGTAGAGTCAGCGAAGGAGAGAATCGCACTGTATGCGAGTATGGAAGCCTTGGATGGGCGTTGGCAGGAATATCTGTTGCAAATAAGAGCCGATTGGGAGAAGCAATTGAAAATCACCAGAGACTATCAGCTTCAGTATCCCGCATCGGAATATGAATATGAGCATTTTGCGGTATATTTGTGTTATCGTTATTTTATGGAAGCCTTGTTTGACGGAGATATTCTGGGTAAGCTGCGGTTTCTGGTATCCGCTGTACTGACGGTACACGATATGGATTTGAATCGGTTTATCACAAAGGGGAGTTATCAGCTACAGGACCGGATTGAACTTGTAAAGTGGTTTTCCAAGGAAATCGAATATTGTACTGAAAATATGGAACGCTTAGCAAAAGAATGCTGGCAGGAGCCGTCCATGATGACACAGGGGTTGATTCCACAATTGGAGCTGTGGGGAGAGCAGGCGGTAACCGGCACCATTTTATTTGATATGGACGGAACGCTTTTAGATACCGAGAAGTATTATCGAAGATATTGGCAGGAGGCAGCGAAAGCGTGTGGGTATCCAATGACAGACGAACAGGCACTTTCCATGCGGAGTCTGGGAAAGCCGTATGCCCAGCAGAGAATTACGGAACTATTCGGAGACCCGGAGGCATATGGGAAGATAAGGGCAAAACGTTCAGAACTTATGAATCAGAAATTAAAGCAGGAGGGCATCCCGGTAAAGCCGTATGCCAAGGAAGCCTTAGCAGCATTACAGAATATGGGGTATCGGCTGGCAGTGGTAACCGCAACCGATATGGAGCGTACGAGCCGGTATTTGCAGGAAACCGACTTGCGGCAGTATTTTGATGCCATAATCTGTGCAACCATGGTAGAGAGAGGAAAACCGGCACCGGATGTATACCAATATGCCTGTCAGAGCTTGCAGGTGCTGCCGGCAGAGGTATATGCCGTAGAGGATTCTCCAAACGGAGTCCGGTCTGCCGTCAACGCAGGCTGTCAGGTGATTATGATTCCGGACCAGACCCAGCCGGATGCAGAGCTTATGAAGGTTTTGACGCAAAAGGCGGAAAGCTTAAAAGAGCTGGTGGAATATATGAGATTGCAGTAAAAAAATAAGAATAAACGAATGATAAGACCGATATTGTATTGAATATTGTATCAAATACAGTATCGGTCTTATTTTATATAAAAATAGTTTAAAATGTACTTGACAAATATGAACATATGAGCAATAATACATATGAACAGATAATCATATGAAAGAAAGAGAGGAGGATGGAATTGACAGAGAAACAGAAACCAGTTGAGAATCATGAGGTAGAGCTTCAGAATCTGGAAAAGATTCAGCCGCCGGATGAAATTCTATATGAATTGGCAGAATTGTTTAAGGTATTTGGTGATTCTACCAGAATCCGGATTTTGTATGTATTATTTGAAAAGGAATTGTGTGTTGGTGATATTGCAGAGCTGTTGAATATGAGTCAGTCATCGGTTAGTCATCAACTCCGAATCCTGAAGGATGCAAAACTAGTAAAATTCCGACGGGAAGGAAAAAGTATTTACTACGCGTTGGATGATGAGCATGTATACCACATCATAGAGATGGGTATGGAGCATGTAGAAGAATAAAGAATAAGAAAGGGGAAACATAATTATGAAAAAGACATATCAGATTGAGGTTGACTGTGCAAATTGTGCATTAAAGATGGAGGACGCTGCTAAGGCAACTGCCGGAGTTGCAGATGCAACCGTTAGCTTTATGACACAGAAAATGAAGGTAGAATTTGCAGAAGGAGCAGACGAAGCTGCTGTTATGAAGGAAGTTACCAAAGCATGTAAGAAGGTTGAACCGGATTGTGAGATATTCATGAAATAAAGCAGGAGATGGTAGTATGACGAAAAAACAGAAACGGGTACTGATACGAATTATAATATCGGCTGTATTATTGGCAGGAATTATGGTTGCCACCCATTTTATACAGATGAACTGGTATTGGGTATTTATCCTGTATCTGATTCCGTATGGTATAATCGGATATGACATATTAAAGAAAGCGGCACTCGGCATCTGGCATCGTGAAGTGTTTGACGAGAATTTTTTGATGGCAGTCGCTACCGTAGGTGCATTTGCACTGGGAATCTGGGAGTCTCTCCGGGGTGAAACCGGACATGAGTTTTCAGAGGGTGTTGCCGTTATGTTGTTCTACCAGATTGGTGAGTTATTCCAATCCTATGCAGTAGGAAAGAGCCGGAAGAACATCAGTACATTAATGGATATACGTCCGGATTATGCGAACATTGAAGGAGAACATGGTCTGGAGCAGGTTGACCCGGATGAAGTGGAAATCGGAACTGTGATTGTAGTACAGCCCGGTGAGAAGATACCGATTGACGGTAAAATTATAGAAGGTACTACTAGTCTGAATACCAGTGCTTTAACCGGAGAGAGTATTCCAAGGGATGCAAAGCCGGGGGATGAGGTTATCAGCGGATGCGTGAATATGACAGGTCTGATTAAGGTGGAAACCACCAAGGAATTTGGTGATTCTACGGTTTCTAAGATTCTGGACCTTGTAGAAAATTCCAGCATGAAGAAGTCGAAATCCGAGAACTTTATTTCGAAGTTTGCAAAGATTTATACACCGGTGGTATGCTACAGTGCATTGGCGTTGGCGGTTTTGCCTCCGCTTGTGAATATATTCATACTGAAGCATCCGGCAATGTGGGTACAATGGATACCAAAGGCATTGAACTTTCTGGTAGTCAGTTGTCCATGTGCATTAGTTATTTCCGTACCGTTAAGCTTCTTTGGAGGAATCGGCGGTGCTTCGGCAAGAGGTATTCTGGTAAAGGGTTCCAGCTATCTGGAAACATTGTCTAAGGTAAAATATATGGTTTTTGATAAGACCGGTACGTTAACCAAGGGCGTATTTAAGGTTACGGATATTTGTCCGGCACAGCAGGGCAAGGAAGATGAATTGCTCTATTATGCGGCATATGCCGAGAGCTTTTCAAACCATCCGATTAGCCGGAGTCTGAAGGAAGCATACGGAAAAGAAGTGGACGGAAGCCGGTTATCAGAGGTAGAGGAAATCGGCGGACATGGAATTACGGCAAAGGTAGACGGAACCGAAGTCGCAGTTGGTAATCAGAAGCTGATGAAGCGTCTGAATCTGGAGTGTCCGGAGCCGGAGAATGTAGGAACGGTTGTATATGTGGCAGTGAACCATCAATATGCCGGTTACATTCTGATAAATGATGTAATAAAGGATGATTCCGTAGAAGCAATTGCGGGCTTGAAAGCAGCAGGAGTTAAAAAGACCATAATGCTGACCGGAGACAGCCGCAGGGTAGCAGAATCGGTTGCATCCAAGCTTGGACTGGATGAAGTATATAGTGAATTACTTCCGGCAGATAAGGTTACACAGGTAGAAACCTTGATTTCACAGAAGGAAGAAAGTGAAAAGCTGGCATTTGTCGGAGACGGAATTAACGATGCACCGGTATTAACAAGAGCAGATATAGGAATTGCAATGGGAGCCTTAGGCTCGGATGCAGCCATTGAAGCAGCAGATATTGTTTTAATGGATGATGCACCTTCCAAGATTGCACTGGCAATGAAGATTTCTCGAAAGACCCTCCGAATTGTATACGAGAATATCGTATTTGCATTAGCAGTCAAGGCAGTGTGCCTGTTGCTGACTGTATTCCTGAATATGGGTATGTGGTTAGCAATTATTGCAGATGTAGGTGTTATGGTTTTGGCGGTTCTGAATGCAACCAGAGCCTTACGAACCAAGAATCTGTAGACTATTCAAAGAATAATTTCCCGAAAACTGCGGAATGCAGGACGGGAAATTATTTTTTGCTTTGTTTTTGCTTTACTTTTTGCGTAGAATTGAGTATACTTACAAAACATGCCAATACTAATTGTGAGAACAACAAGAAGCACAAGGGAGGAAATGTATTATGGGTATCTGGGAATTATTGATACTTGCAATCGGGCTTTCTATGGATGCATTTGCAGTATCTATCTGTAAAGGTTTATCTGTAAAGGAATTAAAAGTCAGACATATGGTGTATGCCGGTCTGTATTTTGGCGGATTTCAGGCATTGATGCCGCTTTTGGGATATTTACTGGGTATGCGGTTCCAGCATTTAATCGAGAGCTTCGACCATTGGATTGCATTTGTGCTGTTGGTTTTGATTGGTGGCAACATGATACGGGAATCCTTCGGAAAAGAAGAAGAGGAATTAAATGCCTCCTTTGGACCTAAAACCATGCTTCCGCTGGCAGTAGCAACCAGTATTGATGCATTGGCAGTCGGTGTGACATTTGCATTTTTGCAGGTACAGATTGTGCCGGCAGTTGGATTTATCGGAATTATAACCTTCCTGTTTTCGTTTGTCGGAGTTAAGATTGGCAATATATTCGGAACCAGATACAAGTCCAAGGCAGAATTGGTAGGCGGAATTATTCTGATTGTGATAGGTATAAAGATATTATTGGAGCATTTGGGTGTTCTGGATAAGATATTTGGAAATTAAGGAATAAAATAAAAATTAGATATAAGAAATGAATATAAGAAAGCCGTTGAGTCCGAACCAAAACAGAGGAAAGGATTCAACGGCTTTTACTTTTTAATAGAAATTCACCGGTTTCCAGAAGGAAGTGCCGAGCTTAAAGGTCTCCTGTAAGGAGCATAACTTGTCTGCCATGCAGATAACCCAGCCTTCTTTATGAACAGGCGGCAGCAAGGTCAACGGAAACATATGCTTGCGGATAATATCCTGTTCAATCGCATTTAAATTAAAATCTCTGGTAGCATTTTCACAAGCCAGTCTCGGATGATGAAAGCCATGTAAATGACACCGGGCATTCTTATCATGCCAGTCATATAAATAGTAATCATGTAACAGGGCCCCGCGAACCATAGAACGCATATCAACCTTTAGATTAAAATTAGCGGCAATAATGATACTCCGGTAAGCAACGGAAATGCAATGCTGATACAGGGTGGTATTGCCATGCTGGATAAATGTTTTGTTTTCCGTAAATCGTGTGGATTTCAGGTTCCGGATTTCTTCATGCAGAATATGTATACCTGTTTCCAATTGTGTACGATTCATATAGGCTACTCCTTTGAATAAGTGACAACTAACTACTAATACTAGTGTATACATTTTAATAAGAATATGCAATGAATTTTTTATTTCAAAATTATTTCAAATCAAATATTTTTGAATTAAAAACAAAAAAATATAAATAACCTATTGACATAGTAGGAATAATAGGATATACTTGGCACCAAGATAAGCCACAGCATAAGTGGTAATAAAATGGAATAGCAGAAAAGGAGAACGATTATGGCAGTATATGAGAAGATTACCGATTTAGTAGGTGGAACCCCGATTGTAAAATTAAATAACTACAGCAAAGAAAAAGGTCTGGAGGCAAATATTCTTGCAAAGCTGGAATATTTTAATCCGGCAGGCAGTGTAAAGGACAGAATTGCAAAGTCTATTATTGAGGATGCAATTGAAAAGGGAAAGGTAAATAAGGATACCGTAATTATTGAGCCGACCAGCGGTAATACCGGTATCGGACTTTCTTCGGTAGCAGCATCCTTAGGACTTCGGATTATTATTACCATGCCGGAGACCATGAGTGTAGAACGTAGAAATCTGATGAAGGCATACGGTGCAGAATTAGTATTGACCGACGGAGCAAAAGGTATGAAGGGAGCCATTGCCAAGGCAGAGGAATTGGCAAAGGAATATCCGAACAGCTTTATTCCGGGTCAGTTTGTCAATGAAGTAAATCCGTTGACACATTACCGTACAACCGGACCGGAAATCTGGAAGGATACAGAAGGAAAGGTTGACATTTTTGTAGCCGGTGTCGGCACAGGCGGAACGATTTCCGGTGTCGGTAAATATCTGAAGGAGCAGAATCCGGATGTGAAGGTTGTTGCAGTGGAACCTGCAGGCTCACCGGTATTAAGCGGTGGTAATTCCGGTCCGCATAAGATTCAGGGTATTGGTGCCGGCTTTATTCCGGATACCTTGAACACCAAGATATACGATGAAATCATTCAGGTTGAAAATGAAGCAGCATTTGAAACCGGTCGTGCAATCGGCAGAGAAGAAGGAATCTTAATCGGTATTTCCTCCGGTGCAGCTATCTGGGCAGCAACCGAGCTGGCAAAGCGTCCGGAAAATAAGGGAAAGAATATCGTTGTTCTGTTGCCGGATACCGGTGACAGATACTTGTCAACACCAATGTTTGCAGAAGCATAAATATAAGATTTGAAGGATAACCCACTTAATTTGATAAATCCCCCTCAAAGGCTTTCCGGAGCTTCCGGAAAGCCTTATTTTGTGCATTTCCCGTTTATGGGCGAAAGAAATGTGTGAAAAAATATAAAAAAGGATATTGACCTTCTGAAAAAACCATGTATAATTGACTTGTTGAGTTTAGCAAAACTAAACTTGAAGTTTAGAATTAAGAAACAGGTAAAATTATGGAAATAGGTAAGAAAATCAAGGCATTACGCATACAGAAAAATCTGACGCAGGAAGAACTGGCGGACCGGGCTGAATTGACAAAGGGCTTTATTTCCCAAGTGGAACGAGACCTGACTTCACCCTCCATTGCTACCTTAATTGATATTCTGCAATGCCTGGGAACGGATTTGAAGACATTTTTTAATGATTCGGAGGACTGCCAGATAGTATTTCGTAAGGGTGATTTTTTTGAAAAGAAGGATGCCGAGTTAAAGAATACGATTGAGTGGATAATTCCCAATGCACAGAAAAACATGATGGAGCCGATTCTCGTAACGATTGAACCGGGTGGTTCCACATATCCGGATAATCCGCACGAAGGAGAGGAATTTGGATATGTCTTGCGGGGAAGTCTGGAGATTCGGATTGGAACACAGGTGTATCGGGCGAAAAAGGGCGAATCCTTTTATTTTACCCCGTCACAGAAGCATTTTATAACCTCACAGCAGGGAGCAGTTGTATTGTGGGTATCAACCCCGCCGAGTTTTTGAGAAATAAGCAGCTACAAAAGGTATACAGGAGGTAGGTCATGGGCGATGTACTAATTGAGTTAAAGGGATTAACAAAGAACTTTGGAGACCAGCAGGTATTAAAAGGAATTGATTTGAATATTCATGAAAATGAGTTTTTAACATTATTAGGACCTTCCGGCTGCGGTAAGACAACCACCTTACGGATTATTGCCGGCTTTGATGAACCAAGCGGCGGAGAGGTATTGTTTGACGGTGTGGATATATCGAAGATTCCGCCATATAAGCGGGAGGTAAATACCGTATTTCAGAAGTATGCATTATTTCCGTTTCTGAATGTTTATGATAATGTTGCATTCGGGCTTAAGATTAAGAAAATGGATAAAAGCCTGATTGAACACAAGGTTAAGAAAACCTTGAAGCTGGTAGGTCTGGAGGGCTTTGATAAGCGAGATGTAACCAAATTATCCGGCGGGCAGCAGCAGAGAGTGGCAATTGCAAGAGCGTTGGTAAATGAGCCGAAGGTACTGCTGTTGGATGAGCCGCTCGGTGCATTGGATGCCAAGCTTCGAAAGGAAATGCAGGGTGAGCTTAAGAAGATACAAAAGGAAGTCGGAATTACCTTTATCTTTGTTACACATGACCAGGAGGAAGCACTCTCCATGTCAGATACCGTAGTTGTCATGCATGAGGGAATCATTCAGCAGGTAGGAACACCGGAGGATATATATAATGAACCGGAGAACCGGTTTGTTGCTAATTTCATCGGAGAATCCAACATCATCGAAGCATGTATGCTGGACGATTTACTGGTGTCCTTTGACGGCTTTGAATTTGAATGTGTGGATAAGGGCTTTAAGAAGAATGAATCCGTAGAGGTTGTGATTCGCCCGGAGGATATAGATATAGTAAAACCGGAGGATGCGAAGATTCAGGGAACGGTAAAATCCATTGTATTCAAAGGTGTACATCATGAAATTGTAGTGGAAACCGAGAAACGTGACTATATGATTCACACCACCGATTATTTTGAGGTAGGCTTGAAGGTCGGCTTAACCTTTGGACCGGATGACATTCATGTTATGTACCGAATGGATTGGGAACAGGGAGGTGCATCATGAAGCATTTTATAAAGCTGGTAAGGCCCTATATTGTATGGGGAATCGTTATGATTATTCTGCCGCTGCTCTTGATTCTGCTGTATTCCGTTACAACCGGTGGAAATGATTTGGTAAATATACAGTTTACCTTGGATAATTTTAAGCGGATGACAGAGCCGGTTTACGTGGCGGTATTCGTGAAATCCTTCCAACTGGGATTGATTTCCGTAGGCATCTGTCTGGTTACAGGTTATTTGCTGGCATACTTTATTACCTTTTTCAGTGAGAAGGTACAGAACCTGTTGATTTTATTTGTAACCATTCCCATGTGGATTAACACACTTCTTCGTACCTATGCGTGGATATGTCTGTTATCCGATAACGGAATTATCAATACGGTGCTGGGCTTCTTCGGAATTGCTCCGATAACTATGATGTATACGGATTTTGCGGTTGTAATCGGCTTAGTAAGTGATTTGCTTCCGTTTATGGTAATACCGATTCACACCTCGCTGTGCAAGATAGACCATTCTTTGCATGAAGCAGCCATGGATTTAGGAGCAAATAAGTTTCAGACCTTTTGGAGAGTAACCTTTAAGCTTTCCATACCGGGTGTATTAAACGGTGTGATTATGACATTTTTATTGTCTATATCTACCTTTGTCATTCCGAAGCTGTTAGGCGGCGGACAGTATATGTTAATCGGTAATCTGATTGAAAATCAGTTTATATCCGTTGGTGATTGGAACTTTGGAAGTGCCATTTCTGTCATACTGGCATTTATCATACTGGCAGCCATTACCGGAATGAAACGGATAGATAAAGACGAGATAGAGGAGGAATAAGCCATGAATAAGAAAAAAATTGGTTCTATCCTATATATCATCCTCTGCTTTCTGTTTTTTTATCTTCCGATTGTGGTAACGATGATTTATTCCTTTAATTCATCCAAATCACTTACCAAATTTGAGAGCTTTTCTTTACAGTGGTATGAGAATCTGTTCTCAAACGGTGAAATTATGAATGCCGTCTATGTATCCATTACGATAGCACTGCTGGCAACTGCGATTTCAACGATTCTGGGAACCATAACCGCAATCGGACTTTCAAAATCCAGAAAGATTTTGAAGGAGATAATTATAAATGTAAATAACGTACCGATTATGAATCCGGATATTGTAACCGCAATCGGATTGATGATATTGTTTTCATCAATACATCTGGAAAAAGGCTATATGACGATGCTGTTAGCACATATCGCATTCTGTACGCCATATGTAATAACGAGTGTCTATCCAAAGGTTCGGAATATGGACCCGAATCTGGCAAATGCAGCCATGGATTTAGGTGCAACGCCGTTTCAGGCATTAACGAAGGTCATTCTTCCGATGCTGAAGGAAGGAATTTATGCCGGAGTGCTTCTGGCATTTACCATGTCCTTTGATGATTTTGTTATATCCTATTTTGTAACCGGAAACGGTGTTTCAAATATCTCAATTATAGTATATAACATGACAAAGCGGACCAACCCGACCATTAATGCATTATCCACGATTGTAATATTGGTAATTGTTATTACGTTAATTCTGATTAATGTTATTCCGGGTATTGTCCGGAAAAAGCGTGACCGCAGGGCGGCAATGCTGGAGGGTACGGCAGCACAGGCAGAGTAAGCATAAGAATACAAAAGCACAAAATGAGTAAGCTTGAGAATAAACAATACAGGCAGAATACGCTTGAGGATAAACAATACAGGCAGAGCAAACTTGAGGATAAAATGAAAGATTTAGAATAAATATAAAAACACAGGAGGTAAGAGATGAAAAAGAATGTATGGAAAAAGGCACTGGCTTTGGCAGCCGGAATGTCTGTTATGGCAGGTTTGGTAAGTGGTTGCGGTGGCTCCGGAAAACCGACGCTTAAGGTATATAGCTGGGGGGAGTATATTGATACCAGCTTAATTCCGCAATTTGAAAAGGAATACGATTGTAAGGTGGTATATGAGACCTTTGATTCCAATGAGTCTATGTATACGAAGCTTCAAAGCGGAGAGACCTATGATGTATTGGTTCCTTCGGACTATATGATTGAACGATTGATAAAAGAGGATGCATTACAGCCGATTGACTGGTCCTTAGTACCAAATGCAAGCGGACTGGATGAAGCGGTTCTGGGTGAGGAATTTGACCCGGACAATACCTATTCCGTACCGTTTTTCTATGGCACAGTCGGCATCTTATATGATACGACGGTGGTAGATGAAAAGGATTTGGAGGATGGCTGGAATATTCTGAAAAATGAAAAGTATGCCGGAAACATTTATATGTATGACTCTGAGCGGGATTCCTTTATGATTGCATTAAAGGCACTTGGATATTCCATGAACACAACAAACCGGGATGAGATTGACGAGGCATATAATTGGTTAGTGGAGCAACGGGATACCATGAAGCCGGTATATGCAGGGGATGATGTAATTGATAATATGATTTCCGGAAATAAGGCAATGGCAGTTGTGTATTCCGGAGATGCGTCTTATATCATGTCAGAGAATGAGGATTTGGATTATTTTGCACCGGATGAGGGAACAAACATCTGGCAGGATGCCATGGTAATTACCGATGACTGTACCCAGGTGGAATTAGCTCACGCATACATTAATTTCATGCTGGATGCAGACCACGCATATGCCAATACACAGGCAGTCGGTTATACTTCTCCGGTAGTAGAAGCAAGAACCAGAGCATCTGAGGAGGATTATGCAGGCATTAGTGCATATCTGCCAAGAACGGATGGAGAAAATGACGAAGTATTCCGTTATCAGGAACAGGAAATAAAAGAATATTTTGCAGAATTATGGACCAAGGTAAAAGCAGCGAATTAATTCGCTGCTTCATGGTCAGAGGTGTCGGAAGAATCCGATTTATTAGTTTCTTCCGCTTCTTCGTCACTGTTTGATTGAAGTGTAACCAGAATTTCTTCAAAAGCATTGTTAATGGTATCAATCGGATGAGCAGATGCCTGCGACAATGCTTTTTCTGATTCTTCATTTTCTGCAGGAGTCTCCGCAGACTCATCTTCTTTTTTTGATGGTGCAGGCGGCATATAACGATTAATCAATCCTGTCGGAATCTTTTGATTTCTTTGAGAACGTCGAATCAGACGATTCTGGCTGTCCTCCCGCAACAGACGATAAATCGTAGCGGCAAGTGGTACACCGATTAACATACCAAAGACACCGTTCAGACTACCGCCAATCGTAACAGCGGCTAACACCCAGATACCCGGAAGACCGACAGATGTACCAACTACCTTTGGATATATAAGATTTCCTTCTATCTGCTGTAACACAACAATGAATACGATAAAGAGCAGCATCTGAATAAAACCACCCTGCGTCAGAACCATGATGGCACCGACAATCGCACCGACATACGCACCGATAATCGGAATCAAGGCAGTCGCACCAACCAGCGTTCCAATCATAACTGCGTGTGGAAAACGGAAGATAGACATACCTATGATACAGAGTACACCCAAAATAACCGCCTCCGTACACTGTCCAACAATAAAGCTGGAGAATGTATCACTGGCTACCCCACATACATGATAGATGCGGTCTGCGGTTCGTGGCTTGATATAGGCATAAACTAATTGCTTAACCTGACGGCTGAGCTTCTCCTTAGAAGCAAGTGCATAGATACCGAAAATCAAAGCAATGAAAAAACGGACAAATCCACTGCCGATGCTGGAAGCAAGACTAACGGTGGAGTCCATAATCGAACCAATTTGTCCGGTGCCGTCGGTACCCACAATCAATCCGACTACTTTTTCAAAGAAAGCTTCCCAATCAATATCCTTTGGATGATTTAAATCAATTTCCAGATTCGTATACAGCCATTGCTTAACCGGCGGAACATGATTTACAACATCCGCAGCCTTTTCCAGAATGCTTTCATAGGAGTCTGCAATTTCCTTGGAAAGCAAGGTAAAGGCATCAATTAATTCCGGTATAACCATGGCAATTACAAATGCGATGGCAGCTAATATAATTAACAGGGATAATGTAATGCAGACCGGTCTGCGGCTCTTGACAAGAAAGGCATTGGTCGCATGCGGGAAATAGATTTTTTCCAGCCGCACCAGAATAATATTAATCACAAATGCAATCGCAAAGCCAAGCAGCATCGGTGACATAAATCCGATTAAAGAAATCAGTCCCTTAATCGCAAGGTCAAAATGCATGACAATTAATGCCGCTATTACCAAAAAAATAATTGCCTTTAATATGACTCGTTCCAAATCTTTTCGTTCCATTATGTAATCCTTTCTTCTAACCGGTAATTATTGTTATCTCTAAGTCTAGCCAATCATAAAAAAACTATTCCATAAACACTATCAGAATAGCATACGAAGGAAATAGTTTCAATTGTTTCAAAAAAACAATATGAAAAAACGCATTCCAATCCGGAAATGCATGATTTTCATTAAAACTTCGAATACTAAAATAAAAACCGGAGGTCTGTATGAAAATCACAGAAAAAAAGCAACCTGTAAATACACTTCCCGATGGCATCTGGGAAGGCAGCGACCCTGTCAAAAATCAAAAGGAGGATGCATTATCCATCACCGCTGATTTGCAGGGGAACGGTTATCCTTCAAACCGGGTGAAAAACTGGAATCAGACGCAAGCGGTCAAGAATTACGAGCAACAAAACCGTTCTAATTAACTGATAACATTGAATAAAAGGCCCGCAGACTTGTGCGGACCTTTTTGTTATGGTAACGAGGACAATGCGACACAAAACTTTAATTAAGACTTGCAGCCGCAATCATTCTTTTTGTTGACACAAGGAGCTGACATATCAAAGTCTGGATTAAAGGCATAGAAGTTCTTGGAATCCAAATCATCCTGTACCATACGGAGACTTTCACCGAAGCGTTGGAAATGAACGACCTCTCTGGCACGCAGGAACTTTAATACCTCGTAAACATCCGGTGAATCCTTACAGAGCCGTAAAAGATTGTCATAGGTCGTGCGTGCTTTTTGTTCTGGCACGACCTCATAAGAACAAATAATAAAGGTAAAACAAACTATCCAATTAATGCTGTCCTATCGGCTATACGGGGACTCTTTTCTTTTGGCAGGGGCGGTGCGATTCCCACGTATCGCTCCTTTTAAGGAAAGAGGTACTAAAAGGGAAAATAAACAAGCAGACGATGCAGAAATGTATGGTCTGTTTTTTATTTATAAAAAAGAAAAGAGGTACTAACTATGGGAAAAACAATCGCAATCGTTAATCAAAAGGGTGGAGTAGGTAAAACTACTACGACTCAGAATCTTGGCTATGCTTTGAGTAAACTCGGCAAGCGGGTGCTACTGGTCGATTTTGACCCTCAAAGCTCGCTAACCGTATGTTTAGGCTATGATGACACAGATAGCCTTAGATATACGATAGCAGCGTTAATGCAGCTAGAGATGGAGGATGAAGTCCTTCCTGAAAGAAAGGAGTATATCCAGACTTATCGAAATGATAACGAACAGATAGAATATGACTTCATACCCTGCTCCATGGAGCTGTCGGCAATAGAAGTGAGTTTAGTTAATGCTGTTTGCAGAGAAGCCATTCTTAAAAATGTATTGGTAGAATTACAGCAAAATTATGATTACATCATCATAGATTGCTCGCCATCACTGGGTATGTTAACTATCAATGCACTTGTAGCAGCACAAGCTGTCATGATTCCGGTTACACCGGAATACCTGTCAGCGAAAGGACTAGAAATATTATTAAAAAACATATTGAGGGTTAAAAGAAAGATTAATCCGTCATTAGAGATTGAAGGTATTCTCTTTACGATGTTTAGAGATAGATTCCGACTGGCACGTACTGTAGAGGAGTTGGTGCGGAATACATATGATACCGCAATCCCTATCTATGATACAAAAATACCGTTTTCCATTAAAAGCGGTGAGGCAGTGATATACAAGAAATCCGTCATAGAGTATGAAACCGGTAATCAGGTATCCATTGCTTATGAGAAATTAGCAAAGGAGGTATTAAACGATGAAGCCAATTCAGAACGATAGAAAATTGGTTCGCCTAGAAGATATGTTTGGGCTTGACCCATCGAATGATACAAAACTTGATAGCGAATCGAATCAAAGTAAGACCATATTGGTTGTGCCAATTAATAGGTTGCAGCCTAAGCGGAATCATAGATTTCAAGTAAATCTAGGTAAAAAAAATGAAGATTTGTTGCAGTCAATTAAAGAGCTTGGGGTGTTGGAGCCAATTATAGTACGACCTGTTGCCGGCTCTGATAAATACGAAATTCTGGCCGGACATAGACGGACTGCTATGGCGAGGGAGGCAGGACTCACAGAAATACCAGTAGTAATAAAGGAAGGGCTGACAGAAGCTGAAGCGGATTTAATAGAAACCGAAACAAATTTATTGCAGCGTTCATGGAAGGATATGAGCCACAGCGAGCGAGCTGCAGTCTTGTTTGCACACTATAATGCAATAAATCAGAAAGGAATCCGAACAGGATTTTTGGAGGAAGTAAATGCAGAAATTAAAAGCCTTGCAAACCCAGTAAATACAAGGGCTGAGGGCAGTTTGTCGCAGGGTGCGACAAAGGGTAATTTAAGGACTTCCGGAGAGGCTTATGAATTATCAAAAGATACAGTTGGAAGGTACTTAAAGATATATCTTTTAACAGATGAATTAAAGGAACGAGTGGACTTGGATGAAGTTGGCTTTTTAGCTGGTGTTGAAATTTCTCACCTGACTTTGGAACACCAGAAGGTATTAAATGATTTCCTATCTCGATACAAAATTACTACAGAAAAAGCAGAAACACTTCATAGGCTAGAAAAGGCGGGTAAGCTGACCGAGCAGAGTATGGAAGAAATATTAAAGGGAGTAAAACCTAAAAAGCCGGGCAGACCCAAGGCGTATAAACTTCGGGCAGAAGTTATACAGAAGTATTTTGGAGAGGGGGTCGAGCAGAAGGAAATTGATAAGACGATAGAAGCGGCTCTTGAGATGTATTTTAACAATTAGCAAGGAGGGTATAGTTATGGAGGAAAAATTAAGGGCATATGTTACTAATTTAGGAAAATACAATGAAGGACAATTAATTGGTGAATGGGTTTCCTTTC
Organism: Lachnospiraceae bacterium UBA4631; assembly: GCA_002406015.1. GTDB lineage: Bacteria > Bacillota > Clostridia > Lachnospirales > Lachnospiraceae > CAG-632. Next base: position 41,233 of record DHMX01000028.1, read on the forward strand.
CGGTGAAGATGGAGGAGTATCAGAAAGTATTGGAACGCATTGGAATTGGTCCAGAGTATGAAGAGACATTTATTACTGATTATGAGTCCAGCATCTATGGATTAGTAGATAATCTTGGAGAGTACGAAAATATTGAAAGTCTGAATTATCTGGCAGGACAATTAGAGGGCTTGGAACCAGAGGAATATGAAAAATTCAATGCAATTATGGAATCAGCAATTGATTTAAGAGAAGGTAATGGAATTCAAAGTCTGGTGAATTTAACTGAAAATTTAGATTGCTATGATGTGTTACCAGATGTAACAGATAATGCCAGTTATGGATGGTACATTATAGAAAATTATATACAGGGTGATAATCTTCCAATGGTAAATGGAGTTGAGCTTACTGCATATCTGGATGCAGAACAAATTGGACGAGATGCAGCAATAAATGAATTGGGTATGTATACTGACAAAGGCTATGTGCTTGATAATCAAAGTAATTATCATCAGGTATGGAATGGAAAGACAGAGGATATTCCTGATAAATACCGATTGTCTGATTCTGGGAGTGCAGATACCTCCGTTCAGCAGCAGGCAACAGAATTGATGGAGCAGGCAGAGCATATGCGGATTATAAAAAGTATAAGCAGATAGGAGGCGGCAGTATGGAATTAACACAGGACCAGAAATTAGCAGTCGAATATGGTTATCAAAATCATTTATCGCAGGAACAGATAAATTATTGTATTCGCCCTGGATATACCGGGGAGAAAATGATACAGGCAATGAATGGATTTATAAGTGGATTAGATAAGGAGCAGGTAGATTTATATTATCGTTCGGAATTTAATGTCCAACAAATGGAGCGGGCAAGAGAAGGATTTAGACAGGGCTTAAGTATGGAGCAGATAAAGTTCTTTTACCGTCCGGAATTTGATATGTACCAAATGTCGTTAGCAGTGTTGGGCTTCAAAAATGGATTAGATAAGGAACAAATAGAGTGTTTCTATCACTCGGAATTTGATGCTTCTCAAATGTGGATGGCAACGGAGGGCTTCCGAAATGAATTAACGGTAGAACAGGTTAATAAATATTATATCCCATCAAATAGTGTTGAAAAGATGCGGGAAGAAATGATGAAAGAGATAGGGTATAAGCATGGATTAATGGGAAGTGATATTGATGAAATGTTATCCAGAGATAATATGATTCAGGTTGTTGGACGATTTGAAAATGAAGCAGGTATACCAAGACACATAAGGTTGACTTCGATAAAACATTTTGGTGACTGCTCTTATTTTGTGGCCGGCCAGAATCTGGATTCAATAATCCCATATTCGCAAATGCTGTTTTATTCAAAAGATGAGGAATTGTTTTATCAGCAATTAGAAAAACGGTTCCAGCTCGCACAGAAATATGAAGACGCATCTTTGAGAAATGAAGTGGATTATAAAATAGAAAATCTGGAAACCAAGGAAGTTGTAAATGGAGGCATATGGTCGCATTATGCAGACTTTAGCGGGGGATTTGAAGTGGACGGCAAAGTAATAGCCCAATATGACATGTCTACAAACGAAATTAAAATGAATGGTCGATGGATTTCTTTGGAAGATGAAGGCAGAGGAATTGAATATGTAAAAGATTATGTTCAAAGGCAGCTTGAATATCAACAAGCCCTAAGAACCGTTCAGTCGGGGAAAGATGTTCTGTTCACCTACAAAACAAACGGATTTACCGCCTATTACAATATGGGTGATATTACGCTGGAGGAATTAGAAAAGATATATGAGCAGGCGGAGCATCCATATAAGGATATGCCCGGAGGACAATGGATAGGCAGCGATGCAGAGTTTGCTGAACTGGAGCAAAGTAACCAGGTGCGATATTCCGTCACCGCCGATGTGGATAATAATGAATGGACTGTATATGAAATAAATGGCATTCCGGAGATGGAGCGGACGGATTCGAATGTATCAATTAGAACTGTTGAATTAAACACAAAGCTGCATCAGTCTCCCAGTGAAATTGCAGATGTAGATAATGCTGCAACATTAGATGCATTAGCAGAGGAGCTTTTGACGGATGCACAGGCAGCCGCACAGGTTCCCAAGTTAGGAATGTAAGAGAGAAGGTGGTAATATGCCTTTTCAACGATATACTGAAGAGCAGGTTCTTCAGGCGAATCAAGTGAATCTTATTGAATATGTTAAGGCACATGGGTATCCGGTGCGAGAGTATCATAAAGGATATTACAAAATTGAAGGATACGGAGGCTTGTTACTTTCACCGGAAAAAAATAGTTGGTACTGGGAAGCGGAGAGCAGTGCATCAGGAAAAGCCGGAGGCGGTCCGATTCAATTTGTAATGAAGCTGGAGCATAAGAGCTGGGTAGAAGCTGTAAATATATTGCTAAAGGAATCAGTTACCTGTCCTACGTTTCACCCTCCGGAAATACCGGATAAATTGCAACAAAAATCAAAATTTCGATTACCGGCAAGAAATGATACATATAAGCATGTATTTGCGTATTTAGTTAATGCCAGACAGATAGACCAGCAATTAGTTCAACAAATGGTGAAGGATAAAAAATTATATGAGGACAAGCACAATAATTGTGTGTTTGTTGGTTATGACGAAATGGGTATTGCTCGCTTCGCATCTATGCGAGGCACCAATACTCATTTTCCGTTTAAAGGAAATCCAGATGGAGCAGATAAGCGGTTCCCGGTATATTGGGAGGGAACAAGTGATAGGCTGTATGCATTCGAGGCACCTATTGATATGTTATCATATATGACTCTATTAAAAGAGTCTGGCAATGAGGTGAAGGACCATTATATTAGTTTGGCAGGCGTTTCACTAATAGGATTATCTGCTTACCTGAATCGGCATCCAAACATCAGCTACATCGGAATCGGGTCAGATAACGATAGGGAAGGAATTAAATGTTTTCTGAATGCAGCGGAAGCCTTTGGTGAGAAATACAGAGTCCGGCGAGTTTCACCCAAGCCGCATAAGGATTTTAATGAATATCTGATTAAACGGCATTTTGAAGCTACGATAGCGAAATTGCAACAGTCCGAGGGTGGATAGGATATTCTTTTCGGTAACACCCTACGGAGGTTTCCAGTAAATTTGGAGGGCAGGGGGTAAGTAGGGGCAAGCTTCCCCATTGTATCACTTTCGTGACACAATGAGCTTGTTAGGGAAGTCTCCCTAAGACCCTCTGATAATAATAGATAATAAATAGCAAGGTAAAGAAGGTGATAATATCAGCAAAACATCGGATTTACATATCCGGGTGGAACCGGAACTAAGAAAACAAGTAGAACTGGCAGCTCGAAAATCGGGACAAAAGTTAAGTGTCTATATTGAAAATGTACTAAAAGAAACAACCGAATATGATACCCGGTCATTAAGTTTGATTCAATATCCGGATGGTAAATGGAGGAAGGATGCGATATTAAGTATTCGTTTGCCAGAAAAAATGAAACAAGAAATACAGCAAAAGGCAAACCTAGCAAAAGTATCCGTAGGTGAGTATGTTATTCATGCATTAACCGGAAGAATGATAGTTACGATTATTGATGGAAAAGATATTTTGCATCAACTAAGTAAAATTGGAACGAATTTGAACCAATTAACAATATTAGCTCACTCTGGAAAGATTACGTGTCCGGATTTGGAACAGATTAAGTGGATACATGAAAAAATACTAAAGGAGCTTATCCAACTGGTTAAGCAAAGTAAATAGTAATGCAAAGGAGATGAGAGAGGGAGTGGCAACTATTAACTTTCATAATGGAAAGCGGTGGAGCCATAAAGGAAAATTTGATGGATATAAGACTCATGCCAGTATGAAACGCCTGATAGATTATATAACAGACATAAAAAAAGGAAAGACCAGAGAAGACCTGATAAAAGGATTTAACTGTGATGCATCTCATGCATATGAAGAGTTTATATTGAATAAGGAGCTTTATCATAAAACGGAAGATGGAGAGCGGAGAATGTGCATTCATTTTACGCAGGATTTTGCGATAGACGATGATATAACCTTAGAACTGGCATCTCAAATAGCCGAGGAATTATTACAGCATGAGATGTTTCAGGGCTTTCAAATACTATATGCAACCCACATGGATGCCGGCCACATTCATACTCATTTTGTAATAGACACAATTAATAAAGAAACCGGAAAAGCATGGCATTCTTCTAAAAAGGATGTTCAGCGGTTAAAGGATTATTCAGATGAATTATGCCGGAAATACAACTTGTCTGTCTGTGAAAGACCGGAGAAAAAAACGGTATACAAGAAAAAGGATGAACTGGAGGTGATGCAGCAAGGTAGAAGCTGGAAAGAAGAGATACGTATTGCTGCAACGCTATGTGCGTATGAGGCGAGCAATCGGAGTGATTTTATGAATAAGATGAAGGAGTTGGATATAACCGTCAATTGGACAGATGCTAGAAAGTACATAGTTTTTTGTGATAAAGACGGTCATCGGATTCGAAATATTCGATTGGAACCGAAAGAGCTGTTTACCAAGGAAGGACTGGAAAAGCAATTTCAGCTTAACCGGCAGTATAAGGAAATAGAACGAAGCAGGCAGTTGGCGGAGCAAGGGGAAAGATTGGAGGCTGCACAGGGCATTCACAATATCCTATATATAGCAAAGACACTGATGCAAAGTGGAGAATCTTATCCTCTGCAAGGCAACCATGAAATACAGGCAGCTTTGGACCGGGCAAGAACAGAAGCCGCCCGGATGGATTATCAGGCAGAACAGAAAAAAGGAAGGGGTTTATGAAAAATAAAAAGACAAAGATAATTATATGGATAGTAACAATTATTGCGTGTGCTGTTGCAAATTGGTACATATTGCACAAACTTCCAATGCAGCTTCAGGATAGTTCCTATATCAAGCTATTTGTTATGATGACAGTATTGGAGGTATTAGGAATCTATAATTTAATTAAGAACCCAATGCATTATAAGGCAGATTTGATTACGATTACGCCGGATATTAAGACTCCGGCACCTATGGGGCAAGGGCAGCATGGTTCCGCCAGATGGCTTCGGGAAGATGAATTTAAGCAGATATTTTCCACAGTCGTCATTGATTCGGATACTACGCAGATTGACTCAGGAGGATTGGTAGTAGGCAAGAAAGAATTATCCAAAGGCAGGGAGCTTGTTTATTATATTAAAGATAATATTCATAGTATATCTCTTGGTGCCACCCGCTCCGGAAAGACCAGGCATGAAGTATTGGAAACCATAGGACTTGAAGGACTTGCAGGAAACAGTATGGTAATAACAGATATTAAAGGTGAGTTGTATGATTATACAGCTCCTTTTTTACGTGAACAGGATTATGAGGTGCGGGTTCTGGATTTTGATGAAAAGGAGCTTTCGGATAAAGTAAATCAATTGCAACCGATTATAGACCTTATTGACACCGGAAAGATACCGGAGGCAATTGATGCAACATGGGACATCGTTAGTCAGATGGTTGGGGAAACAAAAGGCGAAAAAATATGGAATGACGGTGAATGTTCAACAATTGCCGGAGCAATTATGGTGGTTTGTTATGACAACAAAAAACCAGAGTATCATAAGTATCGAAATTTAACAAATGTATACTTCTTTTTAACCGAAATGTGTTCACCGATACAGGGTGTAATGCCATTACAGCTCTATATAGCCTCCTTGCCGAATAACCATCCGGCAAAGGGTATGTTTGCGGTAGCAGGAGTGGCTCCGGAAGAAACGAGAGGAGGCTTCTATACATCAGCCATCTTGACGCTGCGGTTATTTACAAATCCGAAGATATACAACATGACAAATCAGACGGACTTTTCTTTTGAAGATTTTGGAAAAAGGAGAATGGCACTATTTATCATTCTTCCGGAAGATAAGCTCACGTATCATCCAATTGCAACTTTGATAATTACGCAAATGTATAGCAGCTTATCACAGTATGCGAAAAGCATGGGCGGTGAATTACCGAGGATTGTAGATTTTATATGCGACGAATTTGGTAATTTTGCAAAGATACCCTCTTTTCCGCAGATGCTTACAGTGGCCGGAGGAAAAGGAATTAGATTTCACTTGTTTTTGCAAGATTACGCACAGCTCGACAAGGTATATGAGAAGGATGATGCAAAGACAATTCGAAATAATTGTGAGATAAAAGTATATCTGCGGTCAGCCGATGCTGAAACGAGAGAAATAGTATCCAAGGAATTAGATGAGTATACCACAAAGGGCTATTCTATTAACTATGGCAAAGATACAAAAGAAGGGTCATCAAATGTAAATCTTGTCGGTAGGAGATTGCTGACTGCCGAGGAGGTTGGACGGATTAAACGACCATATAGCCTTATTATGTCATCGAATCATCCGGCAATAATGTATGCTCCGGATTTGAGTAAATGGTCTTTTAATCAACGATTTGGAATGGGAAGTAGACAACATAATATTAAGCTGCGGATGCAGCGACATGGAGAACGTACACCCAGAGAGCAGCAGGAGATATGTTTATGGGGTATGTGGGAAAAATGGCAGAGAGAACTTCGGCTAGCTGCCAATAAACTTGATAAACAAAAATAAATCAGTAGTAAAGTATAGGAGGATTAATATGGTAAATTTTATAATGCCTATGATGATGTTGGGAAACAAGATATTGGAGTCTACCTTTGGACAAGGTTTTTTAAGTCTTTTACAAGATGGAATTACGGTAGGACAGATAATAGGCGGTTTTATTGTAGTAGTTATATTTATTGTTGTTTGTATTAAAAAAAGTAACGAAGAAGAAGGGCAGGGGCGAAAAAAATATACTGCATGGCAGATTTCACTGGTAGTGATTCTGGTATTGATATTGGGGGCACAAGAGATTCTTAATCTGGTATTATCCTATTTTGGATTAGAATTAAAGGGGTGATAAGTATGGCTTATTTGACAGAGTCCAGTAATATATTGTTGAATTTAGTCATGTTTTTGAAACAAGTAACCACACTGATTATCACTATATTAAATGCTGTTATGGATAATTCCTTATTTACTATATCACTAAATTTAGAGGTATATATGCTTAAATTAGGTAATTCTTTCAAAGCAGTGCAAGTAGTAATCTACGTGTATGCCATTTACTTAATTATTCTAAAGTTTGTAAAAAAGATATTGGATGTATATGCATTACAGGTAGACGGAGATTCAAATGTGGATATACAGATATTAATAACTAATTTTTTTAAAGCAATGGTAATTTCAATGTCGTTTACAACTATTTGGGGTTGGATATTGGAAATTGTATTGGATTTCGGAGAGAAACTAGTACAGGCAGTAAATGTTATTGATATAGGGGAACAGATAAATATGCTTCAGGAATTAGATTTAGGTGATGTAGATGTAGGCTCGCCAACAACTGTACTAATTCCGGTGTTTCTTTTCTTAGCAACAATTATGTGGTGTATTCTGTTAAAAAATGGCATGGAATTTTGGCTAGTAAGGCTAGGGGTTCCTCTGGCCTGTTGTGGGTTGATGGATTCTGACCAAGGGGTGTTTAAGCAGTATATGAAAATTATTTTGAAAGAGATATTAACGATTTTAATACGAATATTCATGTTACATATATCACTTACTTTACTAGCTATAAAAGGTGATGTTGGGGAAAGTGACAATATAGGCAGGATATTGCTTGCATTTTCTGCGATAATTGTTGCATTTTCAACCCCGAAGATGTTGTCCGAATTACTGATACAACAGAATGGAGGTTCAGGTGCCAGAGCTATGAGTAATATATACATGGGTTCCATGCTTTTGCGGGGGGTAATCTAATGGATACATTAAAGGATTTGATTGATGCACTGATGATTATTACGCAGGTGGCATTAGTGCTACGGTATATTATATTAAAAATCCAAGCGGCTGATATGGAGGACCAACAGGTGACACAGTACAAGAAACAGCAGAAAAAAATTATAATTGCTCTCATCATGGTAGCCTGTGTCTATGATGTGCCAAGACTGCTGGATTCATATTTCGGCAGTAAATAATCTATGTAATGAGGTGATAAAGGTGGAAAAGGATACAGGTAAGATTTCGTTATTTATTCCGCAAGGATTAAAAGCGGAACGTGAATATTTTCAAGGGTTTGGCAGAAGGGAATTGTTACAAGCGTTCTACGGGTCATTTGTCGTGTTGTTTATAATAGTCATCGGTTATATATTAAATCACAGCATTCTTTATGTTGTAATGGCATTACTTCTGGGCGAGACTACCGTTGTATCTGTAGTATCAAGGTCACAGGTAACAAATATGTCGGTGGTGTCAAATATATGGTATGCAATGAGATATTTAAAAGAACAGCAGGAATACCGGTATCGACAGATGGATGAAGGAGATAGGATAGGTGGTGATGTGAAATGATATTATACCTGGCAAGTACTGAGAAAAAAGATTTGTTGAAGTGGATGGAGCAGGATGTTCAGGTAAGGATATATCACGAGCCGGATATGCAGATAAAATTTCGTAAAGAGCTTCCCTACATGGCATCCGTTTCACATGTAATCGTAGATGGAAGTGGAATTGATATGGCAACATGGAAAGCAGCGGTTGATTTGTTACAGACAGCTAAAGAAATACCGCTGCTACTTCTTATTTCTGATGCAACTATTCCGGATACCTACCAAAAGCATGAAGGATATGCAGTATTGAATCAGGCTCACAAGGATATAAAAGAAGAACTAGAACGTTGGGTAGACCAAAAAGAAGATATAGCCCATACATGGATTGCAGTGGCCGGATTAACTCCATCTGCAGGAACGACAGCGGTTGCTATGCATATAGCAGGGTATATTACCAGCCAGAAACAAAGAGTTGCTGTAACGGAGTTGGGAGATATATTCCCAACTCTGGCCGCTTACTATGGATGGGATGAGCTGGAGCCGGATGTGTGGAATTGGGGTGGAACAAATTATAATCATGGCAGCATTGATGAAGCTAGTCCCTATACAGTATTTGATTTAGGAGTCATGAATCAGAAGGTTCATGCCCTATGGAATCGGTGCGAGATTAAGATTTTGGTTGCAGACGGTAAACCGTATCGTATAGAGGAGCTTGTAACACGATTAAAGGAGCTGCGGGAGTTTCCGGGAAAGACCATATTAGTCTTTAATTTTGTACCGGAGGCAGAAAAACCAATATTACGAAAACGGTATAACAGTGAAAATGTTATGGTATGGTTTGCACCATATCAGCCGGATTTTTTTGAAGTATCCGGAGAATATCAGGAATTGCTTAATGGCTATCTTAAACCGTTAGAGGTCGGTAAAAAGAAACGGATTGAATTTCCTAAGCTGGCATTTCATAAAAGCATTCATGTACCTAAGGGAAAAAAGTTAGCTTGTATCTTATTATGTATCCTTGTAGCCGGAGTAGGAATTGGATTCGGAAGTACCGCCTTTATGACGAAAAGAGATAGGCGGTATATAGAAGTTGAAGCTATTCCGGTGATGGACTTTACCGCTACTACAAGAATCCGAATGTTATTGACAGAGGAAGCTGCGGCAGAAATGGAATCGGCTGCGGCACCGGAACAGGCAGAAGTAACAACAGAGCTGAACGGGATACCTGCAGGAGATACGGATACTACAGCAAATAGAGATGCTTCTATGAATCTTCCGGAACAGACAGAAAAAGCGAATATGACAAAGAGTGAGAAAAATACTACAGAACAATATACAGATACAGAGGCGACAACAGAAGCAGCGGTTACAACAGAGATTCAAGTACCCTTGATACCTTCTCTTAGTGGGTATCATGGACAGATATATACCGGCAGTGAAGTAGTCACAATTATGAATCAATTTTCGGGGCAGTATGTTGCAATGCATCTGATTACCAGAAGTTCGGATGGATGGTATAATTATTATTCTGATGGTTCAGCGGCGAATGCGGTAAGTGATGGAATTGCTCAGATTGATACAAGCTGCAGTTTTTTGTGTCAGGTTATACAAGTGAATGAAGAAGATGTTGGATTAATGTTTGTGCAGCAATGAAATAAGTAATAAAATAATACGCAGAGTGATTGTCAAATAGCATCAGATATAGTAGAATAAAAAAGGGCAATCGTGTTGCAGGGTGGTTTGACCTCTATTCATTTAGGAATGGAGGTGATGCTATGAAAAATCAGAATAACAAAAATAATTTTGATTTTAAGGACATATTAACCTTTGGGTTATTACTTATAGCATTACTTACATTCGTGTTTACGTTTTGTAAGTGATGTACATAGAAAAACCACCCCAAAACTTTGACCGAGCAACGGGGTGGATTTTCTATTCCATGTAAGGTCAAACCACCTTGTGGGCGATTGTTCCTTTGTAAGCTCAGTTTAACATTTTAACTTGTGAAAGTAAAGCACATTTGTAATATGTTGTAACACTTTTGTGATAAATCAGAAGCCATATCGGAGAAAAGTTATCCACACCTCGTATCAAAACATAGAGATTTGAAAGAAACTTATGCACAAAAATAATTGAGTTATACCGTTCTCAACAATCACTGAATATGCTATAATCAATTTATAGAACAGAAACAATATTTATAAAAACTGCCATGGATTGGAAATCTTGTATGATATTGTGAAGGTAAAGATAAGCAAGGGAGGAATGACATATGAGACTAAAGAAATTAATTACAACCGCAGTTATAACGGCTGCAGCATTAATGATGACAACTGCATTGCAACCCAATGATGTGTATGCAGCTTCCGGCTGGCAGAAAAATAATACCGGTTGGTGGTGGGAAAACGCAGACGGCAGTTATCCGGCAAACGCATGGAAGCAGATAAATGGTACATGGTACTATTTTGATGGGTCCGGTTATATGACAACGGGATGGCAGAAGGTTGGAGGCATATGGTATTATATGGATAGTTCAGGGGCTATGCAGACCGGCTGGGTAAAGGTAGGAAATACATGGTATTATATGTATAGTTCAGGAGCAATGGCAGCCAATACAGTGATTGATGGTTATACAGTGAATGCTGACGGAGCATGGGTAACAGGTGGTTCATCATCCTCTGCATCAGGAACCGGATGGATACAGGATGGAACCGGATGGTGGTATCGGCACTCAGATGGTAGTTATACAACTAACGCATGGGAAAAGATAGATGGAACTTGGTATTATTTTAACGCTTCCGGATATATGTATACCGGATGGCTTAAATCCGGAAAGTATTGGTATTATCTAAATAATAATGGTTCTATGGCTAAAAACACATACATTGGAGATTATTATGTAGATATGGGTGGACGTTGGTTGACCGGAACAGAGAAGGATAAGTATTTACAGGCTCTTCCGGTGGCACAAGGTATTGCCGCCAGCATTGGAACGGAAGGAACCGACTTAGAAAGGGTTACTGCTGCAGCAAAAGCAGTCAGTGCATATTGTGAACGGCAGTATTATACCACAGAAGGAAATAATTACTATACAGCGTATGGACTCTTTATTAGCAGAGAATTTTCATGTGCCGGGGCAACAAGAGGACTGGGAATGGTATTAGAATGTATGGGATATGATTGGTCTCATGCATATGAGAATCAATGGCATCACCAGTGGTGTATCTTGGAAATGGATGGACAAATCGGATGGGCTGATGGACAAATTGGATGGGCTGGATATGGTGACTATGAATCTATACAGAATACAGGAGATGTGATTATTACAACTGTTGAGGTTACACCACCATGGGAAAATAAATAGTATATCATTAAAAAGGAAGTCATATTGGCTTCCTTTTTTAGTGCCAAAAATTCAGGAGAGACAGGAATCAAACTTGTCTCTCCTTTTATATAGAGAAGTAAATTTTAAGGAGAGTGATAAAATGAAAACAAGAAAGAAAGGACTCTGGAAAGTATATGCTATGGTCTTTGTAGCATTGATAGTAGTACAGAGTCTGGCAGGGGTAAATACGGTTTTTGCAGATACTACAACCCTGCATTGTCTAAACGTATGGACATCTGACAACATGACAGTCTATAAAAATGCTTCAGAAACGGTTTCGCATCCACAAATTATGTATGTATCCGGTACGGAAAAGCCAGTATTCTGCATTGATTTAGGAAAGGCGGCGGCAACTGGAGATACACTGACATCTAAGGAACAGGCAGATTATACGAGACTGAATGACAAGCAGAAGCAGGCAATTGGATATGTTCTGGGTAGTAATGCACAGTTGACACCACCTGTCGGAGCTGTAGACGGTTATGCCGGAGCTGATTATACCGATACTTCTGTTCAACAACAGATGAAGTGGTTCTGGTCTACGCAGCTTATGATATGGTATTTCATTGATTATTATGATGATGAAACCGTTGATTGCGGAGGAATGAACTGGGCTGGAGTAGAGAATACCTGTAATGCCGGATGGGGAGACTTGACGGAGTGTAATCGTATTTGGTATTACGTTATTAACATGATGCGAATACCATCTTTTGCAGTGGATTACTATGAGGTTGATGATGCAGACACACCTGTATATGAAATGACATGGAATAACAGTAGTAATCAGTATGAAGTAATATTACATCATACCGATGCGGAAAGTCGAGTTATGGCTCATTATGAAGAGGCAAACGGAAAGTTACATTACATAGTATGTAATGCAGACGGAACTCCGAATGACGAGGGGGAATACTTAAAGGTTTATACAACGGAAGCTATTGCACAGGATTCCGCACTGGAAACGTGGGGATACAAGGAAGGAAAGTTAAATAAATATGTTTTTGATGCAAATGATAGTAATCCTCAGGACGGCTGTGAAGCTGGTGTAATTATTGATGCTCTTCCGGTCTGGTTCAAATTTAAGGTTTATACTGCAGGGGAATCGGATTTAACTATCAGCAAAAAGGACATTACAACGCAGGAAGAATTACCAGGGTGTACGTTGTCAGTAACGTCTCCGGATGGAACTATTACCTATGATACGTGGGTGTCAACGAATATCCCACATCCTATCACCGGACTTGAGACAGGAACTTATGTATTGCATGAATTAATTCCGGCAAGTGGATATACGATAGCGAATGATGTGACTTTTTCTTACGATAAGGCTTCTAATACAGCACAGACAGTTACTATGTATAATGCTAAAACCAGAGTGGAGCTGCTAAAAACAGATGAAGCAGGAAATCCGTTAGCTGGAGCTAAACTGGAAGTAAGAAGGGCGGACGGAACTTTTGTAGAAAGTTGGACATCAGGAGCAACTGCTCATGTAATAGAAGGTCTGCCAGCAGGAAATTACATATTAAGAGAGACACAGGCACCAAGCGGATATACGATAGCAGCGGATAAGCCATTTACAGTAACTCAGGTAAATCAGACGGTAGCGGTTACTATGGCAGATAAGAAGACCAGAGTAGAATTACTAAAAACGGATTCATCCGGAAATCCGTTAGCTGGAGCTAAACTGGAAGTAAGAAGGGCAGACGGAACTTTTGTAGAAAGTTGGACGAGTGGAGCAACCGCTCATGTAATAGAAGGTCTTTCTGAAGGAAATTATGTATTAAAGGAAACACAGGCACCAAGTGGATATACAATAGCAGCGGATAAGCCATTTACAGTAACGCAGGTAAATCAGACGGTAGTGGTTACTATGGCAGATAGGAAGACCAGAGTAGAATTACTAAAAACGGATGCATCCGGAAATCTGTTAGCCGGAGCGAAGTTGGAAGTGCGGAAAGCAGACGGAACTTTTGTAGAAAGTTGGACATCCGGAACAACCGCTCATGTAATAGAAGGACTGCCGGCAGGAAATTACATATTAAGAGAGACACAGGCACCTGTGGGATATACCCTTGCAGCGGATAAGCCATTCACAGTAACCTCGGTAAATCAGACAGTTACAGTCACAATGGAAGATAATACGGTGTTGGGAAAGATTCGGGTGTATAAGACTGGAGAGCAGGTAATCGGTTCTACAGAATATAGTTCAATCTATGGTTCTTTTCATCGTTTGGATTTCGAGCAGAAGCCATTAGAAGGAGTCGTATTTGCCATATATCGTGAGGATGGTACATGGATAGGTAATTTGACAACCGACCGTAATGGTTACGCTGAATCTGCGTATTTGGAATGGGGTAATTATTACCTGATTGAAGTTAAGACGAAAAACGGCTTGGTGAATAAGCAGGAAAAGATACCAGTATCCTTAACTTGTCCGGATAGTTATCATGAAGGAGTTTACTATGCGGACGTAACTGTTAAAAATGAGGTTGGTGATACCGAAATTAATGTATACAAGCAAGGAGAAATCTTAAATGTAGAACAGGGAACTTATTCGTTTGGAAAGAAACCATTGCCGGGCGTAATTTTTGGAGTATATACAGCAAAGGATATTTTGGATTATCAGAATCAGGTGGTGCTGACAGCAGATTCCTGTATTGGATACATTAAAACAGGAGAAGATGGCAAAGCGACCTTGCGGGATGCCTTATGTGAAGGTGAATACTATTACAAAGAGGTACAAACGATAGACGGTTATATTCTGGACACGACAAGGAAAAATTTCACCCTTTCATTAGGAAATACAGAATTAAACACAATGGATGTAAATAAAGAAAATCCGGATGTAAACAAACTTTACAAAGCAAGGCTGCAGCTTACGAAAAGTGACAGTGCAGATTCGAATGTAGTTTTAAGTGGAGTTGAATTTCAGCTTTATAATGAAAAGGATGAGCTTATGGGAACCTATGTAACAGATGAGTCGGGTAGAATAATAATTGATGACCTGCCATATGGTTCTTATTACTTTGTGGAAACAAAGACAGCAGATGGTTATGTTATAGACACATCTCCACATCGTTTTACAGCAGATACGGAAACGATGAATCTTGATGTAACTAATGAAAAACAACCTGAGACACCAAAGACCGGTGATTCAGCTCCAGTAGGAATGCTTATAGCACTCATAGCTGGAGCTTTTTCTTTCGGTATCATATGCTTCAGATTACAGAAAAGAAAAAGGTAATGCAGGAAATACAAGTAAATTAGTTCATTGCGTTCAAATAATGCATATGCTATAATGGCATCAGCTAAGAAAAGAGATTAGTGTCATCTGTACACAAAACGAACCCCCAGAAGCCATCACTTCTGAGGGTTCTTCTCTATTTGGTTGGTAGAGCATCCATTAGGCTAGGTAAATGCTACATAAAGAAACATAATATGAGCCGGATAGGCTCTTTTTAATTTTAAGGAGGAATTTTATATGAATAAAGTAATTATGATGGGCCGTTTAACAAGGGACCCGGAGGTTCGATACTCTCAGGGTGCAAGTCAGACCGCAATCGCAAGATTTTCACTTGCTGTTGACCGCAGATGGAAGCGGGAAGGTGAACCGGATGCAGACTTTTTTAATTGTACTGTATTTGGCAGACAGGCAGATTTTGTTGAGAAGTATTTGAAACAGGGAATTAAGGTTGTTATTACAGGTCGTGTGCAGAATGACAATTATACGAATAAAGAAGGACAGAAGGTATATTCCGTACAGATTATAGTAGAAGAGATAGAATTTGCAGAGAGTAAGAATGCGGCAGGTAATGCCGGTGGTTCTGTGTATCAGGCAGATTCCAGACCATCTCCAAGTCAGGCAGCCGGTGATGGCTTTGTGAGTATCCCGGACGGTGCTGCAGAGGAGTTACCATTCAATTAGAAAAGGGGGAAACTCTATGAAGTTAATTATTATATTCGTTTTGGGAATGGCTGTGGTTGCCTATTTTTTATTTTTTGACAATAAGAAACCAAAAAAGGATAAAAACGGTAAAAAGACAACACAGGAATTTATTAATGTAATTGATATAAGTCCGGAAGGAATTATAGAGACTAGAGATGGATATTATATCGGAACTTTAATGGTTTCAGGTAGGAAAACGGATTTGTTAAGCCGGAGGGAGCAGCAGGGGCTTATAGACCAACAGACAGCAGAAGTATCCACTCTAGCTTCTGGGTGGCAGATATTAGCGGTTTCTCAGCCGGAGGATAATGCCGCTATTGTGTCTCAGTATAGTGAATTACTGGACAACACGCAAAACATGATTCAGAAGAAGCTGCTTCGGGAAGCCATTCGGTTTCAGAATAAGCTGGTGTTAGACGGAGAAAACATGGAGCGGCAGTTTTATATCAAATTGTGGGAAGTAAAACGTGACGGAGCAGAACAGGAATTAGGCAGCCGGTTAAATCAATTTGCAAAATGTTTTGATGTAAGCGGATACACCTGTGAACGAGCCAACCGGGAGGAGGTTATCCGCCTTTGTAATATGATTCATAATCCTACAGCTCTGTTATATGAGGCAGATGATATTGAGTATGGAATGCCAAGGATTATTTATTGACGGAGGTGGAGAAAATGAGCAAAAAAAAGAAGGAATTAGATGCCGGGCTATTAAATGTCATAGCACCCATAGCTTTACAGTTTAATCATACAACCATGCAGATTGGTGATAACGCAGCGAGAGGATATGGAGTGGTACGATATTCTTCAGATAATCAGCCGGGGTGGATTTCAAAGATAACGAATCTGCCAAATTCGGTAGTATCTGTGACGTATAATCCTGTGGATACCGAAGAAATGATAGCGGTATTAGATAGTAATATTAATGCGGCCAAAAAACGAAAGGAGGACGCAAAGAAGCAGTCAGAAGAGAGCGGGGCAGAAAAGGAAGTGCGACACTCTAAAAAGTTGATGGATGAAATTGACGATAATAATGAGAGTATAGGGCTTTTATCTACGGTTGTGGTTCCGATGGCAGGCGAAAAGGTAATGGACCGGGTAGACCGGAAAGCAAAAAGTGCAGTTAAAAAAGCAAAATGCCGGATGCGGTGCATGGTAAATATGCAGAAGGATATATTTAAGCAAATATCACCAACCTATATTCCGCAGGAAAACATTACAGAAGTAACCGGCAGAGTAACTCCCTTACGTACGCTGTTAGGAGGTTTTCCATTCCAGAAATCCGGATTAAATGATAACAGTGGATATTATTTTGCAAAGGATGATTCCGGAGGCATTGTAACTATGGACATCTGGAAGCGTCAGGGAGACCGCACAAATACGAATATTGCAGTGCTGGGGGTTCCGGGTGTCGGCAAATCCACTAAAATAAAAGATATGATGGTAGACGAATACATGATGGGAACGAAGGTTCTTGTTATTGACCCGGAGGACGAATATAAAGAACAGTGCCGGGTATTAGAAGGTTCGTGGCTGAATGCTGCAGGAGGTTCCAGAAGTCGGATTAATCCGCTACAAATTCAGGAAATACCGGTGGATGAGGAGGACGAGTATTATCGAGACGAAGGCTGGGGGATGGGAGCATTAGCTTTATATCTGAAGCACTTAGAGACATTTTTTACATTGTATTCGCCCAGCATTGATGACTATAAGTTGTCCTATCTTAAACAGGCATTAATAGAATTATATGATAAACATGGAATCCGTTTTGATACAGATGTATCGGCTCTAAAAAACGAAGATTATCCGATTATATCCGAGCTGGTAGACCTGATGAAAGAAAAGGCTGCTACAGAACAGAAAGTAACCTACTGGCAGGATTTGGTTGATTTGTTATGGGATATGGCATATGGAGCAGATGCATTTTTATTTAATGGACATACAACGATTAATGCAGGCAGTAAATATACTTGCATTTCAACATCCGGCTTAAATGATGCTTCAGAGAGGATAAAACGGACACAGTATTTTAATTTATTGACATGGGCATGGAAGGAAATCAGTAGAGACCGTACGGAGCGGGTCATATTAGTATGTGATGAGGCATATCTGTTGGTTGACCCGGATATACCGCAATCACTCATATTCCTTCGGAATGCGATGAAGCGGGCCAGAAAATATGAAGCGGGTATTTGGGTAATTACTCAGAATGTAATTGATTTTCTGAATGAAAAAGTAAAGATGTACGGTCAGGAGCTTCTCGATAATCCGTCATATAAGATACTTATGGGTATTGATGGAGCAAATCTGGAGAAGGTAGTAGAATTATATCGACTAACGGAGCAGGAAATCACATTGCTGGAAGCAAAGCGGCGAGGACATGCTATCCTGATGGCAGGAAGGCGGCGGATGCATGTGAAATTTGATATAGCAGACTATAAATTTCAATACTTTGGTACCGCAGGCGGAAGGTAAGGTGATGAAATGAAGCGAGGAGTGATATGGGGCGGCGTAGGTCTGCTCCTTTTTATATTGTTATTTGCTTCAGGGGCAGAAAGTCAGCCTGCAGATGTTATCCATGGAGAAATACCGATTGTATATTACAACCAGGCAGATTCAGCATGGGGTAATAATTACTACGATACAAGGGATGAAAAAAGCCAGACAATAGCCAGCGGTGGGTGTGGGCCCACTTCGCTGGCTATTGTATATAGTTCTTTAACCGGTGAAGAAAAGAATCCGGCAGATATGGCGGTCTATGCGATGCAGAATGGATATTGTGCAGCACCACAGGGGAGCTATCGTTCGTTGTTTACAAGAGGAGCTGCCGGATTAGGGCTGACAAATGAGTACGCAGGAGAAGATTTATCAGAGGCATTAAAGTATTTAGAAGATGGAGATTTAATAGTGGCTTTGATGGGAAAGGGTATCTTCTGTGATGGCGGGCATTTCGTAGTAATCCGGGGAATTACGGATGAAGGAAATATCCTTGTGGCTGATTGTTGGAACAAAGAAAATAACTCAAAGGAATTTACTATAAGTGTAATTGAGCAGAACCTCAAAAAAGATGGAGGAGGATGCTTATGGGTATTAGGATATGAAGAAAAAGGAGAAGCAGAATGAGAAAAGGCGAAAAGGGAAGACAGGCAGAATTATTTATTTGGGGAGGGCTTTTTATATTATGTATAATCGGCTCTCTCTTTTATTTTATTAAAGATAGAACCGTAACTGAATCTGCTGAAATTACAGAGACTACAGAAGCTGCAGAAAGCATGGAGCCGGTTGCAACATTGCAACAAACGGAAGTAGCAACAGAGATGGATATACTTCAAGAAAACTCAACAACTGAAGATATGGAGTCTACAGAACCGGAAACGGAAGCAACAGTAGAACCGGAAACAGAATCAGGGGATATGCCATCCGGAGTTATCACAGAATAAAAAATATCCCACCTGCTTGGCACCAGGTGGGATTCGGGTTAAGCATTTCAAACACAAAAAACACTTAACAAACATTTCAAAATGTTCCTTTACTATAAATTGATTTTTTTGATTTGTCAAGTGTTTTAGAAAAATAAATGAGAATTCAGAAGAGGTAAAGGATATGGAACGATTTGAAACGAAATATGATTTAATGAATCGGGTTTATAAAGATAATAGATTGAAGAGAACAACGAAAGCAGTCATGCAATATCTGGTTGCGTTGTCCGGAAAAGAAAAGTGTAATCCGACGGTATCTACGATTGCACAGGCAATCGGAATGTCAGAGCGAACCGTCCAGCGACATATGCGGCTGTTAGAGCAATATGGCTATCTGGAGCGAAAGAGCCGGTATTATCGGCATGAGCAGATTACCAATGAATATGTATTTATATTGTCCGTAGTAAATGAAAATGAAGCAAAGGTTCTGCCAATCGGGATAAAGGAGACTGAATCCGATATATTAGAAGCAGGAAAAGCTGCAGAGGGGATACCGGCTCATCCTCTGCGAAAGAGGGATTATCTGAAATGGATTTACAGGGATAATCAGAAGCTGCTACCTGCAGAGAAAGTGTTACTTACATATCTAGTGCATAAAGCAAATGTGCATGGCAGAGCATATGGCCGGATAAATGCTATTTGTCATGACATACGAATTTCCCGGAGACAGATTAGAAAGTTGTTGTGCAGCATCCGGAGAAAAGGGATAGTTCAAGTAAAAAATAATCAAAACACAATTACAGTGCAGCTTCAACCAATAGGAGAACAGGCGGCTCCGGAGGAGGTTAAAGAAATGATTCCGGCCAAGAAGCAGGATGCGGTTATCCAGAACAACAGTGACTATGAAAACCATATACGTGAAAATATCCTGAAGGGCAAATTTTTTAGAAGAGTACCTTTTATCCGGAAAATTATACAAGGAATCCGATTAGCCCTCTACCATTTTCTTTCATAATGTCGATTTTGTCACCCAGACGATACAATAGGATACCGAAAAGAAATATAGGGGTGACTAGGAAGTATATCAATGGTACTCTTTATAAGTTATCGTCATAACTATTTTTTTTCTTATGCTTATTCTTGGATATTGGAAGGTCAGGATTACCAAAGAGTTTTTTCTTTAGCACTTTATTTTTCTTTTTGTGACGAGCGTGGGATATGGAAAAAAGAATTACCCATGTAATACCCCAAATTGAAAAAATAAAGGCAAACTGTATAAATATTATCAGTATATGATATAAAATGACAGAAGTAGCTGATAAAAGTGATAGTAATACCGCTGATATTGCGATAAATATAGCAGCTAATAATAGGCAAAAACAACCGCAATATGCATAGGTCTCCCAGAATGGACTATAATACAAAAGTCGATTAAAGATATTGACAGTTGGATAACCAAGAGATTTGCGGAGAGATTGATATTCTCGCATAATGTGATTTCGGATTTGAACCAAGGAAAGAGTATAATCAGGATCTTGTGTATCTAAATAATAATCCAGATTAGAAAGGCAATCTTCTAAAAAATTGGTAATATACAATTTTCTTTCAGAAATAATATCATCAATAGTTGACTTAAAATTAGCAGCTTCTACCGGGGTCAATTCTTTGATGTTTTTTATAGGTAAAACATATTCATTTAAGTCTGCGTATAGCTCAAGTTCCATTTCATTTCTGTCATTTCGCCGTTTGGCTTTTGTTCTAAAATAGAGGAATATAGGGTCTTGTGTATCAATTTTAGAATTTAATTTTGGAATTACAATACTTAACAAGGGAATAAGAATACATAATAATAAAATGAATACTTTTCCTATGTCATCGGAAGATGAAAAAAGATTTGCAAGGTCGTTAATTGCAGTAAGATTTTCAGTGGTTGTCATGACGAATTTCTCCTTTCGTATGGTTGGTTCAAATATTTGCAAATTCTATTAAAACAACTTTGTATATTATTCAAATCATCCTGAATATATGTAAGTGCTATTTAAAAAATATTAATCCTGCAGTAGCTAATGCATTAAAGTTAATATCTGCTTGAATAGAGCGGAGTAGTGAAAGCTCTTGGTGTATAAGTTGCTGATTTTGAAGCATATTTTGTTTTATTGTGTTGTTAATTTGTTGCAATTGGCGTTCTTGTTCATATAAATTAATAGCTTCTCTCCAGTTTGTGGCCCTATAATTATATAAATACTCTTTTGCTTTCTGAAGAACATAAGGATTCTGGTAGGTTATAGGTATAATTTGTAATTCTTCATGTTGCATGGTATTTGCATATATATATCTTGTCAGGTCAATTACTTCTTCATTAGCAGCCATAAGTTTTTTATTATAGGTAGACAAAGTATCTTTATAAATTAAACGGAAAATAAGCTCTTCTAACCCTAGTATGCCTCCAATAACAATAACGACTATTGGTATAAAAATAAATGAAGAAAATAAGTCTTGTGAGAATATGCTGGTGAAGAAGATAATAATAGCAGGTAAAGCACAAAAGCATATAGGCAAGGTGATTGCCAACGTAGTGCCTACAGCTTGACCTGTAATATGTTTGGGCGTTTTGGTCAAGGCTTGAAACTCATGGGTAATGCGGTTACGAATATTAAGAACACGACATAACGCATTATGCTGGTGCTGAACATGAGGTTCAGCATTATTTAATAAAATAATTAAGTTGTCGTGGTCATATTGGTCTATGGTCATCATTAGTATAACTCCATTCTTCTATTCTAAATACTTAAAACGAGTGCTGCTAAAAACAGTGAACACCATAAGTAAAAAAAATCATTGCGGTATGCACATATGTAAATATGTAACTTTCCCATTTTGCTCTACCCAATATCTTTTTTAAAGGTCTGTGTGTTTATAGCTGAAATTTTTAAGTCAAGTGCTTTCCCTAATACAACTTGTCTTGCATCTGGGCTTAAACTACGGTAAGTATTTATTAATTGAAGTTCATCATTATTAAGATGAGTGCAGTTAATAGACTTAGTGGTTGGTTCTGAAGAAATCCCCAAAAGATAATCAGTTGTTACATTAAAATATTGAGCAAGTTTTGCAAGCATATATAAGCTAGGGAGCCGTTTATGTGTTTCCCACATACCTATTGAGCCAGAGCTGATATTTAATTCATCAGCTAATTCCTTTTGGCTTAAATTGCGTTCTATTCTTAGCTGGGATAGGATAATTCCAAAATCCATACAAAAAACCTCCTCTAAGTTAGTTTAATATAAAAGAAGGGAAATGTAATATGCTAGGGAATAAACACAACTTATAGTTATTGACAAAACAACTATGAGTGAGTATTATAAAAGATAGAGAACACTTATAGACTATATAATATGAGTTTTTAACATATGAAACGAGGAGATGAGTTGAATGACAGCAGCATCGGTTGGGGAAAGAATAAAAAGAGCAAGACAAAGACAGGGATTATCACAGGAGGAGCTGGGAAATAAGCTGGGTGTTGCTCAGAGCGAGATTTCCAGAATCGAATCCGGAGAAAGACAGGTTAAGGATACGAATAAGCAGGTGTTAGCAAAGATATTAAACGAAGATATTATGACTTTATTTTTTTCATAAAAATAAAGCAGCATCCCCAACCGACCAAAGTTACCAGACGCTGCTTCTACCATAAGATTTGAATTGAGATACAAAGTTGTAATCATATTCAAAACCTCTTTGACAGTATTATATCAAAATTTATGGAATTGTCAAAGGAAAATAGTGGTAAAGACATGAGGAAAGAGAAGTAATACAGAAAAGGGAGGAGCTATTATGACACGATTAACAACAATTACATATTTATGGAGGAATTATCTATATGCAAACCGTAGTGGATTTTTTAATGATGCAGATGGATTTTTGACAAGAATGTCATTGATTCAAGATTCTAAAGAAGAAATATTAAATCAAATATTAAGTACAATGCCGGACCAAGCTATGATAGAAGCGGCAAAAGAGGAAATACAATATCAATTAGATATGATGAAGGATATGGTAGAAGAATATTCTCAATATGTAGAGAAATATCACATTTTTGAATCTCCAGAGGAATGTCAAAAATACTTTTTGGAAGATTTAGCAACAAATGAGTATTTCTATACAGTAGCGTTTGAATGGAAAGAATATGCTAATAATGCATTAGCGGTCATTCAGGGCATGAGGTCTTGTTCAATAGAAGTGGACCAATGGAATTACTTAATGGACTCATTGCTGGAATTACAAGATTTAGATGGAAAAAAGAATTTCGATTGTGTTAGGCAGGAACTCAAAGAGAAAGAAATGTCAGGAAATGAAAATGAAGGTGAAGGAAACGGTTTGAAATCAAAGGAAGATTTTGATATAGAGGACGTTATGAAAGAGATTAAACAAAATGGAGCGATAAGATGTGTACGCTTTCGTTAGAAATTAAAGTGCAGGAGGGATAAATCTATGGAAAAAATAACAATTTCAAGAGAACTATTAGAGCGGGTAGAAGATGATGTGGTGGTATCCAGAATTCCGGGTATGAAAAGAACTTATTTATATTTGTCTAAGAAAGATATATTGGAAATGGGTGAGTATACTATATTAGCAAATATTAGAAATGATGGATTATATACAGTGGGAGGTCAATTGCCGGAACAAACAGCAAGGGTAATGAGCGGTAATGAATTATTAAAGAACTATCATTACAGGGAGCAATTTGACCCACAACTGCAGAAAACTTCAAAGTATAAACCACCGAAAGAACATATGACACAGAGAAAATCTGTAACTCAAGAAGTACAAAAGGTATCTAATTCTCCTGAAAAAAAGGTGGGAAAACAACAGGAATCGAATAGTATGCAACCGGTGAAGCAGGTTCAGCAATATTCAACTTCAAATAAGCCATCTACCAGGGAGCAATCTGACTCACAACTGCATAATTCTTCTGAAAAAAGTTTGGAAGAACAACAGGAATTAAATAATATGCAACCGGCGAAGCAGGTTCAACAATATCTAACTTCGAATCATCCATTTACCAAGGAGCAATTTCGTCAAATTCGTTTAGGGGAAAAACATAGAGTAGATGTAACTAAATATTGGGATATTCGTTTATCAGCAGAACAGATGAGGCAACTTCGGCTTATGCTGGAAGATGGCGTTGATATTCAGCGTCTTGGATATACTTCTCCGGAGATGGCTGTAGAAAAATTAGAGGAATTAAGGCTGACCCACAAAATCGGATATGCCCCTAACTATAACTGGAAACTTATGAACGCAGGGCAGATGAGAGAAATTCGTTTGGGCATGGAAAAAGGAGTGAAAACGACAGAATATTCATGGCCGGCATACAATGCAGAACAGATGAAGCAGTTAAGATTGGGAATGCAGCAGGGCTTCGATATATCGGGATACAAAAATCCTCATTTTACTGCCAAACAGATGTATAACTTGCGATGCTTACAGATTTGGGAAAGGATTAAGAGTCAAATACAAGCATTGTGGCAGGCTTTTAAGGAGACAGTTCTTCTTAATAACTTAAACCGGATAAATCAGCATATAAGAGAACAAATATACAGCGTACTGGATAAATCTATACAATATATGGAAAATCCAAAAACAGTAAAAGGAATGGCTCCTGTAGATGTGCCAACGGAAACTGTAGATAATCGCATTCAGGAGACCATACAGGATATTAAGGAGCTTTTGGTATCGCAGGAGCTTGCTGATGAAGCTATATTATCAGACGAGAAAATGTCACAGAAAATGGATGAACGTATCCGGAATGCTTTGGATGAATTAATGTCTCCGGAGAATGTTCAGAATCCGGAAAATCAAGAGGCGGTTATAAAGAAAGCTGCAGATAATTTAATGCAGGATACCGGGGCCGAAAAAGTGATGGAAGAACAGAAAGAAGCACTTACCGAAAGCAGTAAACAGGATATAACACAAAATATTAGTGATATGAGAAGTATATACCAGACATGGGTGGATATGGATATTGAGGACTTTGGCGAGGTGTCGACCAAGACACTAGCAGAACTTCAACAAAAAGGTCTTTCACTGGCTAAGGAAAATGGAGTATATAAAGTAGTGGCACCGGAGCCGGAAGTATCACAAGAAATACAGCAACAGGCAATGGAATTGATGGAACAGGCCGAGCAGAGGCAGGTTGCAAATAATATAAAACTCTGCAAGTAAATGATAGTGACCCATAGGAGGAATAACCGGAACGACTTCTGATGATAACGGAGCTTCGGTTATGGCTGGGTTCGACTCCCAGCATGGGTATTTAATTTAATATAGAAAAAAGCATGAATTTCATGCTGCAGGAACAGATTGAGATAAGATAACTGCCGCTGTTAAGCACTCACAGCGTTAATAAAACAGTCTTCAGGTCGTTAATAGGGCCTGCTGGAAAGGGGTAGCGTAATTTACGAGCCGTATGCCAGTTACCTTGCAAAGATGTAGACTTGTCCGTCTAAAGGTTATAAAATGCGAATCTATTAAACCAATGATAATGGTTAGTAAAAAATAGTCATATTATTTTGATGAATAACAAGCGGTCATAATGAACAAGCAGGCTTGCGTATAGTATACAGAGGAGCAGGAGGGGTGAAAATGGAAATGCGAGTACAGAATGTAAAGTGTGTAAACGTATTTAAGTCTTTGCAACCGGCAGATATAATTCAGAAATATACAAGGTGCTGGATAGAACTAATTAATCAGTCAGAGCAAAGAAAAAACCAGGTGATACATGAAAAATAGTTTACAATCTAAAAAATTATATTTATAGTTATTAATTGGATAGTTTGTTTTATCTTCAAGGAGTTGATGATTATGAAAGTAGCAATATACTGTAGACTTTCAGAAGAAGATAGAAATAAACAGTCAAAAACGGATGATAGTGGCAGCATACAGAACCAAAAATCAATGCTAATTCGATATGCCATGGAGCGGGATTGGGAAATCTATAACATTTATAGTGATGATGATTATACCGGCTCTGACCGCCATCGTCCAGAATTTTGCCGCCTTTTAAAAGATGCAGAGGAACGAAGGTTTGACATTATTTTGTGTAAAACGCAGTCTCGGTTTACCAGAGAATTAGAGCTGGTTGAGAAATATATCCATGGATTATTTCCGATATGGGGTATTCGCTTTATCAGCGTGGTAGATAATGCTGATACAGAAAATAAAGGAAATAAAAAAGCCAGACAAATAAATGGATTGATAAATGAATGGTATCTGGAGGATATGTCTGAGAATATTAAAAGCGTATTAACAGACCGCAGAAAAAAAGGTTGCCATATCGGAGCCTTTGCACTATATGGGTATCAAAAAGACCCGGAGAAAAAAGGACATTTGATTATAGATGAAGAAGCTGCAGCAGTGGTTCGAGAGGTTTTTTCATTGTTTGCTCAAGGCTATGGGAAATCGTCCATTGCCCGGATGTTAAATGAAAGAGGGGTACCAAATCCTACAGAATATAAAAGGCAGAAAGGATTAAGGTATCAGCAGCCGGGAACTAAAAATAGTACCTTATGGAAATATTTTGCAATAGCGGACATGCTAGGAAACGAAATGTACATTGGAAATATGGTACAAGGAAAGTATGGAAGCATATCTTATAAAACCAAACAGAATAAGCCACGTCCAAAAAATGAGTGGTATCGGGTAGAAGGTACGCATGAACCAATTATTGATATGGAATTATGGAATGAGGTTCAGGAGCTTTTAAGACAGAAAGCAAAGCCTTTTATCACCGGAAATATTGGTCTTTTTGCTAGAAAAGCGAGATGTATGTATTGCGGTTACACCATGCGTTCCTGCAAAAACAGAGAACGGAGATACTTAAAATGTGCAACTAAGCATGTGGCAAAGGATGCATGCATTGGGTCTTTTATTTCGGTATCGGTATTGGAACAAGCTGTTCTTAGTGAGCTGAGGAGTCTGTCAGATACATATTTAAATAAGAATGAATTAGAAGTACAGGTTGTACTGAATCATGGCATGGAAGAAAGGCAGCAATTGCTTATGAAGGAACAGAATCGAATGCAGCAGAAATTAGAGGAATATGTCCGGGGGTTGCGTGAATTATATATGGATAAGGTAAAAGGCGTTATTACCGAAAAAGATTATGTGCAGTTGTCTAAAGATTTTACCAATCAAAGAGAACGGTTGGAACAGATGTTAGCAGATTGTGATGAGCAGCTTGCTAAAATGGAACAGCAGAAGAAGGACAGTATATCTAAGCAGCGGTTGATAGAGCAATACACTTCGCTGGAGCATCTGGACAGACCAACTGTAGAAAAGCTAATAGACTATATTCTGGTTGGTAAAAGGCAGCCTTCTGGAGAGATTCCAATAGAAATTCACTGGAATTTTTAGTTGTCCTTGTAAAAACGCACCATCCGCCGCCATATCTTCATGCAAATCTGTGATAGGGTCGCCCTTAACCGCAAATTCACAGGCATTAAACGGAACACCGCCGGCAGCCTGCGGCCATATACCTAAGGTATGGTCGGTATAATATTTATCAAAGCCTGACTTTTCGATTTCGTCCATAGACAGGTTGCGGGTCAACTGG
Source organism: Lachnospiraceae bacterium UBA4631 (assembly GCA_002406015.1). GTDB lineage: Bacteria > Bacillota > Clostridia > Lachnospirales > Lachnospiraceae > CAG-632. Next base: position 68,984 of record DHMX01000028.1, read on the forward strand.
TGAACAATGGCACAAATCATTTCGCCATGCCCTAACTCCTCCGTAGCTATATCGGTAAGAACACCCGCTACGCGGGCATTTTTCATAGAATACCGCTGTGACAGATAACGCATAGCAGCACCGGACTCGCCATCCGGACCACCGTACTGTGATATAATGTTTTGTGCAAGCTTTGCGTTGGTTTCGCGGATATTAACTGGAAATTGCAGACGCTTTTCATAAATCCACATAAATTCTTATACCTCCCCTTGCCATGGCCATGGACCTTGATTCCATTTCCATTCATTTCTTGCATTTACATGATAACGATTTAAGGGCCCATAAAGCCTCGTATAGTCCTGTACAGCTTTGGCACGATTTTCTTTGCACATATTGTAGTAGCTCAGAGCCTCGGCATTGCTTGGATGAGTGTCCAGAAAGAGCGTAACATCGTCCAACGCAAGACTGACAGCGTCGATATATCTCAGCAATTGTTTCTGATTCATATTGTTCATGCACGATTTCCTCTCTTTCCACAGAAGATTTGATTCAAATCCATAAATATAGTTCCCTCACACAGCCCTTTTTCCGGAGGATACAGGTTCTGCCATGTCTGCCATGGAACATAGGACATACCGATTGGGAAATCGTCAAAAGCAGGATTGAATCTATCCCTGTATGTTCTGGATGTCATCTGGGGATAGCGATTTGCTTCCATATTAGCATTCCTTTCTGAAGTCCGCATACGCGGTGTTATATGGATAGTTTATGTCGAAAGACAGGAAATGGTGAAAAAGGCAGCCCTATTGGGCTGCCGATTCAGAATAAAAGATATGTGTTTCATCCAGAACTTCATAACGATGATGTTCCAGACGCAGTAAAATGACATTACAGTTTCGTTGAAGTCCGCCGGACCAGAACTCCGACAACGCAAGCTGCTTGATGTGCGTCATAAGAGCCTTGTTAATAGCACCATGAGCAACAATCATAACGCGGTTGCAGGTCGGTTCTAAGGGTTCAATAACCTCTGTAAGAAAGGAAGCCGCCCGCTCACATAAATGCTCAAGTGTCTCACCCGATGGAGCCGGTTGATATAACTCCGGATGTTCAAAAAAATATCGAAATGTATCATTGGTAATGTTACGAAGCTCTGTGATGCTTTGTCCCTCATATTCACCAAAGCACAGCTCACGTAAACGGTTATCTGTGATTATATCAACGGACTGATTGCCCCGGAACAGGCAGGCAGTTTCATATGCCCGGCTGAGCGGACTGGAATAAATGCGGTCAAACTTCGTATTGGCAAGTGCTTCACCGGATAATTGTGCCAGATGCCTGCCGGCATCGTTAAGTGGTATATCTGTGCTGCCTTGTAGACGTTTTTCTTTATTCCACTCGGTTTGTCCATGACGAACAATATATAATTCCATAGCATCTCCTTTTTGTTGATACAGATTTGCAGTTCTCATGCATCCGATAGTATTATAAGTAGGGAATCCATATTTGTCAAAGCACAGGTTGTCATTTACCGGGAAAAGAAGTAAAATAAATAAGACAAACGAATAAAATAAAAAGAAAAAATAAAAAGAATAACGAAGCATACCAGAATTGGCAAAAGGCGGAGGTGCAGAATGGAATTTCAGAAAATTGAAAAGGTACAGCAGGGACATTTTATCACACGTTATGATATAACCTATAAAACCGTAGACGGAAAAGAAAAGGTATATGAAATGATTAGCCGGGATAATCAGATAACAGACCATAAAGACCTGAGCCGGCATCAGACCGATGCGGTTGTACTGATTATGGAGGATGAAGAGAGAAAACATATCCTTTTGAATCGGGAATACCGGATGGCAGTCGGCGGTTTTGTATATAATTTCCCGGCAGGACTGATTGATGCAGGGGAGACTCCGACGGTAAGTGCGGCAAGGGAGCTGAAAGAGGAGACAGGACTGGAGCTTATTCAGGTATTGGATATGATACCGGACAGCTACAGTGCAGTTGGTTTCAGTAATGAAAAGAATCAGTGCGTAGTCGGAATTGCCGGCGGTACATTTGCACCAAGTAATTCAACCTTAGAAGAGATAGAAGCAAATTGGTATACCAGAGAAGAAGTAAAAGAGCTGTTAAAAACAGAGCTGTTTGCCGCCAGAACACAGGCATATTGTTATCTTTGGTCCAGACAGCAGCAGTAAAAGTCAATATTTACCTATCAATATGTCATGGAACAGTCTAGCTGTATGAATCATATTCTGCTATAATCGGTAGAAACTTCTGAAAAAAGGAGAGTACGGCAGATGAAGGATTTAACAAAAGGAAATATTATTCGTTTATTAATTGCATTTTCACTTCCGCTGATAATCGGAAATGTATTTCAGCAATTATATAATATAGTAGACACCAAGGTTGTCGGTGAAATTCTGGGTGAGGATGCATTGGCGGCAATGGGTGCCAGCAGTCCTATTTTTAATCTGATTATAGGTGCAATGAACGGTCTGGGAAATGGTTTTGGAATTGTGGTATCCAAATACTACGGTGCAAAGGATATGAAGCGTATGCGTCAGACCATTGCCAGCTCCATTGTATTAAGTGTTGGAATTACGGTTGTAATGACTGTGATAGCACTCTTTTTGATTCGACCGTTGTTACAGCTTTTGAATACACCGGAAGACATTATGGGACGATGCATCGGCTATATCCGCGTCATCATTTTATTTATGGTGTTTACCACTGCCTTTAATTTATGCTCTGCAATTCTAAGGGCTGTGGGAGATACGGTTCGCCCATTGATATTTTTAATTGTTGCAACCGTTATCAACGTAGGCTTGGATATTTTGTTTGTAGGTGTATGGAATCTGGATGTGCAGGGAGCCGCTTACGCAACGGTAATCGCACAGGCTGTTTCCTTTGTCTGCTGCTTTATTTATATCATTAAAAAATGTCCGGAGCTGCATGTTAGTCGTAGTGACTTTGGCTGGGACTGGAGCCTGATACAGGACTTGATGGGACAAGGGCTTGCCATGGCATTTATGCTGTGTCTGGTATCCGTAGGAACCCTGATTTTACAGGGAGCAATTAATAAATTCGGCACCGGCATCATTGCGGCACATACCATCGCAAGAAAGTTAAGTGAAATTTTCATGTTGCCGTTCAGCAGTCTGGGTGTAGCAGCAGCTACCTTTACCGGACAGAACTATGGAGCCGGAAGATATGACCGGATTCGAACCGGGATTCGGGATGCTATATTAATATCATGGATATGGTCTGTGATTGTAATTGCTGCCGTTTATCTGGCAGCACCGGTGTTAATCCGTTTGATTTCGGGAGCGACCACACCGGAGGTTATTCAGACAGCAAGATGGTATTTGCGGTTTGATACACCATTTTACTTTGTACTGGGAATTTTGATTGTATTACGCAACGCCATGCAGGGCTTGGGACGGAAGGTTGTACCGATGGTTTCCAGCAGCATAGAGCTTGCGGGGAAGTTAATTGTGGCATGGGTATTGGCGGATCGTATGGGATACTTCGGCATTATTATCTCGGAGCCGGCGACATGGATATTATGTACGATTCTCCTATGCATGACATTCTTTTCGGACAAACGAATCCGGAAACAGGAGATAAGGAGAGAATAAATGAAAATCGTTGAGCTACAGAACCCATCCTATATTCAGATTAATTATCAGGGGAATTTATCTTATGGCGGAAACCAGATGTGGTTTTCCAAGGAAACTCACAAACATGCAGAGAACATTGTTTATAAATGGGGCTGTGGCTTGATTGCTATTGGAGACCTGTTCCTTTATCTTGCGAAAAGTGACCGGGAGTTTTCAACAGCGGCAGTCAGTCTTGCAAGGGTTGCCCGTCCGACCTTGGAGTGGGAGGATTACAAACGATTTTTAACACATTTATTGCAGTCCTATGTGACACTGGTGCCGGGAAGCGGAATGAACGGCTTTGCAGTTGCCGGAGCTGTCCGTAAGTATTGCAGGAAATACAGATTGCCTATGACGATTGCGTGGAAAGGGTTTATGGATGACCAGACGATGCTGAAGGTCATGCAGAAGATGTTAAGGGAGGATTTGCCGATTATTCTGGCAATCGGGCCGAACACCCCATTTGTTTTCGGAAAGAAGGGAATCCCATTTTATACTATGTCAAAGGATGAACTGATTCCGAGCGGGCATTTATCGGTTCATAGCCATTTCGTAACCGTAACCGGAATCATAGGACGCAAGCACAAGCAGATATTGCTTCAGATTGCGTCATGGGGAAATCAGTATTATATCGACTATCAGGAATATCGGACGTATATTTCGGAGCATGGAGATACCCTGACGAGCAGCCTTTTATATTTGTCAAAGGAAGACGGAACCTTGTTTTAAGAATATCTTCATAATTCCGAAGACCATTCTTAAGGTTCTGCTGATATGATACACATGGAAAAGCTGTGTCTGTAAAAGGAAGAAAATGAGGTAGCAAAGGATGAATATATTAGTATGTGATGATGATAAGGAGATTGTGGAAGCAATCAGCATCTATCTGGAGCAGGAGGGTTATACTGTCTGGAAAGCGTATGATGGCGTACAGGCATTGGAATTAATCAGCCAGAGAGATATACAGCTATTAATAATTGATATTATGATGCCAAATATGGACGGAACCCATGCGGTGCTGGAGCTGCGGAAGAAGAGTAATATTCCGGTTATTATGCTCTCGGCAAAATCAGAAGACACTGATAAGATTATGGGGCTGACCATTGGTGCGGATGACTATATTACCAAGCCGTTTAACCCATTAGAGCTTTTGGCAAGGGTAAAATCCCAGTTGCGGCGTTATTCCAAGCTGGGAAGTATGCCGGAGGTAAACCGGAATGTTTTGGTAAACGGAGGCCTGGTTCTGGAGGACGATAAGAAACAGGTAACACTGGATGGCGAGATTGTGAAGCTGACACCAACCGAATATAAGATTGTGCGGTTGTTCATGCAGAATCTCGGCATTGTATTTTCCAGTGCAAAAATTTATGAAAGCATCTGGGAAGGGGATTCCTATGCAACTGAGAATATTGTGTCCGTACATATTCGAAGGATTCGGGAAAAAATAGAAATCAATCCCAAGGAACCGAAATATATTAAGGTTATGTGGGGAGTCGGTTATAAAATGGACCGGCTGGATTAGACGTACGGAAAGGAAATATAAGAAAACATTATGAAGTCATCAGGCAGTTCCAAAAGAAATATACTGGATATAGGTATCTTAGGGGTCACAATCAGTCTGACCCTGTTATCCGGTATGTTTTTTTATAATATGGGTATCCTGTTCGGATATAAGGATATAGACTGTAAGCAATATACCGAAACACAAGCATTTGCAGACGAGTTGACAAGGCTGCTTGTAGACTTGGATTATGCGGCGGAGTCTGTAAATGCATTTCAGTTTAATGTCAAAAGCATTAATATAGAAAAATTATATCTACAGAATGATGAGCTTGGACTGGGAATCGAAAAAAATGTGCGGACAGAAGATTGGATAAGTACATTGAATTATAGTTACTATTACGATTTATACGGAATCGGCAGTATAGATAGGACAGAAGAAACCGAGATATATAATGATGCATGGTATACCATTACACTTTCGGCAGAGGAGATTAAAAATACAACCCGGTTTGCAGAAATGGCAAAGGAAGACTATATACGGCTGTTTATGAAAAATGCGTCCCCGAATATCGGTGATGTTATGGATGAAGAGTTTTCGGCAGATGCGTATATTTTATATTATAACGGAATCAAGTATGTGTATTCTCCGAGTGAGGATATGTTTTATTCCGGTATATATGGCTGGTATACGATTCCGGATAAACTGTATTTTAAGAGTTCAGAGGCGGAAGACTGCACAGGGGTGGATTTGTTAAGCTGCAAATTTGCCAGTGAAGAGGAGCTTATTAAGCAGCTTGCCGGGGAAGGGTGCTATACCTACATGCAGCAGAAGAAGAACTTAGAATATGACAAGCGGAATATTGCATATTATGTGGCTACAGGAAATAAGCTTTATACAAATGTGGGGAATCTGGAAAACCTCGTTAGCTGTAATGAATATTTAACGATTACAGCGACTGCCAGCGGAGAATATGCAGTAACCTGTCATAATTTCACGAATGAATATCTAAGTGATGAAGCTATTACCGGCATAATGAAGGGAATGTCTGACTTAAAGCCGGATGATACGCTTTATATCGGGATTTATACGACATTTCCGAACTATGATATATTTGAAGTAGAAAACCAGACATTCAAGCAGTATTATCCGTATACGATTCCTGCACTTATCGTTATGATACTCATGGCAATTGCGTCCGGACTGCTGTTGGTTCATATTATTCGGTTCTGTGGAGGAAAAGACGCGGAATCAGGAATTGTCAAACTGAGAATACTGGATAAAATACCGGTTGAAATTATGGGATTTGCAGCCGCATTTGGTGTTTGCTTTCTTGTGATTCGGATGTGCCAGGAATTTCAAAACATCCAAGATGTGGTATCATTCCAGTTGGATGTACCGAGTGTATTGGTATCCTTTTGGATTGGCTATGCATTCTTTATGGTAGGACTTTTAAGCCTTGTCCGGAGAGGAAAAGCCGGTCAGATGTTTGAACAGAGTATTTTACGCTGGGGAGGACACCTGTTAAGGGAGGTTGTCAGAGGTATTTCCGGACAAAAGAATCTGACTGCAAGAACTGTGGAATTATTTATAGTCTACTGGGCTGGAATGCTGTTTAGCGGCTTCTGGATAGTATTTGGCTGGGAGAGCTATTTTGTCATTTTAGGGTTTGCACTGGCAATTTTGTGGAATATCGGTGCATTGGTGCTTATGATTCGACAGGCACAGGGAGAACAGCGGATACGGGACCTTACACAGATACTGGCATCCGGCAATTTAGACGTATCAATGCCGGACGGAAAGCATCTGGCAACAGAACGGGAAATCTTAGATAATATTAACCATTTAAGTGACGGACTTCAAAAGGCAGTGGAAAAGAGTATCTATGATGAGCGTATGAAGGCGGAGCTGATTACAAATGTTTCCCATGATATTAAGACCCCATTGACTTCTATTATCAGCTATGTTGATTTGATAAAGCGGGAAAATGTAGATAATGAAAATGTAAAGCATTATATAGAAATTCTGGACCGCAAATCACAAAGACTCAAGCAGTTGACGGAGGACTTGGTAGAGGTATCTAAGCTGACAACCGGAAATGTTGAATTAGAGAGAGTGCCGATTGATTTCGGAGAGCTGTTGAGACAGACCATCGGAGAATTTGAGGATAGGTTTTCAGTTCAGAAGCTACAGGTAATCGATAGCATTGAGGAACAGCCGTATATGATTTTTGCAGACGGCAGGAGAACCTTCCGGATTCTGGAAAATCTGTTTCAAAATATATATAAATATGCCATGCCGGAAACCCGCGTTTACATTGATATGAAAAAGGAAGCCGGGATGATTGAGCTGGCAATTAAGAATATTTCCAAAGCCCCGTTAAATATTGACGCAAGTGAACTGATGGAGCGTTTTGTGCGGGGAGATTCCTCCAGAAGCACCGAAGGCAGTGGATTGGGACTTTCCATTGCTCAGCATTTGGTAGAATTGCAGGACGGAGAATTTCAGATATATCTGGATGGAGACCTATTCAAAATTGTAATCAGATTTCCGGAATATGTATGTACGAACACAGTCATTGAGATGGAGGAAGACCGGGTATCCATAGAACCGCAGGAGCCACTGTTAATTGGAAATATCCAAACTGCCGGAACTGCCAAAGCCGCTGGGAATACTGGAAATGTTGAAACTGTTGGGAATAGTGAAACTGCCGGAAATACCGAAATTATTGAAACTACTGGAACTACCGAAACTACTGAAAATCCCGAAGCCGCCCAAATTGCCGGAACTACCGGAGCTGCTAAAACTGCTGGGAATATGAAGAAAGTAGAAAAATAGTAAAAATATGGAAAAATATTAAAAAGGTGTGTCAATCCTGTCATGGATTGACACACCTTTATGTTATGTTACTTCCAGATTAAAAACGCAAGGAGGAATATAACATGAAACACATATTTGGAATTATTACATTAGGAGGGTTCATGGCAACCATGCTATGCTATGTACTGGCAGGAGTAGATGTAACGAAACCGGAGCTGGTAGTTACATTCTTTACCTGGATTGGAATAGAAACGATTCTTTGCGGAATCCGAAAACTGCTTCGCCATGCAGAACACGTACATGGATAAACCGCTTGCACCGATAGCACAATCAGGATTGTGACAGGGATTTTAATTTGTTATAGATGTATTGAATAACATCTTTTCTGGTAATAATCCCTATGAACTTTTTATTGTCATCCACAACCGGAACGAAGTTCTGATTTGTAACCTTTGAAATCAAATCCTCTATGTCTGAATTAATGGATACCGGTTCATAACTGACAGAGCGAAGGATGGCAAGAACGTTTTCGTTGACATCCGGTTCGGGACCTCCGGTGGTAATATTATTAAAATGACGAAGAAAATCCCCCTCTGTAATGGTTCCGACATACTCACCGTCTTCCGTAATAATCGGAACGGATGTATAAGTATTTGCCTGCATCTGCATTAATGCCCGGCGAATGGTGATGTTGGATTGGATATAATCAACCTCACTTTTGGGCGTAAGAAAAAATAAAATATTCATTGTCTGCTTGAACCTCCCTCATGCATGATAAGCTGCCGTTTACTGTTATTCTTAATTATATAAAAAAAACGAGACTTAGACAATGGAAAAAGACCGAATAATTTATGAAGTTTTTGTGATATTTTTGTCTGAATGTGGAAGAAAAGGTTGTGAATTATAGCGGGTTTTGTTAAAATAAAAGAGGTTATGAGGAGGTAACACAATGGATATGGATAATATATTTAATCAGAATGTCGATTTCTTGATTCAGGCAAGAGAGGAAGTGGTTGCCTGTAATCAAATGGAGCAAAAGCAGAAGCAGCTTCAGGAACGTGAAGATAAAATGCAGAAAGCAATTGCACAGGAAGAGAAGTCTATTCATGATGAGATTAATACAACAATAAAGAAGCGAAAAGCCGAGATTGAAAATACGTATGATGCCCAGTTAGATGCGGGACGTAAGAAGCTGAAAAAAGCACAGGAACAGAAGAATAAGGAAAAGTCTGAACGGGTCGGACAGCGGGTAGACGAAGAAACAGCGGATGTGAAGGAAAACAGCCGGCAGTTAAAGACAGAGATGCGGACGTTGTTTAAGAAGAATCATGTTCCGGCATTTTGTCAGACAGGCTTCTATTATGCATTGTTCATGCCAAAGGGTATCAAAGAGATTTTAATACTGTTGCTTATGATAGTGATTGGATTAGCCGGTATTCCGTTTGGTATCTATGAATTATTTGCAAGAGTAATTTTAGCGGACAAACCGATTGTACAGGCATCCTATTTTATGGCACTGGTAATTGCCGTAAGCTTAATTGTAGTGCTGGGAATTTATTTCCTTATATTTAATCTGACAAAGGTTCGGCATCGGGATACCATTGCAGAGGGACGTAAGATTCGAAATCAGATGCTTGCCAACGATAAAAATATCCGGGCAATCAAGAATGCAATCAATAAGGACAAGGATGAAAGTCAATACGGCTTGGATGCATACGACCAGAAGATTCAGGAATCCCAAAATGAAATGGACGCAATTGCAGAGGAGAAGCAGGCAGCCTTAACAGAATTTGAACAGCAGACCAGAAATACGATTATAGACGAGATTAACGGCAGACGGCAGGCGAAGCTGGATGATATGCGTCAGCAGGCAGCGGCTGTAGAAGAAGAGCGTTATGATGTAGAAGGCAAAATAAAAGAAGCGGCTCTTGCTATCACGAATAAATATGCAAAATATCTGGGTAAGAATATCTGTAAGGAAGAAACCTTGAGTGATATTATCAATATTATGCAGACAGAGCAAATCGATACGATTTCAGAAGGAATTGCCATCTATAAGGGAGAAGCACCACATCGGGAGCAGCCGGAGGAATAGAGGGCTGAAAAGCATAATTGAGAACAGCGAATTGTAGGATTCGTGAAAGAATAAAGAATAGAAATAAAAAAGTAATCAAGAAATAAAAAGTAATCGAGAAATAAAAAGTAATCGAGAAATAAAAAGTAATTGAGAAATAAAAATAATTTCAGAGTAAGAATAATAATGTAAGAAATGTTGAAAGGGCAGGAGTCACGTAGCATAAAAATGCTGGGATTTCTGCCCTTTTATAAGTGTCGCTGGTGTTGTCCGGTTCTAATTATTTTATTCATAATCAACCAGCAGTTCTGAACGATTGATTGCAGTGAGCTGAGAAACAACCGGTATCGGTAAGCTTTCTTCTGCACGCTGTACACCCAGAGCAATACATTCTACTAATTGCATGACAGTATACAGTCTGGTATTTTGTAGCAAGAAAGCACCCGGCCGACCCGATAGATTTACAATTCCGGTAATCGATATATCACCGATAGCCGGCAAATCCTTTGCTATCCCCTGTCCCGGCTTCAAAGGACCTTGGCGGAGGGTTACATAACCAATGTGGTCTCTTGTGCCGAGAGAAGCATCAATTGCTATAATATAAGGGTTATCGTAGGTTTCATAGATTTCATCCAATGTATCAATCAGGTTAATGGCATGAACCGGATGCTCCAGATTGCCGTATACGATAAATTGCTCCACAGACGTTTTAAGCTGATGACCGACCAGAGGACCCAGAGAATCCCCGGTAACGCGGTCGGTACCGATACACAGGATAATAATCGGCTGTGAATGCAGGTGAGTAAGCATCAATAAGTTGTATAGTTCTTCGCCAAGAGCCTCACAGGCAGTTGATTCCGAAGCATTAAAATAAATTGTTTTTTTCATAATTACACCATTTCGTCTAGATTCGTATATATACAGTATGAACGGGAATACAGGTTTTAGACATTTGAGTTATTGTCAATTCCTGACGAAAGGAGAAGGAAAGAAAGGGAGAGGATAATATCGGCTCGAAATGATATAGAAATTGCGATAAAATATGAAACCAAGCCGACAGGATTTGATAAAGAAACTGATTTCTCAGTGCTATGATGCATCTATCGAAGCGGATAGTGCAGAAAGGCGGGAGAAATCAAGATGATAGAAGTAATATACGATAGTGCTGAGACGGAGGAAGAGGCAAGTGAAATTTCGGGCATCCGACTCCCGAAAAATATACGTCAGGTAGGAACGCCGCAGGGGGGAAGAAGAATCTATGTAGAAGATTATGTGATGACCTATCTGAATCAACTGGCAAAGCCCGGAAATACATATGCAAGAGGAGCAATTCTGCTTGGAGAATATAAGCAGATAGAACAGCAAGGGGTTTTATTTATCAGCGGAGCCATTGAAGCACAGAATATGGAGCTGGATTTAGAAGAAATTGAATTTACTAATGAAATCTGGAGCCAGATATACAACGAAGTAAAACGGTATTTTCCGGATTTGGAGGTTGTAGGCTGGTTCTTGTCACGCATGGGCTTTTCAACGGAAATCAACGAAAAAATAACAAAGATTCATTTGGAAAACTTTCCGGGGCGTGACAAGGTACTGTATCTGATTGATGCTCTGGAGGAAGAGGATGCGTGGTACTTATATGAAAATAACGGCTTAAAAAAGCAAAGCGGCTATTATATTTATTATACGAGAAATGATGCCATGCAAAGCTATATGGTGACACAGAGAAATCATATGGTAGAAGCAGAGACAGATGTGGCAAAGAGGGATGAAGAACTGCTAAGAAGGTATCGAAGCCGGCTGGAACAGAAGGAGCCGCCGGCACCGCCCAGAAAGCCGGTAAGCTTTTTCTATGTAGCAAGCTCAGTCTTGACAATCGCCTTTCTTGTGCTGGGAATCACAGTCATAAATAGTTATGACCGTTTAAAAAATCTGGAAACCGCATTTCATAGAATTGATTTTATGTCCGAAGCCAGCACCGAGAGTGACATAAAGACAAATGTTGTCTCCGTAAATGCCAATGTAGAGCCTACCACCGAAACGGAAACCCAGACCGAAGAGGTATCCTCGGAAACCACATCCATAGTAGACGAGCAGGCAGGAGAAAGTACAGCAGCCAATGTAACCAGTGAAACGGAAACGGAGGAAGCTGCAACAACAGAGGTAATAGCATCCAATATAGCAAATGCACCGAAATACTATACCGTACAGGATGGTGATACCTTATCCTCCATCAGCTTTTCTATGTATCATTCCATTTTATATGTAGATAACATTATGGAAGCAAATGAAATGCAGAACGGAGACGAAATCTATGTCGGACAGCAGATATTGATTCCGAGTATTCCGTAAGCGTCTGTCCCGGATAAGGTTCAAGCCGGTTCCGGACTTGCCTAAAATAAAAGTAGTCCTATCAGAAAAAATATGGTAATATCATAAGTGTCATAATAGAGTGGAAAAAGCAGGAAAGAGATTGATATGGCAAAAGAGAAAAGAAAACGTATATCCAATACAGAGGAAGTACAAAAGCAAAAGAAAATAGTGGAGTTTAACAACACAGACCCTGACAGTACGGATTCCGATGAAAAACCGAAAAGAAAACGACATTTCGGATGGGTACTGCTTGTGCTGTTGCTTATCTGTGCCGGGCTTGGCGGTTATTGGTTCATCCAGCAGAAACGAACCTATAATGATTATGAAGTGGTATCAACCGCAAAGGGAAACAATGCTACACAGATGTCCTATCTGGCATATAACGGAAGCCTTCTGAAATATAGCAAGGAAGGAATCAGTTATCTGGATAAAGACGGAACCGTACTTTGGATGGAGAGCTATAAAATGAAGCAGCCGGTGGCGGTAGTGTCCGGCAGCTATGTAGCAGTTGCAGATTTAAACGGAAATAGTGTATATATATTCAATGAATCCGGAAAAGCAGGAACCATAGAAACTCCATATACAATATGTAATTTAGATGTAGCATCCCAAGGTGTATTTGCAGTCGTTCTTGAAAATGAAACAGAAAACTACATTGACCTGTATGATAAATATGGAGAAAAGCTGGTAGAGATACGGACTACAATGGCAGATAGCGGGTATCCACTGGATATTTCCCTGTCGGACAGTGGAAATAAGCTGGTAACCAGTTACGTGAAGATTGAAGGAATCACAGTAAAAAATTCAATCGCAGCGTACAATTTTGACTCCGTAGGACAAAATACCACAGACCGCTTGGTGGGTGGCTTCAATAATTTAGGAGATACCATAGTTCCTAAAATCGAATTTCTGAATGATGATATGATATGTGCCTTTGGCGATAACCAGTTTATTTTCTACAGTATGCGGGAAAAGCCGAGCGAGAAAAGTGCCATAACAGAATTTCAGGGAGAGATTGAAAGCATTTTCTATAACAGCAAGTATGTGGGTGTGATTGAGCAGGGAGCAGACGAACAGGGTTCCCTATATCAAATCCGACTGTTTGACACCAACGGAAACGAACGGTTTTCAAGAGGAATTGATTTTACTTATACGAATGTCTATGCAACAGAAAATGAAATATTTGTAATAGGAACTTCGGATGTGCGTATTTATGATATGCAGGGAAATCTGCGGTTTCATTATGCATTCGCAAAGGAAATTAAAAATGTAGTTCCGACAGGAACACCTATGAAGTATATCGTCGTTTATGATGACGCAACAGAAATTATTAAATTAAAATACACCAAAGAAGAAACAACAGAAATAACACAGTAGATCCGGATGTGTGAAGTGCAAGTGGAATGTGGCTGTACGGCATAAAAATGTGAAACAGATGTTTGACATGCAAATGAAGCGTGGACGTATGGCATGAAAACATGACATAACTGCGTGAAGTGCGAGCGGAACATGGCTGTATCACATGAAAGTGTGGGATAGTTACATGATATGCAAGTGTAACATGGACTATAGCATGACAGGAATGTATGATGTACGATGGAAGAACTGTGGGAGATAGTATATGAATGGATTGGAGATTGCAACAATAATAATAGCAGGCGTATGCCTTTGGATAGGGTATCGGCAGGGGCTGTTTCGTACCTTGCTGTTAACGATTGCTATGGTACTGGCAATTGGGTTGTCCTCCTATGCGTGTCCGTATGTCAGTAATGCCTTGCAAAAATATACTGCAATAGACGATAAAATAGAGGCTTATATTATTGAACAGTGGAGCCTGGATATTACCAAGCAGGATACTACGAAAACAGAACAAATGCAGATAATTGACGAATTACCGTTTCCGGAACGGATTAAGACCGCAATTATCAGTAACAATGATAATGATGCAAATGGTATATACGGAGGCTTGCAGGTAGGCAATTTCCAAGAATATCTGGCAAAATATTTAACCTGCATGATGATGAATGCACTTTCCTTTCTGGTGATTCAGGTAGCAATTACCGTTGGCTTGGTGGTGTTGCTGTGCGTAACAAAGGTATTGACAGAGATACCGATACTTCATGGAATTGATAAGGTTGGCGGAATATGCTTAGGTGCTGCAGTCGCATTAATAATTATATGGACAGGCTTTCTGTTTATTTCTATATTAGGAAATACACAGGCAGGCATATGGGCATTTTCAAAGATTAACGAAAGTCCGATGCTAAACATCTTATTTTCTCATAATCTCTTGCTGGATGTGGCTACGAATATAAGCCGCATGATTTTCTAAAGGCAGAAACCTCTGAAATTTCAAGCTAAAAAGCTTGAAATGCAGGTCTGCAAAAACGAAAAACAAAAAAACTCAAAAAAAATAAAAAAAGTTGTTGACAATCATCAATACGAATGATATTATAGTCCTTGCTGACGCGGTAAAACGTAAGTCAGCAACACACAGAACCATGATAATTGAACAATAAGACAACCCTGAAAATTCAAAAGAATTTCAGAAAACGGACAGTATAGGAAGGTCAGGAAGCGGAGGAAACAAAGCAGAATGAAACCGACTATACGACCTTAAAAACAGTAAAAAGGGAATTATTAGCCAGAAGTTAATAATGACCGGGACAAACTTTAATTGAGAGTTCGATCCTGGCTCAGGATGAACGCTGGCGGCGTGCTTAACACATGCAAGTCGAACGAAGCATATCGGACTTAATCTTCGGAAGCGGACTGATATGACTGAGTGGCGGACGGGTGAGTAACGCGTGGGTAACCTGCCCTGTACAGGGGGATAACAGTTAGAAATGACTGCTAACACCGCATAAGCACACAGAGAGGCATCTTTCGGTGTGAAAATATTTATAGGTACAGGATGGGCCCGCGTCTGATTAGCCAGTTGGCAGGGTAACGGCCTACCAAAGCGACGATCAGTAGCCGGCTTGAGAGAGTGAACGGCCACATTGGGACTGA
>DHMX01000021.1 GCA_002406015.1 Lachnospiraceae bacterium UBA4631
CTGCAAAGCAGATGCAAGAGTTTATTCGTAATTTAATACTTTTCAGTTTGTTTAATTTTTATCTTCTATAGCTCGCAATAGTTACACACCCTATTCTACAATATAAATATCGTATTCATATCCCAACAGACCGAAATCATCCACTACTTGGTTGATTTCATTTACCGTTAACATTCTGTCATATTGAATTTTGAACAGCCCTTGTGTACGGTCAAAAACAACCATTCCGGGATACTCCTCCGGATTCGTCCCCATGCAGTAGCCACAAATATTTTTTGCCGTCCTGCGCTGCCTGGGCTTTGCATGTAGTATATTATCTCCGTCAAAGTAAAATGCCCCGACATAACCTCTTAAATTATAATCATCATCGTCCCAGTTTTGTATGGAATGAAACTTCTTATTTTCTGAGGAGCTGTGCCCAACCTGACTATACAGCCTGTCACGCAACGCACTTGCTTCAAAATCAATAGGTTCCCCATTTCTGTACCATTCCTCCATGATATCCAGCAATATTTCATTAATTGCTACATATTCACTCGTCTGCCTCATGTTTGCCGATACTTCTTCCAGGACAAGGATTATGTCCAGCAAATCTTCTATTCCCGAGAAAAAAAGTTCCATAAAAGCAATAAGCCGTGCATACTTTTCATTAGGATCCCATCCCTCATGAGATTTGCAATATTTCATATATTCCTTTAAGTATGTAATACATAATTTTTCATACGTTAATTCATTTGCACTGTTCAGTGGACAATGTATTTCAAACTGACACCGAACAGGATAGACCTCATTTGCTATTCTTTGCATAGCAAAAATCCATTTTTGTGTGTAATCTATCTCTTTTTTCTCTCCTCTGGCATTAAGCAGATACGGTATAAAGAAAGAAGGGTTGTGTATCGATGGTGATACAAGAATTCCATCACTGCAAATTATATATTCCTCTTCCGCTACCTCTTTCTTTAATTCTTTCCAATCTCCTCCTTTTAATACAATATAAATCCGCCGTCCTTGCTTTATGACGGGCCGGCCCTCAACTGAACCCATTCCTTCCCCTCTGACCAAGACGGTCTGTCCGGTATTTACAAAATATTTTGCAAAATAATTTTTATCATATTTCAACTGAAGATAAAGCGCTTTTTCCTGTTCATCATATCCAAAAATCCAGGAAAACATATGAGAAATCGTATAATTTCCACAACAGGTATCATGATTATCCGCTATCTCACGTAAAAAAATCTTTCTGTCTGAAAAACAACACGAATTTACCACACGGAGCATAGGAAACGGGTCATCTTCTATGTAGTATAACATGTCATTAATCAGAATTTCTTTTCCATCTATATCTTCTAATGCTGCCGCATTCTGAAATATCCATTCAGGTATTACAAAAACATTTAAACACATAATTATTTGTTCAAAATCACACCCCTTATACTTCTTTTTCAACTCCTTCATCAGCAATTTAACTATCTTGTCAAAAATTTTATCTCTCTTGACCTTCTTTCCTTCTTTTATGAGCAGTAAAATGGAAATTTCCTTCTGCACCAGTCTGTCTATGTAGCCGTATATAACAAGATACATAATAACTGCTTTTATATATACGTCTTCATACATTTCCTGAAAAAACTCATCTACCAGAGCATATTCCAGACAATCTCCGACTCTTTTTTCATTTATCATGTTCGACCACTCCTTTCCTCTATATTCAGGACATTGTTATCAGATTATTTATTCTTTCATGTAATGCAGAAGATACCGGTCGATTTTTTAGGAACAACTCATATCTTCTTTCCGAAACTTTTTTCTGTTTCCTTGTCTGTACATCTTCACCTGCTAAAATGGCGTCTACCCTTTCCTGCTCTTGCTTATCCATTATCTCCTTCAGGCTTGCATACTCTATCTGAAGTCTTTTTCTTTCCTTAATATTCACCTCATCTAACGGCGTAATCATTTTATAGGACGATAAGTCGGGGAAATAAGTAATATAAGGATAATGCCGCCCAAGAAGAAGCAGCGTTTCGCCCTTATCCTTGTTAAAATGCGTCAGCTGGTCCTGACTTAAAAGTCTCCTGTTTTCATGTGTGTACGGATCCGTCACCTGCCCACACCTTTTACTAATCAGTTCCGCAAGCTCCATATCCGAAGTCGACAGATAAATTAAATTCTGAACATTTCCTATCAGAACATTTGCAATTTCTTTGCTATAGGAAATAAGCAGCTGGTCCTTGCTCTGCAGTATTATTAACATCCGAATGTTTCTGGAACGGCTTGCCGTCAACATATCATTAATATTCTCCAACGGAGCAATGTTGCCAAATTCCTCCAAAATCATATGAACCGTCTTAGGGAGTCTGTTATGAAAATTTTGCGCATAGTCAACCAACCCAGTATATAATAAATTGAAAATAGCTCCAACTACAGTACTGTATGTAGCAGGCTCCTCGTCACGCGTTATAAGAAATAATGCTACCGGCTTTTCCCCCGCCGCAATGTCTTCCACCTCAAATGTAGAACAGCTGAGCATATCTGAAATATCTTCATTCAAAACCAGCCTTGTCAATCCATTGCCAAACACAGCATAAACGGATCTCCTTGTTTCATTGGGGCCGGATACCGTGGGGTATCCCAACTCATAGCAAAGTTCATTTTCATGCTGACTTAAATATTTTTGCATTTTACTCTCCAATCCTGCCTGCTCTGTTCCCTCTAAATGAATATGGTAGATGACAGATAACGTCACATACTCCGGCTGATATAGTTCTGCTGCGATACAAAAATAGCACAAAAACAAATTCATAGAGGCTTCTGTCCAAAAAAGGTCTGTTTTATCTTCAATTTTTGAATAGATTGACTTGGCAATACTTCTCGCAATTTCTACTGCCCGACCACGTTTTCCCTGTTTCCATAATCTGGCAGCATCCTGCAGCGGATTAAATCGGTCTCCCTTCATAGGCTCTCTGAAATTCAATACTTTGATATCGTATCCGTTTTTCTTAAGCTGTGTATAAAAGAAACCATAAATCTCCCCCTTTGGATCATGAATAATCAGCGGCTGCGCTGCCTGGATACAGGATAACAAATACGGGACCAGAATACGGCGCGTTTTTCCGGAACCCGTCTGTGATATAATAGCTGTATTATTGTCCCCATCATCCATATATCCGCCTATTACATTTCCATTTTCATTTAATTCTATCTCTATTGCTGGTCCGGACGCAGTCTGTGTATTTTTTTCAGGGTTTTCAAAATTAATTCTACGGAAATCTTTTTTCATCTCTTCTATCTCTGAAAAGCGTCCATTATTTTTATTAACATCTACATAGTATTTATTCAGCATGACCGTGACCTCCTTACATATGAAATCCTAACTGCGCACTTCCTGCGTTCATCGTATTGATTTCTTCTCGCATCTTTTCCCCTGCTAAGACAACAGCTTCCTTTTCAATTCGTATTTCCTCCACATCGGACAATGCCGCCGCTTCATAATATAGTCTGTCAAGAAAATTATTTAGTGTCTGATAACCTGCATAGGATTTTGTCCCTGAAATATCTGTCAGCATTTTTCTCAGACATTGTTCTGCATCCCCATCCATATTTAAGCCCTGTTTATTCAGTATCCCTGTAATATATGCAAATCCCCTCTTCTCATCCGGTTTCTCCAAAGATACCTCGCAAAGATTCAAATATCTGGATAGTTCGGAAATCAACTGTTTACGCTGATTAAACTCCGGTCGGACATGAAAAATAAAGAAAATATTCTCTTTGTTTTCCTTAATAAATTCACACAAACGTGAAAAGCTTTTGCTCCTTAAAAGGTCATTTCCTTCATATTCCTCTAAAGATATCAGAAAAGTACCGTAAAATTTATTACGAATAGCAGATGCCCTCTGCGGAGATGAGGAAAAAAGTTTTTCATCCTCATCATTATTTTTTGGAAAAACAAGCTCTAAAAAAGTTTCCCTTCCTTTTACCTGCAATACTGTAGATTTATCAATAATCTCTGCAAATCCTTTTCCGTAACTCGAAATGCCTGCTCCCGATTCAGCAACAACAATTAATGACGGAATAGATGCTCTTACCATTTCAGACTTTGCATGTGCCAGCTTGTTTACCATCCGCAACACCTGTTCCGCTTCACCTTCCACAGCAAGCCGCTGTAATAATTCATCTATCATATTCATAAACTTATCCTCCCTCCGAACTTAAGGTATCCCATTCATATTCTGATTACCTTCCGCATTCAGATTTATCTTTTCAGAAACTACGTGTAAATATGGCAATATCGTGACTGATTAACTGTAAACATACTTCCTTCGCATTTTCTTCTTCACAAAACACCGCATAGGTTACCGTAACCTTGCTCTTATTGTTGACTGAACATTTCACTTCACATTCCTTAACCAGAGAAGAAATATAGAAGAAGCCGTTCCTTTTCTGAATATCATCTATGGTATCCATCATGATACTATGAAAATCTTCCTCATCTTCAAATTTGTAACTGATACTGTGCATTACACAAAATTTAAGGTTCTGAATGCATTCTTCCTCCACAAATTTGTAAAACTCAAATTTAAGATCAAACATTTTTGCATAACAATAATCTAAAGAAAATCCATCTGTCAGACCGGAGTTTTTCCCTTTTTCGCCGGAAGTGATTCTCATATGTATCTTTTCATTTGTAATACTGGTTAACTTGTCAAATTTTTTTATAAATGCTGCATATGGTTCTTTCTCAAGAACACCTGCTTTTCCTTTCTTTCTGAATACCATATGTTCATCACCTCATTTTCTCTGTTATCCAAATTTCATTGTGAATTTCGTTCTGCCAATAAGCTGTCTATTTCCGCATAATAAATTTCTACTTGTTCATCCGCATATCTTCTGGCATCTCTTTCAATGGGTTGTATATAATACAGCAAATAATCCTCCAAATCATCTGCAGAAGCTCTGTAATCATTAAAATTTCTGACCCATTCATCAACCTCCTGATCTCTAAACAGTATCAGTGCCCGTTGTTCAGGCGTTGCTTCCTTGTACATTTCTACCAATAAGTTCTGATAGGAATGTCTGCATTCATGAAGACATATTTGGAGAATTTTCTCTGCCGTTACTCCCGGTATACCATTTTCCTGCAGTAATTTTTTATTGATATAAATGTTTTTTTCTTCATGGTTATATACTCCCAAAGTATTCTCATCTAAGTCTTCAAATTTAACAGTAATCTTGCAAAGTCCTAAATACCGTGCCTCACAATATATTATAGCTTCTATTACCTCTTGCTTCTGCTCACAATTCAGACTTTGAAATGTATCATCATTTCGGATTAAGCTGATAGTATCTATATTTTCTGCCATCCTGTATTCATCACCATATGTCTGATGTACGGCTATCTCCTCGGAAGTACCGTCATTCATGACCTGTAATTGGTTAATATAAGCTTCAGACAATGCCTCCGTCTTAAAGAACCGGAGTGAAAGCGGTAACGCAACCACTAAAACAGTTGCCAAAATTGCCATGTTTCTCCTTATTGCCCAAATTCCCCTTAAACTTCGGCTAAGGATAATCTGTTTCTTATGATCCTGCCGCTTTATCCTTCTACCCCAGATACGTATCAGACTCATTATTGTAAATGCACCGGTTACAGCCAATATCCAAATGATAAATGCCGGAGAATACTTTCCGACCGTTAATACCACATACATCCCCAATCCTAAATTGGTGTCCATCAATACGCCCCAAAAGCTACGATTATATCGGTATGTAAATAAAATGCCTACACATCCTGTTCCCACCATGCAAAGTATTAATTTGGGAATCGACCTGTCCAAGTATGCAATCGGAACGATAATCGGTAACAGTTCATACACATTAATCCCCATTACTACTCCAAACCAGAGATGTTCTGTAAGATAGCTCTTGAAGGTTTCAACGGACCTGTCCCTTATTCGTATTCTTTTTGTCTGTTTCATGGTGTCCTCCCTTCTTTTGTATATTTCTTTCCTATGTGCCTTCTCTTATTATATTAAATTCAAACACCAATAACCTCCATACAGAATTATGTAGACTTTCTCACCCGCATACACTGTACAATGGCATTCTTCCTTATCAAATAAATAAAAACATAAAAAAGCTGCCGGTCGGCAGCTTTCAGACTGTAGACAAA
>DHMX01000032.1 GCA_002406015.1 Lachnospiraceae bacterium UBA4631
TCTACTTAAGAGGTATCATATCACTCTTTGCAATTTCGTCTACCGACAACGCTTCCGTTATATGTTCTTCTATATACTGAATTGCAGCTCCGATTGCTTCCATCCATCCGTTCATTATCATTTCTCCTTCCGTATTGTGATACTATCACGATTCCTCTCAAGCTACCCGACTATTTTTGCACACTTTTGTCTGACGTTTACCTGCCATTCCACCTATCGTTTATCTTACTTTTTGCTACTAAATCTGCTATATCCGCGAAATCCGTTTTTTATATAACCCATCTTTGTTGCAATACATATAAATTTCTTTCACTCCGCCTATTTGAAACCTTGCTGCTGCCGCTCCTTCCGGATAAGTTTTCACCATCTGGATTCTGTCGGGAGCAATTGCTGCAATAAATGAAATATAGTGCTGCTTCGTCATGTCCTGATTAACGGTAACATAATACTCATCCTCAACTCTTTCCACAGAAAATCTATGCTCATCATCCTCTTCTTCCGCTTCCAACCCGCCAAGACTTATCCCATGACAATTGATAACCGCTTCCCCGGTGCTGTAAATAACATTTCCACATACCGGGCATACATAAAACATAGATTTCATCATATTTGCAGAAACATTTTCATTTCTGACCGCATTGCCCGAAATCAGCTCTGTGATGGATACATGGAATACACTGGCAATCGATTCAAGCAGGGTAATGTCCGGATACCCCTTTCCGGTCTCCCATTTTGAAATGGTCTTATCACTGACGCATAGCTTCTGTGCTAACTCTGCCTGTGTCAATCGGTTCCGCTCCCGTAATTTCTTAATTACTGTACCTGTAACATATTGATTCATAATTAATTCCTCCTTTGAGGAATATCGTATTGCAAAACGTTTTTTCCGTCTACCTACGAAGCGTAGACCCTACAATCACTTTTATTTCTTATTACACTAAAAGCCGCTATTATGAATTTTCTTAATAACGGCTTCGTTTAATAACATCATTCATGATTCTGTTATAAATCATGCTTATTTCTTCTTTTTGCTGCTTCTTTGTAAACCTGTTCATCGGTTCTGGCGGAAATAACAATAATCTTCATTACTCCATCCACCCGCTCAACCTTATAAACAACCCGGATTCCCAAATCCCTGAATTTTATCTTCATGAGATTCGTGAGGTTTGTCCCGCTCTTATTGCCTAACGGCTTTCCATATCCGCCTTCCTCAACCGGCAACGGATTTTGACTAACCTTCGAAATCCCCTTTAACACTTGTATCTGAACTGAATGGTCAAGCCTTTTTATATCTTTTTCCGCTTCTTCTAAAAACTCAATGCTCCATGTCATTCGATATCTACATCCTCCGCCTCCAAAAGCTCTGCTTCGCTGATTCCCAGATTATTCATCACTGTATCAAACGAAATTGTCTTATTATTTTTGTCATCCTCCATGCGTTTATTAGCTTCCAGCAGGAGAAAATAATCTTCTTCAATTTCGGTTAATCTTTTATACTCTTCCGGTGACAAAATAACTGCGGAAGGTTGATTGTTCTTTAAAACAATCAGTTCTCTTTCGGAATGAAGTCTGTCAAATATCTTAGCTGCCTGACCTTTATTGAATTGTGAAATCGGAACCAGACTTTGTAAAATATCTGCTGCAATTGCCATAATAAGCACCTCCATCACTTAATTCTATTTATATTATATGCAGAATCAAGCAAAAAATCAATATCAGCAACAGATTATTTTCCATTATATTTTCATTACAATTTGTTGTTCTTTTTAGTTATATATTTTAAGTATACTATCTTACACCCCTACCTTATCGCAGCCCTCTCAAATACACCTTCTGCTCCTCTGTAATACGATAGCTTTCAACCGCCTTCTGTATGGTTTTCTTATGTACCCACTCTGAAAGCCGCCGTTCCTCCAGATACGGAATCGTTGACTTCCACTGCTTTGCTAATGCGGTTGCCAGATACCATGCAATCATCATATTTACATAGTATTCCTCTGATTGGACACCGGTAACCCATTCTATATATTCCGGTGAAAAATCCGCATCCAGATACAGCCGCATAAGCATTCCGATTCCATATCGAACCGTATAGGTTTCTCCGGATGCCATCCAGCTTTGAATCTCCGGAAGCAGCTCCTGCTTATGCTTGGCAAAGCATTTCGGTTCCGGGAAATCACAGGTTGCCCAGTTATTAATATATGGCAGAAATCTCTGAACCTCGCTTAAGCATTTGTCATAATCCGGAATTGCTGTAATGAGCATCATATGAAGGTTATTTTCTTCATAGTAGGTATGGGGCAATTCCTGAATAAATTGCTCTGCCGCCTCTGTCTTTGCAAACTGCTTTGCAAATTTTCGCAATACGGGAATCCGAATCCCAATCACTGTCTCCTTATCAATTCCCGGCATCAGTTTACTATGAAACTCTCTATAGTTTATATCCTGCAATTCAAATAATTGTTTCTGAAGTTCACTTCTATTCTTATCCATATCCATACTGTATAAAGCCTTTCTATATCCACCATTCCGGTGTTAATTCACCTAATGTCATAATTCGTTGGGTTTCATAATCTACCATGATTTCAACATCTGCATATGTATTCGGCATAAGCTGTACCATCAGCTCCCGACACGCTCCGCATGGAGCACCGGTTCTTCCGTCCGGCAAAACAGCAAGCACCTTTTCTATTCTATCATCACCATTTGTCAGCATATTAAAGATTGCGTTTCGCTCTGCACAGATTCCCAAGGTACTGCAGGTATCCACACAGACTCCGGTGTAGATTTTTCCGGACGACGCTAAAATTGCTGCTCCAACACAGCCGGCTTCCACATATCCGGATACTCTGCGGTCATTTTGTACACCTCTTGCCATACGATATAATTGCTTCCAGATATGATTTCCCTTTATATACTCCTCTTTTGTCAGGCAGGTAATATGCTCGGTTCGTATATCATTCATCAGCTTCCACTCTACCTGTTCCGAGGTATGATGATAACGGAAGCCGCATTTTTCCTGTACCCGTTTAGATTTTTCGTTTCCTTCAAAATATCCACACCACACCTTTTTACATTGCAAGGTTGTAAATGCATACTGCAACATACAATCTACTGCCTCCGGTATATAGCCGTTTCCCCAGAACGGAACTCCAAGCCAGTATCCGATTTCACATTCGTCCTCTTCTATCTCTATGTTACTCTGTTCCTTCATCAACAGACCAATACTTCCAATTGCCTGTGAGTCTTCTTTTCGGCATACTGCATAGGTTTCCGGAACCGCTAACACATTCCGGATAATGTTTCTGCTATCCTCTACGGAGGTATGTACCGGCCAGCCTGCTATCGGTCCTACCTGTGGGTCCTTTGCATATTGAAAACAGCTCTCTGCATCTGATTCCCTCCATGGACGTAATTGTAAACGTTCTGTTGTAAATATCATATATATCCCTCTTTTATATTCCTTTTTGTTTTTCTATATTTCCCTGTAATCTATATTATATAAAATTCCAATTTTTTACGAAATCGTAATATGCGTGCGATTCCCTTCTTTGGATACTGTTCTTTGCAAGCTCACCCGTTGTGTATAATGACATATCTTTTGCCTACTTTCAAAGTCCATAATAGTATATAACGTAATAAGCGATATATCTCATATCTCACTTTACTTGTTGATACCAGTCTCCTGCCTAGCCAAAAGGCAAAACATGAAACAGCATATAAACATCTACAGATTACGAAATGCAACGCACATTAAAATAAGTCCAATAATCAAACCTATACTCATTGGCAATCCAAATGTTTTAGCAAAAACTCTTTTATATTCATGCTTATAGTATAAAGATTTTATACCACCTGCTTTTTGAGCTTTTTGTCTTTCCTCTTTTACTTTTTTTCTTATCTCATTATTGTGTCTATTATATCTAATTAATCCTATAACCATTCCAATTATTGGACCGAACATTCCTGATAATGCAACTACTCCCCATAGTATTCTGTTAGTATCCATATTCCTTTACCTCCTAAATAGATTTCATGAGCTAACGCTTTCAGCGATTAAATCATAAAAATCACCCCGAAAACCGATTCTGTCCATCGATTCCGGGGTGACTTCAGAAGTCCGCACTTTAGAAATAACCGTTATACAATAACCCGCTATTATAGCTGTTATAATAATAACCCTGATTTCCATATTGACTTCCATACAGACTTCCATTTGACCGATTAATCTGATTTGCTGCCTGCGAAGATACCCTTGATGCAGAAGCAGATACAATTCCGGCATAAGAACCGGTTCCGTTGAACATTGACTTTACATTGCTCATATCCGCATCCTTGAAGCTCTTCTCATCCAGACTCAGCTTTCCGTCTGAACCGACTGTAATACCAATCTTTGATAAGCCTTTACTCATAATCGATGTTATCCGCTGCATACTGCTTCCGGCACTCTGCACAGATATATCTGACACAGATTTCAAGGCATCGACGGTAGCATTATAATCACTGACAAAGGCACCAACTGCCTTGTAAGCAGCATCCTTATCGTACTTATCTGCATTTACAAATAAGCTGTCCTTTCCGGTATTAATCAGCTTTGCTGTGGTATTCACAAGCTCTGTTGACTCTGCCTTCACAGTAGATAATGCAACCTTATTTGCACTTACGTTCTGTGCATTGGTATTTTTTCTGGTTGTGGTTGTGTTGGTCTTATTCGTCTGTTCTGTATCTGTCTGTCCCATTTTCTTGTAATATGACTTTACAAGCTTTCGATAGGCACCGCTTTGAATACTGGAGTACTCTGACAGATTACTATAGAAAGACGATGCAGAACTTGAACCAAACATATTACTGTATGATGTGGTACCAGACCCAAACAAACTGGCATAATTCGAAAGTCCATATATCCCTCTCATATCCATTCCCTCCTTTCCAACCTTATTGTAACGAAATATTCGGATGAAATATAATTCGTTCACTTATTGTATCGGCATTTTTTATCATTTATGAACAGCCGTTCCTCTTCTACGCAGATTCCGTACTGCTTCAAATCTACCTTTCCGTCTATTACCGGAATCCCATCTGCCTCTAAAAGCTTTGCCTGCACATCCTCGCCGCAAAATGCAAACGCACCCGCCAATTCTCCTTTTGCATTCACAACCCGGTAACAGGGTATATTCTCCGGGTCGGGATTTCTGTGAAGGGCATTTCCGACTGCCCTTGCCATATTTTTATCCCCTGCAAGCTCTGCCACCTGCCCATAGGTAGCCACTCTGCCTTTCGGAATCCGCTTTACTGCTTCATAGATACGTTTTGTCGGACTGTCTGTAACTATGGCATAGCTCTCTGCAATCATTTGCCGAACCGCCTCATCCGGTACAGTACCGTCCAGAATAATGGTATTCCAATGCTCCTTATTCTGATGATACCCCGGTATTACCGATGCAAATGCTCCCCGCCAGTAATCCCGCCATTCGGGGTCTACCTTTACATTCAGGTTCAGATAGCCGTCTCTTTCGTAGGTCCAAAGAAATGCCTTTTTGTTACTACGCACTCTTACCAGTTGCCAGTTCGGGTCATGAAACGGTGCTTCCTGATAGGTATCCGGAAATGACAGACCATATAGCAACGCTTCCTCTCTGGTATTCATATCATCCTACCTCTATCACCTTTTATTTCTGTATCGCTTTCATACATTTCTAACGGTTCTATGTTCTTAATTCTTATACGTTTGGTTTTGAGGTTGCCCGCAGGTTACTCTCAAAGTTCCGATTATAACCCATCCAGTTGCCGCCCTCATCCTTGCTCTTTAATTCTTCGATAAATATCTGCAATTTTGCATCTGTATTATCCGCAAATGCCAATGCCACCGCTTCAATCAATGCAGGCTTCTTCGGTGAACCAAATTCCAGTTCTCCATGATGAGCAAGAATACAGTGCTTTAATTCATTGGACAATTTCACCGGAAATCCCGGTATTTCCTTCATTCTTCTGTCCAGAAGAATCGTTCCCATCACAATATGCCCTACCAACTGTCCTTCATCCGTATAGTCATTTTCCGGAAAATCCGATAATTCTTCTGTCTTACCTATATCATGACAGATAGCGGCTGTTATTAACAAATCCCGATTTAGTATCGGATACTGTTGTGAATAGTAGTCACACAGCTTTGCTACCGATAAGGTATGCTGCAAAAGCCCACCGATAAATCCATGATGAATGGATTTTGCTGCGGAATGTGTTTTGAATTTCTTTGCAAATTCCTTATCGTCAATAAAAATCATTTCCAGCAGCTTATGGAGATACGTGTCTTTCACACTCTGAATCAGCCCTGTCAATTCCTTATACATCTCTTCCACATCGAACTCGGAACATGGCATATAATCGGAAACCTGATATTCTCCCTCCTGTGCCTTGCGTACCTGCTTTACATTCAATTGCAGGCTGTTCTGGAAACAAACCACCTGTGCCGTAATATCAATATAGTCCATGGCTTCAAAGTGAGCAATTCCGTTATTCAAATCCCATACCTTGGCATCTATTGTTCCGGTCTTATCTTGTAGCAGCATGGAGTAATAATTCTTACCTGCCTTCGTTTGCAATGTCTGCTTTGATTTACAAAAATAAATGGCATGAACCATTTCTCCTTCATGAAGTTCATTTATGTAGTACATTCTTTTAATTCCTTTCTGATTCATAGTTCTATACCATTGTAGCACATCCTTGGGAAATATACTATGAAATCCTGCTTTTTCATTGCCCTAATTCTTTCAAAATGATATAATATTTACATTGAGCAATAAAGGAGATTTACGCTATGAATAAGCGTTCATTACGAATACTGGAATATAATAAAATTATAGATATGCTGATTCCATATGCAGGTTCATCCATGGGTCAGCGGCTTTGCAGGCGTTTGAAGCCATCGGTTGAACAGACCGAGATTCTGCGTTTACAGGAGGAAACAAGGGATGCCTTAGCCCGGCTTTACAAACAAGGCAGCGTATCCTTTTCGGGTGTAATTGATGTAGGAATGTCCTTAAAGCGTCTGGAGGTGGGTGCTACCTTAAGCCCGTCCGAGCTGTTAGATATTGCCCGCTTATTAGATAATACCTTAAGTGTCCGGCAATATGGTGTATCCGAAGAGGAGGGGCATGAACCGGATTGTCTGGATGCTCGTTTTCTGGACTTAATGCCTCTGGAACATATCAGCCGCGAGATTCGCCGCTGTATCTTATCCGCAGACGAGATTGCGGACGATGCTTCTTCCGAGCTTAAGACTCTCCGCCGTTCCAAGAAACAGATGAATGATAAGATTCATACCCAGTTATCAAATATTGTAAATGCCCAGAACAATCAGACCTTGTTACAGGACAGCATTATTACCATGCGAAACGGCAGATATTGTATTCCGGTAAAGCAGGAATACCGCAGCAGCTTTCCCGGTATGATACATGACCAGTCCTCCAGCGGTTCTACTTTATTTATTGAACCAATGTCTGTTGTGAATCTGAATAATGAATTAAAGGAACTCGAAAACAAAGAGCAGTTGGAAATTGAACGGATTCTGGCTTCCTTAAGTGAACAGACTGGCTTTGAGCGGGAGGTTATTGCTTCGGATGTGAAGCTTCTGACCGAGCTTGATTTTATCTTTGCCAGAGCCAAGTTTGCAAAATCCTATCAGGGTACAGAGCCGATATTTAATACAAGGCGTTATATTCATATTAAGCAGGGAAGACACCCCCTGTTAGATAAGAATACCGTTGTACCGATTGATATTGAGCTTGGCGATACCTACAGTATGCTGATTGTTACCGGACCGAATACCGGCGGTAAAACCGTATCCTTAAAAACAATCGGCTTGTTTACACTTATGGGACAATCCGGTTTGCATATTCCTGCGTTTGAAGGCTCTGAGCTGTGCGTTTTTCAGGATGTTTTTGCAGACATCGGTGATGAACAAAGTATTGAACAGAGTCTCAGTACGTTTTCTTCCCATATGTCTAATATTGTATATATTATAAAGCACGCCACACCGGATACCTTAGTTCTCTTTGATGAATTAGGCGGCGGTACGGACCCTGTCGAGGGTGCGGCACTCGCCATTGCCATTTTGAATCATTTGAAAAAGCAGGAAATCCGATGCATGGCTACTACCCATTACAGTGAGTTAAAAACCTTTGCTCTTTCCACCGATGGAATTGAAAATGCAAGCTGTGAATTTGATGTTGCTTCTCTTCGCCCGACCTACCGGTTAATCATCGGTATTCCCGGTAAATCCAATGCATTTGCCATATCGAAAAAGCTTGGACTGCCGGATTACATCATAGAGGAAGCACGTTCACAACTGGATGCTTCTTCTCTGAATTTTGAAGACTTAATCAGTGATTTAGAAGCCAGCCGGAAAACGATTGAAGAGGAAGAGCAGAAAATTGCTGCCTATAAGACAGAAATTGAAGCTCTGCGTAACCAGTTAAAGGAAAAGCAGGAATCCTTGGAGCAACAACGTACAAAGCTGCTGAAAAATGCCAGAGAGGAAGCCATGGAGATATTAGAGGAGGCAAAGGAAATTGCCGACCAGTCTATCCGCAAATATCAAAAATGGGAACGCAATCCTGCAAAGGCAAATAATAAAGACATGGAAGCACAACGAAGCAGACTCCGGGATAAAATGAAATCCCTTGACGGTGCCATGAATAAGCCGAAGAAGCAGCGTCGTTCCGGTCAAAAGGCAGAGGATTTCAAGGTTGGTGATACCGTATATATCATCAGCATGGATACAACCGGCACTGTACTTTCCCTTCCGAATGCAAAGGGCGAGCTTTCCATTCAGGCAGGCATTCTGCATATGACACTTCCGATTACCGATTGTGAAATTACAGATACACCGGTAGTTACAGAACCAAAGCCGCCAAAGAGTCATCGTCGGATGAATCTGGAACGTGCGGCTACCATACGCCCGGAAATCAATGTCATCGGGCTTACGGTGGATGAAGCCATATCTAAGATTGATAAATACATGGATGATGCCCTTTTATCTAATTTATCGCAGATTACGATTATCCACGGCAAAGGAACCGGAGCTCTTCGTAAGGGTATTCACGAATACTTAAGAAAACAGGCACACGTTGCCGAATTTCGAAACGGTGAGTTCGGCGAGGGTGATATGGGTGTTACCATTGTAGAACTACAATAATAGCTTAACCATAGCGGCAATACAAAAAAGGAGACAGGCATGGATAAACAACGAATACTGATTGTTGATGATGATGAACATATTGCAGAGTTGATTTCTTTATATCTGGTAAAGGAATGCTTTGATACCCGCATTGAGGGAAATGGTGAGGACGCCCTGCATGCATTTCATGAATACCACCCGCATTTAATCCTGCTGGATATTATGCTTCCGGGTATGGATGGCTATGAGGTATGCAGTGAAATCCGGAAAAACAGTCAGGTTCCGATTATCATGCTGTCTGCAAAGGGAGAAGTCTTTGACAAGGTATTAGGGTTAAAGTTGGGGGCGGATGATTATATTATGAAGCCCTTTGATTCGAATGAAATGGTTGCCCGTGTGCGGGCAGTGCTACGCCGCTATACTACACCGACCCAGCCGCCGCAGCCGGTCAGCCACACCTCTGCTCCGCATACCGGTACTTATGTTGAATACGAAGGTCTGATTGTCAATATTTCGAATTATACCACCTCCATTAACGGTGTTATTATGGAAATGCCGCCAAAGGAATTAGAGCTACTTTATTTCCTTGCCAGCCAGCCAAACAAGGTATTTACAAGAGAACAGCTCTTAGACCAAATCTGGGGCTATGAATATACCGGGGATACACGTACCGTTGATGTCCATGTAAAGCGAATCCGTGAAAAGCTGCCGGAGAATCCAAACTGGGCATTAACCACCGTTTGGGGTGTCGGTTATAAATTTGAAACGAACCGCTGATAAGTTTCCTTGTCCGTATGGAGTCTGATTATGTATAAACACTTTTTTGATAAAATTGCACTTGCTTATCTCATTACCATTACCATCATTTTTGTAATGATTATTTTATATGCCTCTAATACCACAAGACAGAAGCTGATTACAGAAAAGCAGGATATGCTTGCCACGCAGGCCTCTTATATTTCAAAATCCTATATTCTGCCTTATCTGGATGGAGACATAAGCAAAGACGAATTACAAAAAACCTTCAATGACTTAGAAGATTCCTTAATGATTCGTATCTGGTACAGTGATACCAATGGGAATCTGATTCTTTTATCACATCCGGAAAATTACACTGCTCTGCCGGATAATCTGTATGATTTGGACCGTTCCGGTGCACTCACAACCACCTATTCCTTTACCGGAAATTTTTATGATATGTTTTCCGAGCAGATGCTTACCTACGGAACTCCTGTTGACGGTATTTCCGTATCCAATGCAGGGGTTATCACTCTGCACGTTCCGTTTCGTCAGATTTCAGATATTATGCAGAATATGTTTCTTAATTTTCTGGTTCCGGTCTGCTTTCTTATCATCCTATCCATGCTGGTGCTTCTGTTTCTGGCAAGAAAGGTTCTAAAGCCGCTTAACCAGCTTAGCTATGCCGCCAGAGAATATGCATCCGGAAATTTTGATGTAAAAACCGGCATTACCTCTAAGGATGAAATCGGTGAATTAGCAAATAATCTTGAATATATGGCATCGGAGTTAAATAAGCTGGATGACTACCGCAAATCCTTTATTGCCAATATTTCTCATGATTTCCGTTCTCCGCTTACTTCTATTAAAGGCTATATCGAAGCCATGCTGGACGGTACGATTCCAAAAGATAATCAGGAAAAATATCTTAATATCGTGCTTTCCGAAACACAACGTCTGACGAAGCTGACTGCCAGTATGCTAGAGCTTAACAAATCCGATTCCTATGGATTAAAGCTTAATTTCATTACCTTTGATATTTTAGAGGTCATCGATGCTACCATCGACCTTTTTGAAGGTGTGTGTGCCAAACGCTATATTGTCATTCGCCGGAACTGCCAGACAGATTATACAATGGTACGGGCAGACAAAACCCGAATCCAGCAGGTGCTTTATAATCTGATTGATAATGCCATCAAATTCAGCCCACATGGTGCAACTATTATCATTTCCGTTACCAGTGCCAATGAAAAAATATTCGTATCTGTCAAGGACAGCGGTCGCGGAATTGAAAAGAGCCAGCAATCCAAAGTATGGGACCGGTTCTACAAGGCAGACAGCTCCCGCGGAAAGGATAAACAAGGCTCCGGTCTCGGCTTATCCATTATCCGCGAAATTATTCGTGCTCATGACGAAACGATTACTCTGACCAGCACTCCGGGTGTCGGCAGCGAATTTACTTTCTCATTAAAAAAAGGTAAGGAGATATAAACCTCTCCTTACCATTCATAGTGATGCAGTTGTCCTTGCAGTTGAAATTGTCGAAATCCCTGCTGCCGCATGGCTTCATACGAAACAATTGCAACAGAGTTTGCAAGATTGAGGGAACGTATATCGGGTAACATCGGGATACGGATACAGTCCTCTTTATGCTGCAGCAAAATCTCCTCCGGAATACCGGCACTTTCCTTTCCAAACATAATATAGCAATCATCCTCATAGGTAACTTCTGTATACGTCTGCTTTGACTTGGTGGTTGCCATATAGACGTGTGCATTCGGATTCAGTTCCAGAAATTCCGCATAATCCGCATAAGTTCTGACATCTACCTGATACCAGTAATCCATGCCTGCCCGCTTGATTTCTTTATCCGATAACCGAAAGCCTAACGGCTCAATCAAATGAAGCCTTGCTCCGATTGCCAGACAGGTTCTTCCTATATTTCCAACATTACCGCCCTGCTCCGGTTCCATTAATACAATATGAATCATTTATCCTCTTACTCCTGTTTTACACACAAATCCAATTCTACACAATCGGTATCATTAATATATATCGGAATACACATATTTGCCACAGTGCCGGATATTGTGAAATTTCCCTCACACATACTCGGCGGGGTAATATCAATTCCGATATTCTTCGTTGAAAAAACGGTTGATGCATTTCCCATAATCATATTTGCCAGTTCACAAATTGCACTGGTGGAAAGCTCATCTAACTGTGTCACTTCCATGAACATCATTTTCGATGCGATTGCCAGTGCGACAGGCTTCTTAAATGCCAGCATAACCTGACCCTGCATCTCTCCGGTTACACCTATCATAATTACGATAGAATCACTGGTAAAGCTGGTATTTCTTATGTATGGCTTTCCAACCTTTGGAGTCAGATTGCAAGCCTCACTGATTACCTTGGTTGCTGCCATTAAAAACGTATTCACATGCTCTGCGTTAATCCTTGCCATTGGTACTTCCTCTTAGTTTAACCTTTCTATAAAGTGTTGAATCCTTCCAAATGCTTCTTTTAATTCTTCAATGGAGTATGCATAGGAAATTCTTAAATATCCTTCTCCACAATCACCGAATGCTGTTCCGGGAACTACTGCCACCTTCTCCTGCATCAACAGCTTCTCTGCAAATTCTTCACTCGTCATACCATACTGCTTAATACATGGAAATACATAAAAGGCTCCAAACGGTTCAAAGCATTCAATTCCCATTTCCCGAAATGTCTGCATCAAAAACCGTCTTCGCTGGTCGTATGCCTGAACCATAACTGCAATATCCTTATCTCCGGTGCGTATAGCATCAATTGCCGCATACTGACTGTTCGTAGGTGCACACATAATTGCAAACTGGTGTATCTTTATCATCTGTTCGCAAATGAGCTTCGGTGCCAATGCGTAACCCAAACGCCAGCCGGTCATGGCATATGCTTTTGAAAAGCCATTAATAATAATGGTACGCTCCTTCATGCCGGGCAGGGATGCTATGCTGACGTGTTGCTGCTTATAGGTCAGCTCCGCATATATCTCATCTGACAACACATATAAATCATGCCGCAGGATAACCTCCGCAATCTGCTCCAAATCCTTCTTCTCCATAATGGCTCCGGTTGGATTATTTGGAAACGGAAGTATTACCAGCTTCGTTTTATCTGTAATTGCAGCCTCCAGCTCTTCCGCTGTCAGCCGGAACTCATTCTTTGCCTGTAGTGCAATCCGTACCGGTACTCCGTCTGCCAGTTCCACACAAGGCAGATACGATACATAGCATGGCTCCGGTATGATTACCTCGTCTCCGGGGTCCAGCATTGCCCGCAATGCAATATCAATTCCTTCACTACCGCCTACCGTAATTACACATTCCTTCGTTGCATCATAAGAAGCATGAAACTTTCTTGCATAGTAAGCACAGATCTCCTGTCGCAATTCCAATAAGCCTGCATTAGAGGTATAGAAGGTTCTGCCCTGCTCCAGCGTATAAATCCCTTCATCCCGAATGTGCCAGGGTGTATCGAAATCCGGTTCTCCTACACCAAGCGAAATCGCATCCGGCATTTCGCTGACTACGTCAAAAAACTTACGAATTCCCGACGGTTTAATATCAATTACTTTCTTTGATAATGGATTTCTCATGGCATAACCGCTAACCTTTCTGATTTCGTATTATTGGTTAATTTCACTCCGTGTTCTTTGTACTTCTTTAACACAAAATGAGTCGCTGTTCCGACAACTGCTTCCATCGGAGCTAACTTACTGGACACAAATAAGGACACTTCCTTCATGGTTCTGCCCTTAATGATAACTGCAAAATCATATGCTCCGGACATCAGATATACGGTATCTACCTCCGGATAATTCGAAATTCTCTCCGCAATCTTATCAAAGCCTTCCCCTCTTTGCGGGGTTACCCTTAATTCAATCAATGCCGTCACAAATTCCCGGTCTGTCTTATCCCAATCAATAATTGAGGTATAGCCGCAGATTACATGCTCCCGTTCCATAGCTGCCAGCTCCGCTTCTACCGCCGCTTCCTCTTCACCAATCATGGCAGCAATATCCTTTGCTGCTAATTTACAATCCTCTTCAATCAGATTCAAAATCTTCGTTCTCATAGCATCAACCTCAACTTTTATATATTTTATAAAGTTCGTCACCCTTTGGCAAGGTCAGATACCTCGATTCTTCATCCCTTACCACAATTCTGTCATGTGTAGCTGTCACCTGCCCGATTCTGACAACCGGTATTCGGTCAAATATCCTCTGCTCCTGTAGCTTTTCAGACTTCTTTACAACTGCCAGCATACTGCCGCCGCTCATTGCCATATATGGATTCACATCAAAAAATTCACAGACCTCAATCGTTTCCTGTCGAATCGGAATCTTTCTCCATTCTATCTGCATCCCACATCCGGCAGCTTCTCCAAGCTCCCATAAGGCAGCAAACACACCTCCGGTTGATACATCATGAAGATATGTGATTCCATCCGTATGCAATTCCTGCAATGCCGATACCAAGGAAAGGTCGCTGCTACAGTCTCTTGCTGTTTCCAGATAGAAATCCGCATAGCGTTGTTTTAATTCCTGCCAATGATCATTTACCAGCATGGAGGTTGCCTCTAATGCTGCGTATCCCAGCATATAAATAGAATCTCCTGCCTGTACAGCCTCCGGTGTAAACCGCGGTGTCTGCTTCGTTTGTATACCATATGCCGTAATCGTAATACTCGGATACCGCAGATTTTCTAACAATTCCGTATGTCCGCCCAGATATTCAATTCCTGCCTGAACACAAAGCTCGGTAATGGTCTGAACCGTTTTGCGAATCCGTTCTTCGCTTCCTCTTGCCGGCAGCAATAATATTGCGGTAATTGCCTGCATGGTTCCTCCGCTTGTTGCCCATTGATTCTGTGCTTTCCAGAAGGCATACTTTACAGCCTCCTGTGTTCCCATGGTAACGGTAGCGGATGCGGTCATCCAGCCAAGCTCCGGTGTTATCTGCATACCGGCATAATCTCTGCCGATACCGGCACCCTGTATCACCTGCCCGCCATTTGACGGCAGCCACTTCAATACGGAACGTTTGCATTGTGTCTCTGTAATTTTTCCCGGATTCATTCTATCACCTGTCTATTGTCCTGACGCTGCCGGCTCTGTAGATGCGTTCTCAGAAGATGGTGTATCGGTCGCTGTCGTATCGGTAGCCGTCGGTTCCGGTACTGTCGTGTCAGTAGATGCCGGGTCTGTCGATTCCGGCGTTGGTGTCGGTTCTGCCGGTGATTCTTCCGAACTTTCACTTGCATTATCTGGATTTCCAATTGTCACCCGTTCCGGAGAAGCACTGTAGGAACTGGTATTTACTAAGATTGTATCTACCAGTGTACCATTTTCATACACATATTTCCACAGCTTTGCCTTATAACCGATATGTGCGGATTGTGTTACATTTCTATAGTCTGCCGGCTGAGCCTCGTCTACGGTTTCTATCGGGTCTCCCGGCTGTATTACGGATATAATTTCATTCTTATATTCTACGGTTCGATTTGCAGGACGGTATTCCTTTCCGTAAATGGACACATGCAAAGTACCACCTGATGCATACGCATATATAAAGACCGGAGTATCCAGATTATTCACAAACCGGAAGTTCTTGGTGCCTTCATTTAAGGCAGCATCTGCCGAAATCTGTACATAGCCAACCGCCATGGAATGCGGATACCGCTCTGTTACCTCTAGCTCTGCATCCAGCACTGCATTATATAAGGTTGTGGAAACCTGACAGATTCCACCGCCAATATCAGAAATAACCTCACCATTTAAGTATGCACCTGCATAGCTCCATCCGTTTGCTGTTGTAAATGGCAACAGATATGACATGGTATCAAATTCGTCTCCCGGATACAGTACATGTCCGTTGATTTTTCCTGCCGCATTCATAATGTTATTGTTACGTGACGGATCTCCCGCGGTATAACGGGTACTGAACGAACCAATCTCATCCGTTACGCAAGCCAGTTCCTTGGCAGTATGCTCCGGCTCTACTACATCGGTTACTACCTCTATCTGTATGGTATCGTCATTCTCCCGGTTATTAATTGCTTCTAATAGCTTATCGGCAGTTTCCTCTAAGTTTAATTCCTTTCCTGCCGTTCCTTCAATCACTACAAGCTTCTCATTCTCATATTTCATGGTAGCATTCTGGGCAGGAGTAATATAGTCAGACAATTGCGTATCTAATTGCTCGATCAGATAGGTTTCATCAAATGAAAACGGAACTTCTATCTGCTCATTTTCTCTGGATACATCCGTAATTTCCTTATACCGCTTCAGGATATTACCGACTCTTCCGTATCTGTATGCTTCTTCCACCGCAGTATCCACATCTGCCTGTAGATTCAGCTCTCCCAAGGTCATCGTATAGCTTTCGTCCTCTAACTGGAACTCTACCGATACCGCATCTAATTCCTGTATATAGTCCTCAAATGCTTCCTTGGCTTCCTCATAGGTCATTCCGCCAACAGAAATATCATTCAGATAAATTCCTTCATAAATAATTCCGTCATGCTCCTGCTCCTCACTTGCCTGTACCGGAACCGGATTCCACATATTCATGAACAATGCCAGTCCTACGCTGCCGATACCTGACAGCACTCCCCATTTTTTCTTGTTCATTTTCTCCACTGCCTCCATGCTTTTCCTTACAATGCTAGCTCTTTTCAAATATTTCTTCTTCACTACTATGGTTTTTTCAAAACCTATGCTATAATTCTTCTAGTTACATCATGCTTGGTACAACAATTCCAAGTACCATTGCAATTACAATGATAACTACAATAACGGCTGATATTACCTTTTTCGCCTTTTTTTTATTGAATTGACTCATGTTTACACCTCTTTCAGAAAGGATATAGTTTATGAAATACGCATTTCCATTCACTTCCGTTATGGTTTTTGCAATATTTAGCTTCTTATTTATGATGCTTGTAAAGCGAAGCCGCCGCCGTACCGACCAGAAAATGTCACAATTCTGGCAACAGGAGACTGCTGCCAATCAGGTACGAAAGCAGGATATTTCTACGCTTGATTATGTATACATTCCGTTGGAAACCCTTCCCTTCGGTGTCGGTCAGACTCCCGAAATTACGCGGCTGGAGGGTATCATTCGTGACCTGGATACCAAACAAATTGTAAACCTCAGCCAATATACAAATACGGAATTAAAGTTAAAATACGGTGTTGCAAATCTGGACGTTCTTTCAGCCTGCGATGACCGCTTCACAACCCTGATTCGAACCCTTTATCAATGGTCCTGCCTGCTTCTTAATTCGGGCCACCTGGATGCTGCCATCCAAGTCGCAGAATATAGCATTGACATTGGCTCTGATATATCCGGCTGCTACTATATGCTTGCAGACTATTATAACTCCGTTCAGGACACAACCGCTCTGAACCGTCTGAAAGAATCCGCAGACAAATTAACCGGTCTGAATGCCAATACCATCAAAGATTATCTTAACAAATCCCCGGAATGATAGCAAGTCCTTTTCCTGCTATCTTATGCTCTTACTTTGCATACCTCCCACAACGGACATTCATTGCATTTCGGATTTCTCGCGGTACATATGGTCCGTCCATGTGTAATAATCTGAATGTTATATAAAATCCATTGCTCTTTCGGCAGAACCTTCATAAGCTCCTGCTCTACTATCTCCGGGTTATCACTCTTTGTCAATCCCAGCTTCTTTGAGATTCTTTTCACATGGGTATCCACAACAATACTGGGCTCATGATAAATGTTACCGCGTATCACATTGGCGGTCTTTCGTCCGACTCCGTCCAGACCGGTTAGTGCCTCTATATCTGAAGGCACTTCACCGCCGTATTCCTCTATCAGCTTTTTGGCACATGCTTTAATATTCTTTGCCTTATTCTTATAAAAGCCTGTGGAATAAATGTCACGCTCCAGTTCCTTTACATCACAATCCGCAAATGCCTCCAAAGAAGGATATTTTACAAATAAATCCTTTGTTACCAGATTCACTCTGGCATCGGTACACTGTGCACTCAGCATCGTTGCGATTAAAAGCTGCCATGCATTTTCATGATTCAGATAGCATTTATATTCTGTTGAATATGTCTGGTTCAGCAGCTCAATCAGCCGCTTTACCCGTTCCTTCTCTGTCATGGTATTTACTCCGTTCTTCCTTTGTTTCCTGTCACTATTTCCTGAAATTCCTGCTCTCCGATTACGCGTACTGCCGCAGAAGAATCCAGCGGATTTCTATGCTCATAATCATAGAGCAGATAAAACCGGCTTCCCGGCTCCTGTTGCGGTTCCAAATGCATCTGCTTTCCCGTATATCCGGCATTTCGGAAAAATATGGCAAATGCTTTCTTTTGTTCTGTATAATCCTTTGCCCAGTCCGGTCTTTTTTTAAGATTTTCCCGTAAATATAAATCATGCAGCAAGCAGTTCTCCATATGCTCCAGCTTCCAGTCTGGACTTTGCTTCATTTCTGCAATTGAAAAATCCCTTAAAATATTATATCGGTCCAGCCGCTTAAACTGCAAGCCATCCAGTCCGTTTCTCTTATAATAGTCACTTAGCTTTCGGAAAAAGTCAAATGG
This sequence comes from Lachnospiraceae bacterium UBA4631, assembly GCA_002406015.1. Lineage (GTDB taxonomy): Bacteria > Bacillota > Clostridia > Lachnospirales > Lachnospiraceae > CAG-632. The sequence goes on from DHMX01000032.1 coordinate 18,546, forward strand.
TGATTGCTGGAATTGCAACAAATACGCTAATGAATGTCGGAACTGACCGCTGTTATGATATATCTCCAGCACATCTTCTATCCGCTTCAATATCCGGAGGTCTGCATACGGCATCCACTTGGTTGCCAGCACCTCATACGGCGGTATATTCATATACTGTAATCCATACTGCTCTGCCTGCTCCTCCATCTTTGAGCCTTTTAATACCTTTAAGAAGCCAAGCTGCAACTGTTCCGGCTGCATGGCATAGGCATCATCAAAGGATTGGCGAAACTGTTCCAGATTTTCATAGGGCAGTCCGGCAATCAAATCTAAGTGCTGATGGATGTTATTTAGCTGATGAATCCGCAGCATATTACTCCGGATTTGTTCTATCGTCATTGCCCGGTCAATTGCCTTTACGGTATCCGGATTGGTTGTCTGCAATCCGATTTCCAACTGAATCAATCCCTTTCGCATTCCTGCCATGCACGCAATCTGCTCGTCTGTGATTAAATCTGCCGCGATTTCAAAATGAAAATTCGTAATTCCGTTGTCATGCTCCTTTAGGTACTTCCATATTTCCAATGCCCGGCGGGCATTACAGTTAAAGGTTCGGTCTATGAATTTCACCTGCGGAACCTTTGCATCCAAAAAGAACTGCAGCTCCCGCTTTACAAGCTCCATACTTCGAAACCGCACCCGCTTATCAATTGATGAAAGACAATAGCTGCAACGGAATGGACACCCACGGCTACTCTCATAATATACAATCCGATGCTCAAACTGCTCCATGTCCTGATATATAAACGGAAGCTCGTCCAAATCTACAAGTGTCGTTGCCGGACGTATCCGGACTTGATTTTCCTTCCAATATGCGACTCCATCCATCTTTTCCCATGGAATCCCCTGAATTGCTTTTGAAAAGGTCTGCTCTCCTTCTCCTAAAAAAACCACCTCAAAATACGGATGCTCCTGCAAAAATATCTCCGGATGATACGATACCTCCGGACCGCCAATCCATAGTCGAAGCTCCGGTGCTATCTTCTTTAACTGCGATGCTATCCGGCAGATGTATTCCACATTCCAGATATAGCAGGAAAATGCAATTACATCCGCCTGCATTTCATATAAGGATGCCAGAACCTCTTCCATCGGCTGATTAATGGTATATTCTGCAATTTTAACCAGAGCTTCCGTCCCGTCTCCAACGAACTGCTTCTGTGCATATGCCTTTAATGTATATACAGCCAAATTGGAATGTATGTATTTTGCATTGATTGCCGCTAATACTACCACGCTATTCTTCCTCGACTTTTCCTGCCAGATAATTGATGAATTGCTGTGCGGTACGTCCGGAAATTCCGCCATGGCTTAATTCCCATTTATTTGCTTCGGCACACAGTTCCTCATCACTCATCTGTATTTGTTCGGTTCTCTTTGCCAGCTCCTTAACAATTTCAAAATATTCCTTCTGACTTGGCTTAGAAAAGCTGATGGTGACTCCAAACCGATTTACCAGAGACAGCTTTTCCTGCATGGTATCCGAGCGGTGCATTCCGTTATCGGTCTCTATATCATCCCTGTCATTCCACGTTTCCTTAATCAGATGCCGGCGATTGGAGGTTGCATATATCAGGACATTGTCCGGCTTGGTTTCCACTCCGCCCTCAATTACTGCCTTCAGGAACTTATATTCAATTTCAAATTCCTCAAATGATAAATCATCCATATAAATAATGAATCGGTAATTACGGTTCTTAATCTGCGAAATAATCGTAGATAAATCCTGAAACTGGTGCTTATATATCTCAATCATCCGTAGTCCCTGGTCGTAATATTCATTAATAATTGCCTTAATACTGGTGGATTTTCCGGTTCCGCTGTCTCCGAATAACAGGACATTATTTGCCTTTCTTCCATTTACAAAGGCCTCCGTATTGTCTGTCAGCTTCTTCTTCTGAATCTCATATCCGATTAAATCATCCAGCATAACATCATCTGTATTATTTATCGGGCAAAACTCCACTCCGTTTTCCAGATGCCGTATTCGAAATGCCTTATTCAGACCAAACATTCCGACTCCGTAGGCTCTGTAAAACTCTGTTACAATGTCAAAAATATCGTTTTCATCCTTTGCCTGCTCAATCTTTCGGCTAATATCCTGTACCTTTTCGCTGACATTTTTATTATACATCCGTTCCTTTTTCACAATTGCCTTGTAATTAGAAATCGTGGAAAAACAATCTATCCCTAATGCCTGTTCAATCGGTGCAAAATCAAAGTCGAACAATTGCTTAAATATCTTAAAGTCTCCCTTGGCAAACTGGTTTACAGTTCCGTCATTGGCTCCCACCTTTTCACAGGTAATACTGAATGAATTTTCATTGGTAATCAGCAGAAATGCCAGATAATTATGCCACAGGTTACTGTCAAAGCCATAGCTGGTTGATAAATCCAGCAGCCGCTTCATTTCTACATAGATTCGGGTGGTTAAGTCTGCCTGATTTGCTTTCTTTTCATCAAAATCTTCAAATATCTGTGCCAGACGGAATAAAATACTGTCCTCACCCAAGTCCCGATATAATATTAATTTAGACACTTCCTGATACATAATTCTTCTCGCCTTTCTTGTATTTACTGATTATGTTCGTTATACCGTATTTTCTCCGGAATGTAAAGAGTAAAGAACGTAAAAGAAAAGCGTATACAGGTGCTTATCCTCTGCATACGCCTTCCGCTTTTATCCGCGTCTATTCTTCTTCCTGAATTACACTGTCGGACAATTGTTCTACCATGCCTGTCATTTCTTCTACCGCAGCCGCAAAGCCCTGCATCTGCTCCAGAATCACATTGCTGACCGCCATACCTTCCTGTGAAGAACCGGATACCTGCTCCGCACTGGCAGATAGCTGATGAATGCTGTCAATAATATGGTTATTGGCATCAATTACCGCATCTACATTATCGGTAATGCTATCCGTATATTCCTTCAATTCATCAATATTCTTACAGGTTTCCATAAAGGTATCATTTACCTTCTGAACCATATCCGCCTGTGCATGAACACTGTCTACGGTTGTCTTAAGCTTACCCATGGATTCCTTTGTAACTGCCGTTAAATCATTAATAATACTTGTAATCTGTTCGGTAGAGCTTTTCGTCTGCTCGGCCAGATTTCGAATCTCATCCGCAACCACCGCAAAGCCTTTTCCTGCTTCTCCGGCTCTGGCTGCCTCAATGGACGCATTCAACGCCAACAGATTTGTCTGGCTGGAAATATCCAGAATTGACTTTGTAATACTATTTACTTCATCTACATTATCTGCCAGCTTCTGAATAGATTCGGTGGTTTCATTCGTCTGGGCATCTACCATTTCTGTCTGCTCCTGCAAGCCCTCTACCACTTCAATACCTTCACTTACCACATCATACAGACTGTCTGTGGTATCTACAATGTCACTGGCATTCTGTGCAGTCGTATCTATCCGTTCCTTAATGTTATCCGTTAAACCAACCTGCTCCTGAATGGCTTCTGCGGTTGCTTCCGTACTCTCTGCAATATTTCCAATTGCTGCATTATTATCCTCAAACTTATGTACCAGTTCATCCAACTGCTCTGTAATTGCCGTAAATTTCTCGCTGATTACACCTGCTGTTTCTTCTACACTTGCGGCAACCTCTATCTGCTGCTCTGCCTTTGAACGAACCTGTTCCTGACTCTCCATGATATAACGCAACAGAAAACGGGTAACCAGAAATGTGCCAATACTCATCGCAATCAAACCGATGACTTCCACAATTGCTTCATTCAAAAGGGATTGATAGGTCTGCATATCTACTTGATGTATCTTTGCACCTGCCATAATCAGCTTCACAATATGAAGCAGTAACGAATATCCGATAACCGCAGTAATCACCACCGGCTCCAGATATAACATTAACACTACCAGCACCGGGAATAATAAGACAATCGGATTCTGCTTTCCCATAAAAATCGTCAAGGTATATAACAGCATCCAGCCAATGGAATTTACATACATCGGAAGCTTATTCGACTTTCCGATTAAGAAGCCGATTACATCCACTACCGCCACCAATCCGGCTACCAGCATCAGAACGAAATCCTTTCCACTAAAGCCGCTTGCAATTATATGCAGCAGGGACATTCCGCCTATCAGCAATTCCATCACCAGCATCATAACCAGTGCATATCGATTTACCTTCGCATACTGTTCGGTTGTCATTTTTCTTTCTGCCTGTTTTCCCATATCAGTATCCTCCTTTAGTAACATTCTTGCCTACTATTTATACTATAGCACCAATCGGATTTCTCTACAATCCAAACAATTAAATTAATTTGGTCTTTATTCCGGCATCGGATACACAATCTCCCGATTTACCTTTCTTAAGAAGATAAAGGTCAGGATAAATGCAAATACTTCTGCAATTGGGAATGCCCACCAAATCATTTCTACGCGTCCGGTTTTCGATAATGCGTATGCTACCGGCAGCAATACTACAAGCTGTCGGACAATGGATACTACCATACTTAAAAAACCTTTTCCAAACGCCTGAAAAATAGAGGAGCCGGCAATGCCAAAGCCTGCTGCAAGAAAGCTGAGACTGATAATTCGCAACGCCGGGATTCCCATTTGCAGCATACTTTCCGATGCATCAAAAATTTGTAGCAGCTTTCCCGGAATTGCCTGCATAATAATAAGTCCAACAAACATAATTCCCACCGCATAGATAATTCCGTATCGCATGGAGGATTTCAGTCTCGCCTTATATTTTGCACCGTAATTGTATGAAATAATCGGTATCATTCCGTTATTCAATCCGAATACCGGCATGAATACAAAGCTCTGAATCTTAAAATATGCCCCGAATACCGCTGCGGCTGTAGACGTAAACGGCATCAGAATATTATTCATACCGAAATTCATGACAGAGCCTACCGATGCCATAATAATAGATGGCACACCTACGCTGTAGATTTTACCGATAATTTTACCGTTTGGATGCAGGATTCCCCGGAGACTGAGTCTAAGCTCCCGGTTAAACCGCAGGTTAAAGAACAATGCCAGACAAGCCGCACATACCTGACCGATAACGGTCGCCAATGCTGCTCCCCGCACTCCCATTGCCGGGCATCCGAAATAACCGAAAATCATAATTGGGTCCAGAATTATATTAATAACTGCTCCGGTCAATTGGGTAATCATAGAATACATGGTTTTACCTGTACATTGCAGCAGCCGTTCAAAAATAAACTGTGCAAAAATGCCGAAGCAGAAGCCTCCACAAATTGACATATACTCCGTACCATACTGGGTAATTACACTATCTGCCTTTTGAAATATAAAGACCCACTTAGCACAGGTCAGGCTGAAGATTGAAAATACTACAGCACTGCAAAATGCAAGAAAAATACCACAATTTGCACCTCTGTTTGCTTCCTTGAATTTTCTTTCGCCTAAATATCTGGATACCAGGGCATTTACACCTACTCCGGTTCCGCTTCCTACCGCAATCATAAAATTCTGCATTGGAAATGACAGGGATAACGCAGTAAAGGCATCCTCTCCGAGTCTCGCAACAAACATGCTGTCTACGATATTATAAAGTGCCTGCACCAGCATGGAAATAATCATTGGCAATGACATGCTGATGATGAGGCGGTTTATTGGCATTACCCCCATCTTATTTTCTGTTGGTTTCTGTTGTTCTTTCATTTCTGTATATTCCTTCCTGTCTGCGTTTCATTTCATAGCCTGTTTAACAAGACTCCTCTGAATCAAATTCAAAGGTTGTAATGCTACAGTTCTTAACCCCATAGGCGGCATATTCTTCATTTGTCATATCTCTAAAATACGAACAAATAACTCTGGCAATGCCGTTATGTGCCACCAATATATAGCTTTTGTCCTCTGTTTTTAATTCATCCAAGAGATTATATATCCGCTGTGCCAGCCGAAACATGGATTCTCCGTTTCCATACTGACATAAAAACTGCTTCTTTGCTTCCAGAAATGCCGCAGAATTACGCGGAGAGCTTCCTTCCCAGATACCGAAGTTCTGCTCCCTTAATCTTGGTTCCATTCTGAGTGGAAGCCCTGTCATTTCCGAAATATGTCTTGCTGTCTCTGCCGCCCTTGTCAACGGCGAGTATAAAATTTCATCCGCCTTCATGGCTCCCGTTTCTATTGCTTCTACAATCTGCTTACCGGTTTCTATTGCCTGCGTATGTCCCTTTTCGGTCAGCGGAATATCCGTCTGTCCGCATATCCGGTCTGCCACATTCCATTCACTTTCACCATGTCGTATAAAATAAAGCTTGCCCATACTATCCTCCTGATTATACCAAAACCGATAAATCCGGTTATCTTTGTCACGTTCTTTTAAACAATAAAAGAGTGCGAGCTGATACTCGAACTCTCCCCTGTCTTTTTCATTGTAAGCTTGTATTAACAAATTTCAACAAAAAGACACCTCCTACTGTATCACGAATTTTGACAATTGGCAAGCATTGTAATATCAGTGAAGGTGTCCCTTTTCATTACCGACTAATACATTTATCCGACTTCCAGCCCGGCTCTTAATTCCTGTGCAAGCTCTTTAATCTGCCATACCATTTTTTCTATCTCTGCGATTCCGGCACTGTTTTCCTGTGTTGCGGCTGTTACATGCTCGATTGCGTTGTAGTTGCCCTTGGTATTATCATTAATCTGCTTCATACCCGCCGCTACAGAGGCACTTCGGCTCCGAATTTCTTCGGTTGTCTTTTCCATCTCCGCAATCTGTCCGGACATCTTTTGATTGGCATTTGTAATGATTGCGGTAGAGCCTCCAACCTCCCGGATACTAAGCATTCCCTCCTGTGTCAGTCTTGCACTCTGCTCCATAACCGTTACTGCCCGCTCGGTATTCTTTACCACCTCATTGATAATCTCGTCTATATTCTCGACTGCAGTCCGGGTCTGTTCAGACAGCTTCTGTATCTCAGTTGCTACGACTGCAAAGCCTCTGCCGGATTCTCCTGCCCTTGCCGCTTCTATCTTGGCATTTAACGCCAGTATGTTCGTGCGTCCGGAAATCTCTGTAATTACCTGTATAATTCCCAGTATTTCCTTTGATTCCTCTCCCAGTTGTGCAATTACAGTCTTGCAATCCATGGCACTTTCATTAATCTGCTCCATGCTCTTTACCGCATCATCCATCTTATCCTGATTTTCCTGTGCCTGTTCATTTACATGCTCAGCCAGCTTCGCAATCCGGTTATTCATCTGATTTAACGCTATTAATTGTTCGTTGATTTCCTGCGTTTTCGTATTCATGCCTTCAATCTCGGTGGTATTATCATGAAAACTTTGCAATACCCGCTCTGTCTCATTGGCAATCTGTTCATTAGCGGCTGCCGAATTTTCCGATACAGAAGACAAATCCTTTACCATGGACAGCAATATTTCTGAGGATTGATTTGAGGTTGCCTGCATCTGCTTCATATCATTTACTAATTTTTCCTGTTCCTCTGCTCCCATCAGATTGGAAAGCATCTCTGCCGTCCGTCTGCAAAGCATTGTAAAAATTGCCGCAAGTGCCACCAGCACCAATGCCCTTGGTACAATTCCGTAAACAATCAGCTTATACAAGGTTGTCATATTCTTATCCGGCAAGGTTTCCAGAAAAAATGCAAGACATTGTCCTGCTGAAACACCTACAACAGACAATATCGTAATGATAATATTTAATTTCTTTGAAAAATACAGACTGGCAATGGCAATTGCATAGATATACAGCACCACTACATGATAGGTCAGGGTCGTTGTCGATATGGTTACAAATATAACCGCCGATATGGTTAATACATACTTTACCCAAGGTGCTTCCAGCTTCATACCATTTACAAGAATTGTCGGCAGCCATAAAAGCGTGCCTGCAAGCAGATACGCAATTGTCATGATTTTCATATCAATTATAAATATTCCTACAATATTCAGAATATAGACAACCGTAAATATAAAAAATGTGATTCGCATGACCTTTGCAACTGCTTTATTTGCTTTCTTTTCGTTTTCTATCAAAACATTGCTTTGTTCACTCATTCAAAATCCCCTACCTCTCATCTTCTGTCGTTCCTGTCATTCCATTGTTCATCGTTGCTGTTATATTTTATGAGATTTTCCCTGCGTACTGCAATTCCTATCCGATGACATGCAGAATTAAGAGGATGAAATGCACTTAAAGAGCAATGATAAGACACAAAAATAACCGCCCCAGCCTAGCAACTGTTGAGCGGTTACTTTTGTAATCTTCAATATCAGGCTAACCGTCTATCGGTAGCACTCTTTGATATTATATTAGCATCTGATTATCTTTATGTCAAACATAATTCTGTTTTAATAGCATCTTGCATACTGTCTACCGTTGTCTACCGATTCAGGCAGCATAGAAAAAGCGGAAAGCCCTAGCAAATACTAAAGCTTTCCGCACAAATAAAAAGAGCGCGAGACGGGACTCGAACCCGCGACCCCGACCTTGGCAAGGTCGTGCTCCACCAACTGAGCCACTCGCGCATAATAACTATATATTTCATTTTAATGCCCAGAACCGGAATCGAACCAGTGACACGAGGATTTTCAGTCCTCTGCTCTACCAACTGAGCTATCTGGGCTTATAATGCCGGCGACCGGAATCGAACCGGTACGGGAGGTTAGTCCCGCAGGATTTTAAGTCCTGTGCGTCTGCCAGTTCCGCCACGCCGGCATTCAATCAATCTTGCGATTGATGACTGGATGGAGGTGGATTCGAACCACCGAAGCAAGTTGCAGCAGATTTACAGTCTGTCCCCTTTGGCCACTCGGGAATCCATCCATGTTAGCAGTTTTTAACCGCTGACAGTATTAGATTATAATTGATAGTTTGGAAAAATGCAAGCATTTTTTCAAACTTTTATAAATATTTTTTTCTTACTCTTTTCTAGGTTATACTTCTTCCCTATCATTCATCCTTTTCATTGGAAAACCAGCCTTTTATCTTTTCTTTCAGTTTATGCCCTCTCGTACTCCACTCATCAAAAGACTGTGTAAATTCAAATTGACTTCCCGCTTTTCCACTTACCGTAACAAAATAATGACAATCTTTCGGATATTCCTCCATAGAAAATTCAATGACCCCCGATTCGTTCACCTCTATTTCGTCCACCAAAGTAAAATTCTTTTTCAAATCCTCCAGTAATCCTTTTCTTTCCTCAGCTTCCAGATTCGTATTGTATATCTGTATCCTTACATCTCCGGTCACAGATGCAAATTCAAAGGAAACCTCATATTTTACATTCTTTTGGTTATCATAGAATAATCCTGTTTCCACAGTTTCATTCCCCTTTTGATAACCACTGCCTCTAAGCACCCATTCATCAGACCAGCCACTCAGCCATACTATCCCAACAAAAAGAAGGATTGCTCCTATTATCGGAAATAAAATTCTGCAAATTCTTATAAAATGTGGATTTACTTTTTTCATATTATTCCTCTCTGCGGTCAAATCAGCCTTTTATCTTTTCTTTCAGTTTATAACCTCTGATTTTCCACTCTTCATACATACCCTTATTCTATACCTATACGCATCCGTTCATTGAACCAGCCACACTATTATAACCATAAGAAGAATTGCTCCTGCTATCAGCTTCAAACTCCTACCGATTTTCAAAAGATGGTAATTTATTTTTTCATACTATTCCTCTTCGCTATCTATATTCTGTGTAAACCAGCTGACTTAAAAATCCATCTGTAAATGAACCGGATGCCGTCTGTGAAGCATGGTACGTTACGGCTTTCAAAAGGTCATTACCATTCATCCTTGCAACTGCCGTTGCACTGGCTTCATCATTTGACACCGGACCTCCCGTTCCATACGTTGTTCCCTGAGATTTTCCATCCTGACCATATATAACAACGGCTGCATAATTATAATATGGTTTCGTTGTTCCCAAAGTCTTAGCAATTCCATATTTTGCTTCACATATAGATGTACACCTCAAATAAAATCCTCCATAATCACCCTCACTTTTCTTTTCTCCTGCAAATGCAATCGTTCCAAATACCATAACTCCAATGGCAGCACTTATCAGTGCAAGTCTTCCCCTTGTTCGATTTCGTCTGTGTTCATTTCGTTTCATCCCCTTTTTCATTCTGTTACCTCCTTATAAAATAAACCACCATCCAGCCAAATACAACGGCTCGCATACTCTGCGACCACATCACTATGTGTAACTACAAGAATTGTTTTCCCCTTTTGATGAATACTTTTTAACAGCTCCATCAGTGCTACAGCAGTTTCCTTGTCTAACGCTCCGGTTGGTTCATCCGCCAGAATAATCGGACTGTCTGCAACCAAGGCTCTTGCTATTGCTACCCGCTGCTGCTGCCCTCCGGAAAGCTGTTCCGGAAAATGATTCTTATATTGTTCTATATTGAGTTCTGAAAGAATTGACAAAATCTTCTGTTTCCGTTCTTTTCTTTTTACATTCTTTCCCAGCAACGGAATCTCAACATTCTCATATACCGTAAATTCCGGAAGTAATGCAAAATGTTGAAATACAAAGCTGATATACTTTTTTCGCACCTTATCCAAGCCTGCATTATTTAATTCTGTAATTGGAACCGAGTCTATATATACCGTTCCCTCGGAGGCAGAATCCAGACATCCAATAATATTTAGCAGCGTACTTTTTCCGGAACCGGATTCTCCCATGATTGCCACAAATTCCCCTTCATTGACTACAAAGGAAATATGGTCCAGTGCTTTAATTTCATATTCATCACCCAGATATGATTTACTTACATCCTGTAATCTAATTATTTCCAATTTCTTCCCTCCAACATTTTTCTAACGGAATATTGATTCACGCGTTTATGAATCACACGGTTACAACAAAAATTAAAGATAATTACTACTATAAGCAAGCCGGGCAGCATCCAAAAGAACGACTCTGTATCGGAGTTTCCGCTCATATTTTTCACAAGATTATATGCAATCGGAATTGCTATACCCAAACTTATGATGATGCGGATACTGCACTCAATTACCGACATTTTAATAACATCCCTCCTAGTCCACTTAGAAGCAAGCAGTACCCCAAAGTCCCTCCTGCGATATTCCAAATTAATAATTACCGCCAAATACTGCCCTACAATACTTAATGCAAGACCGGTAACGACAAATATTAATTCTACCGATTCATTTCTATATGCCTCCACAAGCTTCTTTAAAGTTTGGGTCCTTAATGACATTGAATCATATACCCGGATTCCCATGCTTGCTGCATATTCATGTATGTATTGATTTGCCTCCTCTTCACTCATGGTTGGATGATAAAAATAACTGTTATTCGCAGCATTCAGAACATCCATATAGCCACTTTGCTCCATATGCCCTTCCGTATCCAGCAATATCGCATTATCCAGCTTTATAGATGTCTGTATCCCTGTACTGGCATCAGCTCCCAACCATTCACTGTTCTTTGCTAATATTTGCTCCACCTGATATTGTGTTCCGTATAATTCATCCTGAATTATCGTTCCAATCGGATATTTATTCCGAAGCTCATATCCTACTGCTACCGATTGTTCATTCTGCAAGTCAATCTCAGCTCCATCTATATCCTGTAGATTTCCGATAGGCATTAATTCCCCTGATATACACAAAGCTTCTTCTTCATTTATCAGAGTGGGATAATACATACCGGAACGCATATTATTCTCCGGACTATTTAAGCCCATAATAAAGGCATAATAATTTTTTAACTCCTCATTGTTCCAGAATATTTTATAGTATTCCGTATTAATATTATATAGTTGCTGTGAATCCACAGAAAGAAGCGTCTGGTTATGCACCACTCTATAGACATAATCCCCATAGACAGTGGCTTCAAATAGTATCATTGAAAATGAAATTGTAAGCATTAGTATGGTAATAATTAAGCCTCCTACCGAGCGGTTCATCTCTATCAGCATGGTCTTTATAATATACCTTATTTTCATTTCGCCCTTATCCCCTCCTATACGCAGCCAATGATTCGCCTCGAAATGTATTCCAGACCACCCATATAATCTCCAGTACAATTATTATGAATACCATTAAAATTGAATATAAAAAGGAAGCTATCATCCACGGCAGTTGTACATGAAACAATAGATAATACCCGAAAGATAAGATTCCGTACAGTCCCATAGCATAGCCTAATGAAACAAGAAGCAGTATCGACAATTCTTTTATTATCATCCCATATAGTTGTAGCTTGCTGTACCCGTATATTCGTCGGATTGCAAACTCATATTGTCTTTGGAATAACCAGAACCGTACTACAATCAGTGTTATAAACATAGAAAAACCAAATATCATGTAAGATAAATTAAGATAATCCTTCCGATATTTTCCACCGTTATACACTTTCTGGTATTTCACCAGACTGCTTGCCTTTATTTCGTTTTTTTCCAGCAGCTTTTGCATATCCGAATACATTGCTCTATCAATCTCTGAATTGCTGTTTAAAGAATAGGTCTGCGTATAGGTATTGCCCGCACGCCAAACATCCTCCATTGTCCGCTGCCCTAAACATCCGGCAAACAGCAATATCGAATAATTTCCGATTGTGGTATACTTATCCGCACAATATCCGGTCACCAGATATTCTTCTCCGCATATCCGAATATAATCCTTTCCGTCTCTGGAATAGGTATTACTCCGTAATGCATCTCCCAACACAACGACTGATTGACCGGACTGCAGTTCTTTCTCATTCGGAAAACGTCCATCGGATAACTGATAATTCAATTTTTCTGTCTGAGAAAAAATAATACGACATAAATGCTCTGCATTTTCTTCATTTACATACAGACTCATATCTTCTCCGATGATTGTCGCCGATGCCTTCTGAAACAGAGCCGATACAAACTCAAAATCTTCCTGTGTATTTGTTTTAACAGAAAATGCATATTGATACTTATAAGACAAATTATCGATTGCTTGATTTTCAAAGAATTTTAACTCTCGCATATATGCAGCAAGAAATAAACCTAACAATGAAATACTGATTCCTATTACAATTCCTATTACTGCTGTACGATACCGCAGCCATGCTTCCATAAATTGCCCTCCCTCTTTATCCATTGCGTTTTGATAAGTGTAGACAATTTATGGAATTTTGTCAATATTTTTGGTTATTTCCGAATACATTTTATTATATTGATGTTTTTGCCTGTCACAAATTCACCCGTAGCACAGTTGCAGATATTTTAGGCACTCTTGCAAACAATCGGTTATCCGTTACCCGATATGCAATCGGGTCTAAGATATAGCCCTCCTCCGTTGTCAGCATTAGCTGTGTCAATACGGTGTGGTCCGGGATTCCTAATTCCGCAACGCTGAATTTCACCTCTGCATCCTCGTAATTATTATTCAGAATTACAATTACTTTATTTCGTTCATCAAATCTGCCATATGCCACCATCTTGTGAGAGCCATGCAGGAATCGATAAGAGCCTTTCATCAGAGCAGAATTTTCCTTGTGAATCCGAATAATTTCCTTATGAAATTCAATTAATTCGTGGTCCTCATGTCCCCAAGGATAGGTTCTCCGGTCATCCGGGTCCGTCCAGCCACAGACACCGGCTTCATCCCCGTAATAAATGGTCGGAGCTCCCGGCCAAGTCATCTGGAATACCACCGCTTCCCGAAATACTCCCTTATTGATATTCTGGCTTGCCGCTTCCGGTCCTAACGTATGCGTTCTTCCAACCATACGATTGGTTCTGGTTAAGAATCTTGAATGGTCATGGTTTGACAACTCATTCATTGCTACATATAAGGACTGATGATGGAATCTGGACATATGATGCCGCAAGGCACCGATAAATGCATCCGGATTTCCCAATAAATCACCACGAAACTCGTCACTGTGCTTCTCTACGCCGGTTAAGAACCATGTAATCGGTTCCATAAATGCATCATAGTTCATGACGGTATCCCACTGGTCTCCCATCAGCCATTCCTTCGGGTCTCCATAATGCTCTGCCAGAATAATTGCATTCGGATTCGCTTCCTTTACCGCTTTCCGAAATTCTCTCCAGAAATAATGATTGTACTCCGGACTATGTCCTAAATCCGCAGCTACGTCCAAACGCCATCCATCCACATTATACGGAGGTGATACCCATTTCTTCGCAATATTCATAATATATTCATACAGCTTCGGTGAATCTTCATAATTTAGCTTCGGCAGCGTATCATGTCCCCACCAGCCGTCATAGGTTCCGTTATACGGCCATTGGTATTCATCATGGAATTTGAAGAAGCTGCGATACGGACTGTCTGCATCCACATAGGCTCCCTTTTCGTATCCTTCCTGATTCTCATAGATACACTCTTTATCCAGCCATTTATTAAAGGAACCGCAATGATTAAATACACCATCTAATATAATCCGCATTCCACGCTTGTGAACCTCTTCAACCAGTTGGATAAACAACTGGTTACTAGCTTCCAGATTTGCTTTATCTGTTACACGCGTAATATAGCGGGTTGCTTCCCGGTTCGGTGCCTGTCCGTAGCTTAAGCACTCTCCCTCATCCTTTACAATCTTACCGAAATGCGGGTCCACATAGTCATAATCCTGACTATCATACTTATGATTAGATGGGGACACAAAGATAGGATTCAGATAAATAACATCTACGCCCAAATCCTTTAAGTAGTCCAGCTTATTCATGACACCCTGCAAATCTCCGCCGTAAAAACAGCGTACATCCATGGAATCCGGATATTTTCCCCAATCTGTGATTTGTCTTGTTCCCTCACCGATATAACTGTATTCATTATCCAGTACATCATTAGAAGTATCACCGTTACAGAAACGGTCCACAAAAATCTGATAAAAGACGGCACCCTTTGCCCAATCCGGTGTCCGGAAGCCCGGTGCAATCTGAAAATTATAAAATGTATTCAAGTCCTTGGCAGCACCCATTTTATTATAAAAACAGGTAATTCTTCCTACCTTAATCTCAAAGCAATATTCACATAATTCATCCGGCAGCTCCGGAATCGTATACTCATAGTAATCAAACAGCTTATCCGAAAATGCCAATGACATTTCCAGCCGCTCTCCACGCCAAATCAAAAAAACCTGCTCTACATTATCAATACCGGTACGAAACCGCAACCGCAGGGAATCCTTTGGCATAGGTTCCTCCGGACTGCGATAAAACTCAGTTCCGTCACTAAATAATGCACCCAGACTCAGTGCAGGTTTCATAGAAAATGTATATTTAAATATTTTTTCAGCCGCTGTCAGTTGTGTAAAGTTTGTATTAAAATTCATCTTATTCTCTCCCCTACGGAATATGATTCCATTTTAATATAATTTTCCCAATTTGTATATGATAATATTTAAAAAGTTAAAAGGACAGCTAACGAACGCTGTCCTTTTGGAGAAGGTATTTTGTTACTTATGGGTGTAGCAAAAAACTATATAATGTATTGGGGGGGTTACAAGTTTATTATAACAAATCCCTACAAAAAGTGTTCACAAACAATTTGTAAATTTTCAAATTCTTTTGTGCAAAAAACCGATAACTTTTTCCGTTCACTTAAAACCCCAATGTCAAAATAGATAATTCCTTCCCTTAAAATCAGTCATTTATTACATAGCTACCGATTGCCCTGATTTTAAGCAAATAATGCCTCAAATTCTTTTCCGTCAATCCGGTCTTTTTCTAACAACAAAGCAGCACAGTTATGAAGAATTTCCATATGCTCTACCAGAATTTCTCTTGCCTCTGTATAGCATTCATCCATAATCCGCTTTACTTCTTCATCAATCAGAACGGCAGTCTCTTCGCTGAAGCTCTTGGCATGACCCAAATCTCTTCCCAAAAATACTTCTTCCTCGTCTGAATTTTCATAATTAATCAAACCCAGCTTCTCGGACATACCATATTTTGTTACCATTGCTCTGGCTGTCTGGGTTGCTACCTTAATATCCTGAGAAGCACCGGTTGTAATGTCATCAAATATTAATTCTTCCGCAATCCGTCCGCCAAAATCAACCATAATATCCTGCCGCATCATGCCCTTTGTCGTAAACTCATTATCATTATTCGGCAGCCGCATGGTATAACCGGCAGCTCCTTCACCGGTTGGTATAATCGATACCGCATAAACCGGTCCTACATCCGGCAGTAAATGATACAAAATAGCATGTCCCGCCTCATGGTAGGCAGTAATTTTTCTGGTCTTTTCCGGTACCAGCCGGCTTTTCTTTTCCGTTCCGACTCCGACCTTGATAAATGCTTTATCAATATCGGTCTTGCTAATATAGGCCCTGTCCTTCTTTGCCGCAATAATGGCTGCCTCATTCATCAGATTTTCCAAATCGGCACCGGCAAATCCGGAGGTGGTTCTGGCTACCTCATGCAAATTCACATCATCCGCCAGTGGCTTGTTTGCTGTATGAACCGTCAATATTTCTTCTCTTCCCTTAACATCCGGTCTTCCGACCATAACCTTGCGGTCAAATCTTCCCGGTCTTAGTATTGCAGGGTCTAATATATCTACGCGGTTGGTTGCTGCCATAACAATGATTCCCTTGTTATAGGCAAATCCATCCATTTCTACCAGCAACTGATTCAAGGTCTGCTCCCGCTCGTCATGTCCGCCGCCAAGTCCGGAGCCTCTCTTTCGGGCAACCGCATCAATTTCATCAATAAATACAATACAAGGAGCACTCTTTTTCGCTTCGCGGAACAAATCCCGCACTCTGGATGCACCGACACCGACAAACATTTCCACAAAATCCGAACCGGAAATACTTAAAAACGGAACCTGTGCCTCTCCGGCAACTGCTTTTGCCAACAAAGTCTTACCGGTTCCCGGAGGGCCTACCAGTAAAACGCCTCGTGGGATTCTGGCTCCCATTCGGGTATATTTTTCAGGGTCCTTAAGGAAATCAACGATTTCTTCTAACTCCTGCTTTTCCTCCTGTAATCCGGCAACCTTAGTAAAATCTATATCGTCTATACCCTGAAGCACCATTTTTGCCTGACTTCTTCCGAAGTCCATCATTTTACTTCCGCCGGAGCCTTGCATGGATATTATGACAAAGAACATAAATGCCATCATGATTACCATAAGAATCAAATATGGAAGAATCTGACTAAAGGTGCTTTGTCTTGCAACCTCCTCAATCGTAATATCTATACGCTCGGAAGCCTGTGCTGCCTGATTCCATTCCTCCGCTTTCTGAACTACCTCATTAACATCGGATGTATAAAAGCTCTTTGACATATCTGTGTCCAGCTTAATCGTTACGGAACCTGTCGGCACCTCACTGTTCTGCTTAATTGTAATATCCCGAATGACACCTGCCTCCAAATCCTGCTGGAAATCAGAGATATTATAATCACCCAGCTTATAGGTTCTTGATTTTACATAAAATGAATAGGCAAATGTAAAAATTAAAATCATAATTAAAAATCCGATTACTCCTCGGAATGCATTATGCTTGTCCATGCCCGTCTCCTTTCTTTATACTTCCACAATTCCTATGTATGGAAGATTTCTATATTTCTGTGCATAATCCAGACCATAACCCACAACAAATGCATCTGGAATTGTAAATCCGGTATCATCAATCGGTACTTCCTTTACCCGTCTGTCCGGCTTATCCAGCAGCGTGATTAATCGCAGACTTGCAGGATTGCGATTACTTAATACCGATAATAAATAATTCAAGGTGTTACCCGAATCAATAATGTCCTCTACAATAATTACATTTTTATCCTGAATGGATTCTGCCAAATCCATCACTATCTTTACGCGTCCGGTGGATTCTGTTCCCGCTCCGTAACTGGAAACCGACATGAAATCCATAGTAACCGGCATGGACAATCGTTTTGCCAGCTCACAGACAAAAAATACACTTCCCTTTAAAATTCCTACCAGATGTACCTCTTGTCCTGCGTATTCACGATTCAACCGGTCTGCCATTTCCTGTATTCGGGTTTCGATTGCTTCCTTTGAAATTAATACCGATATTTTATCCATTTCCTTCTCCTTCGCATTCATAAGACAGAATCAACACTCTGGATGTATCCTCCGTCACCTTTATATCCTCGCTGATTCTCATTCCCAAGACCCAACAGATTCGGGAACCGTCTGCCACGACCAGCATTTGATTTCGTTCCTCTCCCGGTATCTTATTATCAATGAAAAATCTGGACAGCTTTTTTCGTCTGCCCTGCGTATCTATCACTAAATAATCCCCGGTTTCCGGGGTTCGTAAACATAAAGCATCATATATTTTATCATAATCAAACATTTTAGTATAGAGTTTTTTCGTGATTTCTAAATTCGGAGTCTTCTCCTCCAGCCGGGTTTTTAAAATTCCCTTTCCCGCAATCGGAGTTATCCCATCTATGACAACCGGAATCCGGATTGCTTCTGCCTTTTGTTCTTCTTTATGCTTGATTCCGATTTGAAGTCCCTGCCGGGTCCGTACCGCTACTATATGATACGGCAGCATGACCTGCTTTCCAACTGCCTTATCCAGCAGCTCCGATACCTGTCTTATATGCTGCTGTTCCAAATCCTTGGCAGAACCGGAGATTCTTGCAATCACCCGATATAACAGATGCCGTTTCACAAGCTCAGGTGCCTGTAGCAGCGGTGCCTCCTGTAGTTCAATTCCGCCCTTTCCTTCGCTTACACACACTACCTCTAATTCCTGTGCCTGCTGCTCTACATACTGCCAATACTCCTGTGCCA
This sequence comes from Lachnospiraceae bacterium UBA4631, assembly GCA_002406015.1. Lineage (GTDB taxonomy): Bacteria > Bacillota > Clostridia > Lachnospirales > Lachnospiraceae > CAG-632. The sequence continues at coordinate 37,347 of DHMX01000032.1, forward strand.
ATTCAGCCACCTCTGACATATGCTCTACGGCACGTTCATTTAATCGTCTTAACTCCGGCATAATCTGATTCCGGATATGATTTCTGGAATACTCACTTTCCAGATTGGATTCATCTATATAATAGCGTACCTTACATTCCTGTAGGTACTCCTCTATTTCTTCTCTTGTTACGGATAATAACGGCCGGATAATATTTCCCCTTACCGGCGGAATGCTTCCAAGTCCCCGCATTCCGGTTCCTCTTGTCATGTGGAACAGTAAGGTCTCCGCCCGGTCATTTGCATGGTGTGCAACCGCAATTTTCTGACAGTCTGTTTCCGTTCTGACACGTTCAAAGCATTCATAACGATAAGCTCTCCCGGCTTCTTCCACAGACATTCCTAATTGTTTTGCATATGCATGAATATCCCTTGCACATACCGTACAAGGGATTTCCCACTGTCTGCAAATATCGGCAACATAGTTTTCTTCTTCCTCTGCTGCCTTCCGAAGCTTATGATTCACATGAACCACTTGCAGCCGCAGGGAATATTCCTGTGCTAATTTCCGCATTATCCAGAGCAGGCACATAGAATCTGCTCCGCCGGAAACACCTATTACAACTCCGTTCCCCTGCTGCAGCATATGATGCTCTTCAACTGTTCTCCGCACTTGTTCCAACAATGTACCTGTTTCCTCCGTCCGTTACCTGTAAACCATTTCTCACAGGAGTTATATTACTGGATTCTTTTGGAAAATGCAAGAAACTCATTTCTTCCAGATTCCGACTACCAGCACGCTTGCATCATCCCGCAAATGTCCTCCGTTCATCTGTCTGACCTGACGCACTATCTCATCTGCCATCTCCTGCGGATTCCTTACCTGCATCCCCTGAATCATTTCCTTCAGGCATTCTTCTTTGTTTTCAAATCGGATGCCGTCCAATACCCCATCACTTACCATAATAACCATATCACCATGATAAAGCTTCTTGCGGACTGCATCTATTTCGGTGCGTTCCTGAATCCCTACCGGAAGCGTGGTGGACTGTATGCTTTCCATCCAGCTTCCACGCTTAATATATGTCGTGGATGCACCCATTTTCAGAAATTCCCCTACACCGGAATACAAATCTATCATGCACATATCTAAGGTAGCAAATTGCTCACCTTGATTTTGGACTGCAATCAATTCATTTAAAATTTCAACCGCAGATTCCTTACGGAAGCCTGCCTCCAGCATTTCCTCCAGCAAATCCACCAGTTGCTCACTCTGATGATTTGCCGTTTCACCGCTCCCCATACCGTCTGCCAGCATCATAAGAAGCTGTCCGTTTTTTAATTCCATTTGAGAAAAATTATCACCGGATATGAGTTGTCCGTCCTTTGCCACCCTTCTTGCTCCGGTCAGATAATGATAGCGGGTATCCTCTTCAAATATCACCACATCATATTCCCGGTTAATAATCAAACGGCTGGCAGGGGCTACCCGATACCGGGTTCCGAAGGAGCGGCTGACAATCTCGGCAGCCTCCTTTGCCGTCATAACCCTTCCGCGAACCGTCCTTGCCGACAAATATATTTCCTGTCTGCCCTGTCTGCCCTGCATCACAATGACGTGCTGTACTCTCACATTCTGGTGTTCCAATTCATGAATCAATCTGCGTTCCTGCTGCTCATTGACTGCAACCGCCGTATTCATTCCTTTGGAAAATTCCCGAAGACTTTCCCCGATTTCACCCATCTGACGGGCAAAAAACGGATAAGCAAACGCTTGTCCGCCCTGCTCTACCGCACATGCCGGTTCACAAAAGCTCTGACTGATTTTGGTAAATACATCCGCAAATTCCTGTAAGCGGCTGCGAGTCATTTTCTGCACCTCACCGCTGATTAATTCCTGCTCCTCATTTGGTGTATCCGTCCTGTGCTTTAACAGATAACTCTTCGGCGTCAGCACAAATAATATTCCTGCGGATGCCAAGCCACGGAATGCCTGCACCGATAATAAATCCGGATAATAAAACCAGCCCAGAAAGCCTATCATCGCAAAAAAGCCAAAGAATGCCAGCCATTTGCTCCACTCTCCAAGAAATGCTGCCGCAAGGCTTAACATTACACAAATTGCAATCCATTCCACCTGATGTGTTTTGATTGCAAGAATCACACCGCAAACCGTTCCCAGACTTGTGCCATAGGATATGCCATAACGATAGGACATATAGAGCAGCAGATAAAATACCACGCCCTGTAATATAGTAAAGTATGAACCAATCTGCAACGGAACTCCCCATAAAACCACTGCGGTCAATGCTAAGGAGCTTAACAGATTCTCACTTCGCATAATAGACTCTTTTTTATCAATCACCTGCAATGCTTGTTCCAGCACAAGGGAAAAGCAGGCTACCATAATTCCCTCTAATATCGGCATATACCATGCCTGCGTATGCTCGCTTAATATTCCCAAAAAACCGGTGTATGCCATGGACATTTCCGGAAACAACTGCTCTTTTGCGGTTTGAAAGAGCTGTGGGTTCTCACTCCATGCCGGTATCAGTCGAAAGACAAGCCCTGCAAGCATTGTAATTCCCCCGGCAAGTCCGGCAATTATGGCAGGATTTTTCCGTCTGCCCTCCTGCACCACAAATCCGATTGCAAGTATCGTTAAGAATAAGATTCCTGCATATTTTATCGTTGCGGTCAATGATAGCGTAGATGCCAGTCCCAACAACACTGTTCCATACAAGCCCCACGAACCACAACCAATCAGATATGCACCCGCAAATATTGCAATTGCAAACGGATGCATACCTGCGACCTCTGCTCTCGCTGCCAGAAATGTCAGTATGTAGACCAAAATCTGAGCTTTTTCTGGTTTTCTTTCTAGATTCATCCCTATTCACCTCCACTTTCCTGTGGACATTATAGGAAGTTCCCGGTTCGAATCCTGTCAGTTTGGGGAACCAGAATCCAAGAAGATTCTTCATATTATCTATGCATTGAACATTATTTTCTCGTTCCGGAACATTTTGGCAGTGATTCCGGCACAAATAGCCCCGGTCACCAGATTAGAAAGCACCGCCATCAAAAATCCCATTCCGTTCAAATCCAAGGTAAAGATATTCTTTAATGCCATAGTCGGACCATATAACGGTATCAGATATTGGATACCGCTCACATTTTCGCCCTTGAACATAGACATTACGCCAATTACCATTACTATCATGTAAACCGGCATTACATAGGTACTTGCTTCTTTGATATTCTTTGCAAAGGTTGCACATACTGCAATCAATGCAACATACAGGAACACCAGTGTCACAATTAAAAGCAGCAGCATTGCCATTTGTCCTGCACTAAAGCTTAGGTTCTGTCCTAACATAGCTCCCATCGTCCGGTATAATAACGGCAATGCAAATATCATAGCTCCCCCATATATCAAGGCAGATAAACCGGATAAAATCATCAACGCAAATAATTTTCCGTATACAATCTCTCTCCGGCTGATAGGTGTCATTAATAATGCTGCCATGGTGCCTCGCTCCTTCTCGCCCGCAAAGCTGTCCGTTCCAAGGTTCATGGCTCCCGCAAACAACAGAATCGTAATCATATACGGTATCATATATCCGAATAGCTTTCCCTGTGCCTTATTATCATTCTGAATGACGGAGTCCTCATTCTCGGCATCAACAGAAAATATCTTTAGCTGTGCCAAATCTCCGATTCGGTTCTCTAATAATTGTGTCCGATACGGTTCCAATACACCTGTTACAAAATTTTCTCTGGCATTATCAGAATAATCCTCAGATGGGTTATAAAAGGTATGAATATCCGGTATGGTATCCTTCTCATAATTCTGAACCTGGGTTTCAAAGTTTTGCGGAAATACTATGATTAAGTCCAAATCTCCGCTATAGATTTCTGTCTTTCCCTGTTCTACTTCTTCCTCTGTCTCTGCCCAGCTTACAGAATATCTGAAATCACCGGTTTCATATGTATTCTCTGCTCCGTTTACCATGGTCTGGGCTAAATAGGCCTTAAACTCTTGCGGTGCCTGATAAATCATGATGGTTGCTTCATGTGCTTCTATATCCTGCATCATGGAGGTTGCCATAATTCCCATGAGGAAATAAAGTCCGATTACCAACACAGCCGGCATAATAAATAAGCCCACCACAAGCTTTTTATCAGAAAATACCCGATATAATTCCTTGCACATTATAATTCTTATCGTTTTCATTGGTTCATCTCCTGTTCCGTTACCTGTTGATAGATTTCAAAAAAGGCATCTTCCAAATCCTTTGCCTGCGTCTGGGCAAGTGCCTCCTCCAAGGTTCCCTGAAATACACAATTTCCCTGAATAATCATTGCCATGCGGTCACACAGCTTTTGTGCCTCCGGCATAATATGCGTAGATACGATTACCAACTTGCCCTGTTCCTTTAATAATCTCAAATAATCTGTAACCGCCCTTGCTGTAATAATATCCAGACCATTTGTCGGCTCATCAAAGATTATGACATCCGGATTATGTACCAGACTTACGGCAATGGATGCCTTCTGCTTCATACCGGTTGACAGCTCTTCAATTTTTTTATCTTCGAATTTTGTGATGCCAAAGTATTCAAATAACTCATTTCTTCGTGTTTCAATATCCTTCTCTGTCATCCCATGCAGTCTGCCAAAAAACTGAAACAAATATTTCGGACTGAAATGTGCATCTAATTTCACCTCATTGGTAAGAAATGCCATGCTCTTTCGAACCTCTGTCCCCTGCGAAACCGTATCATAACCATTTACGGTAATGGTTCCTTCTGTCGGGTTCAATAAGGTCGCTACACATCGCAGAAGGGTTGTCTTTCCTGCTCCGTTTGGTCCTAATACACCGAAGATTTCTCCTTCCTTTGCAGTCATGGATACATTACTGACTGCAACCTTTCTGGAGGACTTCACCTTCTGCTCCTCCATTTGCCTGCGGTTCAGCTTATATATTTTTGTTACATTTTGTATTTCAATCATTGGATTCTCCTTGTCTTATTCGGTTTTTTATAATATAAGAGCCATTGCAGGCATTACACCTCACAATGGCTCTTATGGCTGTTCGTTTGGTTTAATCGTGGTATCTCCCGGTTTAATCAGATTCAGCAGCTCTCTTGCTGTCTCTTCCACAAATGCATCGGTCTGCTGATACGCCTCTTGCTTCTGAAGCTGACTGGTACGGTTTTCTTCCTCCTGCTTTGCCTCTTCTAAGTGTTCAATCGTCTCCGCATTGGTCTGATATTGTTCCTTCAAGGAATTATAACGGACAAATAGTGCGGCACACAACACAAATAAGACAACGCAGATTACCATGATGCCCTTGCGATTTTCACTTTTCGTGGTATTTCGTCTACTCATCCTTACCTTCCTTTGCATGATTGTTACCTTTTATTTTACTTCGTTTTGTGACTTTTTTCAACAACGATTTGATTTTTTTGCCAATAAAGATTACAAATCCACAAATAAACGGACTAATTCCCCAATTGTACAGCAAAACTCCACACAACATCCCCAGTAGAACGAATATCCGGACCTGTCCCTGATTATAGCTATACAATACCGCGACAATCAGGCATCCGGTTCCAAACCAGAAGATAATGTCCTCTACTGCGACCATCCATGTACTGTGTCGTTTGATACCTCGTACAATCCGAAAAAAATCATAATAAAATACTACAAGCATTCCCCAAAAGGCACTCATGAAGAATGTTTGCAGCTCTTGTATCATCCCCGGCGGCATATCCTAACGGAACAGTTTCCCAAATACACCACGCTCTGTGGCTCCATCCTTGACTCCGGAATACTGAAAGCTATCAATTGTGCCGTCTACTTCAACCTCGCCCTTTTCCAGCGTCAGCTTCGTGACGTGTAAATCTGTGCCTTTAATTGACAGATTTCCCATATCTGTTTCCAGCAATATTTCCGACTCATTAAATGCCTTTACATCTCTTACACCTGTAATTGCCCCTACTCCACGATTCAGCAGGTTCACCTTATGCGGTCTGGTTCCTACCCGTTCTTCCATATCTGCATTCCCCCTTCTTCTGCAATATATGAATACGCAGGGTGGTTTATGCACAATTTATAAATACCGGAACATTTCCTTTGCTTCTTCTTTCTTAACCGTATCCGCTACCTGTGTTACTTCGACGGTGACCGCTTTGTTTCCAAACTGAATCTGAATCTTATCGCCCACCTTTACATCGTAGGAAGCCTTTACTACCTTATCATTTACCATGACCCTGCCTGCATCACAGGCATCATTTGCCACAGTTCTTCGTTTAATTAATCTTGATACCTTCAAGTATTTATCTAATCTCATCCCTTTATTTCCCTTTATTTATATTTTTATAAACGAAAAAGACCACATAAACGTGGTCTTTTCTCGTACATTGCATTTGACGCTCAATGCTTAGGCATTTACCATATCCTTCAATGCCTTACCAGCCTTGAACTTAGGAGCCTTAGTAGCTGCGATTGTCATAGTCTCGCCAGTTCTAGGATTTCTTCCCTCACGAGCTGGTCTCTCTGCTACTTCAAATGTACCGAAGCCAACCAACTGAATCTTTTCACCCTTCTTTAATTCCTCAGATACAACATCTGTGAAAGCCTTTACTGCCTTCTCTGCATCCTTCTTAGATAATTCTGTCTTTTCAGCAATTGCTGCGATTAATTCGGTCTTGTTCATCGAAAAACATCCTCCTCTACAATTAGAAATATTCTTGCCTTGCACCTTATTACTTCTCCTATAATGAAGTGCCAGCACTCGTTTCCCTCATCGACTAGGGCAACGCCTACATACATTTATACAATCTTCCTCGGCTTTTGTCAAGGAAAATGCATAATTTCCCAGCTTTTTTCTTTAATTTTCCACGCATTATCCTTCCATTTGTCTTCCTAAGAAATTTGCAGCTATAATTGCTGCCTTTCGCTCGGACTCTCCGAGAGGTTCTGTTTCGGTTCTGCTTAGAATAATAACTGCTCCGATTGCATCGCCTTCACATAGAATGGTCTGGACAATCTCACCATAATATTCTTCATCACTGTTTGAAAGAATCTTAATATATTTCTTCTCGCCTTTTCTTGCCAGAATGGATTCCCGGTCATTAATTGCTTCTTCCAGTTCTTTATGAAGCACCTTACCCATAAATTCCTTCTTAGGTGCTCCGGCTACTGCAATTATCTGGTCCCGGTCTGATACACAAACTGCATGTCCGATAATTTGTGCGGTGGCATCCACATATTGCTGTGCAAATGCTCCCAATTCGCCTATCGGAGAATATTTCTTCAAAATGATTTCTCCGTCCTTATCTGTGAAGATTTCTAAAGGGTCACCTTCCCGAATCCGTAAGGTTCTGCGAATTTCCTTAGGCACTACCACCCTTCCCAAATCGTCTATTCGTCTAACAATTCCTGTAGCTTTCATAAACTCCTCCTTGTTTTTCGAGGTCAAATCTGCCTTCTCTGAACATGAGAAACTTGCCTCCTTGTTTTCCGGATTACTTTCCATATTTGCTTTGTATGGGTAGTATGTGGAAATGCTGGGGAATTTATGCGTAAGACTTTAACATATATCGGTTTCCAAGATATTCCAATTTTTATGTATCCATCTGCTGTTTAAGCGTTTTGATTTATGATTCTATTTCTATCTATAATACCGGATTTCACAAGTTCCATCCTCATTAAACATTTCTATCTCATATTGCAAATTACCGGCTTCATATATATTCTCATATATGTTATCTAACTCACAGGTCTTTCCCTTCGCAATTACCCATCCGGTATCCGGTAAGATGACCTCACAATTACACTCTTCTATCTCTCCCTGCTTTAACCCTATCACATACTCTATTGAAGTCTCTGTCCAGTTGTATCCAAGTCCTCTCAAGTTCTCTCTTCCGTATACTTCGGACAGTTCATCCCAAAACCTGCCGATTGTTTCATACTGCTGACTGTTTACCGTTGAAAATACTCTGCTTATACCCTTAAAGTTCATATGATTCTCCTTTATCTTCGTTCTATGCAAGTTTATAAAACAAGTTGCATTTCATTATATCACAGATTTAGGAGGATGTATTGTGAGCATATTATTTCACTTGACATTCCGCAAAATATAGTTTATGTTATATAACAATAGTTACAAAACATAAGGAGGGAGGAGTTTTATGCCACCGAAGGCTAAAATCACAAGGGAAATGATTTTGACAGAAGCATTTCAGATTGCCCGGACCGAGGGTGCGGATAAGATAACTGCCCGCAGCATTTCCAAGCGGCTGCAATGCTCTACACAACCGGTTCTATACTATTTTTCAACAGTAGAGGATATAAAAGTTGCCGTTTATAAACAGGCAGATGAATATCATACCGCATTTCTTATGAATACAGAGCATGATTACGGAAATCCCATGCTTAGTATCGGCATGAATTATATTCGCTTTGCCGTAGAGGAACCGCATCTGTTTCACCTGTTATTTCAATCTGACGGACTACGTGGAAGCAGCTTCGCTGATTTAAATTCAGCAGAAGAATTAACACCGATTCTACAGATTTTACAGCAGGCGGCTTCCGTTACAGAAGAAGGTGCAAAAGAAATATTTACTACCTTGTTCGTATTTGTCCATGGATATGCCAGTCTGTTTGCCAATAACACAATGGAATATGATGAAAAGAATCTGATAACATCACTTGCTCATGTATTTTCAGGAGCAGTCTACGCTGCAAAGGAGGGTCAGCATGAATAAATTATATAATAAAAATAAATTAGGGTTTTCGCTTTTATGGATAGGCATTTATGTCATACTGTTAAGTGTTGGTGACAATATTTCTGAAAAAATTGGAATTGAAAAGCTGATAACCGTACCTATCTGCATGGTTCTGGTGCTTATTCTTTGCATCTGGATTCATAAGCAGGATTTACGGGAGCTATACGGACTCTGTAAATTCCAAGGCAGTATAAAGAACTATTTGTTTTTTATCCCTCTTATACTATTGGCATCTACCAATCTCTGGGGCGGTTTTCGTCTGAATCTGTCCGTTACGGAAACGGTTTTATATATTGTAAGTATGCTTTGCGTAGGATTTTTAGAGGAGCTGATTTTCAGGGGCTTTTTATTTCAGGCACTATGTCAGGAGAATCTAACGCGTGCCATCATTATTTCCAGCGTTACCTTTGGAATCGGTCATATTGTAAACCTGTTTAACGGAAGCAATATTCCGGAAACCTTACTGCAGATATGCTATGCAACTGCAATCGGTTTTCTCTTTACTATTATTTTTTACAAGAGCAAAAGCCTCTTGCCTTGCATTCTGACGCATGGTGTCATTAACAGCCTGAGTGTATTTGCAAATGCTGATGCGATGACTATGCCTATGGATATAGCAATCAGCGTATTTATATGTATCGTTTCTGTCGGATATGCCCTGTATATTCTAAAGAAAATAAAGAAAGCAGAGGAATAGCATACCTGTGCTATTCCTCTACTCTCTTATACAGTTACATAGTTCTGTTTTTGTTGATTGTTTATCTTTCATCCTGCTGACTACGTTTCACACTCACTACTATCAGCCGAAAAACAGGGTACAATACACCCGCTACCGGCCAGACAATCCAGCTTTTTCCCCAATCCTCTGTAATAAAGCTATAAGCAAGATAAAGGGCTGTAGCACCGGACCAGTATGCGGTATTAAAAACCGCCGTACTGCGATTCACTTTCTTATTCTTTTTGGTAAAATCTCCTTCTTCCAGCAACCGGTCCAAAGCTCCCATATTGGTTCCTGCCAGAATGAAAAAGAACACACCCACAGCTACAATACATAACGTCATACAAAGCATTGCTACAATACAGATGTCCTGCTTAAACATAGCCATTCCTAAAAACAACGGTATTACAGATGCAATACAGAAAATGGTTCCCATCACATTCCATCTTGCGTAAGTACCCTGAAACCGTTCCTTTCGTTCTTTTACCATTCCGGTCACTCCATATTCCGTCTCGAAATCCTCTGTCTGCAAAAATTCATATTTCTTTTCTTTCATGCCTGTCATAACAAAGATTGCAACCGCAACTGTGATTATGATTATCAGTACACATAAGCCAATGCCGCCTGCCACATTTTCAGACAATCCATATGCAGGCACTTCACTTGCCGCTGCCATAAGCAACAGCGTAACCGGTGAAAGAATACACAATAGCGTTGCAAATGATTTTTTCACTGCCGCTGCTTTCTGAAGGTACAGAAACTCATTTGCCATTTCCATCGTAACCTTTCGACAGGTACTATCTTCTTCTGACTCCGTCACATTTGTATCATATTCTTCGATTTCAATTTCATCCTTTATAAGATAATCGGTAGTTACACCAAATATCTGACTTAGCTTCAGAATCTTATCCAAATCCGGAACTGCCTGTGCTCCCTCATATTTTGAAATCGACTGCCGGCTGACCCCAAGCTTTTCTGCTAATTCCTCCTGCGACCAACCGTTTTTCTTTCTCAGATTCATAATCTTATCTGCTAATATCATATAGTCCTCCATTCTGCCATATCCATGACTGCTTTGATGGATTTATCTTACCGGATTCATCGGTTGCACACCAGAAAGTCCCTTCTACAATTTGTCAACTGGCAGTTGCAATCCTTGATATTAGCGACATTTTCAAGAGCTATTCACGCAAAACACGTAAAAATTATTCTCAGACCTCCCGATAGCCATTCGGATTCATGGTCTGCCATTTCCAAGAATCTGCACACATATCTTCGATGGTCTTTTGTGCTTTCCAGCCTAATTCCTTCTCTGCCTTAGACGCATCACAATAGCAGGTGGCAATGTCACCCTCCCGTCTTGGCTTTATCTCATATGGCAGGGTTTTCCCGCATGCCTTTTCATATGCATGCAGCACATCCAGAACACTATACCCATTTCCGGTTCCCAGATTATAAATATTCACACCGGAGCCAGGCTGAAGCTTCTTTAATGCATGCACATGTCCCTTTGCAAGGTCTACTACATGAATATAATCACGCACACCGGTTCCGTCATGCGTCGGATAATCATTTCCAAATACTCCCAAGCACTTTAATTTACCGATTGCTACCTGTGCAATATACGGCACCAGATTATTCGGAATTCCCTTCGGGTCTTCCCCAATCAAGCCGCTCTCATGTGCTCCTATCGGATTAAAGTACCGTAATAATACAATATTCCACTCTGCATCTGCCACATACAAATCCGTTAATATCTGTTCCAGCATCCCCTTCGTCTGTCCGTACGGATTCGTAATTGCTCCCTTTGGACATTCCTCTGTTATCGGAATAAATGCAGGGTCACCGTATACCGTTGCAGAAGAACTGAATATGAGATTCTTTACTCCATGCTCCCGCATAACCTCACACAAAATCAAGGTTCCGGTAAGGTTATTGTGATAATACTCCAATGGCTTATGCACCGATTCCCCTACTGCCTTCAAGCCTGCAAAATGTATGACAGAATCAATGGATTCCTTGGAAAATACCTGCTCCAAAGCATCCTTGTCCAACAAATCAATTGGATAAAACGATATTGAATGTCCGGTTATTTCTTCTACCCGCTTCACTGCTACTTCACTGGAATTGGACAAATTATCTACAATTATTACTTCATATCCTGCCTGTATTAATTCCACGCAGGTATGAGTTCCTATGTATCCGGCTCCACCAGTTACTAATATTGCCATAATTTTTCCCTCCGTTTTTCATGTTATAGTTATGCCGTATATCCTACATTCCGGTATTATGCTCCTGTGCATCCTCTTCCTTATGCAGGAACTTCTTAATTGCCATCCGCACAGACGGTTCCATTCCTTCCCGCAATCTCGGAATATTCGCACAGTGCTTTATTATAACACAAATACAGGTGATTTCCAATATAACCAGACTGATATAGCTTCCGGTCTTGATAAAATAGAAAAACGGATATAACAATGCGGTGGAAAATGATGCCGCACATCCCCAGTCCGAAATAAGCATTACCACAATGGCAACAGCCGCCAGTATCAAAAATATCCGCCAGTCGGTACTTAATATCAGTCCGCCCAGAGTAGCCAGACCTTTACCGCCCCTAAATTGCAGATAAAATGGGAATATATGCCCGATAACAGCGGCGGTTCCTGCTACGATTCCTGCTATGCCAAATTGCGGGAACAACAGCTCCGCTATCTTTACCGCAACAAAGCCCTTCATAAAATCAATTACCATTACCACGATTCCGCTTGCTTTTCCCATTAAGATAAATGCGTTTGCAGTCCCCAGATTCTTCTGTCCCTGATTCCGAAGGTCCAGTCCCTTTGCCCTTGAAATAAAATATGAAGGGCTGATACACCCTAATAAATATCCGACAAACATACACAGTGCAAATTCCATAGCCGTCTCCCCTTTCTTGTATGTCTCTTTTTCTTACACATATCTTAAGAACAGTATACTACAAAATCTGCACTGTTGAAACCAAATCTCGATATTTTTTAATTTTTTCTGACTTTTTTATTTCTAAATTCTTTCGGTTATAATGACTACTCTTGGTTTACGCGAATGCGTTTTATTATCATAGTCGCACTGAAAATCGCCAATGCAACTGCTATCTGGATTCCAAAGCTCATAAGAACAGTCTGAAATTGAGCGGTTGTCAGATTTCCGTATTCATATAACAGAATATTCGCCTTTTCATACCAGTATACCGGTAAGAATTTTGCAATGAAAATAATTCCGGGACTTAATACATCTAAATCTACAAAGACTCCGCACAAAAATGACATTCCCAAGGCTATGGTATTGGCAACTCCATTGATTGCCGATGTATTTTTCAATAAATTGCCTAATAAGTATGCAATTGCGATGGATACCAACATCAGACAGATGCTATTCACTATGTAAAGCCCCATATGGCTGTCCAAAATTATCTTTTTTCCGTAAATAATCAGACAAATCCCATTTAATAACGCCCATAACCCACCACTTAATATTGTCATGGCAAGCATTCCCTGAATGCCCTGTCGAAAACTGGATACGCCGGAGCTGTTAATTCTTCGTTCCATGTCTTTTTCATTAAAATTCCTTAACACAATCGGCACTACATAGCATAAGGTATACAAAAACACATACGGAAGATAACGGAAATAGAAAAAATATCCCTGACTTCCGTCTGCACGCTTGGAGGTTTCCTGTACGGTTACATCTGCATTTATTTTAATAATTTCCAATGCCCGCTCTACCGCACGCTTTATCTCCATACCGGACTTATGATAGGTCTGTACCGTCTGAAGAAAGGTATTTATCTCCATATCGGCATAGATGCCGCTGTAATCGCCCGGATTTTTTGTAATCTTAAGACTGCCACCATCTTCCAACAATACCTGCTCTGCGTTTTCCGGAATCTGTACAACATAGTCCAGCTTTTCATAATACATACTTTCTGCCAGTTCCCGCTTATCTGTCATATTGGTTATTACATGATGCTTCTGACTCAATGCCTGAATAATTCCGTTTGACAGCTCATCCTGTGCCTCATCGATAACCGCAATATTCAATGCGGAAGCCTGATATTGTTCTTCTGTCTGTTTTCCCACGACACTCTCAAGCATCAAAATGATTCCAAAAAATATTCCGGTATATAGAAATACATATCCCATGTTTCTTTGGATGATTTTCATATATCCTCTAAATACTGTCATATCGTTCCCTCCTTATTATCAGGTAGGATGCTGCCAAAAACATCACACTCATACCTCCAAGCAATATCAAATCCATCCGGTAACGTGCCGGGTCGTTATAAATGCTCAGGCAATAAAAGGCATCACTGATAATTGCTGCCGGATTCAAACGATTTACCAACGGACAATGGACATCAATTATATGCTTTACATCCTTTGCCATCAATCCGGCAAGCATACTGCCAACTAAACCAATCCCCACACAGAGACCTATCTTGACACCATCCGCAAGATTGCTGGTACAGCCTATCAGAATACCGATAGAAATACCAATTACGCAACCCATGAATGAAATTAAGAGCATACCGCCCCAATGATTTCCGAAGCCGACTTTCAATATGCAATTCAGATATACTAAAAGCAAAACAATACAAGCATACTCTACCAGCAGATTTCCCAGAAATGCATGGAATATCTGTACCGTTTTTCTGGTTGGTGATATGCTTCGTCTGGCACCTATAGCTGATACATTCGGTTGTAACTTCATTGCCGAGCCTAAGCCTTGAAATGCACCAAACAGGCAGGTCATACCGATTAGTGCAAAAAAGTATCCCAGATATGTATCCATGCTTTCTCCGTCTAAGGTTACCTCTGTCAGATACCCACTCTGTCCGGCTGTATCTGCTACCGTATCAGCGGCTTGTTCCGAATCATCTGCAGTACCACCATAGGCCTCCCCCACAAATGTCAAGAAATCCTCTGAGTTCATATAATCTTTTAACTCTTCTGTCGTCATTTCTTCAAGAAACTGCATACTATTTTCTCTGTATTCCTCCGGAATCTGCTCATAAGCCAATTCTTTCATCATACTTTCCTGCTGCAGATAAGAAGTTAAAATTCCTTCTAATACGGATGCCGACACTCCGTTCTTTCGTATCATCAGAGACGGGGTCTTCGCAACATAGTAAATGCCGTCAATTTCACCGGATTCCAATGCGGTCTGTGCCTCCTCCTCTGTCATATATTGTAGTTTCAGTATTTGGGTTTCTTCCTTTTCCTCTGCCTTTTCCATTTCCTCTAAGAACAAGGAAAACATTGCATTATTCTCCTGCTCCACAACTGCTGCCGGAACCGTTTCCCATTCTGCCTTACTAATACCTCCAAAAGTAAAATAAAACAGAGTACCTAACAGCAACGGAAATGCACTCGACCAGAATATAAGAGCTTTATTGCGTATAATCATCAATAACTGATAATAAAACTGATGCATCGTACTGCCTCCTTCCGTCTCTTAATCCCGAAGCTGCTTTCCGGTAATCTCCAGAAATACATCATTTAACGTTGGCTGTTCCGAAAATACCCTTCCGAAACTCACCTGCTGTTCCTGTAAAAACTGTAAAATATGTACCAGATTATGACTTCCTTTACCACAACGAACTACAAGTGTATCCCCCGCATATTCTATCTGATATACCCGCTCCATTCTCTGTAAGTCTTCTATCTGCTGCTTGGTTAATGCAATTGCTTCTATCGTAATTGTCTCTCCGGTCTTAATCAGATTCTTTAATTCTTCCTTTGTACCGGAGGCAATGCATCTGCCGTGGTCCATAATGGCAATTCTTGTACAAATCTGCTCTACCTCCTCCATATAGTGGGAGGTATAAATAATCGTTGCTCCCTGCTGATTCAGGGTAACAATATTCTCCAATATTTTATTCCGGCTCTGTGGGTCTACGGCAACGGTCGGTTCATCCATAAAAATCAATTTTGGCTTATGTGCAATTCCACAGGCAATATTTAATCTCCGGAGCAAACCACCGGATAATTGTTTCGGGCGCTTTTTTATATGCTCCTCCAAGCCCACAAACGCAATTGCTTCTTCTACCAGCTCCCGCCTGCGTTTCTTATCCTTTTCATACAGTCCACAGAAATAATCAATGTTTTCTCTCACATTCATCTGCTCAAATACGGCTACGTTTTGCATAACCACCCCAATCTGGCGCTTAATATCATAGCTGTCCGGCTTAATTTTACTTCCCATCACCGTAATTGTTCCTTTATCATATTTCAATAATGCGAGGATACAGTTAATTGCCGTTGTTTTTCCGCTTCCGTTTGGTCCCAGCAGTCCAAAGATTTCACCATCCTGAACGGACAGATTCAAATGGTCTAAGGCAATATTGTCTCCGTATCGTTTTACCAGATTTTCTATTTCTACCATAGTCTCCTCCTAGTTTGTTTCTTTATACTCATTTTGTTTATTATTTTTATTATACCAGATGATTGCAAACCGATTAAGTAACAAAGAAATTGCGGTCCGGCTCTTCCTAAGTGAAAGAACCGTCCGCAATTACTTAAGTACAATCTTAGAGCTTGTTTTTACAGCTTCAAATCTCCCTCTTTAATCCAGCCTAACTTACGGAACAGTTGTCCAAATAAGAACGTCAATACTGCCGGAAGTACAAAGCTAATCAGAATCAGCCCCAGCCAATCCAGCCCTGTAATTGCAGTCTTTGTTCCGGCGGCAATATCATTTACCCAGCCGGTATAGACTCCTATCTGTCCAACCAGTCCACAGGTTCCCATACCGGAGGAAATTGCTTCTCCATTCATCTGTAACTTGAATACACAGGTAGCAATCGGACCTGTAATTGCAGAGGTCAGAATTGGCGGAATCCATATCTTAGGATTTTTTACAATGTTTCCCATTTGCAGCATACTGGTTCCGATACCCTGCGATACCAGTCCTCCAACCCGGTTTTCCCGAAAGCTCATAACCGCAAAGCCTACCATTTGTGCGGAGCATCCAGCAACGGCAGCACCACCTGCCAACCCGGTCAGACTAAGTGCGGCACAAATTGCGGCACTACTGATTGGCAGCGTTAACGCAATACCTACGATTACAGATACCAGAATACCCATCATAAACGGATGCAGCTCAGTTGCCCACATAATCAATGTTCCGACAGCACTTGCCGCCTTTCCGATATAAGGGGCAATGCCGATAGACAACAGTACACCGGAGCAAATACTGACTAGCGGTGTCACCAGAATGTCAACCTTCGTTTCCTTGGATACTAATTTCCCTAATTCTGTCGCAATGATTGCAATTACCAATACTGCAAGTGGTCCGCCTGCTCCGCCCAGTGTATTTGCTGCGGTTCCTACCGCAAGCATGGAAAACAGCACCAGCGGCGGTGCCTGTAAGGCATATGCAATTGCGACTGCCATTGCCGGTCCGGCAACACTCTTTGCAAAGCCTCCAATATCTATCAGAAGCTGGACATGAAGCTGCTGCCCCAGTGTAGAAATAATTGTACCAATTAATAAGGATGCAAATAAACCATTTGCCATTGCACCCATTGCATCAATAAAATATCGTTTTGCGGATATTTCTATATTCTTCTTTTTTAAAAATTCTTTCAAACCTTTTTCTTCTGCCATTTTTCTTTCCTCTTTCTCTCCTGTTACCCTTCATTTTTATCCGTTTCCGGCTTACGAATTTTATTTATAGCCCCTCCGGTTCATATTCCCTTCGTTCTGCCAGATACCCATGTTCCTTAAGTGCATTTTCTATCCTATCCATATCCTCGGCTTCTCTGGTCCATATTGTATGATAATGGAAGCCTGCCGTCACATTCTTTAACGGACTGGATTTCCCGGTCTGCAAGGCTTCACAAAATTCCTGTATATCTCTCCGGGACCGTATCTTTAGGTCTGCCTGCACCTTTCCATAAAACTTATGATATATGAATACATCCTCCACTTCTCCGCCTAAATCTACGATAAGGGTTAATTCCTGTTGTGTCTCCTCATCCGTATGATATACCTTGAATACCTTCCGTATGCCTTCCGGTTTATCCAGCTTGTATCCCTTTGGCGTAGAACTGATAGCAATGCCCTGCTGCCGCAGCGTATGAATATCCTGCACAATAATCTGGCGGCTGACTTGAAATCGTTCTGCCAGATACCCGCCTGACAGCGGTGCTTCCGACTCTTTTAATTCCGATACCAGTTGTTCCTGACGTTCTTTTGCTGTCACCTGTTTTCCTTCCTTTCCAACGTTCTGAATCTCCCTTTTCGGTTTTATACCTTCCATATTCCATGTCTGTTACAGTTCTGTTGAAATATTGCAGACAGTATAACACCCCGGTTTACATCTGTCAATACAGGTGTAAACCGGGGTGTAAAGTTCGTATTCTGTTTCTTATCGTTGCTTTGTATTCTTTCCTAATACGTCTGCAACTTCCGTAATTGCTATAAATGCATTTGTATCATGCTCTAGCACAATTCCTTTCAGCTTTCCAATCTGAAAACGGTTTACTACAAAATATATAACCGTTTTTTCTTTATCGGAATAATATCCATGACCTTCCCATGAAGTAATTCCGCTTCCAAATTCTTCTGACAGGCTCTTATTAATCTCCTGCGGCTTCGTTGTGATAATCATGGCAGCCTTTGCTTTATCAAAACCTTCTACAATATAGTCAACCGCATGTAGGGCTACATAATATGTAACAATGGAATATAGCGGAAGTATCCAGCTATGTGCAATGATACCAACCACTACATACAGCACAATATTATATGCCATAACAAAGGTGCCTACCGTAATTCCCAATCGTTTGGAAAATATAACCGCCATAACCTCTACGCCATCAATTGCACCGCCAAATCGTATGGTTAATCCGCTTCCGATACCGGAAATCAATCCGCCAAAGGCAGCTCCCAACAGCAAATCCGTTCCCGCAAATGGTGAAGAATCTATCACATCCACCGGAATTACATCCCGTATGATATAGGATGCAAGGGAATATATAATGACTGCATATACGGAATAAAGGGTAAATGCAAGTCCCTGTTTCTTATATCCATATAAGAAAAACGGAATATTGAGTATCAGCAAAAATATAGACAAGGTCATAAACGGCGGAGTAATTTCTTCCAATAACATAGCAGTACCGGAAAATCCACTATCGTATAAATGTAAGGGTGACAAAAACATAGTCACACCGACTGCATTAATCGTTCCTGACAATGTTAACAGTAAAAAATTTTTAATGCTTAACTGATTTTTTGATTTCTTTGTCTTTTCCTTCAACGTCTGTTCCTCCTGTCCTTCCTGTATGCCGCTTCGTTTCCTATTCTTCATATGGCTGCTTCCAGTCTATAACCGGTGCAATTCCTCTGATACCCTTTAGATACTCTCTTGCTCCTATCGTACTTGGTAATTGCCCTACCATTCCTCTGTAGCTTTCTATTGCTGCTTTATAATCTAACTCCTGATTCGTTTCGATTGCAAACTCTATTGCACTTCTTATAACATTATACATAGCTCCCATTGAATTATAATATTCAATCTGATTATAGAAAAGCCTATCTTCCTCGTTATTCATATCCAGAATCCCTTCCGGCAAATGTGTAACAATGTTATGGTCTACCTGAATATTTGAGAAATCCCGTTCAAACTCCTGATAATGCATAAGTACATCTTCACCCTCTATGGAATCAAGTCCCATACCATACTTTTTCATGGTATAACTGTATTGCTTCTTTAGTATCTTCACATAGGTCTTAAGTCCTTCGATATTCGTTGCCTGTGCAGCCTTTATTTCTTCTTCCGTAGAATCCTTTGTTAAAAATGCACCGGCTGCCAATTGCTCAAGCATCAAATCAACCTCTTCATCACTGGTTGCATTCAGACTTTGATAATTCATCATAGAGCTATAGGTTCGGAATATCGCCTCATTAATCATATCTTCAGATGTTCCGGCAAACTTATAGCGATTAGTTGATAACCATGCATCCATCTTCCGGTCATGTTCACTCATCTCAGGATTCCGGAAGAAGCGTTGCATATACCTGATTGTCTTTGGCTGCTCTTCCTCTTTCCGGCAGACAACCGCAATCACGCCCGGCATGATTTCTTTACTATGCAGCATACGGTCCCATGCCCCCGGCTTCATCTGTTCCCGCTGTGTAATCAGCTTTTCATCTGCATAGATTTTCATTTCATCTACTACTTTTTTTCTATCCTCTACGTCAATAATCTTCAGCTTCTGTTGCTCTACTTCCGTCATAGCGTCCTTTGTCAGTACACCCTGCTTCGCAGCCTCCTGCATTGCATATCCTCTTGCCATATCTGCATATAGCCTGATAACCTCTGAGCGGGAAGCATACTCCTCCAAGCGTCTTCCTAAAATATCCTGCTTCAAATTCGTTGGTATTAAGAACCGCTCTAATTCTTCTCCCAGTTGTCCTAATTCTCTGCCTAATTGATTTCGAGTGGTTTCAATCGGTGTACGTCTCGCGACAAGATTGGCACGTTTTTCAGCCAGCTCTCTCTTCCATTCATTCAGACTTGCTGTACTCTCCGGTGTCACATACGATGGATTTTCCCTTGCTATCTGTTCTGACCGTTCCAGATTCTGTTCCTGCTCTTTCAGTTCTTCTTCTTCCAGCTTCAGGGCATCCAAATCAGCCAGACATTGCTTCTGCGTAACAGTCATCGCAGCAATCCTTGCCTTCAAATCCGCCTTCTGACGCTGCTTCTCCTGTTTCAGCTGCTCAGGATAGTCCATTTTACCAATATCGGAAGCTGTCATCTGCGGCAGGTTAATTTCCTGTAATTCCCGCTGCATTTTCAGCAAATCTTCCGGTGTGGCAGAATACAGTCTTGCCATATCAAAGTTCAAAACCTTATCCATTTCGGACTGAACAATATTCCTTGCCTGTGTGTAGTGTTCCATTACATCATACTGCTCTATCCTTGCCTTATCTTCCTCTGTCAGATTTGCCTTCATTTCTTCATTCAGGGTCACCTGCTTCTTTTTGGCTGCTATAGCATCCATTTCCGCAAGTCGTATCACCTGAAGATTCCAGTCTGCATCCGGCTCTACCTGTGTACCGTCCGGATTCATTTTCCGTCCCCGAATCAGTACTGCCTTTCTGGCATTCGTTCCAACCAGCACCGAATCACTTGCCGCAAAACCACCCTTTTCACGTCCTGTCTGCTGATAAACCGCATTCTTTTCCTTCATCATATCCGCAAAATAACAAGCCTCGTATGCAAGATTTTCCTTTAATTGCTCCTGCTCCGGCATCATATATTGCTTCTCTTCCAGATATTGCAATGTCATTATACTCTTTGCCTTACGGACTCCCAGCACAATCTTTACGGCTTCTATCATGGACTTCATCCGCTCCAGCATATTCAGATAATCCCTTTTATATGCTGCGTTCACCCTTGCCACGACCTGACCCATTTCTTTCGTTCTTGGATTTGCATATTCCAATTCCAGTGTTGCGGTTGTCTTTGCTTTTGACGCACAGATACCCAGCACCTCTGCCTGCTGTATCATATCCTTCATGATAGAATCGATGACTTCTTTGTTTTTCTGATATGCTTCCGGATTCGCTTCTATCTTTTCGTGTAATTTTATAAGCTCCTCGACCTGATAAAAATCACTGATATGCTCTACGTTCAACCAGTCGAAATCTTGCTTAACTTTCTCCCGCATTTCGGCATAGCCAACCTCAGCATGTCCTCGTTCATCTATGTATCCATGTTCATTTCTCTGATACAGAGCTTCAACCTTTTCTTCAATCACCCTTGTATCTAACTCCCGTATCCTTGATGACTGGCTTTTCTGTATAAGCTCCTTTAAATTCGTTGCATAGTCCATCTGTGCCTGTTGATACTCCGCATCATTTTGAGGAGAACCCTGTCCATCGAAGCCCAGACCCTTTAATCTGGACAATGCAGACAGTACCGAATGGAAGGTCTGTGCCAGTTCGGTAAAATGCTGAATCCGTTCCCGCTCAACTTCTGTTTTTGATTCCATGTACTCCCTGCTCTGGTTCAATACATCCACGAAATTCATCATCTGCTTATCACGAACCAGCAACTGCCCGTACCGTTGCTCCATCTGGTCTCCTGCCAGAATTTCGGCATAAAAGGATGAATGTAACATTTCCTCTAACCGATTATCCAACATTTTATTCTTTACTTCTCTTGACTTTGGACCGGCTAACTCTTCTTCCAGCCTTGTTTTATTTGTATTCTCCTGTGCTAATTGCTCCTGTACCTTAGATGCTTCCTCCTGCATCAAAACGGTACTGGTATCTGCATACTGATTGGTCCGCTTCAACCGACGCAGCCGCTTCTCCTGTTCCTTCTCACTGAGCGTCTGCTCCGGCACCGGTTCGTCTAAAATACTGGCACGATATTTTGGCTTCGTCTGCTGTACCGGCTGTTCCGTACGCAAATCCTCTGCCTTCAAGACTGTACGATTTAAGTATTCCTGCCAGCTATCTCTGGCAACCTCTGCCTGCTGTGCTACTACACGACGATATTCTTCATCATTCATAATCGGCTGATATTGCCGCATAGCCTCCTGCCATTGTTCCTTCGCCAATTCTCCCTCTGTCTTTTGTATCGGTTCGGCTATCTTCTTTTCTTCCTGTAACTGTCCACTGCTCAAATCCATATTTTGTTCCCTCCGCTTTTTTCTTCTTAATACCTGCTTTTAACTTCCATTTACCTGCTTACATAATTGGGATTCTTGCTTCCAATTCATACCGAGGTTCAATCTGAATTAATTTCTTCATCAGACTGCCTACCTTTTCATTGATACATGCTACGCGATACCGGCACTCCGTTTCCGTTCCCTGAAAGGATGCCGTTGCACAATTCAGAAGCTTTAGAAATACATCCGGTTCCTCACCGAAATTTCCCATATAATCCAGCACATATACTCCATCCTTTGCCTGATGCATCAGCATAATTCCTTGCAGCTTATGGTGCTTATAATATATAACGCTGTGCTTTTTGTCATAATTTTCCATCCGAAACGGCAATGGAACATAGCACCGAGAGGAACGCTCCACACATTGCTTTACCTGTTCGGACAAACGTTTGTCACACTCTGCCAATACCATACAGCCCTCTGTTTTTTCCTTTTTCAGATGCATTTTTTCCCAGCAGACCTGCGTACCGTCAAATTCATATTGTGCATTTCCGGTTCGGCTTATCTCGCTGGTAAACATCCGAATCAAATGCTGGATTCCCGGCTCCTGCTCCAAGTCCTCCATGAATCTCATTCGAATTGCAGGACAACTGTATCTCTTTGCCTCTTCCTGCAATGTTATAAGCAGCTCGGTTGCCACTCCCATATTCCGGTATCCGGGTGCTACATAAAGGGACTGTATTACCATGGTTATTCCCTGTAGCTCTGCCACAATCACTCCGCACGCGGTATCTCCTACGATAGCTCCATAAAAGAACCATCCGTCTTCCTGACAATGTCTCCACAACTCAACCGGAGCATAGTCTTCAAAAAATTCTTTGTTTTCCGCTCCCACCAATGTTGAAATAATCTCTGACATAGCTGATTCCTCCCCTGTAATTCTCATTCTTCTTGGTATATTTTACTATATTGACCTATAAATTACAATTTATGAACTCTAAAGATTTCTTAAATATCTATATCCAGCTCTACCGGACAATGGTCGGAGCCCAGTATTTCGGTATGGATTTTCGCATCTGTCAGCTTATCCTTTAGGCACTCTGATACACAAAAATAGTCAATCCGCCATCCGGCATTCTTTGCTCTGGCACTAAACCGATACGACCACCATGAATAAATATCCGTTTGATTTGGATAAAAATATCGGAAGGTATCCACAAAGCCTTGCTCCAGCAATCGGCTGAAGCATCCCCGCTCTTCATCCGTAAAGCCTGCATTCTTGCGATTGGTCTTAGGATTCTTTAAATCTATTTCCTGATGTGCCACATTCAAATCCCCGCAGAAAATTACCGGCTTCTTCTCCTCTAAGCCTTTCAGATAAGCTAAAAATGCCTCCTCCCACTGCATCCGGTACGGCAGTCTTGCCAGTTCGTTTTGTGAATTAGGTACATACACCGTTATCATATAGTATTCCGGGTATTCTAATGTAATTACACGTCCTTCGTGGTCGTGTTCTTCAATACCGATGCCGTAGGTTACTGCTACCGGTTCCTGTCTGGTGAAAATGGCGGTTCCCGAATAGCCCTTCTTTTCCGCATAATTCCAATACTGATAGTATCCGTCCAGTGTCAAATCTATCTGTCCTTCTTGAAGCTTTGTCTCCTGTACGCAGAATACATCTGCATCCAGAGATTGAAATGCCTCCATAAAATTCTTCTGCACGCAGGCACGCAGACCATTTACATTCCAAGATATTAATTTCATGCTTTCCTACTCCTCTGACTTCTTATATTCTTCCATAATTGCAACGGTTGCACTGGTGCCAAGTCTGTCTGCACCTGCCTGTATCATCTTCTTTGCCGTATCCAAATCCCGGATACCTCCGGATGCCTTTACCCAAGCCTTTCCGGCTACTGTTTTCTTCATCAGGGCAACATCCTCTCCGGTTGCACCGCCTGTACTAAAGCCGGTAGAGGTCTTTACAAAGTCTGCCTTTGCTTCCACCGCCAGCTCGCACGCCTTTTTCTTCTCCTCCTCTGTCAACAGACAGGTTTCTATAATAACCTTTAATTTGGCCTCCCGCCAGACGGAATTATGAATACAGGCATCCTTCACTTCCCGAATATCATATAATACTTCTTCATAATCTCCGGCTTTCATAGCTCCTATATTGAGAACCATGTCTATTTCATCCGCTCCATTTTCAATTGCATCAATGGTTTCAAGCTTCTTTGCCAAGGTAGACATAGCCCCCAGCGGAAATCCGATTACCGTACATACCTTTACATCCGTATCCTTTAATTCCTCGGCCACCAACGGTGTATAATAGGAATTGACACATACGGAAGCAAAATCGTAGGTGCGTGCTTCTTCACATATCCGTTTTACATCCGCAGCCGTTGCATCTGCCTTTAGAATTGTATGGTCAAAATATTTTGAAAACTTCATACTGCTTCTTACCTGTACCTTTCCAATCTTTTCTTTCATTCTATTTTTTTCTTGTATTTTGTTTTTTGTATTTTGTTCTTCTTTTGTATTTTATTCGTTTCTTGTATTTTTCTTTTTCATCCTCGTTCCGGTTCATGAATCGGTTTAAAAAATGTCCCCATGGGTCAGTCCTGCCTGACTCTGGGGACATTTTCATATTTTATTATTCAATCGTAGAATCTTCTTCTGAAGTCTCTGCTACAGATACTGTTTCTGCCTCTAACTCGATGTCATCCTCTGCATCATCACTTCCGAAGTCCAGAACATCATCATTCTGAATGTCAAGCTCGCCGCAATCCAGTTTTACAGAACGATACCGCTTCATACCTGTACCTGCCGGTATCAGCTTACCAAGCAATACATTCTCCTTCAGACCTATCAATTCATCGGTCTTACCCTTAATGGCTGCCTCGGTCAATACCTTTGTGGTCTCCTGGAAGGAAGCCGCAGACAAGAAGGAATCGGTTGCCAACGATGCCTTTGTAATACCCAGAATGGACTGTGTACCCTGTGCCGGCTCTAAGCCTTCTGCAATTAATTCCTCGTTCTTCTCTTCGAAGTCCAGAACATCTACTAACATGCCCGGAAGGAATTCGGAATCGCCGCCTTCTTCTATCTTAATCTTCTTCAGCATCTGACGAACAATGATTTCGATATGCTTATCATTGATATCAACACCCTGTAAACGATATACACGCTGAACTTCACGAAGCATATAATCCTGTACTGCACGAACACCCTTTATCTTCAGAATGTCATGTGGATTTACAGAACCCTCGGTCAATTCATCACCGGCCTCCAGCATCTGTCCATCCTGTACCTTAATTCTGGAACCGTAAGGAATCAGATATGCTTTACTTTCTCCGGTCTCATGATTTGTAATCACAACCTCACGCTTTGTCTTAACATTTGTAATGGCAACCTCACCGCCGAACTCTGCAATAATTGCAAGACCCTTTGGCTTTCTTGCCTCAAACAATTCCTCGACACGAGGAAGACCCTGTGTAATATCATCACCCGCAACACCACCGGTATGGAAGGTACGCATGGTCAACTGTGTACCAGGTTCACCGATAGACTGTGCTGCAATAATACCAACTGCTTCACCAACCTGTACCGGCTGTCCGGTAGCCATATTGGCACCATAACATTTTGCACAAACACCCAGATGTGATTTACAGGTCAAAATGGTACGAATCTTCAGCTTACCGGTTACACCATTCTCTGGGTCTACAATCTTATTGCCGTTCTCATCCACACCACGTTCCACAACGGCTGCTGCACGCTTTGGATTAATCATGTGGTTATGCTTTACAAGCATATTGCCATCCTTATCAAAGATGTCAACGGCTGTATATCTTCCGGTAATACGTTCCTTGAAGTTCTCAATTACTTCCTTACCATCCGAAAATTCTTCTACAACCATACCCGGAATCTCTTCTACAGGCTTACCTGCACAACAATCTACTTCCCGGATAATCAAATCCTGTGATACATCTACCAGTCGTCTGGTCAAATATCCGGAATCGGCAGTACGAAGTGCGGTATCGGACAGACCCTTACGAGCTCCATGTGCGGAAATAAAGTACTCCAATACATTCAGACCTTCACGGAAGTTTGCCTTAATCGGCAACTCAATAGTTCGTCCGGTTGTATCTGCCATCAAACCACGCATACCTGCCAACTGCTTAATCTGCTGATTAGAACCACGGGCTCCGGAATCTGCCATCATATAAATATTATTGTACTTATCCAAGCCGTCTAACAGAGCCTTTGTCAGCTCATCATCCGCCTGCTGCCATGTCTTAACAACACGAGTATAGCGTTCTTCCTCTGTCATCAAACCACGACGATACATCTTATTAATCTTATCTACTGTTCCCTGTGCAGTACCAAGAATCTCTTTCTTTGCTGCTGGAACCGTCATATCTGAAATAGATACGGTCATACCGCTTCTGGTTGAGAACTTATAACCGATGCTCTTAATATCATCCAATACTTCTGCGGTCTTAGTTGCTCCATGTGTATTAATACATTTATCCAGAATCTGCTTTAACTGCTTCTTAGCTACATGGAAATCAATTTCCGGTACCAATGCATTTTCCGGCTTTGTACGGTCTACAAATCCAAGGTCCTGCGGAATAATTTCATTGAACAGCAATCTTCCTAAGGTTGTTTCAATGATTTCAGTAACCGGATTTCCGTTCAGGTCTTCGCCCTTAAGACGAACCTTAATCTTTGCATGTAAGGTAATTTCTTTATTCTCGTATGCCAGAATTGCTTCATTTTCTGACTTGAATATCTTTCCTTCTCCCTTATCATGCTCCTTCATCATGGTCAGGTAATAAATACCCAATACCATATCCTGTGACGGAACTGCTACCGGAGCACCGTCTGAAGGCTTCAACAGGTTATTTGGAGAAAGCAACAGGAACCGACACTCTGCCTGTGCTTCTACAGACAACGGAAGATGCACTGCCATCTGGTCTCCATCGAAGTCGGCATTGTATGCGGTACATACCAATGGATGCAGCTTAATTGCCTTACCCTCTACCAGAATCGGCTCAAATGCCTGAATACCAAGTCTATGCAGGGTAGGAGCACGGTTCAGCATAACCGGATGCTCTTTGATAACATCCTCTAATACATCCCATACTACAGGGTCCAGCTTCTCTACCATCTTCTTTGCATATTTAATATTATGTGCCTGCTTATTTGCAACTAATTCCTTCATAACGAATGGCTTAAATAATTCGATTGCCATTTCCTTCGGAAGACCGCACTGGTAAATCTTTAACTCCGGTCCGACTACGATAACCGAACGTCCGGAATAGTCAACACGCTTACCAAGCAGGTTCTGACGGAATCGTCCCTGCTTACCCTTTAACATATCGGATAAGGACTTCAATGCACGATTACCAGGTCCGGTAACTGCACGACCTCTTCTTCCGTTATCAATCAGAGAATCAACTGCTTCCTGCAGCATTCTCTTTTCATTTCTTACGATAATATCCGGAGCACCCAGCTCTAATAACCGCTTCAGACGGTTATTACGGTTAATAATTCTTCTGTATAAATCATTTAAGTCAGAGGTTGCAAACCGTCCGCCATCCAACTGTACCATTGGCCGTATATCCGGCGGAATAACCGGTACAACATCCAGAATCATCCATTCCGGCTTATTATGGGATGCCCGGAATGCCTCAACCACTTCCAGACGCTTAATTATCTTAGCACGCTTCTGTCCGGTGGAATTTTTCAATTCCTTACTTAATTCCTCGTAATCCTTCTCTAAGTCAATTGCCTCCAGCAATTCCTTAATGGATTCCGCACCCATTCCTGCACGAAATGCACCAAAGCCATACTTTTCTTCTGCATCACGATATTCCTTTTCAGACAATACATCCTTATACTTTAAGTCTGTATCCCCTGCATCTAACACAATGTAAGAAGCAAAGTATAATACCTTTTCCAGTTCTCTCGGAGACTTATCCAACAGCAAGCCCATACGGCTAGGGATTCCCTTAAAGTACCAGATATGGGAAACCGGTGCTGCCAGTTCAATGTGTCCCATACGTTCTCTACGAACATTTGCCTTTGTAACCTCTACACCACAGCGGTCACAAATAACACCCTTATAACGTACCTTCTT
Organism: Lachnospiraceae bacterium UBA4631; assembly: GCA_002406015.1. Classification (GTDB taxonomy): domain Bacteria; phylum Bacillota; class Clostridia; order Lachnospirales; family Lachnospiraceae; genus CAG-632. The sequence continues at coordinate 65,648 of DHMX01000032.1, forward strand.
ATACTTACCACAATGACATTCCCAGTCCTTGCTTGGTCCAAAGATACGCTCGCAGAACAAACCATCCTTTTCTGGCTTTAAAGTTCTATAGTTGATTGTCTCCGGCTTCTTTACCTCGCCATGAGACCACTCTCTAATCTTATCCGGAGAAGCTAACCCAATCTTAATGGAGTCAAAATTAATTGGCTGGTCTACTTCTTGATTACTCATATTTGACATCTCGTAGTACTCCTTCCATTATTATTCTTCTGAACCATCATCATAGTCCATGTCATCCACGTAGTCATCTTCTTCATCCGCTCCGTCGATGTATTCACCCTGCTCATCTACCTGATTATAACCATCATACTGATTATACTCATCATTATTTTTCAGCTCGTCTCCCTCAATCATCGGTCTTAAGTTCTCATCCCCATAATTGAGTGTTTCGCTAAATTCAACTTCCTCGCCATTTTCATCATATACAGTCACATCTAATGCCAAAGACTGTAATTCCTTCAGCAATACCTTGAAGGACTCTGGGATACCAGGTTCCGGAATATTGTCACCCTTAATGATTGCCTCATAGGTCTTAACTCGTCCGACTACGTCATCCGACTTCACAGTTAAGATTTCCTGCAATGTGTAGGATGCACCATATGCTTCCAGTGCCCAAACCTCCATCTCACCGAATCTCTGACCACCGAACTGTGCCTTACCGCCTAATGGCTGCTGTGTTACTAACGAATATGGTCCGGTAGAACGTGCATGAATCTTATCATCAACCAAATGATGCAGCTTCAGGTAATGCATGAATCCAATCGTAACCGGTCCGTCGAAGTTCTCTCCGGTCCGTCCGTCTCTAAGCTGAACCTTACCGGTTCTGTTAATCGGAACGCCCTTCCATTCACTTCTGTGGTCACGATTTTCATATAAATAATCTAATACTTCGTCATTCAGGCTGTCGCCCCATTTTTCTTTGAATACATCCCACTCTTCGTTTGCGTAATCATTTGCAATCTCCAGTGTTTCCATGATTTCTTCCTCGTTTGCTCCGTCAAATACCGGAGAGCTTACCTTGAAGCCCAGTACATTTGCTGCCAGACTCAAGTGTGTCTCCAAGACCTGACCGATGTTCATACGGGAAGGTACACCCAATGGATTCAATACAATATCCAATGGCCGTCCGTTTGGCAGGAATGGCATATCCTCAACCGGTAAAATACGGGAAACAACACCCTTATTACCATGTCGACCAGCCATCTTATCACCAACGGAAATCTTTCTCTTCTGTGCGATATATACACGAACCGACTTATTTACTCCCGGTGGAAGCTCGTCGCCGTTCTCTCTTGTAAATACCTTGGTATCCATAATGACACCAAACGCTCCATGCGGCACACGCAGGGAGGTATCACGAACCTCTCTTGCCTTCTCGCCAAAGATTGCACGCAACAGACGTTCCTCTGCCGTCAGCTCGGTTTCGCCCTTTGGTGTTACCTTACCAACCAGAATATCACCGGCACGAACCTCTGCACCGATACGAATAATACCATTTTCATCCAAATCCTTTAAGGCATCATCACTTAAGCCTGCTAAATCTCTGGTAATTTCCTCTTGTCCAAGCTTTGTATCTCTTGCCTCTGCCTCATATTCTTCTATATGAACGGAGGTATATACATCATCCTGAACCAGACGCTCGCTTAACAGAACCGCATCCTCGTAGTTATAACCTTCCCAAGTCATAAATCCAATCAACGGATTCTTACCTAATGCGATTTCACCGTTTGAAGTTGATGGCCCGTCTGCAATAACTTCTCCGGCTTCTACCTTATCGCCCTTACATACAATCGGTCTCTGGTTCATGCAGTTACCCTGATTGCTTCGTGCGAACTTAATTACATGATACGTATCCTTGGTACCGTCTTCACAGCGAATTACGATTTCCTTGCTTGAAGATTTCTCTACCACACCGGCATGCTTTGCTACAATACATACGCCGGAATCCACTGCTGCCTTTGCTGCCATACCGGTATCTACAATCGGAGATTCTGTCCGCAGCAACGGTACAGCCTGACGCTGCATGTTAGAACCCATCAAGGCACGATTTGCATCGTCATTTTGCAGGAATGGAATCATAGAGGTTGCAACAGAGAACACCATCTTTGGTGATACATCCATCAAATCAATCCGATTCTTTGCAAACTCAGATGTTTCCTCTCTAAAACGTCCGGATACATTGTTATTCACAAAATGTCCTTCTGCATCTAATGGTTCATTTGCCTGTGCTACAATGAACTTATCTTCATCATCTGCAGTCAGATATACTACTTCGTCTGTAACGATTGGGTTGTCCGGATTTGACTTGTCCAGCTTCCGATAAGGAGCCTCTACAAATCCGTACTGATTAATTCTTGCATAACATGCCAGTGAGTTAATCAAACCGATGTTAGGACCTTCAGGGGTCTCAATCGGACACATTCTTCCGTAATGTGTATAATGAACATCTCGAACCTCGAATCCGGCTCTGTCTCGTGACAAACCACCAGGTCCCAATGCAGATAAACGTCTCTTATGTGTCAGCTCGGACAACGGATTGTTCTGGTCCATGAACTGTGACAACTGGGAGCTTCCGAAAAATTCCTTTACGGCTGCTGTTACCGGCTTAATATTAATCAGGGAGGAAGCAGAAATGGTATCCGCATCCTGTGTTGTCATACGCTCCCGTACTACACGCTCTAATCTGGATAATCCGATGCGGTACTGATTCTGCAACAGCTCACCAACCGCACGAATACGACGATTTCCCAAATGGTCGATGTCATCCTGATTACCAATGCCATACTCCAAGTGCATATTATAATTAATAGAAGCAAATATGTCTTCCTTTGTAATGTGCTTCGGAATCAAATCAGATATATGCTTCTGAATCTCGGTCTTTAATTCCTCACCACTGTACTGCTCTAACAGCTTCTTTAATGCCGGATAATATACCCGCTCTGTAATTCCCAGCTCTTCCGGAGCAAAGTCTACATATTCGGCTATATTTACCATCATATTTGATAATACTTTTTCGTTCCGCTCTTCTGTCTGAACCACTACATACGGAACTGCTGCATCCTGAATCTGATTTGCTAATTCCAATGTAATCTTATCCCCGGCAGAAGCAATAATTTCACCAGTTGCCGCATTTACAACATCTTCTGCAAGTACAAAGCCTGTAATTCGATTCTGTAATGCCAGCTTTTTATTAAATTTATATCTACCAACTTTTGCTAAATCATATCTCTTAGGGTCAAAAAACATGCTATTAATCAGACTCTCTGCACTTTCAACTGCCAAAGGCTCACCCGGTCTGATTTTTTTATACAACTCTAACAGACCACTTTCGTAATCTGTAGAAGGGTCTTTCTCTATACTAGCCAGTATCTTCGGTTCTTCACCAAACAAGTCAATAATTTCGGCATTGGTTCCGATTCCCAATGAACGAATCAGCACCGTAATCGGCACCTTTCTGGTACGGTCCACACGTACTGAAAATACATTGTTGGAATCTGTCTCATACTCTAACCATGCACCACGATTCGGAATTACGGTACAGGAATATAAGGTCTTACCAATCTTATCATGACCGATTGCATAATAAATACCCGGAGACCTTACCAACTGGCTGACAATAACTCGTTCAGCACCGTTAATTACGAAAGTACCTGTCTCTGTCATTAATGGTAAATCACCAATAAAGATGTCATGGGTACTCATTTCATCCGTTTCCTTCTTACGAAGACGTACCGTTACCTTCAACGGAGCTGCATATGTGGCATCCCGCTCCTTGCATTCTTCAATCGAATACTTTACATCATCTCTGCATAGCTGGTAGCCAATAAATTCCATGCAGTAACGTCCACTGACATCCTCTATCGGAGAAATGTCGTCAAATGCTTCCTTCAACCCATCGGTCAGGAACCAATCATAGGAGTTCTTCTGAACTTCAATCAGATTCGGCATTTCAAGAACTTCATTTCGTCTTGAATAGCTCATTCTGACGCCCTTTCCTGATTTGATAGGTCTAATCCTTGTTTTTTCCATTACTGGTTTCACCCCTTGAACTAAAAGTATGGCAACTCTTGTCGTATCCCTACAACTACATGGGCAAACCGACCCACGATAGTCACGCTATACTATAATAGCACTGAAGTCAATGAGTGTCAATCATTTTTTATGGAAAAAAGTGCAAAAAAGCTGTTGCTTTTCATTTCATCCATGAAAAGCAACAGCCCGTTTATCTCTTGTTCTGCTATAGAAGCTTCAATTACTTCAAAGTAACCTTAGCACCTTCAGCCTCTAACTTAGTCTTGATGTCCTCAGCCTCAGCCTTAGAAGCACCTTCCTTTAACATCTTAGGAGCTCCGTCAACTACGTCCTTAGCTTCCTTTAAGCCTAAGCCGGTAACTTCACGAACAACCTTAATAACCTTAACCTTGTTAGGACCAACCTCTGTCAACTCTACGTTGAACTCATCCTTCTCTTCTGCTGCTTCACCAGCACCTGCACCTGCTGCTGCAACTACAACGCCTGCTGCTGCAGATACGCCGAACTCTTCCTCACAAGCCTTTACTAATTCGTTTAACTCTAATACAGATAAACCTTTGATAACTTCAATAATTTCCTGAGTAGTCATTTTCATATCCTCCATACTTATAATTTGTTTTCTGTGCATTTACACAATCTTGTATTCTATGGAATACTTTTATCCAACCGGATTAAGCTTCCTGTTCTTTTTGCTCTGCAATCTGCTTAATAACACGAGCAAAGTTGGTAATAGGTGACTGGATACTTCCAAGGAACTTGGACAGCAGTTCTTCTCTTGAAGGGATGGAAGAAATTGCCTGAATGCCCTTAGCATCATAATATGTTCCCTCAACAATACCAGCCTTGATTTCTAATGCTTCTGCTTCCTTTGCAAACTTAGCAAGTATTCTTGCCGGAGCAGTTGCATCATCCTTTGAAATAGCAATCGCACTTGGTCCTTCCAGATTCGGGTCCAACTGAGCGAAATCAGTGCCTTCAAATGCACGCTTCATCAAAGTGTTCTTGTATACCTTGTAGGTTACGCCTGCTTCTCTTAATGCCTTACGAAGCCGTGTATCCTGCTCTACGGTAAGTCCGCGGTGGTCTACTAAAACAATGGAAGCTGCGCCTTCGATATTTGCCTTAATTTCGTCTACGATTGGCTGCTTAATTTCAACCTTAGCCATGATGTGCACCTCCTGTTTTTTTAATGACTGCACACAAATGAAAAAACCGGTCTGCAAAGACCGGACTAAACGCATGATAACAATTCTATGTTATGATTACGATTCTTTCCTCGGCAGGCGTTCATTCCTTACGCTTTTCAGCACCTGCTGTCTTTGGCAGTTCATCGAAAGTTACTATACCAGAATCTTTATAGTCTGTCAATCTTTTTTCTTCCTTTTATCTCTTTTATTTTTAACCGGACTTCTATGGCTCGATTATGAATGGTTTCCACAATCTCACCCACCTGATAATTTTCCTGTCGATATTCCTCACACTTCATATATACATAGTCAATATCATAGGCTTCTTTCCCAATATCATAATACAGTAATCCGATTTTAATCCGTCCCGGCTCCGGTTTCAGTTCATATATCAGGCTGGTGCCTTGCAGAAAATTACTGTTCTTTTTATATACATAATACCGCTCACGCTTTAACTCATCTAAGTCCTCCTTTGACAGTCCCGCCAGCAGTTCATCCAGCTTTTTAGGCTTCTCCCTGTCTGCTTTATTTCTTAATACACCGTATATTAATGTACCGTATAATAATAATCCGAAGCCAACGCAGCTTGCCGTCAGCAAGCACTTCATTATTATTATATTCATTTTATATCTCCTCCCGTTCTAGCAATTGATAATTGGAATTTCTTTCAGTCCCCTTGCCGTCTTTATCGTTTGCAGGTTATATTTTGAAAGCTTTGTCGCAACACATACCTCTTTGTTTAATGTCAAATCCTTCACCCATAACTCGTAGCTGTTATCTACTGCCGTGATTTCCGCAGGCTTATTTGCCAGAACATGTTTGGCATATACCTTAAATGCCTGTTCCGACCTGCCTTCCGTTTCCTGCATTTCCCGCCGGGCTTCTTTTCTGTCAATCTCCGTTCCCTGTCCGCAGATCGGACATTGCTTCATATATACCCATTTCTTACACCATACCGGTATATAATATAAATGCTTCCATGCCATGGTACTTACATATCCTCTTTGATATACTGCATGACAAATCGGGCAGGTCTCCGGTTTGCCAAAGTAGCCCTTTAATTTTGTAAACACATGTGTGCCGAATATAATAACACCAGCCATTTTTCCTCTCCTTTTCCGTATACAATGATACACCCTTCCGACACCTTATTCAATCTGATATTTTTTAAAAAAACAGTAGATTTTCCAGTTTTTTCATAGTACACTTAATTTAAGTTATTATGCTCTTATATAGCTTCTAAGATAAAAGAAGGGGGGAGATTCTCATGCAGGCAAATATTTATAATTTTTATCATGCTTCGATGCCACAGGTTGCAAGCACTAAATTTGATGCCCATCGTAAAAGCGAGCTTCGCACGCTTTATCAGAATATGGTTCGTTTGAATCAAAAGAAACCCTTCTACAAGCTTACTTTAAATAATGCTACACAAAACTATGTAATCGGAATCAAGGAAGCGGCTCTTGAATTAAAGACCAGTGCTGCCTTTTTGGATGAAGACACCGCACCGGAATCCCGTAAGATGACGGTTTATACCGACAACGCTTCGATTCTTTCCGCACATTTACTGACAGACGATTATCATAGTCTGCCGTCTGAAATCGAACTTCAGGTGCAGCAGTTAGCCGGTACGCAGATTAATAAAGGAGCGGCTCTGGCTGCCCAGCAATCGGATATACCTGCCGGCAAGCATCAATTACTCATTCAGACAGCCGGAAGTGATTATCAGTTTGAAATCGACACAAAACCGGGCGAATCCAATCTCCGTATCCAGCGGAGACTGGCAATGTCTATTAATAACAGCAACATCGGAATCCGTGCAAGGGTTACGGAGGATGGAACTACCAGCGTTCTTTCCTTAGAATCTCATGCCAGTGGAGAAGGTACACTGGAGGGCGGACTTCGTTTCCGGATTCAGGATTTGGAAGGTTCCCATTTGGCAAAGCAGCTTGGCATTCAACAGGTAGCACAGACTCCGCAGGATGCCGTCTTTCAGTTAAACGGAGAAGCACAGCATTCTTCTTCTAATCAAATCTCCATTAACAACGGCATTGGAATTGAATTACACCAGACCTCCAATGAGCCTGCCACAATTCGACTGACACCGGATACCACCTCCATATTAGAGGATGTTGACAACTTTGTGGATGTTTATAATCATTTCATTGATTTAGCCAATCAGACAGAGCAGCAGCCAAACGGCTCGAAGAAGCTTCTGAATGAATTAAAAGGAATCGGACGTTATTTTTATAGTACCTTGGAATCCTCCGGGCTGACCATTACCGCAGACGGTCATCTGAAAAAGGATGATGCCCTTCTGGTACAAAGCACAAAAAACGGACAATTTCAGGAATTATTCCAGCAATTGTCCGATTTCAAGCGTGCAATTCAAAACACTACAAATAAAATTACATTAAATCCTATGGAATATGTAGATAAAATGATTGTCTCCTATCCGAATACCAGACAGACATTTCCGAATCCATATCTTCCTTCCATATACAGCGGTATGTTATTCAACCAATATGTCTGATATTATATTAATTGTAAATCCTGCAGCAGATTATGAAACTGCAAAATATCTATCGGCTTGGAGGCATATGCAACACAGCCTAATTCAAATGCTTTCGTTGCATTCACACTGGCATCCATACCGGAGGTCATAATCACCTTTGCCTCCTGCTGTCTGGTGAAGCCTTCTGCCTGTTCGTATGCACGAATCTGTTCTAAGGTTTCATATCCATCTAACTTCGGCATTAAAATATCCATGCAAATCAAATCATACGGCTGCCGCTTCGCTACAGCCTCCTTATATAACTTGATTGCCTGTTCGCCGTCTTCTGCTACCTGACATTTTCCATATTTAGATAAAAACTTAGTCATGAACTTACGGCTCACAACATCATCTTCTACTATTAGTATATTCATCTGAAATCCCCCTAAATACCACCGTATTTAGCCACTCCGCAAAGCTAATTCTATAAGCAAAATCATCTTTTATAATTATAGCACATTTCGCCCGCAAAGTCTATGATTCCCCTTTAATATCCTCTGTTTCTTTCATCAATGCCCGCTGTACATGCATTGCCAGATACCCAATCTCCAATTCTTCAATTTCCTTATGCAATGCCTGTTTCATATGCTCACATATTGTCTCTGCTATCCGGTAGGCTTCCGGATAATTCTGCTTTATATATGCATTCATATTCAGCTTCAGGCTTTCTCCCTGTTCTGCCCTTGCAAACATGAACTTGATATGATTCATTAACCGGTTATAATCCAAGGACAAAATATCTATTTTCCGGTCAATTTGTTCTTCTATCAAAGTCACACATTCCCGGACTACCATTGCCATCTGCATAGAGGTAGATACCTTTTCGCTTTCTATGCTGGAATGCACATGCAATGCAATGTAACCGATTTCATCATCCATGATTTCGATATGAAGCATTTCACGCAATAATTCTCTGGCTATCTCCGCAACCTTATATTCTTTATAGAACAGTATGCGTATATCACTGTTTAGGGGATTGCTAATCTGCTCTCCTGCCCGAATCCGCTTTACCGCATAATCAATATGATTTGCCATGGGGAAGAGAATGTCCCGGTCTACCTTACCAAATTCTGCCTCTGCTTTCAGCAGAATCTGATTGGCAATTTCAAAGCATTCAACCGGAGTTTCCCGGACAAGTTCCTTTGCAGTTCCTCGTTCCGTTATATTTTTCAAAGAATATATTTCTGCTCCTTCCGGTAATTCGATTCGCTCGGCTACCTTTCTGCCAAATCCGATTCCCTTACCTAAGAACATATACTCCTGTTGATTTTCCATATCCGCAACCAAGATTGCGTTGTGGTTCAATGTTTTTGTAATACGGTACATTCCCTCACCCTCACATTCTTCCCTACCGCCCGTTTGCCGGGCGGTAAAACTCTCATTTATTCCATGATGTCAATTGCATATAATTCTTCTCCTGCCTGCACTTCTCCGGTATGCAGCAACCGTATCTTCTGGTTATCCTCTAACTCTGTGCAGATAATCGGTGAAACCAGTGACGGTGCTTTTTCCTTTAAGAATGCTAAATCCAGCTTCATTAACGGAGTTCCCTTTTTCACTGTATCGCCCTCTTCTACAAGAACCTCAAAGCCCTCACCGTTTAAGTTTACGGTATCAATTCCGATATGCAGCAGCATGGAAATACCATCGTCTGTCAAAAATCCGATTGCATGCTTAGATGGGAATACAAATACCACCTTTCCGTCTGCCGGTGCTACAACCGTATTTTCCTTTGGTTCCACAACTGCTCCGTCACCCATCATTTTCTGGGCAAAGCCTTCATCCGGTGCGGTTTCGATGCCACCTGCAATTCCGGTCATTGGGCTATATATAATCACAGATTTTTTAACGGAACCTTCCGGATTGCCTTCCGGTTTCTTTCCGGTCTCCGGCTCTGCTTCTTTTACCTGTGTCTGTAATTCTGTCTCGGTCGGTATCTCATCCGGTGCAGTCTCCAGATATTCCTGCAATTTGGATTTGATTACGGATACTCTTGGTCCGTAAATAACCTGTACACCATTTCCTTTTCTGATTACACCGGAGGCACCTGTACTCTTTAATATGCCTTCGTTCACCTTTTCTGAATCAAATACAGTACACCGCAATCTGGTTGCACAGCAGTCTACATCGGATATATTCTTCTTTCCGCCCAGACCTGCTGTAATTGCAGCCGACATTTCATCCTCCTGTGCGTCATTTTTCTGACCGTTTCCTTTTTTCTTAGCTTCTACATCACTTCTGCCATATAACTTAATCTCTTCGGAATCATTACGTCCCGGTGTCTTAAAGTTAAACTTCCGAATCAGGAAACTAAACAGGAAGTAATATACTACAAAATAACCGATTCCCACTATCACAATCCATATCCAGTGTGTCTTGGCATTGCCTTGCAGAATACCAAACAAGGTTAAGTCAATCAAACCACCGGAGAAGGTCATGCCGACACCGACATTACAAATATGCATCAGCATATATGCCAAACCGGCAAATACACAATGGATTCCATACAGCACTGGTGCCACAAACAGGAAGGTGAACTCCAATGGTTCTGTAATACCGGTAAGCATAGATGTAAGTGCTGCAGAGAATAACAAACCAGCTACCTTTTTCTTATTTTCAGGCTTTGCGGTCTTATACATTGCCAATGCAGCTCCCGGTAAACCAAATATCATTAACGGGAATTTACCGGACATAAATCTGGTTGCTTCTACTGAAAATTCTGTGGTTGTCGGGTCTGCCAATTGTGCAAAGAAAATATTCTGTGCACCCTCTATTAACTGACCGCCAACCTCCATGGTTCCGCCAACGGCGGTCTGCCAGAACGGAAGGTAGAATACATGATGCAGACCAAACGGAATCAGCAGACGCTCCATGAATCCATAAACCCAGGTTCCTGCATAACCGGACTTCATAACTATATCTCCGACTGCATAGATTCCCTGCTGAATAACCGGCCAGATAAAGAACATCAAAATGCCGACAATCGTAAATACCAAGGCACTGATAATCGGAACAAATCTTGTACCGCCAAAGAAGGAAAGCACCTGTGGCAGTTCAATCTTATAAAACCTATTATGCAGAGCAGCCACACCAAGTCCTACAATAATACCGCCGAATACACCCATTTGCAGAGAAGTAATACCAAGCACACTGGTTGTAGAGCCTGACAGCATCTGTTCTGCTCCACCGTTAATCGTAATCATTGCACCAATTGCGGCATGCATGATAAAGAACGCAACCACCGCAGATAATGCAGCAACATCTTTTTCCTGCTTTGCCATACCGATTGCAACACCCATTGCAAACAGCACCGGCAGATTTTCAAACACAATATTACCGGCAGCACTCATGACTGTAAAAATCATGTTCAGCACCGTACCCGGCCCCATAATTCCCATAAGATGGTAAGTCTCTAACATTGTTGTATTTGTCAGAGAGCTTCCCAAGCCCAAGAGCAATCCTGCTACCGGAAGCAATGCTATCGGCAACATAAAGGAACGCCCAACTCGTTGTAACACGCCAAAAATTTTGTCTTTCATAACAATTCTCCTTTCTGTTGTGAAAATGATGAGAATTTATGTCAGGCTCTTTATGCAATAAAAAAGGCACTAACCACACATAAATTAACACCATCTATGTATCGCTAATGCCTGCCGTACAGTAACATGCTTATTATGGATTAACCGTAACATATTTTTCAGTCATTTGTCAATCCCATTTTCTCAAATCCTATTTATTTTTTCAGCAATTTTTTAAAATTCCGCTTTGGTCTACCATTCGGACTACTTCCTCTAACTGTTCAACCGGAAGCACCAATGCAAATCGAACATACCCTTCGCCCTTGCTGCCAAACGCATCTCCCGGCGTGCAAAGAACTCCCGCCTTTCGAATCATATCTGTGCAAAATTCTCTGGAGCTTGTATACCCTTTCGGTACAGGAGCCCATACGAACATCGTTCCCTCACTATCCGGCACCTGCCAGCCGATATTCCGAAAACCGCCGCATAACGCATCTCTTCGTTTCTGGTATTCGGCACATTGCTGCTTCACAAATTCTCTGGAACCCTTCAGTGCCGCTATTGCACCATATTGAATCGGTAAAAATGTTCCAAAATCATATTGGCTTCGCAATAATTTCAGTGCATCTACCGCATCCTTGCGTCCTAAGAAAAATGACACTCTGGCTCCGGTCACATTGAAGGATTTTGACAGAGAGAAAAATTCCGCTCCGACCTCCATGGCACCCGGAACAGCAAGAAACGAGCTGCCTTCCTTTCCGTCATAGATAATGTCTGAATATGCGTTATCGTGAATGATAAAAATATCATATTTCTTGGCAAATGCAACCAATTCTTCATAAAACTCCCTCGGAGCGGTCCGACATACCGGATTATACGGATAAGACACTACCATTATCTTTGCCTTTCTGGCTGTCTCCTCCGGAATTTCACTCAGAACAGGAAGAAATTGGTTTTCCTCCCGTAATTCATAAAATTCCATCTTTGCACCACTTAAGTATGCCCCTGCTTCAAAAATCGGGTATCCCGGATTCGGAAGTAACACCACATCCTCTGCATCAAGCATTGCAAGACCTGCATGTCCCATACCTTCCTGCGTTCCATGCACGCCGGTAATGCAATCCGGTGAAATCTCTACTCCAAACCGACTGCGATAATAATCAGAAACCGCTTCCAGCAACTCCGGCAAATCCCGCAGGGAATATTTATAATTTTCCGGAATGGCGGCTGCTTCCTGAACCGCTTGCACGATATGCTTCGGTGGTTCAAAATCCGGAGTTCCGACGGATAGGTTATATACGGTTTTCCCTTCTGCCAGCATTTGCTCTTTTAACTCATTTAATTCTGCAAAGATTCCTGTCTGAAAATGATTCAATCTCTTTGCCTTTATATTCTGTGACATATTCGTTCTCCTGCCTTCTTCCTTCATGTGAAAAGGCTTCCGATTCCGGAAGCCCTTCCTCAATTCAACTATCTTGATGTTACAATTCTTTCTGTTAAATGTCAACCCCGATTCCCATTAACGAAGCAGTCTTTGAATGGTTCTTTTATATTCCAGAAAAGAATCACTCAGTAAAAATTCTCCGTCTCTCGGCTTCGGTTCTTCTATTGTCAGCTCCGCAGAAATTCCAGCCGGAGAACCGCTCAATATATAGATTCTATCCGATAACATAATGGCTTCATCAATATCATGTGTAATAAAAACAGTTGACAGTTGTATCTCATCCATAACCTTCAGATACCATTCGTGTACTGCGGTTCTCGTCAAGGTATCCAATGCACTAAAGGGTTCATCCAGTAATGCCACCGAATCTCCGCACATATATGTGCGAAGCAACGCTGCCCGCTGTCTCATACCACCGGACAACTGTACGGGATATTTTTGCTGTGTTCCTTCCAGTCCAAACTGTGCAAAATAGGCATCTGCTTCTTTCCTTGCTTCCTTTTTCTTCTTTCCTGCCAAAACCAATGGCAACGCTACATTGTCAAGGACTGTCTTGTGCGGAAGCAGCAAATCCTTTTGCAGCATATAGCTTAAATACCCTGTTTTTCCCGTAATGTCCTCGTCATTTAAAAACACCTTGCCCGAATCCGGCAAAAGCAGCCCGGATATTACATTAAACAAGGTTGTCTTTCCAACCCCGCTTACACCGAGCAGGCTTATAATTTCGCCCTCATTCAGTGTAATTGAAATATCCTGAAGCACCTGCTTCTCACCATAGGATTTTGATATATGCTCTGTTCTTAGTATCATACATATCCCTCTCTGCCCGGACCTGCTGTTCTTATTTACTCAAATAGTCATTGGTAAACCCTGTACCTACCGGAATTTCGTCTGCCAATCCGTTTTCATACAGCCATGCATAGAATGCATCCCAACGCTGCGGGTCAATATAGCCCCACTGTTCTACCTCTGCCTTATATTGGTCGGTCAGCCAAAGCTGGCTTGCCTTTACCATTTCCGGATTCAGCTCCGGAACTTCCTCACATAAAATATCGGCAGCCTCCTCCGGATTTTCGATTGCATATTCATAGCCCCTCCGGACTGCATCTAAAAATGCTCTGGCAGTATCTCCGTCTTCATTCAAAAAATCGGTATTTGCTATAATTACCGGACTATAATAATCAAATATCGGATTTAAATCCTTAAAGTAGAAAAAGTTCGTATCCAATCCAGCCAATTCGGTAGATACACCGTCCCATGCATAGTATACCCATACCGCATCAATATCCTGCTGAAGTGCAGTCGGTACATCCGTTACATATTCCGGTATAAGGTTGACCTGTTCAAAATCTCCGCCATCGGTTTCAATTACATTTTTCAATATGGCGTGTTCAATCGGCAAATCCCATGTTGCATAATTTTTTCCCATCATATCTGCCGGTGACTCAATTCCATCCTCTTTCAAAGAAATAATTCCGGAGGTATTGTGCTGTATCAATGCAGCTACTGCCTCTACCGGCATTTGTTCTTCGGAAGTAAATACCGGAACTAAATAATCCTGAAAATCAATACCAAACTGTGCCTGTCCGGATGCCACCATAGTGGTTGCTCCGTCTTCCGGTGGCTGAACAATCGTTACATCCAATCCTGCATCTTCAAAATATCCAAGGTTCTGTGCCACGTATAAGCCTGTATGATTGGTGTTCGGAGTCCAATCCAATACGAATGTAATTTCCTTCAAATCTTTTGATTCGGAATCTGCTCCTGCTTCTTGTGTATTTTCATCTGTATTCTCTTCCGATGTATTTCCTTTTCCTGCATCTGTGCTTCCGCAGGCACATAAGCTAAGTGCCATCATTCCTGCTGTTATGATTCCTGTTACTTTCTTCCAACTATTTCGTTTCATGTTCTTCTCCATTTCTTGTGTTATTATGTTGGTTGTTATTTGTTTACCTTACAATCTCTGTTCGTCTCTGCAATGCAGCCATGGCATAGATTTATACTGAACCAGCTTCACAATTCCCATTAGCATTAAACTAATTGCCGAAACCAGAAAAATGACCGCAAACATCCTGTCATAATCATATGCTTTCTTCACCCGCGTCATATAAACGCCCAATCCGTAGAAGCCGCCTAACCATTCCGCAATCACCGCTCCTACAACCGAATATGCAACTGCTATTTTAAGCCCGGCAAAAAATTCTCCCAATGCATTTGGAAATTTCACATGCCAGAAAATCTGCCAACGGTTTGCTTTCATGGACTGCATCAGCCTTATCATATCCGGGTCTACTGCTTGAAACCCTTCTAATAAGCCAACTGCAATCGGGAAAAAGGATACTAACACCACCAGCACTACCTTTGGGGCAATTCCGTAAGAAAACCAAAGTATCAAGAGCGGTGCAATTGCCACCGGCGGAACTGTCTGCGTCAATATTAAAATCGGATACAAGCCCTTCCGAACCGGTTCAAACATATCCATGAGTGCTGCACACGCAAATCCCAAGCCGACACCACACACCATTCCCAATGCTGCCTCCACCAAGGTTACTCTGGAATGATACATAAGCAATGGGAAATCCTGAATAAATGCCTGTATCACTTCGAGTGGTGATGGAAGCATATACCTCGGAATCCATCCTGCCATGCTTACAATTTGCCAAATCAGCAAGACTCCCAATACAACAAATACGGGAATCCACTTACTGATGATGCTTTGTTGTCTTTTCTTCAATGGTTAATACCTCACCTTCTGGCTTATAGGTAATCTTCACATAACTCATAACACTCGGGCAACCTGCTTTGACTGCAATATACTGACATTGCTTTACAATCTCCATTAATTCTTCATACTCGCCTTCCATTGCCGTTTCACATGGTCCTACATAGTAAGTCACGCCCGTACTTTTGATGTAATCAATTACCTCATCCACGATTCTTACCACTTCTGCATCTGTGGATACCGCCGGCAGCACTTGAATTGCTACATTTGCATTCATTTTTATTTCCTCCTTTTTTGCCCGTACAGAATCTTTCCGAAATCTGTTTCGTGATTCCTCGGCAAATTATAAAACCCTTTCCACGATTTTTCTGGAAAGGGTTGATTTACATTCAAATTACACTTGTATTCTCTCCCTCCGCCAGCATTATCTGGATCAGGTCATGGGGTATTTACCCCAAAGGATTGATGACAGGACTATGTCACCTCTCAGCCTAATTCCTTAAGCACTCCTGATTTCTTGGCAATTATATATTGATTTAATAAAATTGTCAATCCACATCTGATATTTTGCTTATTTGCATAAGCTCAAATATGTGGTATATGGCATATAACATATACCATTATTTTCGCATATAGCAGACAATTTCTTTTATGCCAAGACCGCACATCATAATTAAAATTGCAATAGCCAGCCCTAAATGCTGCATATCACCTGTAACCGGCGTTTCTGCTTTTATCTCTGCCTTTGTTTCCGGCTTTACTTCTGTCTGCGGTTGTATTTCCGGCTCCTCAGCCACCTCTTCCTCATATTTTGCAGGCAGCACAATTTCAATGATGGAATTATAATAATTTTTGCTGACGGTTTCTCCATCCTCCCGAATTTCAAATTCACAAAGCTCATCATTTAAATGATACCCTTCATTTGCTTTTATTTCCTTTAGATAATATATTCCGTACAGCAGATTTTCTAAGAATATTTCTCCGTTTTCGTCTGTTGTATAATCACCCAGATATTCCTCCGAACCAGAATCCTTGTCTATCCGATAAAGAGAAAATACGGCTCCTGCCAGCGGTTTATCCGGAATTTGCAAGGATGCCTTTTTCAAGCAGAAATTTCCATATATCCGTCGATTACTCATATAAACGATTTGAGGCTTCGGGTCTGCCGTTACTGTAACCTCCATGTCCTCTGCCAACAAATAACCTTCCGGTGCCTTTGCCTCATGTAATCTGTATACACCACTTAAGCCTTCTATCACATGGTATTCGCCATTTGAAATCCATGTATCTACTAATTCATTTGTATCCTTCCGATACAGCTCCAGCGTTGCACCGGCTAGCGGCTTACCATCCTCTCCAAGCTTCATAAACTTTGTAACCGTCTTTTCGTCCTGCATTATAACCCGCACTATCTGATTTTCCTGTGTTACTGTAAATGGTATATCAGGTGCCAAAGTATAGCCATTGGGTGACTGTACTTCCTTTAGAATATAATTACCTGCTGCCAGTCCTTCCATTACATATGGAGCTGCTCCGGTTACAAAACTTTCTACCCGGCTTCCGTCTGCTCTGTATAGCTCCAGCTTTGCTCCTTCCAACAAATTGCCCGCCGCATCCGTCTTTAATATCTCTACCCTTGTCTTACTATTATACATGGTAATGACTTTTGTGGTATTCGATGCTCTATCATATGTAAAAATTATATCCTCTGCAAGTGTGTATCCGTCAGCCGGTACTAATTCACGCAATATATAGGTCCCTGTATCCAGACCGACAATCTGGTGCGGAACATCCGTAGATACCCATGTATCATATGTTGTATTTCCGTCCTGCGAAATAATCGTCATTGTACAGCCGGCTAATTCTGTTTCTCCCGTAATGTCTTTTTTACTAATACTTACAGAAGGTAACGACTGCGTATAAACCTTGAACTTAAACCATTTCGATGTTGCTGCAATCTTTCCTTCTAACTGACAGCCATCCTGCGGATTATCGATATTCTCTTTGAAATTATAAGTGCCTCGTATTCCTTCCTTGTAACCTTTTACTTCTACTGCGTCTTCCTGTGAAATATGTTCCGTTGTATATAGTTTAAGGTATGTCCCCTCGTCATTCGGTGTACCATCTGCGTTACAAACCATACAATGCAGCTTTCCAGTTGCCTCCTCGTAATGAGCCATTACTTTACTGGCTTCGTCTGTATGCTGCAATATCACCTCATACTGATTACTGCTGTTGCTCCATGCCATTTCATATACAGGTGTGTCTGCATCCGATACCGTATCATAATCTACCGCAAAGGTTGGTATCCGCATTTTATCCATAACCACGTACCAGATACGGTTACACTCTGTCAAATCTCCCCAGCCGGCATTACAGGTAGCAACCACACCATCCCAGTTCATTCCTCCACAATCAACAGTTGCATCATCATAATACTCAACAAAATACCAAATCATAAGCTGTGTTGACCAGAACCACTTCATCTGCTGTTGAACTGCTGTATCTGTATAGTCCGCACCTGCATATCCATTTGTTGCACCAATCGGTGGTATTAGCTGGGCATTACTTCCAAGAATATACCCGATTGCCTGCTTCTGGTTATCATTCAGTCTGGCATAATCGGCTTCCGATACATCACTTAATGTATCTCCCGTTCCTGCTGTTGCTCCCAAATCAATACAAAACACAGGTTGCTCATTATCCGCCGTATACATAATCTGCGGATGTGATACCGTATCTGCTGCGTTCTTGTAGACGGTCATATTATTGGATGTCCACACATTCAAGCATCGAAGGGTTGTATCTGCGGCAAATACCTGCCGAATGCATGGGGATACCAGTTGTACTGCCAGCGTTACAAATAATGTTAGCAGCATTACTATTTTTCTGTTCCATTTTATTTTATTCACTATCAAAGTCTCCTTTCTTTTTCCTTTGACATTCAGATTTCGTTACAACTATATTTGTTGCTATGTAGCTTACTTCCATGGAATACTTGGCAGAACTGCCGGAATCATATAAATACCGCATATACTCCAATAAAAAAACTTGCGGTTCTATATGAAGATATTTGTATTATACATCATTCATACAGCTTCCGCAAGTATAATTGTAAATATTTTTTGTACTTTTATCTTTTTTGTATTGTTAATAACTTATAGCATAATATCCGCAATGACTCCATTTATTTACAATTGAGTTAATGGTGTCCCGTTCCTTTGCCCCTGTCCATGGATTATTGTAGTAAATATATGTGTCATTATAACCGGTCACTGTAATTGCATGCAAATCAAAACCGTTCATGCCAGATACCCATAATACTACCGGATGCCCCTCCATTAGTTTTGCCTGAACTGCCGCTATACCTGCTCTACTCATAATCTCATACGTTCCCATATGATTCTGCACTACTGATGCGACTCCCCCCGGCAATGTGTAATTTTCTCTTCCCACTGGTGAATATGGAGAACCTACAAAGCCTTTATTTGGATTTGAACTCCTTGGCATCTCCTCCGCTGCCTCAAGCTTTGTAATTCTTGACCCACCATGCTGTAACATCATAGTAACTGCGGTAATCTCACACCCCATTGGCAATTCCGGTCTCTGGCAAATATTTGGCACCTCGTGATAAATCCCAGCCATAGCACCACCATCTCGAAAATAATACTGAATTCCGTTCACATATACCCAGCCAGTTTGCATAGCACCTGATTCGCCCAGATAATACCATACTCCGTTATCATTTAACCAACCAGTCTGCATAGCACCTGAGCCATCAAAGTAATACCAACTTCCTCCAATCCAGACCCATCCGGTCTGCATCCAACCATTCTTGTCAAAGTAATACCATACTTTATCGATGAGTTCCCATTTATTCGTTGGATAACTTCCGTCTTCATACTGTAGCCACCAGCCGCCGCTTTCATATATCCAAGTAATATCACTTCTTATATCATCAGTTCTTATACATGCTCCAGAGCCATCCACATATTCTCCTGCAATTGACGTATTCTCAGCCATTTTTCCATCACCATACATGTAATAACGAACATGATTGATTTCCTGCCAACCTATTTGCATAGCTCCATTGTCTCCGAAATAATACCATGCATCTCCCAAATACCTCCATGCCGTTGCCATAGCTCCGCTCTCATCAAAGTAATACCAATTTCCGTCAATATAATTCCATCCCGTCATCATATAACCACTATCATTAAAATAATAAGTTATATCTTCTATTGTCTTCCACGCATTTGCAGGGTAACTTCCATCTGCATCTTCCCACCACCAACCAATAGTATTTTTATTCCATCCAGTCTGTGCTTTTACATCAACTGTGGCAACACCACACAGCATAGCTCCAACAATTACGCTAATCAAGAATAATTTCTTTCCTTTGTACATATTCTTATGTTACTCCTCTATAGTTGTATTTTTATTTGAAATTATACAACTATAGTTTAATTTTATCAATATTTTATTCTCTTACAGCGAATATTATTACACTTTTAATTGGTTTTATATTCTCAATCTACCATATATCATTAATTAAAAGGTGGTGAAATACTTATGGACACACAAATAAAATATGAGATAGGTCAACGAATTCGCGATTGTCGAATCAGCAAAGGGATGACTCAGTCTGAGTTCGCCGAAAGCGTAGATATATCCATTAATTTTCTCTCTGAGATAGAAAATGGAAAAAAAGGGCTTTCTTGCGAAACCTTATATCAAATTTGCAACATCCACACCCTTTCTGCCAATTACATTCTATTTGGTGAGCAGCCAAAAAAGCCCAACTATACAACACTAATTGACCTTTCAAATAATCTGAGCAATGATGAATTATCAATGCTTATAGATTATTTGAATGCATTACTTAAACTTCGTACAATGGCATAATTTTGAAATACATGTAATCTTCCAAATTCTGTGTTTCTAGTGTATAATGCTATTATCTTAGTGTTTACACATTTAGTTTCACATTTTATAAATAATGGAGGGATTCTATTATGAAAAAAATAATTGCTATTAGTATAACGATTTTATTGTCAGCCACGTTATGTGCATGCGGACATTTAAGGGGCAGTTCAAGCACCGCCGGTACAGGCAGTAACCAGAACACTTCTGTCGGCTGGGGTTCCAACAAGGCAGGTGCAACAAGCGAAGCTGTCAGTACAGCAGCTCCACAACCAACCATTATTCCAACTGCCGCAAGCCAGACAACTTTAGTTCCTTATTCAACAGACGACTTTAGTATGCAGATTCCAAGCGGTTGGACAGTAACAACCGGTGGTACCGGCATGATTCATTCCATTCGTGTATATGACCCGGAACAACCTGTAAATCAGATATTTATTCTTATAAAAGCTATGCCACTAATGCACAGTGAATCAGGAAGAAGTTATTATCAGCAAAGCTATGATGCATATGGCGGCAACTATTACATAATGGCAGATGCACCGGTTCTTTCAAATCCTTCTACCCAAGGCTTTTTTGAAATCTTTTCTAGTTATGCAGATTATGTAGAGAAGGATGAACCTACCTATGCCGGATATGAATTTCCAAGATTTAATGATTTTAATACATTGGAATCCTTTGAAACCAATAACACGTTAGGCGATGCATCCTATGCACCTGCTATGCTGCATGCAACCTTTACGGATGCAAACGGAACTGCCGGTGAAGGTATGTTTACCGCTGATGTTGTAGACTTTACCGGAAATACGGCTGTCATGGGTGATATTGATGCCGGCTTCTATATGGCTTATACAATTATGGCTGTAACAGCGGTAGAAAATGAATTTGTAGAGTGGGAGGACCTTCTTTGTCAGTGTATTAATTCCATTGACTATACAGATAATTTCGTCAACAATGCCATTGCCCAAAGTAATGAAATGGTGGTTACTTCCCAAAAGCTTAGTCAGAGCTTTAATGAAATTGCGGATGGTATCATGGATTCCTGGAATCAGCGAAATGCCAGTCAGGATATTCTTCGCCAGAAAGAAAGTGATGCCATTCTTGGATTTGAGCGGGTATACAATACCGATAACGGAGAAATTTACAAAGCATACAACGGATTTACCGACGATTTTTCATATACTAATATAGAGCCTATCAGTGATGATATGTATACCCAGCCAATTGATGGCTATATCGAGTAATCATTGTTTTGAAATATATATGTATTGAGTGTATTAAGAAATAAATTAGTAAACAGAATCAGACTGTTTTGAATACAACTGCCTTTGAAAGAAAACCAAATGGTTTGCTTGCAGGGGCAGTTTATTTTTGTTTTATTTGTGGGGTTTGGCTTTTACCAATAAATACTCAAGTATTTTTTTCTTCATTTTTGAATACTATAATATATTGTCATTAGAACTAATTGTCAATAGTCTGTGTTAAATTAATTTACATTCCATAGTATATAAATATATTAAATTAAAACTATAGTTTCTATTATTAATTCATGTTTTATTATGAGGTGATTTATTTTGACAAATATTACTCTTATTCTCGGGCAACGCATACGGCATTACCGAAAGCAACAAAAAATGAGCCAGGAACAACTTGCTGAATTTTCAGACCTTCATCCTACCTACATCGGTCAGATTGAACGAGGCGAAAAGAATGCAACGATTGAAAGTATCTATAAGATATCGACAGCCCTTAAAATTCCAATATCCACTCTTTTAGAAAAACTCAATGAATATCATGCTCCTGCTTCAGATATAGATACATCAAAACTTCCAACAGACGATAATATTCCCTTACAAATATATGAAATCGTTTCTCTCGAATCTAAAGAAAGTCAAATCTTTTTACTTAATATAATTAAATATGTAATAGACTTTCGAAATAAGACAAATTAATATTTTTTGACTATCTATATACATTAGCAAGCATCAAATCTATACGTCCAACAGCCCGTATTCCTTTAGTAATAATTGTTGGTACTCTGCATCTGATGCTGCTTTTATGATGTCCTCAATTCTGCCGGCTTCTTTTAATTCGAGAATTAACTGATTAATTCTCTGTTCCCCTTCTAGTATGCCAGACTTTCTTCCTTCTTCTATGCCAGTTTTTCTTCCCTCTTCTAGTCCAGATTTTCTCCCTTCTTCTATGCCAGTTTTTCTTCCCTCTTCAAGCCCAGCTTGTCTTCCTTCTTCTTTTCCTTCTTCCCGAATCAGTGCTTCCCGTTCCCAGCTTTTCATATACTGAACACCTACTTCCCTGTCTTGCTTTACTTCGCTCACATAGTTATGGATTGCCTGTATGTTAGTATCTGTCACATTTTCGGCAATACTGTTTTCTATGTATTTTAGCATGTTTTTCAATGCTTGACTAGTGGTTCCTTCCGTTCCTTTTGTGTTCAAATATATCTTCTTAGCACCGTCCTCATATGGAATATCCGGTGCTTCGACGCATTAGTTTTTCACAGTATAAACCATTCGCTTTCGGTCGAAAGGGTCATAGGGAAGTATCATAATAATATAGACATTTTTAAGCTTTTGGTAATCCCAGCCACGTTCCAATTGTTTTGCATCAATTAATGCCTGATAATAGCGGGTTCGCCATGGAAGCTTGTCCTTTTCGTAGGTATTATTGGGTTCAATATCGTAGATTGCCGGTTCCAGCTCTACATCCATATCTGTTGTTTCTTCCGACTCGATATAGGCATCCATACGAATGCCATGGAGGTTTGTGTCGGTTCCCAGAATTATTTTCTGGGC
>DHMX01000001.1 GCA_002406015.1 Lachnospiraceae bacterium UBA4631
GTACAGATTATAGTAGAAGAGATAGAATTTGCAGAGAGTAAGAATGCGGCAGGTAATGCCGGCGGTTCTGTATATCAGGCAGATTCCAGACCGTCTCCAAGTCAGGCAGCCGGTGATGGCTTTATGAGTATCCCGGATGGTGCTGAAGAGGAGTTACCATTTAACTAAGTTGGAGGTAGAAGCAAATGCCAGTAAATAAGAGCGAGAAAAGCGAACGTCCAGAAGCTCCTATGAGAAGAAGACCAGTTCGTAGAAGAAAAAAAGTATGTGTATTTTGTGCAGATAAGAATGCCGTTATCGACTATAAAGATGTTAACCGTTTAAAGAAATTCGTTTCTGAAAGAGGTAAAATCTTACCTAGAAGAATTACCGGCACTTGTGCAAAGCATCAGAGAGCTTTGACTGTTGCAATTAAGAGAGCACGTCATATCGCATTGATGCCATACGTACAGGACTAATTGATTTTATATATCAGAAATTATAAGGGCAAGTCATTTATGACTTGTCCTTTTTTCACTTTAATAGTATAGTAAATATGTATCTGATAGTGGATACATATGTTTTACGAAAAAAGGAGAATGAATATGGGCAAGTACACCAAACAGGACATTATGCGTAGAATTGAAGAGGAAGACATTGAGTTTATCCGGTTACAATTTACAGATATGTTCGGTGCTTTAAAAAATGTTGCAATTACTTCCAGCCAGTTAGGAAAGGCATTAGACAATAAATGTATGTTTGATGGGTCTTCCATAGAAGGCTTTGTTCGGATTGAAGAATCTGATATGTACTTATATCCGGATTTAGATACATTTGAGACCTTCCCATGGCGGCCACAGCAGGGAAAGGTAGCCAGATTGATTTGTGATGTATATAAGGCAGACGGAACCCCATTTGAAGGTGACCCTCGTTATGTCTTAAGAAGAGTGCTTCAGGAAGCAGCAGATATGGGCTACCAGTTTGATGTAGGACCGGAATGTGAATTTTTCTTATTCCATACAGACGATAACGGTATGCCGACAACTATTTCCCATGAAAAGGCAAGCTACTTTGATATTAGTCCATTGGATTTAGGCGAGAATGCAAGAAGAGATATGGTACTGACCTTAGAGGATATGGGCTTTGAAATAGAAGCTTCTCATCATGAGGTCGCACCTGCCCAGCACGAAATTGATTTCAAATATGGTCCGGCACTGGGAACCGCAGACAATATTATGACCTTTAAGCTGGTCGTAAAATCTATGGCAAAGCGTCATGGCTTGTTTGCCAGCTTTATGCCAAAGCCGCTGTACGGTGTAAACGGCTCCGGTATGCATACAAATATGTCATTAACCAAGGACGGAAAGAATATATTTAACGACCCGGATGGTGAAAATGGATTAAGCAAAGAGGCATATTACTTTATTGCGGGAATCATGAAGCATGTGAAAGGTATGACCGCAATTGCAAACCCATTGGTAAATTCCTATAAGCGGTTAGTTCCGGGACATGAGGCTCCTGTATATATAGCTTGGTCTGCAACGAACAGAAGTCCGTTAATCCGAATCCCGGCATCAAGAGGAGCCGGTACAAGAGTTGAATTGAGAAGCCCGGACCCGGCAGCAAATCCATACCTGTTGCTGGCACTTTGTCTGGCTGCCGGCTTGGATGGAATCAAGAATCAGATGGAACCGCCAAAGGCTGTAAACGGTAATATTTTTGAACTATCAGAGCGTGAAATGAAGCGTTCTAAGATAGAGAGTATACCGGCAAATCTGCATCAGGCAATTGTGGCAATGAAGGCAGACCCATTTATCAAGGAAGTATTGGGTGACCATGTATTCAACAAATATGTGGAAGCAAAAGAAGCAGAGTGGGATCAATATCGCAAGCAAGTAACACAGTGGGAAATTGATGAATACCTGTACAAGATTTAATACTGTTCTGATAATGAGGAGAGAGTAGTATGATAGGTGTTATCATTGTTTTTTCCAAGGCGGAGGAGGCAAAGGCGATTCGGAATCTGCTGACGAGGAACGGAGTAAATGTGATAGCAGCATGTACCACAGGGTCACAGGCAATTTCATTTTTTGGGGATTTAGATGAAGCATTGGTAATTTGCGGCTATAAGCTTGCAGATATGCTGTATACAGAATTATTGGACTATTTACCGTCAACATTTGAAATGCTGGTGGTGGCTCCGCGAAGTCACTATGCAGAATGTGACCGGAGCCGGGTTGTATGTCTGGGTATGCCGTTAAAAGCTCAAGAGCTGGTGGATACCAGTAATATATTGCTGCAGGGTTTATATCAGAAGCGACGAAAGCGTAAGGCACAGCCAAAGCAATGGACAAAAGAGGAACGTGCAGTTATAGAGAGTGCGAAGCTTCGTTTGGAACAACAGAAGAAAATGTCGGAAGAGGAAGCACATCATTATCTTCAGAAACGTAGCATGGATACCGGTGTTAATATAATTGAAACCGCACAAATGGTATTAGAGATATTTTAATAACAGATTGAGGAGGACACTGTATGAAGTTTACAAAGATGGAAGGTCTGGGAAACGATTATATCTATGTAAATTGTTTTCAGGAAAAAGTGGAGCAGCCACAAAAATTAGCAATTCAGTACAGTGACCGTCACTTCGGAATCGGTTCGGATGGACTGATATTAATTATGCCGTCCGAAGTAGCTGATTTTCAGATGGATATGTATAATTCGGATGGTTCGCAGGCTGAAATGTGCGGAAATGGGATTCGATGTGTCGGCAAGTATGTGTATGATTACGGATTGACGCAAAAGACACAGATAACGGTAGAAACGCTGGCAGGAATTAAGACGCTGAATCTGCATGTAGAGCAGGGAAAGGTAAAGCTTGTAACGGTAGATATGGGAAGCCCGATTCTGCAAAGTTCTTTGATTCCGGTAGTATCGGAAAAGCCGGAGGTCGTGAATGAACCGATTACCGTAGCCGGAACGGCATATCATGTAACCTGTGTATCTATGGGAAATCCGCATGCGGTAGTATTTATGGATAATGTAAAGGAATTGCCGTTAGAGACCATAGGACCGGAATTTGAACATCATGCGTGGTTTCCGAGAAGAATTAATACGGAATTTGTAGAAGTTCTGAACCCGCATGAAGTAAATATGCGTGTATGGGAACGGGGAGCCGGTGAAACACTTGCCTGCGGAACCGGTGCGTGTGCCAGTGCAGTTGCCTGTATTTTGAACCATAAGACAGAAAATGAGATTATACTGCATCTGGTAGGCGGTGATTTGAAGGTTCAATGGGACCGCGATAAAAACCGCATATTTATGACCGGACCGGCAACCGTAGTGTTCGATGGTGAAATTCCGGAGATATAAGACATAAAACAAAGCAGGAGGAGACACAGATGTTTAAGGTAAACGAAAATTATTTGAAATTACCGGGAAGCTATTTGTTTTCTACAATTGGTAAGAAGGTAAGAGAATACAAGGAGGCACATCCGGATAAGCAGGTAATCAGTCTGGGAATTGGAGATGTTACACAGCCGTTAGCACCTGCAATTATTGAAAGACTGCATTCTGCAGTTGATGAAATGGCAGATGCGGCAACATTTAAAGGCTATGCACCGGATTTAGGATATGAATTTCTACGGACAACCATTGCAGAGCATGATTACCATGCAAGGGGCGTTGATATTGCAGCAGATGAAATCTTTGTAAGTGATGGTGCAAAGAGTGATTCGGGAAATATTCAGGAAATATTCAGTCTGGATAATAAGATTGCAGTATGTGACCCGGTTTATCCGGTTTATGTAGATTCTAATGTTATGGCAGGAAGAACCGGAACCTATGATGCGGATACCGGACTTTGGAGTGATGTTACCTATATGCCATGTGATGAAAGCAATCATTTTGTACCGGAATTGCCGAAGGAGGCACCGGACATTATTTATTTGTGTTATCCGAATAATCCAACCGGTATGACTCTGACTAAGGCTCAACTGCAGGAATGGGTGGATTATGCACTTCGCGTAGGGGCTGTTATTATCTATGATGCAGCATATGAAGCATATATTAGCGAAAAGGATGTTCCGCATACGATTTACGAATGTGAAGGAGCAAAGGGATGTGCAATAGAGCTACGCAGCTTTTCTAAGAATGCAGGCTTTACCGGTACCAGATTAGGATTTACCGTAATTCCGAAGGAATTAAAGAGTGCGGATGGTGTTTCTCTGCATACCTTATGGGCAAGAAGACATGGAACGAAGTTCAATGGTGCTCCGTATATCGTGCAGGCAGCCGGTGCCGCAGTCTATAGTGATGCCGGAAAAGAACAGACAGCAAAGCAGATTGCATATTATATGAATAATGCACAGGTTATTAAAACTGCATTGGCAGAAAGCGGTTATACCGTATATGGCGGTGTAAATGCTCCATATATCTGGCTAAAGACACCGGACCATATGAAGTCATGGGAATTTTTCGATTATTTATTGGAAAATGCAAATGTAGTGGGTACTCCGGGTTCTGGATTTGGACCAAGCGGAGAAGGATATTTCCGGCTGACAGCATTCGGTTCATACGAGAATACCTTGCAGGCAGTGGAGCGTATCCGGAATTTATAGTAATTTTGCTGATTTTTATACGAAAATATTGTAATTATTCGTGATTTATATTAAAATATAGGTATTGATGTGCAGCATTGTACGGCATATATAAAATGATTGGAGGATGAAGAATGGATAAGGACTTAATTAAGAAGCAGTCATTGGAAGTAATCGAAGATGTACTTCCGGAAGTGGACACTGCAACACTGGATACTTCTGCATCTATTATTGATGATTATGATGTTAATTCAGTATCAATTATCAGACTTCTGGTGGGATTGGAAGACAAGTTCAACGTAGAATTTGATGACAGCGAGCTTGCATTGAACAAGTATGCAAGTTTTGATGATGTAATTGAATCAGTTGAAAAGAAAATGAACTAGTTTTGGGAATTGGAGGAGAAAACATGGCAAACGAAAAGATTTTGGAAGTGTCCTATCCGGGCATTACATCATGGCAGTGGCACGCTACCTTATTTTCAATTCTTGGAAATGATGAAAATGCCAGAAAATGGATTTTTAGTAATTACATTCAGTTAAGATGTTACACCATTAATGAGATTTTTACCGGTGATGATATGCTGTTTACAGATATGATGCCGGGCAGCAGTTCCTTAAAGGAATGCCCATATCTGGTATTCTCATTGATGACAAAGGAGCAGGTAGAGAGCTACTGCGGTAACATCATTGATTTTGTAATCAAAACCATCGATTTGAACGGCTATGTATATGGTGTGTTTGATGAGGCAAAGATTCTTTGTAATGCAGATGTTGATTACAAGTTCCCACATGAATTGTTCATTTACGGTTACAATATTGAAAAAGAGATTTTCTATGTAGGTGACTTCACATTCGGTGAGCATTATACATATTCAACCGTTTCCTTTAGTGATGTAGAACGTGGATATGATGTTATCAATGCACCGGAAGACCATATGTTCAAGGATGATTACAAGGGTCGGAGAGGCTTGTACGTTATTATGAAGAATAACGAAACCACCTACTATGACATTGATATTGAACTGATTGAGCGGACATTGCGTGAATATTTGAATTGTGAGGATACCAAGAATCATTTCCGGATGATGCGGAACCGGTTCAATGATACTACCTTTGGTGTAGATGTGTATGATCGTGTAATTGAACAGATTGATAAGCAGCTGCACGCAGAAGAGCCGGACTATGATATTCGGTCCCTGCACTTGATTTATGACCATAAGGTATTGATGCTGGAGCGTATTAAGTATCTGATGGCAAATGATTACATTCCGTTTAGTCAGGCAATCGTTGATGATTATGCAACCGTTGTTGAAAATGCCCAGACTGCAAGAAATCTGCTTGTGCGTATCTCGATTACAGGAGAAATTGAACGTGCAGACAGATTTGCAAAATATCTGAATCAGGCAAAGGAAACCGAAATCAAGGTGCTGAGTCAGGTATTAGAGCAGTTGGAAAAGAGAGAGAAATAATAAGGAATAATATGATACAATTATATTCATTAAAGATGGACCGGGAACTTAAAGAACCGGAGCGTCAGCAAATTATGAATATTGTAACACCGGAACGCAAGGCGAAAGCCCTGCGTTTTCGGCGTTTTGAAGACCAATGCCGAGGCTTGGCAACGGGCTTGCTGGAAAGCTATGTCTGCCGGAAGGAATTTGGTATTACAAATCTTGCAGGGAACATAGGACTTGGTGAACAGGGAAAGCCGTATATTATCGGGCAGGAGGAGACAGACTATCACTATAATATCAGCCACTCCGGAGTCTGGATTGTCTGCGGAGCTTCCCGGACGGCATTAGGGGTGGATGTAGAGCAGGAGGCGAAATATCGGGAGCAGGTGGTAAGCCGCTTTTTTCCGGAACAAGAGAAAAATGATATTTTAGAAAGAGCAGAAGCAGAACGCCCGAAGGTATTTGCGGAATACTGGACCATGAAAGAGAGTGTTATGAAATATACGGGTCTGGGATTTACACTCCCTATCCGGCAGTTCTTAACGAATCGGGAAAACGGACAGGTGGAATTTCTGTGGGATTCTGAGAAAAATGAAGCATGGCAGAAGAAACTTTTGGAACAAGGAATTTCAACCGGAACCATGCCGGTTTGCCAAGTGTTTACACTGGAACCCGGATATGCTTGTAGCGTGTGCAGCGGTCAGCGGGAGCCGGTAAATCAGATTTTTGTAACAGTAGAAGGATGCTTGCAGGAGCTGCTTAAAGCCACGCACCGTCAAAGCGGATAATTTGACCGGTCAGATAGGATGGGGAATCCAGAAGCTGCTTTACCATCCGGGCAACCTCGTCCGGAGCAGCCATTCTTCCAAGAGGGATGCTTTCCTCTAATTCATTTAGCTCTTCTTTTGAAAAACAATGATTCATTCCGGTATCAATCACACCGCAGGACAATGCATTAACGGCAATTCCGCTTGGAGCAAGCTCTTTGCCGAGGGATTGGGTGAGAGCGTTGATTCCGCCCTTGGTAGCGGCATAGGCAGCCTCACAGGAGGCACCCACTTCCCCCCAGACAGAGGAAATATTCAGAATCCGTCCGCTATGCACATGCACCATCGCAGGAATGACCTCATGACAGTAATAGAAGACAGAAGACAGGTTTGTCTGAATTAGTTGGTTCCATTCGGGAACGGAAAGGTCTGTCAAAAGACCTACATGCGAAATACCTGCATTATTAATCAAAACATCAATTTGCCCCCATTGCTGAAGAATGTTGGCAACAAAGCCCTGAACGAAAGCATAATCACCGCAGTCGCCACATTCAGCAATGCAGTCAACACCCAGCTTTGTAAGAAGCTCTTTTGTATTTAATAAATCATCAGGATGGTGATAGGATGTAATGGCAATCCGGTCATATTCCTTGGCAAGGGTAAGTGCAATAGATTTTCCGATACCGGAAGATGCACCGGTAATAATTGCTGTAGCAGACATTTTAAAGCCTCCTGTCATAAAGTGTACTAAATTCTTAAAAATAATATAACATAGAATCAATGACTTGAAAATGAAAGTTTTGTTTGCTATACTCAGATACAGAGTTTTCGACAAGTGACAATGTATATTGGGAGGTTTTGAAATTGAATAAGAAAATGTTAAAATTATTTGGTGAAGCGTTTTTGAAGACGTTGATTGTAATATTAGGAATTGCAATTGTGGTTTTCGCAATTTATTTTATGATACAGTTATTTGGCGGAGGAAGTAATAAGGATAAGGGTTCATCGGAAGATCCATCGATTGCAACCTCTGAAATAAACGAAGGCGGTAGTTCCTCCGAGGCAGCAGATGCCAGTACAGAAGCAACCACAGAAGCTGTGACAACCGCAGAACCTATCTCTTCCGTAGGACATAGTATTGAGGTTTTGAACAGTACCGATGTTGCCGGAGTGGCTGCAAGATGGCAGGAAAAATTACAGGGTGAAGGTTTTACGGTAGATACGATTGGTAATTATGAGACCGAAGCATTGACAAGTACAAAGATTGTGGTTTCTCAGGACGGCATGGGACAGGATTTGGTTTCTTACTTCCAGAATGCAACCGTAGAAGTCGGAACAATCAGCAGCGGAGCAGAGATTCAGATTATTATCGGTACTGAAGATGCACAGTAGGGAAACGGAAGAATTTGTATGAAGGAACGGGCATTTAATATACCATTCTATCTTTGTGATTCACAGCAGTTATATGCCGAAAGCTGTGATTATATTGAAGAACCTGCATTGCACACCGTATTTTTTGTTTCGGGTGAACAGTGCAGACCGTTATCGGAAGCGGGAAAGCTTCTGACAGAAAATGAAAGAATACAGTGGATACCAGGGGACGATGCAGTTCGTTCCCTGTTTCGTAAGAGGGGACGTTCCGAGCAGGAGGAATGCTCGGTAAAGCAATATGTATTCAAAATGTGTGAATATGCGGCAGATATGGGGCTGGATGTCTGTATCCTCATGGATAAGGCGGAGGAGGAAGCCATAGTCTTAGAAGAGATTCGTAAGACGTATCCGTATCTGGCAATTCATAGCCTGAATATGAATGAAATGCAATCTATGGAGATGTTGGTAAATGATATTAACTCCATTGCACCGGAGATTCTGATTCTGGGAATTCGGCTTGGAGAGCTGCGGCACTATATGGAATACGAGCGGAGAAAAACGAATGCCCGCCTGTGTATTTGTGTCGGTAATCTTCTGATAGAGGAAATGACTAAAAAGAAAAAAATGTTCCATACTATTACTATGAGCAGAAGACTGAAGAAAAATCTGCAAAAATATAGTAAAAGGAATCAGAAATCATGATAGAAATCGAAAAACGAAATCAGGTATGGAGAGGACTTGTGATTTTGGTGGGAACCGGACTGATGGCGGTTTCCGTAAATTGTGTGTTTGAACCGATGCAACTGGTAACAGGCGGAGTAACCGGCATCGGAATCATTATAAAAGAAATAACAGGGAATATTGTGACCGGAGGAGTACCGTTGTGGCTTACGAATCTGGTATGCAATATTCCTTTATTTGTGGTTGCATATCTGCGATTGGGAAAACGCTTTCTATATCGTGGGCTGTTATCTGCCATAATTTTCACAATCTATCTGGCGGTTGTGCCGATTCGGGCATTTCCCATTCAGAATATATTGCTTCAGACCCTGTTTGGAGCAGTTTTAATGGGGGCAGGACTGGGTTTGGTATTCATGGTCGGTTCGACAACCGGAGGCATGGATTTGCTGGCAGTATTACTTCAAAGGCGTATGAAATATTGGTCGGAGGCACAGATATTATCGGTGGTGGATGGGGCAATTGTGATTGCAGGTGCGGCAATCTTCGGTTTGGAGCATGCCTTATATGCCTTAATTGCGATTTTTGTAGTAACAAAGCTTTCGGACGGTATCATGAATGGCTGGAAGTTTGCAAAGGTAGGCTATGTTATTTCAAATCACGCAGAGGAAATCAGCCGCCGGTTTATGGAAGAAGCACAAAGAGGTGTGACCGGGATTCGTGTAACCGGAATGCATACTGGAAAGCAGCGGATGATGCTGATGTGTGTGGTTTCCAGAAAAGAGATTGTAAAGCTTAAGGAGCTTGTCTTTGAACTTGACCCGGATGCCTTCGTTATAGTGACCAATGCCAATGAAATAGTAGGAGAAGGCTTTCTGCAATATAGGGCAGAATAGACGATAAAAAGCGAAAAAAATTAATAGATTTGCATAAAAAAAAGCGTCAATATACAGAATCCACAAATTAATTTTCTTTAATTTGTGGAATAGTAATATGGTTTTTAGGAGGTAAATGAGGTATCATAGGCATATCGTTAGTCAGAATATTAAGCATAATCCAAGGAGGAATTTTGAATGGCTAGTTTATCACTTAAGAACGTGTATAAGATTTATCCAAACGGCTTTAATGCTGTTAAGGATTTTAATCTGGAAATTGAAGACAAGGAATTTATCATTTTCGTAGGTCCATCTGGTTGTGGTAAGTCTACTACCTTGCGTATGATTGCAGGTCTGGAAGATATTACACAGGGTGAGTTATGGATTGGTGACCGTCTGGTAAATGATGTAGAGCCAAAGGATAGAGATATTGCGATGGTATTCCAGAATTACGCTTTGTATCCACATATGAGCGTATTTGACAATATGGCATTTGGTTTGAAGCTGAGAAAGGTTCCAGCAGAAAAGATTAGCAAGCAGGTACATGAGGCTGCTAAGATTCTGGATATTGAACATCTGTTAGACCGTAAGCCAAAGGCTTTGTCCGGTGGTCAGAGACAGCGTGTTGCTATGGGACGTGCTATCGTGCGTGAGCCAAAGGTATTCTTGATGGATGAGCCTTTATCTAACTTGGATGCTAAGTTGCGTGTTCAGATGCGTGTTGAGATTTCTAAGCTGCATCAGAGACTGCAGACAACTATCATTTATGTAACACATGACCAGACAGAAGCTATGACACTGGGTACCAGAATTGTAGTTATGAAGGATGGTATTATTCAGCAGGTAGATACACCACAGAACTTATACGATAAGCCATGTAACTTATTCGTAGCAGGTTTCATGGGTATGCCTCCAATGAACTTCATTGATTGTAAGGTAGTAAAATCTGGTTCAGATGTATTGTTAATGTTTGGTTCTCACTCAATCAAGGTTCCTGATACAAAGGCAGCTAAGTTGATTGAAATGAACTACATTGATAAGGAAGTAATCTTAGGTATCCGTCCAGAGAATATCCATGATGAGCAGTTGTTCATCGAGTCTTCACCGGAAAGTATCATTGATGCAAAGATTAACATCTATGAAATGTTAGGTGCAGAAGTTTACTTATACTTCACAATCGACCAGTTCGATATTACAGCAAGAGTAAATGCTCGTACAACAGCTAGACCTGGTGATACAGTACAGTTAGCATTTGACTTAAGCAAGATTCATATCTTTGATAAGGATACCGAGCAGGTAGTTGTAAACTAGTTCAAAAAAAGTTTGTCTAAATTGTGAATTTTTTAGAGGAAATATATGTTTTTATATATTTCCTCTTTTTTTTTTGGTCATTTTGCTATATGATAATACTAACAAGCCATGCAAAAACTGACACACCAAGGGTGACTGAGAGCTTGCTCGCACGTCATCCTTGGTGGGGCGGTTTTTATACGGCGATAGCCGACACCGAGACGAAGTCGAGGTGGGCATGGCGGCGAGAAAAGTAGCCGGCACCGAGGTGAAGCCGAGGTGGGCATGGCGGCGAGGAAAAGTCGCCGACATCGGGGCAGAGTCGAGGTGGGCATGGCGAAGCGAGGAAAGCAGCCGACACCGAGGTGAAGCCGAGGTGAGCATGGCGGAAAATTGGGGTGTAGTTAAAATAGGATGGACAAGGAGCGGGTGAAATGATTTCAAATCAGATTCTACAAGACACCATAGAGGGAATCAAATCCATTGCCAGGATTGATTTATGTGTTATGGATACAGAAGGCAAGATATTGGCATCTACATTGCGGGATGCGGATGAATATGAAAAAGCAGTATTGGCATTTGTGGATTCACCAGCAGAAAGTCAGGTATTGCAGGGCTATCAGTTCTTTAAGGTATTTGACGATAATCAATTGGAATATGTCATTCTGGCAAAGGGTGAAACCGATGACGTATATATGATAGGAAAAATAGCCGCATTTCAGATTCAGAATCTGTTGGTGGCTTATAAAGAACGATTTGACAAGGATAATTTCATTAAAAATCTGCTGCTTGATAATTTATTGCTGGTTGATATTTATAATCGGGCAAAGAAGCTACATATTGATACAGATGTCCGGAGAATCGTGTTTATTATCGAAACCAAAACCGAAAAGGATAACAATGCATTAGAGACTGTAAGAAATATATTCTCTGCAAAGTCTAAGGACTTCATTACAGCCGTTGATGAGAAGAATATTATTCTGGTAAAAGAAGTGAAGGCAAATGAAACCTATGACGATTTGAGCAAGACGGCAAAGGTAATTGTAGATATGCTGAATACAGAAGCAATGTCTACCGTACATGTGGCATACGGTACAATTGTAAATGAAATAAAAGAGGTTTCACGTTCCTACAAGGAAGCTAAAATGGCATTGGATGTAGGAAAAATCTTTTATGGCAATCGGAATATTATTGCATACAGTAATCTTGGCATCGGACGGTTGATTTATCAGTTGCCGATACCGTTATGTAAGATGTTTATTAAGGAAATATTTGACGGAAAATCTCCGGACGAGTTTGATGAGGAAACTCTGACAACCATTAATAAGTTTTTTGAAAACAGTCTGAACGTATCTGAGACTTCAAGACAGTTATATATCCATCGTAATACGCTGGTATATCGTCTGGATAAATTGCAGAAAAGCACAGGACTGGATTTGCGGGTATTTGAGGATGCCATTACCTTTAAAATTGCATTAATGGTAGTAAAGTATATGAAGTATATGGAATCATTGGACTATTAGATGTAACAAATATATAAATGGAAAGGGACACAGAAGATGTTAGCACTTGACCATGTAACAATGAAGTATCCAACCGGTACGACTGCCCTGAATGATGTAAGCATTACCATTGAGAAAGGTGAATTTGTGTTTATAGTAGGAAGCAGCGGCTCCGGAAAGACAACCTTAATCAAGCTGTTGTTAAAGGAGTTGGACCCGACTACCGGAAAGATTACAATTAACGGAAAAGATTATTCTAAGATAAAAAGAAAGGATATTCCTAAAATACGGCGGGATATAGGCGTTGTATTCCAGAATTTCCGCTTACTGAAGGATAGAACTGTATATGAAAATGTAGCATTTGCACAGCGGATTGTAGAGACCCCGCCACGTTATATAAGACGGCAGGTGCCTTCTATGCTTACAATGGTTGGTCTGGGTGAGAAATATAAGTCTTATCCGAAAGAATTGTCTGGTGGTGAGCAGCAGAGAGTAGCGTTGGCGAGAGCCTTGGTAAATAACCCATCTATCTTACTGGCGGATGAGCCGACAGGTAACTTGGACCCAAGAAATTCATGGGAAATCATGAACCTGCTGGATGAGGTTAATAAACGTGGAACGACGGTTGTAGTCGTAACACATAATCGTGAAATAGTAAATGCAATGAAAAAACGAGTGGTAACCTTGAAGAAGGGTATCGTTATCAGTGATGTGAAAAAGGGTGGATATATAGATGAAGATTAGTACATTATGGTATTGCTTTTTACAGGGGTTAAAAAATATAAAGCGGAATTTGCTCTTTTCTCTCGCCTCTGTAGGAACAATTGTTGCTTGCCTTTTCTTATTCGGTATATTTTATGCAATCGTTGTGAATTTTGAATCTATGATGAAGCAGATGGAAGAATCGGTTGCGGTTACGGTATTTTTTGATGAAGGAATATCACAGGAAGATATTGACCGGATAGGAGAAGAGATTCGGGTAAGACCGGAAGTAAATACAATGGATTATATGTCGGCAGAGGAGGCATGGAAGGAATTTGCTCCGAAGCTTTATGGAAATGATCCGGAAAAAATTAATGCGGCATTCGGGGAAGATAATCCGCTGGCGAACTGTGCAACATATAATATTACCATTAAGGATGTTTCCCAGCAGACTGAGTTTGTAAAGTTTCTGGAAGGAATTAATGGAGTACGGTTGGTTAAGAGTTCGACCGTTACGGCAGAGAATCTGGCATCCATTAATGTGCTGGTGGGATATGCTTCGATTGGTATTATTGTGATTTTGTTACTGGTTTCCATATTCCTGATTAGTAATACTATTACGATTGGTATTACCGTCAGAAAAGAA
Organism: Lachnospiraceae bacterium UBA4631; assembly: GCA_002406015.1. Classification (GTDB taxonomy): domain Bacteria; phylum Bacillota; class Clostridia; order Lachnospirales; family Lachnospiraceae; genus CAG-632. Next base: position 13,862 of record DHMX01000001.1, read on the forward strand.
GAAATTTCTATTATGAAGCTGATAGGAGCAACGGATTTCTTTGTAAGAACTCCATTTATCGTAGAGGGAATTACAATCGGCTTTGCCGGTTCGGTAGTTCCATGTGTATTGCTTTATTTTATGTATAGTATGGTAATTGAATTTTTGACAAGCAATTTTTCAGGAATTACGAATTTAATGACGTTTCTTCCTAGAAACGAGGTCTTTCATGTATTGACTCCGGTATGTTTGTTGATTGGTATTGGCATTGGTTTTGCAGGTAGTGTAGTAACAACGAGGAAGCATTTGAAGGTATAGGTGATGAATGTGAAAAAGTGGTTGCGAATAGTGAAAGGAATGTTGGCGGTTGCCATGGTATGTGTGATTTCTACACAGGTATATGCCAGCTCTTTGGATGATGCCCAGCAGGATAAGAAAGAAGCAGAGGATAATAAGAGCAATGCGGAAGATATTCTGGCGGGGCTTGAGAAGGATAAGAATGATTTGGAGGTCTGGATTACAAAACTGGACGGGGAATTATCGGAAATACAGGATAAAATCGCAGGCTTAAATGCAGAAAAGGAAGATTTACAGGGACAGATTTCCGATAAGCAGGCAGAATTAGAGATTGCGAAAGCAAATGAAGAAAAGCAGTATGCAAATATGTGTGCAAGAATCCAGTTCATGTATGAGAATGACAGTGTGGATTATGCAGAGGTATTGCTTTCGGCAGCATCGATGAGTGATGTGTTGAACCAGTCTGAATATGCATCTGCCATTGCAGATTATGATTATCGGATGCTGGATGAACTGATTCAAACCAGAGAGGAAATTGCAAATGCAGAACAGGTGCTGCAGATGGATTTGCGGTCGGTAGAAACCTTAACTGCACAAGTAGAAGAAGAGGAAGCTACGACAACTGCATTAATTGATGAAAAATCACAGAAGGTAGAAGAATATGATGATTTGATTGAACGGCAGCAGAAGATTATTGATGAGTGTGATGCGGAAATTCAGGCTGCTGCAAAGAAGATTGCAGAGATTGAGGCTGCCGCTAATGCAAATGGGGAGTTTGTTCCATATTCCGGCGGAGCATTAACGTGGCCGTGTCCGTCCAGTACAAGAATTACCTCTTACTTTGGATACCGTACCCCGGATGGCGGATATGTGAATGCAAATCATAAGGGAATTGATATTGGAGCACCTACAGGGACACCGGCAGTAGCAGCGGCAAGCGGTGTGGTAATTATTTCGCGTTACAGTAATTCTGCGGGTAACTGGGTGGTAATCAGTCATGGTAATGGGTTATATACTATGTATATGCATGGTTCTAAGCTGTGTGTAACAGAAGGGCAGTATGTGAATGCCGGGGATACTGTTTTATTAGTTGGTTCTACGGGTTGGTCAACAGGTCCGCATCTGCATTTTGGTGTAGGTGTAGGTGGTTATACTTCCGCATATGCCGTAGACCCGTTGACGTATTTCCAGTAGACAATGTAGAAATAACATAAGGAATGAACAGAAAATAAAGGTTGATGATGAGCGAATGAAAAACAAGAAGTGGTATTGGAAATCATGCGTAGCATTTATACTTTTGCTGGTGCTGACAACACAGACCTATGCCGGCTCACTGGATGATGCACAAAAGGATAAAGAGGATGCAGAAGCAAATAAGAATGAAGCACAGCGAATCCTAAGTGAATTGGAGAAAGACAAGAGTGATTTGGCTTCGTATATTCAGGAATTAGACGCACAAATGGATGCTATTCAGGTGCAGATTGCGGATTTGAATCAACAGAAGTCAGACTTGGAATCAAAAATTACAGAAACCGAAGCTGCGTTAGAAGATGCAAAAATAAGAGAAGAACAGCAATATCAGGAAATGTGTGTACGAATCCAATTCATGTATGAAAATAGTACGACAGACTACCTTACGGCAATTTTATCCTCAGAATCTATGAGTGATATTTTGAATCGACCGGAATATGCCGCAGCAATGTCACAATATGATTATCAAATGTTGGAAAATATGGTGGCAATCCGGGAGGAAATAGCAGCAACGGAGCAGGAGCTTCAGGATACACTTGCAGATGTGGAGACTGTAACGGCACAGGAACAGGAGAAAGAGGCAACGGTCAACACCTTGCTGGAGGCAAAGGCAGTTGAAATGCAGAAGTGCGAGGAAAATATTGAAGACCAGAAGGAACTGGTAGAGCAATATGATGCAGAGATTCAGGCAGCAGCAGACCGCATTGCGGAGATAGAAGCAGAGGCAGCAAGAGCAATAGCGGCGGCAGCAGAAAATAATGAAAGTGTAGATACCGGAAGTGGAGAAACTTATGTACCATATGGCGGAGGAGCTTTAACGTGGCCATGTCCGAGCAGTACGAAGATTAATTCCGGTTTTGGAACCAGAGAAGCCAGCGGAGTTGTGACTGCAAATCATTACGGGATTGATATTGGATGCCCGGACGGAACTCCGATAGTGGCAGCAGCCAGTGGAGTTGTAGTGCTTGCAAGAACCAGTGCTACCGCAGGAAACTGGATTATTATTAGTCATGGAGACGGATTATATACCATTTATATGCATGCATCTGTCATGTATGTAACAGAAGGACAGTATGTAAATGCCGGAGATACCATTATGCTATCCGGAGCAACGGGGGCAACACAGGGCAGACATTTACATTTTGAAGTACGGGTTGGAGGATATACCTCTTCTCAATATTCAGTAGACCCAATGGGGTATTTTTAACATAAATCCAAATCCGGGGAGGATTTTCGAATGGCAAATAAGAAAATCATAGATGGAAAGGGAATGTAGTTATGAAAAAAATAGCAAAAGCAGGTGTAGGATTATCTTTATTACTGGTACTATGTACCGGATGTAGTCCGTTACTTCAACAGTTAAGGAACAATGGCAGCTCATGGAGTAACAGTGGAGCTACAGCCAGCCAGTCAGGAACATCTTTGTATACAACAGATGTAGAGGAAAAGGTAGATACCATTAACAACCTGATTGATGATAAGTTCTACTTTGATGCAAGTGATGATTCCGAACGGGAGGAATATATATATAAGGGCATCATGGAAAGTCTGGATGACCCATATTCTGTATATTATACGGCAGAGGAATATGCAGATATGATGGATACTTCAACCGGCTCGTATGAAGGAATCGGTGTATCGATTCAGCAGAATGTAGAAACAAAGACACTGACCGTTATCCGCGTATTTCAGGGAAGCGGGGCAGAAGACGCAGGTATGCTGCCGAAGGATGTGATTACTGCTGTAGATGGAAAGAAATTAGACGGAGAGGATGTATCTGAGGTGGTTACATGGATTAAGGGAGAGCCGGGAACCACTGTAGATGTAACCGTATATCGTCCGAGTATATCTGAAGAATTGACCTTGACAATTGAACGTAGAACGATTGATAATTCTACGGTCAGCTATAAAATGCTTGATAATGGCATTGGTTACATAGAGGTTACAGATTTCTATGAAAAGACCGCAGAACAGTTTGGGGTGGCAGTAGCAGATTTGCAGGCACAAGGTATGCAGTCGCTAATTATTGACCTGCGTAACAATCCGGGAGGATATGTTCATATTGTTGTTGATATGTGTAATCAGATTCTTTCCGAGGGTACGATTGTATATACGGAAGACAAGAATGGAACGGTATTAGAGAGCTATGAAGCAGATAGTAAGCAATCACTGGACATTCCAATGGTGGTATTGGTAAATGGAAATAGTGCAAGTGCTTCTGAAATATTTTCCGGTTGTATGAAGGACCATGGAGTAGCAACCATTGTGGGAACTACCACCTTCGGAAAAGGAATCGTGCAGCAGGTAATTCCGCTGACGGATGGCTCCGCAGTGAAATTAACCATTGCAAAATACTTCACACCAAACGGAAATGATATACACGAAAAAGGAATTGAACCGGATGTTACGGTAGAATTACCGGAGGAATTAGAATATGAGCCGGTAATTCCGGAGGAACAGGATACACAGTTACAAAAGGCAATTGAAATATTAAATGGTGCATCATAAATAACAAAACGCTGTAAATTCAGGAATGGATTTACAGCGTTTTGTTATTGTATTCAAACGATTACAATTATCGTTATTATAGATTATTAACCCAAGGATGCAAATAAAGCAGCAATTTCCTCCGGTGATAACTGCCGGTTTGGATTATCGTCTTTCGGAACTTCAATGGTAACGGTCTCCGGTTCAGATACTGGCTCAATAAATTCCTCCGGTGTTGTAACGGTTGCCGGTATCTCTATTTCCTCTCCCAAATCTATTGTTTCTGGCTGCTCCTCTGCAATAGGAGCTTCGGTAGGATTCATGTCGGTGAAGAAGGAATCGAGGGAATCCGTAACAGCAGCTTCTGTAGTGTTTCCTTCTGCAGTATCCATGTCGGTAATAAAGGAAGTCATAGCATCTGTTTCTGGAGTGTTCACTTCTGGAGCGTTTCCTTCTGTGGTATCCATGTCGGTAATGAAGGAAGCCAGAGTATCTGTTTCTGCAGTATTCGATTCGGAAGCGTTCACTTCTGTAGTATCCGTACCGATAGTAGGGTGATAGATTGGCATTTCCGACAGGTTATTTACCTGCTGCTGAAGCTCAATTATAGTTTCGTTCATATGTGTCAGTTCAGATGTAATCTCATGCAGACAGGCTGTAATTTCACTCATATCAATATTTACATCCATGGAAGCGGTATCCGTTGGAATAGAATCGTTTGCCACAGGATTCGGAAGAGTGGAAACAGCATCTTGCAGAGTAGTCTGAAGACGGTTACGGTTATCCGCAAGAGCTTGTATTAATTTTGCAGTATCCTCCTGACCATATTTTACCTGAAATTTTGCAATTCTAGTTTCTTCTTTTATAAGCTTATTAATCAATTGCTGATGAATAAATACCTCACTTTGAATTTGTTTATTCAAAGCATCCAGTTGCTCGGCTGTTTTTTTGCTATATACATAAGTTCCTTTTCCAAGGGTATTAACCAGACGAATTAATTCCTCGCCTTGCAGTTTCATTCCTTCATAATTCATACGTTCATGTTGTTCTTCTCCGATTGACTTACTGTGCAAGCGGCTTTGTCTACGCGACAGACAAAGAAATAACCAAAAGGCTGAGAGCAACAGCACAATACAGGAAATTGCCAATATCCATAAGGTGTGTCTGAATTCCAACAGACAATAAATCATACTGATAGTTGCTGCAATGGTGAGAAGTGCAGCAGCAATCCATGTATTTGACTTCTTTTTCATAGCGGACCTCCCACAAACCATTAATTAGGAAAATTATAGCATACTGGAAAGAATATATCAAAACAGAACAAAAGTTCGATTAAAGCTGTACTTTTATTTATGATTTTGATATAATGGGCATAATAACAGAACAAATAAGATATATAAAGAGAAGAAACGAGAGGCATAAGATGGACCATTTTGAATTAGTGTCAGAATATGAACCAACCGGAGACCAGCCGCAGGCAATCGAGGCATTGGTAGAAGGATTTCAAGCAGGAAATCAATTTGAAACCCTGTTGGGTGTAACCGGTTCGGGAAAGACATTTACGATGGCAAATGTAATTGCCAGACTAAATAAGCCAACGCTGGTAATAGCTCACAATAAGACATTGGCAGCCCAGTTGTACAGCGAATTTAAAGCATTTTTTCCGCATAATGCAGTTGAGTATTTTGTTTCATACTATGATTATTATCAGCCGGAGGCTTATGTACCGTCCACCGATACTTATATTGCAAAGGATTCTGCAGTCAATGATGAGATTGATAAATTACGTCATAGTGCAACGGCGGCATTAATCGAGAGAAGGGATGTTATTGTAATATCCTCGGTTTCGTGCATTTATGGAATTGGTGACCCGGATGATTACCGGGAAATGATGATTTCTTTGAGAGTGGGAATGAATAAGGACCGGGATGCAGTCATTCGCGAGCTGGTTAATATCCAGTATATGAGAAATGACATGGATTTTAAGCGTGGTACATTCCGGGTACGTGGGGATGTATTGGAAATTATCCCGGTTTCCACATTTGAAAATGCAGTCCGGGTAGAATTTTTTGGAGATGAAATAGACCGGATTACGGAATTTGACCCCTTGACAGGTGAGATTCACAGGTCACTTAATTTTACCTGTATCTTTCCGGCTTCCCATTATGTGGTTGCCAAAGAAAAAATGAATCGGGCAATCGAAGAAATAGAAGCGGAATTAGCAGAACGGGTAACATACTTTAAGGAACGAGAGAAATTAATTGAAGCCCAGCGGATTGCGGAACGGACAAATTTTGATATGGAAATGCTGCGGGAGACAGGCTTTTGTTCCGGAATTGAGAACTATTCCAGACCGATGGCAGGCTTGCCGGCAGGGGCAACGCCAAATACACTTCTGGAATTTTTTAAGGATGATTTTCTGATGATTATTGATGAATCCCATATTACGGTGCCACAGATTCGCGGTATGTATGCCGGAGACCGTTCCAGAAAAATGACCTTAGTAGATTATGGATTCCGGCTGCCGTCAGCGTTGGACAATCGACCTTTGAACTTTGAGGAATTTGAATCCAAGATAGACCAACTGCTATTTGTGTCGGCAACTCCGTCTGAATACGAAGCACAGCATGAGCTGTTGCGAACCGAGCAGATTATTCGTCCGACCGGCTTGCTTGACCCATCGATTGAAGTAAGACCAATTGAGGGGCAGATTGATGATTTAATATCCGAGGTGAATCTGGAGACTGAGAAAGGGCATAAGGTTCTGGTGACAACATTAACGAAACGTATGGCAGAGGATTTGACCGATTATATGCGGGAGGTTGGAATTAAGGTTAAATATCTGCATTCGGATATTGATACGTTGGAACGAATCGAGATTGTAAGAGACCTGCGGCTGGGAGTGTTTGATGTTCTGGTTGGAATTAATCTGCTGCGGGAAGGACTGGATATACCGGAGATTACATTGGTGGCAATCCTTGATGCGGACAAAGAGGGCTTCCTTCGCTCGGAGACTTCTTTGATTCAGACGATTGGACGTGCAGCACGAAATAGTGAAGGCAGGGTATTGATGTATGCGGATACCATTACCCGGTCTATGCAGATAGCCATTTCTGAAACGAACCGACGGCGGGAAATACAGGATGCCTATAACAAAGAGCATGGAATTATACCGAAGACGATTGTAAAGGAGATTCGGGATGTTATCAGCAATGAAGACCGTTCTGAGAGTCCGGAAACCGCACAAAAGGATGCAGAGTCCATGACAAGGAAGGAATTAGAGGAAGCAATCGCCCGGAAGACGAAAAAGATGAATCAGGCAGCCGCAGAGCTGAATTTTGAATTGGCAGCAGTATTGCGTGATGAATTAAAGGAATTAAAGATAACATTGCGGGATTTGGATGATTAACTAAAAAAGAGAAATATATAACAGGAGAATCGGAGACATGGCAACGAAAAAGGAATATATAAAAATTCGTGGAGCAAATGAACATAATCTGAAGCATATTGATATTGATATTCCCAGAAATGAACTGGTAGTAATGACCGGTTTGTCGGGGTCCGGAAAGTCATCTCTGGCATTTGATACCATTTATGCAGAGGGACAGCGACGATATATGGAGTCGTTATCTTCTTATGCCAGACAATTTCTGGGACAGGCTGAGAAACCGGATGTGGAATTGATTGAGGGGCTATCTCCTGCTATTTCCATTGACCAGAAATCAACGAACCGGAATCCGCGTTCTACAGTAGGAACCGTAACGGAAATTTATGATTATTTTCGACTGTTGTACGCCAGAATCGGTGTTCCGCATTGCCCGAAATGTGGAAAGGAAATCGCACGTCAGACAGTAGACCAGATGGTAGATGCAATTCTGGAATTAGAGCCGGGAACCCGGTTTCAATTACTGGCTCCGGTAGTAAAAGGACGGAAGGGAAGACATGAGAAGCTGTTGGCAAGTGTAAAGAAGAGCGGCTATGTGCGGGTAATTATTGACGGAAGCCAGTATGATTTGGCAGAAGAAATTACGCTGGACAAGAATATCAAGCATTCCATTGATGTTATTGTAGACCGTCTGGTAGTAAAAGAAGGAATTGAACAGCGTCTGGCAGATTCGATTGAAACGACGTTGAAGCTGGCAGAGGGAAATATGACCGTAGATGTAATCGGCGGCGAACAATTGAAGTTCAGTGACAGCTTTTCCTGTCCAGATTGTGGTATCAGTATCGAAGAGATTGAACCGAGAAGCTTTTCCTTTAATAACCCATTTGGTGCCTGTCCGGTCTGCCATGGATTAGGGTATAAGATGGAATTTGATGTAGAGCTGATGGTTCCGGATAGACGGTTAAGTATTAATGAAGGTTGTTTTCAGGTTATGGGCTGGCAGTCTGCCTGCAAGGAGGGCAGCTTTAGCCGGGCGATTCTGGATGCATTGGGAGAGGAATTTGGCTTTGATATGGATACTCCGTTTCAGGATTATTCGCAGGAAATTCAAGACTTGCTGTTGTATGGAACCGGAACACGACCGGTAAAGGTACGTTATAAAGGACAGCGGGGAGAAGGTGTCTATGATATTACCTTTGAAGGACTGGTTGAGAATATTAAGCGGAGGTATCGGGAATCTTCCCAGTCTATGCGGGAGGAATATGAGAGCTATATGTCTATTACGCCTTGCGAGGAATGTAAAGGAAAGCGGTTAAAGAAGGAATCTCTGGCAGTTACAGTTGATGATAAGAATATTGCGGAAATTACGGAAATGTCGATAGCAGATTTGCACGCATATTTACAGGAATTAACGATTACAGACCGGCAGCAGATGATAGGAGGGGTAATATTAAAGGAAATTCGAGCCAGAATACAGTTCTTAATGGATGTAGGGCTTGATTATCTGGCATTATACCGACCAACTTCTACATTGTCCGGTGGCGAGGCACAGCGAATCCGGCTGGCAACCCAGATAGGCTCCGGACTTGTGGGGGTGGCATATATTCTGGATGAGCCAAGTATCGGATTACACCAGCGGGACAATGATAAGCTGATAGCGACTCTGAAACGGTTACGCGACTTAGGAAATACCTTGATTGTGGTAGAGCATGATGAGGATACTATGCTGGCAGCCGATTATATTGTAGATATAGGTCCCGGAGCGGGTGAATATGGCGGTGAGGTCGTTGCCTGTGGTACGGCAAAGGAGATTATGAAATGTAAGGCATCCATTACAGGTGCATATCTAAGCGGCAGAAAGAAAATTCCGGTTCCGGCAGTACGAAGAACGCCAACCGGTTGGATTGAGGTACAGGGAGCCAGAGAAAACAATTTGAAGAATATCAATGTAAAATTCCCGCTGGGCGTGATGACCTGTGTAACAGGGGTATCCGGTTCGGGAAAAAGCTCATTGGTAAATGAGATTCTGTATAAGCATCTGGCAAGGGATTTGAATCGTGCGAAGGAGAAACCGGGAAATCATGACCGGATTCTCGGCATGGAACAATTAGATAAGGTGATTAATATTGACCAGTCTCCGATTGGAAGAACATCAAGGTCGAATCCGGCAACGTATACCGGAGTATTTGATATGATTCGGGATTTATTTGCTTCTTCCGTTGATGCAAAGACCCGCGGATATACGAAAGGGCGGTTTAGCTTTAATGTATCGGGTGGACGCTGTGAGGCGTGTAAGGGAGACGGCATCATTAAGATTGAAATGCATTTCCTGCCGGATGTATATGTTCCATGTGAGGTCTGCCATGGAAAACGATATAATCGTGAAACACTGGAAGTAAAATACAAGGGAAAAAGCATTGCAGATGTGTTGGATATGACAGTGGATGAAGCCTGTGTCTTCTTTGAGAATCTGCCGGCAATTTCAAGAAAGATTGAAACCCTGCGGGATGTAGGACTTGGTTATATTAAGCTGGGACAGCCGTCTACCGCACTCTCCGGTGGTGAAGCACAGAGAATTAAGCTGGCAACCGAATTAAGTAAACGAAGTACGGGAAAGACTATTTATATTCTGGATGAACCGACAACCGGATTGCACTTTGCAGATGTTCATAAGTTAATTGATATTTTGCAGCGGCTGACCGAAGGCGGCAATACCGTAGTTGTAATTGAACACAATCTGGATGTGATTAAGACAGCTGATTACATTATCGATATAGGACCGGAAGGCGGTGTACGAGGCGGAACGGTTGTAACACAGGGAACACCGGAGGAAGTCGTAGCATGTCCGGAGAGTTATACGGGAATTTATCTGGAGAAATATTTGAAATAGAATATAGCGTGAAATACAGAACTCGAAAACGACCACAAGTGAAAAGTGTGGCCGTTTTTGCGTTTAAATTACATTTTCCGGAAACTTAAGAAGAATATAGACTGCTGAGATATACTATTGACATAAAAATCTTTAAATTATATACTATAATACATATAATCAAAGGAAGAAATACCAAAGTACATAAACATTGGTAAGTTCTGCTGAGAATGGAGGAGAGGAAATGAAAAAGCAAGTAAGTAGAAAGCTGATAGCAGGTCTATTGGCATTTGGTATGGTGCTGACAATGCCATATGTAACGTTGGATGATGTATGGGCGGAGGAAACGGAAATCGCCATAGATAAAACCAACTTTCCGGATGCGGGATTCCGGGAATATGTTGAGTCACACTTTGATAAGGACAGTAATGGAAAATTGTCACAAAGCGAGATAGATGCGGTGATTGAGATAAATGTGGGCAGGGACTCGGTGGTTAGTTCTCTTGATGGTATAGAATATTTTTCGTCATTGAAGAAGTTGATATGGACTGACGGCATATTAAAAAGTTTGGACATAAGTAAAAATACGGCACTGACAAGTTTAAGTTGTGATAACAACCCATTAACAAGTCTGGACGTAAGTAAGAATACAGCATTGACATTTTTGAGGTGTGAAGACACCGGTTTAACAAGTTTGGACGTAAGTAAGAATACAGCACTGGAGTATTTGGATTGTTCTGGTGCCGCTTTAAAAAGTTTGGACATAAGTAAGAATACATCTTTGAAGTATTTGGGTTGTTCTCGCACCGGCTTAACAAGTTTGGACATAAGTAAAAATACAGTGCTGACAAAGTTGGAATGTATGAGCATCGGCTTAACAAGTCTGGACGTAAGTAAAAATACGTCACTGGAGTATTTGGATTGTAGAAACAATCATATACCATGTATGGATTTGAGTAATAATACAAAAATAAGTGTAACTCATCTAGATAACATGACAATTACAGTTCCTTCGTCCTCTGTTGATTTATCAAAATATACAGGATTGAATGTAAGTAGAATATCGAATGTAACCGGAGGTACTTTAGTAGGAACGGTATTAACATTTACATCAGATGCCATTACTTATAATTATGATTGTGGAAATGGCATTACATTAACCGCAACATGGACACAGGAAAAATCAAATCCGGAGCCGACACCGAACCCAGAGCCGACACCAAATCCGGAACCAACGCCAACCCCAGAGCCGACACCAAATCCGGAACCGACCCCAACCCCAGAGCCAACACCGTCCCCGGCTCCGACAGTAAAGAACGGCTGGGTAGTAAATGCAGATGGCACGTATTCTTACTACCGGGATGATGTAATGCTGACAAACCAGTGGTTACAGGATGGTGATACATGGTATTACTTAAGTGATAACGGAACACCGTTGACAGGCTGGCAGGTGATTAACGGAAGCTGGTACTATTTTGACGAAAACGGGAAAATGGCATCCGACACATGGATTGGTGACAGCTATGTGTCCGAATCCGGAGCGTGGCTGCCAAATGCAGTTATGGAAGAATGGAAGAACTCCGACGGCAGATGGTGGTATCAGAATGCGGACGGTAGTTATCCGGCAAGTCAGTGGAAGATGATAGATGGGAAATGGTATCACTTTGACAACGAGGGCTGGATGGAAACCGGTTGGAAGTTGATAGGTAATATCTGGTACTATATGAACACTTCTGGAGCAATGGAAACCGGTTGGTTGAATGACGGTGGTACATGGTACTATCTAAATGAAGACGGAGCAATGCAGACAGGCTGGGTATCAGTAGATAATACATGGTACTACATGAACGGTTCCGGAGCGATGCAGACCGGTTGGGTACAGGTAGGAAACACATGGTACTACATGAATACTTCCGGAGTCATGGCAACCGGTTGGTTGAATGATGGCGGTACATGGTATTACTTAAATGCAGACGGAGCCATGCAGATAGGCTGGGTATTAGTGGATAATACGTGGTACTACATGAATAATTCCGGAGCAATGCAAACTGGCTGGCAGAAAATAGGAAACAACTGGTATTACATGGATAATAGTGGAGCTATGGCACATGATACCGTTATTGACGGTTATACAGTGAACTCTGATGGAGTATGGGTATAAAGAATGCAATCTTTTCTATATTTGTTTAACTGTAATAATTTCTTGAAATAGAGAAGAAATGGAATGACATTAAGTTATTACTAATAGAAAAAATATAGGATTGGAGGAGAGAAAATGAAAAAACGAATAGGCAGACAGTTGTTAGCGGGACTATTAGCATTTGGCATGGTGTTGACAATGCCATATGTAACGTTGGATGATGTATGGGCGGAGGAAACAGAAATCGCCATAGATGAAGCCAACTTCCCGGATGCAGTATTCCAGGAATATGTTAAGTCAAATTTTGATAAAGACAGTAACGGCAAATTGTCACAAAGCGAGATAGATGCGGTGACGGATATTTATATCAGATCTTCAGGGGTTAGTTCTCTAGAAGGTGTGGAATATTTTACGGCACTGACAGATTTGAACTGTGGTGAAAATCAGTTAACAAGTCTAGATGTAAGTAAGAATACAGCACTGACAGGGTTGTATTGTTATTGGAACAAAATAACAAGTCTGGACGTAGGTGAAAATACGGCACTGACAGATTTGCATTGTCATGGTAATCAGTTAACAAGTCTGGATGTAAGTGAGAATACGGAACTGACAAGTTTGAATTGTGGTGACAATCAATTGACAAGTCTGGATGTAAGTAAGAATACGGCACTGACGGATTTGCATTGTGCTTGGAACAAAATAACAAGTCTGGATGTAAGTGGGAATACAGCACTGACGGATTTGGATTGTGGTGGTAATCAATTAACAAGTCTGGACGTAAGTAAAAATATGTCACTGACAAGTTTGTGGTGTAATAACAATCAATTGACAAGTCTGGACATAAGTAAAAATACGGCACTGACAGAGTTATCTTGTGGTAGCAATCAATTGACAAGTCTGGATGTAAGTAAGAATACGGTACTGACAAGGCTGTGGTGTGGTGGCAATCAATTGACAAGTCTGGATGTAAGTAAAAATACGGCACTGACAAGTCTGTGGTGTGGTGATAATGAGTTGACAAGTCTGGATGTAAGTGAAAATACATCGCTGACGGATTTGGATTGTGGTGGTAATCAATTGACAAGTCTGGATGTAAGTGAAAATACGTCACTGACAGATTTGAATTGCTGGAACAATCAATTGACAAATTTGGATGTAAGTGAAAATACGTCACTGACAGATTTGGATTGCAACAACAATCAATTGACAAATTTGGACGTAAGTAAAAATACGGCACTGACAGATTTGGATTGTCATGGTAATCAGTTAACAAGTCTGGACGTAAGTAAAAATACGGAACTGACAAGTTTGTCTTGTGGTGGCAATCAATTGACAAGTCTGGATGTAGGCGAAAATACGTCACTGGCAAGTTTGGACTGTGCATTTAATCAATTGACAAGTTTAGATGTAAGTAAGAATACAGCACTGACAGATTTGTCTTGTGGCTACAATCAATTGACAAGTTTGGATGTAAGTAAGAATACAGCACTGGAGTATTTGGATTGTCATGGTAATCAATTGGCAAGTCTGGATGTAAGTAAAAATACTGCATTGACAAGGTTTAATTCGAGCTTTAGTTACTCTGGTGATGAATGCAGCCCAATGCTTGCATTTATCACATCTGAAAGTTTATATAAAAAAGAATTACGTTCATATATTGATTTGATAGATGCATCACAGATGGATTTGAGTGAATGTGCTGGTTTAGATGTGAATAAAATATCGAATGTAACAGGTGGAAAATTAGAAGGTAACATTTTGAAGTTTGAAGGCACTGCCTGTTCCTATGAGTATGATTGCGGATATGATTGTGTGTTGAAAGTAAGTTTTAATATCAGTGATTCAGATAGTGATGAAAAGGTCATTATAAACGAAGCCAATTTTCCGGATGTAGTATTTCGGGAATATGTTAAGTCAAACTTTGATAAAGATGGTGATGGAAAATTGTCACAAAGCGAGATAGATGAAGTGACAGAAATTAATGTCTTCATGTTAGGGGTTGGTTCTCTAGTAGGTGTGGAATATTTTACATCACTGACAAGTTTGAACTGTGCATCTAACCAATTAACAAGTCTGGACGTAAGTGAGAATACAGCTCTGACAGAGTTGGGATGCAGCAACAACGCATTAACAAGTCTGGATGTAAGTGAAAATACGTCACTGACAAGTTTGAACTGTGCATCTAACCAATTGACAAGTCTGGACGTAAGTAAGAATACGTCACTGGCAAGTTTGAATTGTAATAATAACCAATTGACAAGTCTGGACGTAAGTAAGAATACGTCACTGGCAAGTTTGAGTTGTGGTGTTAACCAATTAACAAGTCTGGACGTAAATAAGAATACTACACTGACAAGTTTGAGTTGTGGTAACAACCAATTAACAAGTTTGGACATAAGTAAGAATACATTATTGGAAACTTTGGGGTGCTGGACCAATCAATTAAGAAGTCTGGATGTAAGTAAAAATACGGCACTGACACGTTTACACTGTGATGATAATCAATTAACAAATCTGGATGTAAGTAAGAATACCATGCTGACATGGTTGGTGTGTGGAGGCAATCAATTGACAAGTCTGGACGTAAGTAAAAATACGTCACTGGAGTATTTGGATTGTAGAAACAATCATATACCATGTATGGATTTGAGTAATAATACAAAAATAAGTGTAACTCATCTAGATAACATGACAATTACAGTTCCTTCGTCCTCTGTTGATTTATCAAAATATACAGGCTTGGATGTAAGTAGAATATCGAATGTAACCGGAGGTACTTTAGTAGGAACTGTATTAACTTTTACATCAGATGCCATTACTTATAATTATGATTGTGGAAATGGCATTACATTAACCGCAACATGGACACAGGAAAAATCAAACCCAGAGCCGACCCCAAATCCGGAACCAACACCGAACCCGGAGCCGACCCCAAATCCGGAACCAACGCCAAACCCAGAGCCAACACCGTCCCCGGCTCCGACAGTAAAGAACGGCTGGGTAGTAAATACAGATGGCACGTATTCTTACTACCGGGATGACGTAATGCTGACAAACCAGTGGTTGCAAGACGGTGATACATGGTATTACTTAAGTAGTAACGGAACACCACTGACAGGTTGGCAGGTGATTAACGGAAACTGGTACTATTTTGACGAAAACGGAAAAATGGCATCCGACACATGGATTGGTGACAGCTATGTAACTGAATCCGGAGCATGGCTGCCAAATGCAGTTGTAAAAGAATGGAAGAACTCCGGTGGCAGATGGTGGTATCAGAATGCAGACGGCAGTTATCCGGCAAGTCAGTGGAAGAAGATAGACGGAAACTGGTATCACTTTGACAATGCCGGCTGGATGGAAACCGGCTGGAAGTTGATAGGAAATACATGGTACTATATGAATACTTCCGGAGCAATGGCAACCGGATGGCTGAATAATGGTGGTACATGGTACTATTTAAATGAAGACGGAGCAATGCAGACAGGCTGGGTATCAGTAGATAATACATGGTACTACATGAACGGTTCCGGAGCGATGCAAACCGGCTGGGTACAGGTAGGAAACACATGGTACTACATGAATGCTTCCGGAGCCATGGCAACCGGCTGGCTGAATGATGGCGGTACATGGTATTACTTAAATGCAGATGGAGCTATGCAGACAGGCTGGGTATCAGTAGATGATACATGGTACTACATGAACGGTTCCGGAGCGATGCAAACCGGCTGGCAGAAAATAGGAAACAACTGGTACTACATGGATAGCAACGGAGCTATGGCACATGATACTGTTATTGATGGTTATACAGTGAACTCTGATGGAGTGTGGGTATAAAGAAGAAAGAAAATGTAGCATAGAAATATCTGATGTAGAAGACAGCTTAAGTCAATCATAATACAAACAAAAAGTAAAATAAATAATTACAAAACACTTGCGGTTTTTGAAGGTATGATGTAAAATAAAAACATCATATCACTAGACCGCAAGTTTTTTATTTTAAGGACTTCTATGTATTTGATATGATTGTAATAAAAATTCGAAGATGTAAATAAGAAAAAACGAAAATTCAGCGTTGTTTTCATGAAAGCGGAAACAGCATTCTCAAGTAATTAGTCAAATTGATAGCTGACAAAATTCTGGCAATTTAACTCCCAAAACAATTAAAGTAACAA
>DHMX01000009.1 GCA_002406015.1 Lachnospiraceae bacterium UBA4631
GCTAAGCCGGTGGTTGTGATTGTTATCATGCTTATCATCAGATTCCTTATGTATATAAACTACCAAATCGGATAGCATAAATGAAGAAGAGTGGTTGTTGTAGGGCATAATCCATTTATGGACACACAGATTTTGATTGGAAAAACAAAGAAGGTATTGTATACTTATTGTAAGGAAGTTTCATATAAAGGTAGAAAGGATGCCTGTAAATCAATCATTAATATCAGGAAAGGAGGTAAGGGCGATGACTGCATTAAGACAGAGTGCAATAATGGAATTGGAAAAGATACCGGAAGATAAATTATCCTATGTGATTCAAATAATGCAAGGAGTAAACGGACTATATAATGATACAAACAAGGAGAGAAAAGAAGCGTTTGCAAAGTTGGAACAATTACGCAAAAAGGGAACTGTTACAGATGAGGATGCAGAATTAGCTGCTTATAGGGAAGATAAATATGGTAGATAAGATTTTGATTGATACAAATGTGTTGCTGGATTATCTTTTGGAGCGGGAACCATTCTTTGAAGATGCAAGGAAAGTTATCTTATCATGTACCGAAGGAAACACAAAGGGGTGTATTGCAGCACATTCGATTTCTAATATGTTTTTTATATTAAGGAAAAATTACAATGTAAATGAACGTAGGGAGATACTATCAAATCTCTGCACAATCTTTGATGTAGAGGGTATTGACAAAGTGAAACTTTTATCCGGACTTGCAAATGAAGATTTTTCTGATTTTGAAGATTGTTTACAAATGGAATGTGCAAGGAGTTATGGGGCAGCATATATCGTAACAAGAAATGTGTCAGATTATTTTGCGTCGGACATAAAAGCAATAGTACCAAGTGAATACCTAAAATTACAATAAAACAAGCACCGGCGAAAAGTTGATAAATTTTTCGAAAGGTGCTGTTTTTAATCCAGACACATTCATATGCAGGCTTCAGATGCCGGAATTTCCGGCTTTGGTTACACGTTTAATCTCATAATGATAAAAATAGGACAGAAATGAACACTCATATGGATTCTTGGTAGACAGAAAACAGGAAAAATGATATGATGAAATAAGGTTTAATAGCGTAATAATATAAAGATACACATGAGAAGCATGGTGTTCGTGACTTGAAAGGGGGTTGTTTTCTATGATTTTTGTACCTACAGATGAATTAAAGGTAGGTATGCGACTTGCAAAACCTATTTATAATAAAAATGGTGTACTGCTGTATGAACGGAATACGAAATTAACACTTCAAGGTATCTATAGTGTAAAGAACTTTGAATTAATCGGATTATATATTTTAGAGCCGGCAGAGCCGCTTCCGCCTATGACTGCAGAGGATGTGGAATTTGAGCGGTTTCAGACTATGGCAGTATTTAGCATAAAGGATGATTTGCTGTCCATTAAAAAAGGAAAAAGACCGGTTGAACTAATGGTATTAGCCAATCAGATTGTACATATGTATGGAAATCTGAATCACAAGGTCAGCTTTACACAAAATCTGAGAAGTCCGGAGGATTATGTATATAAGCATGCATTAAATGTAGCAATTCTGGCTGCCATGATGTCACATAAGCTTCATATCGACAGTTCAGAACAGATGAATATTGTAGTAGCGGCATTAATGTATGATATTGGACGGTTATTTTTGCCGACAAAGATGCAAAATAAGACAGATGACTTTACAACAGAAGAATATCAGATGTACCGGAAGGCACAATTAGACGGTTATAATGTGATAAGTGATAATGTAGACATTAATACCAGTGTGAAGCGTCTGGTGAAGGGCTGTCAGGAGGACTATGACTATAGTCAGCCGGCTGCGGTGAAGAACATTCCATGGGGGGTAAGAATTATTCAGGTAGCACATTATTATGATGTGAAGACTGCTATGAATCTATATGAAGACCCTGTCTCTGAATTACAGGTAGTAAAGGAATTATTGCGGCAGGAACAGAATTTTGACAGTACAGTTGTGAAAGCATTGCTGGACAGTATTCGTATTTTATCTCCGGGTGTATGTGTGGAATTAAGCAATCGGGAACGTGGATTGGTTCTTCGAGAGAATGATAGTGACATTTTAAAGCCGATAGTATTGAGCTTTGATAAGAATCAGGTATATGATTTAAGTTCCGAACGCGTAGCGGCAACGTTGCAGGTGAAGGATTTAATGAAAACGATGGATAACCGAATTATTGTAGATAATTCAACATTACAGGAGTATTTAAATCGATAGTGGAGGTATGAGATGTGAGTCCGGAATGAGGCTCACATCTTTTTAATCATATGAAATGGTGGCTGCACTTAAAGACAATTAATCATCATAAATGGCTGGTCATGAAGCATTGTTTTCGCTGCGGGTTATACAAGCAGGGCTTGCTTCATGATTTATCCAAGTATTCATGGGCAGAATTTTCAGTCGGAGTAAAATATTATCAAGGAAACCGAAGTCCCAATACTGCTGAGCGGGAGGCAAAGGGCTATACCTCTGCATGGCTGCATCACAAGGGAAGAAATAAGCATCATTTGGAATACTGGATAGATTATAGCTTAACGCCCGGAGTCGGTATTGAAGGGATGGAAATGCCGGTAAAGTATGTGGTGGAAATGTTTTGTGACCGGGTAGCTGCCTGTAAGAACTATAATCCGGATGGATATACGGATGATGCTGCTCTTATTTATTATGAACGAGGAAAGAACAAATATCCGATGCATCCGAATACCAGAGCATTATTGGAACTGTTATTGCATAAGCTGGCGGACGAGGGAGAAGATGCTACATTTTCATATATACGGACGGATGTGCTGCACAATGCCAGAACAAAGAGGAAGAAGAGGTAATTCATGGAGTTTACACATTTACATGTTCATACAGAGTACAGTTTGCTCGATGGAGCCAGTAAAATAAAGGAATTGGTAGCCAGAACCAAAGAACTGGGAATGGATAGCATTGCCATCACAGACCATGGTGTTATGTACGGAGTGATTGACTTCTATCGGGCTTGTCATGAAGTGGGAATCAAACCGATTATCGGATGCGAGGTATATGTTGCACCGGAATCCAGATTTGACAGAGAGGTTGTTAAGGGAGAAGACCGTTATTATCATTTGGTGCTTTTGGCAGAGAATGACACTGGTTATCATAATCTCATGAAAATAGTGTCCAGAGGCTTTACAGAGGGATATTACTATAAGCCTCGTGTTGATATGGAATTGCTGCAGGAATTTCATGAGGGTGTGATTGCATTGAGTGCCTGTCTTGCGGGTGAAGTAGCGGTACAGATTCGGAGAGGCTTTTTAGCAGAAGCAAGAGAAGCAGCATTAAAATATCAGAAGATTTTCGGAGAAAATAATTATTTTCTTGAATTACAGGACCATGGAATTGCAGAGCAGGGAATCGTAAATGCAGAGTTAATGAAGATGCATGAAGAACTGGGAATCCCACTGGTGGCAACCAATGATATTCATTATGTCAAGGCAGAGGATGCCGAAGCCCATGACTTCCTGTTATGCATTCAGACAAATAAAAAATTAAAAGACGAAGACCGTATGCGGTATGAAGGCGGGCAGTATTATTTGAAGTCTCCGGAGGAGATGGAGCGGCTGTTTCCATATGCAAAGGAAGCATTGGAAAATACGCATAAAATAGCGGAACGCTGCCATGTAGAGATTGTATTCGGAGAACAAAAGGTGCCGAAGTATCAGGTTCCGGCTCCGTATGATGCGTTTGGGTATTTGAAGCATTTATGCGAGGAGGGCTTGGAACGAAGGTATCATCCGGTAACGGACGAGCTGCGAACACGGCTAAATTACGAATTAACGACAATTAAGAACATGGGCTATGTGGATTACTTCTTAATTGTGTGGGATTTTATTCATTATGCAAGAGAACATGGAATCCCGGTAGGACCCGGCAGAGGCTCTGCAGCGGGCAGTATCGTTGCGTACTGTCTGGAAATAACGAATATCGATCCGATACGGTATCAATTGCTGTTTGAACGTTTTTTGAACCCGGAGAGAGTATCTATGCCGGATATTGATATTGACTTCTGTTATGTAAGGAGACAGGAGGTTATTGACTACGTTGTCCGAAAATACGGCAAAGAAAAAGTAGTACAGATAGTTACATTTGGAACCATGAAAGCAAGAGCGGTATTAAGGGATGTCGGACGGGTTCTGGATATGCCGTATGCATTAGTAGACTCTGTAGCCAAAGCAGTTCCGAGAGACTTGAACATGACATTAGATTTGGCATTGCAGGTAAGTCCGGACATGAAAAAAATGTACGAAGAGGATGAACAGATTCAGTATCTGATTGATATGGCAAGAAAGTTGGAAGGCTTGCCGAGAAATACCTCCATGCATGCAGCAGGTGTAGTAATCGGACAGGAGCCGATTGAAGAATATGTACCATTGTCCAAAGGCGGCGATGATGCAATCACCACACAGTTTACCATGACAACGATTGAACAGTTGGGATTGCTGAAAATGGACTTTTTAGGACTGCGGACACTGACTGTAATTCAGGATGCATGCAATATGATTGCAAGAGACAGCGGAAAGCCGTTTGAGATTGATGCAATCGATTATAATGACAGTAATGTGTACGGTATGATTAGTGCAGGAAAAACGGAAGGCGTTTTCCAGTTGGAAAGTGCGGGCATGAAGTCCTTTATGACGGAATTAAAGCCGGGAAATCTGGAAGATGTAATTGCCGGAATTTCGTTATACCGTCCGGGTCCGATGGACTTTATTCCGGCATATATTAAGGGAAAGAATCATCCGGAGCTGATTACATATGACACACCGGAGTTAGAGAAAATTCTGGAACCGACATATGGCTGTATTGTATATCAGGAGCAGGTTATGCAGATTGTTATGGAGCTGGCAGGGTATACGCTTGGAAGAAGTGACCTTGTGCGTCGTGCAATGTCTAAGAAGAAAGCAGATGTCATGGAACGGGAACGCAAGAATTTTGTCTATGGCAATGAAGCAGAAGGCGTACCGGGCTGTATAAAGCGGGGAATTTCGGAACAGACGGCAAATAAGATTTTTGATGAAATGACCGATTTTGCAAAATATGCATTTAATAAGTCTCATGCTGCGTGCTATGCAGTGGTGGCATATCAGACCGCATATCTGAAGTATTATTATCCGGTGCAGTTTATGGCAGCACTGATGACCTCTTATATTGAAAATGCCGGAAAGGTCACAGAGTATATTTATGTGTGCAGACAGATGGGAATTGAGATATTGCCACCGGATATTAATGCCGGAGTTGCAGAATTTTCAGTGAAAGACAATAAAATGATATACGGACTGTCTGCGATTAAAAACATAGGAAGAAATGTAATTGATGAGATTGTAAGAGAGCGTGAGGAACGGGGACCATTTAAGAGTATTCAGGACTTTCTGGAACGAATGCCCGGAAAGGAAGTCAATAAGAGAACCGTTGAGAATCTGATTCTGGCAGGAGCATTTGACGGTATGGAAGGAAATCGCCGTCAAAAGGTATTGGTTTATCCGCAGATTATGGAAAATATTGCGGTATCAAACAAAAACTCCATGGAAGGACAGTTTAGTCTGATGGACTATCTCGGAGAAGAAGAAAAAGAAGCATTTGAAGTCCGGATGCCGGCAGCAGACGATTATGCCAAAGAAGAAAAGCTTGCATTTGAAAAACAGGTGTTAGGTGTTTATATCAGCGGGCATCCGCTGGAGGATGACATAGAGTTAATTAAAAAGACAGCAGATGCAAATTCTATGGACTTTATACTGGATGAAGATACCGGAGAAGCACGGGTACATGACCAGGGAATGTATACCTTAGGCGGTATGGTGTCAGAGGTTACGTTAAAATTAACGAGAAATAATCAGAACATGGCGTTTATAACCCTTGAGGATATGTACGGTACGGTTGAAGTGGTGGTATTTCCGAAGGATTTTGAGAAGAATCGTACGATTCTAAAGCAGGATGCCAAGCTTTTTATCACCGGTCGGGCATCGGTATCGGAGGATGAAGCCAAGCTGCTATTTAGTAAGGCAGTTTTGTTTGGGGATGTGGCAAGAGATGTCTGGATACAGTTTGAAAGTAAAGCACAGTATGACAGTCTGGAGTCACAAATGTACGAAATAATAGACCGGAATGCAGGAAATTCCGATATTAAAATCTATATCAAGAAGGAAAAGCTGCGAAAGAATTTGTTACCGGGCTTTCGGATTCAGACAACCGGAGCAGGGATTGAGCAGTTAAAAAATCTGGTTGGCATGGAAAATGTAATTGTAAAGGATAAAGTGAAAAAATGATAACAAGCACAGCAAATCAGCAAGTGAAATATGTAATGAAATTGCAGAAAACCAGAAAAGCAAGACAGGAAGCAGGCGTATTTCTGGTAGAAGGAATACGGATGTTTCGTGAAATTCCGAAAGAATGGTTTCAGAGAGCTTATGTGACGGAGGACTGGTTAGAGGTACTTCCTGTGGATTGGCAGGAGAAATTACACTATGAAATCGTCAGCAGCGAAGTGTTTAAGGCAATGTCAGAAACACAGACTCCGCAAGGGCTGCTTGCAATTGTGACACAACCGGAATACACAAGAGAACAGTTGCTGGGAACACAAACAGCCTGTGTTTTGGTATTGGAAAACCTACAGGACCCCGGAAAT
This sequence comes from Lachnospiraceae bacterium UBA4631, assembly GCA_002406015.1. GTDB lineage: Bacteria > Bacillota > Clostridia > Lachnospirales > Lachnospiraceae > CAG-632. The sequence goes on from DHMX01000009.1 coordinate 6,671, forward strand.
CTGGGAACCATTTTACGAACCGCAGAAGGAGCCGGTGTAACAGGGATTATGATGAGCCGGGAAACTGTGGATATTTATAATCCGAAGGTGGTAAGAGCAACCATGGGTGCAATTTTCCGGATGCCGTTTCGATATGAAGAAACCATTGCAGATGGGATAGCGTGGTTAAAGGCACAGGGGGTTACCTGCTATGCCGCACATCTAAAGGGAGAAGATTTTTACCGGTATGATTATACAGAGCCTTGCTGCTTTTTTATCGGAAATGAAGGAAACGGACTGACGGAGGCAACCGCACTTCTGGCAGATGAACGGATAAGGATACCTATGGCGGGAAATGTAGAATCATTGAATGCGGCAACCGCCACTACGGTTCTGGTGTATGAGGCAATGCGGCAGCGACATCAGAAGAATTAAAAGAACGCAGTTTTTGTACATCTATTGCAGTATGTACGAAAAACGAAAAAAACGAGTGGATTTCTTATGAAATGTGTAATAAACTAGATTCAGCCTGTCAATCGGATGGAAACCGATATGAGAGGGGGAAACACTCTGTAAGAGGACACAACGAGAGGAAGAGAAAATGAGTAAAGTAGCAATTGTGACGGATAGTAATAGTGGAATTACCCAGATGCAGGCAAAAGAGCTTGGTATCTATGTACTCCCTATGCCGTTTTTTATGAAGGAGCAAGAATACTTTGAAGATATTTCCCTGACACAGGAGCAGTTTTATGAGCATCTGAATCAGGAAATTGAAATAGCAACCTCACAGCCATCACCGGAGGCAGTAACCGGTATGTGGGAGACATTATTGCAGGAATATGATGAGATTGTCCATATTCCGATGTCAAGCGGCTTGAGCGGAAGCTGCCAGACGGCAATGATGTTATCGGAGGACTATGAAGGACACGTATGGGTGGTTGATAATCAGAGAATATCGGTTACGCAGAGACAGTCTGCCTTGGATGCGAAAGTAATGGCAGATATGGGAAAAACAGCAGAGCAGATACATGATATACTGATGGATACCAAAATGGATTCCGATATTTATATTATGGTAGATACTTTGAAGTATTTAAAACGGGGCGGAAGAGTGACTCCGGCGGCAGCCGCAATCGGCGAAATCCTGCGAATCAAACCGGTTCTGCAAATTCATGGTGAAAAGCTGGATGCATTTGCAAAGGCGAGAAATGTCAAGGCAGCAAAAACGATGATGTTGAATGCCGTGAAAAAAGATATTGTAAATAATTTAGGAGAAATTCCGGCGGCAAATGAGGAGCAGGCACCTTGGATTGCCATTGCACATACAAATAATGAGCAGGAAGCACAAAATTGGCGGACAGAGCTGGCAGAAGAGTTTCCGGGATATGAAATCCATATCGACCCACTGTCTTTGAGCGTTGCCTGTCACATTGGACCGGGAGCGTTAGCGTTGACGTGGACAAAGAAAATTGTATAAAGTGATGTGAAAATAAAACAATCAAAAGAACAATGCATAAAGTTGACAGAAAATTAGTATAAAAAATATGAATTAACAAATTATCTGACAATAAGCAAAGAAATTCTACCTTTCAGGTCTTTACAAATGAAACGAAATGAGGTAGAATAGCATTGTTCAAAGAGGAACGCCAAGGGCGTTCCTTATTTATTTTTAAAAAACGATTCAGATAGGTGAGGAAATTCCCTATGATGAAAAGTAATAAATTATAGAAAGGACGTATGTTATGCAGAACCTACATCACACAGAAGCAGAGCATTGCCAGATTGGTATGTATGACTCAAGCTTCGAACACGATAACTGCGGTATTGGAGCCGTAGTAAATATCAAGGGTATTAAGACCCATGGAACCGTAGATAATGCTCTGAAGATTGTTGAGAATCTGGAGCATAGAGCCGGCAAGGATGCAGAAGGAAAGACAGGTGACGGTGTTGGTATCCTGCTGCAAATATCGCATAAGTTTTTCAAGAAGTCCGTAGAAGCACTGGGCATTGAACTTGGAGAGGAACGCGATTACGGCATAGGAATGTTCTTCTTTCCACAGGATGAAATGAAGAGAAACCAAGCAAAGAAAATGTTTGAAATCATTGTGGAAAAGGAAGGAATGGAATTTCTGGGCTGGAGAACTGTGCCGACAGACCCTTCTATATTAGGTAGTAAAGCATTGGATGTTATGCCATGCATTGAACAGGGCTTTGTAAAAAGACCGGAGGATGTGAAGAAGGGCTTGGATTTTGACCGTAAGCTGTTTATTGTACGACGGGTATTTGAACAGTCAAATGATAATACCTATGTGGTATCATTATCCAGCCGGACCATCGTATATAAGGGTATGTTCTTAGTAGGCGAGCTTCGGTTGTTCTTCCATGATTTGCAGGATGTTAATTACGAGTCTGCAATTGCACTGGTACATTCAAGATTCTCTACAAATACAACACCAAGCTGGTTGCGGGCACATCCATATCGGTTTATGGTGCATAACGGAGAGATTAATACCATTCGCGGAAATGCTGACCGTATGCTGGCAAGAGAAGAAACCATGGAATCCGATTACTTTAAGGGCGAAATGCATAAAATTACTCCGGTGGTTGACCCGGATGGTTCCGATTCCGCCAGATTAGATAATACACTGGAATTTCTGGTAATGAGCGGTATGGATTTACCGTTAGCGGTCATGATGACGATTCCGGAGCCTTGGGAGAATAATCGGTATATATCACAGGCAAAAAGGGATTTCTATCAGTATTATGCAACCATGATGGAGCCTTGGGACGGACCGGCATCCATTCTGTTTACCGATGGTGATTATATGGGAGCCGTTCTGGATAGAAACGGATTACGGCCATCCAGATATTATATAACAACAGATGACTATATGATTTTGTCTTCCGAGGTTGGTGTTCTGGATATTCCGGCAGAGAAAATTCTGGTAAAAGACAGACTGCGTCCGGGCAAGATGCTTCTGGTAGATACCGTAAACGGAAAACTGATAGCAGATGATGAGCTGAAAGAAAAGTATGCACATCGTCAGCCGTATGGAGAATGGCTGGACAGCAATTTGGTTACCCTGCATTCCCTGAATATACCAAATAAGAAGCCGGAGGAGTATACACCGGAGGAACGGGCAAGATTGCAGAAGGCATTTGGCTATAGCTACGAGGATTTGAAGAATCAGATTCTGCCGATGGCAAAGAACGGTACAGAGTCCATTCAGGCTATGGGTATTGATACGCCACTGGCAGTTCTTTCCGAAAAGCATCAGCCATTATTTAACTATTTTAAGCAGTTATTTGCACAGGTAACAAATCCGCCAATCGATGCAATCCGGGAAGAGATTGTAACCTCCACTTCCGTATATATTGGTAAGGAAGGAAATCTTTTAGAGGAAAAGCCGGAGAATTGCCATGTATTAAAGATTCATAATCCGATTTTAACGAATACGGATTTGATGAAGATTAAGAACATGAATGTTCCGGGATTAAAGGTTGGCGTTATTCCAATCACATATTATAAGAATACATCCTTGGAAAAGGCAGTAGACAGGCTGTTCGTAGAAGCAGACCGGTTATATCGGGATGGAGTAAATATTATTATATTGTCAGACCGGGGTGTGGACGAAAATCGTGTTCCGATTCCGTCATTGCTGGCAGTATCCGCAATGCAGCAGCATCTGGTTAATACCAAGAAGCGTACCTCTGTTGCGATGATTCTGGAAAGTGCAGAGCCAAGACAGGTACATCATTTTGCCACCCTGTTGGGCTTTGGTGCATCTGCAATCAATCCATATCTGGCACAGGAAAGTATTAAAGAATTAATTGATAATAATATGCTGGATAAAGATTATTATGCAGCCGTAGAGGATTATAATTCAGCAATTATCCATGGAATTGTAAAGATTGCATCAAAGATGGGTATATCTACCATTCAATCCTACCAAGGTTCTAAGATATTTGAAGCAATTGGTCTGGATGAAGAGGTTATTAATAAGTATTTTACCAATACCGTTAGCCGAATCGGTGGTATTGGACTAAAGGATATTGAGAATACCGTAGACTTCCTGCATTCCTCAGCCTTTGACCCGTTGGGACTTGCAGTTAATACCAGTCTGGAGAGTGCAGGTTCTCACAAGTTCCGCAGTGGCAAGGAGGAGCATTTATATAACCCACAGACCATCCATTTGCTGCAGGAGGCAACCCGGACCGGAAACTATGAGACCTTCAAGCAGTATACCGCATTGGTAAATGATGAAACAAAGCCAAAGAATCTTCGCGGTCTGATGGAGTTTAACTATCCGGAAAAGGGAATTGATATAAAAGAAGTAGAATCCGTAGATTCTATAGTAAAGCGGTTTAAGACCGGTGCAATGTCATATGGCTCTATTTCACAGGAGGCACATGAAACGCTGGCAATTGCAATGAATATGCTGGGCGGTAAATCCAATAGCGGTGAGGGCGGTGAAGATATTTCACGACTGACCGTTGGAGCAGACGGAAAAAATCGGTGTTCTGCAATTAAGCAGGTGGCTTCCGGTAGATTTGGTGTTACATCAAGGTATCTGGTAAGTGCAAAGGAAATTCAGATTAAAATGGCACAGGGAGCAAAACCGGGAGAAGGCGGACATTTACCGGGTGCAAAGGTATATCCATGGATAGCCAAAACCCGTATGTCAACTCCGGGTGTGAGTCTGATTTCACCACCGCCGCATCATGATATTTATTCGATTGAGGATTTGGCACAGTTGATTTATGACTGTAAAAATTCCAACAAGGATGCGAGAATTTCGGTTAAGCTGGTATCAGAAGCAGGAATCGGAACAGTTGCTGCCGGTGTGGCAAAAGCAGGAGCACAGGTAATTCTGGTATCCGGTTATGATGGAGGAACCGGTGCAGCACCGGGCAATTCCATTCAGAATGCAGGTCTTCCTTGGGAATTGGGCTTGGCAGAGACACATCAGACCTTGATTATGAATGATTTGAGAAATAAGGTCATTCTGGAAACCGACGGTAAGCTGATGAGCGGACGTGATGTTGCAATTGCTGCTATGCTGGGTGCAGAGGAATTTGGATTTGCCACCGCACCGTTGGTAACCATGGGCTGTGTTATGATGCGGGTATGTAATCTGGATACCTGTCCGGTTGGTGTGGCTACCCAGAATCCGGAATTACGGAAACGGTTCAAGGGCAAGCCGGAATACGTTGTAAACTTTATGCGGTTTGTAGCTCAGGAATTGCGAGAATACATGGCAAAGCTGGGTGTACGGACAGTGGATGAGCTGGTAGGACGTACCGACCTGTTAAAGGCTGGTGTGCTGGCTGGTGAACGGAATGTAGATTTGTCCAGAATCTTGAATAATCCATTCTTTGACAGCGAACAGAATAAGGTGGTATACGGTAAGAAGCATGTATATGACTTTGAACTGGAAAAGACGGTAGACGAGCGGATTCTGGTTAAGAAGCTGATGAGTGCCTTAGAGAAGGGACAAAAGAAGAGTATTGAGATAGATGTTGGAAATACAGACCGTTCAGTCGGTACGATTTTCGGCTCCTATGTAACGAAGCTCTATCCGGATGGCTTGGAAGAGGATACCTACACCATCCACTGTAACGGCAGCGGCGGACAAAGCTTTGGTGCATTTGTTCCGAAGGGTGTAACGCTGGAATTAACCGGTGACAGCAATGACTACTTTGGTAAGGGCTTATCCGGCGGTAAGTTGATTGTATATCCGCCAAAGGCTGTTAATTACAAGCATGAAGAAAATATCATTATCGGTAATGTGGCATTGTACGGTGCGACCAGTGGTAAAGCATTTATCAACGGTGTGGCAGGAGAACGGTTTGCGGTTCGTAATTCGGGAGCTATTGCGGTTGTAGAAGGTGTTGGCGACCATGGCTGTGAATATATGACGGGCGGACGTGTCGTAGTATTAGGACAGACCGGAAAGAACTTTGCAGCCGGTATGAGCGGCGGTGTTGCCTATGTATTGGATATGGAAAGTGACCTATACATGAAGCTGAATAAGTCACTCGTTGCAATCGAAACCGTCAGCAATAAGTATGATGTTATGGAATTAAACGAACTGATTAAAGAGCATGTAGCATATACCAATTCTGCAATTGGAAAAGAAATTATGGAGAATTTTGGTGACTATCTGCCGAAGTTCAAAAAGATTGTTCCTCATGATTACAAGCGTATGATGAATATGATTGTGCAGATGGAGGAAAAAGGATTAAGCAGCGAACAGGCACAGATTGAAGCATTTTATGCTATGAAGCGATAGGAGGGAATTGGAATGGGTAAACCAACAGGATTTTTAGATTATGCAAGAGTGACAAGCGATGAGACCGGTCCAAAGCAGAGAATCAAGAATTTTAATGAATTCCATACTCCATTGCCTCTGGAAGCACAGCGGACACAGGCTGCAAGATGTATGGATTGCGGTGTGCCGTTTTGCCAATCCGGTATGCTGATTCATGGAATGGCTTCCGGCTGTCCGTTAAATAATCTGATACCGGAGTGGAATGATTTGTTATATAACGGAAACATGGAACAGGCATATCATCGTCTGCATAAAACCAATTGCTTTCCGGAATTTACATCCAGAGTATGTCCGTCACCATGTGAAGCGGCATGTACCTGTAATCTGAACGGTCTTCCGGTTAGTATCAAGGAAAATGAAAGAAGTATTATTGAATACGCATATTCACATGGATATGCGGCTCCAAATCCGCCACAGGTTCGCACCGGAAAGAAAATTGCCATCATTGGCTCCGGACCTTCCGGACTGGCAGCAGCAGACCAATTAAACGGACGTGGACATTCGGTGACTGTTTTTGAACGGAGTGACAGAATCGGTGGTTTGTTGATGTACGGAATCCCGAACATGAAAATCGAAAAGAAAATTATTGACCGAAAGGTAGAAGTATTGAAGGCAGAGGGTGTTACCTTTGTGACAAATGCAAATGTAGGAGCAACTCCAAAGATGGTGGCAGGAACCCAGATGCAGGCAATTAAGGTTGAGGATTTGTTAAAGGATTACGATAGAGTGATTCTGGCGTGCGGAGCATCAAATCCAAGAGACATCAAAGCACCCGGACGAGAAGGAGACGGCATTTATTTTGCAGTTGATTTCCTGAAGGCAACCACCAAGAGTCTGTTGGATTCCGGATTTAAGGATAATCAATATATCTCAACGAAGGATAAAAAGGTTCTGGTAATCGGTGGCGGAGATACCGGTAACGATTGTGTAGGAACATCAATTCGGTTGGGAGCTGTGGCTGTAACCCAGTTGGAAATGATGCCAAAACCACCGGTAGAACGGGCAGAGGATAATCAATGGCCGGAGTGGCCGAAGGTTCTGAAAACCGATTACGGTCAGGAGGAAGCCATTGCCGTTTTTGGACAGGACCCAAGAATTTACCAGACCACAGTAAAAGAATTTATCAGAGATAAAAGCGGTAAATTAATAAAAGCAAAATGCGTGATGCTGGACTGGAAGAAGGATGAAGCAACCGGACGCATGAATATGACAGAGGTTCCGGGCAGCGAATACGAAATAGAATGTGACATAGTATTGATTGCAGCCGGTTTCTTAGGCTCGCAGGAATATGTTACAAAAGCATTCAAGGTAGATACCGATGCCAGAAGCAACGTAAAAACGGAACCGGGTCAATATGCAACCAATGTAGACCGCGTATTTGTAACAGGCGATATGCACCGAGGACAATCCCTTGTAGTATGGGCAATCCGCGAAGGCAGAGAAGTAGCAAAAGCAGTAGACATCAGCCTCATGGGCTACACAAACTTGCAGTAAGCACTGAGACCTGCCAACAAGTAGAAAGAACGCAGATTTGAGTTTACTCAAATATCTGCGTTCTTTCTACTTGTTGATAGGGCGAAAGCCCGTGACCGAGCCGTCAGGCGAGGTGCGGGTCTCAATGCGTAAGAGCGGGCATGCTGTGGATAGCGAGAGCCCGTGACCGAGCCGTCAGGCGAGGTGCGGGTCTCAATGCATGAGAGCGGGCATGCTGTTGATAGCGAAAGCCCGTGACCGGGTCGTCAGGCGAGGTGCGGGTCTCAATGCATGAGAGCAGGCGTGCTGTGGATAGCGAAAGCCCGTGACCGAGCCGTCAGGCGAGGTGCGAGTCTCAATGCTTATTAACTAAACAAACTCCTTACGTGACTGACCTCTTCATCCGTTGCCTTTGCGGCAGGAACATAGTACTGTTTTTCTCTTGCGATTGTATAAATCTGCTCCTGACTCATTTCAGCAGCATTTCGAAACTGCTTTAAAGTCTGTTTTAATTCCTGATTCTCTGTTTGCGGAATCATATCTGCATACATCTTTAATTCTGAATTGATACCGGTCAGGGTATCAGCTACCATAGTTTTTTCTTCCATGGAATAGCCTCCTAGTATTTAATATAGTGATTGTGCGATGGATAAATGGGTTACTGTAAGAATTTCATAAGTGCCTGCTTGTTGTCCATAGAAGATGTAACGGCATCCTCAAAGAAAGACTTAACCTGTGGGTCGGTTGCTTCTTCTGCATAGGATTGCATCTTGCAATGGCTGGTTTCATAGCCGCCAATCAGGTGACGAAGATTCTGTAATTCCAGTTCTGATAATTGACTCATAATTTCAATTCCTCCTTATAAAAAACTTCAAAAATTAGTATGGAAGAACAGCTCTGTATTTATTCATAAAATACAATAAATTTGCAATGAAAGACGGAAAAACGCAATGAGGGATTTGGTATTTATGGTAAAATGAAGCCATAAATATAAAACGGTTTGGAAAAATAAAGATTTGGGTATCAAAAAGTAAAAAACAAGGAGGTATTGGGATGACAAGAGAAGAAGCAAAGAAGCTTGTGGAGCAGATGACATTGGAAGAAAAGGCGAGCCTTTGTTCCGGTAAGGATTTTTGGCGGTTAAAGGCAGTGGAACGTCTGGGTATACCGGAAGTCATGGTATGTGACGGACCAAATGGGCTGCGAAAGCAAAAGGACGGAAGCGATAACGTAAATGACAGCATTGAGGCTGTATGCTTTCCGGGAGCTTGTGCAGAGGCTGCGTCCTTTAATCGTGATGCCATGCAAAGAGCCGGAGAAGCCATGGGAAATGCCTGTCAGGCAGAAAATATCAGTATTTTGCTGGGACCGGGTGTTAATATTAAGCGTAGTCCTATTTGCGGAAGAAATTTTGAGTATTATTCCGAGGACCCGTATTTATCAGGACAAATTGCAGCGGCACATATAAAAGGAATACAAAGCAAGAATGTGGGAGCATGTATTAAGCATTTTGCCGCAAATAATCAGGAAACAAGACGTATGACAATCAGTGCAGAGGTGGATGAACGGACATTAAGGGAGATTTATTTAGCTGCATTTGAGGAGGCAATAAAAGAGGCAAAGCCATGGGCGGTTATGTGTTCCTATAACCAGATAAACGGAGTGTTCTCTTCCGAAAATCACTGGTTGTTGACGGATGTTTTGAAGAAGGAATGGGAATATGACGGCTTGGTTGTAACGGATTGGGGAGCCGTAAATGACCGGGTAGAAGGACTGCGTGCCGGGCTGGATTTGGAAATGCCGGGAAGCGGCGGAACAACAGACAGTAAGCTTGTAGAAGCGGTAAAAGCCGGACAACTGACGGAGGAGCTGTTAGATGATACCTGTGCCAGAATTGTCAGCACCATTATGACTTATACAGAAAACAAGGAGGAAGGTGCAGTCTGGAACCGGCAGGAGGACCATAAAATTGCAGTTGAAATTGCAAAGGATTGTATGGTTTTACTGAAAAATGAAGATAACATATTGCCGCTTTCCAAAGAAAAGTCAGCGGTATTTATCGGAAAATTTGCAGAGAAGCCTAGATTTCAGGGAGGCGGAAGCTCACATGTAAATACAAAGAACTGTTCGACCGTCTTAGAGCAGGTGAAAGCCATGGAACAGGTAATGTATGTTTCCGGTTTTGATACGAAGGATGCAGTGACCGCCGAGGAAGAGCAATTGGAAAAGCAAAGATTCCATGATGCATTGGCAGCGGCAAAGCAGGCAGAGATAGCGGTAATTTTTGCAGGACTTCCGGATACCTATGAATCCGAGGCATTTGACCGTAAGCATATGCGGCTGCCGGAGATTCAGAATCAATTGATTCAGGCGGTTTCTGAGATTCAGCCTAATACAGTTGTGGTTTTGCAAAACGGTTCACCGGTGGAAATGCCATGGATTCATAATGTTAAGGCTGTTCTGGAGGCTTATCTCGGTGGAGAAGGGGTTGGAGAAGCTATCGTTGCAACCTTGTTTGGAGAAAGCAATCCTTCCGGTAAGCTGCCGGAGACATTTCCTTTGAAATTGTCAGATAACCCATCATTTTTGAATTTTCCGGGCGGAACGGAGAAGGTAGAATATAAGGAAGGTATTTTTGTGGGATACCGTTATTATGATAAGAAAGAAATGCCGGTTCTGTTCCCGTTTGGACATGGATTGAGTTATACGACCTTTGCTTATACAGACATGAAGGTAGATAAGCAGGAAGCAATGGATGAAGAAACCGTAACGGTATCTGTAACCGTTCAAAATACAGGTGATTGCTTTGGAAAAGAAGTTGTGCAGTTATATGTTCAGGATGTTGAGAGCCGGGTTGCTCGTCCGGTAAAAGAATTAAAGGGCTTTGAAAAGGTTGGATTAGAGCCGGGAGAAAGCAAAACGGTTTCATTTACATTAGGAAAGCGGGCATGGGCATATTATGATGTGGAGGCACAAGGCTGGTACACAGAGGAAGGATATTTCAGACTTCTGGCAGGCTCCTCCTCTCAGGATATACGGTTGCAGCAGGAAGTATATATTAAACCGGTACAAAAGGTAAGGCACACATATACCATGAACACCCTGTTAGGTGATTTATATGGAAATAATGATATAAAAGAAGAGGTTGCTGCCTTGAAGCAAATGTGTGACAGCTTATTTGATACGCAGGCAGACAATTCGCTTGGAGAAAGCACAGCCGCAATGATGGAAGCACAGACAAGAGAGATGCCGCTAAAGAGCCTGCCAAGCTTTTCAGACGGTAAAATATCAAGAGATTATGTTGAACAAATGCTGAAACGCTTAAATCAGGAATCAGTGACGGAATAACAAGCTTGGATAATAAAGCCGGATAACAAAAGGGAGCATCACGTAACAGAAAATAAGTGATGCTCCCACTGAAGTTTAAAATCGAAAAATTAAAGTCCTTTTTGTAAGTGTGCAACCGGAAGATAGATAGGAAGCCCATTCTGGTATTTCAAATCCGGTTCTCCCTGTATAAGTGGTCTCATATAATTTAATAATTCCGGAGTTACGTCATTTCCTGCCGGGCTAATCCATTGGCTAGGTACGGATTTTGCCTGATTGGCAATGGCATCTACAGGCGAAAAATGAATATTGATACAGTATGGATTCTCGCTGGTACGATGCATGGTCAGCATACACATAGTTTGACCCTGCTCTGCACCCTCGACAGCTTTACAGCCTAATTGAAAGGATTCGTTCAAATCTGTAAGAGAAGCCGTATGAGATGCACAACGCTGCAAAACATTTAATTCAATGGAACGTACCTTTACGCCTAATTGTTCCTTTACCATATATTCTAACGCTTTGCCGGTTCCGCTTAGCTGACTGTGACCGAAGGTATCGGCGGCAGCGGTGGTTGCACTGATATAATTACCGTCTGCATCACGAATACCCTCCGATACGGCAACAATTACGTTGTTTTGTGTTGCAAGTAAGGCTTCGACATCATGAATGAAAGCATCCTTTGAAAAAGCAACCTCAGGAAGATAAATTAAATGAGGTGCGGTGCTGTAATCATTTCGTGCGAGTGCTGCCGCCGCTGTTAACCAGCCGGCATCCCGCCCCATGATTTCGACAATGGTAACACTCTTAACGGCGTAGATAAACGTATCATGGGCAATTTCCAACAGGGAAGATGCAACGAACTTAGCGGCTGAGCCATAGCCCGGAGTGTGGTCTGTAATACATAAGTCATTGTCAATGGTCTTTGGGATTCCGATAATGGAAACCGGACTGCCGATAGAGGCACCGTAATGACCAAGCTTCATAACGGTATCCATAGAATCGTTACCGCCTATGTAAAAGAAGGCATGAATATTCATTTCCTCGAAGAAATTAAAAATTGCCTGATAGGGAGCCGGGTCATCCTGAACTTCCGGAAGCTTGTATCGGCATGAGCCAAGATACATAGCCGGAGAGGTCTTAAGTAAATCAATAAAATGAGGAATAGACTGACTTCGTTCCGTAAGGTTCATAATACGATGGTTTAAAATACCCAGAATCCCATTTAATGAGCCGTAAATCGTATGGAATTCTTCGCTGGAGAAAACTCCCTGAATTACGCCTGCCAGACTTGCATTGATTGCGGCAGTAGGTCCCCCCGATTGTGCAACAATGCAGTTTTTTTCAGTAGTTGACATAATAAATCTCCTTTAGTATTTGTTCATTTATAATAAGTATAAACAAATTCTAAAAAAGTGCAATGGGAAAGGTTTGCACTTTTTCAAAAAATGGTATAAAGTCCACTATGGACAGAGATGCTATACATAAGTATGCAGGAGGAAACAGAAAATGGGTCTGATATTTAAAAAGCCGACAATAAAAGATAGTGAATGGCTGCACAAGCTGTTAGAAAACAATCATTATCGGGGATGCGAATTAAGTGCGTCCAATATGATTCTGTTGTCGGATTATTATCATATAGAGGTTGCGGAAATAGAACAGGTATTGATTACAAGAGTGCAGGGAGAAAACGGAAGGATACGGTTATCCTATCCGATAGGTGCTGGAAGTGAAGAACAGGAGAAGCATATATTTGATATGGAGCTGGAATTATTCCGTACATGGGAGCAGGCTCCTTGTTTTGGGCTGATTGACCCGGAAATGTATGAAAGAATCCAAAGCTGGTATCCGCAAAGATTTCAGATACAGTATGAGCGGGACTGGGCGGATTATATATATGCCTGCGAAAAGCTTACGACGCTTGCGGGTAAGAAGCTGCATGGAAAGAGAAACCATATTAAGCAGTTTCAGACGCAGAATCCGGAATGGGTGTATGAGACAATTGATGAAACGAATGTGGAAGCGTGCATCGATATGGCAAAAAAATGGTGCAGAGACAACTGCTGTCAGGAGGATGACGAAAAAGAGGAGGAATTTCATCTGGTAATTCAGGCACTCCGGAATCATCAGGCACTTGGAATGAAGGGTGGTTTGCTGCGAACTGCACAAGGAGTTGTGGCATTTACGCTAGGCTGTCCGGTTACCAAGGATACCTTTGATGTCAGCTTTGAGAAGGCGTATAGTGAGGTACATGGGGCATATCCGATGATAAATCAACAGTTTGTACAGCATGAGCTGCAGCAATATAAGTATATAAATCGTGAAGAAGATGTAGGGGTAGAAGGGCTGAGAAAGGCGAAGCTTTCTTATTATCCGGAGCTTTTATTGAAAAAAGGGATTCTATATGAGACTTGTAACTTATCGGAAAGAGGGGTATAATGAACCGGAATAATTATAGAAAAGCAAAGTTTAGGGTTCATTTTTGCATGAAATGATGATAAAATGACAGCAGTAATTGAAAGGAGAGAAAGAATGAGTTATTTAGATAATTATAAACTATGGTGTGAAGATTCCTATTTTGATGATGCAACAAGAGAAGAATTACTTGCGATTCAAGGAAATGAACAAGAGATAAAAGAACGTTTTTATAAGGATTTAGAGTTTGGAACCGGTGGTTTACGTGGTATTTTAGGTGCTGGTACCAATCGTATGAACATTTATACAGTCAGAAAGGCAACACAGGGACTTGCAAATTACATAAAAATAGCAAAAGGCGAGCAGAAGGGGGTAGCAATTGCATTTGACTCCCGTCGTATGTCTACAGAGTTTGCAGATGTAGCTGCATTATGCCTGAATGCAAACGGGATTAAGTCCTATGTATTTCCATCCCTTCGTCCGACACCGGAATTATCCTTTGCGGTTCGGGAATTGGGATGTATTGCCGGAATTGTAATAACAGCAAGTCATAATCCGCCGGAATACAATGGCTATAAGGTATATTGGGAGGATGGAGCACAGGTAACACCTCCGCATGATAAGAATATTATGGCAGAGGTAGCAAAGGTGTCCGATTATCATCAGGCATTAACCATGGACAAGGATACTGCGATTGCACAGGACTTGTATCATGTAATTGATGCATCTCTGGATGATAAGTATATGGAAGCATTAAAGAAGCAGATTATCCATCCGGAAGTAATCAAGGAAATGGCAAAGGATATTAAGATTGTATACACGCCATTACATGGAACCGGAAATGTTCCGGTACAGCGGGTACTGAAGGAGCTTGGATTTGAACATGTATATGTAGTTCCGGAGCAGGAAAAGCCGGATGGCAATTTCCCGACAGTATCGTATCCGAATCCGGAAGACCCTAAGGCATTTGCACTGGCATTGGCACTGGCAAAGAAGGTGGATGCGGATGTTGTATTGGCAACAGACCCGGATGCAGATAGATTGGGTGTATATGCAAAGGATACAAAGACAGGAGAGTATATCAGCTTTACCGGTAATATGTCAGGTATGCTGATTTGCGAATATATTTTGCGTGAGCGTAAGAAGGCAGGTACTTTGCCGGAGAACGGTGCTTTGGTAACTACGATAGTAACCACCAATATGACATTCCCAATAGCGGAAGATTATGATATGAAGCTGATTGAAGTACTGACAGGCTTTAAGTATATCGGTGAACAGATTAAGCTCTTTGAACAGAATCATACATATGAGTATGTATTTGGATTGGAAGAAAGCTATGGCTGTCTGGCAGGTACACATTCCAGAGATAAGGATGCCTGTGTAGCAGTTATGATGCTGTGTGAGGTTGCTGCATGGTGCAAGAAGAATCATATGACCTTATGGGATCAGATGTTGAATATCTATGAAAAATACGGTTACTTCAAGGAAGGCTTACAGACAATAACCCTGAAGGGAATCGATGGTGCAGAACAGATTCAGGGCATTATGGAAAAACTGAGAAAGAATCCGCCTAAGAAATTTGGTGATTTAGAGGTATTGGCAGTACGGGATTATAATGCAGATACAAGAACCGATTTAAAGACCGGTGAAACGACCTCAACAGGGCTTCCGAAGTCCAATGTATTATATTGGGAATTATCGGATTATGCGTGGTGCTGTGCAAGACCTTCCGGAACAGAGCCAAAGATTAAGTTCTATATGGGTGTAAAGGGAAGCAGTATGGAGGATTCCAAGAAGCAGCTTGAGGCATTGACAGAGGCATTGATGGAACACGTACAATAAGAATGAATAGGATAGCTGGCATCATATGATAGATGTAACAGAAAAAGAATGTTCATTCTGATGGAGGTAGATTATGTGTGGAATTGTTGGATATGTAGGAGAAGAACAGGCTGCACCAATCCTGTTGGATGGTCTTGCTAAGTTGGAATATCGCGGATATGATTCTGCGGGAATTGCGGTATATGACGGACAGGAAATTAATGTAGTAAAAGCAAAGGGCAGATTGCAGGCATTGCGGGATTTGACACAGAACGGAGCCGGATTAAAGGGCTACGTGGGGATTGGGCATACCAGATGGGCTACGCATGGAGAACCATCTGTGCCGAATGCACATCCGCAATACAATCAAACCAAGACAATTACAGTGGTACACAACGGTATTATTGAAAATTATCAGCCACTTCGTGAAAAATTGATTTCCAAGGGTTATCAATTCTGTTCACAGACGGATACAGAAGTAATCGCACAGTTGTTGGATTATTATTACAAAGGAGACCCAAAGGAAGCAATTTTTAAGGTGCTGCATCGTGTTACCGGTTCCTATGCATTCGGAATCCTTTTTCAGGATCATCCGGGTAAGGTATTTGCAGTCAGAAAGGATTCACCGCTTATTGTAGGTGTATCAGAGCATGGTAACTATATTGCATCGGATGTACCGGCAATTTTAAAGTATACAAGAAACGTATATTATATTGATAATCTGGAATTAGCAGAATTATCTATGCATGAGGTACATTTTTACAATCAGGATGAAGAAGAAATTGTAAAAGAGCAGAAGACTGTGGAATGGGATGTAGAGGCAGCAGAAAAAGACGGCTATGAGCATTTCATGCTGAAAGAAATCTATGAGCAGCCAAAGGCAGTAGAATCAACCATTAGTCCGAGAATTAAGGATGGCAGGATTGTAATTGATGAACTGAATATGACAGAGGAAGAAATCAAGGACATCCAGAGAATTTATATCATTGGATGCGGTTCTGCTTATCATGTTGGTGTAGTAGGAAAGTATGTGCTGGAAAAAATGACCAGAATACCGGTAGAGGTAGATTTGGCATCGGAATTTCGGTATCGAAATCCGATTCTGGTTCCGAAATCCATGGTTATTATTATCAGTCAATCCGGAGAAACCGCAGATTCTCTCGCAGCATTGCGAAAGGCACAGGAATTGGGTGCAAAGGTATTGGGAATTGTAAATGTGGTCGGAAGCAGTATCGCAAGGGAAGCAGATAATGTAATGTATACATGGGCAGGTCCGGAAATCTCGGTAGCAACCACCAAGGCATATAGCACACAGTTAACTGCTTTGTATATGCTGGGAGCGTTGTTCGGAGATTGCAGAGGTACCATCGAAAAGGAAGAATATCAGGAAATTATTCATGAATTACAGGCTCTTCCGGAAAAGATACAGCAGCTTCTCGGAGACAAAGAGCGGATTCAGTGGTTTGCAGCGAAGTATGCAAATGCAGAAAATGTATTCTTCATCGGACGTGGTGTGGATTATGCTTCTTCCATGGAGGGGTCTTTGAAATTAAAAGAAATTTCCTATATTCATTCCGAAGCGTATGCTGCAGGAGAGTTGAAGCATGGAACCATTTCTTTGATAGAGGATGGAATTTTAACCGTTGCGGTTTCTACGCAGCCGGAATTATATGAAAAAATGATTAGTAATACAGTGGAAGTAAAGACAAGAGGCTCCTATGTATTTGCTTTAATAAGTGAAGGTAATCAGGGCATGAAGGATATTGCAGATTTTGTGGTAGAAGTTCCGCACACATATCCTTGCTTTGCACCGTCCTTGTCTGTAATTCCGTTGCAATTATTCGGATATTATGTATCGGTGGCAAAGGGCTTGGATGTTGATAAGCCAAGAAATCTTGCAAAGTCCGTAACAGTAGAATAACAGCAGAACAAAATGAATTGACAGGAATACGCATAAGAAGTGTATTCCTGTTTTTGTGTTTCGGTTTTGTGTTATGGCGAATCGATGGACGGAAACGTAATAAAATATTCAGAAATTTCGATAGATTTGATAGTTGTACTTTTAACTTGAATTTGGTATGATTAACAAGTCATGTTTTGTAATATTTTAGCAACAATTTGGAAATATTCATATAGTAATTTGGTGAGAAGTAAAGGATACTAACAATGGAAGATAATCGAAATCGACGTAAAATACAGAGGACAGGACCGTCAATTCCACCGGTGAAAAAACGGACAGTGGAGGAAGAACGGAGTCGAATGAAGCAGGCTAGTGCGGGATTACTTATGCCGGGAAGTGACGTAAGTGTGGAAAAGGATATTCGGCAACGGAAGCAAAAGCAGCAAGAAGATATAGAGGGTTATAGAGCAATGAGTGAAAAAAAGGGTATGTCAAAGAAAGCATTGGCGAGAAAGAAGAAAAATAAGCGGTTATGGAAAATATTAGGGGCAGAAGTATTATTATTTGCGATTCTGATAATCGGCTATGGCGTGTTTTATGCAAATAATAAATTAGATAAGATGAATTATAATGAACTGGATGATTCGGAACTGGGAATTAATGAAGGACTTTCCAACGAGCCGGTAGACAAATATACCACGATTGCATTATTTGGTATTGATGCAAGAGATGTCAGTACGGATGCCGGAAACCGAAGCGATACCATTATGGTTGCCAGTATCAATAATAAAACCAAGGAAGTAAGAATTGTTTCGGTTTATCGGGATAATTATTTTGAAATCGAGAATCCGAACAATGGAAAATGCGATGATATGTATACCAAGGCAACACATGCCTATGCGTATGGGGGACCAAAGGCAGCCGTTGCAACCCTGAATAAGAATCTGGATTTGCAGATTAAGGACTATGTAACTGTGAATTTTGCGTCACTGACGGATGTGATTGATGACCTTGGTGGAATCGAAGTAGAGGTTGACAGTGATGAGCTTTACGGAGTTAATCTGTATATTGCAGAGACTGCGGAGGTTGCAGGAAAGAGCTATACACCACTTACACAGACCGGTCTGGTTACGTTAGACGGATTGCAGGCAACTACCTATTGCCGGGTTCGATACGAGACCGCCGGTGGAGATATTGGACGTGCAGAGCGGCAAAGAGAAGTGATTCAGGCAATTTTGACGAAGGCAAAGAAAGCAGATTTGGCAACGCTTAACAATATTCTGGACGATGTGCTGCCTAAGATTTCTACCAGCTTATCAAAGAAGGAATTATTGTCCTTGATGTCAGGCGTTTTTGATTATAATATTACGGAGACAGAGGGCTTTCCGTTTGTGTATCGGGTGGAGAGTGCTTATGATGAGACATTAGGACAGAATCTGTCTATGATTGTATCCGGTAATCTGCAAAATAATGTTGTTTTATTGCATGAATTTTTGTATGATTCCATTCCGGCACCGGGCTATGAAGTAGGTGGCACCGGAACAACAACGGAAAGCGGCACAGGAGGCTCTACCGAAGATAATGCGGCGGCAACAACTGCGGCAACAACCGAAGCGGTAGACCCGGATATGATATATACACCATCAAGTGAAGTAAGACGAATTAGTGATGAAATAGAAACCAATCTCGGAGTATATCCACCGGATGATCCGGAATTTCGGGGACAATATTAAAAGCAGGATTCAGATAGTTTGAAAGGGACGGTGAAGCCAGATATGGCAGTTGTAGAGGCACTTAGTTTTAAATCTGCGGATGAAGTTACTACAATTTATGGATATTGCTGGAAACCGGAGGGCAAGCCAAAGGCGGTTGTTCACATTTGTCATGGAATGGTAGAATATATCGAACGCTATCAGGAATTGGCAGAGCAATTATGCAGACAGGGCTATGTTGTGTATGGAGCAGATACCCTTGGACATGGAAAATCTGTAGTAAATAAGAATTGTTTTGGTCATTTTGGTGATAGTAACGGAAACTGGAAGCTTTTGTCCGATATGGTGTTGTTGCAGGGACTTGCAAAGCGGGCATATCCGGGACTTCCATATTTTATATTGGGACATAGCTTTGGTTCGTTAATGGTAAGAGAATATGTAGAACGCTTTCCGGATAGTGTAGACGGAATGATATTGATGGGAACCATGCATCACAGCAATATGGAGGCACAACTGGGAAAGACCATTTGTAATATAATTGCCGCCACAAAAAAAGAAGGCTATCGTTATCGCAGTACCTTTGTAAATGATATGGCAATCGGTAGATTGGATAAGCACTTCCGTAAGGAAGATTTGCGGAACAGTTGGCTTTCTAAGGATCGTGAGGAGGTTGCCCTATATAATGCAAAGCCGGAATGTAATTTTATATTTACAGTCGGTGCTTATCGGGATATGATGACAGCCATTTTGGAAGTAAATGACAGAAAGAATCTGGAACGGCTGCATACAGGAATGCCGGTATTATTAATGGCAGGAGACCAGGACCCGGTTGGACATTTTGCAAAGGGACCAAGACATCTGTATAAGGTATATAAAGAGCTGGGACTGGATTGCAGAATTCGGATATATAAAAATGACAGACATGAGCTGCTTCATGAGGTAGACCGGGAAAAGGTATATAAGGATATTCTTAAATGGCTGAACTACTATGTAGATAAAGATAAACCACGCATGAAAGAGAAATAAACATGATACAGAAAAAACAAAAGATATTTCTGATAATAATTCTTGTAGAACTGTTGGTGCTGGGAATGCTTTTAGTCGGTATCAGCCGCACCAGAAGCCATTCGGATGCACTGTTATTTGAAATACCGCAGGAACAACGGTCTTCATTGGAAAATCCGGAGCTGAAGCTTCTTACGGAAAATGCATACTGGACGTTTGTAAATCAAAGATTTATATTGGTTTATGATGAAGAAGGAGTTTTACAATGGGTCAAGATTGATAATGCATTTGGAAGAAATGATTATGATTTTGATGAGGCATTGATTACAGAGGGATATTTTCAGTATTATACGGAGGACGGACAAATTGCATCCTCTGTCGGTATAGATGTATCCAGATACCAAGGAACTATAAACTGGCAGCAGGTAAAGCAGTCCGGAGTGGATTTTGCATTTGTTCGGGTAGGCTATCGCGGCTATGGGAATGGTGCAATTAAATTAGATGATACCTTTGACTACAATGTTGCTCAGGCATTAAAAAATGACTTGAGTGTGGGGGTATATTTTTATTCTCAGGCAACCACCTATGAGGAAGGTGTGGAAGAAGCACAATTTGTACTGGATAACATAAAAGCATATAATATCAATCTTCCGGTCGTGTTGGATACGGAGGACCCTATGGATGAAACCGCCAGAACGAGTACATTAACACCGGAGGAACGTTCAAGAGCCTGTCTGGGATTTTTGGAAACTATACGGGCGGCTGGTTATGAGACTATGATTTATGCAAACCTTCGCTGGATTGCACTGGATTTGGATTTGAGTCAGTTATATGGTTATGATTTGTGGCTGGCACAGTATGCGAATGAGCCAAGGCTGCCATATCAATATAAAATATGGCAGTATTCAGCAGAGGGGGTAGTTCCCGGTATTTCACAACCGGTAGATTTGAATATCGGTTTTGACTTTTTCGGTAAAAAATGATGAAATAAAGTAAGAGGAATCGGATACAGCAGATGGCTGACCCGGATTCCTCTTTTTTGTAAAAATAGGCATAAAAAATAGCGGAAGGGAGATTCGAACTCTCGACACCACGGGTATGAACCGTGTGCTCTAGCCAACTGAGCTATTCCGCCATAATTATCAATCTATATGGGACCTACAGGGCTCGAACCTGTGACCCTCTGCTTGTAAGGCAGATGCTCTCCCAGCTGAGCTAAGATCCCATAGTCGCTTGACACAAGTGATATTATATTGCATAAGAAAAAAGAAGTCAAGCCCTAATTTGAAAAATAAATTCTTTTTCAAAAAATGATGAGAATTTCGGTCAAAAGAAACGTAAACCATGGATTTTTTTTCGTATACCTTTTATAATAGATAAAAACAGGAATAGGACAGTAGGAGGTTTCTATGCGAGTAGGAATGGGATATGATGTTCATAGATTAGTAGAAAATCGAAAGTTGATTCTGGGAGGCATCGAGGTTCCTTATGAAAAGGGATTATTAGGACACTCGGATGCAGATGTGTTAACACACGCTATTATGGATGCATTATTAGGAGCTGCGGCACTGGGAGACATCGGAAAACATTTTCCGGATACCGATTCCAGATATGAAGGTGCAGACAGTATGCAGTTATTAAAGCACGTTAAGGAAATGCTGGAAGAGCATCTGTTTTTCATTGAGAATATAGACGCAACAATAATTGCACAAAGACCGAAACTGGCGGCATATATACCGGAAATGGTGAAGCGGATTGCAGAGGTATTGGAATTGCCGGAGAGCCGGGTGAATGTAAAAGCAACGACAGAGGAAGGGCTTGGTTTTACCGGAAGCGGAGAAGGCATTTCCGCACAGGCAATCTGTGCGTTGGAAACCGTTGCAAATTATAATTACGATGATATACAGGAGAGCGTTCCGAATTGCAGCGGTTGCAGCGGCTGTCCGAGAGGAAAGGCGGAATAAGATGGCAGAAACGGTTGGAAGGATATTGCTTGAACGCTTGAATCAAACGCATATCCTTACCAGAGAAGAATATCTTGAATTGCTGAAATGCCGGTTTGAGCAACAGGAGCCGTTAGACGATGTATTGTTTGAAATGGCAAGAAACTGGCAGCATCAGATATTCGGAAATAAAATCTATATACGAGGACTCATTGAATTTACAAATGTCTGTAAAAATAATTGTCTTTATTGCGGTATCCGGAAAGAGAATCGGAAGCTTCAACGGTATCGGCTTACCAAGGAGCAGATATTGGAATGCTGTAAGCTAGGGTTTGATTTAGGGTATCGGACTTTCGTATTACAAGGGGGAGAGGACCCATATTTTACAGACGATAAAATCTGTGACATTGTACATGAAATAAAGGCGAATTATCCGGAATGTGCTGTTACACTATCGATTGGGGAACGGGAACGTACCAGCTATGAAAGCTTCTTAAAAGCAGGAGCTACCCGCTATTTGCTGCGGCATGAAACGGCAAATCCGGAGCATTACAGAGCCTTGCATCCGCCGGAGCTGTCATTTGAGCATCGGATGCAGTGCTTAAGAGACCTAAAGGAGTTAGGGTATCAGGTAGGAGCAGGCTGTATGATAGGCTCACCCAGACAGACACTTTCCTGTCTGGCGGATGATTTATATTTTTTACAGGAATTACAGCCGCATATGATAGGAATCGGACCTTATATTACGCAGAAGGATACCCCGTTTGCGGGAGCGGAAAATGGAAGTGTGGAACAGACCTTGTTTATGCTTGGAGTTTTGCGTTTAATGTTCCCGAAAGCATTGCTGCCGGCAACCACCGCATTAGGTACACTGGATGCAAGGGGAAGAGAACGGGGAATTTTAGCAGGAGCAAATGTAATTATGCCCAATCTTTCGCCGGTTTCTGTGCGAAAGCAGTATCAACTATATGATAATAAAATCTGTATGGGAGAAGAAGCCGCTGAATGTATGCAGTGCATCCGGCAGCGAATTGCATCCATCGGATATGAAATTACAGTAGACCGAGGAGATTATCCTCAGACATTATAACGGGAAGAAGGCTTAGGAAATGTATCAATATGATCCAAAAAGTAATAAGGCAGAGGAATTTATCAATCATCAGGAAATTATGGAAACCTTAGCATATGCTGAACAAAAGAAGGCAGATAAGGAACTTATCAGAGAAATTCTGGATAAAGCAAGACAACGGAAGGGACTTACACACCGGGAAGCAAGTGTATTATTGGCGTGTGAGCTGGAAGATGTAAATGAGGAGATTTTTGCTCTGGCAAGGGAGTTAAAGCAGGATTTTTACGGAAATCGAATTGTGCTGTTTGCTCCGCTTTACTTATCAAATTATTGTGTAAACGGATGTACCTATTGTCCGTATCACGCAGTCAATCACCATATGCCTCGAAAGAAGCTGACACAGGAGGAAGTGAAGCGGGAGGTAATTGCACTACAGGATATGGGACATAAGCGGCTGGCAATCGAGGCAGGAGAGGACCCGGTAAATAATCCAATTGAATATATATTGGAGTGTATAAATACTATATATGGGATTCATCATAAGAATGGAGCAATCCGCAGAATTAATGTGAATATAGCGGCAACAACCGTGGAAAATTACAGAAAGCTGAAAGAGGCGGAAATCGGAACCTATATTCTGTTTCAGGAAACCTATCATAAACAGGGATATTTGCAACTGCATCCAACCGGACCAAAGCATGATTATGACTACCATACCGAGGCAATGGACCGGGCAATGGAAGGCGGAATCGATGATGTAGGCTGCGGTGTATTGTTTGGACTTGATAAGTACCGGTATGAATTTGCGGGACTTTTGATGCACGCAGAGCATCTGGAAGCAGTATTTGGAGTCGGCCCGCATACAATTAGTGTTCCGAGATTGCGGGATGCGGAAGATATTGATGCCAGTTCCTTCACAAACGGTATCAGCGATGAGATATTTGCAAAAATAGTTGCCTGTATTCGGATTGCGGTTCCATATACGGGCATGATTGTATCTACAAGAGAAACAAAGGAGTGCAGAGAGAAGGTGTTGAATCTCGGAATCTCCCAGATTAGCGGAGGCTCCCGCACCAGCATCGGCGGATACGTTGAGCCGGAGCCGGAAAATCAAAGGTCCGAACAGTTTGACGTACAGGATAATCGAACCTTGGATGAGGTGGTAAGCTGGTTAATGCAATTGGGCTACGTTCCAAGCTTTTGTACCGCCTGCTATCGGGAAGGCAGAACCGGAGACCGGTTTATGAGTCTTTGTAAGAGCGGACAGATTCAGAATTGCTGTCATCCAAATGCATTGATGACCTTAAAGGAATATCTTGTGGATTATGCATCTACGGAAACCAGAACTATCGGAGAAACATTGATTCAACAGGAGTTAAAGAACATACCAAAAGAACAGATTCGGAACATCGTAGAAAAGAATCTCAGGGAAATCGAACTGGGACAGCGGGATTTTCGATTCTAAATAACGAAGACGCGACATAGGAGGAGGAATGTATATGGGAATGAATGAAACACCGAATGGTGAAAGAGTGCATATCAGCTTGTTCGGAAAACGAAATGCGGGAAAATCCAGCTTGATGAATGCGTTGCTGGGGCAACAGATGTCTATTGTATCGGAAGTAAAGGGAACAACAACAGACCCAGTTCGGAAATCTATGGAATTGCTGCCGATGGGTCCGGTGCTGTTTACTGATACGCCCGGTCTGGATGATGAGGGACAGCTTGGCAAATTCAGAATGGAAAAAAGCTACCAGATATTAGAGGAGACAGATATTGCTATCGTGGTAATCGATGCAGTGATTGGAAAAGAAAAGGAAGATACAGTCATAATTGACCGTATCCGTGAGAAGCAGATTCCGTATGTGGTAGTATATAATAAGCATGATTTGATGCGTTCTCCAACCATAGAGACTGTAGATGTGCAGGCATTGGCAGAGCGGCAGAAGAACGGAGAAGAAATTGAAATCTGGGTTAGTACCATAGATAAATATCATATTCATGAATTAAAGGAATTGTTAGCCATTTTATTACCGGAGGAGTCCCTTCAGATACCGCTTATTTCGGACTTGGTAAAGCCGGAGGATATAGTAGTTCTGGTAATTCCGGTAGATAAGGCAGCACCAAAGGGAAGATTAATACTTCCGCAGCAGCAGACGATACGGGAACTGCTGGATGTAGGAGCTATTCCGGTCATGACAAGGGAAACGGAGCTTACGCAGACCTTAGTGGCACTAAAGGAGCTGCCGGCAATGGTGGTAACAGACAGTCAGGTGTTTGGCGAGGTGGCAGCGGTAGTGCCAGATAGCGTCTTTTTGACCTCATTTTCCATATTATTTGCCCGGCATAAGGGTGTCTTGGAGGATGCCTTACAGGGAGTTCAGGCATTAAGCCGGTTAAAGGATAAGGATACGATATTGATAGCAGAGGGCTGTACCCATCACAGACAGTGTGGAGATATAGGAACAGAAAAGCTGCCTGTATGGATTCGGAAACAGACAGGAGATAAAGAGCTTTATTTTGAATTTTGCAGCGGTATGGATTTCCCGAAGGATATTTCAGGGTATCAACTGGTTGTTCAGTGTGGTGCCTGTATGTTAAATGAAAAAGAAGTCAGAAGCCGTTATCAGCGGGCAAGAAAACAAGGAGTTCCGATGACAAACTATGGAATTATTATTTCAGAAATGAAAGGAATCCTGAAAAGGAGCATTGCCGGTCTGTCAGAGGAAGCATAGAAAATGAAGATTCAGTATGACGATAAAAAGCATAAGAAAGAGCTGTATGAGCTTTGGCAGGCGGCATTTCAGGATACCACCGCATTTGCAGAGTATTATTTTCAATGGGTATATCCGAGGAATCAAGTCATTGTGGCAGCAGACAGCGAAGGCATCTGTTCTATGCTGCATTTAAATCCATATACATGGGCTTGGAAGCAAAAGGCTCATAACGAGGAGGCTCATAAGACAACTGCTTACACAAAGACTCTCCACTATATTGTCGGAGTGGCAACAAAGGAAACGCACCGCAGACAAGGATTTATGGCGGCGTGTATGAAGCAGGCATTACAGGATATGGAGCAGGCAGGAGAACCGTTTACCTATTTAATGCCGGCAAAAAAGGAATACTATGAGCCATTTCAATTTGTCATGGTAAAGGAAGCCAGCAAATTAAGATATGAAAACGGAAGCTGGAGCAAGGAAGGGAAGGAAGCTGAAGGGAAGGAAGCGGATTATAAGTTGTCCCCGCTTCGAAGTCTGCAATATTTAGAACAATTGCAGGCAGAACTGCAATGTCAGGACGGAGCGATTCTGAAATGGGATGCTTCTGACGCATATGCCGCATATGTAAAGGAAGTCCGCAAAGAAGAAACCGTTCTTATAATTGAACAGATATGGCTGCCGGAAACAGAAAAAGAGAGACGG
Organism: Lachnospiraceae bacterium UBA4631; assembly: GCA_002406015.1. Lineage (GTDB taxonomy): Bacteria > Bacillota > Clostridia > Lachnospirales > Lachnospiraceae > CAG-632. The sequence goes on from DHMX01000009.1 coordinate 33,069, forward strand.
AAAGAAATATTGGAAAAAACGGTAATTCCTTTGTTATATCGGCAGGCAGGTGTTTATCCTGTGGAGTATCAGGTATCACAGGCGGTTATGCTCCGAATCCTGAATCTGGAGCAATTTGTTTCCCTGCTTCCATATGAGGGAGCGGATATAACACGTCAGGTGTATGTAAGAGATGCTATATGCAAGGGAAATGAAGGTGTTTATTCCATTTTTCTTTCTTCAAGGGGAAATCAAGTTAAGCGTTGGAAACAGGAGGAAGAAGGAAAGCCGGACTGTGTGGAATGGGATATTGGACAATTGACGGACTGGCTGCTGCAAAATGCGGATTTTGCCGGTCAGATGTATATGATGGAGATTGTATAACCATTTCTTGACAAACTAAACCGGGAACCATATACTTTTACGTGGATAGAATGAATGACAAAACGCAAGGAGATTCAAGCATGAAGATATATAATACAATGACCAGACAGAAAGAAGAATTTGTACCGATTCGGGAAGGAAAGGTGGGCATTTATGTATGCGGGCCTACCGTTTATGATTATATTCATATAGGAAATGCACGTCCGATGATCGTGTTTGATACCCTTCGCAGATACCTGACTTATAAGGGCTATGAAGTGAACTATGTATCAAATTTCACCGATGTGGATGATAAGATTATCAAACGTGCAAATGAAGAAGGTGTGGATGCATCTGTAATATCCGAGCGATACATTAAAGAAGTAAAAAAGGATATGAAGGATATGAATGTGCAGGAGGCAACCACACATCCGAAGGCAACGGAAGAAATACCGGATATGATTGCCATGGTAGAGACTCTGATTCAAAAGGGATACGCATATGAAGTAAACGGAACCGTATATTTCCGGACCCGTCAATTTCAGGAATATGGAAAGCTGTCACATAAGAATCTGGATGATTTAAGAAGCGGAAATCGTTCCTTAAAGGTATCCGGTGAGGATGAAAAGGAAGACAGTCTGGACTTTGTATTGTGGAAACCGAAAAAGGAAGGGGAGCCATTCTGGGATTCTCCATGGGGAGAAGGCAGACCGGGCTGGCATTTGGAATGCTCCTGCATGTCTAAAAAATATATCGGAGATGTAATTGATATTCATGCCGGCGGAGAGGATTTGATTTTCCCGCACCATGAGAATGAAATTGCACAGAGCGAAGCGGCAAACGGAACCGAATTTGCAAGATATTGGATGCATAATGCCTTTTTAAAGATTAATAATGAAAAAATGTCGAAGTCATTGGGAAATTTCTTTACCGTAAGAGAAATCGGGGAGAAATATCCGTTACAGGTGATTCGATTCTTTATGCTGAGTGCACATTACAGAAGTCCGTTGAATTTTTCGGATGACCTGGTGGAGGCTGCAAAAAATGGTTTGGACCGTATTCTGACAGCATATGAAAAGGTGTCGGATATGGCAGATAAGGCAGCAGAACAAGAGCTGTCGGCAGAGGAACAGGAAAACAGTAAAAAAATAGATGCCCTAAAGGAAAAATATGAGGCCGCCATGGATGATGACCTGAATACCGCAGATGCGATTTCTGTTATTTTTGAGTTAGTAAAGCTGTCCAATACGACGGTATCAGAAACGTCCTCTAAGCAGTATTGCCAGAAGCTTGTAACGGTTATCCGGCAGCTATGCGATATTCTCGGAATTGAAGTTACGAGAGAACAGCAATTGCTGGATACCGATATTGAGCGTTTGATTGAGGAACGGCAGCAGGCAAGGAAGAATCGTGACTTTGCAAGAGCAGATGAGATTCGGAATCAGTTACTGGAGCAGGGAATTGCATTAGAGGATACCAGAGAGGGCGTAAAGTGGAAGAAGATTTAATCGGATATTTCAAAGAACACATGAAGCTGCCGAAGCGGGATATTCGGAGTTATTCCCCATTGACACTTGCCTATATCGGGGATGCGGTATATGATTTGCTGATTCGGACCGAAGTGGTTTCAAATGGGAATTGTCAGGTCAACAAATATCACAGACAGGTGAGCCAGATTGTGAAGGCAGAGGCACAGGCAGAGCTGATGCATAAGCTGCTGGACGAATTGACGGAAGAAGAACGGGATATATATCACAGAGGAAGAAATGCAAACTCTTATACAAAGGCAAAGAATGCCAGTATGGGTGATTATCATCGGGCAACCGGATTTGAAGCATTGATTGGATATTTATACCTGACCGAGCAATATGCAAGAATTACGGAATTGATTCAAATTGGAAGAGACAAGGAGCAGGCATGAGATACGAAGAGTATACAATAGAAGGACGCAATGCGGTACTGGAAGCATATCGGTCCGGAAAGACCATTGATAAGCTGTATGTTCAGGATGGATGCCATGATGGGATTGTAAATTCTATCACAAGAGAGGCACGAAAGCAGAATACCATTGTGAACTATGTGGCAAAGGAACGGTTAGACCAGATGTCAACCACCGGAAAGCATCAGGGTGTTATTGCACAGGCAGCAGCTTATGAATATGCGGAGCTGGAAGACATATTTGCAAAGGCGGAGGAAAAGGGAGAAGCTCCGTTTATTATAATTCTCGATGAGATTGAAGACCCTCATAATCTGGGAGCAATTATCCGGACTGCGAATCTTGCGGGAGCACATGGCGTAATAATTCCAAAACGACGTGCCGCAGGGCTGACCGCAACAGTGGTTAAAGCTTCTGCCGGAGCATTGAATTATACACCGGTAGTTAAGGTGACAAATCTGGTGCAGACAATGGAAGAATTAAAAAAGCGTGGTATCTGGTTTGTCTGTGCAGCTATGGATGGAGAAATGATGTATCAACTGAATCTGACAGGGCCAATCGGACTGGTGATTGGAAATGAAGGCGAAGGTGTCAGCCGGTTAGTACGAAAATCCTGTGATTATGTTGCTGCGATTCCGATGAAGGGAGATATAGATTCCTTGAATGCATCTGTGGCAGCAGGAGTATTGGCATATGAGATTGTGCGACAGAGAATGAAATAGCTGCAAGGAATCGATAGAAAAGCAGGGAGTATACTATGGGATATGAAAAATTATCTGATGAAGAACTGGTTATAAAGATTCACCAACAAGACCCGGAGGCGATGGATTATCTGCTGGATAAATACCGGAATCTGGTGAAGCGGGAAACCAGAGAGGTCTATATAATAGGAGCGGATTCAGAGGATTTGATGCAGGAGGGCATGATAGGACTGTTTAAGGCGATTCGCGATTACAGTGAGGAGCATCGGTGCAGCTTTTATACATTTGCAACCATTTGCGTAAAGCGGCAGATATGCACAGCCGTTACGACCTCGAATCGAAAGAAGCATTATCCGTTAAATCATTATGTATCCTTTTATTCGCAGGATGAAGAAACCAATGCTACCGTTATGGATATGCTGGCAGCAGGAGATGCCAGTAATCCGGAGACCGCTATGCTTTCGAGAGAACAGATGGGTGGACTGTTGAAACAGATAGATGCGGTATTGAGCCAGTATGAACAGCAGGTATTGACCTTATATCTGGAAGGTTTGTCCTATAGCCAGATTGCCGAGAGAATCAAAAAACCGGAAAAATCCATTGATAATGCAATTCAGAGGATACGCAGAAAATTGAGCGAATATACGGGTTAGAATTAGCACAGAAGACAGGAGAGAGGACATATGGGCAGACCGCTTGGTAAAAAACGAACCGGAGGATTTGGAGTTGGTTGCGGTATGGCATTGCTCCTTTCTTTTTTTATACCCATTATTGTGTTGATATTGGGATTCCGGTTAACAAATGTATATCCGTTTGGGGACCGCTCCTATCTTGGAATAGACGGGCTGCAACAATATCTTCCGTTTTTTACAGAGCTGTATGAAAAGCTGTACCGGGGCGGAAGCCTGTTTTATTCATGGAATGGAGGTTTGGGCTATGATTTCTGGGCAGTGATTTCTTATTATCTGATGAGTCCATGGAATCTATGTATCTTATTTTTCAAGGAAGAAAGCCTAAATGAGGCTGTAACCCTGCTGGTGATTCTAAAGACCGGACTGGCGGGACTGTCTATGAGTACCGCCTTATGGTATGAATTATATCAAAAAGGGAAAGCAAACAGAGATAACAATGCGGGCAAGGATGTTGCATGGATACGAGCTGCATTTCTTGCTGCAGCATTCGGAATTATGTATGCACTAAGCAATTATGTAATGGGCTATCATGTAAATCTGATGTGGATGGATGCTGTCATTTATCTGCCATGGCTAACCTATATGTTAAAGCTGCTGGTAACGGAAAAACGGTATCTGGGTTATACGATATTGCTGTGTCTGACAATCTGTGCGAATTATTATATTGGGATTGCTGTCTGTGTGTATGCGGTTTTATTATATTTGGCATTATGTATCGTATATGGCAAATTTAAAACCAGTGTATTGCCGTTTGTCGGCTGTTCGGTATTGGGCGGCTTGTTATCCGGAATGGTTCTGATTCCGGCAGCAATACAGGTCTTAATCACAAAGGCAGCATCAACCTTGACAATATCGGACTTCGGAATGTTGGGAGATATAGGTTCGTTGTTAAAACAAATGCTTCCGGGAACGCAGGCTGTCATCACAACCGCAGATATGTCACTTGCCAATATATACTGTGGCTCACTTGCTCTGGTATTTGGTGTGTTGTTCTTCGTACTTCCGACCATCTCAAAACGAGAAAAGCTGGGTTATGGATGCTTATGGCTGATACTGCTTGGCTCCTTTTTGTGCGGAGCCATAAATCTGGTATTTCATGGAATGCATTCCGGATATGGTTTTCCGAACCGCCATGCGTTTTTATATTGCTATTGTCTGCTTTGGATGGGGTATCGGGCAGCAGAGGAAGGTGGAGAGCTTTTGGCAGCGAAAAGAAGGCGGTTAGCCCCAATCCTGACCGGCATAATTCTGGTGGCAGTAATTGCAGAGCTGGGAAGCGGAGCCTTATCCAGCATGAAGGTGAATGGAAATGTAGACCGTAGTCTTATATTGGAACGGAAGGAATATGTGCAGCAGCAGACTGCAGATGAGACAGAAGCATTTGTGCGACGGGATATTATAAGAAATATTTCCAGAAATGAAGCAATGTTTGACGGACAGAAAAGCTTATCCCTGTTTTCTTCTACGGTAGATTCCAATTTAGTAGAAGCTCTGCATCAGCTTGGATTTTATACCAGTTTAAACCGGATTCAGTATGACGGCTACACAGATGCAACCGCTATGATGCTGGGAATTGACACCAGTATGAAGCTACAGCTTCTAAGCAGTAAAAATGTATATAGTCCGATTGGGGATGCAGATATTATGGTGGAGAATCCATATGTGCTTCCGTTAGGTTACATGGTGGATGAAGCTGCCTTAAGCTGCCAGTTGACAGAAGAAAATCCGTTTGAAAATCAAAATATGCTGTTGGAAGCAATGAGCGGAAGCAGACTGTATCAGACAGAAGAGTTACCGTTAAGTGAAAATCAGACAGCAACATTATTGCGAAAGGCGGGTTATCATTATTATCTGGCGGTAGTGGATGTATCCGCAGAAGGAGACGGACAAAGTAGTGAAGGAATGAACGGAATCACTGAGGTTAAAATAGATGCTGCAAATTACAGCTCAAAGCTTAATCGTATTTATGATTTGGGTAACAAGGAACAGGATACGGATACAGAAGTGACAATAACAGGAAATCAGGTGAAGGTGTATGTCGGCTGGTATCCGGAGGAAGCCTTGGAAACAATATATGAAGCTTTGGAAGCGGGAGCATGGCAGCTTACCGATTATACGGATACTTGTGTTAAGGGAACCGTATCAGTTTCAAATGATACTGTATTATTTTTGTCCATTCCACAAAGCAAGGGCTGGCATGCCTATGTAGACGGTGAAGCAGTGGATACACAAACGGTTGCGGGAGCATTTATAGGACTTCCGTTATCAAACGGCGAGCATGAGATTGTATTACAATATCGAACACCGGGAATAGTCTGGGGCGGAATCTGTACTCTTTTGGGAATTGTAATTCTATGTCTGATAGTCAGAAGGGAAAAGAAAAAAGATAAAGTTGTACTAATGGATGCCTGATTTTAGGGGGCAAACAAGGGGCAAAAAAGTGCTATAAATGTGCATGGATGATGCCAAAAGAAAACCCACAAAGCGTTGTATAGACTAACTTTGTGGGTTAAATGCATAAATAAAGACATAAAAATAAGCTACTAACGGGAGTCGGACCCGTGACCTCATCATTACCAATGATGCGCTCTACCACCTGAGCTATAGTAGCATCTGCTGTGTTTCAGCAACGTGATTAATATATCAAATCTGACGGTGGTTGTCAATAAGAAAGTTTTAGTTTTTTGCTGATTTCTTCATAGACTTATGTCATTTAAAATGCTATACTTACTAATAATGACTAATGAACAGCAGGAGGGCTCATTGTGGAAGAGCAGGAAAATATTTCGAAAAATTTTATAGAACAGATTATTGATAAGGATTTGGCAGACGGAAGTTATCAGAAGATTGTTACCCGGTTCCCGCCGGAGCCGAATGGTTATCTTCATATTGGACATGCAAAGTCCATTTTGCTGAATTACGGATTGGCACAGGAATATAACGGTACATTCCATTTACGGTTTGATGATACCAATCCGACGAAGGAAAAGACCGAATTTGTAGATTCCATTACCGCAGATGTAAAGTGGCTGGGAGCAGATTTCGGTGGAGAAATCTACTATGCTTCTAATTATTTTGAGCAAATGTATGAGGCAGCAATCAAATTAATAAAAAAAGGAAAAGCATATGTTTGTGATTTGTCGGCAGACGAAATCCGGGAATATCGCGGTACTTTGACAGAACCGGGAAAGAACAGCCCATACCGGGAACGCTCTGTGGAAGAAAATCTTGCGTTATTTGAAGCAATGAAACGAGGAGAGTATGAAGACGGCAGTAAGGTGCTGCGTGCAAAGATAGATATGGCAGCTCCGAACATGAATATGCGGGACCCTGTTATTTACCGGGTGGCACATATGACACATCACAATACCGGAGATACATGGTGCATTTATCCGATGTATGATTTTGCACATCCGATAGAGGATGCGATAGAGGGTGTGACACATTCGATTTGTACGCTTGAATTTGAAGACCACAGACCATTATATGATTGGGTGGTACGGGAGCTGGAATATCCATGTCCGCCAAAGCAGATTGAGTTTGCAAAGCTGTATCTTAAGAGTGTAGTTACCGGAAAGCGTTATATTAAGCAGTTGGTTGAAGAAGGAATTGTAGACGGATGGGATGATCCGAGACTGGTATCATTGAGTGCATTGCGTCGGCGTGGATTTACACCGGAATCGATTAAGCTGTTTATGAGCTTAACCGGTGTGTCAAAGGCACAGAGCATCTGTGATTATGCAATGCTGGAATACTGTATCCGGGAAGATTTGAAAATGAAAGCAAATCGAATGATGGCGGTACTTGACCCGATTAAGCTGGTGATTGATAACTATCCGGAAGGACAGACTGAATATATGGAGGTTGAAAATAATCAGGAAAATCCGGAGCTGGGAAGCCGTAAGGTTCCGTTTTCGCGGGAATTATACATTGAGCGTGAAGATTTTATGGAAGAACCGCCTAAGAAGTATTTTAGACTGTTTCCGGGCAACGAGGTACGCTTAAAGGGTGCATATTTTGTAAAATGTGTAGACTACAAGAAGGATGCGGATGGAAAGGTGACTGAGGTACATTGCACATATGACCCGGAGACCAGAAGCGGTTCCGGCTTTGAAGGCAGAAAAGTAAAGGGAACCATTCACTGGGTAGATGCAGGAACCTGTCAGAATGCAGAGGTTCGTCTGTATGAGAATATCGTAAAGGATGATGAACCGGTTCGAAATGAGGATGGCTCATGGAATCTGAATCCAAATTCTTTGACAGTATTAAAGGAATGCAAGCTGGAACAGAATTTTGCAGAAGCAAAGCCGGGAGATTCATTCCAATTTATGCGTCATGGTTATTTTTGTGTAGATACTAAGGACACCACAGAGGAAAAGTTAGTCTTTAATCGAATCGTATCATTAAAGAGTTCGTATAAACCGAATTAGATTGGATAAGGACAAAAGCAAGGAGGTACGAACATGGGGTTATTTTCAGATGTTGAGCGTATGGGGCTAGGCAACGTCAATATGGACAATGTATTTAAGGATGAGGAAAAGGCAGGTGCCTCGAAGGAAGAGAAGGAAGCTGTTAAAGCAGAGAAAAAAGAAGAGAATGTATTATTCGATAAGTCCTACAAGTGTCCGATTTGTGATAATGAATTTAAAGCAAAGGCAATCCGTACCGGGCGGCTGAAGCTGCTTGCACAGGATGATGATTTGCGTCCGATTTATGAAAATCATATTGACCCATTGAAATATGATGCAATAAGCTGTCCGCATTGCGGATATACAGCATTGACCAGATATTATCGTCCGGTTACAACAACGCAGCTTCGGGCAATTAAGCAGGAGTATTGTGCAAACTTTAAAGGTATACCGGAGGAAACACCATGTATGTCATATGATGGTGCCTTGTTACGGCATAAGCTCGCATTGGTATGTGCCATGAAGCGAAATGCAAAAAACAGCGAGAAAGCCTATATATTTTTGAAGATGGCATGGCTGATACGCGGTAAGCTGGAGGAGCTTCCGCAGGATGCGGCTGAGCGGGAGGAATTAAAAAGCGAAGAACAGGAATGTATTCAAAAGGCATATGAAGGCTTTCAGGATGCATTTTCCAGAGAGAGCTTTCCGATGTGTGGCATGGATGAAATATCGGTACGTTATACCATGGCAGTGCTGGCACATGAGATTGGAAAACCGGAGGAAGCGGTTCGGATGCTGGCAAGTGTGTTAAATTCCAAGGTGGCATCCAGACGAATTAAGGATAAGGCATTAGAATTAAAAGATATAATCAAACAGGAAGTAATGGCTTCAAAGAAGAAGTAGAAGGTTTACGTTAAATAGAACCCTCTTTACCGAATATTAAAGCTTCGGTAAGGAGGGTTCTTTTTATCAGGATTTTATTCTTCAACCTGTATATGGTTGGTTTTCAGGATGCCTCTCGGAAGGGCATCCTTGGAATTTTTCCAAGGTTCATTGGCATAACGGTAATCATATTTATTAATAAACCATTCAATGTCATCATTGATTCGCTGCATCCCATTAAAGTATACCTGATTCAAACAGTCCAGAAATTCGCTGTATTGATTTTTGTCAAGAGCGGAGGCTCCTGCATCATAGAGCAGACCGTAATGCCAGGTACAGAACCCTTTACAATCGGAAACCGAGGAACGAAAAGCAGGGTCTTTCTTCCATAAATGAAAAATAGTATCAATATAGCGGTCAAAGGTAGTGTTCATCCGCTCACAGATAAAACAGTGCTGCTCCAAATCCTGAATGTACGCACCGACCGGAGAAGGAGCAGAGGCTTTTTTGAAGATGCCGGCAGCAGCAGGCTTATGAGTGCTACGCTCCTTTAAATCCCGAATGGTTTTATCGGTATGGGTTTTTAGCATGAGGGCAAGCCCCAGACGATTCTTTTGATGATACAGCATTTGAATGTGATGCTGGCAAAAGCCTAATTTATCGGTCATAGCCCGGTTATCATCCTCCATATAGCTGGGCCCCATGGTATAGTCAATGGCATTCTGCTCCAATTCCTGATATAAGGCACAGACCGGACATTCGCAATCGGAACGAAAGGCATCATTTACCGGAATTGTATATAATTGTTCTTTCATAACACATTCCTCCTGAAATATAGATACCATCATTATACATGGAAGAGAGAAAACTGTCACTCTTGGTTTTGATATGTTGGGAAAAAGCTGTATTAGAAACGCGGGACAATGAATATAATAAAAGGAAATTAACCGGTCATACTTTTTTAATAATTATTTTTAAATAAAGGGTTGATTTTTTCCGGAAAATGGATACAATAATAATTGTGTTAGCACTCAAACAAAGTGAGTGCTATTAGGACGATAGGAAATATAAGGAGGAATATAAAATGAAATTAGTACCATTAGGTGACAAGGTTGTATTAAAGCAGTTAATTGCAGAAGAAACTACAAAGTCAGGAATTGTGCTTCCTGGACAGGCAAAGGAAAAGCCACAGCAGGCAGAAGTAATTGCAGTAGGTCCTGGAGCAGAGGTAGACGGTAAGCTTGTACCAATGCAGGTTAAGGTTGGTGATAAGGTTGTATATTCCAAGTATGTAGGAACAGAATTAAAGCTGGATGATGAGGAATACACCATTGTAAAGCAGGCAGATATTTTGGCAATTATTGAGGACTAAGCACCTTATTTAGACAGAGAAGTAAGAGACAGAGAATAGAATTGGAGGAATTAAAATGGCAAAGGAAATTAAGTATGGAGCAGAAGCCAGAAAGGCTTTGGAATCAGGAGTAAATCAGTTAGCAGATACAGTTCGGGTAACATTAGGACCAAAAGGAAGAAATGTGGTACTTAGCAAGTCTTATGGTACTCCGTTGATTACAAACGATGGTGTTACGATTGCAAAGGATATTGAATTAGAGGATGCATTCGAAAACATGGGAGCACAGATTGTAAAAGAAGTTGCAACCAAGACAAATGATGTAGCCGGTGACGGAACTACAACAGCAACCGTATTGGCACAGGCTATGATTAATGCAGGTATGAAGAATCTGGCAGCCGGTGCAAATCCGATTATCCTGAGAAAGGGTATGAAGAAGGCTTGTGATACCGCAGTCGATGCATTAAAGGATATGAGTGATAAGATTAGCGGAAAGGAACAGATAGCAAGAGTTGCTTCTATTTCAGCCGGTGACGAAGAGGTAGGTCAGTTAGTTGCAGATGCTATGGAGAAGGTTTCTTCTAACGGAGTTATTACCATAGAAGAGTCTAAGACCATGAAGACCGAGCTTGACCTTGTAGAAGGTATGCAGTTTGACCGTGGTTATGTATCCGCATATATGTGTACCGATATGGAAAAAATGGTAGCAGAGCTGGATAATCCATATATTCTGATTACCGATAAGAAGATTTCTAATATTCAGGATATTTTGCCACTGTTAGAGAGCATTGTTCAGAGCGGTTCCCGTCTGTTGATTATTGCTGAGGATGTAGAAGGCGAAGCATTAACAACCCTGATTGTAAATAAATTAAGAGGTACATTTAATGTAGTAGCAGTAAAGGCACCGGGTTATGGCGACCGCAGAAAGGCTATGCTGGAGGATATTGCAATTCTGACAGGTGGTAAGGTAATTTCAGAAGAGGTTGGTCTGGACTTGAAGGATACCACAATGGAAGACCTTGGTCGTGCAAAGAGTGTTAAGGTTGAGAAGGAAAATACCGTTATCGTAGATGGTGCCGGAGCAAAAGAAGATATTCAGGCAAGAATCGGTCAGATTAAGATGCAGTTAGAAAATACAACATCTGAATTTGATAAGGAAAAATTGCAGGAGCGTCTTGCAAAATTGTCCGGTGGTGTAGGTGTAATCCGTGTAGGTGCAGCTACAGAAACCGAAATGAAGGAAGCAAAGCTTCGTCTTGAAGATGCATTGGCAGCTACCAGAGCCGCAGTAGAAGAAGGCATTATCTGTGGTGGTGGTTCTGCATACATTCATGCAAGCAAGAAGGTTGCTGCATTGGCAGCTACTTTATCCGGTGATGAGAAGACCGGTGCAGAGATTATTCTTAAGGCATTGGAGTCACCATTATACCACATTGCATCCAATGCAGGTCTGGAAGGCTCTGTCATCATTAACAAGGTATATGAGTCTGAACCGGGTGTCGGCTTTGATGCATTGAATGAAACCTATGTAAATATGGTTGAGGCAGGAATTATTGACCCTGTAAAGGTAACAAGATCCGCATTGCAGAATGCAACATCGGTAGCATCTACCTTATTAACAACCGAGTCTGTAGTTGCAGAGATTAAGGAAGATACCCCGGCAGCACCTCCAATGGGCGGCGGCATGGGAATGATGTAAGCTTATAGCAGCTCATGTATATAAAATAACAGAAAACGGAATCACAGACTGCAGTTTGCGGCCTGTGATTTCGTTTTTATTTTTTCTTCTTGTCATTTCGGATATAGAATTGTATAATATAAATTAACATTTCTTATAAGCATAAAAGAACAATTTACAGGAATAGGGGGCGGACGTATGATAGACGGTATTAGTAGAAATCAACCATATAATGTGTATATTGCACCGACAAACGGAACAGACGATACATCACCGGTTCAGTCGGAGAAGAACGTCGAAGATTCGCCTAAGGTAAAACGAACGGAATGTAAAACCTGTAAAAACCGCAAATATGTAGACGGTTCAAATGAAGCGGATGTATCATTCAAAGCACCCGGACATATTTCACCGGGACAATCCTATGCAACTGTGATGTCTCATGAGCAGGAGCATGTGTCAAATGCAAGACAGAAAGCATCCGGGAAAAACGCAAAATTATTATCGGCTACGATTTCGTTAAAGATGGCAACCTGTCCTGAATGCGGCAGGTCTTATGTAGCAGGCGGAGTAACGAATACAAGGATACAATATACCGAGAAGAATCCATATGATAAAAGTAGAAAATTAATAGAGGGAAGCTTTTTAAAAGGACAAACCATAGATTTGGCAGTGTAAGAATGAAGCAGAACGGAAAGGATGATAGGACAGGTGCAGTACGAATACTTATTTATGGACAGAAAGAGAATAGGCAGTAACATAGAAGCAATTATGAAGGACCGAAAATGTACCAAGGTGACGCTGTCACAGGCAATGAATATTTCAAGACCTACACTGGATGCATTTTTGAAAGGAGATATTCATAATGCAGGAAAGTATGATGAATATATCCGCAGATTGCTGGTATATATGCAACTGACAGATTCTGTACTGGATAATTACAAGACACTACCGGATGTGAAGAAGATGCGGTGCAACAGCGTACAAAAGGATGTTGTGAGGAAAGGACTTCAAGGCATGCAGTTGCCATATGTGGCTGGAAAGACTTATAATTCCGCATTGAGAGAGTGCAAAAAATATATCCAGAATGGCATTGATGGGTTTGCGTTATCGTATCAGGTGCCGGAGGCTACGAAGATATTAGCGGATTTGACCGAGGAATATCCGGACATTTATATAGGAGTTGCGGATGTATCGAGCCGGGAGGAAGCAAGTCTTGCAGTAGATAGTGGAGCAAGGTTTGTGTTTACGAATTTTGTTGTGAAAGAGGTTGGCTCTTTTTGTAAGGAGCGGGATGTATTCTGCGGCATGAGTGCAACCACATTAACAGAAGTGTATAATGCACAGGCACAGGGAAGTGATGTTGTGAACCTGTATCCATGGGAAGCCATTCATCCGTCAATGCTTCGGGCAATGCAGGAGGCATTTCCGAAAATGGAATTTGTGGCAACGATGGACGAGACAGAAGCTGAGAAGCATAAGGACGAGTTTTTTGCTATATTGATTCGGTAAAAATGACTGTCGTAAGCCGTCTGGCTATACGACAGTTTTTTATAATAAAACTTTAGAAGGGAAGGAAATGGATTCGTGAGTGCAGCAGATGATTTATTTATAAAAATGTGTAAGGATATTTTGGAGCATGGATACAGTACGGAAGGGGAAAAGGTGCGTCCGAAATGGGAGGACGGAACTTATGCATATACGATTAAACGCTTTGGTGTTGTAAACCGATATGATTTATCAAAGGAGTTTCCGGCAATTACACTCAGAAAGACCTATGTTAAGTCTGCCGTTGATGAAATGCTTTGGATTTGGCAGAAAAAGTCGAATAATGTGCATGATTTAAAAAGTCATGTATGGGATGAATGGGCGGATGAAGACGGTTCCATCGGTAAGGCATATGGATACCAGATGGGAGTAAAGCATCAATATTCGGAAGGAATGATGGATCAGGTAGACCGGGTGATTTATGACCTGAAAAACAATCCCTACAGCCGGAGAATCATTACGAATTTATATGTGCATCAGGATTTGCATGAGATGAACCTGTACCCATGTGCATATAGTATGACCTTTAATGTGACGGACGGAAGGCTGAATGCAATCTTAAATCAGCGGTCACAGGATATATTGACAGCAAACAATTGGAATGTTGTGCAGTATGCAGTTCTGGTTCATATGCTGGCACAGGTATGTGGCTTACAGGTGGGAGAATTGGTGCATGTCATTGCAGATGCACATATTTATGACCGGCATATCGATATTGTTAAGGAATTAATTGCACGTCCGACTTATCCGGCACCGAAATTTACGTTAAATCCTGAAATTCATGATTTCTATGAATTTACACCGGATGATATTACGCTGGAAAATTACCAGACCGGTCCGCAGATTACAAATATACCGGTAGCGGTTTAAAATAAAAAGAAAATAGCAGAATAACAAGAAAAATAGCAGAAAAATAAAGGAGAACTTGGGATGAATGCAATTGTAGCTGTTGATAATCATTGGGCAATCGGAAATAAAGGAAGTCTTCTGGTAAGGATTCCGATGGACCAGAAGTATTTCCGGGAAAAGACGATTGGCAAGGTTGTAATATTGGGAAGAAAGACACTTGCAACATTTCCAAACGGACTTCCGCTTGCCGGAAGAACCAATATTGTAATGTCCAGAAATCCGAACCTGCAGGTCAAGGGTGCGGTTGTGGCTCACTCTAAGGAGGAATTGTTTCAGGAATTAAAAGTATATGCAACAGAGGATATTTTTGTGATTGGAGGCAGTGATATTTATGAGCTGCTGCTTCCTTATTGCGATACGGTCTATGCGACAAAAATAGACTATCGTTATGCGGCAGATGCATACTTCCCGGATTTGGATAAGCTGCCGGATTGGAAAATGACGGAAGAAGGGGAAGAAAATACCTATTTTGACCTCGAATTTGCATTCTGCAAATATGAAAACCAAAATCCCCTGAAATTGGAATGAAAAAGGTCTAGGATTTTATCAAAAATGATGTTAAAATATTCACGTATATGTTTGTGAACTAGAAAACAAGAAAGATTAAAAGGAAAGTAGGGTTATGACAATGTACAAGATTGTGAGTAAAGAGGTTTTGAATCAGGCAGTTGAACTGATGGTGATTCATGCTCCTTATGTAGCAAGAAAGTGTGAAGCGGGTCAGTTTATTATTGTTCGTGTAGATGAAGATGGTGAACGTGTTCCGTTGACAATTGCAGATTATGACAGAGAGGCAGAAACCGTAACGATTATTTATCAGGTGGTAGGTTATTCTACAGAGCTGCTCAGTAAGAAGCAGGCAGGCGATTATGTAGTGGATTTCGTGGGACCGTTGGGACAGCCGGCACCGCTGCATAAGGTAGGACACGTCGTTGGCGTAGCCGGTGGTGTTGGTTCAGCACCATTGTACCCACAGCTTCGGAAATTACATGAAATGGGTGTTTCTGTAGATGTGATTATCGGTGGACGTAGTGCTGAGTTTGTAATTCTGAAGGAGAAATTTGAGGCATTCTGCGACCATGTATATATAGCAACGGATGATGGAAGTCTGGGAACAAAGGGCTTTGTAACAAATGTATTGTCAGACCTGATTGAAAAGGGCGAAAAGATAGATGAAGTTATCGCAATTGGACCATTGATTATGATGAAGAATGTGGTTAAGGTAACACAGCCGTTGGGAATCCCGACGAATGTATCTCTGAATCCGATTATGATTGATGGAACCGGTATGTGCGGCGGCTGTCGTGTGAGCGTTGGCGGTAAAACCAAATTTGCCTGCGTAGACGGTCCGGACTTTGATGGTTTTGAAGTGGATTTTGATGAATGTATGAAACGTCAGACAATGTTTAAAGAAGAAGAACATCAGTGTAAGATAGGAAGAGGTGTATAGACATGGGTAAGAATATGAGTATGACGAAGGTAGTTATGCCGGAGCAGGAGCCGAATGTTCGAAATAAGAATTTCCAAGAGGTTGCCCTTGGCTATACAAAGGAAATGGCAATGGAGGAGGCTACACGCTGTCTGAATTGCCCGAAAAAGCCATGTATGGATGGTTGTCCGGTAAATGTTCCGATTCCCGGATTTATTGAAAAGGTAGCAGAAGGTGATTTTGAAGCTGCATATGAGATTATTACCAGTGAGAATGCATTGCCTGCAATCTGCGGACGTGTATGCCCACAGGAAAATCAATGTGAAGGAAGATGTGTAAGAGCTATCAAGGGTGAGGCAGTCGGTATTGGACGGCTGGAACGCTTTGTAGCAGATTACCATATGGCTCATGCAGAGCAAAAGCCGATAGAGATTGCTAAAAACGGTAAGAAGGTTGCGGTTGTTGGCTGCGGACCTTCCGGCTTGACCTGTGCAGGTGAATTGGCAAAGAAGGGATATGACGTAACCATTTTTGAAGCCTTACATAAGGCAGGCGGTGTGTTAAGCTACGGTATTCCGGAGTTCCGTTTACCAAAGGATTTGGTAGCAAAGGAAATTGAAAATGTAAAGAATCTTGGCGTAGATATTGAAACGAATGTAATTATCGGACGGTCTATGACAATTGATGACCTGATGGCAGACGGTTATCAGGCAGTATTTGTAGGAAGCGGAGCCGGACTTCCGAGATTTCTGAATATTCCGGGAGAAAATTTACTGGGCGTATATTCCGCAAATGAATTTTTAACCAGAGTGAATTTGATGAAAGCATACAAATTCCCGGAGGCACCGACACCGGTTAAGGTAGGAAAGCATGTAGCTGTAGTAGGTGCCGGTAATGTTGCAATGGATGCTGCACGTACCGCAAAGCGTTTAGGTGCAGAGGATGTTTATATTGTATATCGACGTGGTGAGGATGAAGTCCCTGCCAGAAAAGAAGAGGTTCATCATGCAAAGGAAGAAGGTATTATTTTCAAATTACTGAATAATCCTTGTGAAATTCATGGTGAAGACGGCTGGGTAACCGGTATAGAGGTTGTAAAGCAGGAACTGGGTGAACCGGATGCGTCCGGCAGACGGTCTCCGGTACCGGTAGAAGGCTCTAACTATGTGATTCCGGTAGAAACCGTGATTATTGCTATCGGACAAAGCCCGAACCCATTGATTCGTCAGACCACACCTGGTTTGGATACGCAGAAGTGGGGAGGCATAATTGTAGATGAAGATACCATGAAGACCAGTAAGGATGGTGTATATGCCGGTGGTGATACCGTAACTGGAGCAGCAACGGTCATTCTTGCGATGGGAGCAGGTAAAAAGGCAGCAAAGGCAATTGATGAGGCACTGAATGCCTAAAGTAGAACCGTTTGAGGTTTGGAAGCCTGTAAGAAGCGGAGGACGAACATGTTAGCAAAGGATTTTCATGGAGAGAAGGCTGTAAAGGCAAAACCAAATGTGCGGGGAAACATTACCATGTGGGTAATGGGAATCCTTGCAGTTGCCAGTCTGGTTTCTGCCTATTGGATGGCAATCGGTCTGGTGGTGTTTCTGGCAACCGGAACTGTGTTTGTTATGATGTTTCGGGAACGGAATATTGAATATGAATACAGTGTGACAAATGATGATATTGAAATTGCAAAAATCATTAATCAGAAACGCAGACGGATGGCAATACAGTTTAACACAAATGATATTAAGCTGATTGCACCGGAGGATTCCCAACGTCTGGCAAATGAAAGAGAACGGGATCCGGGAATGCGTTATACCGATTATACCTCGCAGGAGCCAAAGGATAAGGTGTATGGACTTGAATTGGATTTAAGAGGGATTCATACGATTATTTTGCTGGAGCCGACAGAAGCAATGATGGAAAATTTTCGTCAACGCATACCGAATAAGATTTATGAGGATTAACTATCGGAATTTAATGTTAGAATTGAGTATCAGAATCAAATGTCCGGTTGACAATACAGGACAGATTTGTTACTATCGAAAGCATACTTCTTTTTCTATATGAAAAAGTTAAGACAAGAATGATAAAAGGAGAGTGGATGGAGACATGAGTAAGATTGTTGGAGAAGGAATTACCTTTGATGATGTGCTGTTAGTACCGCAATATTCTGAAGTGATTCCGAATGATATTATTCTTACCACAAGACTGACGAATAAGATTCAACTGCAAATACCACTAATGAGTTCAGGTATGGATACCGTAACCGAACACCGTATGGCAATTGCTATGGCAAGACAGGGCGGAATCGGAATTATTCATAAGAACATGACGATTGAGCAGCAGGCAGAAGAAGTGGATAAGGTGAAACGTTCAGAAAATGGAGTTATTACCGACCCGTTTTCCTTGTCTCCGGAACATACCTTGGATGATGCTGATAAATTAATGGCAAAATTTAGAATATCGGGAGTTCCGATTACAGAAGACGGAAAATTAGTCGGTATTTTAACAAACCGTGATTTGAAGTTTGAAACAGACTATACCAAGAAGATTAAGGAGTCTATGACAACCGAAAATCTGGTAACTGCCAAGGAAGGAATTACCTTGGAGGAAGCCAAGAGAATATTAGGAGAGGCCCGGAAAGAAAAATTACCGATTGTGGATGATGATTACAATCTGAAGGGACTTATTACAATTAAGGATATTGAAAAGCAGATTAAATATCCAAATTCCGCAAAGGATTCACAGGGGAGATTATTATGTGGTGCGGCAGTTGGCGTAACACCGGATATTTTGGACCGGGTAAGTGAGCTTGTAAAGGCAAAGGTGGATGTAATTGTAATTGATACCGCACATGGACAGTCCGCAAATGTGTTAAAGACACTTTCTATTGTAAAAGAGGCATATCCGGATTTACAGGTAATTGTCGGTAATGTGGCTACGGCACAGGGAACAGAGGATTTGATTAAAGCCGGAGCAGATGCAGTAAAGATTGGTATCGGACCTGGTTCTATCTGCACGACTCGTGTAGTTGCCGGTATTGGTGTACCACAGATGACTGCAATTATGGATGCATATGCAGTATCACAGAAGTATAATATTCCGATTATTGCAGACGGCGGTATTAAATACTCCGGAGATATTACAAAGGCACTGGCTGCCGGAGCCGATGTATGTATGATGGGTAGTCTGTTTGCCGGTACGGATGAAAGTCCTGGAGAATTTGAATTATATCAGGGAAGAAAATACAAGGTATATCGTGGAATGGGTTCTATATCTGCAATGGAAAACGGAAGTAAGGACCGTTATTTCCAGTCCAATGCAAAGAAGCTGGTTCCGGAAGGCGTAGAAGGAAGAGTTGCATATAAGGGAACGGTAGAAGATACCGTATTCCAGTTGTTAGGTGGTCTTCGTGCCGGAATGGGATATTGCGGCTCTAAGGATATTCCGACCTTGCATGAAAAGGCAAGATTTGTAAAGATTACCTCTGCATCTCTGAAAGAAAGTCATCCGCATGACATTCAGATTACAAAGGAAGCACCAAACTATAGTGTAGAATAATAAGGAAGCAAATTCTCCGGACGTTCCGTTTCAGGCGGAAGCCGGAGAATTTTTTTGTGTAGCATCTTTTAA
>DHMX01000035.1 GCA_002406015.1 Lachnospiraceae bacterium UBA4631
GCCTTTACAGGTGCCTTCTTCTCGGCTGCTGCCTTTGGTGTCTCTGCTACAACTGCTGCTTTATCTACTGCCTTAGGCTCAACCTTAGCTGTCTTTTTCACTGTACTCATTTCATCTTCCTCCATCTCTTTACCATATAATGCTTGATAAACTTGATAAATATGTTAGCTAGATAATACCCCATTTCATTTTGGTTTGCAAGTCAATGGTTAAAATTCTCAACTATTGAACAATGAGTTTCTTTTTTCTGAAACGGAATCTGACAAATTGCACAACAAAATACCGCAATCAGTCAGGCTGATTTATTCACGCATTTTCCAAATTTTGTTTTCTAAAAGTTCCACTGCTCTGCTACCGTACCATCCTTTAATACAACAATCTTATCCGCACCGTCTACCGTCCGCATTCTATGTGCAATAATTAATACCGTCTTATCCTGAATCAGCTTTGAAATGGATTCCTGCTATCCTCACAAGCTTTGACAAGGTACTTTGTTTCTTTTCCTTCACAATAAAGCCTCCTTTATATATCCTTAATTTGCTTTTGCATCATTACCAACAAGCTTTCTTTATATTTGAACTTATCCGGTAAAACAATGCAAGCCAGAAAATACAAAAACGGTGCGGCATTTCCGGAGCATTGTGTCATTACATAGTCAACCACAGAAATAGAACCGCCTGACATCTGTCGAATATCCGGCACCAGTGCAAAAATTCCCATCCATATAAGCGGACTAAAAATCAACATTCTTCTTGAATATATGGTCTTACCCCTGACCGTCATAATCAGCTGATATAGAAATATAAAAGCCATCGGTAAATATGCAATATAGAATGCAGGAAGAATATGATTTGCATAGTCGGTTGCCATGGCAACTGCTTCTTCCCTTCCGATATTAACAGACACATATGTAGTAATATAGGCACCTGCCGCAATTGCAAAATGAATTGCCAAGCCGGTAAAGCAAAACATCATACTGCAATAATGAAAGCATTTCTTTGTCTCTTTATATGAGTCATCAACCGAATCATGTATGGCTTTTAACCCATACCAGTATCCATAGACTCCTACCAATCCGGTTAATACCAGAAATACCGCTCTCCATGAAGCATAACCGCCATTCAAATAGCCCTCCCGAAGAAACAGACCCGCATCCGCATCACTCGGTACAATTAAGCTTAGTGACAAATCTCCCAGCATCATAAAAAATGCCCCTATCATTCCTGCTACCAGATTTCGTTTGTAATCCCTTTGATTTTCCATATAAACTCCTTTTTAACTTCTTTGCTTGGCATCCTAACTTAAATAAAATCCGTAATTTCACTCAAAACGGCAAATGGCATCAGTTAGTTGCAGCTAACTGATGCCATTTTATCATATTCATATAGAAAAGTAAAACAATTTATCCAAAATATCTCTTTAACAATCCTTCAAAGGCTTTTCCATGTCTAGCCTCATCACGAGCCATCTCATGTACGGTATCGTGAATTGCATCCAGATTAGCAGCCTTTGCTCTCTTTGCCAAATCTGTCTTTCCTGCGGTTGCACCATTTTCAGCCTCTACCCGCATTTCCAGATTCTTCTTTGTACTGCTGGTAACAACCTCACCCAACAGCTCTGCAAACTTTGCTGCATGCTCGGCTTCTTCATAAGCAGCCTTTTCATAGTACATACCTACCTCCGGATAGCCTTCCCGGTATGCAACTCTTGCCATTGCCAGATACATACCTACCTCTGAACACTCACCATTAAAATTCGCTCTTAAATCTTCCAAAATGTCCTCGCTGGCACCCTGTGCAACACCTACTACATGCTCGGCTGCCCATGACATTTCTCCGCTTTGCTCTACGAATTTCTCTGCCGGGGCTCCACATTGCGGGCAACGCTCCGGTGCCTGTTCTCCTTCATACACATAACCACATACTGAACATACAAATTTCATAATCTTTTCTCCTTTTCCTTTTTATTTGATTAAATTAAAATCAGTAATCATTACTAATTTATAAATTAACAGATAGATTTTAATTTGTCAAGTAAATATTTTAATTTCTATAACAAAATTCTCCTTAAACAGATAGGCGTGTTTTCCTCACCTGCTTAAGGAGAATCTGAATTATTCTTAATAATTTTTATTTTTTATAAGATTTTATGGTGATTTATACTTATTGCTCCAACAAATGCACAATTTCATTCATATGCATTCCGTTTGAGCCTTTCACCAGTACAATATCCTCCGGCATCAGTGTTCCCATCAGATACATAACAGCTTCTTCATTTTCTGAAAAGGCATAGACCTCTATTCCGGCCTTTTTATCTTGGATTCCCTGAGCAATCTTCTTTGCCCGCTCCCCGATTACAATAACTTCCTGTATCGGCAGGGTGGTAATATAGGTTCCAATTTCGTAATGATATTGCTCGGAGTTCTCACCCAAATCAAGCATATCACCCAGAACCGCAATTCGCTTGCCCTTTGTCTCCATATGACATAGCACATCCAGACTCGCCCTCATGGAATCCGGACTTGCATTATAGGTATCATCAATAATTGTAAACCGGCTTTCAAGCTTTATAATCCGTTGCCGCAGTCCGCAAAAATGTGCAAATTCGGCAGCGGCTGTTTCCATCGGAATCCCAAATGTGTGACTGACAGCAATTGCCCCTACACAATTTTGTACGTTATGCAGACCGGGAACACTCAGCTCCACAGACACTCGTTCATTTCCATGCACACATTCAAAATAACTTCTTCCGTTATCGTATTGGATATTTTCTGCCCGATAATCACACCAGTCCTGTGTTCCATAATAACACAGCTTACAAGGCAATGTTCCCTTTACACCTGCAAGCAGTGTGTCATCTCCATTCAGGAACAGGACTCCGTCCTTATCCATACCGTCAATAATGGATAATTTTTCATGTAGAATATTTTCCTGTGTCTTTAACTGCTCTATATGAGCTACACCTATCTTACTTACAACCGCATATTTCGGCTCCACCATAACAGACAGACTATGTATCTGACCGACTTCACTCATACCGCATTCCAACACTGCAACCTCATACTCATGACTAAGCCTTGAGAGCATAATCGGAACCCCTATCTGGCTGTTATAATTCTTTTGCGTTTCAAAGGTTCTGTATGTACTGCGAAGAGCTGCCGCAATCATATTCCGGGTGGTTGTTTTCCCTACGCTGCCGGTTACCGCCACAATCGGAAGCTGTAACCGCCTTCGGATACCTCTTCCTATATCCTGTAAAGCTTTCACCGTATCTTCTACCTTTATGTACGGCTTTTCTGCCGAAATTGCATAATGCTCGGAGGTCAGAGTCGCTGCTCCTGTTTCCAGAACCTGCTCAATGAACCGATGTGCATTTACCCTTTCTCCTATAATCGGAACAAATAAATCTCCCGGCTTAATCTCTCTGGAATCTATACAGACATCCGTAACAATTGTATCCGCATCTCCGCAAAGAAGCGTTCCGCCCGTAAATTCCAATATTTCCTGAACCGTTATATTCTCCATAACCAGTCTCCTTTAAATATCTACATGGGAATCATGTAATATCTTATACATAAACCTTGCCACACCTTCATCCTCATTGCTCGGAATAATACCGTTGGCAAGATTCTGAATCTCGGTGGTAGCATTGGATACCGCATAGGTTTCATTGCAAACCCGAAACATTTCCTTATCGTTTGCACTGTCACCAAATCCGATTAAGTAATCATATTTTCCCCATTCCTTAATCGTATTCAACGCCTGTGCTTTTGATGCCTTATCACTATATATCTCTAAGTACATCCATTCCGGATTATAAACATCCTCATAAAAAATTGCACTTGCTCCCCGGACTGCCTGCAAGTCCCGGTATAGTCCCTCCAGCAATTCCTTCTTCTCCCGCAGACAAAAGTAAATAACTCCTCTGTCGGCACAAATACTCAAATCGTCTACCTCTGTAAACACCTTATCATACTTCATAATTCTCTCATTCCGGAACTTATTCAGTGAGCGGGATTCCACACTGTCATAATAGGTATGCAGTACCTCCTGCTCCATGGTATATAAGAAGCATTGCAAGCCATGCAATTTAATTATTCCTAATACCACCATTGCAGTTTCCCGGCTGATTGTATGAATCTTCATATATTCCTGCTGTGCCGGATTATAAATCAAGACACCGTTCATCATGGAATACGGAACATTCAAATGGATGGCTTCCACAATCGGAAATACTGTTGCCGGACTTCTGGCGGTGTTAATCGTAAATGCCATTCCTTCTTTTATACAAAGATTTATCCGTTCTGCTGTCTTAGCCGGAACATCCCCCCGGTTATTCAACAGGGTTCCGTCCAAATCACTTACATATAGTTTTCTCATCCGCTACCCCCATACCCATTCTTACTGTTTCTACCACATTGTAGCACATTTCCCGCTTAGTTTCTACCGAGAATATTAATTCCAAAATTCTTTGCTTACGGCTTCTGCCTGCTCTGCCGTAATTACCTGTAGATTCTTCCATTCATCCGGAAATAATTGTTGGTTCGATGCATATAAAAACCGTTCATCCAAAAGCAGAATCACACCCTTATCTGTGGTTGTCCGAATCACTCTACCCGCCGCCTGCATGACCTTATTCATACCGGGATACTGGTACGCATATGCAAAGCCCATTCCTTCCCGGTTTTCAAAATACTGCCGGAGAATCTCCCGCTCCCGGCAGACCATCGGAATACCGGTGCCTACTATTACAGCACCGATTAAGCGTTCACCGGTCAAATCAATTCCTTCCGAAAAGATACCTCCCATAATGCAAAAGCCTACGGTACCTTCCTGTTCAAACTGTAAAAGAAACTGTTCCCGCTCCTTCTCCTGCATACCGGGATTCTGGCAATACAACCGAAAGCCCTCCGGTAGTCCTTTTAATTCCGTTATCCGGGCTACCTCCTCCAGCATCTTATAGGACGGAAAGAACACCATATAATTTCCCATTCTTGCAGATAAAAGACCCTTAATATAGGCATATATCTTCTCATATTCCATGGCATTTCTCCGACTATACCGGCTGCTGACATCCCTGCCGATTAGCAGACATTGATTCTCTCTTGCAAACGGCGACGGTATATATACGGCATAGTCTTCTTCCCGGCTTAACAGCTTCTTATAATATCGAATCGGCAGCAGTGTTGCGGAGAAAAATATCGTAGAGCATCCCTTCTCCAGACATAACCGCAGATTCACAGAGGTATCGACACAGTATAACCGAAGCTTAAACGAGCTTTGGGATACCTGTTCACAATACATCACATAATTTTCATCTACCCGCTCATATATATTCAAAAATTGATAGATTTGAAAATAAAACTCTAAGATTCTTGTTTCCTCCGGAAGCCCGATATGCTCCTCCAGAAATACTTCATATTCCTGTAATACGGACAGCAGCTTTAAGATAAACGGTTGTATATCCTCCATATATTGATAATCTTCACACGTTTTCTTCCATTCTAATAAAATCCGGTTGCAGGCATCCAGCTTTCCTGCCAGCTTCGCACTGTACGGCTTTACAAGACGCTTCACCTCCAGAAACGCTTCTTTGTAAAGCTCTGCACTATACATGGCACTTGCCCGCTCATACAGATTATGAGCCTCATCTACCAAGAAAATGTAATCACCCTTGATGCCCTCACCAAAGTAACGTTTTAAGTTCACACGCGGGTCAAACACATAATTATAATCACAGATAATACCGTCTACCCAGAGGCTTATATCCAATGATAATTCAAATGGACATACCCTGTGCTTTCTGGCATATGCCTGTATTATCTCTCTGGTAATATCCGCTTCGTGCGTGATGCAATCATACACAGCTTCATTAATTCGGTCATAATGTCCGTCTGCATATTCGCACTGTGCCGGATTACATTCACAGGCGTCTGTCATACAGATTTTCTCCTTTGCGGTAATTACCACCGATGAAAACCAGAGTCCATGCTCCCGCAAACGCTGCAGACCTTCTACCGCTACCGTTCTGGTAATTGTCTTTGCCGTAAGATAAAACAGTTTATCCCCCATGCCCTGTCCGATTGCCTGTACTGCCGGAAAAATAGTTGCCAGTGTTTTCCCGATTCCGGTAGGTGCCTGTACAAATAGCGGTTTTCCTTCCCGGATTGCCTTATACACCGAAACCACCATATCTCTCTGCCCTGAGCGGTATTCATACGGAAATTCCAGTTGTTCAATGGATGCCTGCCGCTGCTTGCGATGCTCATACTGATAATCCGCCCATATCATATAATCTGCCACCAGTTGCTCAAACCAGCCCTTTAGTGCTTCATATTCTACGGTTTCCCGAAACCGTCTTATTACCTCTGTATCCAGATTGCAATAGGTCATTTGAACTCCGATGGAGCTAAGCTGATTCTGTGTGGCATAAATATAAGCATACACCATTGCCTGTGCCTTATGAACCCGGACGGGAGCCGTCATCTTCTCTACATTCTGGTATACGCCCTTAATCTCATCAATGGTAACGGTTCCTTCCCGTTCTATGATTCCATCGGCTCTGCCTTCAATCCGCAGAATAAAATGTGCCATTGGCAATTCCATTGCCAGCGGCACTTCACTTCTGTAATCAGCTCCCATATTCTTTTGTATCTTGCGGTGTATCCGGCTTCCCGCCTCCATCGCATGCTTATCCGCAGTCTGTCCTCTGCGGGTATCGATACTGCCTTCCCGCAGCAAAAATTCCACCAGATTCCGGACAGATAGCTTTATACATTCCATAATTCTTACATATCTCCATCTCGGAAGTAATACTTAATGCGTTCTTTTTCTACGTCTATCTTTTCCTTTGCCCGCTTACCTACTTTACTTCTTGATACAATGCTGAATGCAAGGTCAATAAAATATACCCAAATCATTGCCTGAAGCACCGGTAACCCGATTCGCACCGGAATTAAGTCAATCAGCATCATAACATGCGGCTGGAATACAGCAAACATCAATACCACCAGTATTCCCCACGCAAGTGAAATCGGCAGACAGATTCTTCCTTGAAAATTCAACGGCATATCCGTATAATCCCACCATTTTTGATGAAAGATTTTATCCATAATAACCGCTGTTACATATTCCAGTGTGGTTGCATATAACGCACCTACTATATAAAGCGGAATCCACTTTCCGTCTAATGGCTTCATTACAAAGTACACAAACAAAAAAGCAACGCCATATATGGTGCAAATCGGTCCCTTGTTAAAGCCCCGGTCCATTACCAGCTTCTTCTGCCGGATGGATTCAAATACACATTCCATGCACCAGCATGCCACTCCATAGAAGAAAAATGAAAATGCCGTATGATAAAAATCAATTCCCAACAATGGTGTAAAAAATATCTGCTCCATCATTTGTTTCATTGCAAAACAAACTCCTCTCTCTTCTCACACTTCCTCAGCTATTATGCCTGATACACAATTGCCTTTGCTATCTTATCTGCTTCCGCCTTATTCTTCAGCACCTCAACCAGCTTCAACGAAAAGTCGATTGCGGTTCCGACTCCACGACTGGTAATGAAGTTACCGTCTGTCGCTACATTATCATATACCACCTCTGCACCAAGCAGACCGTTCTCTAAGCCCGGATAACAGGTTGCTTTCTTTCCCTTTAACAAGCCCAGCTCTCCGTATACAGTCGGAGCTGCACAGATTGCTGCCAGATAGATTCCCTGCTCTGCACTCTTACAGATTAACTGCTGCAATCCTTTATGTGCTTTCAGATTCGGAGTACCCGGTACTCCTCCCGGAAGAATCAACATTTCTGCCGGTTCCTTCATATCTTCAAACAGACAATCCGCCTTTACCTCGATACCATGTGCTCCTGTTACCTCTATTCTTCCCATAACGGAAACTGTCTTTAATTCTATTCCGGCACGTCGAACAAGGTCTACAACTGTTAAACCTTCTACCTCTTCAAAGCCGTCTGCCATAAATAAATATACCATTTTTATCCTTCTTTCTTCTTCTCTTGCATTCCCTTTATACTATGTTTATAATCAAAAAAGAACGGAAAGTCAAGAACCATAGCTTACGAAATTCAGTAGTTTTTCTTACGATAACGGTTGTTGCTTTCATGGTCAGTCTTATATACAAACTATACACGATAAGAAAGCAAACAAGAAAGGATTCCCCATGGAAATTGAACGCAAATTTTTAATCAAACAATTACCGGAGAAGTTTGATTCTTATCCCTGTGCCGACATTGAACAGGGCTATTTAAATACTTCACCGGTTTTACGCATCCGCAAAAAAAATGATTCCTATATTTTTACATATAAGTCTGCCGGGCTTCTCTCCCGCGAAGAGCTGGAGGTTCCGCTCACACAGACCGCTTATGAGCATCTGGTTCCTAAATGTGACGGTAATCTGATTACCAAGACCCGCTATAAGATTCCGGAACAGCATGGTTATACCATTGAGCTGGATGTCTTTCATGGTTGTTTCGAAGGCTTATTACTTGCCGAGGTCGAATTTCCAACAGAAGAAGAAGCCTTTGCCTTTTCTGCACCGGACTGGTTTACCGTAGAAGTCACTGAGGAGCCAACCTTCCACAACAGTTCCCTTTCGCAAGCCCAACCGGCTCAGATTCTGCAAGCCGCAAAAGAACGGTTATCCAACTCCCCGATTCTATAAAAAGAATCGGGTCTGGTCTGAATTACCGTCCGAACCGCCCATGGCAGAAGGCTTTAAGATAGAGCTCATGCCACGAGTCATATAATTACAGGTAATAAAGATTCCCACGATGCTTCCTACATAGTAAAGAATCGAAAGACCTACCACCTGCAGGATAGCCTCCAGTAATACTTCAACCGTCTTTGCATACAGTGCAATCAGATATATCTGTCCGAACTTCAGGTTTAACTTCAAGGCCCGATTCATCAGATACCCAAAGCCCGCAAAGAATAACGCACTTATCATATAAGCAGCCAGATTATATAAGAACATTATAATTCCCATCATACCGATATAAAACGGTGCTGCCTGATATAAATCCTGATTATTAAAGGTCATATTGCCAAAGGAGGAAAACTCCATCGGCATCAACATCTGATTACATACAACATTGGTTCTGCTAATCATATACACCACCGACATTGTATTATCCATGTCAGAGCCTTCCTGTACTGCCTGCTCTTGTGTATAAGCCTCCTGCGAGGTATCGATTATTAAATGTACGCCGTTTCGTTCCCAGTCTACAACCGAATCTACCGTTAATTCACCATTTTCCAAGGAAAAGGTCGGAATATGCTCTAATAATAATTCCTTTAAGCCGCCAACGCTCTGTAAATAAGCAGCAACCGGCACACCGAACTGAATTACGGTAATTAATACGAGCAATGCAAGAAAGTAGCACATATGCTTGCCTATGGACTGTTGAAATAATGACTTATACCATAATGGCTTGCTTAATGCAATCCGAATCTGCTCTGTAAAACTGATGGTTTCTTTTTCATTCATGAATATTACATCCTTTCAACGAATCTATGCTCTTTGGGGAGCTTCACCGTCACAATGGTTCCTTTGCGATATTTACTGCTCACTTCTATTTTTCCGCCTATCGAAGCTTCCAACCGTTCCTGAAGGGTTTTCATACTGGTTGGTGTTGTCTTTCGATAAAGTATATCTGTGTCAAAGCCGATACCGTCATCTACTACCTGTATCGCATAACAATCCCGGCGTTCATAGCTTCGTATTGTAATCTGTCCTTGATTGTCCTGCTTACTGATGCCATGCTTAACCGCATTTTCCACAATTGCCTCTATCGTCCGGCATGGTACGGATATATCCTTTATTTTATCCTCAATTACCACCTTTAACTCCGGCATTCTAAGCTGCTGAATATCCAGATAGGCGGTCACATGCTTTAATTCCTCTTCAAACGGAATCAGCTTATCTTCTCTGACTGAATCAAGATTATATCGAAGATATTGGGAAAATGCAAATACAAATTTTGAGGACTGTATGGAGCCTGCTTTTGTCATAGTCAGTAAGGAGTTCAATGCACTAAACAAAAAGTTTGGATTCATCATGGTTACTGCGATTGCTCTCTGGCTGGAATATTCCTGTTCCACCTGATTGACCTGCTGCCCTACCTGCTTCAAAATACGCTCCAGAACAATTCCCAACAAAATAAACAGATAAACCATGACTGACACCTGCCAGAAGGTTCCGTCTAACTGATACATATGATTTGGACGTATAAACAGATTCACAATACCGGCAGCTCCAAGCAGACAATTACCCACAGCCATTGCCCGAAGCTCTGTCCGGTCATATTTCAGCCATCCAAACAGAATCAGTACCGTATATGCCGCAAAGCCTATGCTATACAGCACACCCAATGCATCATAGGTAACGGAAAGCTCTAACAGTCCCAGAATCTGTAGTATCATAATTGCCGCATAACAGATGCCGGCAACTAATATTCCAATATCAACCAGCATTACCATCCGTCTTTTTTGTATAAAGCTTCTTAAAAACAACAGATATGTAATCGGAATCACCAATCTGGTAATCATATGCACAAACCACAGGACATAACTGTTCTTTACATACATGGACAGCACCGGAACTCCACTGACACTCCAAAGCATGATACAGACCGCCAGAACCAGATAGTATCTGGCAGACATATCCAGCTTTTTATGAGCCTGTAAGCCAAGTGCAATCCCTATCATTCCCAGTACCATTAAAATCAGCACCATTGACAATATACAGCCCCAGCCATAGCTTTTCCATTGTGCATACACCAATGCACTGCGGCTGCCAAGCTGAACGGTAGGAAAGAAGCCGGAATATTTTCCGTATTCCGAAATCTGGGTAATGGTCAACAGCTCACCCGCATATTGCCGGTCAATCGGAACATAATTCCACTTTGGAACCGGAGAACTGACAAACATCTGATGCTCATCTACACCATATTGATACAAAATAGTATCTCCGACCTTCACCTGTACCTGATTATACATAGAACGAAATGCTATTCCGTAATCATTCCCCATATCCTCCGGCAGATAATGGGAAATACTGACCGGAGTTCCCTTTTCTATCTCCAGATTACAAGGCAAATCCGTTGCAATATCATATGCCATATCACTTTCTACAATCCATGCATCATTCATGCCCTGCACTTCTGCCATATTTACCGCCTGATTCGTACCTCTGGTAGCAAGTCCTCCTACCAGCCCGAACAGTGCTGCCGTTCCGATTACAATTATCAGTATAATATTTAATTGTGACCAACTTATGTTTTTCATTTTCTTTTTATATATCCTTTATTTTTCGTTTGTTTTTCTGTTATATAAGCTATATAAGTCCGTAGTGCTTCAATGCTTCTGCCAGTCCGTCCTCTGCCAGAGAACCGGTCACATATTCTACCGCCTGCTTTACGGCATCCGGACTTTCTCCCATTGCTACGCTATGCGGTACATAGGTAAGCATCGGCAGGTCGTTGGTACTGTCACCAAATGCATAGGCCCGTTCAAGCGGCATATGAAAATAATCCAGAAGATATTGGATTCCGGTACCCTTACTATATCCCTTCGGCACCACCTCATACATCCCCCATGCATCCTCCTGTCCCCGGTCAATACAGTCAAACAGCTGTTCTATATAGGCATGAAAGCTTCTCATATCCTGCTCCAGCGGATACCAGCCAGTAAATTTATCAAAATGAAATTCCGGACTGGTAACATCCACCATACTTCTTCCTTCCTGCGAAAAATACGCCACCAGCTCCGATAGCTTTTGATTTCCCTGTACCGATAAATCAATCGCATTCAAATCCGACGCTTCAAATAACGCTGCCATTTTACATTGCCGTAATACTGCTACCGTCTGCTTACAGATTTCTCCGGAGATTTGCTTATGAAACAATTCTTGTTCATGATAGTATATATCGGTTCCGCATCCGCATACATATCCGTCAAAGCCTATTTCCCGTATCATAGGCTCCACATTCAGATATACCCGTCCGGTATTGATAAATACCAGATGCCCATTTGCTCTTACCTGTCTGATTCCTTCTCTCGTACTGTCCGGAATCCGTCTGGTTCCGTCTTCTGTTAAAATTGTTCCGTCAATATCAAAAAACAAAATTGATTGTTCCATGTCAAGGCTCCTCTGTTTTAAATCCATTTTGCCGTATTTTTAATAGTATACCACATTGTAACACAGATAAAAAGCAGGAAACATCTTTGTTTCCAAGACATTTCCTGCTTATTTCTGTTTGATATTTAATTATTATGATTGGTTACTCATTTCGGATTGCTGCCAACGGACTTAACTTGGTTGCACGCTGTGCCGGAAAAAATCCTGCCAACATACCGATTAAGGTAGAGAATATAATTGCAACCAACACCAGCCAAATCGGAATGACTGATATGTTCTGTCCCTCATAGCCAACCAATGCCGGTAAAAATAAATTACAGACAAAGGATAATATATAGCTTATGATTAATCCGATAATACCTCCGACAAATCCAATGAACGCTGCTTCCGTCAGGAACATTGCCCGGATATTACCCAGACTACAGCCCAACACCTTCATAACACCGATTTCCTTGGTTCGCTCATAAATGGACATCATCATTGTATTTGCAATACCGATTGCTGCTACAAACAGGGAAATGGCACCGATACCACCAAGCACTGCCTCAATAATCAGCATCTCCTGCTGTGCCTGCTTAATCCAATCTGCTTCACTGTATGCCTGATAACCCATATCTGAAATTGCAGTTACTACATCATCTACATTTTCCATATCATCCACTGATACAATTGCCTCGTTATAGCTGATATACTTATATGGCTTTCCGTTTTTGTCTGTCGGCTGCCCCGGTATTGCCTGTCCCCGATATGTATCCTGCAGATATTTTTTCAGAGAATCAATATCGGTATAGACACTCCAACAATAACTATTGTAGTCCTCCGGTCCGCCTTCTACCATTCCTACCACCGGAAAGATATTCTTTCTGGCAGGCTGTTCAACGGAATTACCTTCGGAATCAGTTGTCCAGGTGGATTCAAATTGTGTAAACAATGTTTTATTCATCAAATCTACATTTGCGACCTCTCCATCCTCATAATATGGATACTTTCCGGAAGCAGACTCGTAAAAGTCTGTGATTACACCATTACCAATCAGCAATTCCAGCTTCTTGGAATTTGCCTCCGGTATTCTTCCGCCCTCTGCAAGCGGTATCCTTGACATATATTCCTGTGACACACCCACAAGCTGGATTCCCGTTTCATATTTTCCCTGCGACAAGAGTACATAGACTTGCAACTGCGGACTTGCCGCTGTTACATGCTCTAACTGCTTAAAGGTTTCCATTGTCTCATCTGTCATTAGTAACTGATTTCCATTCGAGTCATAATTGTAATTATATACCTGTATATCTGTCATACTGCCCTCTGACTGCATCTCACCCAGCATTGCACTTTGAAGTCCAATACCCAGAGACAGCATGACTACAATGGATGCAGTACCTATCATAACACCAAGTATCGTCAGAATTGAACGTACCTTTCGTTTCCATAGATTTCCTGCACTCATTGCTATGATGTCAGAAAATCTCATTCCACATTCTCCTTATCTGCATTGTCAATCAACTCAGCATCAATCTCGTCCTCTAATTCTTCGGCTTCCTCTGCTGCCTTTTTCTTCTTAGACTTATTTACTACAATTACGATTACTACCACAATCACTGCAATTAAAACCAAGCTGCCGACTGCAATTAAAATCTTTGCAACTACCGGCAGACCGGTATTCGTGTCATCCGTCATCATCGGGTCATCCATGAAGGAGTCATCAAAAACATCTTCTGATACAAATACGGTTACGGTATCCTCATATGTACACTCCTTGCCTGCGGAATCCTCATATGTAATAATTAACTTAACGGTTCCGTCATCGGAGGTTGTCTTCACACCGGTAACTGTAATATCTGCATATCCGGTTGCTCCGGCTGCAATATTTCCGACAAAGGCATCTTCACACTCAATCGTACTTCCTTCCAGTCTTGCCTGCACATTTGTCAAGGTACTCTTTCCAAGATTATTGATGCTGAAGCTAACACTTCCCTGATTGTTTACGGTAATGGTATCCGGTGAAACAGACATATCCGTAAGCTTAATTCTGGCTTCCTGATATACCGGAATCGAAATATTTTCTGTTGATTCAAACGGATTTGCATCCCCGTCTTCATAATTACAGGTTACAGTCAATACATAAGGCTTTGGCTCCAGACTTGTCAACGCAGACATCTCCAGAACAATGTCGGTTGTCTTGCCGGCTCCCAGACTTGCGATAAACTGGGTGCTGGAACCGGAGGTCGGAAGAAATTCTCCGTTTGCTGCTGCCATACTTACCTTCATATTGGATACAGCCGTTTTCTTAGATGTATTCTGAAGATGGATGGTAAGCTTGAAATTCTGTCCGGCTAATACCTGCTCTACATCTGTTTCATAACCGGTCACAATGACTCTCGGTGTTGATATTTTTACTTCTTCTGTAGTCGGAGCTTCTGTGGTTGCCTCTGTGGTAGCCGGTGCTCCCTCGAATTTTACATTTACGGTCTTAACGGCACTCTTTGCTACGCCATCCTTTACATATTCAATATTGAAGCCAACGGTCTGATACCCGGTTGCAACATCACTTCTTACTGTAAAGTTGTAATTTACTGCTAATTCCTTGGTTGTAGAATCTCCTTCCACTACCATATAAGCAGCATCATTTGTTTCAAATGGAAATGCCTCAGACACAATCGGAGAAATGCTGGTAATATAACCCTCTCCGTTTACCTTTGCCTTAAAGCCCACTGTG
Source organism: Lachnospiraceae bacterium UBA4631 (assembly GCA_002406015.1). Classification (GTDB taxonomy): domain Bacteria; phylum Bacillota; class Clostridia; order Lachnospirales; family Lachnospiraceae; genus CAG-632. Next base: position 14,880 of record DHMX01000035.1, read on the forward strand.
GTGCTTTCTCCGTATTTCGCTGCCGGTGCATTTACTCCGGTCAATAAAATATCGGTATCCTTGCTTGCTACAATATCGGAATCTGTCGCACTGCTCTCTGTACCCTTACCACCCTTTTCGGTTGTGCTGGCAGCACTGGATGCATAGACATCTCCTCCAACCGGGCAGACAATATCTACGGTTGCTCCGATTAAGACTGCACTCATTGCCAGAATTGCCAATGATTTTCCTAACTTTTTACCTGTCCTTCTCATAGTTTACTCCTCCCCGCCTGCAACACTGTCTACAGACGATTTCCATTTCTCTGTGTTATCTTCAATTTCAATAATCTTACCGTCTTTAATATGTATGATTCGGTCCGCATAGGATGCCAGTTGATTATCATGTGTTACCATAATCAATGTCTTATGATGCTTACTTACCACATTCCGCATCAGATTCATCATTTCCTCTGATGTTACCGAATCCAGATTACCTGTCGGCTCATCGGCAAATACAATATCCGGATTCAGCACCAAAGCTCTTGCCATACCAACTCTCTGCTGCTGACCGCCTGACATTTGGTTCGGACGGTGCTTCTTGTATTTTCCCAAGCCTACCAGTCGTATCATCCGTTCTGCCTGCTTCATTCTTTCCTTCTTGGGAACACCCCGGAAACTTAGCGGCAATGCGACATTCTCAATGGCATTCATGGTTCCCATCAGATTAAAGGACTGAAAAATGAACCCTACATGCTCTCTTCGAAAGGCAACCAACTGGTTTTCATTCATTTTTTCGATATGCCGTCCGCGAATGGCAATCTGTCCCTTTGTCGGATGCTCCAATCCTGCCAGCATATTCAACAAGGTGGATTTTCCGGAACCGGATGTACCGACAATGGCACAAAACTCTCCTTCGTACACCTGAAAGGACACTCCATTCAAGGCTCGTACCTTTGTAGTACCGACTTTATATATTTTATACAGGTCTTCCACTTCAACGGCTATTTTTCGTTCAGCCAAGCTCTTCCCTCCTTACTTTTATCTGTTATAATTCTGTCTTTCAAACTGAAATCCATACCGGACAAACCGCCTGTCTGATACCTTGATTTCACTTCATCTTGTAGTATAACAGATTCTTCACATACAAAATATAGTAGAAAGCATTCAAAATTCTTAAAATTTTCTTACAACCATTCTTTATATTTTGATTCCTCATCCAGAAAGACAATTCCGATAATTCCGGTTCCGGTATGGGCTCCGATTGCACAGCCCACATAATTTTCAAGAAACGATACCGGACCGTATTTACTGCAAATCATTTCTTCTACCTGCTTCATGGTTTCATAATCATCCCCATGGCATACACCGAATAGCTGTTCCTCCGGATTCTTACACCATTCCCCGATTAATTCCACCATCCGCTTTAAGGACTTATTTCTTCCACGCACCTTCTCAATGGCTTTTAAGGAGCCGTTTTCATCCATGTGAATAATTGGCTTAATATCCAGAACTCCGCCCACTACCATACTGGTGCGGCTCAACCGTCCTCCCTGAAATAAATATTCCAGAGTCTCTACAGTAATGATGTGCTTGATATGCTCTCTGTGATATTCCAATGCCTGAATCACGGTATCCTTATCCGCTCCATGCTCCTGCATCCTCAACGCATAATATACCAGCAAGCCGAAGCCCAGAGACGCACATTTTGAATCAACGATGGTAATATCCCAATCCGGATACTCCTCCAGCAGCTCTTCCTTCGCTAATCTTGCCGCATTATAGGTTCCTGCCAGACCGGTAGAGAAGCAGACATATATTACGGTCTCTCCCCTCTCTGCATAAGGTCTGAAATGCTCCTTGAACATATAAGTATTGATATGATAGGTTGAAATCTCTCTGTGTTCCCGCTGATATGCATAAAAATCCTTCGGATATATGGTTTCTCCGTCAAAATAGTCTATGCCGTCCACCACTACCGGTGTCGGAATCACATGTAGCTGATACCGCTCTATAACCTCCTGCGGCATATCCGTTGCCGAATCTGTTATGATTACATAATCATTATTTGCTGTACTACCCATTCCTTTTTCCTCGTCTTTCTTGTCATTCTGCATCGATTCGTTCTAAATCCTGTATCCATAAGGTAACACTGGCATCACTCGGCATTCTCCAATCCCCCCTTGGAGAAAGTGCAACCGTACCAACCTTCGGTCCGTCCGGTACACAGGAACGCTTAAACTGCTGACTAAAGAACCGCCAGTAGAACTTCTTTAACCATTTTAATATTGTTTCGGCTTCATACTTTCCCTGAAAGGTCTGTACTGCGATTCGATATATCTTAGATGGTGCAAAGCCAAACCGCATCATATAATATAGGTAAAAATCATGCAGTTCATACGGTCCTACAACATCCTCTGTCTTTTGCACGATTTCACCGTTTGACGGCGGTAACAGCTCCGGACTTACCGGTGTATCCAGAACATCCAACAATATCCTTGTTAAATCCTCCTGTCCGCAGGTATCGGCAACATACTGTACCAGATGCCGCACCAGAGTCTTTGGAATGGATACATTGACTGCATACATAGACATATGGTCGCCATTGTAGGTTGCCCATCCCAATGCCATTTCCGACAAATCACCGGTTCCGATTACCATTCCGTTTGTCTGATTTGCCATATCCATTAATATCTGGGTCCGTTCTCTCGCCTGTCCGTTTTCATAGGTGATGTCATGAACCGCTTTGTCATGCTGAATATCGATAAAATGCTGGTCTACTGCCTTTACAATGCTGATTTCCTTCAGGGTCACACCCAATGCCTTTGCCATATCCAGTGCATTCTGGTAAGTACGGTCTGTCGTACCGTAGCCCGGCATAGTTATCCCTAAGATTCCACTTCGGTTCATGCCTGCCATATCAAATGCACGAACCGTTACCAGAAGGGCAAGCGTAGAATCCAAGCCTCCCGACAATCCGATTACCGCACTCTGACAGTGCGTATGCTGTAACCGTTTCTTCAGTCCCATTGCCTGTAGCGTAAATATTTCCTCACAGCGTTCTTTTCTCCGAATTAAATTCGTCGGAATAAACGGTGTCCGGGAAAAGCTTCTGGTCAGGTCTGTTGCTTCCATAGTAATGTCAAACGGAATTATCTTATACGCATCTGTATGCCCTGCTTCATAGGTATTCATTCTCCGCCGTTCTACAGAAAGCTTATGAACGTCGATTTCCGATACTACCATCTGATTCGTAAAGCGTTGGGCTTCTGCAAGCACTGTTCCGTTTTCACAAATCAGGTTATGACCGCTGAATACCACATCGGTTGTTGATTCACCCTCGCCTGCATCGGCATACAAATATGCACATATCGTTCTTGCCGACTGTTGTGCAACTAACTGTCTCCGGTAGCTCTCCTTTGCCGTCACCTCAACACTTGCGGATGGATTACAGATAACGGTTGCTCCTGCCATCGTATGCTCGGTTGACGGTGGATTCGGCACCCACAAATCCTCACAGATTTCACAGCCGATTACCAATTCCGGCAGTTGCCGGCACCGAAGTAACTGCCGGGTTCCAAACGGAACCTGCCTGCCTGCATAGGAAATCATCCGTACCTCCTGCTGCCCTCTTGTAAAGTGACGAACCTCATAAAATTCGGAATAGTTTGGCATATAGGTCTTTGGTATCAGTGCCAATAATTCTCCTCGATATAAGAAGGCAGCCACATTATAAAGCTTACAATCCACAGAAACCGGAAGTCCCAGCACAATCATCATATCGATGGTTCCGGTTCGTTCAAGCAGCCAGACCAGTCCATCCTCTGCACCCTGCAACAAGGTTTCCTGCAAAAACAAATCTCCGCAGGTATATCCGGTCATACACAGCTCCGGCAATACCAACAGCTTTACCTTTTGCTGTTCTGCCTTCTGAATCTCTGACAAAAGCTGTTCCCTGTTATATACACAGTCTGCCACCTGTATACCGGTGGTTGCTACAGCGACCTTTACAAACCCATCCTTCATATATCTGTTCCTCTCTTCCTGTTGTAACCCATAATTGTTTATATTCTAATACAAAAAAGTCGTATCTGCAACCAACAGATACGACTTCTAATCGCATAAATTCTTATATTTTACGAAATTACATCACTCATTGTATACAGCCCTGCCGGTTTTCCTGCCAAGAACTTTGCAGCCTCAACGGCTCCCTTGGCAAAGACTGCCTTGCTGTATGCCGTATGCTTGATTTCAATGACTTCATCCGTTCCTGCAAAAATCACCTCATGCTCCCCGACAATGGTGCCGCCCCGAACAGCAGAAATACCTAATTCCTTACTATCCCGCTTTTGTCTTCTCTGGCTTCTGTCATAGATATATTCATACTGGTGATTCATGGCTTCATTCATGGAATCTGCAAGTGCAATTGCTGTACCGGACGGTGCATCTAATTTCTGATTATGATGCTTTTCTACGATTTCAACATCATAGCCTGCCGGAGCAAATACCTTTACCGCCTCCTGTAACAGCTTCATAATGGTGTTGATTCCAAGTGACATATTGGCAGACTTTAATACGGCTGCCTGCTCTGCTACTGTAGATACCCGGTTTAACTGTTCCTCGCTCAATCCGGTGGTACAAAGCACAACTGGAATCCCTTTTTCCTGCACATAATCTAATAATCCATCAACTGCCTTGGCAGTGGAAAAATCTATAATTACATCTGCATCTACTGTACAGCTTTCAATATTCGGAAATACCGGATATGTGTTTTTGATTCCATCATATATGTCAATTCCCGCAACAATTTCTGCCTGCGAATCCTCTGCTACAATCCCTGTAATGACCTGCCCCATTTTTCCGTTACAGCCATTCATGATGATTTTTACCATATGTGCATTCCTCCATTTGTTCTTACAATGTTTCTTTACAGTACTCCATATTCTGTCATGGCTTTCTTCAAGCGTTCTACATTCTGTGGTTCCATTTCTGTCAACGGCATCCGCAAAGTGCCATCACACAAGCCTAACAATTCTACTGCCTTCTTAACCGGAATCGGATTCACTTCACAGAATAACGCATTGCATAATTCAATTGCCTTTAATTGTAATTCCAAGGCTCCTGCCACATCGCCTGCCAGATATTTCTTTACCAGCATATGGGTGTCATTTGGAATAATGTTAGAGGTAACGGAAATAACACCCTTTCCGCCTAATGACAGAATCGGCACAATCTGGTCATCATTTCCGGAATACAAATCAATACATCCCTTTGCAAGGCTCATCAGCTTTGCAACCTGTGAAATATTACCGCTGGCTTCCTTAATGGCTACGATATTTTCTACATTCTTGGCTAAGGTTACAGCTGTTTCCGGCTGAATGTTACATCCGGTACGGCTCGGTACATTATACATGATGATTGGAAGCTTTACAGAGTTTGCAACTGCGGTATAATGTGCAATCAGTCCGTTCTGGGTTGCTTTATTATAATAAGGTGTTACAACCAGTAATGCATCTGCTCCGTACTTTTCTGCCTCGGTAGACAGATAAATTGCGGTTTCTGTACAGTTTGAGCCGGTTCCTGCGATAACCGGAATCCGTCCGTTTACATATTCAATACATTTTTTAATACACTCTAAATGCTCTTCATGGCTTAAGGTAGAAGATTCTCCGGTTGTACCGCAAATAATAATTGCATCTGTACCGTTGGTAATCTGAAATTCCACCAATTCCTTTAATTTTTCGTAATTAACCGTTCCACCCTCATGAAATGGAGTCACCAGTGCAACTCCTGCTCCTTCAAAAATAGCCATTTCTTTTCCTCCTTTTTCCTTTTCCGGCTTTGTTATAAAACAAATTTCGTAAAATGCATTCTATAAGCTCTATCTATTTCACATACGAAAAGGTCGACATGGAAGCCGACCTTATAATTCTACACCTTAGTAGTAATTCATGTAGTAATTCATTTAGTAGCCCTCCATCTTGCGATGACAGTCATACAATTCTTCATTGTATACCCAGGAACTTATCCTTAAGGCTGATAAGCCCTTCGGCAATCCTTCCTTTCAACACTCTTCTTCCATTCCTTACAATGTCTGAATGCCTACTGATAATTCTTGCGCCTCTACCTGTATTTTACGAATCTTTGATTGAACTCATAGTATCACTCTGAATACTACGTGTCAAGCTATTTTATTGTCTCGATTCTTGTTACGATGTCTGCTTCCTCCAGAATCGCTTCCGGAAGGATTCGTCCGGTCAGCACAATTTCCATTTCGCTTCCCTCTGCCATTTGTAACAATTCCATAATCTGACCATATTCTATAATTCCACTATCGACTAATCCAAGACTTTCATCTAAGATAAGAATGTCACATTCACTGGTCTGAATCACCTTTCTTGCATAGTGAAATCCATTTACAATGTTTGCCTGCTGTTCCCGCTGCTGCTCCGGAGTCAAATCATCATAGCATTTTCCAACCCGTTCAAAGCTTAACAGCTTAATTTCCGGTTCCAGTCTGGATAGCAAATTATAATCGTCTGTATCACAGCCCTTTAGGAACTGAACGATAATTACTTCTTTGCCGGCACTGGCACCCTTAATGCCATAACCGATTGCAGCCGAGGTCTTACCGATTCCGGGCCCACATATCACCTGTACCTTACTCATATATTCTCCTCCGAATTTTCTATCAGCTTCCTGCGAACCTGATTTCGTCCAGACATTTGTATGTCAGACTATGATTCCCTCTCATTAATTACCTGCACCATTCTACCATATCATTTCTTAAAAATCCATATATTTCTTCAAAACCGCAGATACAGAGGAATTTCCCTTATTCCAGACATTCCATTTTGCTGACAGAAACTTCATATGCAGTCTTGCTGACTACCTTATCGGTTCCTATTTTTTTCTGATATTCCCGGCTCTGGATTCGTCCCCAGATTGCGACATGCTCGCCGACTTCTAATTTGCCCGCAAATCTTGCATTTCTTCCCCAACAGATACAAGGTATGTAATCGGATTTTCCATATGCACGATTTACTGCCAACAGTACATCCGCAATTTCTCTTCCCAGCGGTGTCATACGATAGACCGGAGGTTTACAGATATATCCGTCCAGATAAATATGATTTGGTTTGCTTATGTATTCGTCATCCTCTATAAATTCAATCTCCCGCACAAACAAGGATAAAATCAATCGATTCTTTGTTTCCTCATGCTTGTTATAGGAGCGGAACTGCCCTTTTGCTTCTACCTTTCTTCCTATACAATCTTCCTCCACGTCTATGATTCTGTCTGATACCATAAGTGGAATCGTATCATAGGTATCACTTAGCCGGCTCACCAACACATCCACCATGTAGAATCCTTCTCCAAACACTTCATGGCTGAATGTAAAACCGGATACAATTTCCCCTGCCACTACTGCCTGATTGTTACTTAATAATTTCTCTGTCATACTTTTTCTCCTTCCTTACAGGGCTTCTCTCCCAAAGCTCTGTAAATCACTTCGTATCGTGTACTATAATAGTTATTCAAATTCAGAAAAATGTATACCCCTAACCGTTAGACAAATCTCGCTGTGTATCTTCATTATCTGAATAAAATCGTTCTCCGCCTTTTTACATTGACAAAATCTGCGAAAGCGTGTACCTTTGAACTGTAGGTGCTTAGCTGGCACTTTTTTTGTCACATGAAAGCAGAATGGTTTCTTAGCTTCATGATAATACTGTAAGATAGGAGGGTTTTATAATGGATGAAGACATGACATTATATCAAATGGTCGCCGATAATCTGGACCAAAAGAAATTCAGCAAGCTACGGGAAGTAATGGCTTCTGAAAACCCCGCTGACCTTGCCCTGCTATTTACAGAATTTGAAGAAAAGGATGTGCTTTTGCTTTATCGGCTGCTGCCAAAGGAGCTTGCCTCCGATACCTTTTCTTACATGGATAGTGACATGCAGGAAAATCTGATTAACGGCTTTTCCGATAAAGAGCTTCGAGAAGTTCTGAACCAGACCTTTATCGATGATACCGTTGATATGATTGAGGAGATGCCTGCAAATGTTGTAAATCGTATTCTCCGCAACTGTGATGCCCAATCCCGGAATGCTATTAACCAGATATTAAAATATCCGGAGGACAGTGCCGGTACTCTTATGACAATCGAGTACGTGAATCTGAACCAGCATCTGACCGTCAAGGAGGCAATTTCCAGAATCCGAAAGGTAGGCCCTAATAAGGAAACGATTTATACCTGCTATGTAACAGAGGCACGAAAGCTGATTGGTATCGTTTCCGTAAAAGACTTACTGACCGCACAGGATGACATCTTAATCAGTGATATTATGGAAACTAACCTGATTTTTGTAGATACCTCCGAGGATAAGGAAGTCGTTGCCCATCAGTTTCAGAAATATGATATTCTTGCCCTGCCGGTTGTAGATGCCGAGGAACGCCTTGTCGGTATTATCACCTTCGATGATGCCATGGATGTCATTCAGGAAGAAAATACAGAAGATATTTCCATCATGGCTGCTATGACTCCAAGTGACGATTCCTATTTCAAAACAAGCGTATTCGCTCAGGTAAAGAACCGTATCGTCTGGCTGGTTATCCTTATGTTAAGTAATGCCATTACCGGTTCTATTATTAACCGTTATGATACCATTATCAGTGCTTTACCGATTCTGGTTTCCTTTATGCCTATGCTGACCGGTACCGGCGGTAACTGCGGTTCCCAAAGCTCTGCCCTGATGATTCGCGGATTGGCTCTTGGTGAAATTAAGACCCGTGACTTCCTACGTGTTATGTGGAAGGAATTTCGGATTGCTTTAGTTGTCAGCTCTATTCTGGCAGTGATTAACGGTGCAAGAATCATGATTTTCTATCGGGACCCGACTCTGGCAATCGTGTTGACGCTTTCCATTATTGCCACTGTCATTCTTTCCAAATTAATTGGCTGTCTGCTTCCGATTATGGCAAAAGCGGTTCATATGGACCCTGCTGTTATGGCAGGCCCGTTAATTTCTACGATTGTTGATATATGTACGACTATGCTGTACTATTCCATTGCAGTACAATTCTTTCACATATAGGTGATGATTCACAGTTTCTGACAGTAGTATATTTAAATAAATGAAAAATAAATTGAAAAAATAAAAGACCTGAATGCTTCAGATGTATATCCGTTTCATTTAGGTCTTTTATTATCTATCAACTATTCTTATTTGTATTAATTATACTGAAATTAGAATGTAATGAAGAATTTACAGATAAACAGGGCGGACAAAATAAATGTAACCGGAGAAACCTCTTTTATCTTTCCTGTGCATACCTTAATAATCGTATACGCAATCAAGCCGATTCCGATTCCGTTACCGATTCCGCTGGTTCCCATCATAAAAATTAATAACAATACAACCGGAACCGTCTGTGATACATCACTGTAATCAACTTCCTTTAAGGAACCCATCATCAAAACGCCAACGTATACCAATGCTGCACTGGTTGCCGGTGCCGGTATCAATGCTGCTATCGGCGAAATGAACATGGATGCCAAGAATAAAATACCGGTTACAACCGAAGCCAAGCCGGTTCTTGCTCCTGCTTCTACACCCGATGCAGACTCAATAAAGGTTGTTACCGTACTGGTACCGGTCATAGAGCCTACACAGGTAGCAAGTGAATCTGATAATAATGCCCGGCTCATTCCCGGCATTTTATCATTTTCGTCTAACATACCTGCCTTCCTTGCGGTTCCGTATAAGGTTCCAATGGTATCAAACATATCCACCATACAGAAGGAAATAATTGTCATAATGGCAGAAAAAACACCAATATCAAACAAGTTCTTAAAGTCAAACTTTAGGAAGGTTGTCTGGAACATATCCGAAAACGGTGGCAGCCACGTAGCAGTTGTTAAGGATATAAATGGATTCTTTCCTAATATGAAGGAGCCAATCCAGTAAACAACTGCGGAAATCAACATTCCGAACAGCACCGAGCCTTTTATCCGCTTATGACTTAAAATTGCTATCGTAAACAAACCAATAAAGAAGGTCAATACATACAGTACCATCATCCGATATGCATCCGGTCCCATAGCCGCCAAGGTCGCACTTGGTCCGGCCGAGAAGAAATGCGTCAACATATAAAACGGTCCATTTTCTCCTACATACAAGCCTGCATTCGTTGTAAGTCCGACGTTTACCAGCATCAAACCGATTCCTGCCGGGATTCCAAGACGTACTGCCTTCGGAATGGCATCTACTATCTTCTCACGTACTCCAAATACAGTCAAAATCGTAAACAGTACACCGGAGCAAAGAATAATGGACAACCCTGCCGGGAAGCTTTCCTCATAGGTCATGCCACCGGCAACCGCAATGGATGCAACTACTGTCGCAAAGTATGAGTTTAGTCCCATACCCGGTGCTAATGCAAATGGCTTATTTGCCAGAAATGCCATTAATAATGTACCGATTCCGGCAGAAATTACAGTTGCTAAAAATACAGCATTCCAGAGCGGAGTTCCTACCGCAAAATTCGTTAAAAGATTCGGATTCAGTGCGATAATATACGCCATTGTCATAAATGTCGTAATTCCGCCTATCACTTCCACTTTAACCGATGAATGATTTTCCTTTAGTTTAAATATCTTCTCAAGCATATTGTCTATCTCCTTTTATGCTTCCTGACTGTTCTTATCACTGACAACCTTTGCTGCTTCAAATTCCTGCTGTATCTCAGCATCCGGAGCTTTGGTCAGCAGACTTACAACTATAATCAGAATCAAGGATACTAAGAATGCCGGCAACAGCTCATAGATATTCCAGACACCGCCCAAAGGCCGTACTGCATATTTCCATACAAATACCATAACACCGCCGCCAATCATACCAGCTAAGGCTCCCCATTTATTACTGCGTTTCCAGAATAATGCACACAGGGTAACTGCTCCAAAAGCTCCGCCAAAGCCAGCCCAAGCAAAGGATACAATACCGAATACACTGGAATCCGGGTCTCTTGCAAGGATGACACCGATTAAGCTGATAACTATAATTGTGATTCTTGCAATCAATAGACTCTGCTTTTCCGATAATTTCACACGGAAAAATTCCTGTACAATATTCTGTGATACACTGGATGCGGCTGCCAACATCTGACTGTCTGCTGTTGACATGGTTGCAGCTAAGATTCCGGCAAGAATTAAACCTGCTACAATAGCCGGTAATACACCCTGCTGGCTAATCAAACCTGCGATTTTAACAATTACCGTTTCACTGGCACTGCCTTCCAATACATCTAAGGCTCCTGCCTTTGTCATTCCCAGACCTACTACTCCGATAAAGATAGCAACCGACATTGCAATAAATACCCAGACAGTTGCAATTCTTCTTGAAATTACAAGCTTCTTTTCATCCTTAATTGCCATGAACCGTAATAAAATGTGCGGCATACCAAAATAGCCGAGTCCCCATGCCGTTGTTGATATAATGGTTAAGAATCCATATGGTGTTGCGGTTCCGGTTTCTACATTATGGCTTGCAGTCATCGTAAAATATCCGGCAAGACTTTTGGCATTTTCCATAACGGCATCCATACCGCCTGCTTTTCCGACACCAAAGCACACAACTACTACCAAGGCAACTGTCATAACAATACTCTGAACCAAATCGGTGGTGGATACTGCCCGGAATCCACCCATAATCGTATAACCGACAATAACCGCAGCAGATACCAGCATTGCTACCGTATAATTTACACCAAATAAACTGTTAAACAGCTTTCCGCAGGCTGCAAAGCCGGATGCGGTATATGGTATAAAGAATACAATAATGACCAGTGCGGAAATCGCATTTAATACATTACTCTTATCATGGTATCTCTTTGAATAAAATTCAGGCACCGTAATGGCATTGATATTCGCAGAATAACGCCGAAGCTTTCTTGCTACAATCAACCAGTTGAGCCATGTACCGACTCCCAGACCGATAGCGGTCCATCCCGGATCTGCAATACCGCTTAAATACGCTAAGCCCGGCATTCCCATTAACAACCAACTGGACATATCGCTGGCTTCCGCACTCATAGCGGTTACCAACGGACCCATTTTTCTTCCGCCCAGATAAAAGTCCTCGCTGCTGCTGTTCTTTTTGCTGAACACAAAACCGATTGCCAACATTGCCAGCAGATACACTACAATTGTTGCAATGATACAAAAATTAATTGTTGAAATCATTTTTCTCTCTCCTCGTATAAAATAGCATATCCAGTTTAGCATATGCCCTGTATCATATGCAAGATTTTTTAATTATCGGTCGCTGTGCGGAACTGTTTTACCATTTCCATAAAGTCCTTTTCATTGATGAGTGCAAGCCCTTGTGTTTCATCCCCAAGTACAATTAATTTATCTCCCGGAGCTATATTAAATATCTTTCTAGCTTTTGCGGGTATTACAATCTGCCCCTTCTCTCCAACCTTCACCATGCCGAATATATGCTTTCCCTTCGGCGGTACTCCAAGCCCGCCGATTTCTTTATCGTAATTTACCAAATCATCCAGCGACACATCAAATATTTCCGCAAGCATTTTACACTTGTCTATATCCGGAAGCGACTCGCCTGTTTCATACTTGGAAAGCGTCTGCCTGCTAATCTGTAATTTTTCCGCAAGCTCCTCCTGTGATAAATTATTTATTTTTCGTAATGCTATCAGATTGTCTTTGAACATCCTTTTTCTTCTCCTTCTTAATTCCCAATACACACCAACGGATAACCGGTATCCGGGATATAATTGCATAGAGTAATAATCCGCCTCCAAAAGCTGCTACGGCAGAAATCAGATATACCGCTATTCCCTTCATATGCAGATAAGTCACACAGATGTATGCCGTTGCCGACAGGGTTAGATAGTGGAATACATATAATCCAAAGCTTCTTTTTGTCATAAATGTTGCAAACGCTCCAGTCTTGTTGCCCCACCGTTTCATTGACCCGATAATTGCCAGACAGGCTACCCAAGCATAGGCAATTGCAAGCGGACAATTTACATAAGGCACTACTGCGTAATTCGTACCCATATAGAAATAAACATAAGCAATACCCAAAAGCACTGCTGCTATCAGAAGTAACCAGTTATATTTCATAAGTCTGTCTGTAACCTCTTCATGGGAAAGCACATAATAGCCTAATAAAAAGCTAAAGATATAAATACCAAACCGATATACGGCAACTACCGGCATATTCAGAATCTGTGCGGCTCCCCACACAGCAATTCCCAGAAGCAGTAATACGATTATATTTGTCCGTCTGCCTAATTCAAGCAGCCGGTTCTTCTCTATTTTCCGAATAAGGATTAAGAAAATCGAACATATCCACAGCACTTGAAGTGTCCACAATACGCCTGTACCGGAAACCACCATAATCGGATATAGAATAAATACGGGAACGGTATCCGGAATGTTTTCAAATGCATTGCTGATTGCCATATTTATATATCCCTGAAGCCAGCCGAATACAAACAAACCGATTGTAGACGGCACCAGAAGCTTCCTCGTTCTGGCACGCAGAAACTCCTTATTGCTATGCTGTTCCAGATAATAGTTTGCACACATACCGCTGACAATGAAAAACAGTACCATAAACCATGGATACAGTATGTACATAATGGTATCCTGCCCATGAAACTCCGTAATCGGTCCTATGACTCCGTCTGTTATCACTCCGTTAAACATATAGATAATGTGATACAATACCACCAGAAGAACCGTTCCCCAGCGGATATTGTCTAAATAATGCTTTCTCATACTTTTACCACCTTTGCTACTTTTTTTTACAATTATAGCAAAGCACTTATCTATCCTCTACCAATCAGAGTTAACATATAAACAGAAACTCTGTTAAAAATAGTTGCAGTCTAATAAAGCGTATACATATGTGTCCTTCCAGAACTCTCATATATGACTCCTGCTTCCTATTCAAAGTTTTTCTATATTGCTTCCATAATTACTTCTACATATTATTTTAAGGTGAGTTCTGCAATTGAAACATAATGCAATATTTCAAAGGTCTCATTTGCGGTATTCTCAAGCATCCTTTTATGCTCCTCCTCCCATTTTGCCAATACAGCCTTCGACATCGATGCACCTACACCTCTGCATGCCCGCATTCTTCCATGCCAAGAAGCTCTGGTAAACGGAACCCGCACATCAAATTCTTCCTGTAATGTAATATCAAAATACTCTGAATATTCATCCGGAATCCATATGTGCTTTCTGGTATCTCCACATCCGGTCCAGTCAGGATTATATTTTAGTATAATTTCCTCGCTCTTTCCTGCAATCTTATCTTCAAACGGAAGCCATCCCATATAGAGGACAAGAAATTTCCCGCCCGGCTTCAGAAGTCTGGCAAGCTTCGGTGCCACCAGCTTATGATTCAGATACCAGATACACTGACAGGCAGTAATTACATCAAAGGTCTTATCCGGATATTCCACATCTTCTGCGGAGCATAACCGAAAATCAATGTCCATATGATGTTCTCTTGCAAGAAGCTTTGCCTGTGTAATCTGTCCTTCTGAGCTATCGATTCCGCTCCAACTTGCACCATACCGATACATATTACGCGGAAGCACACCGGTTCCGGTGCCAATATCTAAAACTCTCTGCCCGCTTACACAAAGACCTCTGGAAATTATTTTATCGTAAAACGCCTGCGGATAAATATCTCTGTACTTTGCATAGTCTGCGGAGGTTTTTCCCCAGTCAAACGCTTTTCCGTTATCAATCCTTTGTATCTCTTCCATATAAGTCTCCTTTCTCCTGTTTTGCGAAATAATGGCTTGAAATTTATACCATTATCCCACAATACCGAAATTGAGGAAACCCTATTTTTTGTTTATCTGCTAACAAACAGTATATAACACTTGACAGCAGTTATATACTGTTATATACTGTTTATCGCAAAGAAGGAGGTCATTACCAATGAATATTATCATTAACTCATCTTTGATGATTCCTATTTACGAGCAAATTGTAGACCAGATAAAAACGCTTATACGCAATGAGGAATTAAAGGAAAACGACTGCTTACCTTCTGTCCGTACTTTATCAAGAGAATTAAAAATAAGTGCCTTAACGGTGAAAAAAGCATATGACACACTTGAACAGGAGGGCTTCACAGAAACCATACATGGAAAAGGAACTTATGTAACAACTGCAAATACGGAACTCTTATTAGAGGAGCAAAAACGGGAATTGGAAGAAGATTTAGAACGGGCAATTTTAAAGGGTCGGCGTTGCGGAATTAGTGATGCTGATATAAAGAGCTTATTTGAACTGATTTTGGAGGGCTGATAGATGTTACGAATTGAACATTTACAAAAACACTATGATAATTTTTCTTTAGATTGTTCCTTGGAGGTTCCGGCAGGACATATAACCGGACTCATCGGACAAAACGGTGCCGGAAAAAGCACCACTTTTAAGGCAATCTTAGGCTTGATTTCGACGGACGGAGGAACGATTACCATTCTCGGAAAGGATTTACGGGCATTTACCCCTAATGATAAAGAAGCCTTGGGCGTTGCTCTTTCTGACTCCGGCTTCAGCGGTTATTTAACTGTTCAGGATATTATTCCTGTATTAAAAAATCTGTATCCGGGCTTTGATGCTCCTTTCTTTACGGAACAGCTGCAGAAATTCCAGTTGCCGCTTCATAAGAAAATCAAGGATTTTTCAACAGGGATGAAAGCAAAGTTAAACATGCTTATTGCTATTTCTCATAATGCAAAGCTATTAATTTTAGATGAACCGACAGCCGGCTTAGATGTAATTGCCAGAGACGAATTGCTGGAGCTGCTAAGAGAATTTATGGAGTCCGATGAAGAACGTGCTATCCTTATCAGCTCTCATATTTCCAGTGATTTAGAAACGCTGTGCGATGACATTTATATGATACATAACGGCAGGATAATCCTGCATGAAGATACAGATGTGCTATTGAGTAACTACGCATTGTTAAAGGTGGATGACACACAGTTTCAAAATATGGATAAGCAATATCTGATACGTTTCAAAAAAGAACCTTACGGATATAGCTGTCTGACAAATCAAAAACAGTATTATCTGGAAAATTACCCGAACATTGCAACCGAACAGGGAAGCATAGACGGAATTATTACTATGATGATAAGGGGGCAGAAAGCATGAAAGGATTATTAATAAAGGATTTTAGTTTAATGAAGGGGCAAACGAGATTTTTCATTATCATAGTTGTCATTGCAATTGCAATGGGTGCTTTTTATAATAATCTATCATTTATGATAGGTTATCTACCTTTTGTCATTTCCTTATTCACACTGCCTACCATAAGCTATGATGAATTTGATAATGGTAATGCATTTTTATTCACACTGCCAATTAACCGAAAAATCTACATCTATGAAAAGTATTGCCTTGTCTTTTTACTCGGAGGCAGTTCCTTGGTTTCGGCTACGCTGTTAGCTATTATATTCGGGATAACCAGAAACATCGCAAGCATTCCGGAAATTCTTATAACTGCCATCACTATTTTACCAATTATGCTCATTTTTCAGGCTGTCATGATACCGATTCATCTTAAATTCGGTGCCGAAAAGGGAAGACTCGTAATTATCGGTGTCTCCGGTTTCTTATTTATTCTTGGGATTTTAATCGTTAAGGCTACGGAATATCTGGGTGTGGATATACGCACTTATATTGATAGCCTGCCTATGCTAAGTATGACATGGTTGATTGTTAGTTCCATTGCTTTTGCGATTTTGATGTTATTTATATCTATGAAAATCAGCATCACTATTATGAACAAGAAAGAGTTTTGACCGGTGTATAGGTTCTCTCCGAAGAATCGTGGTTTTGGAAATCTTCTTTGGAGAGAACGATGCATGTTCCTCTGCTTGATGTTCTTCTGCTTGAATCTATATAGTCATTATCCGGTTTGTCTTTATATAGGAGTTCCTACTTCAATCAAATTTCCGTCCGGGTCATAGAACCGAATTACCTGCTGTCCCCAGCTATGTGTCATTATCGGATTTACATATTCAATCGGCTCCGGATAATTCTTTAATTTTGTATAAAACGCTTCTATATCATTTTCTTCAAAATAAAGCTCACTCATATTGTTACAGGGAATACACTCTCGATTGATAAACTGCTCCCAATACTTTATGTCTTGAAGCACAAGTCCTTCTGTCATAATCACAGTTCCATCGTTATCCAGAATCACTTCCAGACCAAAGAGATTTTTATAGAAAGCAATTGATTTCTTCATATCCTTAACCACAATCAATACATTTTTAAGCTTCATTTATCTTCCTCCCTGTTATCTAGAGTGCTATCTATTCATTCTATCCTTCTGCAATTGCAAATCTCTGCATTGGCTATAATTTTACCACGTTTTACTTTGATTGGGTGGATTTTTCTATCATATAGAAGCTGTCTTGTTTTTGCCTGCCATATATCCTTACTATTTTATAAAACCAAATCACAAAAAAGTATCTGCGTCAATTTTGATTGCTTCCTTGTCTGCTGCGTTTGTCTCTAAGAGTGCAATGTGGTGGAATCCAAACAGATTTGCAAGTATAGAATTTGGAAATATCATAATCGCATCATTATATCTTGTTACTGTATCATTATAAAACTGTCGTGCCTTGCTAATCTTATCCTCTGTTTCCGACAATTCCTGCTGCAATTGTAAAAAATTTGTATTTGCCTTTAACTCCGGATATTGTTCCCCCACAGCAATTATCCGGCTTGTAAGCTTTCCGAGTGTTTCGGATGCCTGATAGGAGGACTCAATATTTCCCGCAGCCAATATTTGCGTCCGTAATTTCGTAATACTCTTTAATGTATCCTTCTCATAGCGTGCATATCCTTTTGTTGCCTCAAGCATATTCGGTATCAAGTCCGCTCTCCGTTTCAACTGCACATCGACTTGTGCCGCCTGATTGTCAACCCGATTTTTTAATATTACCAGACTATTATAACCTTTCACCGCAAATAGGAATATCATTCCTACCACCAAAACAATTTCAATTCCGATTATCCAAAATATCATATCTCTTTCCTCCTTTGCATAATCTCTCCAACAATCCTTTTATTTTCCTCTAATACAACTGCATAAATGAGATAATCATCCCACAACACCAAGGAAGCCTTTTCTGCCTCACTCAGATTGGAATAATCATGAATAAAATTCTTCATTCCATAGATATATTCCGTATACACCTCCCCCAATTGGGTTCGTTTATACGGTGATTGCTCCTGCATTTTTCCTTGTCCGAATTTCATATACAAAACCGGAAACAACAGCAACAGAAGAAATGCACTATCTATTCCGACTACCAGAGTTAATTTCCACAAGTAATTTGGATTTCCAAATAAATACTCACTTTGTTCACCAAAAGAATCACCGGTATCCAGCTTATCCAAAACTTCTTGCTGCATTTCTCCAATAGCAAATACTATTTCCGGGATTTTTTCAAACTGTTCCTGTGGCATACGCTCCTGCAAAATTCCCTTTATCAAGCCCATACCGATAACCATACAAAATATAATTAATGCAAGTACCCATATCAGCATTATTCGTCCTTGCCTTTTGTTGGTACGTTCTATCTCCTTTGGCTGTAGAAAACGCTCTGTAATCCATCCCGCCTTCTTCACCTCTAAAACAGTCTTTTGCTCCCATGTATGTAAGACCGTCTCCTGTTTCCAATCTCCGGCTATCAAATGCTCTATTAAATATCTGTCGCTCTCCTGAAGCTTGGCATTTTCTTCTGTGGCTTCTCTTTCCTTTCTATATCCGTCCTCTGTCTGCTGAATCATTCCAAGCATTTCATACCGCAAAATACAGGCAGTCAAATCCTTATCCCGTTCCAATTGCAAATCTTCCAGCATACTGATTGCACTTGGCGTAAGCCCGGTTAATTTATCCCGGTAATACTCCAGATTATCCATGGTAATAAAGGAACTGTTTTCAAGCACCTGCTTTTTCTGTCCCTGCAGTTTGGCATACTGCATATAAAAAGGTATGATACCAAATAAGACAGAACAAAAAGCTGCCAATAACAGAATACAAATAATTCCAGCCACAAAATTATCCTGATTCAATCCGGCAATCGATGCCGGTCCGCCCCATATTAATAGTCCAATCATAATAATTGGGAAAATCAGAACACTTCTTTTTTGCTTTTGTTGTAACTCGTTTAGTTTTTCTGTTTGAAATACTTTTTTATTCACGATTCCGGTTCCCTGTTAAGAATATTTTCTTTTATGTGTAACAAAAGACTGTAAATTACATATGGTTATGCCGTAAAGAATGGGTAAAATTTGGACTATGTTTAAATAATTCTCCATTGTGCAAAAAAGAGACTGAACTTAATCAGTCTCCTTTTAAAATAATATTATGAATGCTTATCTGATATAAAAAGCGATACTTTATCAAAATCAATAACTACCCCTAAGTATCATTTTTGTTCTTCTCCTTCGTTTTGGGTCTGTTTGTCCTTTTGAAATCTATTTAATGCCTGTTCCATTTTCCTATTTTCCGCTTTCTCTTCCAGTTTACTGATAGTAATGCTAATAATCGTGCAAATCAAAAATGAAATAATAAATCCGCCCCATGCCCTCACTTCATTAATAGGAAACCAGACAAATACAATTGAAAACACTACCATCACTACAATAATGATTCCAAAAAAACAAATATTTCTAATAATCAGTCTCATATTTTTTATCCACTTGTCAGTTAAAAATACAATCTGAACTACCGTAATTATAGCCGCAAATAACAATAACTCAAGAAGAGTAGCAATTGAAAAACCTTCATTTCCCATTGAAAACAATGATGAATGTCCTTTTGCCAAATTGCCTATGCTACTTCCAAATATTATAAAGACTGATACAATGATTCCATATGTTGCAAAGAACTGACCTATATAATTAAATATTGTTTTATTTTCTTCCATTATTTCACACCTATCCTCTTTCTAAGTTCATTCGCATACATTCTAGATACAAGAACCTGTTCATCGTTAATAAGTGTCACTCGTATCTTTCTGTTTACATCTGCCTTTAAGCTTTTAATTTTACGCAAATTTATGATGCTCTGTTTGCTGATGCGTATAAAATTTTGTTTTAATAATTCCTGTTCAATTTCATAAAGCTTTAAGTCCGATTCATATAATGCATCTTCCGTATACACAAATGTGTTTCTTTCTACAGACTCAATATATAAGATTCTGTCTGTATCCAAAAGATATGTTTCATCATTTCTTTTTACTGCAAGCTGCATATTAATCATACGCATCATAGAAATCATTTTTTCAATATCCTGTGAAATTCTTGGTGCCTTTATTTGGACAGATACATCTGAATATTCTTCATTAATGTCGATTTCTATTTTCATTTATTCTAACCCTTTTCTTTTATACGCTACTGTAAATATAGCAACAAATGTAATTGCATTTAAAACAATTATTAAATATGTTTCCTTTGCAATTCCAACAAATGACATTGTATCTAAACACAGTTTTAACTGCTGTGTATAAAATATCTTAGCAACTTTGAAAATGGTAGTATTAAACATTGCAAGCATTGGTGCAAAAGCCAATACCATCATCACAGGCATAACAAGTGAAGTGGCACTCATCTGATTCTTTGCAAAAATCCCAATACCGGCTCCAGCAATAATTGATATTACAAATCCTATTCCCATAAAACACAGATATTTAATAATATCTTTTCCTTCAAAACCAATAGCCATCACACCTGCTCCCACCATACAAATTATCCATACATATATTCCAATACCAAGCAGGTACTGCCATGGCTTAACATTTGCCATCATTAGAACCCTTAACGTATTCTTTTCCTTCTCCTCAGAAATAATAGCCGATACTGACGTAATTGGTGCCATTCCAATATACATAATAGAAAACAGCTTTGTAAAAAATAAATCCGGCATTCCATCCAAATTAATCGCATTTTCCATAATAAGAGTCATAATTGGAAACAACAGGAACTGTATCAAAATTGTCTTGTTTTTAAGAGTGTCTTTTATTTGTTTTTTTATAATAATCATACTATTATACATTTATTCCGCCTCCAAATTTCTTCCTGTAATCTCTAAAAATACAGTTTCCAAATTCGGTTCTGATGAATGAATTGTTTCCACGCTTTCCGTTCTAAATAATTCATATATTTTTTCAACAGAATTATCATGGCACACTTCAATATCTTCGCCGGACAATAAATGTATTACTATTTTTTTATGATGATTATACTTTCGGCAAATCTCCTTTGGCTCTCCTATCTCAACTATATTCCCCTCATTTAAAAGTGCTACCGTATCGCACAAAAATGTCGCCTCTTCCATATTATGAGTAGTAAGAAAAATTGTACAACCTTCATTTTTCTTCTCTAAAATGAGCCTGTGAATTGTTTTCATAGACATTGGGTCCAATCCACTTGTCGGCTCATCAAGAAAAATAATTTGGGGATTATGCATAAATACCCTTGCCAATCGCAGCCTTGCTTCCATTCCTTTTGATAAGTTTGAAGCTGTTTTTTTCTTGCATTGCCTAATCCCACATACTCTAGAATTTCATTAACTTTTGTATATGGTATTCCATAAATGTCTGCATATATTTTCAAATTGTCTACACAGGACAATCTCTCATACACACCAAATGATTCCGACATAATACCAATTTTCTTTTTATCTTCCCCCGTTAACTTGTTTAATTTCTTTTCAAATACTCTTACTTCACCACTATCAAACTCAAGCTGACCCGTTAATATTTTAATTAATGTTGTTTTACCGGCACCAGATGGTCCAAGTAAACCAAATATTTGCCCTTTATAAATATCTAAGTTAATTCCTCTTAATACCGTTTTATTTTCAAAACTTTTAATAACATTCTCACAATGTATCACTCTTCTCTTTCTCCTTTATCTTTTTGATAATATAAAGGTAACAAAAATGTTTTTGAAAGAAAATACATCTTAACGCAAGTTGCCATTATTCCAACATAAGTTGCTTTTATCTCTGATAATATTACATACAGAGCATTGGGTTCCATTGTGCTATCAATATAGACATCCGGCTTCTGCTTTAGTCATGCCAAGCGACCTATAACCGAGGTATGTTAAAAAATTAATATCCCAATCCTAACTTTATTGAATTAAAAATTCATTCAATAAATGTTCTTTTTTAAGTTTTTTTATCAATTCGTTAGCATTTTTCAATTTTATATCCATTTGAGACTCTTGATTAATAAATTCAAATAAATACTTCCTGTTTTCATCATTTAAGGAAAATAAATATTCTATATTACAATTAAATTCCTTTAATCTGTCTGTTATATCATTTCCAACATGCGAATATATCACCCTTACTTCTCTAATTGGATTAATATTAATACTACTATTGTAATTTTCTTTGAGCATCTCATTAAATTCTTTTACACATTGTATAATACCTTCACCCGATGAATAAGAGCAATCTAAAACCATACCATTTAGTTTTCTCTTACTTAAGCTAGCTACCCTAACTAATTCATTCATATTTTCAAATTTTAATTCCATTCCCGTAATTGCATCTTTGGAATTACTTGAAACAATACCAAATGATTCAAAAAACAAATTTCTATTATATGTAAGATGAATTAATTCATTACTATACAATTCCACAAGTTTATTGACAAGTAATACATTTCCTCCCTTTAGACTTATCACAAAATCAACATTTACTTTCGCACTTACTTCAAAATACAATTTTTCAATAATATCCAACATAACCTTTAATTCATCACTATTATGGGCTGCTTCTAAAGTAGTTACTAAATGATGTTTTCTCATTTGTTTTCTTCTATCACAAAACGCTCCTTCTTCAAAATATTTTGTATGATTTCCTAATACTACCAATAACTTAAGAAGTAATTCTGAATTATACGCTATAGGAGGCTTACCTTTATTAATTTTATTTAACTGATAGCAATAAGGAATTTTTTCAAAATCCTTTTTATTATAAAAAATCCATGACCACTTTTTATCACTGGGAACATTAAAATTCTTCGATATTAAATCCCTAACTGTCAATATTCCTAAAATAAATAAAATAATTTTATCCCAATTCATTTTTACGTTTCCTCCTTAGTAATCATATAATTTTCAATTATTAAATAATCAATTTCCGTTTTTAAAAAAGTTGTAACAGCATCCATAGGACTTTCAACAATGGGTTCATTTGCAACATTAAAAGATGTATTAAGTAAAATTGGAACTCCTGTTAATTTTCTAAACTGCAATAACAAATTATGCATAAATAAATCCTTTGATTTACTAACTGATTGTACACGTGCTGTATCATCTATATGTACAACTGATGGAATTTGATTTTTATATTCTTCTTTAACTGTAGTTGCCAAAAGCATATAAGGTGAATCTTGTACTAAATCAAAAATATGAAATTGTTCCTCTTCAATTACAATCGGTGCAAATGGTCTAAAATCTTCTCTATATTTAACCTTTCTATTTAAATAATCTTTCATTCCACACCACATTGGATTTGCCAATATGCTACGATGCCCAAGTGCTCTCGGTCCAATCTCACCTCTTCCTCTCAAAACCCCTACTATTTTGTTTCTATATATTTTATCTGCTATAATTGAAATAAGTGTCTCATCATCATAAATTTTATATTGAATTCCTGATATTCTTTTTAAGCAATTATCTATTTCTTTATTGGTATACGATAATCCCAAAAAAGGTAACACACTTGATTTTCTTTTAATTTCACTTATAAGCTTATGTGCTGCAAACGCGGCACCAATTGCTTGACCATCATCACCAGAAGCAGGACATATATGTACCTTTATACTATTTTTGCTAGCTACTTTACAAATTTTATGATTAAGTACACAATTAAGAAACACTCCTCCACTCAAGCAAATACTTTGGGGTTTATATTTATTAATTATATACTCAATTATATTTAACACTTTGCTCTCAAGCATATCCTGTGCTGTTCTTGCAATGTTTGCTTTTTCACAAGCAATAAACTTCTGATATGTTTGAGAATTTCTATTATACTTGTCATCTATCATGTCTATAATATTTGCAAATGTAAGTTCAAAATCAATGTTTGACATGGGCTTGTCTTTAAAATCAATCATACTTTTCCCATATGGTGCAAGTCCCATAGTTTTTCCTTCTTGCCCTTGTCCAAATCCTATAATTTGCGACATTTGTTCATATTTTTTCCCGATACTTATTTTTTTATTATAGAAGGAAGGATTCATAAACGGATATAAATGATTTTGTTTTCTATCCATTTTATGAAAAATATTGCTTTGCAATCTCCTTTCTAGTAATAATATTTCATTTTCTTTACCTAAAAATATACTTTCGGACTCCTCTAATCCATCTACTAAATCTCCGCCCCCATCTGCCACTAAAATAATTGAATTATTAAAATCAGATGTGTTATATACAGTTTCCGCATGTGCCAAATGATGTGAAACCATTACAAGATTGGCTGATTCAGCTTTATAATATTCATATAATTGCTCTAAATAATATCGTTTAAGTGCTTCAATATTTACAGCAGCAGAAGTAACCCCAACATTATCTACATCACCAAAAGCAATATTATGATATTTTAACAATGCATCTATACTCTTAAATGGAATTTCTGTTGAGTTTGAAGACTTTACTCTATCAAGTCTTTCTTCTGCAATCACTCCCATTAATTCACCATCTTTAATGAGAGCCGCTCCCCTATCATGTCCAATATGTATTCCTAAACTTATCATGTTACATCCCTTAACATCTTTCATTATATTTATATAGTATTCTAAGTATTTGTAATCAAAGCTTATTCGTAATAAATATTATAATATCTTAAAGCCGCCTTTATGATTTTCTCCGCCATTGAATGCTGCTTTTACAATATATTAATTTCTTTCAAATTATCCTTATACACTCTATTTTTTTCAATATGACATCACTAATCACCTATCCCGTATTGATTTTATATACATAGAGATTACAACATATTTGTTAATTTTTCAAGCTTTTTCTTAAAAAATAGACTCTTTGAATTATCGACTTAAACGGTAGTTTTTCCATATATGAACTTTGTCAGCACTAAGACTAAATCCCCATGAATGATTCGCAGTCACAACATCATTTCTTTATAAAAAACACTTTGGAGTTTTTATTTGTTTTACCATATCGATTCGCCCGTGAACAGGTTTATACTTATTTTCAGTGTATTTAGCCATATTCGAATTTTTCTTCAAATTGACGATGAATAATATTCTTGTATTTTCTTTGCTTACTTTCCCCTATGTCCATACATTCTTTTCTTCCTGTCTTGCTTGACTTATCCCCTTTCCAATTGGTTACGGCAAATGTTGTTATTTCTGCAACATGAAACATACTTAAATTTATTAATTATTCACCCTTTCGTTTCCATTACAAAACATTCTTCACAACTATGTCTTGATATATCTACATCAATCACCATTTTTCATTTTCTTTGTCATTTGATGCAAAAGGCAATAAAATATTATTCCAATCAGAACCGCCGGCAACATACCAACTAATTGTACGCCAATATCGCTATTGCCTGACAAGACTTCATCCGAAATCACATACCTTGTATAAACACTTGGAACTGCACCTGTTAACCCATGTATCATGGCTCCGGGTATCACTGACTTTGTACATTTATATGAGTAAACCAATAAACTGTCTATAAATAAATTGTATAAAAATATCATCAGTGTTGATACCATGACTTCCTTGCAATCATAAATAAAACTATACATTGCCAAATGCCATAATCCCCGAATGCATGCCATAATCATAGTTCCAAATACCAAACCATATTTTTTTTCAAGTCTTGGCAGTAAAAATCCCAGCCATCCAATCTCTTCTCCTAAGAAATTAACCGTACTGAGTAATCCCGATGCAACAAGCACCATAAGCTGACCTATAAAAAATGTTAAAGAAAAATCCGCAAACATATATTTTTCAGGGTATATAAGTGCAGTTACGGGAGTTTCAAGCAGGGATAGCAGTAATGCAACAACGAAAAACAATATATACCTTCCGACATTTTCACGCAGCCTCGGAAGCAAACATAATTCAGTAATTTTATATTTCTTCTTTAAACTAATTACAATTGCAGTAAACGCAGGAACAAAACAAGCCAAGCTTAAAAACACGCCTGTACCAGCAGCTTTCCCAATCAGGTATCTTTCCAAAAACACCAATAAGGCTGTGCAAAAAGTACAGAAAAACACAAATATCCATATTTCTGAAATATGAATACCTTTCTTATTTTCCATATTGCAAAGCCCCTTTCAAATAAATTTTACAAGCAAGAAGATATGACAGAACATAACAGCCCATACACGCAAACGGCAAAATACCTACAATCAGCATTGCCTCATTATTTCCATCAGTGCTAAATAGATTTTCCAAACATCCGGTAATTGCATATATTTGATTTGGAAATGCGTTCATTAAAAGAACCAGTCCTATAGCTCCGATAGTAAACACGCACAGCTTTACAATTTTTCCTACTCTGGTTCCAAATCTGACAACAAATACCATATCCCAGGCTCTTAAAAAAATCTGTGCAAAAAACAGTATGCTGATAAGATTTTGTAGTCCGGACATAATCTCCTGTTTCGTGCATATATAGTAGAATGTTCCCGCTAATGAATACGCAAATCCATAGAATAACATATATATAAGACTCATTCCTAAAATCAGCATATATTTGACATAGAGATAGCCTTTCACGCCTTCTGCAGAAGTTGCAACAAATGCTGCCCACTTTTTACTCTCATCATATTCGTAGGTTTTCATTTCCAAGGTGCCGGTAACTGCCAATCCTATTATCGAAAATATAACAAGTATTATTTGCCCATTGTCCTCGTTTACTAAAACAAGTCCTTCTCTAACTCCACCTTCCACCATAAAAATACCAAAGGTAATAAAAAACACTAAAAAAGGAATTAACATGGTTAATAAAATATATTTTTTATTTAGTTTCCATTCTTTATAAATAAAACCTGTCATTCTTCGTACCATTTTTCTTTCTCGTATTTTTTTCTGGATACAAAAAAATATGCTGCGACCATTACAAACAACAATGGTATTGCCACAAATGCATATTGATTTATCAGTTTTAAAATTTCTTCAACAACCAATCGGGGTAAATCAAAATTTTCTATTTGTGCTTCGGACATATCATTTATTCTATTCATTATCGGATAACATCTAATAAGAATATAACTTATTGCCACACCAGCTATTATGTACAAAACCATCTGACCTTTCTTTTCCTGTCCGTTTGAACAAGCATTCATAACCGCAGTTTTTAAAACATAAATTCCAATACAAACATCAAATAAGATAATGCTAAAAATAAGCAGTCTCGGATTCATTTTGACCCCTGCCGCAAGACAATTAACTTCATATCCAATTACATTAATGATAAACATTGCTATGATTTCCAAAGCAAGAAGAAACGTTGCAGACCTTGCTCTATCCTCTGGCGTAATAGGTAGACACTCTGCATAGGTTAACCAACCCGATTCTTTATCGGATTTGTAAACATCGTCCTCTCCAAGACACATAAAAGCTGTAACCGCAAACAAAAATAACGAAATAAATGCCGGAAATGAAGAAAAATCCTCCTGTGGATTCAAATAAAAGGTCAGAAAAGAAAGTGCAACAAAAGAAAAAATCAATAGCAAAGCGTATTTCATTCTCTTTTGAAGAATCTTCCATTCACGAAACACTAATGCTTTGTACTTTTTCATTATGACCACTCCTTCTTTTCGCGGTTAACATAATATAACATTATTTCTTCTAACGATGCTTTGTCCATAGGCATTCCTTTATATTTATCGCATACGTTTCCATGATTATACAATAATACCTCTGCACCAAAATGACTGATTCTGGCACTGATAACATCCTTTGAATCAAGCTCCTTTATTTCATTTTTATCACATCGAATTATTGCGTGACTTGCGATTATCTCATCCTTTGCTCCTGTCAAAAGAATCTTTCCTTTGTCAATATAGGTAACACAGTTTGCTATTTTTTCCAAATCACTGGTAATGTGCGAAGATAATAAAATACTCTTACTACCATCCTCCACATATTCCATAAAGCAATGCAGAATTTCGTCACGAACCACAGGGTCCAAGCCCGCCGTAGGCTCGTCCATTATTAATAATTCTGCATTATGAGATAATGCAAGTGCAATCTGAAGCTTCATTTTCATTCCTTTTGACAGCTTCCCTACTTTTCGCTGCTCCGGGATTTCAAATCTATCCAGATATTCTTTAAAGGTTCCTTTATTCCATTCCTCATACAAGCCTTCAAATATATATGATAAATCTTTTGCATCAAAAATGTCCTGAACCGGTAACTCATCAAATACAACCGCTATTCTCTTTTTAATATCCGTTTCAGATTTTCGATAATCCATTCCTAATATCTTAATCTCACCTTCATCAATCGGAATAAGATTCATCATACTACGAATCGTTGTTGTCTTCCCCGCACCATTCTGACCGATATATCCCATAACACTTCCTTTGGGAACAGAAAAGCTCACTTTATTTAAAACATATTCATCATATTTTTTTGATAGATTATTTATTTCTATTGCGTTTTCATATTCGGTCATAATTATTTAACCTTTCCATATATTTTCTCATAGCTGCTATGACACCTTTTATGTCAAAGCAGACATTATATAAATGTGTAGGACTTTCATTCCTCTTATTATTTTACATGGTAATGTGTCTGCTTCTACCTTGGTGAAGAAAATTTGATTTATGATTCTACAAGTAGTATGAGATTAATATTTTCTGCTGAGTAGGCAGACGGTTTCCACATGGCTCGTCTGGATACGTTGGATTTCTCGGACAATTTTAGGTTCAAGGGAATATATCCACAGTCTTTTTCGTGACCCCACCGTTTGCGGGAATATGTCGTTAAAACTAAAATTTTCAAGTGATTAATTTTTACGCATAAATAATTCTCGCTTCCTTTGTTTTAAACTTATTTGATGATTGTTGTTGTAAAAACCAACAAACTCAAAAAGGATACCCATACTTGTCAATGCCCCCGCCACAAAATCATCTATCGGATTGTGAAAAATCAGCGATAACATTTCAAACTGATGATTGAAAATAACAAGTAAAAAGCAAATTCCGCCTATAATAAAATACCTATTTAATTTCTTTCTTTTAACTTTCTTTTCACTGTTGCTGTATTCTGCAACTTTCAATACAGTTTCTTTCAATTCTTCATTCATTTTCTCGCTTTTCCTTTCTCCATCAATTAATTCTCGCAAATCAACTTCATAATAATCTGCCATTTCAATAAGAATATCTACCGCTGGAAGATTGCTACCCATTTCCCATCTTGATACAGACCTACGAGATACATTAAACCGTTCTGCAAGCTGTTCTTGCGTAAGTCCCTTTTCTTTACGGAGTTCCTTTAGAAATTCTCCGATTTTAATCTGATTCATCAGTCTTTGACCTCCTTTCAAGACCATCTTACATATAGAACCAAAAAATAACAGGACACAAAGCGAGCAATGCCCTATTTTTTCAAATGAGACACCTTTGTCTCATCTCACTTTCTATCACCAAACTTCAAATCTTCTGTTGCTTTCAATCTATCCAAAAGGCTGAAATCTTCACGTGCTTTTAATCACTCACAATACATACATATAGTTCCATTAGATAACTTAAATCCATTCTTTTCATAAAATTTAGCTGCTGGTGCATACTCACTTGTATAAAG
>DHMX01000012.1:0-1855 GCA_002406015.1 Lachnospiraceae bacterium UBA4631
GATAACTAAAAATTATCTATCACTTTTGGAGTAAGGCACTAAATTTTAAAATTCTGTCTCGGATGTTTTGCAGTAAGTATATCCCTTTGCTTTGAAAGAGCAACATGCGTGTAAATTTCGGTTACGGTAATTGAACTATGTCCGAGCATTTCTTGAATATATCTAATATCTACATCTGCTTCAAGCAGGCTTGTAGCAAACGTATGTCGAAACATATGAGGTGTTATATGCAAGTCAATTGAGGCAAGAGAGCAGTAGTTTTTAATCATGCGTCTAATAGCTTGGTCTGAAATAGGGGTTGCATTAGAATTGACAAAGAAATATCCGCTTTTGTTTATTTCAGTTTTATATTCATTCTCATATTTTTCGAGTAACATTATGACATCCTTGTTTCCAAGCTGTATCATTCGCTCTTTTGAACCCTTTCCAAATATGCGAATTGTGGCATCGTGTAATTCAACATCTGTACTTTTTAAATTACATAGTTCTGAAATTCGCATTCCGGTAGAAAATAATGTTTCACATATTGCAATGTCAAGCAGGATACGCTTTTTTCGATAAGAGGTGTGGGCAAGAGAAAATTCATTATACATGGTTGCAAGTAATGTTTCTATTATGTAAAGAGGGATTGTCTTAGGTAGTATTACTGGTTCGCGAAATTTTGTTTTTATTTTGTTAAAAGGGTTTTGTTCAATGAAATCTTTATATTCAAGAAAGTGATAAAAAGATTTTATGGATGCAAGCTTTCTTTTTGCTGTTTTGGGTTTGAAATTCTGGTGAAGGTAGCTTATGTATTTTTCAATATCCGATATAGATATGGATGTAGCATAAATATAAGAATTGTCGAAAAAAGAAATAAACTGACATAAATCGGTGCGATATGCTTTTAGTGTTTTTTGGTCAAGTCTTTTTTGGGTTTTGCAATAGTCTAGATAGTTTTCTGTGATAGCAAATAAAGTATTCATTTGTGAGTGTCTCCCTTACTAAATATTATATATACATTGATATATCGGAATAATGTGAACTTAACCGGATTAATATCCACTAGCTCCGGTTACCTATAAATAATTTGCTTTTTATGCGTTTAATAGAAAAAATTAGAACATAAACTTTCACAGGGCTTTCCGATTACTCGGAAAGCCCTTTTATCATACCCGCAATTATATGATAACAGTAAAAAGGTAATTAACTTAAGTAAGTTTCATGTAAATGTTGTATCTTATAGAAAGCCTTTATTATCTCGGAAGGAGACCGTAGCTTATGAGGAAGAAACTTATGCGGAAGGAGCCTCATAGCTGACATCG
The DNA here is from genome assembly GCA_002406015.1 of Lachnospiraceae bacterium UBA4631. GTDB lineage: Bacteria > Bacillota > Clostridia > Lachnospirales > Lachnospiraceae > CAG-632. The sequence goes on from DHMX01000012.1 coordinate 1,305, forward strand.
ACTTCACTCCATTGTATCCAGATAGAAGTTCTGGCAGCTCCGTTAGAGATAAAAGAGTGGATTTCACACAGCGACCAGAGCTTTGTCTCCGGGTTCTGCTGGCGAATTTTCATACTGTGCGACTCCTGAGACAGACTATACACCAAATCATCAAGTACCGTTCGTGTAGATACAGTGGTGTTGTTATAGGTCTGGGATTCAATGGAGGTAGAATTATAAATGGTAATTCGACGCATATCAGTAAGGACAGGAACTGCCGTATCCTTGGCAGCTACACTGATTCGAACAGATGAGGTAGAAGTATTCTGATAAGTCAGAATTAAACTTCCTAATGGAATATTCAGGGTACTGCCGGAAGCGGAGAGGTCTACATGGTATTCATCAAGAGACTTAAATAAATTTGGGGTTGTAATATCATCTTCTGAAGTTTTGAAATTTAGCTTGTAGCTGAGAGGAGTGTCCTCTACAACCGTAATCACAGGTGTTTCACCAGTATCACCTTTGTCACCTTTCGGACCTTGCTCTCCTTGTTCACCTTTGTCGCCGGTGTC
>DHMX01000012.1:1910-2230 GCA_002406015.1 Lachnospiraceae bacterium UBA4631
GTGTCACCTTTTTCGCCCTGTGGCCCGGTATCACCTTTATCCCCTTTCGGACCTTGCTCTCCTTGTTCGCCTTTGTCACCGGTGTCGCCTTTCTCGCCCTGTGGACCAATGTCACCCTTGTCACCTTTTGGACCTTGCTCACCCTGTTCGCCTTTGTCGCCGGTGTCGCCTTTTTCACCCTTCGGACCAATGTCACCCTTGTCACCTTTTGGACCTTGCTCGCCCTGTTCGCCTTTGTCGCCTTTCTCGCCCTGTGGACCAATGTCACCCTTATCACCCTTCGGACCTTGGATACCCTGTTCACCTTTGTCGCCGGTGTC
>DHMX01000012.1:2267-56455 GCA_002406015.1 Lachnospiraceae bacterium UBA4631
GTGTCACCTTTTTCGCCCTGTGGACCAATATCGCCCTTGTCACCCTTCGGACCTTGCTCTCCTTGTTCGCCTTTGTCCCCAGTGTCGCCTTTTTCTCCTTGCGGTCCGGTATCACCTTTATCCCCTTTCGGACCTTGGAGTCCCTGTTCCCCTTGTGGACCGGCAGGACCTTCCGGACCCGGAATGCCCTGTTCTCCTTGTGGACCCGGACAGCCCTTATCACCTTGGATACCTTGCGGGCCTAGTTCGCCCTGTGGTCCCTGTATTCCCGCAGGACCTTGTTCGCCGGCAGGACCGCGTTCTCCCTGTTCCCCACGGTCACCCTTTGGACCCGGAGGGCCGATAGGACCGGGGTCTCCTTGCGGCCCGATGGGACCTTTATCACCCTTAGGACCGATAGGACCCGGATTTCCTTGAATCCCTTGCGGACCTACATCCCCGGTGTCACCCTTCGGACCTATATCACCGCGAACCCCTTGCGGACCTCTTGGACCCATAGGACCAACAGCTCCCCGTGGTCCGACAGGACCGGGACAACCGGTATCCCCCTTAACACCGCGAGGACCGATAGGACCTTGTTCACCTCTCGGTCCCTGTTCGCCTCTTGGACCTTCCGGTCCCATAGGACCCGGAGGACCTTGGATGGTTACATAATTGCCGCAGGAACCACAGCCGCTGCAGCAATTAGAGGATTTATTATTTGAACAGTTCATAATAAAACTCCTTGCATAAATTTGTAGTTACTTACATATTATGCAGAAAAACAGGATATGCGAAAATGCACCAATTGAAAGCAGGACTAGCATACACTAGCACACAATTCCTACACGCTCCTTATCCCCATTTCACTAAAATGTACCATATGAATTTCCATCCGTTTCCATTGGCAGCATGAATTTCACAGAAAAACCGCCATAAGGACTATGCTCAACAACTGTTGTTCCAAAGTGAGCGGATACAATTTGCTTTACGATAAGCAACCCTAAACCATGGCGTTGCTCGGTTATGTTTTCATCGCAGACCATATAATGCGGAGAATGATTTAGCTTGCAAATCTGTTCCTCGGTAGCTCCTACACCGTCATCGGAAACCGTTACCGTACAGCTACCGTTTTCGGCAGTAACATTGACATAGATTTTGCAGCCCTGTTCATTATGGTTGATACTGTTTTGAATCAGATTGCTGACAGCCCGTTTCATCAAATCCTTATCCGCATTTACGCTACAGACCGTCAAGGTATCCACAGTCATCCATTCAATCGGATATTTATCATCAATATCCATATTCATAAAATCTACAACCACCTGACGAACAATTGCAATCATATTTTGCTGTTTAGGATTTATCGGCTGCATATCGTACTCCAGTTTGGAAGCCAGATTAAGGTCATTAATTAGGTTTTGCATACGCTCGCTTTGCTTTACAATAACGACAGCCTTTTTGCGTTCCTCCTCCGTAAGCGTTGCATCATTTGTTAATTGACCGGCGTAGCCCATAATCATTGACAACGGAGTTCGAATATCATGAGAGACACCTGCAATCCAATTTGCTCTGGAGGTGTCTTTTTTCTTAAGCTGGAATTTCTGTTCCTGTAAAATATCGGAAGTACGATTAATATTAGCGGAAATCTCAGAAAGTAAGCCGCGTTCTTTAAGGCTTACAGGCTCTCCGAGTGATAAATCCTGAATCCCCCTTGTAATAGGCTTTACTGATTTTAAAAGTCTGGTATTTGCGATTATATAAATCAGAAATATTGCAGTAACGTTGATTACCAATACAATAAGAGCTGTTTTGGGTAAATTGGCAATTAACTGATAATCCCAGCTTGCCCACATATGCTTCCAAAAGCTGTCTCTGGGATAACCCAGTACAACCAGACCGGATGGTGCTTCACCGGGAAAGGTTGGATAGCCGTCGATATAACCGCGTGTCAGGCTCGCTATATCCGAGAGCGTATAGGACAAGGGGATAGTTTCCGGTAAATTGTCTGTTTGCCAGACAACCTGTCTGGTATCATTGTCTATAAATATGCCCCAAATGCCGGACACTTCTAATTCAGATGTCATTTCATCGGTTAGCGTATAGTTCCCATCATCCGTTAATAATAAAGCATCCGCAACCTGTTCTGCGGTTTTCCATGGCGTGGAATTTGGCATTTGACTCATAGTAAATACAACCAGGAGTACAATATTTAAAGTAATTAGCAAAATGGAGCTAAGAAGCAAAATGCCGACAAAGTGGCGGATTAGTTTTGGTACACTTTTCATAGGGATTTCCCTCCTACAATTAACTTGTAACCTAACCCCTTGACGGTTATCAGAGATACCGGACGAGAAGGATTTAATTCTATCTTTTCCCGGATGCGTCTTATGTGAGCCATCAGAGAATTTTCATAACCAAATGGATTTTCGCCCCATGCCGCTTCACATAGAGCATCAATGGTAACGATACGGCCTGCATTACGGTATAGGATAGTCAGAATATCATGCTCCTTGGCGGTAAGAGGGATGTGGGCTCCCTCTTTAATAACCTCTGCACGAGCAAAATCAATTTCACTGTTCTGTAATTGTATCAGAGGATTTTCATCCTTATAGCTTCTGCGTAAAATAGCCATTATGCGGAAAATAAGTTCCTTTGGCAAAAATGGTTTAACAACATAATCGTCCGCTCCGAGTCCGAATCCCCGAAGCTTATCCTCACTTTCACCCAGAGCTGTTAAAAATAATATTGGATATTCCCCATTCTGTTTTAGTTGTTTCATTAAAGAAAATCCATTGCCGTCAGGGAGCATAACATCCAGAATAGCAAGCTCCGGCTGAAAGCTATCTGCTAAAGAGAGAGCTTCTTTGACCGTCCTTGCAGTTGCGATACAGTGAAAGCCTTCCTCCTCCAGAATCGATACAACCATATCCAAAAGCTCCGGTTCATCATCCACAAGCATCAGGCGTTTCTGTTTCAAATATTCAAAATCCATACGGACATCCTCCTTCTGCTTAACAGTATAGCATAGAATTATGAAATTTCTTAACGTGTGAACAAATGTAAGGTAGATGTAAGGTGGAGAGAAGCTTGACGTAAGGTTGGTGCTATAGAATAGAGCCGTAATGAGAAAGGAGCAAACAGATATGAACATTATTGAAACCAATCATTTAACAAAATCATATGCAGACTTTACGGCTGTATCCGGAATTAATATCCACATTCCGAAAGGAACCGTTTACGGCTTCCTTGGACCAAACGGAGCCGGAAAATCAACGACAATGAAAATGTTTCTCGGTTTAACCAGACCTACAAGCGGTTCATTTGTAATTGACGGTATGAAATATCCGGAAAATCGTATGCAGATTTTAAAGGAAATAGGCTCATTTATTGAAGCACCTGCTTTTTATGGAAACTTAAGCGGAGAAGAAAATCTGGATATTGTCCGCAAGATACTGGGACTACCCAAAGCTGCTGGCGATGAGGCATTAGAGCTGGTTGGCTTAACACAATATAAGAACAGGCTTGCAAGAAAATATTCCCTTGGCATGAAGCAAAGATTAGGTCTTGCAAGTGCATTAATCGGAAGACCGCCGATTCTGATTCTTGACGAGCCAACAAATGGACTTGACCCGGTTGGGATTCATGAAATCCGAACCCTTATCCGGTCATTACCCCAGAAATTTGATTGTACGGTATTGGTGTCCTCGCATTTATTGTCGGAAATTGAACTGATGGCTGACAATATCGGGATTTTGAATCATGGACACCTGCTGTTTGAAGGTACACTTGATGAACTGAAATCAACGGCAATCACGCAAGGGTATCCGACCGACAATCTGGAGGACACGTTTCTTGCGTTCGTGGATGCAGATAACCGGCAGAGAGGTGGTACGAAATGAATTTTAAATTGGAATGTAAGAAGATGAAACGAACCGGACTTATAACGGCATTTCTCGGCGGAGGAGTGTTAGCGGCAATCATTCCTGTCGTGAATATGGCAGTTCGGGCAGAGAACTATTTAGGGATGGATGCATCACCGGTTTTGATTCTGATGGATGCAAATTGGCAGATGATGGCTATGCTGAATCTTCTTCTGGTTGTAGCGGGAGGGTGTCTTATGTATCACACAGAGTACGCGGAAAATGCCATGCAGAGAATGTGTACATTACCGATAAAGGAAAGTAAGCTCTTTTTTAGTAAAACTGCGTTAATGGCAATCTTGTGTGCAGCAGTATTATTAATTGAAGCAACCGGTATCCTGTTCTGCACATATCGGTGGTTTGAGTTGTCGGCTGATATATGGATAGAAATAATGCAAAGCTTTGGATATGCCATGCTGCTGATACTTCCTGGTGTATTTGGTGCATTGCTGATTGCCTCTATGTGTAAAAATATGTGGGTGTCCCTTGGAATCGGTATTATATGTGTGTTTACGGCAATCCTGCTGCCGGTAAAGAATTTCTGGCTGTCCTTGTTTCCGTTTGCACTCCCGTTTCAGACATTTGCAGGAACGGAGACAAACAGTATTTATAAGTTTATGCTTGCCGCAATAGTAGAATGTCTTATTATTGGGCTTGCAGAGGTTTTATTCATAAAGATTAGGAGGTTAATGCAATGAAATTTTTATCTCTTATTGGTGTAGAATTTAAGAAAATCCGCCGCTCCAAAATCCTGCTGATTTTAGCGGTTGCCACAATAATTCTCTGGTTTCCGTCTATGCTTCATGCAGATATGAATTTTAAAATGCAGGCACAAAACATTTTGCCGGAAAATAATTTTTTTATACAGGGCTTTATGGGTATGGCATGGTTTATGTTTCCTGCAAGTATGGTTGTGAGTACGGTTTTGCTGAACATGACGGAGCGAAGTAACAAAGGCATTCTGAAAATGTTATCCCTGCCAATCAACACGATGAAATTGTGTCTCGCAAAGTTTGTGGTTCTGCTTAACTTAGCAGCTGTTCAAATACTGATGACAATTGGCATGTATTATATAAGTGCAGGAATTGCATCAAAGATACAGAATTATAATTTTATGTTACAGCCATGGTTTGTGTTCAAGGAAGCAGGGCTCATGTTTGTGGCAGCCATACCAATGCTTGCATTTTTCTGGCTTTTAGCAGTATGGATTCAGACACCGATATTTTCGATTGGAATTGGACTTGCATCGATAGTTCCGTCAGTTCTGATGATAAATACAAAGCTGTGGTTTGCATATCCGATGGCATATCCGTTTTTTGTAATAACGGCCGAATATGGAAAGAGGGCATCTAATCTTACAACGACACAGGTTGAGCTATTTCCATGGCTGCCGGTTGCAGTTGGTATAACTATCGTTTGTTTATTCATTTCCTGCCTTTGCTTTGGGCAGGCTGAAAGGAGATAATACGTATGAAAAATAAAATCTTAACACTGATTAGCACGATTATGCTGTTTGTTCCTTGGACGATTCTGCCGCTTAGAACATTTGACTGGGCATTGCAGTCACCGACAGCGGAGATTATGATTTCCTGCTATGCAGCACTTATGATATTCAGCGGAATATTTACGACCATTTCATATGCCGGAGCAAGAGTAAAAAATGCTTTGATGAAGATTTGTCTGGTTATAAACTGCCTTTATGCAGTTGCCGGTATGGCAGCATTCGGAATGATGCTTTTGTAAATTGATTTTGTCTGGATAATCACATATAATAGTAACCGGTGAATATGATATGGTTTGCAATATATGGCAGGGAGAAAGACGAAATGAAAATAAAAAAGCCCACAATATTAATTATGTTATCAATACCATTGCTGGTATGTCTCGTTTGGATGTTTTGGCATATTCGTATTTATCTGCCGGGAAGCGTGACAGCAGAAGTGGTTTTTGCAGATACGGAAGGAACCTACGGACATGACGATTTAAAATATTACACCGGGGACGGAACCCCGGTTGCATTTAGCTATATGTATGACGGAAGCAAATCCGGCTTGACAAGTGGCAGTAAAGTAATTGTTAGCGGTGATATTATTTCTTACGAAGAAAGTTATAACGGAGAAGCAAATCGCAGTCTGCAAATCGTTCCGATATGGATAGCATGGACGATGCCGATAGTCACTGTATTATTGATAGTGCCTGTTTTGGCAGAGGGCTTACGTTATATCCGGCAGCAGAAGGTATTGAAGACCATGGGCTATGAAAAGTCCGATAATACCTGTAAAAAGAATGTAGAGGAGCTGTTAAAACAAGTGGACTGCGGTGAAGAACCGGAGTTTATAGCAGAAAATCTTCGTAAAACCCAAGCAGGTATTGCTACTGTAGAATTTTTGAAAGAGAATTTTGTAGGAAGTGATTATGGCGAGAAACAGGGAAAGCCTACATTATATTACATAGAAGGAATTGATGTTACCAGTCTGCTTACGGCTGACAGAACGATTACCCTTCCGTATGGTGTATATGAAATTAGCGTATTGGGATACACAGGCAGAGTCAGAACAAATGCCGGAAACTACAGATATTCAGAAGGGTACAAGGCTTCTAATACCTTGAAGGTGGTTTTAAACAAGGATTATCCGAAATTAAAAATCAAGGTAGGAAGAGCCGTTAACAGTGGAGCGGGCAGGCATTTGAAAGTACAAAGAACCTAAATTCCCCCTTGACATATTCATTTATCCATAGTAACATAACGGTGTTATGTTGGAAATATGTTGAAGTCATATGGAAGAAAACATATAAAACAGGTGAGTTTGAGGTAGAAACATGAAGGATGAGCGGGAAACAAAGGAACGGCTGATTGCCTGTGCCAGAGAGGAATTTCTGGAAAAGGGCTATCAGGGTGCATCCCTACGCAGTATTTGTAAAAAGGCAGGAGTGACAACCGGTGCATTATATTTCTTCTTTCAGGATAAAGAGGATTTATTTGCCGCTATCGTGCAGCCGACATTAAATCAGGTACGGGCTATGGCAGAGCAGCATGTGAAGCAGGAGCTGATGGCACTTCAGAAGCTTCCGGGAGCAGATAAGGATAATATGCATGATGACAGGAATGCCACAGAACAGATACTCCATGTTCTGTATCAGAACTATGACATCTGCCAACTGTTGTTGACAAAGAGTCAGGGCAGTCGATATGAGAATTGCATTGATGAATTTGTGGACATTTTTGAAAATGGACAGAAAGCCTTGGCAGAGGAGCAGGCAAAGCAATTAGGAGTTCAGCCACCCGATGATTATATTCTTCACTGGGTAATTCATATCGAAATGGATGCCTATGTGCATGTATTGCTTCATGAAAAGGATGAGGAGCAGGCATTAAAGCATATGGGACAGATTATAGAATATCTGGTATCCGGCTGGACGGCACTATTTCAAACCAAACAATAAAAGAAAGTGGCTATGTCTCATTTCGGGCATAGCCAAATTACATAACAAAACATAACAGTGTTATGTTGCAGAAAAACAAGGAGGAAGAATCAATGTATGTGGAAGTATCAGATGTAAAGAAAAGTTATGGAGAAGGCGGCAGCTTTATTCAGGTGTTAAAAGGGGTATCCGTAGGGATTGAGAAAGGAAGTATGTGTGTCATACAGGGAACCAGCGGTTCCGGTAAATCGACGCTGTTAAATTGTATTGGCGGACTGGATATTGTAGACTCCGGCTCCATACAGGTAGACGGTAAGGAAATGGTAGGCTTAAAGGCAGAAGCCTTATCCGATTATCGTCGGGACTATCTGGGATTTATTTTTCAGTTTTATAATCTGGTGCCAAATCTGACTGTTCGGGAAAATATACAGGTATGTGAATATCTGACAGAGAATCCGTTAAATATGGATGAGTTATTAGAGATTCTGGGCTTAACGGAGCATCAGAATAAATTTCCATCACAGTTATCGGGCGGACAGCAGCAAAGATGTGCGATTGCAAGGGCATTGATTAAGAATCCGAAGCTTCTTCTTTGTGATGAACCAACCGGAGCCTTGGATTCCAAGACCTCCAGAGATATTCTGATATTGCTTGAAAAGATTAATGCACAGTATGGAACCACCATGCTGATTGTAACACATAACAATGCCATTAAAGATATGGTAGACCAAGTCATTATTTTAAAGGATGGTCTGATTAAAAAGAATTACCGCAATGAAACAAAGGTGCCGGCAGCGGAATTGGAGGACTTGTAAGATGCAGAAAGTATTACGAAAGAGGATTTTACGTGACTTTAAGGCAAATATTGTACGGTATCTGGCACTTGGCTTCCTGATTATCCTTAGTATGTATCTGGTAGTCAGCATGCTGGCAGCCGCAGAGACCATTATCCGGGGAAGTCAGAAGTCTGATAAGGAATCAAATGTGGAAGATGGAGAATTTTCATTGTTTGTACCGATGAAGGACTATGAATGGGAAAAACTGGAAGAGAAAGGCATTACCCTTGAGAAAATGTTCTTCATGGATTATAGCGTAGAGGACGATATAACCCTGCGTGTATTCCAGAACCGGGAGCAGATTAACCGGATGATTTTGAAGGAAGGCAGTCTGGCAGAAAAAGAGGATGAAGTAGTTCTGGAACGTAGATATGCAGAGGTACATGACATTCAGTTAGGGGATGCTGTGGAAATCGGCGGCAGGGAATTTATCGTTACCGGAATCGGTACGGTACCGGACTATGATTCCATGCTGAAGTCCTTGGGAGATACCGGCTGCGACAGTCAGCATTTCGGACTGGCATTTGTAACCGCAGATACCTATACGGCTATGCAAAAAGAAGGAAAGGCTGCAAAGTCAGAGGAATACTATTATGCTTATCTTTTAAATGATAAGATGACAAATGATGAACTAAAGGAAGAACTGAAAAACTTGGAATTTTCATCGGATGATGTAAATGATAAATACTTTCAGGAATACTGGGACAGAACCCTTGGCAGGGAAGACGAGCTGCGGGATGGTATAAATGACCTGTTAGACGGAGCAGAGGAGCTTCGGGACGGCTTACAGGAACTGGCAGACAATAACGAAGACTTAAAGGACGGAGCAGGTGCTGTGCTGGACGCTTATTTGTCGGAAGCCAATAAGGCATTAGGCGGATATGGAATTAAGACCTTAACAAGAGATAATTTTGAACAGGTGCTTGAAAGTCAAATCCGGTCGGAAAGCAATGCACTGCTAAAGATGTCCATGAACAACCTGTTGGCAGAGTTAAAGGAATTAAAGGAATATGCAGACGGTGTGGATGAATATGCTGATGGTGTGCAGGAAGCGGCAGACGGAGCGGAAGAAGTCCGGAACGGAGTACAGGAATTAAAGGATGATACGGATGAAATTATCGATGAGATATTTGATTCGGATGCAGGCAATTTGTTAGCCTTTATCAAGGCAAAGGATAATGTAAGAATACAGGCAGCCTCCGGAGACCAGGAGCTATACCGGAGCGTGGGAACGATAGCCGGATGTATAATTTTGGTTCTGATTTCGTATGTATTATCTGTATTCGTAGTACATTCCATTGACCGGGAAATCTCTGTAATCGGAGCCTTGTATGCACTGGGAGTCAAGAAAAAGGATTTGATGAAGCATTATGTTACCCTGCCGACAATCATTGCTGCGGTATCCGGTATCATCGGAACTGCGATTGCTTACAGCAATGTCGGAGTGCGGGTACAAATGCAGGATTGCTATAATTACTATTCCCTTCCGAATCTGGATGTTATTGTAATGCCGTATCTGATTATATACGGAATCATCGTTCCACCGGTTATCTGCTGGGCAGTAACCAGTCTGGTTATCAATAAGCGTTTGTCGCGTCAGGTACTGATGTTAATTAAGAACGAACAGAAGGTAAGTAAGGGTAAGGATATTAAACTAAAAAATATGAAATTCATGCGGCTCTTTAAGCTGCGTCAGATATTAAGAGAACGCAGAACCGCATTTACGGTAGTATTCGGAATGTTTGTCAGCCTGTTAATTGCAGTCATGTCACTGGAAATCTTTGTATATTGTGACAATGTGCGGATACAGTATCCGGAGGACACAAAGTATGAATATATGTATACCTACAAATATCCGTCTGAAAATCCGCCGCAGGGAGGATATGAGGCTTATGCCAAGACGCTGAAAAAAGAAATCTACGGATATAATTTTGATGTAACGTTGCTGGGAATTACAGAGGATAATCCATTCTTTGATACAGACCTTGCGGATTCCTCCAGTCAGGTAACGATTAGCTCCTCGATTTCCTATAAATACGGCTTACAGGTGGGAGATGTTATTACATTAAAGGATGAGGAAAATGATAAGTTCTATGCTTTTGAAATAAGTGATATTACACAGTATGCACCGGGCTTCATGGTATTTATGCCATATGATAAAGCCTTGGAATTGTTTGGAGAGCAGGATGATTACTATAATGTTGTGTTTGCAGACCATGAGCTGGATATTGAACCGGAACGGCTGTATTCTACAACGACGAAAGCAGATGTGGAAAAGGCAGCAGGTATCTTCGTAAACCAGATGAAGTCCATGATTATTACGCTTGGTGGTGTGTCAGCATTAATCTTTGCAATTGTATTATATCTGATGATGAAGGTAATGATTGACCGCTCCGCCTTCAGTATTGCATTAATTAAGATATTCGGTTATCGGCAAAAAGAGCTTAAGAAGATGTATCTGGACGGAAATTTCTACGTGGTAGCAATCGGAGCTTTGATTTCGGTACCTCTGGCAAAGCTTATTATGGATGCTGTATACGAACCGGCATTCGTACCAAATGTAGCCTGTGGAATCGATAAAGCATTTCCGATATGGGTCTACATCATGGTATATGCAGTAATTTTTATACTGTATTTCATTATCAATCATTTATTGGTACGACGCATTAAACAAATGCTTCCGGCAGAAGTATTAAAGAATCGGGAATAAAATCAACAGAAAAGGGAGTCTCCTTCCGGTTTGGAAGAAAGCTCCCTTTGTCAATAACAGTATTTTATTTTTTGATTATTTCTTGCTGTAACATGCTTCCGCATAATCCTCGTTAATATAAAGGGTACAGGTATAATTATCCAGATAATAGGTTCTAAGGGTATAATCGGCTCCTGTCATATAGCCGTGAATATCTGTTTCTGCCGGAAGTATATCATGGATGGCAGAAAAGCCGTTTACGGCATTGTTCAAGGTATAGCTGATATGCTTTTCCTGCATTTTCTTAGAAAAATCGGTTGCCCATGCAACCATGGCATCCTGAGTCCGAGGAGGGGTATCAAATAAATCCCATGATTCCATAAAAGGAACACATTCACCGATTCTAAGACCTACCTGATATTCATCTGCCAATTCCTTCCATGGTGCAATATAGGTATCATATACCTTATCCATATCCCAGCTTTCCCCATGTTCATCGACAAAGTCCGGCCACACCATTTCAGAGGCATCTACCTGATAATAATCGTTTGGAGCCAGAAAGCTTCGTGGTTCATAACAGTGGAAGTCAAGATTAATTCCTGCTTCCGCAATCTTGCTCCAGTAAGCATATTCTGTTTCCGTAAGTGTGTGGGTATCGGTTGATAAGGAAACACCACGCTCCGGCGTTACAGACCATATGGAATTTGCCAGCATAATGAACTGGTCTGCCATAGCATCATTGGCTGCACTGTCATTGTCTAAAGCACAATTCTCGTTTTGTAATTCAAAGGATAGATATTTAGCCGGCACATTACTGTATCGTTTTGCAAAGGCATTCAGCAGGTCAGCTTTTGCTTCATAGCTTTCGGCAGGTGCCAGATAATCCGGAGTAAATAGATTTTCTACGCTTCCGTCAGCATTTGTGCAGTCAATGCCATCAATATCATCGTCTAAGTAGCCCTGAAAACCAATGGAGATATGAAGACCATATTTCATTCCCCATCGAATCGCATTATCAAAATCCTCAATAATGGCTTTGTTTACAGAAGAACGGTCCTCGCTGTAGTCCGGATACGCTAATACCGGAAGAGCAAACTGAAGTCTCATATAATTCATTCCCATGTCGGCGGCAGCGGCAAAATCGGCTTCCCGATAGTTCCATGTAAGGTCAGTAGAATATATGCTGTTATCTCCATCCGGATTTCCGATAAGATTATAGTTTTCCATTATAGAACCAATCCATTCATCGGAGGAACCGCTGGCATTCACCTCCGGTACGGCGGCTGCATTGGCTATCTCACTGTCTGTAATCGGATTCTCTGCTCCGATAGAATCAATCGCTATGTATTCCGCCTCGTCCTCAAAGCTATCATACAGACGCACCATGCGTAACAGCAAATCGGCTCTGGTCAGCTCGGTTTCCAGAAGCAGGGTTCCGGTTTCTAAGTCCTGCGGAAGAACATATTGACCGCTGTAATGAGAAGCCAGAGCAATTGAAAACATAACGGCGGTTGTTGAGTTGACTTCATTCGTTGTGATAGGGTCATTGCCATGAGCAGCTTCCTGGCTGTTGTAAAATGAAAACTCACCGTTCTCGTTTTTAATAAAGTTATCCCAATCAATACTGTGTGGGTCCTTATGCCAGTCTCCCGGCAGCCATCTTCCGGAGCCGGAGTTATCATTTGCATTCGTTTTAGGAATACCGTCCTCGGAAAGATACGAACAAATATAATATGCAGCCTTGGCAACGTCGCTGTTACGGGCAGTACGGTCACTGCCGGATGCACATACATTCCACTTCGTTATAACGGGAGCCTCAGCCCCTCTCAATTCCAGAATCTTAGCACCCATATCTTCAAGGTCAGCGGTAGTGGCAGGAGCGGTTGGATCATCCAGATAGTCTGCACTGACTAAGCCTAAGGTAACGCCCCGCTGTACCTCAGGGTCTACCTGTGCGGGTTCCGGAGCTTCTGTAGTTACAGCTTCTGTGTTTTCTGTAGCTTCCGAAGATGCTTCTGTATTATTGCTTAAGCTGCATGCACTAAGTCCCAGCACAAGAGTGGCAGACAATAAAATTGCCAGATATTTTCTCATATATAGTTTCCTCCTCTTTTCGTTATAGATGCTATAATTATACTATGAATTATAGGGGAAAGACAAGGAAAACAGCCCAAAAGTAATACATTCACTTGGAAATAACAGAAATTTTAGATATAATAAAGACGGTAACAGGGTTTATAATAAACTATAAAAATCATAAATACAGGAGGTTAAAAGAATGCTGTTTCTGGAATATCCGAAATGCTCCACCTGCCAAAAGGCAAAAAAATGGTTAGATGAGCATGAAATAAAGTATACGGACCGACATATTGTGGAGGAACATCCAACCTATGAAGAACTAAAGGATTGGTATCAGCGAAGCGGAATGCCGCTGAAAAAGTTTTTTAACACCAGTGGACTCTTATATAAAGAAATGAAGCTGAAGGACAAGCTGGCAGATATGAGTGAGGAAGAACAGTTAAAGTTGCTTGCAACCAACGGAATGTTGGTAAAGCGTCCGCTGATTGTTGACGGAACTACGATTTTAACCGGCTTTAAGGAAGCCGAATGGTCAGAGAAATTATAATACGAAATGCCATGTAAAGCATGAAAGGTAAGTGAACCGGGCATTTAGGGAAGGAATACCGGTGAAGGATATTATAATTTTATAAAAAGGTAAAAGGATAGAAAAAAGGAGTGGAACGCATGAAAGTATTAATTTTGAACGGAAGTCCGAGATTAAACGGAAATACTACGATAGCGATTCGGGAAATGGAAAAGGTTTTTGCGGAAAATGGTGTAGAGACAGAAACTGTACAGATAGGCATGAAGGATGTACGGGGCTGTATTGCCTGCGGACGCTGTGCAGAGCTTGGCAGGTGTGTATTTGATGATGTAGTAAATGAGCTTGCTCCGAAATTCGAAGCGGCAGACGGTCTTGTGATTGCCAGTCCGGTTTATTATGCATCTGCAAATGCAACTTTGATTGCTTGTCTGGACCGCTTATTCTATAGTACACATTTCAATAAAGCAATGAAGGTTGGAGCAAGTGTGGTCTGTGCCAGACGTGGCGGCTGCTCCGCAACCTTTGATGAGTTGAATAAATATTTTACCATTTGCAATATGCCGATAGCTTCCAGCCAGTATTGGAACAGCATCCATGGCAGAGAGCCGGGACAGGCAGATATGGACGAGGAAGGTAAACAGACCATGCGGGTGCTTGCCAGAAATATGACCTTCTTAATGAAGAGTATTGCTCTCGGAAAAGAACAATTCGGACTTCCGGAAACCGAGGAGCATGCATGGACGCATTTTATTCGCTAGATTACAATGTGAAGGAGAGCGAAGCAACGATTGAGTGGTTTGGTAAAACAATGGATGTTTGAAATTTAATATAAGGAGAGAAAACATAAAAATCGCACCTGCTAAACTGCAGGTGCGACATTTTTGTTAATATTACGAGTCCTACGCAGCTCCAGGACGGAACAACATATGACTCTATAAATATTATACACCATATCCGTATGAAGTCAAACATAAAATTATTCACATAAATCATTCGAAATATCTTCACCGGAAATTCTTGTATCATTATCTAACGTAGTAAATTTTTCACTTACGGGATAGGAGAAGTTGTTACCCATTTTCTGAAAACCATATTCCAGATAATGTGATTTAGGAATGAAGTTATTTTCTGTAAGATTATATAATTTTGTAAAAAGCTCTACAAGCCATTCTTGAAACTCTGTTTCCGGTTCTTTTTGGTCAAGTTCATTTTCATAATAATGTCTTACGATACCGGCAAATATATCAGCGAACTGTACTGCAGGAGTTACAGCGGAGCTGACAAACAAAGGCATTTCTAATATGTGATGGAAAGAACGTCCGAACTTAGTTTTGAATAAAAAACCAGTAATTGCTTCGGCAATTTTTCGGTCAGCGTCCTCATGCACCTCGTCAAATATCATCATTGCTTTGCCATAGTGATGATGATTACAGTAAAATTCAACCTTTTTTAAAAGAAGATAATATTGCTTTGGAAGATGATTATCCGGAACAATAATTGGTTCATCGGGCTTGTCCATAATAACTGCAAAAATAGCAGCATCATAAGAAGTAATGATGTTCACCATGCCCTCAACATAAGCTTTATTATTTGTACGGTTCTTGGTAATAGTTGCTTCGCGGATAAGCTTTGTAGACTTTATTTCGTCCTGTTTTCCATAGATAGAATCCTTTAATTTGTATATTTGATTTGTAATAGGTTTAATATCATTCTCATGGATACAGACACCAAGCAGAATAGGATTCTTTGTTGAATCGGTAGGACGTGGGTATCCGCTTTCGTCTATGAATGTAAGCATATAGATAGATTGCTCCTTTGATAAGTAGTGATATGATTATATGATACCCTGTTATTAATGTATCGACATTTAAACCTGTTAAGTTTATACCCGCCTGTTCATGGATATGCCTTGCACCGTCATAAAGGATGATATAATATGTCTATATAAAGAGGCAGGATTATCGGAATATTATAATAGACTTGTAATATGTGGAGAAAACTCACACTCTACGCAGCGTAGAAACCGCATAAATTCACCATATTCTACGCAGCATGGGTGTCAATGAGAATATCCTCCGAGCATAATAGAGACAGAAAGGAGGTTAGCCATGGACCAGATTAAAATTGGCAGGTTTATCGCCCAAGAGCGAAAGCAAAAGAACTATACACAACGGCAGTTGGCAGACCGGCTGGGAATCAGTGACAAGACGATTTCTAAATGGGAGCGGGGAAATGGCTTCCCGGAAGTCTCGTTATTACTGCCCTTGTGTGAAGAACTGGACATATCGGTAAATGAATTATTGACCGGTGAACGGGTATCCGACACAGAATATCGGAAGAAAGCGGAGGAAAATATGGTGAATTTAGTAAAAGAAGCACAGGAAAGCAAAAAGAAAATTATATTGTCGGCATTGGTTGCCGGACTGGTGATAGTAGCGGCAACCCCATTGTTTGTAGTATCAGGGGCAGTTCCGATGGAAAACTGGTTGCGGATTTTGTTAATTATCATCGGAATGGTTGTAATAGTAGTCGGAATAGGGATTGCATGTGTACTGGACCGGGAAGCGGGGGCATTTGAATGTCCCGAATGCAAGGAACGATTTGTGCCGGAAATGGGTGAGTATATAATGGGGCCACACACACTTACAAAGCGGAAATTAAAATGTCCGAATTGCGGAGCAAATAAATATTGCAGAAAAGTATTAACCAAAGGATAGAATAAGCAAATAACGGAGGAACACCAGCATGGATTCTTTAAAAGACAAGGAAACGCAATTAGCATCGGAGCTGCTAAAGTTAAAGCAGGTAGTAACCAGACTTCGTGCAGAGGACGGCTGTCCATGGGACAAAATACAGACCCACGAATCCTTAAAGCCGGAATGCATCGAAGAGGCGGCAGAGGTAATCGGCGGCATTAATATCTGGAAGCAAACCGGAAATGCAGAGAATCTGAAGGAAGAATTAGGAGATTTGCTCTTACAGATAGTGATGCACGCAGAGATTGCAGAGGAAGAAGGCTTGTTTGACTTAGGAGAGGTCATGCATGGGATAACCGAGAAAATGATACGCAGGCATCCGCAGGTATTTGAAAAATCTCAGAACTTGGATTCAGAAGAACGAAAGAAACAGTGGGAAACGATAAAACAGCAGGAGAAAAAAGGAAAAGAATGGATGGCGGCATATCTGCCGGATGCCTTTGAGGAATCCAAACAGTTATTGGAAGCGGCAAAGAAGCGAAAAGGTTTTGATTTGAAAAAAGGTCTGGTGGGCGGCATCCATCATGTATCCATGAAATGCTGTAATGAGGAAGAATATGCAGAGGTTCTCCGGTTTTATCGGGATATATTAGGGATACCGGTTATCAGAAGCTGGAAAAACGGAGTTATGCTGGACACCGGAAGCGGCTTGTTAGAGGTATTCACAGACGGAGACGAAGCCCTTCCAAAAGGAGTAATTCGTCATTTTGCCTTGGCAGTATCCGATGTGGATGCCTGCATAACCGCTGTACGGGAGGCAGGCTATGAGGTATTCATAGAGCCAAAGGATATTGTGATAGCATCCCAACCGGAATTTCCGGCAAGGATTGCATTTTGTAAAGGTCCGCTTGGAGAAGAAATTGAGTTTTTCTGTGAGAAGTAGCTAGGGGATTAAGGCTTGACACATTTATAGGAATATGATAGTATGCAAGTGTATACTTGCATGGAGGAATATATGTTTGACGAAACACAAAGCAGAATTATGGATGCTGCGATGGAGCAGATTATGGAGCGGGGATATACCGCTACCACAACCAAGGAAATTGCAGCAAAAGCAGGTGTAAATGAATGTACTATTTTCCGAAGATTCGGAGGGAAAAAGGAAATCGTTCTTGCTGCCATGTCAACCGAAAAATGGAATCCGGGACTGAAAGAAGCGGACTTTATATGGATAGGAGAGCCGGAAACGGATTTAATTGAATTTTCCCGGACATACATGAAGAAGGTAACACCGCAGATGGTTAAGGTATCTATGGGACTGCGGACACCGGAGCTGTTTTCGGAAACAGCCGAAGGAATAGTAAGGGTTCCGCAGACGTTCCGACAGGTGTTAATTCGATATTTCAAGGAAATGCACCGAATTGGGAAAATCAAAAGTACAGACTCTGAAGGTTTGGCAATGACATTTCTTTCCATGAATTTTGGATTTGTGTTTTTAAAAGGCTCCTTTGGCAATAAATTTACGGAATTAGAGCAGGAACAGTATATTCAGGAAAGTGTGAGAATATTTATAAACGGGATTGCTTAAAAATATTGGTGCAAAAAGCACCATTATTTTTACAATAAAAAGCAAGCAAGTACTTGCACGCATTGCAAGCAGAAAAGGAGGGCATATGGGTTATTATTTTATAGTAGATACTTATATCGGGGAAGAACGAAACCAATATGACACATATATTGCGGAGGTCAGACCGATTGTGGAGCGGTACGGAGGAAAATATCTGGTTCGTACGGAGGAGGTTCAGAGTCTGAGTGAGAACCGAACACCGCAACGCAGTATTGTAATTCGATTTCCGACAAAGGAGGCATTGTTACATTGCTTTGAATCAGAGGAATATCAGGCAATTGCAGGAAAGAGAATTGCAAATGTAGACGCAAGAGCAATTATAGTACCGGGAATGGAGGAGAAACTATGAAGATTCATCAAATTAAAATTACATTTCATGTGACACCGCAAATAAAACGATATGTATATGTTTATTTATTGGAAGGGAAACATTGTTATCTGATTGATTCCGGTGTGTACGGAAGTGAAAGGCTGATTATAAATTACATGGAGAAAATCGGAAGAACGGCATCGGAAATAAAGGCAATTCTGCTGACGCACGCACATCCGGACCACATCGGTACAGCCGCATGGTTTAAGGAGAATGTCAATGCCCGGATATATGCCGCGGCAGGTGAGCGGGCTTGGATAGAGGATATTGATTTGCAATATAAAGAAAGACCTATCCCGAATTTTTATAACTTGGCAGGCAAGTCTGTAGCAGTAGATGTTGTAGTACAAAACGGACAGAAAATAGAGTTAGAAGAAGGGCTTATATTACAGGCATTGAGTACCCCCGGACATTCTATTGACGAAATGTCCTATGTCGGGGATGGAGCTGCCTTTATTGGTGACAGTGTTCCGGTCAGGGGAGATATTCCAATCTATATAGATAAGCATGCCATGTTAAAGAGCTTGGATACATTAGATGCCTTAAAAGAGATTTCCTATTATTATCCTGCATGGGATGTGATATATTCAGCGGCTGATATGAAGCAAAAGACAAGCGAAGCAAGGGCAATTATAAAAAGTATAGACGAAGCGGTGCGTGCAATCAGAGAAAAGGAGCATGATATAGAGCAGCAAGGACTTGTAAACGCAGTCTGTCAATACCTGCAAAAGCCGGAACTGCTACAGAATCCATTGTTTGTAAGAACCGTTCAGAGCCATGTAACCTCCGGGAGCAAACTGTACAAATAAAATACAACTATAATTGATTTTACACGGAATTTACATTCATTTTACAAAAATTAGAAAATTCTAGAGTTTCGCCTCGATTTATGATACACTACTACTATGTATTGGATGAGATTTTTAAGGAGGCGGGGATTATGGATTATGATGAGAATTATTTTAAAGCAAGTGCCAACAAGAAAGCCCTGTTAATCTGGACCTTAATCGGTTCCATATTAACCTTGGCTTATGTAATTGAATGGTTTAAGGGTGGACGAACCACCATCTATACCATTATTTTTTGCCTGATTTGCTGGGCTCCGATTCTGGCTACATTTCTTACGGTTAAGATAAAGGGCTGGGAGGTAGGATACTGTAAACATTTCATTGCAATCGGGTATTTTGTCTTTTATTTCTTTGTCCTGGTTACGGCATTTGACCATATTACGTTTGCGTATATTTTCCCGGTAGCAAGTATGCTGATGCTTTATAAGGACAAGGGCTTAATGATTCGCTGTGGAATCGGAAATGCGGTCATTGTAGGTGCGGCTCTTGTATATGAGCTGGTGACAAAGGGCTTGACTCCAACCGCTATCGTGGCATATGAGATTGAATTTGGTTGTATTTTATTAGCCTATATCGGATACGCATGGGCAATTAACCATCTGGTTAAGTCTGACGGAGCTATGTTTGAGGCGGTAAATTCCAATCTGAATAAGGTCGTTCATACCATCGAGAAAGTTAAGACTGCCAGCACCTCCGTAGTAGACGGTGTGGTGGTAGTTCGGGAGCTTGCCAGTGAGAATCAGGAGGGAGCGAATAATGTTGCAAAGAACATGGAGGAGCTTACTTCTAATAACGAAACCCTTCATGAGCGGACAGATTCTTCCATCCAGATGACCGATAAGATTAATGAGCAGGTAGAAAATGTAGCAGAGCTGATTGAAGAAATGGTTAAGCTGATGGAGCAGTCCGTAGAGAATGCCAAGAGAAGCTCCGGTCAGTTGGCTACAGTTGTGGAATGTACGAATGAAATGGCGGCATTATCCTCCGAGGTAGAGGAAAATCTGAAAGAATTTACAAGTGAGTTTGGTATGGTAAAGCAGGAAACCGGTACGATTGAAGAGATTAATACACAGACCAATCTGTTGGCATTAAATGCTTCCATTGAGGCTGCCAGAGCCGGAGAAGCAGGTAAAGGCTTTGCGGTGGTAGCAGACGAGATACGGAAGCTCAGTGAAGGAACACAGGCATCCTCAGGAAGTATTATGGCTGCATTGCTTAAGCTGGAGCAGACCAGTGAAAAGATGACGAAGTCCATTACCAAGACCTTGGAATTGATTTCGACTACGTTAGAAAATGTAGTGGTTGTAAACGACAGTGTTAATTCCATTACAGAGGATTCCATTAAGCTTGGCGAAAACATACAGGTTGTAGATTCTGCCATGTCCGAGGTGAGAAATTCTAACCGGAGCATGGTTGAAAATATGAATCAGGTCAGCGAAGTAATGGAGGTAATGACGCAGAATATTCTGGTTGCGGATGAAACCACGCAGGTAATGAGAAGTAAATACGAAGAAACCTCTACCAACGTTGTTACCATTGAGAGCATTGTCGGCAACCTGATTGAAGAGCTTGGCAGTGGCGGCTTTATGGGAAAAGAGGACTTAAAGATAGGTATGTACCTCAGCATTTTGGAGGAAAATGCACCTTCCGAAGAGGAATACAAGGGTGTTATCTCCGAAATTGATGCAAACGGAAATCTGATAATTAACAGCTTAAGAAGTGAAACAAAAGAGTTTGAATACAACAAAACTAAGAATTACCACTTGCGGATTATTGTAAATAACAGTATGTACGGTTGGGAAGACATTAAGATTACATACAAGAATAACCAGTATGTTATTGCGGTATTCGGTAATCCGGATGTAGTAAACCGTAGAAAGTATCCACGTATGCCGTTAACTACCTCTTGCGATATTCAGTTAAGTAATAGTGATGAAGTATTTGAAGGTCAGATGGTAAATATCAGTGCAAACGGATACGCTCTCCAGACAAGAGACAAGTCCATTATAAATACCAAGGGAACGCTGATTACTGTCCGAGTTAAGAATTTTGCACTGTTAAAGGATGTGCCTTTAATCGGACATGTCATTCGTATCTCGGATAATGACGGTATGTATATCGTAGGCTGTCGTATGCTGGAAGACAGCAAGAGTATTTGCGATTATGTTGAAAAGAATTATTTAGGAGCGTAATACTGCGGATGAAACGAATTACACAGGCACTTCTGGAATTTTGGAAGCGGGAAACTGTGCTTTCCATTGCAATCATATTGGCGGTTGTATCAATGTTTATAGTTTCGCCGGATAGAGAATACATAGCTTATATTGACATTCGGACCTTGTGCATTCTGTTCTGCCTGATGACGGTAGTGGCAGGCTTGGGAAGTATTGGATTTTTTGAGCAAATGGCACAGGGCTTGTTAAAACGGGTAAAGAACATGACCGGAATTGTCGGCATTCTCGTGTTACTATGCTTCTTTTTGTCAATGTTAATTACAAATGATGTGGCACTTATCACGTTTGTACCACTTACTATTATCGTGATGCGGCGGCTGACTCCAAAGCTTAGACAGCATTGGATGCTTAAAACCATCGTGATGCAGACCATTGCCGCAAATCTGGGAAGTATGCTTACACCGATAGGCAATCCGCAGAATCTTTATTTATATGAAAAATCCGGAATCGGAATCTTGGAATTTGTGATGCTTATGCTGCCATATACAGTCATGGCGTTGATACTGCTGGTAGGCTGGATAGGGATTGCGGCATTTAGAGAGCGGAGACATTCTGTTGTAACAGAAGAAACGTCGGAAGCTTCAAAGAAAGTAGCTGCTACAAATAATACACACAAGGAAATGAAAGCAGAAGGCAATCAGAATATAGAAGTTCTGATTGCTTATCTTCTTTTGTTTGCAATCAGTCTGTTGACGGTAGCACACATTCTTCCGTATTGGATTCTGTTGGTATTGGTAGTCTTATATACCGTAATCCGTAAACGTCAGATACTAAAACAGGTAGACTATTCCTTACTGGGAACCTTTGCGGCATTATTTATATTCATCGGAAATCTGGGCAGGATTCCGATATTCAGTCATGCACTTCAAACAATCATAGATGGCAGGGAAATATTGACCGCAATCCTTGCCAGTCAGGTTATGAGTAATGTTCCGGCAGCAATTCTGTTGTCCGGTTTTTCCGATAACTATACGGAGTTAATTGTGGGAGTCAATTTAGGCGGACTTGGAACGCTGATTGCATCCATGGCAAGTTTGATTAGCTTCAAATACGTTGCGGGTGAAGTTCCGGAGCTTAGAGGAAAATATCTTTTGAAATTTACCGTAGCAAGTCTCATTTTCCTTGGAATCTTATTGACAGTATGGTACATACTATAAGCAATTTACAAAGAAATTGGTTATTTATTTTATTTTAACCTATTCACCTATTGACATGGTAGGTGAATAGGTATATTCTTTCTGTAGCATAATTTAAGAGAGAAATTTGCTGAAAGGAAATATTGGAGGAAAAGAGAGGAGGCAGACAGAATGGTAATCTCTTCAAAAGGAAGATATGCGTTGCGGGTTATGGTATATCTGGCAATGCATCATGATAACAGCTTTATTCCGTTAAAGGAAATTTCGCAGGAAGAGGCGTTGTCCCAAAAATATCTGGAAAGTATTACCCGGCTGTTATCCAAGAATCATCTGATAGAAGCAGCCAGCGGACATGGCGGCGGTTATCGGTTAACCAGAGAACCAAAGGACTATAATATAGGAGAAATCCTGAAGCTGACCGAGGGTTCCTTGGCACCGGTGGCATGCTTAAAGGATGACTCCCTTCCCTGTGAACGTTCCGAGATGTGCTATACACTTCCGATTTGGCAGGGCTTGGCAGACTTAATCAATAACTACTTTGACAGCATGACCTTAGAGGATGTGGCAAACGGAGCCAAGCATCCCGCACAATAATACAAGCAAAATCAGATAAGCAAGAGCAGATAAGGAGGCAACGATATGTCAGATAAAGAATTATTAAAGGTAAATGATTTATATGTAGATGTGGAAGAAAAGGAAATTCTTCATGGAATTAACCTATCCATCGGAAAGGGAGAAACCCATGTACTGATGGGACCGAATGGTACGGGTAAATCTACACTCGGATATGCCCTGATGGGAAATCCAAAGTACGAGATTAAACAGGGTGAGATTTGGTTTCAGGGAAAGAATATAACAGAAGAACCGGTAAATGAGCGGTCAAAGGCAGGACTGTTCCTGTCCTTCCAGAATCCGTTAGAGGTGCCGGGTGTTACCTTAAGCTCCTTTATCCGAAACGCATTGGAGCAAAAGACCGGAAAGCGAATCAAATTATGGGATTATAAAAAGGAATTGGAAAAGACCATGGAGCTGCTGCAAATGGATGCCTCCTATGCAGAGCGGGATTTGAATGTAGGCTTTTCCGGTGGTGAGAAGAAGAAGGCAGAGATTTTACAGCTCCTGATGTTAAAGCCGGCTTTGGCAATTCTCGACGAGACAGATTCCGGTCTGGACGTAGATGCGGTTCGGACGGTATCCGCAGGTATCGAAGCCTATCAGAAGAATTGCAAGGGCAGTCTGTTAATCATTACGCACAGTACGAAAATTCTGGAATCCTTATCGGTAGATTATACACATGTAATGGTAGACGGCAGGATAATCCGGACAGGAGATGCCTCTTTAGTTGACGAGATTAATGCCGAGGGCTTTGGTCGCTACGAAACACAGGGACAGGATGCATGAGAGGAAAGGAGAGACCGCCGATATGAAGGAAAAGACATATGTAGAAGATATTAATCGGAATATATATGATTTCAAGGACGAGGAGAAGGATGCCTATAAGTTAAAGGCAGGTCTGACACCGGAGATTGTAGAGCAATTATCCAAGGAAAAGAATGACCCGACATGGATGCAGACCTTTCGGCTGCAGTCCCTACAGATATATAACAATATGCAGGTTCCGGATTGGGGACCGTCAATCGAGGGGCTGAACATGGATAACATTGTAACCTATGTACGCCCTAACACGAAAATGAAAGCAAAATGGTCGGATGTGCCGGAGGATATTAAGAATACCTTTGAACGCTTGGGAATCCCACAGGCAGAACGGAAATCCTTAGCAGGAGTAGGGGCTCAGTACGATTCCGAGCTGGTTTATCACAATGTCCGGGAGGAGGTTGCAGAGAAGGGTGTAGTATACACCGATATGGAAAGTGCCTTGCATGGTGAATATGCGGATATGGTTAAGAAGCATTTCATGAAGCTGGTACGTCCGAATGACCATAAATTTGCGGCACTTCATGGAGCTGTATGGTCGGGCGGGTCCTTCGTATATGTACCGCCGGGCGTATCCGTAGAGATTCCGTTACAGTCTTATTTCCGCTTAAATGCTCCGGGAGCAGGACAGTTTGAGCATACCTTGATTATCGTGGACGAGGGTGCCGACCTTCATTTCATCGAAGGATGTTCCGCACCGAAATATAATGTTGCCAATCTTCATGCAGGCTGCGTAGAGTTGTTTGTCGGAAAAAATGCGAAGCTTCGATATTCTACCATTGAGAACTGGTCGAAGAATATGTATAACCTGAATACCAAGCGGGCAACGGTTGCGGAGGGCGGAACCATTGAATGGGTATCCGGTTCCTTTGGATCTCATGTATCCTATCTGTATCCGATGAGTATTCTGAAAGGAAAGGGAGCGAGGATGGAATTTACCGGTGTAACCTTTGCCGGAAAAGGCCAGAACCTCGATACCGGAGCAAAGGTGGTTCATGCCGCACCGGATACCAGCTCCTATATGAATACCCGTTCCATATCCAAGGATGGCGGAATCAGTACCTTCCGTTCCTCTGTGGTAGTAACGAAGGAGGCGGAGCATTCAAAGTCGGCAGTATCCTGTCAGTCTCTGATGCTGGACTCTATATCCCGTTCAGACACCATACCGGCAATGGATATTCGTACCAGAAAGGCAAATGTAGGGCATGAGGCACAGATTGGCAGTATCAGTGATGATGCCGTATTCTATCTGATGAGCCGCGGTATGAGCGAGGAAGATGCCAGAGCGTGTATTGTCAGCGGATTTGCGGATAATGTATCGAAGGAGCTGCCGCTGGAATATGCACTTGAAATGAATAACCTGATTCGACTGGAAATGAAGGGTAGCATAGGCTAAGGAGGTGCTGAACATGGAACAAATGAAAGAAATGAATATCAATGCTCTTCCGTCAAAGACCTGGCACTGGCTGAACCTGAATGAAACAGCACTTTTATGGAATACAGAATTGCCATCCTGTCAGATGATGTTAGAGGGCGGTAAGCCGATTGAAATAACAAAAGAAATGCTGGCTGCAATCGAAACCGGTGCAGGCAAGGGTGCGGATAGTTTATTTAATAATATCGAAGCACAGAGCATCGGCATACAGGCAGACCGGACAAATTGCGGTGAAACAGTTCGGGTAAAGGTAGGAAGCCGGGAAGAAAAAGGGGCAGCAGGACTTATATATATACGTGCAGAGCAGGAGTCAGACATTACGGTAATTCAGACATTTCCGGCAGGAGATGTATCAGCAAAGCAGCTTGCATTCCGGACACAGATACAGGCACAGGCAAACAGCCATGTAAGATTGATTCAGGTATTTATGCAGGGTGAAGAAACAGAGCTGTTAAATGACATTGGCTGTGTATGTGACGAGCAGGCAAGACTGGAGATTCTTCAGTTAGTAATCGGCAAGGGCAATCTCTATAACGGAATCCGGACCGAGTTAAACGGAAACCAGTCCGATGTCCAGATTGCAATAGGCTATCTTGGACAAAAGCAGCAGATACTGGATATGAACCTGATAGTCAATCATATCGGTAAAAAGACGAACAGCTTCATACAGGTGGATGGCACGCTAAAAGATGCAGCACAGAAGATTTTCCGCGGCTCCATTGATTTTAAGAAGGGGTCTTCCGAATCAAAGGGAGCGGAGACCGAGCAGGTATTGCTTCTGGGGGATGATGTAATAAATAAAACCATTCCGTTAATTCTTTGTGCAGAAGAGGATGTAGAAGGCTCACATGGTGCAACCATCGGAGAATTAGACGAAGATACCATGTTCTATTTTGCAGCCAGAGGAATCGGAGTAGAGGCAGCGGAAGAGATAATGACAAAGGGAAAGCTGGATGTACTTTGCCGTAAAATTAAGGATACAGCAACAGAGGAGCTGGTCGAGCAGCAACTGGTGGAGGTGATGGCATATGACAGAACGTAATTACAGAGAGGATTTTCCGTTACTAAAGCAGAATCATACCATTTATATCGATAATGCGGCAACCGCACAGAAGCCAAGAAGCGTAATAGAAGCCGAGCGTATATTCTATGAGGAGACAAATGCCAATCCGCTGCGGGGCTTCTATCCGTTAAGTCTGGATGCAACAGAGGTATATGAAAATGCCCGCAAGGAGGTACAGAACTTTATCCATGCGGAATCCGAGAAGGAAATCATATTTACACGCAATACCACAGAAAGTCTGAATCTGGTCGCATATAGCTATGCATTAAAAAATTTAAAGCCGGGAGACGAAATCGTGGTTACGATTATGGAGCATCACAGCAATCTTCTACCTTGGCAGATGGCGGCAAGCATGACAGGTGCGACCTTAAAATATCTGGAATGCGAACCGGACGGAACCCTGACAGAGCAGGCATTAACAGAAGCAATTCATGAAAAGACAAAGCTGTTGGCAGTAGGCCATGTCTCAAACGTGCTGGGCTGTGTGAATCCGGTTCGGAAAATGGCAGATTTGGCACATTCCTTTGGAGCGGTTGTAGTAGTGGATGCCGCCCAGAGTGCTCCGCATATGGAAATTAATGTAAAGGAGCTGGGAGCGGATTTTCTGGCATTTTCCGGACATAAATTAATGGCACCTATGGGTATCGGTGTATTGTACGGAAGACAGGAGCTGCTGGAAAATATGCCGCCGTTTCTGACCGGTGGAGAAATGATACAATCCGTCAGTCGGGAGGGAGCCGTTTATGCAGAATTGCCGCATAAGTTCGAGGCAGGAACCGTAAATGCAGCCGGAGCAGCCGGACTGGCAGCCGCCATCCGGTATATAAAGGAGCTTGGATTTGATACCATAGAAAAGAAAGAGTTGGAGCTGACAAAACGGGCAATGGGCGGCTTATCAGAGCTTCCCCATGTGCATATCATCGGCTCGGAAAAGCCGGAAAATCATACAGGAATCGTTTCCTTTACCATCGAGCAGGTACATCCGCATGATGTCAGTGAGATTCTGGCAGCCGATGGCATTGACGTAAGAGCCGGGCATCATTGTGCACAGCCGTTATTGACCTTCTTAAAGGTATACAACACCACCAGAGCCAGCTTTATGTTTTATAATACTACCGAAGAAGTGGATGCATTTGTCAAGAGTGTCGCACAGGTAAGAAGGAGAATGGGATATGGAGAATAGAAGCTTTTATAATGAAATTCTGACAGAGCATAATATACGTCCCGATTTTAAGCATGACCTTCCGGATGCAAACGTAGTGCTGGAGGGTGTGAATCCGAATTGCGGAGATGATATATGGCTGAAGCTGAAGGTAGAAGACGGAATTATCAAGGACGGAGCCTTTGTGGGTGATGGTTGTGCCATATCACAGGCATCTGCGGATATTATGCTGGGAATGGTAATTGGTAAAACCGAGGAAGAAGCCAGACACTTAGGAGAGCTTTTTTTGAAAATGATACAGGGGGAAGCCTCCGATGAAGAAATAGAAGAATTGGAAGAAGCGTCTGCACTGAAAGATATATCCCATATGCCGGCAAGAGTAAAATGTGCGGTTCTTGGATGGCACACACTGGATGAAGCGTTGAAAAAGGTATGAGGTATTAAAACGTATAAAATCAAACGTATGAGAATCGTAAGAATCTCGCTCCTTGTGTTTTAGGAACACAGCTAGTATACTGTATATGTAGCCTTTTGAAACAGACAAGTATATCGGATGAAAAGGAGAGGGAAAATGCCAATTATACTAATTATAGGGATTATCGTAGTTGTAATTGTAGTGTTCATTATCTTAATGACAAGCTATGTGAAAGCACCACCGGATGTTGCGTATATCATTTCCGGAATTAAGAAGGAGCCGCGGGTGCTTATTGGTAAGGCAGGAATCAAGGTGCCGTTCTTTGAACGGTTAGATAAGTTAATTGTACGGCAGATGTCCATAGACATTAAGACCGGGGACTTTGTTCCAACCTTAGACTTTATCGGTGTAAATATAGATGCAGTAGCAAAGGTTCGTGTTATGACCGACGGAGAAGGAATCCAGCGGGCAATGCGGAACTTCCTGAATATGAATGAAACCGCAATTACAGAAGCACTGGTAGATTCCCTTCAGGGTAATATGCGTGAAATCATCGGAACGATTTCTTTAAAGGACCTTTGTAATGACCGGAAGACCTTCGGTGACCAGGTGCAGGAAAAAGCACAGCTTGATATGAACCGTCTGGGTATTGAAATTATTTCCTGCAATATCCAGCACGTAACGGACCAGAATGATTTGATTCCGGCATTAGGTCAGGATAACATGGCAACGATTCAGAAGAATGCGTCAATTGCCAAGGCAAACGCAGACCGTGATGTGGCAATTGCACAGGCACAGGCAAGAAAAGAGGCAAATGATGCCAGCGTAAAGGCAGAGACCGAAATCGCAATCAAGCAGAATGAATTATCCATTAAGAAGTCGGAATTGAAAACCATTCAGGATACAAAAGCAGCGGAAGCAGATGCAGCTTATAAAATTCAAGAGCAGGAGCAGCGTCGTACAATAGAAGTATCAACCACGAATGCCAACATCGCAAGACAGGAGCGGGAGGTTGAATTAAAGCAGAAGGAAGCCGAGGTACAGGAGCAGACCTTAAATGCAACCATTCGTAAGCAGGCAGATGCTAAGAAATATGAGCAGCAGCAGATGGCAGATGTGGAGCTTTATAAGAAGCAGCGGGAAGCCGAGGCAAGAAAGTACGAGGCAGCCCAGCAGGCAGAAGCCAAGAAAATAGAAGCAGATGCCTTAAAGTATGCCATGGAGCAGGAGGCAGCCGGTATTGCTGCAAAGGGTAAGGCGGAAGCAGAAGCAATTCAGGCAAAAGCAGAAGCAGAGGCAGCCGGTATTGATAAAAAGGCAGAAGCTATGCAGAAGTACGGAGAAGCGGCAATTATTGAAATGCTCTGCCAGATGTATCCGTTGGTAGCCAAAGAGGTTGCAAGACCATTGGAAAATATCGACAGCATCACCATGTATGGCTCCGGTAATACCGCAAGACTGACAGAGGATGTAACAACATCTTTTAAGCAGGTAATAAACGGAATCGGTGACAGCATGGGAATTGATTTAAGCCATGTGGTATCTGATTTTGTGGCACAGAAAATGAATCAGACAAAAGAAAATACAAAGTCGCAGGTGCAGACACAGGTACAGGATGTAACAGCCAATCCGGCAGCTTCGTCACAGGTGGCAGATTTCACAGAAGTGGAAGAATAAAAGCAATCACAATATAAAAGCAATTAAAAATGAAAGAAATCACAAAATAAAATAAGTCAATATAACCGGCAGGAATTAATGTGTAAGGTTTCTGCCGGTTTTTGTTTTATAAAAAGAAAATTAAAAATAAACGAGAACAAATGTTCGAAAAAGTATTGACTTTAGATAGGTATTAACATATAATATGCCTACTATTACAAAAGAAAGATGATTTGGGGAGGGGAGAAATGGAACCAATTATATCATTACAGGAAGTATCTAAGGAATTTAAAGTGCTGAATCGGCATGAAGGCTTAAAGGGGAGCATTCAAGACCTTTTCTCCAGAGATTATAAGATTGTAAAGGCTGTGAATCAGGTATCCATGGATATAATGCCCGGAGAGATTGTAGGGTATTTAGGACCAAATGGAGCAGGGAAATCCACCACCATTAAAATGATGACAGGGGTGCTAGAGCCTACTAGCGGAACGATTGTCTGTAATGGCATTGTTCCGTATCGGAAGCGGAGCCAGAATGCACAAAATATCGGTGTAGTATTTGGACAACGCTCGCAGTTGTGGTGGGCATTGCCGGCAATTGAGTCGTTTCAGATATTAAAGGATATTTATCAGGTAGAAGAACAGGCATACAAGGACATGATGGAATTATATGCAACCATTGTGGATATGGAAGGTCTGATGCACAAGCCGGTGCGACAGATGTCACTGGGACAGAGAACCTTATGTGATATTCTGGCATCCTTTTTACATAATCCATGTGTAGTGTTTCTTGATGAGCCGACGATTGGGCTGGATGTTGCCATGAAAGCTAAAATCCGGGAATTGATAAAGGCATTAAATCAGGAAAAGCATACCACCATTATTTTGACAACGCATGACGTGGGGGATGTAGATGCCTTATGTCAGCGGATTGCCATTATAGATAAAGGCTCTAAGTTATATGACAACGATATAGAGCATTTGACCGAATTATTTGGCTCTTACCGAACCTTAAGTCTTTCCCTGCTAAAGAAGGCAGAACAGACGGACAAACAGAAATCAGAACAAATGGTAAGCTCTGTGACAGCTATTTTGGAGCAGGAATGGAAGGAACCGGGTGCATTTGCGGTCAATGAGAGAGAAGGACAGATAGAGATTCTGATTAATGAATCCGTTGCAAATGTTGTGCAGGTGATGAATGCAATTCAGAAGGTTCATAATATATACGATATGCGTTTGATGGAAATATCAACCGAAAGTGTGATTCGAAAGATTTACGAGGGAGGAATTGCATGAAGCTTAAGAAATATATAACCTTATTACGGGCAGGTATTATGGAAAGCATGCAATTTCGATTGTCTATGTTGATAACGGTTGTGTGTAATCTCTTATATCTGTTATTGATTTACTATTTGTGGAAAGCCATTTACGCATCTGCAGGAACAGAGATTGTAAATGGTATGACGTTTTCGGATACTATGATTTATCTGGTATTTGCATCCGCGTTATTCAATTTCATGGAAATGTGGATAGTCTGGAATATGGGTAGGGATATTCAGACCGGAAAAATAGTAGTAGACCTGTTAAAGCCTATGCAGTATCGTACATGGCTGTTCTGTCAGGGCAGTGGTGAGATGGTAGTGAAATTCTTTATCACATTCCTGCCGACAGCAATTGTGGTTTACATAGTTTCAAAGGGAGCAATACCGTTGGGGATAAATCTGCTATGGTTCGTTGTCAGTGTTGTCTGCAGCGTTCTGATTAATTATTATATTAATTTTATAGTAGGGGTTATCTGTATGTATACGGAGTCTATCTGGGGAATTAATATTATGAAGGAAGTGATTGTGGGAATTTTAAGCGGGGCAACCATACCACTTGCCTTTTTCCCGGATGTTTTACGAAAGATTGCCATGGTTCTCCCGTTTCAGACAATTTGTAATTCTCCGATGCAGCTATTGTTACATAATGAATACACAGGATTGGAATGCGGAAAGATTCTGGGACTGCAAATTATCTGGTTAGTGATATTAAGAGTGGTAAGTGAATGGTTTTTCCGGGTGTCACTAAAGAAAATAACTGTGAATGGAGGATAGATTATGAAAAAGAGAAATATATCCTACTACGCAAGAATATATAGAAAGATATTGATACAAGATATTAAGAGCAAAATGAGCTATCGGGCAGACTTTATCATATCTATGGTAGGGATTCTTGCAACTAATTTTGCGGGTCTGATTAGTTTCTGGCTTGTTTTTCAGAGCTTTCCGACAATTAATGGCTGGAATTATTATGAAATGTTGTTTTTATATGGATTTTCCCTGATTTCGGCAACCCCTGCACAATGCCTGTTTGATAATAACTGGAATTTACGGCTACAGGTATATTCCGGTGATTTTATCAAGTATTGCTTTCGACCGATTAATCTGTTCTTTTACTATATGTCAGAGGTATTTGATATAAAGGGGCTTGGACAATTTGCATTCGGAGTAGCCGCTGTAATCTATGCATGGATAAAGCTGTCTTTGCCATTTCATATATATACACTACTGTTGTTTCTGGTGATTGCTTTTTCGGCATCATTATTTGTAATAGCAGTTTTGAATCTTGCGGCGGCTACCTGCTTTTGGATTGTAAATTCTTTCTTTGTATTGCAACTGTCTTGCACGCTGCGGGATTATGCAAAATATCCAACAACCATCTTTGGTCCGATATTACGTGCAGTATTTACCTTTATAATACCGATTGGCTTTATGGCATTTTATCCAAGTCAACTGTTTTTAAGACCGGAGGAGGTATCATGGCTCGTCTGGCTGACACCGATATACGGAATATTGTTTTTTATACTAAGCTATAAAGTGTGGATGAAGGGTGCGATGTCCTATAACGGAACCGGAAGCTAAAAGAATAAAAATCGAACTACGCAAACCGCAAGTTAAAAGAATAAAAGGATAGACCGCTGAAACCGGAAGAATAAAATAATGGAAATGTGACAAGCTAAAGGTAGACAGGATGTAAAGGAGTTCACATTTGCATGAAATGGAAAATCGTAACAGACTCCGGCTGTGATATACCGGAAACAGAAATAGACAGAACCCGTATCGGCTATGAATGTGTACCATTTATAATTACGGTTGGCGAAGAAGATTATATTGATAATAAAAATCTGAAAATAGAAGAAATGCTGCGTTCCATGGAAGAAAGCCAGAAAGCAGGAAAAACCGCCTGCCCTTCTCCGGCGGCGTGGATGTCAGCATACGAAGGTGCAGAGCAGGTAATTGTAATTACAATGTCCGGTGCCTTGTCAGGCAGTTATCGGAGTGCCGTAGCCGCCAGACATATGTTTCTGGAACAATATCCGGACAGGCATATCCATGTATGGGATTCCAAAATGGCAGGTTCGGGAATTGGAATCCTTGTGCGTGAGGTTATGCGGGATATTCGGGCAGGAAAAGAGTATGAAGCCATTGCAGAGCATCTAAAAGAAACCATAGAACGCACACACATAATATTTGCATTAGTCAGCTTTCAAAATCTGATAAAAGCCGGAAGAATGCATTGGTTAGTCGGTTATGCGGTAAACAAGCTCAAATTATGCATTATCGGTAAAGGAACGCAGGACGGAAGACTGGAAATTCTGCATAAAATAAGGGGAACCGGACGGATATATGAAAAAATAGTAAAAGCTATGACAGAGCAGGAATTTACCGAAGGCGAGGTCATTATCAGTCATTGCTTCAATCGAAAAGGTGCAGAGCAATTAGCACATACGATAAAGCATCAATTTCCAAAAGTAAGAATTACCATACTGAGTGCAAGAGGAATCTGTAGCTATTATGCAGAACGGGGTGGATTGATTGTAGCCTTTCTGCCATGTCAGCACATAGCATAACGGATGTAAAACGTAGGAAATAACAGATAACCGGTTCTTGACTTTCGATTAGGCAGGCATATAATAAATATAATGACGATAAAAAAGGATATTTCATAAGGAGACCGGCTATGAGTAAAATCGGATTTATTGGTATGGGAAATATGGCACAGGCAATTGCAGAAGGTTTTCTGCGTTCGGGAAACGTACAGAAGACCGACTTATTTGCCTATGCTCCGCATAGAGAAAAGCTGATAAAGAACAGTGAACGAATTGGATTTATACCGACTGCTTCCCCGCAGGAATTGGTGGAAGCCTCTGATATGATTGTGATTGCCTGCAAGCCATATCAGATTGAGTCTGTATTAGGTGAAATACAAAAGGAGCTGACAGGAAAGGCAATTCTTTCCGTAGCTGCCGGCTGGGTATATAGTACATATCAGCAAATACTGGGAGATGCGGTTCGGATTCAATGCATCATGCCGAATACTCCGGCAATGGTGGGAGAAGGAGTCATGCTCTTTGAAGAGAAAAATTCCTTATCCGAAGAAGAACACGCATGGATGGTAAAGCTGTTTTCTTCGCTTGGAATTGTAGAACAGTTGCCAACCGGACTTATGGGAATCGGAGGAGCTGTCTCCGGCTGCGGACCGGCATTTATGGACTTAATTATGGAAGCTTATGCAGATGCTGCCGTAAAGTATGGTATTTCAAGAGAAACCGCATATAAATTAGTGGCACAGACCATGCTGGGCAGTGCAAAGCTGCAGCAGGTAACCGGTAGTCATCCGGGTGTGTTAAAGGATGCGGTATGTTCTCCGAACGGAACTACCATTCGTGGAGTGGCAGCATTGGAGCATAGCGGAATCCGGGCAGCTTGTATGGATTCGATAGATGCGGTTATGAATCGGTAATGCAGGCACCGGTAGGAGGTAATTATGAGAAGCAGAGATAGAATGAAACGTAAAGCTTCCAAACGCTGGGTGCTTCCAATCATTCTTATGATATGCGTAGGGCTGTTGGTGGTACTTGCTGTATGGTTTCATAAGAATATTGAAGAAAAACAGGAATACCGCCGGTTGGGAATCGAACAATACCAGACAGGGAATTGGAAGGAAGCAGAGGAAACATTCCGTACTTCATTAAAGAAGCAGGCATTGCTATCCGGAGCAATGGACACAGATACCAGATGGTATTTAGCGGATACCTATTTTCAAATGGGCGAATACGAAGCCGCCAAGGAGCAATACGAACATCTCTTAAAATCAGAAGCTCAGGAATCACAGAATGCAGAATACTTGCAGCTACAGATTCAGATGGCACAGGCATTTTCAGATTATAAGAATCAGAATTACGAAGCAGCATTACCGGCATTTCAGGCAGCTATCGAAGCAGGGCATATGGAATGTGCGTTATATGCCGGAATCTGTGCGGTCAAAATGGGAAAAGAAGCAGAGGAGATTTCATATCTGACTACTTATCTGTCCTATAATCCGGGGAATGCATATGCCTGTACGGAGCTGGCAGATTATTACCTGAACAAAGGAATTTACAGCAGTTGTTATCAGTATCTGCAGCAAGGGCTGGAATCACAGGATAGAAGCTGTGACCGGCAACTGCTGTTTGTAGAGATAGTATATGAGGAATATCAACAAAATTACAATCAGGCATATGAATTAATTAAGGAATATATGCAGAACTATCCTGTGACCGAGCAGGTACAGCGGGAATATGATTTCTTATTTACAAGACAGACATTGGAATAAATGAAGGAGTATGCATGGCAGAATTATATGAGAATCAGGAAGAACAGGAACGTGTGATTCTGGTGGCAGTTGCTTTGGGGGAAGAAGCATTCGCAAGAGACAGCCTGCAGGAATTGGCAGAATTGGTAAAGACAGCAGGAGCGGTTTCAGTCGGAGAATTTATACAGAAGCGACAAACCATGGATATAGCAACCTATATCGGAAGCGGTAAGGTGGCAGAGCTGAGAGAAATGATTTTAGACACGAATGCAACCGGAATCGTGTGTGATGATGAATTGACCCCCTCACAGATGAATAATTTGGAACGGGAGCTGCAGGTAAAAATCATGGACAGAACCATGGTAATATTAGATATATTTGCAGCAAGGGCATCTACAAGCGAGGGAAAGATTCAGGTAGAGCTGGCACAGCTCCGGTATCGTTCTACACATTTGATAGGACTGGGAAGTATTTTGTCCAGACAGGGCGGTGGTATCGGAACCAGAGGACCCGGAGAAAAGCAGTTGGAGATTGACCGGCGTGTGATTCGGGAACGCATTTCCAAGCTGAAGGCAGAATTAGAGCAGGTAAAGGTAAACCGGGGAACCCAGCGAAAGAAACGGATGGGAAACGGAATCCCGGTGGTATGTATTGTCGGATATACAAACGCAGGAAAATCAACGCTGTTAAATACCCTGACAAGCTCGCAGGTGTTATCGGAGGATAAGCTCTTTGCAACCTTGGACCCGACAACAAGGAATCTGGAATTACCGGATGGGCAGCAGATATTGCTGACAGATACGGTTGGATTTATCCGGAAGCTGCCACATCATTTAATACAGGCGTTTCGGTCAACCCTAGAGGAAGCAAAGTATGCCGATTATATCCTGCATGTGGTAGATGCATCCAATCCCCAAATGGAGTTACAAATGCATACCGTATATGAAACGCTGCGGGAATTAGAAGTACCGGGAAAACCGGTGGTAACAGCATTTAATAAAACAGATAAAGAACAAGTGCCGGAGATACTAAAGGATTTCAAAGCCGATGCGGTTTATCGCATTTCGGCAAGAACCGGTCAGGGCTTAGAGGAATTATTAAACGGAATTGGGAAAATGATTCAGGAGAGCCGGGTATATCTGGAGCATTTATATCCGTATGAAGAAGCGGCAAAAATAGCACAAGTTCGAAAATACGGACAGGTAATTGAGGAAAAGTATCAGGAAGATGGAATCTACATTCGTGCATATGTAGATAGAAGAGGTAATTATGTATAAGATTATTGCAAAAGACGGAAAAGCAAAGCGTGCAACCTTTCAGACTGTTCATGGAACCGTACAGACCCCGGTATTCATGAACGTTGGAACGGCAGCAGCCATTAAAGGAGCAGTAGCAACAGAGGATTTACAGCAGATAGGAACACAGATAGAATTGTCCAACACTTATCATTTGCATGTAAGACCCGGTGACGAGGTGATTCGGAAGCTGGGCGGACTTCACAAATTTATGGTATGGGATAAGCCGATTCTGACCGATTCCGGTGGTTTTCAGGTGTTCTCACTGGCAGGGCTTCGGAAAATTAAAGAGGAAGGTGTTTATTTTCATTCCCATGTAGACGGACGCAAGATATTTATGGGACCGGAAGAAAGTATGCAGATTCAGTCGAATCTGGCATCTACAATTGCCATGGCATTTGATGAATGTCCGTCCAGCGTAGCGGAACGAAGCTATGTGGAGCAGTCT
This sequence comes from Lachnospiraceae bacterium UBA4631, assembly GCA_002406015.1. GTDB lineage: Bacteria > Bacillota > Clostridia > Lachnospirales > Lachnospiraceae > CAG-632. Next base: position 39,157 of record DHMX01000012.1, read on the forward strand.
GTAGCAAGGACAACCCGTTGGCTGCAACGCTGTAAGGATGAAATGGCAAGATTGAACCAGCAGCCGGATACCATTAACCCACAGCAGTTGTTGTTTGGAATTAATCAGGGAGCTGTATTTGATGATATTCGGATTGCACATGCAGATGTAATTGCCGAAATGGATTTAGACGGATATGCGGTTGGCGGTCTGGCAGTTGGTGAGAGCCATGAAGAAATGTATCACATATTGGATGTGACAGTGCCGCATTTACCGGAGAATAAGCCGACCTATCTGATGGGGGTAGGCACGCCGGCAAACATTCTGGAGGCTGTTGACCGGGGTGTTGATTTCTTTGACTGTGTATACCCGACCCGGAATGGAAGACATGGGCATCTGTATACGAATCATGGAAAGATTAATCTGCTGAATGCAAAGTTTGAGCTGGATGCAAGACCGATAGAAGAAGGTTGCCAGTGTCCCGCATGCCGAACCTATAGTCGTGCCTATATCCGGCACTTGTTGAAGGCAAAAGAAATGCTCGGCTATCGACTTTGTGTCTTGCATAATTTGTATTTTTATAATAAGATGATGGAAGAGATTCGGGAAGCCATAGAAAAAGGCTGTTATCAGGAATATAAACAGGCGAAACTTGCCGGATTTGAAAATCAAGAATAAATGGAGGACAAAAAATGTTATACACATTATTAGAAGCAACCACTACAACCGGAACCGGTTCCGGACTTGGAATCTGGGGGACCATAATTTGGCTGGTCGTAATATTTGCTATTTTCTGGTTTATGTTAATTCGTCCGCAGAAGAAGCAGCAGAAGGAACAGGAAGAAATGATGACCCAGTTAAAGCCGGGTGTAAGCATCATGACCACAGGCGGATTCTATGGTGTTGTACTGGATGTTGTAGATGATACGGTAATTGTAGAATTTGGTAACAATAAGAACTGTAGAATCCCTATGAATAAGGCAGCTATAGCTCAGATTGATAAGCCACAGGAAGCAACTGCTGAAGAGGAAGAAGACGAAGATAATAAGAAAAACAAGAAGTTATCCTTAGGTAAGAAGAAGGAAGACTAATAAAATAACAGACAGAACCCAGTAGCCGGACAGAAAATAACGGACAGAAAATAAAACTGGAAACGAAAAAGGAGACTGTTGCTTCCGAAAATGTATTCGTGAAGTGGCAGTCTTCTTTTAATAAATGCAATTCGTGGAGTGACGGTCATCTTTTTCATATTTTTTATCGCAGTTGTTTTATCGCATCCAGAATGCTTTCGGTAATGCGTAAGCCCCCACGTCCGGTTCCAAGCTCAATATCCGGCTTATTTGCACCATGGAAATCAGAACCGCCGGAAACGGCCAGATGATACTTAAGAGCCAAGGAACGAAGCTTGTCACTTTGTGAAATGTTATTGGAGGAATGATAGGCTTCAATGCCCTTTAAGCCCAACGGAATCAAATATTGAATAAGCTCCTCTACCTGACGATACCCTAATTTATATAGCATAGGATGAGCCAGAATGGGGCTGCCTCCCGCCTTGGTAATCAGAGGCAGAGACAGCTCCGGTGTGATTTGCGGCTTTGGAAGATAATAAGGACAGCCAACACCCACATAGCGGTCAAATGCAGCATTTTTATCCTTGCAGTAGCCCTTCTCTACCAGAACCCGGGCAAAATGAGCCCGCGTAATCACGCTTTTCGGATTTCCTGCCTGAAGCTCCTCCAAGGTAATAGAAATGTTATCTCGTTGAAACAGAGCAATCATATCCAGATTCCGTTGCATCCGTTCCTGCTCCAATTCTTCCAGCTTTGCTTGAAAGTCCGCATCCTTGTAGTCTACGAAAAGCCCAAGAACATGAATTTCAACATTCTGGTAATAACAGGAAAGCTCTGTAGCGGGAACGACCTCCAGTGTTGTACCTTCTGCGGCGGATACGGCTTCCGGTACACCCTTGACCGTATCATGGTCGGATAGAGCGATAGCAGCCAGATTCTTTTGGAGTGCCAGATGCACGACCTCGCTGGGAGTCAGCGTACCGTCCGATGCATTGGAATGAACGTGTAAATCAACGTAACGCATAGCAGTCACCTCATAATGATTCGTTGTTAATAATTTATTTTAATATTCTAGCTCTAAATGCAGATACATACAAGCGTATCATAATAAATGTCAGAATGAAAGACATTACAATAAAATTAAAAAAACCCTAGACTATTTTGTCAATTTATGAGAAAATATACCCAAATGGGATTTGAGTTAATAATTCCTATTTCGGGCTATTTCCAGAATATGAGCCTGATTAATACTTTTACAATTGAAAGGAGTTTCAACATGATTTATTCACAAGAAGTAGAGAACATGTGTCCAGTTGCTCAGGGTGTTCATCATGGATGTGCACCGATTCCAGAAGAAGCAAAATGGGTTCAGGCAAAGGAAGTTAAGGATATTTCCGGTTTAACACATGGTGTAGGCTGGTGTGCACCTCAGCAGGGAGCTTGTAAGCTGACACTGAATGTTAAGGAAGGTATTATTCAGGAAGCTTTGGTTGAGACAGTTGGATGCTCTGGTATGACACATTCTGCAGCTATGTCAGCAGAGATTCTTCCGGGCTTAACAGTTATGGAAGCTTTGAATACTGACTTGGTATGTGATGCAATTAACACAGCTATGAGAGAGTTATTCTTACAGATTGTATATGGTCGTTCTCAGAGTGCATTCTCAGAGGAAGGTCTTCCAATCGGAGCTGGTCTGGAGGATTTAGGAAAGGGTCTTCGTTCACAGGTTGGTACTATGTACGGTACTTTGAAGAAGGGTCCTCGTTATCTGGAGATGGCAGAAGGTTATGTAACCGGTATTGCTCTGGATGCAGATGATTTAATCATTGGCTATAAATTCGTAAACCTTGGTAAGATGACAGACTTTATTAAGAAGGGTGATGACCCGAATACTGCATATGAGAAGTCTTGCGGACAGTACGGACGTGTAGAAGATGCGGTTAAGATTATTGACCCTAGAACAGATGAAGAACTGGCTAAATAATAGAAGGAGGTAACGAAAATGGCTTTATTTGAATCATATGAGAGAAGAATTGATAAGATTAATGCAGTATTGAACAGCTATGGTATCTCATCTATCGAAGAGGCAGAGAAGATTACCAAGGACGCTGGTTTAGATGTATATGAGCAGGTTAAGAAGATTCAGCCAATCTGCTTTGAAAATGCTTGCTGGGCTTATACAGTAGGTGCTGCAATTGCAATCAAGAAGAATTGCAGAAGAGCAGCAGACGCAGCAGCAGCAATCGGTGAAGGTTTACAGTCCTTCTGTATTCCGGGTTCTGTTGCAGATACCCGTAAGGTAGGTTTAGGACATGGTAACTTAGGTAAGATGCTTCTGGAAGAAGAGACGAAGTGCTTCTGCTTCTTAGCAGGTCATGAGTCTTTCGCAGCAGCAGAAGGTGCTATCGGTATTGCTGAAAAGGCAAATCGTGTTCGTAAAGAGCCTTTAAGAGTTATCTTAAACGGTCTTGGTAAGGATGCAGCACAGATTATTTCTCGTATCAACGGATTTACATTTGTTGAGACAGAATATGACCCATATACAAATGAAGTTAAGGAAGTATTCCGTAAGTCATACTCAGAAGGTCTTCGTGCTAAGGTTAACTGCTACGGAGCAAACTCTGTACCGGAAGGTGTTGCTATCATGCATAAGGAAGGCGTTGACGTATCAATTACCGGTAACTCAACCAATCCTACCAGATTCCAGCATCCGGTTGCAGGTACTTACAAGAAGGAATGCTTAGAGCAGGGTAAGAAATACTTCTCAGTAGCTTCCGGTGGTGGTACAGGCCGTACACTTCATCCGGATAACATGGCAGCAGGTCCTGCTTCTTACGGTATGACAGATACATTAGGACGTATGCATTCAGATGCACAGTTCGCTGGTTCTTCATCTGTACCGGCTCACGTAGAAATGATGGGCTTAATCGGTATGGGTAACAACCCAATGGTTGGTGCTACTGTAGCAGTAGCCGTTTCCGTAGAGGAAGCAGCAAAGGCTGGTAAATTCTAAATAGAGAGCAATGCAAAAAAATGACAGCGTGGCGTGCAAGTTTGCTTGCATACAGCCATGCTGTTATTTTTTATAGTGCGAACGCACGTGACTGAGTTGAAGCGAAGTGGAAACGAAGTCGCATTGTGAGTAAAGTGAAATGTTTTTCGGGCTATTCAGACTAGGTAATTCGGTCTGGATAGCCCTATTTTTATGTCCATAAGACACGTAAAAGTCGCAAGCAAGTCACATGCAACAAGTCACACAAGTCACAAACCCTGTAGACTGTGTGAGTTGGGGGTTAGTTCCTGTGTTGTTATGTTCAGTATAAGGTGATTACTCAGTTGATGAATTCTTAATATCGCAAAATTTATTTGCAGTGTCTGAAATGAATAAATGTCTGAGTTGTTTTGGTGAGACATATGTAACAAATGATTAATTATTTAGTGAAGCTCATATCCTCTCCACTATTTTCTTTTGTATCATCCCAAGTGATAGCATTATTTACTAATGAAAATGTAGCACTGCCATCGGTGTATTCTACGGAACTTTCGGGCTCGGAATTTTCATCCTTATATTGGACGTATGTTTTTTTACCGGTTTCTGTACAAACCATGTTACCATTATCCGGATTATATACTAAAGAGTATTCCCAGATGGAGTATGCAGAGGCACTATCTGCCCAATTAATAGTAGCGGTATAACCAGAATTACTTGATTTATCAATTACAAGAGTGGCACGACCACATCCCCAAGTTCCCATATATGCATCAGCTTCAGAATTGTTCGTAGCTGTTATTGCCTCCGTTGTTTTGTCTGAATTATCTTCAGTAATGTTAGTTGAATTTGATAAGGCTTCCGAAGAAATCTCGGTATTATTTTGATTTTCGGTTGTATCATTTGTAGTTCTATCTGTTGAGCCACAGCCTACAGCTAATATGGCAAGGGATGCAATTGTTATTAGTGTTATTAATCTTTTTCTCATTTAGATTGCCTCTTTCATATTGGTTAGGTTGCTGACATTTAATATGCCACCTGTATTATACAGAGGGGATATATTAATTGCAAGGTAATTATAACCATTATTTTTTTCATGTAGACATAATGTGTCACTTCCTCAGTCTATAATCAAGAGTAATAAAAAATGAGGAGGGCAATCATATGTTTATTATTGCAGCAATTATAGGAACCATAATCGGAACCATTATTTTCGGAATTATAATGGGGACATTCGTGTTTGTTATACGAGCTGAAAATGCATTGAATTTCTTTGTCGGGAAATGGCTTACATGTTGTGTTGTAGCAACAGTACTTATTTATGGTACTCTTTCGGATATTGAAAGTACGTTGGCAACGATTTGGCCGACGATTCAGGGAATCATAGTTACAATAGAAGCAATTGCGGCAATTGTGGTGCTTATCGGTTTGATTCTGTGGGTACTTAGTAAATTGACGAATAAGAAAGAAAATGCAGAAGCAGCTAAAAAAGCAGAAATGGAAGCAGCAACAGAGGAGAAATCTGTAGAAATTGAGGAGGTAGCAGAGGATAAGGAGACTGTACATCCGGAGACGGGATTACCTCAACAGGTATCTACAACAGAAACCGGAATAACAGAAAAGCTGACCTCGGATATTGTCTCCCAAAAAGTTGATACTATGTAAATCAAATATATCTGAAAATATGAAGGCAGTGGTTATGCTGCCTTTTCATTTTATAAATTGCACAATATCGTTAGGGCTACAGTCTAGAATTACGCAGAGTTTCTCAAGGGTATTTAGAGTAATATTTTTGTTCTTCTTCAGTGTGTCCAAGGTTTTATTATCAATACCTGATTTTATTAACTTATACTGAGAAACATTTTTTTGCTTCATGGTTTCCCATAATGGCTGATAGCTAATTATGGTTATCCCTCCTCCACATGAATAATCTAATAAAATTATATAATTATTGTGATAAAATCCATATTGTGAATATTGTCACAATGACACATTCTGTCACTGTATAGCGAGGAAAATCGGAGAATGAATATACCCATCTAAATAACTCGAAAATGGTATTGTGAATATATTCACAATGTGCTAAAATTTGTTCTAAGGGTTTTAAGAGGATGGGGAATAATGAATAAAAGAAAAAAGAGAGAAATTTGTTCAGATAGACATCTCCTGTCATTCTAAAACGATACAATGACAATAAAGTCAGGAGGTGGCTATGGAAGAATTTAAGAATGATAAAATCGAGCGGGTTCTGGCAATCTATACCAAACTTCTTAATGGGAAAATAGTAAATAAAGCACAAGAAGCTACAGCCTATGGTGTAAATGAACGCAGTATTCAAAGAGATGTAGACGATATCAGAAACTTTCTGGAACTGGATATAGAAGGAATTGGAATTGTAAATTCAGTTGTATATGACCGAACGCAAAAAGGCTATCGTATGGAATCAGTGTATAAAGCAAAGCTAACGAATCCGGAGGTTTTGGCTATATGTAAGATTCTTCTGGACAGCCGGGCATTTACAAAGAATGAAATGTCACAGATGCTGGGAAAGCTGATTGACTGCTGTGTACCACGGAGTAATCAAAAACTGGTGAGGGAATTGATTAGCAATGAAGAATTTCACTATGTGGAACCAAGGCATCATAGTATCTTTATAGATCGTATGTGGGAAATTGGACAGGCAGTAAAGAACTGTAATTACATTCAGATGGAGTATTTAAGAACCAAAGATAAAGCTGTTGTAACACGAAAAGTAAAGCCGGTGGCTCTCATGTTTTCAGAGTATTACTTCTATTTGACAGCATTTATCGATGATGAAGAAGTGCAGAAGGACTTTGATGTTATCAACGATTCATTTCCTACAATATATCGGATTGACCGAATTAAGAAACTGAAGGTACTGGATGAACATTTCCATATTCCTTATAGTAGTCGGTTTGAAGAAGGAGAATTTCGAAAACGAGTGCAGTTTATGTACGGCAGTAAGCTCCAAAAGGTGAAATTCAAATACTCCGGAACGGATATAGATGCAATTCTGGATCGTTTACCAACGGCGAAAATTCTAGATGAAGAGAATGGGGTGTATATTGTGAGTGCGGAGGTATTTGGTAGGGGTATAGATATGTGGCTGAGAAGTCAGGGAGATGTGGTGGAGAAGATAGAGTGAATCGCGAAAAATTTAGAATGTAATGATTGGTGAAAACTGAAAGAAAGGTATAAAGAAAATGGATATGACAAAAATAGTAAATCCTGCATGAAGATGGTGGAGTTTTTGGAGACTTAAATTTGTATATATTGAAAAATACAAAGTATAAGGAGTGATAGAGGAGAATGACTCAAAAAAGGAAGGCTAATAAAAACAAACAGATAAAAAGAACCATGAGAGTAACTACTTCTAATTCTCTTATAGCACGAGATTTTTTTCCGGAAAATATTTCTGTAAATGAAAATGAAATATTTCCTATGGTTGTGATGGCAACCATGTCTAGTGGGAAAAGTACGTTAATTAATTCTTTGCTGGGAAAACAAGTTTTGCCAAGTAAAAATGCGGCGTGTACAGCAAAAAAGTACGCAATTCTAGATGATGACCGGGAAAATAATACAAGAATTTATGTGACATATAAGAATGGTGAAACAGTTATTAAGGAAGAGAGGATTGCTGAAATATTAGAACAGGCAAATAACAATGACGAAGTAACTGATATTTTGATACGAGGTCATGTAAAAGGAGTGTTGAATACAGATAAAGCATTGCTAATTATTGATACTCCAGGACCGAATAACTCAAGAGATGAGTCACACGAACGGATTATGCTAGATGTTATTAATAAGATAAGAGGCGGTTTGATTTTATATGTTTTAAATGCAACACAATTGGCAATTAGAGATGATCAATATCTGCTGGGCATTATTCGTGATTATATTAAGCATAATAAGAAAATATCAGTATTATTTGTAATGAATAAGGTAGATATGTTAGATGAAGAAAAAGACGAATCTATAGAGCAGTTAGTAATGAATGCAAGGGAATACTTAATAGAAAATGGTATTGATAATCCTCAAATTATTCCTGTTTCTGCTTTGGCAGCAAGTTTATTTAAAAAGGTATTGAACAAGGAAGAGTTGACAAGATTTGAATATCTGCATTTTTGTGGACTTTATGATGAATATTGTCCAAAAGATTTTAATATGCGATCTTTTGCAATAACAAATGATTTGTCGGAACAGCATGAGATAGTAGAAGTTCATAGGGGAAAATATACTGTAAGAGATTTGAATCGGGCAATTGAAAACACAGGGATAAAATTACTGGAGGAAGAGATTCAAAAAGCTCAGATTTTGAGTAGTGAAGTAATAAAGAATACAATAAAGATAACTGGGAGGAAGAGATAATGACAAATTTTTCTATTGAATACAATCCATATCTGGTAAATTGTTTGTTCAAGAAGAATGGAAAGATATTGAATGAAAATAGTAAGATTGGTGCCAAATCAAATGAAAGGCTTCAAATACTATTAGGTGAATCTGTTAACTGGAATGGACTTCCTGTTGAAATTGCTAATGCATGTGATGATGATGAAGTTACAATTCATTTTAAGGGACGAAGAATTGATTTTGATGATTTACAGTATACAATCAATTTGTACAACGGACCAGTAAAGTTTGGTTTGGTATTTGAAGAATCAAAAAATGATGCAGATGTTATTAGCGAATTGGATGGTATATTTAAAGATATTAAAAGAAAGGAGATTCCGGAATTTAAAGCAAAAAATAGTGAAGGAAAAGATATTTTTGCAGCATACGAAGAAGTGAAAAACGGTATTTTTGAAGTAAGTGTAATTGCCACAATGAGTAGTGGAAAGTCAACATTGATAAATTCATTACTTCATACGGAATTATTACCATCAGAAAATAAGGCATGTACTGCAACAATTTGTAGAATCCTTGATAATGATGGTATGGATACATACGAGGCTGAATGTTATGACGATAAGTGTACAATAATCCATCCTAGACAGGTAATTACGGCTAATGATATGAAGGAATTTAATTCAGATGAAAACGTGACATATATAGATATAGAGGGTTCAATTCCGGCAATACCTAGCAATAAAATTAAACTATGTTTAAGAGATACACCGGGACCTAATAATTCTAGGGATGCAAATCATGAGAGATTAACAAAATCCATTATAAAAAGAACCAATGCAGTAGTTCTTTATGTAATGAATGCAACGCAGATAGGAATAAAAGATGACGAAGCGTTGCTTAATGATATTTCAAGAGAAATGAAAAAAGCAGGGAAGCAATCAAGAGATAGGTTCATTTTTGTTATTAATAAATGCGATGCTCTTGATGAAGGAAAAGGGGAATCGATTGATAAACTGTTGAGTGATGTGAGAGATTATTTAAAAAAATTTGGTATTGTTGAGCCAACACTTATTCCTACAAGTGCAAGATTGGCACTATTAATAAGAAAAGAACGAAAAGGTGAAAAACTGACACGAGTTGAAAGAAATAGTTTATCCGAGGTAGATGATTATGTTAAATGCGAATTATTACATTATGAAAGATTTGCTACATTGACACCAACTGTCAGGGAAAAACTTCAGGCACAGGTAAAGAAGTATCACGCAGATGAAAACGATTGGGACTTAGAAGCTTTAATTCATACGGGGATTCCGGCAGTTGAAGAGACGATTTGTGAGTATATCGAAAAATATGCATATCCAATGAAAATAAAGGACGCAATTAAAGATATTGTATCTATACTGGACGATCTGGATATGAAAACAAAGTTTGATGAGAGTATTGCATCTGATGGCAAAAAACTCGAAAAAGTCAGGGGGCAAATTGCAGATGCAAAGGAGAAACATAAGAAGAGTAAGCAAGTATATGATTCATATAAGGCTAAAATCAATGAGTTTACACTGGAATCTTTAAGTGAGGCAGATGAACAATTTTCTGTTGAAATGGAACTTCAAAAGATAGTCAAGGATTATGACGGAAAAACAAAGGTAGATAAGATTGAGGCAGACACGATGATAGCTTCATTCCAAGAAAAATTGGAGCAGTATCAGAAGAGTTGTGAGAGTAGATTGAACAGTGAAATAGATAATAGAATATTCGGTAAATGTGAGGAAATGTTGGCAGATTATACAACGATGATTCAGTCCATTTTAACAAATATTGAAATTGAAGGGTTTGATTTTAAAAAGTTAAATGAATTTGAAAAAATAAAGATATCAAATATCAATGATATTAAAAGGAAGAATGAACAGACTCGTTATAGAGAGATAACTGAAGAGAAGGATAATCCAGAAAGAAAAGGATTTTTGGGATTTTTTAAATTTTGGAAACCTAAAAAAGTAGAGTATAAGAAGTCTGTGGAAGATGGCATTGATGTTAATGTAAAAAGTATAATTGTCGATATTATGTCTGCGTTTTCAGCAAGTATAAAAGAAAATATCAGTAGTATGTTTAGACAAGCTACTGAGCAGATTGAGGACTATAAAGTTGCGTTTAATGAAAATATCGATGTATTAAATAGTGAAATTACAAAAATATTGGAACAACTTGATTTGGATACAAAAGAATCAGAGGCATTGAAAAAACGAGTAAAAGAAAATCAAGAATTGGCAACATGGGTTGCTCAAAAGGAATCAGAAATTCGTCAATTATTAACATTTTAGGAGGTGTTTTGAATGCAGAAATATGATGCAATTGAAAATGGTATAGCAAACAATGATGTAAAAGCGTTACGTGAAGCCATTGGAAGTATATGCTACACAAATCGGGACTTTTCAAATGGTGAGTTTTTTGAGGTGATTCGATATGTGGAAGCTAAGGGAATTCAATTGAAAGATCAGGAATTAGTTGGAGAACCTACGATTTCTAGTCAAAAAAGTGAGTTTAGTGATGAGGATTTTGCAAAGGCTATATTTGACCTGAAAAGGAATTTTTGTGATGCAAGAATTAAAGATGTGGAAACAATTGGTAAAAAATTGTACGGAAAGAAAGCTGATACTGTAAAGACATCTAGTGTTGAAGGAAATACGAATGGTACAAAGCAGAATCAAGGTGTATGCCCAAACCAGTACAGCCACCAGCAAAACGCAAGCAAGGGACTAATAGCGATGGGGCTGGTGGCAGGGATAGCAATAATAGTAATAATTGTACTTCTATTGGTAAGAAAGTAGGACACAGTAAGAAGAAAACAGTAAATAATTCCAGAAAATATGCAAAGGTTCCAAGTAAAAAGTTTGAACAAAAATACTATTGTGATTATTCTAAGAGTATGTGTAGAGGTGAAAAGTGTGATATTCATCAAAGATGCATGCGTGATGCCAAAAGGAACCTTGTGGATTGGAATCAAGCTCAAAAAAGGAATGAGGAAGAAGAACTTGAAAAGTTGAGGAAGGGAGAAAGATAGATGAATACAGAACTGGAAGAGGTTCAAGATATAAATAAACTTACACAATCACTTGAACTTGTAAAAGATGTTATCACAAAAGATTATTTGTATCAGTTAAGTGAGTATCAGGTTGCGGAATTACCACAAGAACTAAAGAGTCTTGATATATCTGAATATACCCGGATTTATAAATTCACTAAAATGGTTTCAGATAAAAAAGAAAGTGTTATTGATAAATTTGTAACAGTGTTGAATGCAGCGTACTCAAGTAATGCTACAGTTGTTACCCTTATCTCGGGGCATAAGCAATATACAGATTACTATTTAGGTGTAGTTAGTAAGGATGTTTTTCAACAGAATGAGACGATTGAAACACAGGGGGAGACCTTAAAGGGGGTTTTAACAGGCAATTTTCCGGGTTTGGAAATAATATCTGTTTCAGGTGATAACAAAAAACGTTTATTAAATAATTCTTTCGTATATGATTATGTGACAGCTATTTCTGGAGTTGCTTCAATAAGAAAAGAAAAAAATAATTCTTATGAAAAATTTGTGCAGGGAATTGAGCATCTTGTTGATTCCTTACAAGGAAGAGAATATAGTGTAATCGTAATTGCTGACCCAGTAGATGCGAGTGAGATTGCTGCTACGAAATTAGGATATGAATCTTTGTATACGCAGCTATCACCATTTTTAAAAACCTCAGTAAGTTTTAATGAATCAGAATCCATTACATTGACACAGACACATACAGAAGGGCTTACTGATTCAATTGGAGAGAGCACTTCTCTTACACAGAATTTTTCAAAAACGAGTGGATGGAGTGAAACGTCCACTTCTGGTACTAGTACAAACAAAGAAACAGGTCATTTGGTTGGCTCACTTGTTGGTGCTGGGGTTGGTGCTGGAATTGGTGTAGCTGCTACAATTTTAACTGGGGGTGCAGCAGTACCCATAATTGCAGCAGCTGCATATGCAGGAAGCCAAATTGGCTCACAGGCGGGGGGAGGAATAATTGGTTCAAAAGGAGAGAATACGAATCAGTCAGTAACCCAAAATGGAAGTATAACGGAATCATCGGGAAATACAGTATCAAAAAACAGTTCTAAGGCAATACAAAACAGTGATTCAAATAGTGAAGCTGAAGGAACAACACATGGAAAAACACTTCAATTTTCCAATGAAAATAAAACAGTTAAAAATCTTTTGAATAAAATAGATAAACAAGTTGAAAGACTTCAGAGTTGTGAATCATATGGAGCATTTAATTGTGCTACATATGTAATATCTTCAGATCCCGAAACAAATGCAATTGTATCGAGTGGATATAATGCATTAATGAGAGGAGATAATTCGTCATTACAAGCCTCTCATATTAATAATTGGAATGCTAATACTGAGAGTGGAAAACGCATAAAAGAATATCTGATGAAGTTTTCCCATCCACTGTTTATAAGCCCATTAAAGGAAAATGTATTATTGAGTCCTGCATCAATCAGTAATTCATATGAATTAGCTGTTAATATGGGACTACCTAAAAAATCAATAAATGGATTGCCTGTTTTTGAAATGGCGGCATTCGGAAGAAACGTTTTTGAAACGACTGCGTTAAATGAATCGGTTTCGCAGATAAAGCTGGGAAATATATACCATATGGGTGTTATGCAAGAGACTAACGTAGAGCTTAATTTGAAGAGCTTGGCAATGCATACATTTGTTACTGGTTCCACCGGCTCTGGAAAGTCTAATACGATTTATCAGATGCTAAGGGAATTGAATAAACAGAAAGTTTCTTTTTTGGTTATTGAGCCGGCAAAAGGAGAGTATAAGCATGTGTTTGGAAATAAAGATGCCGCTGTGTATGGTACCAATCCGTATTTGTCACCGTTACTTAAATTAAATCCTTTTAGATTTCCTAATGGGATTCATGTTCTTGAACATATAGATAGATTGATAGAGATTTTTAATGTGTGTTGGCCGATGTATGCAGCTATGCCGGCAGTACTTAAGGAATCGGTTGAAAGAGCATATACTAATGCAGGTTGGAATCTGGGAACTTCAGTTAATAAATACTCAGATGAATTATTTCCTACATTTACAGATATATTAAACGAACTTAATAATGTAGTAAATGAATCAGCATTTTCTGATGAAGTTAAGGATAACTACATTGGCTCATTAGCTACCAGAATCAAATCATTAACAAATGGTATATATGGAAGGTTGTTTGACAATGATGAATTGGGCGATTCTAGACTGTTTGACGAAAATGTTATCATAGATTTGAGCCGAGTGGGTTCAGTCGAAACAAAATCAATGATAATGGGAATGCTGGTAATGAGGCTGCAGGAGTATCGTATGACATCAGGAGCTATGAATGCGGATTTGCAGCATGTAACTGTTTTGGAGGAAGCCCATAATCTTTTAAAGAGAACGTCAACAGAACAAAGCGGAGAGACTGCTAATCTTTTAGGAAAATCAGTTGAAATGTTGTCAAATGCTATAGCAGAAGTGAGAACATATGGAGAAGGATTTATCATAGCTGATCAAGCACCAGGATTGTTGGATATGAGCGTTATACGAAATACAAACACAAAGATTATTATGAGATTACCAGATGCTGAAGATAGAAATTTAGTAGGCAAATCAGCTAATTTGTCGGAAGAACAAATAAAAGAGCTAGCTAAAATACCGACAGGTGTTGCAGCAGTTTATCAAAATAATTGGCTTGAACCAGTATTATGTAAAGTCAAATATGAAAAAACGGAGGGTTTATATACAAATAGTAAAGAATCAACGATGGTTGCAGACAGAGAAAGTGTAGTAGTTGTTAATAAACTATTGGATCGTGTTGCGGGGGAAAGACTTGATTTGAATATGACCGAATTAGTACAAAAAGTAGTAAGTTCATCTATACCGACAAGAACAAAAGCAGAAATTATAAAAATATTTAAGCGGAATGGAGAAGTAACATTAAAAGATATTAGTTCTGTCATCTATGATATTATATGTACACCTGAATTGGTGAAAGCGGCAGATAATGCAGATTCCATTGAGGATTGGAAAAATACATTTATATATGCGGAAGGCTCTTTTGTATCTGATTTGTCTGAAGAGAAACAGAATCAGATAGCGGAATGCATTTTAAGAGAGGAAATTACAAGATACGATAAACCAGATGAATATTTGGAAACTTGGTATAGGTATGTAAGTGGGGAGGTGGTATAATGAATGTATTTAGTGAAATAAAAGAAATTAAACAAAAGATTAGTCAGGAAGTAGGAAAGAAGTCAAACGGATTCGAAAAAGCAAAAAAAGATGTGGCAGAAACAAGACATATAAAAACAATTAACGAAGATTTGAAAGGTAAGACATATCCTGGAACCGATATACTTTATAAAAAACATGTATTTCGTCTTGAAGGAGAAAAAGTTGAAGGTGTATTTCCAGTATTTAATAGCAAATTTGATACCTATTTGCCAAAGGAATTGAGAAATGCATCGGACACAGAACAATTTAAGTATTGTACAGAAAAATTGAGACAAAGGATTGAACGGGATCCGGAATTTGCAAAAAAATTTACACCACGTCAATTAGAACAAATTAAAACAGGGGCACCTAGAATATCTGGATTGACTTGGCATCACAATGAGGTGCCTGGAAAAATGCAATTGGTTAATACTACTGACCATGAAAAATGTAGGCATACTGGAGGACGTAGTATTTGGGGTGGAGGCTCAGATTGTAGATAGGAGGCTATTATGAGTATTGTTTGGAACTATAAAATTAATTTGAATGATAAGGGTGTTTTTTCGGAAATTGAGGAAAATCGAGGGATAAAGATTCCAGATGAATTGAAAAAATTGATTGTAGATGGGAATGCTGCTACTCCAGAAAAGTATAATTTCATGGTAGAATCCACTGAAAGAGTGCTTGGTGCAATTTTATCATTTAATAAAGAAGAGGAGGATACGGATACTGTCTACACCGCCCTAGAAGTAATTACAGATAAAGATTTCTTCCCATTTGCCATTGATCCATTTGGAAATTATATTTGTATGAATCTAAAGAACGAAGAGATAGTTTTTTGGAATCATGAAACTGGAGAAGTAAATTCAACCGGAAAGAAATTAGATGCTTTTTTGAAATGTTTATATTAAGGGAAATGATGGAAATATTGAATTCAGATAAATGGTAACGGATGTTGGTTTTATGATGCCAAATAGTTTTGTTACTTTTTTGCCATGTAATTTTTCTACTCAATGACACATAGACAATATGTGTCATTGTTAAGTTCTATAATGAAATTAAATATTGGTTCAATATGAAGAATGCGACATTGAAAAACGATATAAGATGTACAAATGAGTAGAAAGAAGGAAGAAAAATCAATGGTAACAGGAGAATTTAGCAAAAGAAAACTGCTTCGTGCGGTGAAGGAAGGCCGATTAAGACGAAAAGAATTGCGGAAGGTACTTAACGAGGGGACGGTTAAGGGGCAGTTTTTCGGTGATGGTAATTTTGTAAAGGACCCTAAGTGGTGTTGGGATGACATTTATCAGGAAGAGGTATATTGGTTGGTTCATGACGAGGAGTTCAATCCAGAAGGAATTTTACACTTAGAAGAAGTAAGCCGTCAGAGCCGGAAGCAAGGGATTCTAAAAGGAATATATCGGGGAGTACTACTGCTGACGATTGTATTCATGACAGCAGAGTTTGCAATTTGGATGTCATTGATGCTAATTGCATAACAAGCCTCTAATTATTTAGAATGCAATTCTTCTTCAAGCATATGGATTTTCCGTAGCAGTTCCTGATTGGAAGTTTGTAACTCGTCAATAGTAGAAGCCTGCTCGTCAATTTTATCCTGCATATCATCAATCATATACTGTACGGTATTCTCATCTAACATTTGTAGTTCTTTTGAAAATAGTCCCATAACTTCCTCCGTATTCCGGCACAGTTCGTAGACATCCGTATAGAAATCCCTAAATTCCGGGTATTGCTGAATCAGTGCTATTATGGAATCCGGATTATCGGTACTAAGAAATGTCAGCCAGGCATCTAAACGATTTGTGATACCTTTAGTTTGCGTGCATTTTCGGAAAATGTCAAGAGGTATAAAGCAATAATTTTGTAATAATTCTAATACTATACCGGTATCGGACTGCGGATAAAAGGAATGCAGGTATGTATCCTTAAATTTTGGATTATGAAATTCCTGCGGGCTGCTTTCAAATAGGACAACGGTGTATACATTCTTAATATCCCGGTAGGAAAACGTACGGTTTTCCTGCTTTTTTCGTTCCCGTACCCGCTTATACTGACGCAGAAGGAGGTCTGCAGAATAGCAGGCACTCCGCTGTCCGGGAAAGAAGTAGCCGATTTTCTGGACTTCAACATTTGCAATACTGTGGTCTTCTAACTCAACTACAATATCGGTAATAAGCAAGGAAGATTCTGCACCGATTCGGGTAGAATCATTCGGAAGAACCTCCAGAATCTGAACCTTTTGTCGAAAGACTAAAGACAAAAAATCCGAAAGCCGTTCCGGTGTATACTCCGGATTCATAATCTCCTTAAAAAATGCATCATACAGAATCTTCACACCTCGTACCCCGGTACAAAAATCTAAAAATTCTGTCTGCTGTGATTCCGACCAGGAATAGAAAATGGCTGTGAGCTGGGAATTGAAATTAATATCATGAAGTACCTCCTCGCGAGAGCGGATTGTAGGAAAATATTGTTTAAGTTTATTGGACAAAAAGAACCTCCTTTAAATGAATCACGTCTTAAGTATGTAAAAACCATAAAAAGATAAAAAATAAAAATAATATTTACATATAA
>DHMX01000003.1 GCA_002406015.1 Lachnospiraceae bacterium UBA4631
CACTATCTACAGCAACACCACAGGAGTATCTTATTCCTAAAAATAAACGAATTGAAAAATATAAAGAGAAATGGTGTGCATAGAAAAACGACCGCACATTTCGTACGGTCGTTCATCAGCACTTCATTTTAGATATTTACCTTGTCTACTTGACAGGTATCATATCACCTACCAAAGCTGTTTTCTTTGTTATAATTATAGACTAATAAATTTAATCCCAAACCTCATCTTCTGAGAAGTAAATTCCGGATTTCATTTCATTGTCAGCCTTATCTATAGCTTCTGCTTCCTGTTGAGTGACCTTGGTAAAATCAGGGTCCCATGCAAGGATAAGCTTTTTTACCAATTCATTTATCAACGAAACTTCATCATCTGGTAATAATGATAACATTTCTGCAGTTTGCATCACCAAATCGCTCATACGAGACACCTCCTTACTACTTATATATATCGCCTCTCATTCCAATGTCTATTATGGACAAAATTAAAAGATTTCCTTCTTCATCATACCTAAATATAATTCGAATACCCCCGACTCGCAATCTCATTCGCTTATCTGAATATCCTTGCAAAGGTTTTACATCGCCAGTAGCAGGCAATACTTTAAGGTTATTATCAATAATCTCCCTAAGTCGCTGTTTCTCCTTCGTTGTCCTTGACTTAATAAATTTCAGGGCAGATTTAGAATACCTTACTTCATCAACTCTTTCTTTCATCTCTTTCCTCCTTTGCCCTCACTATATTTTTATATAAAGAGAGTAAAGTAACTATCTCCACTTTCTAAATACCATTGTCTGGAAAGCGGTTCTTCTTACCTCCATATCTATATTACTATTGCCATTATAAGGAACATTGGAATACAAATAATACCACAATTTATATATTAATTATAGGTTCTTTTCCTATTCTTTTCAACCAAAACGAAAAAATATTTATTGCAAAGTACACAAACTGTACTGCCTTACTTCTAAATTTAAGATTCCCTAATATGCAGGATTTATAAAATCTATTTTATACCCTCCCCTTAAAAGGATAATTAAATTTTCCTGAATAATCTTATTTTTCTCCGCCTATACTGTAACAAAAGGTGGTGGAAGAATATGACAAAAAAGAAGCTGCAACAATTAAAGCAGGAACAGGCAAGGCAGTCCCTGTTAGACGAAATCGAATCCACGCGTCAGGCTCACGCTGCTGCCCTTTCTAATCTGGAGAACATAACGGACCCGGACTTAATTGATTGTTATATTTATGAATTAAATGCAGCACAGGTACGCTATAAGTTTCTCCTGCGGCTTGCCAAGCAGAATAATCTGACCCATATTGCAGATTTTCGACAATCTGACATCGGGATTTAAGAATAAAGCTGCCGCTTATGACTTTTCCTTCACAAGCGACAGCTTTATTCATTCCTCATTCTTTGTTATCTTCTATTTATCTTTGGTCTTTTACTATTCGGATTTTTGTTATCCGCTATCTATCCTTGGTCTTTTACTATTCGGACTTTTGCTATCTGCTATCTATCCTTGGTCTTTTACTATTCGGACTTTTGCTATCCGCTATTCATCCTTTGCTATTTGTTACCCTGCATTATACCATAGATTATACGATAATCATTGCGACTCACCAAATTCTGTTACCCTTGTATATACATCCGGGTCATTCAATTTAGATGGGTTCGTCCAGATTTCATCACGAAACAGCTTATAATATAACTGACGATACAAGTCTTGTTTTGTCCACTCTTCCTTTGAATAGTCGATAGACAATCCTCTGGTATGAATCCATACCGGTTTTACTTCCAGAACCTCGCCGGTTGCAGCATCATAATATGTCCATGTTCCCTCGGATTCTCCATCCTCCGGTATTATTAATATAGCCGTAACCTTCTTTCCGTTTGCCTGATAATGTGCATCCTCACATATCCAGACACCCGAAGACTTAGCCGCTGCATACACGCCCGATACTACCATGATTCCTATAATAATCAGTACCACGATTCCACCGGAAATGCCAAACTTTTTTCCTTGCTTCATCTTTGTATTCATGGTTTACTTTTCCTGCTGCTCCTCCTCTGCCCGGTCAACATACCGGTTCAGGGTTGCTACTACATCATTTAAGTTATACGGCTTTGCTATGTAATCATCTAACTTTGCTTCCAGAATCCGTTCCTTATCTCCGAACATTGCTCTTGCGGTTACTGCTATAATCGGCAAACGCTTTAAGCCCTTTTCTTCTTCAATCGCACGTATCTTCTGTGTCGCTGCCAGACCGTCCATAATCGGCATCTGTACATCAAAGAGTGCAGCATCATAATTCTTCTGTTTGAATAACTCAACTGCCTTTTCACCATTTTCCGCTATATCATAAGAATAGCCTGCCATACCCAGAAGCTTTCCGATTACCTGCTGATTTACAGGTTCATCCTCTGCAACCAGAATTCTTGCACGCTTATGTCCGCTAATGGAAATAACGGCAGAATCCTTCTTTTCTTCCTTCTTCTGCTCGGATGCCTTTACTATCTTCAACGGAATCTCTACAATGAAGGTACTTCCTATATCTTCCTTACTCTGAACGGTAATGTTACCACCCATTAATTCTACAATCTGCTTGGTGATTACCAGACCCAGACCTGTACCACCGTACTTTCTGGTGTCGGAGCTGTCTACCTGACTAAACCGAATAAAGAGCTTGCTCTTATTTGCATCCGAAATACCGATACCGGAATCCACTACTGCAATTCGAAGTGTTGTCTTGTCCGGCTCGTCTCCGTCAATCGTTGCAACCTTGACACGAACACCACCCTCAGAGGTGAACTTAATTGCATTGGACAACAGACAGTTCAATACCTGCTTGATTCGTTCTCCGTCTCCCTTTACCATTTCCGGTATGTTGCCGCTGAAACTGCAATCCAATGTCAAGTCCTTATTATTTGCCAACGGAACCTGTGCGGCTACCGTTTCCTCAATGGCAGACTTCACATCAAAGACTTCATAACGAAGATTATACTTACCTGCCTCCAGCTTACTAATATCCAAAATATCATTAATCAATCGAAGTAACGTATCTGCACAATTCTTAGCCGTCACCAGATTATCCCTGTAATCTGCCTGAAGGTCATCCTCTGCTAAGGTCAACTGTAACATACCCAGAATACCGTTAATTGGTGTACGAATCTCATGAGACATATTTGCCAAAAACTCTGCCTGTGTCTTATATGCCACATTTGCATCGTCTCTTGCCTTACTCAGATTCATTTCTGTCTCTTTCTGCTCGGTAATATCAATAATTACCATATTGATATAGTTGGCTTCTGACTTATACATTACGGTATTGAACACCTTATCAAGGTTCTCCATCGTAATCTCAACTGCCATCAGGTCGCCTTCTTTGGTGCCGGAATTATCATATGCCCGGAACCATGCATTTACACTCTGTAATACATCCTGCTTGCAATTACAAAGCATCTTACCTTCATAAGAGCCTGCTTCCAGTCCCAGATATTCACAAAATGTCTCATTTGCATCTACAATCTCATATTCCTGCACATTCGTTCCCGGCGGCATAACAATCTGTGCCTGTGCAAAACCAATCGGAAGATTTAAAAACAGCTTCTTATACTTATCACTCTTCACTGTTGATTCCTTGTTTACTTCTTCGCCTTCACGAATCATAATAAATGCCACAACGCCAATGACTGCCAGTGTGATAATTGTAAATGCAATTGCCAGCCCTCGAATCCCTCCGCTGTTCTCTAAACCGGCAACCTTGGATATTAAAATAATATCCATAAGCAGCACTGCGACAATTTCAATTGCAAACATAATTAGAATCCGCTTTTTCGATGCCTTAACACCTAAAACCTTGTTCATTCCTACACCCCTTTTGATTGATAATTCTTTTCAGCCATACACTTCTACCCCATATATTTCTTATCATATTGACAGAAATAATTAATTTAATCTTCGCACAAACCCTCTTGTTTGTCAATGTCTGAATCCGTCTCTTTTTCTTTCGTTTTCACCTTTGTCAGCTTCCATAGAATCAAAAACAACCCTGTTGAAATCAGACTGATTATAAGCCCCTGCCAGAAGCCCTCGGATGTGTACCGCAGCTCTATCTCATGATGACCCTCGGATACATCTACCGCTAAGAACGCATCCAATACCTTCTTCGGCTCTACCCGCTCACCGTCTACCGTTACCTTCCAGCCTTCATCATACGGAATTGAGAAAAATACTGTCTGTGCCGCATCCGCTTCTACACTTCCCTTTACATGACCGTCCCCGTAAGAGTACACCTCTAGTGGACGCTTCTGAAGCTGTTCGTATACAGCATCCCACGCATCCCAATGGAACCGGGCGGCATGAATGGTAATGGTGCTGCTGTTACTGCTGCTGTCATTAAATGTATATTCCAGCATAACCGTCTGTCCCTCGGTCAGCTCTCCAATACGAAATGCCTGACTCTGATACCGGTCATCAGCTATCTGGATGCCGTCTAAATATACCTTTATCTGTCTTACATTTCCACCCGAAACATCCAGATACAGGTCCATGTTTTCCGGAACCACAAAGCTCATCTGTACGGTTGGCTTTTCGGTTCCGCTTTTGGTGTACGATACCTGCTGCCCATCAACAGAAGCCGCACATCCTGTACCGACTGCCGACAGTGCCAGCTCTACATCGGTAAATAACGGTGTGTCGATTCCCGTTGCGATTCTTGCAAAATCATTTTGCACCGTAAAATAGGTATATTCCGGCTTCATTTCCGTTAATTCCTGACGGACACAGAAGCCTATCGGAAGGTAATACGGATTCTCATATACCGAAACACCATCCACACTATTCTTATATACCATCGTATTATTGTTAAAATCACCCTGCCGGTACATTACATACTTCATACTGGTGATTGCATTCGTCAGCGGTGTTGCTCCGCAGTACAGATATTCATTCGCTCCTGTATAGAAGCCCAGCCTTCCCATAGCTGTCACCATGGAACCTCTTGCCGTAGAACCAAATAAGGTCACACAGCGTAAATTATGCCATGTCGGTTCGTCCAGCATTTTTGTATTTCCAAGCTCCATCCGGTAGAAGGAAGCATCTTCCTCATATGCCTGCCGTACAATTTTTTGTATGGTTGCAGTATCCCCGAAATAGCGTTCCACTTCAATCCTGCCGTTATCTACCCAGCCGCAGATTGCACCGGCAATCATTTCCGCAGTCATAGCCCCTGCTAAGACCGCCCGCCATACCTTTCCTTTTTTCTTATGAAGCTCATAGGCAAAGGAAAGCAGCATATAAAGAATCGGCAGTGCAAGCGACAGAACATAACATACGGTTGACAACTTTGTATCTGCCTGTCTGTGACAGAACGCAACTATAATTGCTACCGCCACACACGCCAATGCCTGCTCCAGCTTACCTACCTTCCGATACCGCAGCAGCACTTCATAGCCAATCCACAGCAGGACAAAGATAAACAAGAACGAAAACCGATTCGGTATACCGTACTGGTCATGGAAACCATGCCAGATATAATTTAACAGCTTGGTATTAAAGCTGATAAATAAAAGTGCCAATATCAACAGATATTTTAATTTGTCACGCAGTTTAAAATGACCGCTGAACAGATATACGAAAAACAGGAATAGTGCAAACATTCCGCAATACAGATTCACGCCACCGTCATCAATCTGATTGTTAATCGGCTCATTTCCAAATAGCTGTGCCTGAAACAGATTCCACCATGAGCCATAATATTCCCAGCCCGGCAGTGTTCGCTTTGCGGATGCGGTCTGCATAATTCCCCGATAAGCAGGCATTAATACCAGTCCTGCCATTCCGCCTGCCAGAAGGGAGCTGACCGCAAACATCCATGCCGTCCGTCCCATCTGCCGCAGGCTGTTATAATGATAGAATACTGCCCACAGAACCAAAAAGACGCATATCATAAATCCAATATAATAATTACAAAACAGTGCATAAAACAATGTCAGTATATAAAGTCTGGCATCCTTTTTCTCCACCAGATAATCAAATCCTAAAATAATCAGCGGAAATACCCAGATGCAGTCCATCCACATGACATTCCAATAATAGCCGATTACATAATTTGACATGGAATATGCTACCGCAAGCGGAATGACACCCGGATGCTGATATTTTACCCGGTTACGATGCAGGGCGGCATATGCAAAGCTCCACCCGCACAATACAATCTTAATGGATACAATCAGACTGACGGCTGTATTTAACTCTGCCTTTGGGAATAGTAAAATCAGCAAATTCAACGGACTTGCCAGATAATAGGACCACAAAGATAAAAAGTTCGTACCCATTCCTTCCTGAAAGGAATAAAACAGACTGCTTCCGTTTTTTAACTTCTCATAATAATCCGAAAAGAAAGGCATATACTGATGCAGACCGTCTACCATAATCAGGGAATAGCCTCCCGGACCAATCTTGTCTCCAATCCAGACACCCAGCATAATAAGTGCCGGGATGCCCGTTGATAAAATATAAATATAATACTTTTTCCAAATATCTATGAGTCGTTGTTTCATTTCCTAATCACTCTTCCAACTGCTTTTTGTACTACTTTCATACTACTATTTCGTACTGCTTTCATAACTACTATTTTGTACTATTACTTTTGTACTACCACTTTTCACACTATCGCTTTCGTACTACTATTTTTGTACGATTACTTTTGCACTACTTTTATTCTACTGCTTTTCGCACGATTACTTTCCTTCCCCTTCTATGCCTGCCAGTAAATATACCAGCGGTGAATTCCAGTAAATCGTTACTTCGTTGCAGGAATAGCTCTGCACATTGTCAACATAGCAGGCAGCATTTGCTTTTTCTGTCAAAGTTGCCTTAGCATATGGGTCCTCCAGATTTGCGTCCGGTCCACCTATCAGCATACCCGGCATTGCAGTTCCCAATACCTGTGATGGGCGGTGATGCGGATTTTCCGGTGACAGCGTACCGAAGCCGGTCACAAAGCAGTAGGAATTGGTATTGGTTCCCAACAGATAATTTAACTGCTCCTCCGCAGCCTTCACATACTTGGCATCCGGAGTCAACTGATTTGCCATCAGCATCAACATACCGTTATTTGCAACATTCATATTACTGCCCCATGTGTAATCATTTTTACCCAGAGACACACCATACGCATCCGCTTCCATATTCTTCATGGCAGTATCTACCGCCTGATAGAACCGCTCCTGTATACTCTTATAATAATCATCCGAAGAATCTCCGCAGCTTAAATAGCTATACATTCCGTATAAGCCGACACTCTGCCAGCCAAGACCCCCACCGATTCCATTTGCAGGATATGCCTTTAATGCAGTCAGATATGCCTCGTTACCGGTTGTTTTATATAATTCCGCTAATGCCCAATACCGTTCGTCGCCGTCTTTTCCGTCACCGTATTCACCGGTTACAATGTTATCCGGATTCTGAAAGCCCACACCGTCATTTGGCGTTGCCTCCAGATAGCTCCATGCTGCTTCTGCCGCTGCCAGACAGGTCTTGCTGTAGGCGGCATCATACTTACTATATATCCGGGATGCCATTGCCATCGTTGCCGCAAAATCCGCAGTTGCAGTGGTTGAAATCGGTGACACTACCAACTGGTCTGTTTCCTCCTCCGGCATAACCGTATCCGGGAAATTCTCACAGGTAATCTTATGATATACGCCGCCGGTAGCAGAATCCTGCATTTCTAACATCCAGTCCAGCTCATATTTTACTTCATCCAGAATGTCCGGAACTCCGTTTCCGCTTTCCGGAATCCCGCTTGCATCATCAAAGGTATCTCCGTATGTTTCATATGCAAGCATCATATCCGCTGCTGCCTTCGCTCCTGCAACCACATATCTTCCATAATCTCCCGCATCATGCCATCCGCCTTGTGCTGATACCATTGCACTGGATAAGGACTCCGAAGGAATTGCATCCCCGGTATGGCAGGCAGGATGACTAAAACTTGTATCCTCTGCCGAGATTCCGCTGATTTCCTCTCCGCAACGCTGCAAATAAAACATTCTTGTTACACTGCTCTCCAGTGCGGTATATACATCCTCTCCGATTTGGAACGGGAAGGATTCTCCGTAGTTTTCCGTTACGATTTTATAGGTTCCCGGCTGTGTCAATTCAGAGAAATCTGCAATGGCAGTCTGCTCCTCTGAAGCCGCATTCATTCCAAAGCTGTTCAGAGTTCCGGTTAAAACCGCCTGATTGGTCTCAACATTTACCACATCAAAGCTGCCGCTGATTTCTGCCTCCTCTGTGCTTCGGACAACTGCCTTCTTTACTGCATTCGGAAGATAGCCTACCTGATTTACATTCACATCCGCAGTCTCTACCGTATCATCGGAAATCACAATTCCGGAGCTGTCCTGTAAATACAGTTCAAAATTATCAAAGTATACGGAATGCTCTCCCAAATCCTCCGGACAACCTTCAACCATACCCATGTTAATGCAAAGTCTCGGAGCCGGGTCTGAACCCTCCTCCATGGTGAAGGTGCAGGTTACGTGCTGAACCTCCTCATTGACGGTAATAACATCACTGACATATGCATGGTAGTCACCGCCGTTCATTTGAAGCCGCCATTCCAGTGTCCGCTCTACTGTGGAATGCACATCAAATGAAAAATCATATACACAGCCGGTATCCAGAGCAAATCCGTCATAATATGGCTGAATGGCATAATCCAGTGTTCCCGGATTCGTTACCTTAATCTCCATTTCTCCGTCTGCATTAACCACCTGCGTTGCTGAGCCGCCCTTGGTGTATATCGACCAGTGACTCAAATCATTACTGAAATCTCCGTTTTGAATCAGGTTCTCCTTTTGAGCCTCCGTAGATGCCTCGGTTGCTTCCTGTGTGTCCTGTGTATCCGTACTCGGAATCTCACTCTTTCCGCAGCCGGCTGCCGCCATACTCATTGCCAGCACCAAAACCAGTGCAAGCTGTTTTGTTCCCTTCCTCATGCTTCGTTCCTCCTGCCTTTTTCTAAATATCTTCTTCTAAATATCTTAATACTTCTTCATATTTCATCGTACCTCCGAACAAATCCAAGGCACTTCCTATCGTAACATCCAACCGGTTCTTTCCCAGACTGCGTAGCTGCTGCAAGTCCTCAAAGGAACCGATACCACCGGCATAGGTAACCGGACATCCGCTCCAGTCTCCTAACAGCTCTGCTAACGGTTGCTCAATCCCCTTTGCCTTACCTTCCGCATCCACCGCATGAATCAGAAATTCATCACAATACTCTGCAATGTGCTTCATAAATGACAAGTTCACCGTTTCCTCGGTAAATTTCTGCCAGCGGTCCGTCACAACGTAATAGTCATCCCCACGCCGCCTGCAAGACAAATCAATAACCAGATGCTCTTTTCCGACAGCTTTCCGTAATGCCTCTAACCGGTCATACCGAATCGTTCCGTCCCGGAACACATAGGAGGTTACAATTACGTGCGATGCTCCCATATTCAGGAAATCGGCTGCATTTCCTTCATGGATTCCTCCGCCAATCTGTAAGCCGCCGGGATATTCCCGCAACGCCAGCCTCGCCTGCTCCAAGTCTGCTTCATAGTATTCGGAGCCTGCCGGATTTAACAAAATAATATGTCCGCCTTTGATTCCGCTGTCCCGGTACAGCCTTGCATAAAAGCCCGCATCCTGAACCGCTACAAAGTTCTCCTCTGCCTGATTCTTATCATCCAGCAGACTTCCGCCGACAATCTGCTTTACCTTTCCGTTATGTATATCGATACATGGTCGGAATCTCACGTCTATCCCTCCTCATAGCTTTGTAAAAATATATCTCTCTGAATCACATATATATCGCAGAAATCCTCTGCCCGTACTGCCAGATAATCTCCCGGTCTTCCGAGAAAATATTCCTGCTCTTTATCTGCCGGAAAGATTTTGGTCCGACAGGTCAATTCCCTTGCATAGATGCCGGCACCCGCCTTTGGATAACATAAATGTGCCATTTCATCCAGACTGATATAAGCTCCTTCCGGTACGGTTTCCACTGCCGGAAGAAAATCCAACATTTGTCCGAACACATCCAGCTTCTCCGCTGTCGGCTCATAGGTCTTTAAGAAGGTCTCCTTGGCTATATCGTAGATTTCACCGCGGCACCCAATCATAATATAGGTATCCGGACTTGCGGTAATAATTAACCCCGACTCATTTTCCAAGGATTTCATGCTTATCTGCTGCCCCTCCGGCACAATATCCAGTGACCTTACATATGCCCATGGTATTGCCTTTTTATAATACCGCACCATGCTCTTAATATCCTCTGTATGAAGGGCTGCATATTCTGCGGCATCTATCCAGTCACATTCCCGGAAATACTTGTCTGCCTTTTTCATAAAATATTCCATCGTGTCTGTAATATCCTGCTCCGCCATTTTTACCTGCAAAATAACAGACGAAATTCTGCCGCTTGCACACGCGGCGGTTCCCTTTACCAAGCCAAACTCCGGAATCAGAAAATCCAGAAATTCCAATGCCCGGACCCGGCGGGACTGACTAATACACAAGAGCTGCTCCTCCTCCTGTGTATTCCAAAGCAATAGCAGATACTTGCAGGAAAGCTTGTGTAGCAGCATTTCTCCGTATGCGGCTAAGGACTTCCATTCACCCGTCAATACCTGATGGGATAGCTGTCCGGCTGTTGCTCCCGCAGCTTCTACTATGCAGAAGTCTTCTTTTTTATATCGGTATTCACCCTTCCATTCTCCATCTGCAATGCGGTTATCCTCTATTTCAAAGCCATAGATTTCATATTCCACCTGTGTCGCCTCCTGCCCTGTATCATAGGTTGTTCTTTCCTGTTCCTTCTGTTACAAACTGCTCCGAAAAGCTCTGGAAGCTCCGGCTGACATGCGTAAAATGAAGCACCACCCGATCAAACTGACGCTTTACCACCTTGGCATAAACACCGGTAAAGATTGCCCTTCCTTCTTTGCCTGCCGCAAAGATTTCCACATCCGAATAGGTTTTTAATTCAGCTTGGAAATCCTCCAGCTCTACTACTGCACGCTTATAGGAAAATTGCACCAGCCTTGCCGGAATCGCATCCTCCTTAATCAGCTTTCCCTCTATCGGATAGAGATTAAAAATTATCCATTCCGTTATCGGTGACAGCACATCAAAATCAACATTAGCAATCATCAACTGATACTCGCCGCCGATTCCGATGACCTCCTTGACCGTTACCGGCTTCTGAATCCCCTTTGCCGTAATTTCCATTCGGTTATGTATCTCAACCGGACAGGCTATCTGCTCCAGACTTTCACTGGAAATTAACACCTGACCGCCTACACTGTAGCTTTCAATACGGGAGCATTCATTTACAATTCTTCCGATTACGTTGTAACGCATCATTTTCTCGGAGCCGACATTTCCGATAAATGCTTCTCCGCGATGGATTCCGATTCCCATTTCCAATGCCGGATAATTATGCTTTAAGCAATACGCATTTACCTCACCCATCAGATTCTGCATGGTAATTGCCGCCGCAATTGCCTCCTCCGTCTGCGTTTCCGAATAAAGAGGGGCTCCGAATACCGCTAAGATTCCATCTCCCAGAAATTCAATTACGGTTCCATGATACTGGGTAATTGCCTCCACCATTTTCCCAAAGTAAAGGTTTAAAAGGTCCGTTACCACCTCCGGGTCCAATTCCTCGGAAAGCGAAGTAAAGCCCCGCAGGTCAGACATCATAACGGTTAATTCCCGCTTTTCTCCGCCCAGGGTCGCTCCCTCCGGATGCTCCATTACAACATCGACTACCTTATCGGAAAAATAACGTCCTAATATCTGATGCAGCAGGGCATTTCTTGATTTTAACTGCTCATTTAACCGCAGGATTTCCCTTGCAGCCTGCAAATCCCCCGCCTGCTTTTGAAGCATTTTCTCATAATTTTTCGTTACCTCATGCTGCCATGCGGTTCGTTCAATCCGGAGAATCTCGGAATCCGAAAACGGCTTGTCAACGACAACCATGGCACCACGTTCATAACAATCCTCATCCACAGAGGAATCATCCACCATAAAGAATAACGGAACACCTGCCAATGCCTGCTGATTCTTTAGATAGGTCAGGGTTTGAAAATCATTCTTCTGTGCCATTGTATAATCCATTATGATTAACGATGGTGTGCTGATTCGGGAACGCTCTCCCTGCGTCTGGGCATTGATTGCCTTCTCTACCGCCTCCGTCGAAAGCATACAAAATGCCCGCATACTGCCGGTAGAGTTAATCCGCCGCTGTGCTTCTATCATTTCATTCCGGTTGTCGCCTATCACCCAGATGATTTTTTCCACGCCTTTTCCTCCGTCTTTCTTGGACTTACCTTTTGGGGCTTACCTTCTTGAATGCCAAATATCCCGCTTTGACTTTGTCGGTTCTGCCTTTCTCTTACAATCCTCACATAATACACCGGTTCGTATCGGTGCTCCGCATTTTTCACATGGCACACGTATGGTTGACTGCTCCGGTATCTCCAGATATTCCTCCCGAAAGAAATAATTTATTACCCGTCTTGGCACACCGGTTTCCTTCTCAATTACAATGGCAGATGCCATTCCTACCTTATCCAGATAATTGCGGATGGTCTGATAATCATCATAGTTTTCGGTTCCGCAATCCTCGCAGCGATAGATTCCCATTGAAATATTTTTCAGCTTCTTGCTTCCGCAGTTTCTGCATTCCAACGGAATGCGGTTAATACGAAGGGCGTTGGAATCACGCGGACCTTTATAATATCCCATTCGCTGAAATTTCGGCTCCTGACTCTTGGTTTCTCCTACGCTCTCTGTTATCTGTGGCTCCGGCTCCTGTCCCAGCTCCCGAAGCTGCTCCTTTAATTCCTGCATTGCCATTTCCGGATTCTGTGCATAGGAAATCATCTGCACATTATTCAAATAAAACCGGAAGGTTTCATTTAGCGGTGTATCATCCAATTGAAACGGAATAATATTCTTTCGATTGGAAATCGCACTGTCTGTTTCTTTTTCTACCCATATGGAATCCTGTGATGTCTTGGACAGTAACAGCAAGAACACCTCACATTCCCGGATTGCTTTCGGTATTTCTCTTGCATAGCTGGAGCCTGCCGGTATCATTTCCGGAGCTACCCAGCAGACGATTCCCATTGCCTTCAACGTCTGTACAAGCTGCTTTACAAATTCTCTATCCTTGGAACTATAACTGATAAATACGGTTTTTTTATCTGCCATAATGCCGAACCTCCTGCCTGCTAACCATTATCCTATATTCCTTAATATACTACCCGATTTCTTCCTGTCTCTTTTGCCTGATAAAGCTTGGCATCTACCTGTTCTATATTTTCCTCTGCACTCACAGTCTCCTCCAGCTCCCGGACTCCGAATGACATGGTTACACGAATATCCTGTGTACCGAAGCGGCAGACCGAAGTCTCCACCGTTTCCCGGATGCTCTCTGCCAATGCAATTGCCTGACCGCCATCCCGCTCTAAGAGCAATAATACAAATTCTTCTCCGCCCCAGCGGATTACTTCACCGTTTCCCTGAACACTTCTTTGCAGAATATCCGCGATATGAACCAATACCGCATCTCCCGCATTATGTCCGTAGGTATCATTTACCCGCTTGAAGAAGTCTATATCGCACATAATGACCGACACCTTCTCGATTGCAAGCCTTGGTCTTACAATGTCGCTGTAATACTCATAGAAGCCGCGACGATTTTTTAAACCGGTCAACTGGTCAACCTGTGCCTCATGATAAAGCATATGCGATTCCAGAATCTTACCGCAATAGACCGCTACCATCGTCAGCCGCTTCACATCTACCTGTTCAAACTGACTTCTGCCGCCTGCATTAATCTTATTAATTGCCTGAAATGCTCCGATAACCACACCTCTTGCATTTGTGACCGGTATGCTCAGAATGGAACGTGTTACATATCCCGATTTGCGGTCAACCTCCGAATTAAAGCGTGGGTCCTTATATGGTTCATTAATTACAATAATCTCATTATTCTGGATAGACGCTCCTACAATTCCCGTACCCTCCGGAATGATAATCTGCTCACTGTCCAATGCCGCCAATGTCCAATACTGCTTCTTTCTGGCATCCCAATACCAAAAGGACGCCCGCTCCGAATGAACGATTTCCCGTCCCATATCGGTTAATAAAAGAAGTGCGGAGGAAAAGCCTTTCTCATCCACCAGTTGATTCATATACCAGAAAATCCGCTCTAACAGCTCCTCCGGCTTCAGCAGAGTGCTTCCGGAACGTAATTGATTTTCCGGTATTGCCCACAGCTTATGTAGATATTCAAATGAAATTTTCTGGTCCTCCGGCTTCGTTGTTTCAATCAGAATACTACAGTCCGAAAACAGCTCCTGACAATATATCCGGAATTTTTTCCATTCTATGTCTCCGCTGCCAACCGCAAGATGCTGGTCCTGCTGCAAATTATTATCATTGATATGTAAATGCTTTACATACGGAGCCAGCTCCCGCACCCAT
Organism: Lachnospiraceae bacterium UBA4631; assembly: GCA_002406015.1. GTDB lineage: Bacteria > Bacillota > Clostridia > Lachnospirales > Lachnospiraceae > CAG-632. The sequence goes on from DHMX01000003.1 coordinate 14,562, forward strand.
TCCGATACATCGGTTCCGTATACGTTGGCATGTGCATAATCCAGACATATACCATAATTGGAATAAACCGCTAATTTCTGGGAAATCTCCAACAAAATCCTTGGTGTGGAATCAAACATATTCTCCAGATAAATCTCTATGTCCGGATATTCCTCTAACATCCTTGCAAAACACTCTACGGTACGGTCAACAACCTGATTCTCATACACCTCTCCGTATACCATCGGATTCCAATTACTGTGAAATACCACACCTTTTACGCCAAGCGTTCTGCCAATCTCCATACTCTGCCGGATACGAAGCTCCGATACTTCGCGGATTTTCGGGTCGCTGCTGAATACCGTTACATCCAAAAAAGCCCCATGCATGGTACTTCCCTCCGGAAGCCCCGCTGCCTGATACCGCTCTATCACAGCCTGCTGCCGCTCTATATCGTCCAATAGCTGCGGATTAAAAAAATCATTGATTTCAAATCCCGCATTATATAGTTTTGCAAGTTCCAGATATTCTTCCAAACGGTCTTCTCTGGACACAATTAACCATTGTATCATACGCACTCCTGTATATCCTTTTATCGTATTGCTATTTTACCATGAATCCGCAATAATTCCAAGGAGAATACTTGCTATTTTCAATTCAAAAGAAATACATCTGGAAGAAATTCCCGGAACGTGGTATGGTATCTGTAATGATGCAATAATGACTATACGGAAACCATTCCAACAAGAGGGAGACTGCACAATTATGAATACCGAATTATCTTCACAATTAAAGAACTGCTATACGATTGCAGATGCCATAGAGCTTACGGACATCTATTCGGATACTGCTATGAAATTACAGGATATGGTGCGATTTGATTTTCTTCAATTTCTCTCTTATCTGTGCTTTTCCGATGGTTCGGACCTTCGGGCAGAGCTGACCTATATCAAGGACTACCTTGGATATGACTTTGATGTAACCCGGTTAAACCGCTTCAAATATCAGAGAACCTCCTCTGCTTCTTTTTCGATGAATCCGCCCCGCTCACTCAGCTACTTTGTTCAATGGGACATTCGCCAGAAGCATATGTACGGAAAGGATTCCGCCTCCTGTCAGCTTGTGTGTACCTATCAGGCACTCGGAGAATCCTTTATTGCCTGTAACAACGTCACCTCGCCGATTGAGGTCGGTCATCTCACCAGCTACATTTCCATGCTGGAGCATTACCTAAAATCTCTGGGTGTCCAGCCTTCTGTCTTGAACACAAAGCCGGCGAAAACTGCCGAGTCGAAATCGACAGAAACCACAGAAGCACCGGAAACGCTGGAAACCTTACTGGAGGAATTAAACAGTCTGACCGGTCTTGACTCCGTAAAGCAGGACATTCAGAATCTTGTAAATATTATCAAGGTGCAGAAGCTGCGGGAAAGCAGGGGAATGAAAACACCTTCTATTTCTTTGCATATGGTATTTGCGGGGAATCCCGGAACCGGAAAAACTACGGTAGCTCGATTACTTGCCAATATATACCGCGGGCTTGGCGTACTGCCCTCCGGTCATCTGGTAGAGGTTGACCGTTCAAAGCTGGTAGTCGGTTATATCGGACAGACCGCTACCAAAACCGCCCAAGTAATAGAAGAAGCACGTGGGGGTATCCTCTTTATTGATGAGGCTTATACCTTAAGTGCCGGAAAAGGAGAAAATGATTTCGGACAGGAAGCCATTGATACCTTGTTAAAAGCAATGGAGGATTACCGGGATGACCTTATCGTGATTGTCGCAGGTTATCCGGACTTAATGGATGAATTTCTGGATTCTAATCCGGGGCTTCGCTCCCGGTTTAATAAGTTTATCTTTTTTGCAGACTATACACCGGAGGAGCTTCTTAAGATTCTTTCCTCCATGTGTGAAAAACAGGAATACAAAATGACGGAAGCTGCCCGCAGCTATGCACTGGATTACTTTTCCGAACAGGTACACAGTCATTCGGAAACCTTTGCCAATGCCAGAGAGGTTCGCAACTTCATGGAACACGCAATTGCCCATCAGGCATCCCGTATTATTTCCTTAGGAAATGATGTAGCGGACGATGTGCTGATTACGTTTGAAAAAGAAGATTTTATAGCAGGTGCTTCTTCCGAAACAGCCACAGGCAAAAAATAACAACCGTAAGGCTTAGTCCGATTACCGCAAGATACCCATACCGCCATGTCAGCTCCGGCATATTGGTAAAGTTCATGCCATACCAGCCTACGATTAAGGTCAACGGCTGGAAAATGGTTGTGACTACCGTAAATATTTTCATAACCGCATTGATGCTGTAGTCTAAAGAGGAAGAATATGCCTCTCGTACCTGTACCAGATTTTCTTTTAGCATCTGGCAGTTATTGCTTAACCGTTCAACCTTATCGGTAAACATCTTAAAATACCGCAGGTCATCTGCCGGAAATAAGCCATTTTCATTTTCTGCCAAATCCTCTCCGACCTCTATCATCTGTTCATAGTAATTCCGAAGAATCGTAACCTCTTTTTTCAGTGCCAGAATCGAGCTGATGAACTTCCGGTCAATGGCACCCTCATGGATTTCTTCTTCCATGGCTTCAATTGCAAATTCCTTTGCCTCAAGCCCCTTACTATCTGAATACAGCAAGCGGTCAAAAAAACCATAAATTAACTTTTCCAGAGTCATCGTTTCCGGCTGAAACCGCTTGACTGCGGACTGAAATATTTCTCTTGTGGAATTATCCTCGTCGTGAATGTCCACAATCAGAAATAGATTCCGCTTGATAAAGAAGCCGATTTTATCCCGCGGACCGTATACATCATTTACATTTATGATATTTAATATGCCAAAGCTGTAATCCTCATACACATCCATGCTGCTCCGAAAATTCACCGTTTCCATGGTGCATTCCTGAAGATTATGCTCTGAAAATCCGAACCCCTGATAAGAAGCCTTGAGTGCTTCGATACTTAAAAATCCTGCCGTCAGACATTCTTCCCGAATCTTGCCGATAGAGATTTCCCGAAGCTCCTGATTAAATTCATATATCATATCGTCAACCCACTTTCCTGCTGCTTCTGAATTGCATTTAACAACTGCTCTGCAACAGCTTCCTTACCCATCTGCGGCAGTTGTATCGTCTGCTTTTTTGTAATGAGGGTTACTACATTGGTGTCTACGCCAAAGCCTGCACCTGCCACCTTCAGATTATTGGCAACTATCATGTCCAGCTTCTTTTTCTCCAGCTTGGCTCTGGAATTTTCCACCATATTCTCTGTCTCCATGGAGAATCCGCAAAGAAACTGACCGTCTCTTCGATGCTCTCCCAGCCAGTTCAGAATATCGGTGGTCCGCACCAGTTGCAGTGTGCTTTCTCCCTCGGATTTTTTAATCTTTTCTTCTGCCACCACTGCCGGGGTATAGTCGGCAACCGCGGCTGCCTTTATCACAATATCTGCCTGTCCGGCGTGCTGCTTTACCGCCTCAAACATATCTGCGGCACTCGTTACCGGTATGACCTTCACAAACGGCGGCGGTGCAATCGATACCGGTCCGGTAACCAGTGTTACCTCTGCACCACGCTCCATTGCCACTCTGGCAATCGCATATCCCATCTTGCCGGTAGAATGATTGCTGATAAAGCGAACCGGGTCGATACTTTCCACCGTAGGTCCGGCTGTTACCAGAACCTTCTTTCCTTCCATATCCTTTTCATACCGGATTTCCCGCAAAATATAATCCATTAATACCTGCTCGGACGGAAGCTTTCCTGCTCCCACATCCTTGCATGCAAGCAAGCCGACCTCCGGCTGTATTACGGTCATATGATAATGCTCCAGCTTTTTTAAATTATCCTGCACAATCGGATTTTCAAACATCTGGGTATTCATTGCCGGTGCTATCAGCTTCTTACATTTACAAGCCATAATCGTAGTTGTCAGCATATCGTCTGCTATACCGTTTGCAATCTTTCCGATTACATTTGCCGATGCCGGTGCAACCAGCACCACATCTGCTTTCTTTGCCAAGGATACATGTTCAATATTGTAGTTAAAGTTCCGGTCAAAGGTATCCACTAAGGTCTTATGGTTCGTTAAGGTCTCGAAGGTTATCGGATGTATAAAATTCGTTGCATTCTTTGTCATCAGTACATATACATCTGCGTGCTGCTTTACCAGCATACTGGTCAGGTTCGCCATCTTATATGCCGCAATACTTCCTGTGACACCCAGCACAATTGTTTTTCCTGTTAACATGAACTACCTCCCTGCATAACTAACACCTGACAGGCTTTCATTGCGTCTAATGCCCGCTGGTGACGCTCCGGTGTTACTCCGGCACAGCACGTTGCATCTACAAAAACCGGGGTCTCCGGTAAAAATGCCTTTATCAGTACGGCGTTGGATATGACACATATATCGGTGCATAGACCTACCAGTGTAATACTTCGAATCGTATCCTCTGTATCCAACTTTCGCAGGTATTCACCAAGCTCTGCCGAACCAAATGTCACCTTATCAAACACCTTGCCTGTCCGTATTTCCTCTAATGAGGACGCTATCTGCCAGCCGTAGGTGTCACGGATACAATGCGGCACCGGAAGCAGATGACCTTCCTGCGTATCCATATAGTCTTCCGTATGGGTATCTCTGGTATATAGTACCGTTCCCTCAAAATTCCGAAGCTTTTCCTCCACCTTCGGAACAATCTTTACTGCCTCCGGTGTTCCCAATACTCCGTCAATAAAATCATTCTGCATGTCCACAACAATTAATACATCCTGCATAGTTTTTTCCCTTTCCCTTTATCGTAACCTTTATTACAGAAAAGAATACCCAGGTGAACTACTTATCACCTGGATACCTTTTCCTTACGCCATTAACCAACCTTTAACTTGAATTTCATAATATCCTTTTCTGTCTCAACAATTTCTATCTTACCGCCTAATGCCTGAAGCTTTTCTTCAAACCGCTCATATCCACGCTGGATATATTTAATATCTTCTACTACGGTAAAGCCCTCTGCTGCCAGTCCCGCAATTACCAATGCGGCTCCCGCACGCAAATCCGGAGCAATGACAGACGCTCCGCTGTATCCCGCAACACCGGTAATAATTGCCATATTGCCCTCTACCTTGATATTGGCTCCCATACGAACCAATTCATCGGCATATTTAAAACGGTTTTCAAAAATATTCTCTGTAATCACGCTGGTGCCTTCGGAAAGCCCCAAGGTAACTGCCATCTGCGGCTGCATATCCGTTGGAAAGCCCGGATACGGCTGGGTCTTAATCTGAGTTGCTCCCAAGCGTTTGTCATGACTTCCGATTACACGAACCGCATCATCATATTCCTCTACAATCGCACCTATCTCGGACAGCTTAGAGCTGATTGCCTCTAAGTGCTTCGGAATTACATTCTTAATGAGAATATTACCGCCGGTTGCCGCTGCCGCCATCATGAAGGTTCCTGCCTCAATCTGGTCCGGTATAATGGAATATTCGGTGCCTTTCAGCTCATGAACCCCACGAATCCGAATCTCATTGGTTCCTGCACCCTTGATATTGGCTCCCATACTGTTTAAGAAGTTTGCCACATCTACGATATGCGGCTCCTTCGCTGCATTTTCAATTGTTGTCTTTCCCTCTGCGAATACGGCTGCCATCATAATATTAATGGTCGCACCGACGCTGACGGTATCCAGATAAATATGCTTACCGACTAACTGCTCTGCGGAAGCGGTTACCATACCCTTATCAATTACCACCTTTGCACCCAATGCTTCAAAGCCTTTTACGTGCAAATCAATCGGACGGCTTCCAATGTCACAGCCACCCGGAAGTGCCACCTGTGACCTGCGGTATTTTCCTAACAACGCACCTAATAAATAGTAAGATGCCCGTATCTTACGAATAAATTCATCATCTACACACAGACTGTCAATATCCTTGATTGTACCTCCGCAGATACTGACTGTATGTTCATCTATATATTTTACCGTTGCCCCGATTTCCTTAATTGCCTGTAACAGCACTCTGGTATCCCTGACATTTGGTACATTTTCAATAATACATTCCTTATCCGTCATGACGGCTGCTGCCAAAATGCCCAATGCCGCATTCTTGGCTCCTGCGATTGTGACTTCACCAACTAAAGGGGTTCCTCCCTTTATCACATACTGCTCCATAATGCACCTCTTACATTACTTTTTATATCTATATCAATTAAATATGCCTAAAACACTAGGGTAATTATAACACAACTTTTCCGTTTGTAAACTGTTTTTATCCGTTGGTATGTCTGTCTTCCTCGCAATAAATGCAGCGATAGGTTCTTTTTTCAGGATTTACCAGCTTAAATATGTGGTCAATCCCTTGCTCCGTCTGCGTAATGCAGCGGGGATTCTTACATATTAATATATTCACCAGACGCTCCGGCAGTTCTACCTTTTTCTTTTCAATGGTTTCTCCATCCTTGATAATACTGACCGTAATATCCGGGTCAATGTAGCCCAGTACATCCAGATTAATCGAATAATCCTGGTCTATCTTAATAATATCCTTCCGTCCGAGCTTATTACTCTTTACATTTTTAATAATGGCTACGCTGCAATCCAGCTTATCCAGCTCCAAATCCTGGTAAATCTGCATACTTTTACCGGCAGTGATATGGTCTAATACGATTCCATTTGTAATACTATCTATATTCATGATATTTCCTCCTATGGTTCCAAGCCCAACAGCTTCATAATCAGAGCCATTCTTACATACTTTCCGTTTAATGCCTGCTTAAAATAACAAGCTCTTGGGTCATCATCTACCTTGGTGGAAATTTCATTTACTCTTGGCAACGGATGTAAAATGGACAAGTCCTGCTTTGCCTTTTTTAATTTTTCCGTATCCAGAATATAGGTGTCCTTCAGACGTATGTAATCTGCTTCGTTAAAGAATCTCTCCCGCTGTACCCGCGTCATATATAAAATGTCCAGCTTTCCAATCACTTCATCCATGCTTTCTACCTGCTGGTACGAAATATTTTGATTTTCAAAAATTTCCGTCCGTATGTACTCCGGCAATTGCAATTCCGGCGGTGATATTAAGACATAGTGGATGTTCCGGTAACGTGACATTGCCTTAATCAAGGAATGTACGGTCCTTCCGAACTTCAAATCTCCGCAGAAGCCAATCGTCAAATCCTCTAACCGTCCCTTTTCCCGCTGTATGGTAAGCAGGTCTGTCAGGGTCTGGGTCGGATGATAATGTCCGCCGTCTCCGGCATTGATAATCGGCACCGGGGATTTCAGGGAGGCAAATAACGGAGCACCCTCCTTTGGATGACGCATAGCAATAATATCCGCATAGCAGCCAACCACCTGTATCGTATCATGTACGCTTTCACCCTTTGTTGCCGAGGATGAATCGGCAGAAGAAAAACCAAGTACATTACCGCCTAATTCCATCATAGCTGCTTCAAAACTCAGCCGCGTTCTTGTACTTGGTTCAAAAAATAAGGTTGCAAGCTTCTTTCCCTTACACACCTCACTGTATTTTTCTTTGTGTGCAATAATATCATTCGCAAGCGTTAACAGCTCTTGAATTTCTTCTACGCTTAAGTCCATGGGATCAATCAAATGTCTCATTTTGTACCTCCACTTCCATCATACGTTATAATTGAAGTTCCTGCTGCCAGCCTGAACAAGCAAAACTCTCACGACTTTCAGTATAATCGCATGAAGGTATCAGTGTCAATCCTTTTGCGGAACTATCGACTACTTTCCGGCATTTCCTGAAGCTTGCTCCGTACCAATTGTTCCATTACGGATTTCTGTTCCTTTTCACACTCAATAATGTATTGCCGCTTATTGGCACGCAGCTTCACCTTTATTGTATTTATGTTATCATTTACGAATTTATAACCTTCGATATGCTCCCAATCAATAAAAGTTAATCCCACAAACATCCCGTTTTCGGATAATCCGCTGCGGATTCGAGTGGTTATGACAATAAAGAAGATATACATCAGCAACGGTGGAACAAAAACGTAGTACCGAAACCAAACGGACATGGCAATCCCTACTAATGCAACATTTACATTTACTATCTCCGATACACTGCTGGAACGCCCCAGCCGGCTCTCTATGATAATACTTTTCTGACGATGTAATACCACACAACTGACAATCCCGATGGTCGCAAACCCCAGCGTCAGGATAGCCGATATTACATATTGTAACGATTGCCACATAACCGTTTCTCTCCTTTATCGAATTTCCGCACCGTGCGGCATTTCCTTCTCAGAAGTCAACAGGGACAGATTTCCGTTCTCATCCTCTGCACACAGCAGCATACCCTCTGACTTGACACCCGCAAGCGTTGCCGGCTTCAGATTTGTAACAACCACAACCTTCTTGCCAACCATTTCCTCCGGTGTATAGTGTGCCTTGATACCGGATACTATCTGCCGGATTTCGCTGCCGATTTTTACCTGTGAGCAAAGAAGCTTCTTTGACTTTTTCACTTCCTCGCAGGCAATAATCTGACCCATACGAAGCTGTACCTTGTCAAACATATCAATGTCGATTTCTTCCTTCGGCTCTACATCGATTCCCGGACCGTACTGATTCAGCTTTGCTTCTTCCTTCCGACGCTCCAGCTCGGTCAGAACCTCTTCTGCATCCAGTCGTGCAAACAGGATTTCCGGTGTCTCTGTTACCTTTGTGTTGTTCGGATACATACCGAATACGCCCAACTGGTCACATTCCCGGTCCTCTGCGTGTAACTGCTCCAGAATCTTTGCGGAGGTTTCCGGCATAAAGGACTTTAATAAAACCGTTCCGATTGTGATACTTTCCACAAGATTATATAATACGGTCTCCAGTCTTGCCTGGGATGCCTCCTCTTTTGCCAATACCCATGGCATAGTCTCATCAATATATTTGTTGCACCGCTTGAACAATGTAAATATCTCGGTAATGGCATCGGCTACCCGCAGCTTCTCCATTGCCTTTGTCACCTTAAGCGGTGTTTCCAGTGCTACCTTCTTTAATTCCTCGTCTACCGGCTCTGTCACATCTGCATTCCGGACAATTCCGCCAAAGTATTTGTTCGACATGGAAATGGTACGATTTACCAGATTACCCAGTGTGTTTGCCAAGTCAGAGTTCATACGCTCTACAACCAGCTCCCATGAAATAACACCGTCATTTTCAAACGGCATTTCATGCAACAGGAAGTACCGGACAGCATCTACGCCGAACATTTCTACCAAATCGTCTGCATAAATAACATTTCCCTTTGATTTACTCATTTTTCCGTCGCTCTGAATCAGCCATGGGTGTCCGAATACCTGCTTTGGCAGCGGTAAATCCAGTGCCATTAACATAATCGGCCAATATATCGTATGGAACCGCAGAATATCCTTACCAATCAAATGCAGGTCTGCCGGCCAGTATTTCTTAAACATCGGGTCATGATTTCCGTCTACATCATAGCCAAGACCGGTTATATAGTTTGTTAATGCATCAATCCATACATAGATAACGTGCTTATCATCAAAATCTACCGGGATTCCCCACTTAAAGGAAGAACGGGATACACACAAATCCTGCAAGCCCGGCAGCAGGAAATTATTCATCATTTCATTCTTTCTTGCCTCCGGCTGAATAAATTCCGGATGGGAATTAATATGCTGAATCAGCTTGTCTGTATATTTGCTGAGCTTAAAGAAATATGCCTCCTCTTTTGCCGGCTGACACTCTCTGCCACAGTCCGGACACTTTCCGTCAATCAACTGTGAGCTGGTAAAAAATGACTCACATGGAGTACAGTACATCCCCTCGTATTCACCCTTGTAGATGTCTCCCTTGTCATACAGCTTCTTAAATATTTTCTGTACCTGCTTCTCATGGTCAGAATCGGTGGTCCGGATGAACTTATCATATGAGGTGTTCATTAAATCCCAGATTCGCTTGATTTCTCCTGCTGTCTGGTCTACAAACTCCTTCGGTGTAATTCCGGCTTCTGCTGCCTTTTGTTCAATCTTCTGTCCATGCTCGTCTGTACCGGTCTGGAACCGGACATCATACCCCAAAAATCTCTTATAACGTGCAATGCTGTCTGCCAACACAATCTCATAGGTGTTACCTATATGCGGTTTTCCGGATGTGTACGCAATTGCAGTTGTAATGTAATACGGTTTCTTTGCCATGTTCTTCTTCTCCTCCTATAAAAATACATAACCCCCCGCCTTTAAGACGTTTCTTAAAGACGGGGGGGATTCTCCTCGTGGTACCACTTTAATTCTCCGACACCTCACGATGACGGACTCAGGAACTGCAAGTACAGTTCTGCACGATAATGGGTGCTACCATCGAACGCTTACCTTCCGCTCACGCTCAACGCTCCAAGACCATCTTCCATAAGCACTTCATTCTCTGTTCTCAGCTCACCAGATTCTCTGTAAATGTCCCTCTTATGTACTCTTCTCTTCTTCGCTTATTACCTATTCATTATTTACTTAGTATACCTGTCTATTTTTACCATGTCAAGGTGTGATTTCGCCATAGGGAAACTTTATGATTTTTGTTGTTTTTTCTATTTCTTATGCGTATAATTTTATATATCTGTTAGTAAAAGTATGTTAAAGGAGCAAGTATGAATTTACACACCATATCAAAACGAATTACGGCTATCGGCTTAAGTGCCGTCCTGATGTTTTCCGTTTCCGGCTGTGCGAAAACCCAGACCGTCAGTGCCACTCCGAATGCCGAATTTGACGCATTTCTTGAGGAGCTTTTCTTAGAAGAGGTTACGGATAATACCCTGAATCTGCATTTTACCTTAAAGGACCCTGTCGGTTACGGAATTGAAGATATGGAACCGACCCTTGGAGATTTGGATGACCGCGACTTTTCCGGTATGGAGGAGGATTGGGATGACTTAACCGGAACCTTTGAAGAACTGACCTCCTTTGAATATAATCAGTTAGATGCCAAGCAGCAGCTTACCTATGATGTTTTATATCACTACATAGAGCAGGAATTATCTGTGCAGGATTGTCATTATCAGGCAACAGTCTTTGGACAGGTGACGGGTGTGCAGAGCAATATGCCTTTAAATATGTCCTTATATGAGTTCTATTCCACAGACGATATTGAAGATTACCTTGCTCTTATGGACTTAATGGATGACTATTTTTCCTATTGTACTGATTATGAAGCTTACCGGACTGCGGAAGGGTACGGTATGTCAGACGGAGCCATTGAAGATGCCGTTGAACAGTGTGAGGAATTTTTAAGTCATACCGATGACAATTACCTGATTACGACCTTTGACCACCGGATTGATGCAATGGAGGGCTTATCCGACACCCAGCGGGAGGCTTACAAGGACCGGAACCGCAACCTTGTTCTGAACACCGTAATTCCTGCCTATCAGGCTATGATTGACGCACTGAATAACCTAAAGGGAAAGAGTGCGGACCTTGGCGGTATCTGTAATTATGAAGGTGGAAAAGATTATTATGAATATATTGTTGCTCACAAAACAGGTTCTTCTAAGACAATTCCGGAAATGAAAAAGGTATTGGAGCAGGTATTGGAGGATTCTACGAATGTTATTTATGACATTTATGCAAATCAGCCGCAGGTGCTTCTGGAATATTATGGGGATGAGAATTTTATAGTAGAAGGTCTTTCCTCTCCTGCTAACTTTCTGGAATATTATAAGCAGGAAATGTTGACAGAATTTCCGGCTCCTCCGGAGGTTGAATATACCATTAGTGACATTGACCCTGCCATTGCGGATATTGTATCACCTGCCTTTTGTGTAACTCCTTGTATTGATGACTATACCCACAATGTCATTCAGGTAAACCGCAGCGAAAATAACGGCAGTGCCGGTGCCTTGTCTGCCACCTATGCACATGAAGGGTATCCGGGACATTTATATCAAATGACCTATTTCCTCTCCACGAATCCGTATCCGGTTCGTGATATGTTAAACTTCTTAGGCTACAGTGAGGGCTGGGCGATGTATGTGGAAATGCGGTCTTATAATTGGATTACTTATTCAAACTATGACAGTGATTATGTCCGCAAGCTATATGTTGCCGCAGAGTTACAGAATCTGGCATTTTGCTGTCTGGCAGATATTTATGTAAATTATTACGGCTACTCCCTTCAGGACCTGTGTGATTATATGGATGAGCTTGGATTTAATACGGAAGCGGCAGAGGGTCTTTATGATATGATGATAGAGGAGCCGGGATATTATCCGCAATATTTTGTCGGCTATCTGGAATTTGTTGAGTTGCGGGATTATGCAAAGAATCAGCTTGGTGATTCCTTTGATGAAATCGGATACCATCAGACTATTTTAGAGACCGGTCCTTGTGACTTCGATACCCTGCGGAATCAGATGGATACCTATATTGAATCGGTGAAATGATTATTGCCTTTCCTGTTCTATCTAGTGTATAATAAGGCTCAAGATTGGAGGCTTTATTATGGTAGGACGTATACATTCAATTGAAACCTTTGGAACGGTTGACGGACCCGGCACACGTTTTGTCGTGTTCTTTAAGGGCTGCCCGATGCGATGTGCATATTGCCACAATCCCGACACATGGGAGTTAAGCGGCGGCGAAGAAATGACCGTAGAGGATATTTTGGATTATTATGATAAAAACAAAGAATTTTATATGAACGGTGGAGGACTGACCGCTACCGGCGGCGAGCCTCTGGTGCAGATTGATTTTTTGACGGAACTCTTTTCGCAGGCAAAGCAGCGTGGCATTCACACTTGTCTGGACACCTCCGGCATTATGTTTCGCAGAAATGACCCGGCTGTATTTGCCAAGTTTGAGAAGCTCTCTACCGTAACCGATTTGGTTATGCTTGATATTAAGCACATTGACCCGGAGGGACATAAGAAATTAACCAAACAGCCGAATGACAACATTCTGGATTTTGCAAACTATCTTGCCGAAAAAAATATTCCGGTATGGATTCGGCACGTAATTGTTCCGGGTATTACGGACCAGGAAGATGAGCTTACCCGCTTAGGCTACTTTATCGGTGGCTTACGGAATCTAAAGGCATTAGATGTTCTCCCATATCATACAATGGGTGAAGTAAAGTATAAAAACCTCGGCATTGATTATCCGTTAAAGGGGGTTCCCGCCCTCACCAGTAACGAAGCCATCATTGCCAAAGGACATATTATTGACGGTATTAAGAAGCGTAGAAAGGAGCTGGCAGAGGAAAATTCCCAAAATCAGACACAGACAGAAAACTCTTGACCTCTTGCGACAATTTTCCTAAAAGTTCTACTTGCTATAATAGGCAAAAAGGCTTAAAATTAGAGGTGGATGATAAAAATTAAAAGGAGGTTATCCGTTATGGCATTCGTTATTTCTGACGCTTGTTTATCCTGTGGTGCCTGTGCCGGTTCTTGTCCGGTTGGTGCTATTTCTGAAGGTGACGGCCAGTTTGTAATCGACGCTGATACATGCATCAGCTGTGGTTCTTGTGCCGGTTCTTGCCCAGCAGGAGCTATTTCAGAGGAATAAATAAGATACATCAAGTGTGATAAAAGAGAATCGCTGCCTGACCTGATGTGATGGTAGCGATTCTCTTTTTGCTTAAAACTGCATTCAGAAAGTGAAGGATATATATGGAAGTTATAAAAATATTGGCTCTGGCTGTTGTGAGTATCCTCATGCTCTATCTTCTGATTCTGGTTATCAGTGCTTTGCTGGTACCGTTCAGCCGGGAATATACAAAAAACAGCCGCTTCTATCGATTTCTGCTATACAGCTTTACCGCTATCTCCTTAAAGGTCGTCCGGGTCCGGCTTCATGTAACCGGCATCCAGAAGCTTCCGAAGGATTCGCGGTTCCTTCTGGTATGCAATCACAGGTCCAAGTTTGACCCGATTGTAACCTGGCAGGTATTTAGAAAACAGGATCTTGCATTCATATCCAAGCCTGAGAATTTTCAGATTCCGGTATTTGGACATTTGATTCACCGTTGCTGCTTTCTTCCGATAGACCGGGAACAGCCGAAAAATGCCATGAAAACCATTTTAAAGGCTGTGAAATTAATAAAAGACAATCAGGTATCCATTGCCGTTTACCCGGAGGGTACCCGAAGCAAGGACTTGACATTACTGCCGTTTCATAACGGTGTCCTGAAAATCGCACAAAAAGCAGATGTGCCGATTGTTGTGTTATCAATTCACGGAACCGAAACGATACATCGGAATTATCCCCTGCATCATTCGGATGTATATATAGATGTTCTGGACGTTCTTTCTACAGAATATGTTCACGAACATACCACTGCAGAGCTTGGTGATTACATCCGCTCTGAAATGGAAACCGCACTACAAGATTATACTGTCCATGAAGGAGGACTTAACTCATGACTAAGAAATACATATTATACAACCCGCTCGCGTGTAACGGAAAAGGAGAGGAGGAATCTAAAAAGCTGTTAGCCCTGATGCCGGAACAGGAGCTTATTTATCAAAACGTGCTTGATATTGAGGACTATGCGGAGTATTTATCTAAAATAGATGCCAATGACTCTATCATTGTCTGTGGCGGAGACGGCACCTTGAACCGGTTTATTAATAACATTGCCGGGCTTTCCGTTCCGAATCCGATTCTCTATTATCCGGCAGGCAGCGGCAATGACTTTTTACGGGATTTAGAAAAAGAACGGGATACCGTTCCGTTCCGGATTAACCAGTATATAAAGAAGCTTCCTACCGTAACCGTAAACGGAACCGATTACCTGTTCTTAAACGGAATCGGCTATGGGATTGACGGCTATTGCTGTGAGGTTGCGGATAAGCTTCATGAGCATTCAAATAAGCCGGCAAACTATACCGCAATTGCTATCAAAGGACTGCTGTTTCATTATCATCCGACCAACGCAACCATTACCGTTGACGGTGTGAAGCATACCTATGAACACGTCTGGCTGGCTCCTACCATGAACGGTCGCTTTTACGGCGGCGGCATGATGATAACACCAAAGCAGAATCGTCTGCAAAACGAAACCCTGTCTGTGGCTGTTATGTATGGCTCCGGAAAGCTTAAGACCTTAACTGTATTTCCTACTATTTTCAAGGGTGAACATGTAAAACATACCGAAATGGTTGAAATCTTAACCGGCAAAGACATTACCGTAGAATTTGACCAGCCGACAGCCTTGCAGATAGACGGAGAAACCATTCTGGGTGTCACCGCCTATCATGCACAGGCTGCTACTGACTAGTCCTTATAATCATAATATCGTTCCTTTTCCCAATAACGTCGCCATGACAGCTTTTTCTGCGTGGCGGCGGTTTTCTGCCTGATCCAGAATATGCTCCAGATTCTTATCAACTACCTCCTGAGAAATCTCATATCCAACGTGCATCGGCATATCATGAAGCACAATAGCATGACTTCCTTCTACAAACTGGCTGTTAATCTGATATGGCATCATCATGCTCAAGGTCTTTTCCTTCTGCTCTGCATATGCAGGATTGTTGAAAAATTCCATATCTACCCATGTATCGGTATATAATACATCCATGTCTTTTACATAAGACTTTGCTTCTTCCATGGACATTTCCGGATTCAGCTCTACATAATAACCGGTAGCCTTTGCTTTCTCATAAAAATCCGCATCCACTGCTGTATCGTTTACTAACGGTGTCAGACCATACAGGGTTCCGGTCTCCATCTTAGAGAAAAATTCCACCAGAGAATTAAATACATTATTCTTTGCACCGATATATAAGAACTTCACATCCAGTGTGCCGAACTTCTCAAGCAGTGTCAATGCATCTGCAAGAATCTGACATGGATGATAGGTACTGTCACAGCCATTAATAAACGGAACGGTGGTATTTGCTCCAAATAATTCTACGGTTTCGTTTTTAATCAGTCTCGCCATAATAATGTCTACGTTCCGGCCTACATATCTCAGTTCTGAGATTGGTTCACCCAGAACAAAGTTTGAATCCTTCCACAACTGATTATAGTAAGTTCCGCCCAGTTCTGTAATGCCGGTGGTAAATGATAAAAAGGTTCTTGTTGATGTCTTTTCAAACAGCGTATATAGCTTCTTGCCCTTCAAAATCTCCCGATACTTTTCCGGATACCGCTTCATATCCAATGCAAGATTCAAAATATCTGTTAATTCCTCTTTGCTATGTTCCTTAAAATTTAACATATTCTTCATGCTATAATTTCCCCTTATCTTTGAGAATGATTTTGAATCTTTATTATATGATTATCAACGCGGTATGTCAATGCGTCTATCTTCTCGCCTTTTGTTTTTTCCCGAATAAGCTCTTTTTATGCTTCCGCTTGGCATCCTCCGCAGCAGCCGCCGCCTCTGCATTTGCCCGCTGTTTTGTACGAAGCACCTCATCCAGCTTCCGGAACCGCTCCTCCTGCCGTTCCTCATTTTCCCGCATCACATAGTCCATCTGCTTAATGACACGCTCGGATACCTTGTCCGATACTTCATTGCTGATAGCTCCGGTTAAGGAACGGTTATTTGCCTCCAATGCCTTACCGATAATTTTTGTCATTATCTCCTGAAACTGCTCCATTTTTAGCTCTGCCGACATTGGATTAATGGGTGCCTGCTGCGTGGCTGTAATCATTTCTGTGTTATTATTCTGCCGCATTTCTATAACTTTTCCGTGTGTAGGTTTGGTATGTACCTCCGGTGTAAGCTCGTCCCTCTGCTCCATAATCACCTTCCAGTTAAAATCAGGATTCTTATATAATTCCGGCAGAAGCTGTTTGATTGCCTTTAATTGAAGTCCCTGGTCCTTCATTTCCCGGACTGCCTGCAATACCCGAATATCGTCTGCCGTATAATAACGATGCCCCATCTCATTTCGATTAATCTTCATATCCAGTTCTTCTTCCCAATAACGCAGAACGTGCGGCTCTACCTTTAATTGCTTGGAAGTATCAGATATTAAATATCGTGTCTCATTCATAAAAAAGAATCCCCCTTCGTGTATCTATTCATTCCTGCTATCATGATACACTAAGGGAGATTTCTTCTACAATTTCTATCGTATTCTATTATATCCGTCTTTCTGACAAATTTTGCACATCTTCTGTGGCATCCGCCACGTACACAATTCCTATGAAATACCTTGTAAAAGCCGTTGGGTATCATAGTAATATATGATATTCACAACCCGGTGGGAGGTATCATTTACCACCAGTATCAATGCACTGCCGTCCACACCTACAAAGTATTCCGAAGTGCTGCCGGACTTCTGTAAATCCTCCAGCATATTAAAATACCGGCTGTATCTATAACCGGCACTGTCTTCACCGGAGATAATCTGTTCATCTCCGCTGCTTAACAGAAGGTGGCTGATAGAATCTCCAACCTTTATACCGAATACAGAATATTTTCTGCCGGTAAAGGAGATTCCCTGCTGCCTGCCGTTATAGTAGATTACATTCAAACCTTCATCTGCTGTCGAATATACCTGAAACCCGGTAGTATCTCCATTCGGAATACTTAAATACTTGACTGCGGCTGCGTTCTCCTGAAAGGTAACGCCCAAGGTCTGCTCTAATTCCGTTTGTGACATCCGCAGGTACGAATCCAGTGCGGTCTTCTTATTCCACGGAACAAGCGTCAATATAAGTGCAATGACCGCAGCAGCAATGATAAAAATAACGAACTTCGGCACATGAATCTGACGTGTGGATTCCGGTATGGTTGTTACCGCAGGCTTCTCTATAGCCATATCCTTGTTCGGTACATGGTAATATCCGTCGGAAGCTGCTGCATCCGGCTTCTCCTGTTGGGTTTCCTCCTGCTCGTTTCCGTCTAATCTAAATTCCATCGTTTGCTTCTCCCCTCTATCTGTATCCGCCACCTATGAACGCCGGCTGCGTTCCAGATTCACGAATTTTGTATATTCGCCCTGCCAGCCCAGCATAACCGTACCGGTGGCACCATTTCTCTGCTTGGCAATAATAATCTCTGCCTTATTCTTGTCCTCCTCCGGCAAGTCATCCCGATATTTATCCTCACGATATATGAACATAACCACATCGGCATCCTGCTCTATAGAACCGGATTCCCGCAAATCCGACAGCATTGGACGATGGTCGGTTCTTGCTTCTACCGCCCGGCTTAACTGTGACAATGCAATAATCGGCACATCTAATTCCTTTGCCAGCACCTTCAGACCTCTGGATATTTCCGATACCTCCTGCTGTCTGGAATCCGTTCTGCCGTTTCCGCTCATCAACTGTAAGTAATCTATGATAATTAAGCCTACGTTATGCCGCTGCTTTAATTTCCTGCACTTATTTCGTATATCTCCAATTGTGACATTGGACTGGTCTTCGATAAACAGCTTTGTCCCACCTATTATATTCGAGCTTTCATACAGCTTTAACCACTGGTCATCCTGTAAATTACCGGTTCTTATATTCTGCGAATTTACCTGTGATTCCATCGCAATCATACGCTGAACCAACTGCTCCTTATTCATCTCGAAGTTAAAGATAGCAACCGGTACATCGGTTTTTAATATTACATATTCTGCAATATTAAGCACGAATGCGGTCTTTCCCATTGCAGGTCTAGCTGCAACCAGAATCAGTTCCGAGCCATGCAGACCGGTCAGCATATCATCCAAATCCAGAAAGCCGGTCGGTACACCGGTAACATTTCCCTGCTGCTTTGCTGCTTCCCGGATATTTCGCAACACATTATCCACAACCTGACGAATCGGAACAATATCGTCTCCGTTATTGGCATTCTGCGTCATTTCAAGAACCTGATTCTCAATGTTGCTTAGAATATTGGCAGAGGAATCCTTTAAGGTATAGCACTCATTGGCTGCGTTTTCTGCCAGCTTGATGACCCGCCGCATATTTGCCCGGTCCTTGACAATCTCTGCATATTTCTTCGCATTTGCAGAGGTTGGAACCGCACTCATCAGCTCCTGCATAGTCTCAATACCATATACGGATTCCGGAACTCCCTTCTCCTTCAGGCGTTCCATTAAGGTTATCAGGTCTATCGAGGTTCCCT
Organism: Lachnospiraceae bacterium UBA4631; assembly: GCA_002406015.1. GTDB lineage: Bacteria > Bacillota > Clostridia > Lachnospirales > Lachnospiraceae > CAG-632. Next base: position 33,631 of record DHMX01000003.1, read on the forward strand.
CATGATACAGCTCTACCATAGCCTCAAAAATGACTCCGTACTGTGTCTGGTAGAAATCATCCTTTGTCAGCATATCTGCAACATTTACGACAGCCTCCCGGCTCATCAGCATGGATGCCAGCACTGCCTGTTCAGACTCTACACTATTTGGTTGTATTTTTCGAATTACCGCTTCATCCATTGCCTGTCAGTTCCTATCCTTCTGTTACCTTTACCTTCAATTCCGCTGTTACCTTCGGATGTAACTTTAATACCACATTATGAACACCCAAGGACTTAATGCTTTCCTTTAACTGAATCTTCTTCTTGTCAAGGTCATAGCCTAACTGCTCATTGGCTGCCTCTGCAATTTCCTTTGAAGAAATCGAGCCGAAAGTCTTTCCACCCTCACCCAGCTTAAGACTCAGTACAATTTCCTTATCCTTTAACTCGGCTGCCAGCTCCTTTGCGGCTGCTAAATGCTCGGCTGCCACCTTTTCTTCATTTGCCTTCTGTAGCTTTAAGTCATTCAGATTCTTGCTGTTTGCTTCCAGACCAAGCTTCTTCGGCAGAATAAAGTTACGGGCATATCCGTCATTGACCTTTACAATCTGTCCCTTTTTTCCTAATGCTTTCACATCCTGTAATAAGATTACTTCCATGCTATATATCTCCTTCCACTGTCATTTTCTGTAATATATCCTGTAATTGCTTCTTGCCTTCCTCTGCTGTGCAGTCATGAAGCTGAGCTCCGGCTACGGTTGCGTGTCCGCCGCCGCCCATTCGTTCCATAATCACCTGCACATTTACCTCGTCTATCGACCTCGCACTGATGTATACGGTATCCTTTACCTGTGTCAGCATAAAGGATGCCTTAACTCCGTCAATGTCCAGTAATTCATTTGCAATCTGTGCCGCCAATACGGTTGGGCTGTCTACTCCCTCCGACGGCAGAATCCCGATTGCATAATCATCCATAAATAATTCCGCATTTTCTACACCGGCTACCTTCTGCTGATATACCTCCATATCGGTACGGAACATCTTACGAACCCGCGTCACATCTGCTCCGCTCCGCTTTAAGAATGAAGCCGCTTCAAAGGTACGGACACCGGTCTTGGTGACAAAGGTATCTGTATCCACCAAAATACCGGAATACATCGCATCCGCCTCTATCGGACGCAGCTTCGGCTTATCAATAATGTACTGTAATATCTCTGCTACCATTTCACAGGCAGAGGATGCATACGGCTCTATATAAGAAAGAATTGCATTCTGAATCGAATCACTCATGGCACGATGATGGTCTATTACAACAATAGACTTCGTCATGGTAAGCAATTCCTCACACTCGGTATAGCTTGGCCGATTCACATCTACCACTACCAGAGCGGTATCCTGGTCTATCAGATTCATTGCCTGTTCACTGTTCACAAACAAATCCTCCGGGTACATATTATTGCCGATAAAGTTATTCATTACCGGACGAATGGCGGCTGTCACCTCATTAATTACTATATATGCCCGCCGGTTCATAGCAGTTGCCAGCCGGTATATACCGATTGCCGAGCCGAGCGAATCCACGTCCGGCATCTTATGTCCCATGATAATAACTTCATCCTTGGACTCTAATACCTCTCGTAAGGCATGTGCCTTCACTCTTGCCTTTACTCTGGTATTCTTCTCAACACCCTGCGATTTTCCGCCATAATAGTATATCTGCTCGCCATCCTTTACAACTGCCTGGTCTCCGCCTCGTCCCAGTGCAAGGTCGATAGCGACGCGGGCGGCATCATACGCCTGTATATATGTGTCCGCATTTACACCCAGACCGATACTTAAGGTAACCGCAATCTCATTACCGATATTAATGGAACGAACCTCGTCCAACAAGGCAAACTTCGTTGTCTGTAATTCCTCCAAATACTTTTGCCGGAATACCACCAGAAATTTGTCCTTTTCTATCTTCTTTACAATGGCATCAATATTCTGCATATATTTGTTCACCTTTCGGTCAACCAATGCAGTCAGCAATGGACGGCGAACCTCTTCCACACCCTCTAATGCTTCTTCATAATTATCAATATACACCAATCCGGCTACCAGCTTCTGGTCCTTATTTTCCTGAATATACTTTCTAAGCTCTGTCTCATCAAAGAGGTACATGGCAATAAAGCCATCCTCACTTTCATGGTTCATTTCCTCAAGCGGAGCTTCGTGCATCATGATTCGACGCATTTCCACCCGGTAATATCCGTCCTGATACCGCATCCCAAATTCCGTCATGTTATTTTTCTGCGGAAACAGCTCTCTGGTAATCTCAGGAAAAATCTGTACGACAGACTTTTTATTCTGCTTCTCTAAGCCGACAATTCCATAAAATAATGCATTTGCCCACAGAATCTTTCCATCTAAGTCTATCAATGCATACGGAATCGCCAAATCCTTCAGTAATTCCTTCTGTACCTGTCCCTGCTCAAATGCAAAGCCCATCAGCGTTGTCATAATATTCGGCTTATTATGCACATATATAAATGTAACCAGCAATGTATAGACAATTAATATAATAGAAAAGCAAATTCCGGTCTCCAGATTCCGCATATAGACTAATCCGTTAAACAATACTAACGGAATCAGCAAAAAAAACGGGATTCTCAGATAACGCTCTATTTGATTTTGTAATAAAACCTTTTTCGGTTTCTCCGGCTTCTTTCCTTCCTGTGAAACCTGTGGTTCCTGTTGTGTACCCATATCTGCTCCTGTTCTACAAATCCTCTGCTTCAATCGTCAGCAATTGCTGCTTATCTACCGAGCTGGCAGCAATCAGACGGTTTGCCTGTCGTTCAATTACCTGACTTAAATAATTCCTTATATCTCTGGCATTTCCAAAGTTCTCATCCTTATGACTCACCATTTCCCGTAAATGCTCCCGCAATCGTTCCACACCGGTACTGCTTACATGATAATCCTGCTCCCGGCTCATATATGTGAAAATCTCATATAGCTCCTCTGCATTATAATCCGGAAAATCAATGGTCTTATTAAATCGGGAATTTAAGCCCGGATTGGATTCAATAAATTCCTCCATTAAATCCGGATAGCCTGCCACAATCACAATAAGGTCATCCCGATAATCTTCCATTGCTTTATTCAGGGTATCAATTGCTTCCTGTCCGAAATCCCCTTCCGGCCCATGATTGCTTAATGCATATGCCTCGTCAATAAAAAGGACTCCGCCCTTTGCCTTATCTACTACCTGCTTAACTTTCAATGCGGTCTGTCCCATATATCCGGCAACCATACCGGAACGGTCTACTTCAACCAAATGCCCCTTCGATAAAACTCCCAAGGCACAGTAGATTTTGGAAAGCAGGCGGGCTACGGTTGTCTTACCTGTACCCGGATTCCCGGTAAACACAAAATGTCTTGCAACATTTGCCGGTCTTAAACCGTTCTGCTCCCGCAGCTCATTAATCCGGAGAAGGTTTACCAGATTCTTAACTTCCTTTTTTACGCTTCCCAGCCCGATTAAGCCATTCAGCTCCTGCATCAATGCATCTAAATCATATCCCTCCGGGTCTGCCTCCGTAATTGTTCCGACAAATGCAATCTCCTCTTCCTCATTCTTAGAGGTCTCCTTTATCCGATACGGAATGCTGTCCGGTGTCTCCTGCCGCTCTTCTCCATAATTCTTATAGGCATTCATCTGACTCTCCAGCATCAGAAGATACCGGGTCAGATTGCGAATCTCCCCATCCTCTACCTTCCGATTGCAGGCAATAAACTCCCTGCCTAATTCCTGAAAGGTATAATAATACAGGTTGCGGATGTCATAATACTTTGATTGATAAACTGCACTCGGTATGTTTTTGTCCTTCAAAAAATAACGAAGAGACAACGGTGGGTTGTTCAGAAAATCCCTGCTCGAAATACAATTATTCCGGATACAGTCCATAATCGTATCTGCATCAAATTCATACTCCAGCAATTTATTGATGTAACGAATCTCTTCCTTCTGCACAATTCCATCGGAAATTGCCAGATAGCAGAAAAAATTACGCAAATCCATTCTCAATTGTTCCACGACACTGAAATCGCCTTCCAGCAGGATGCCGTTTGCGTCCATTTGGCGGGCAATCTGCTTACAAGTGCGGAATAGTGTAAGGCTCTGTTGTTCCATATATTCTCCCCTGATATTTATGACATTATCTTCTGTCCATCAACCTACATATATACCACATTACTATACTACTTTTCTGCTCAATCCGCAACCTGCGGAAACCCATATTTCTTTTCTATCCGTTCCAGCTTTTCAATCATCGGCTTGGCTGCCAGCAGCAAAAATACTATTGTTGCAAATCCATGAATACAGTCCATCGGAAATCCGGAAATATAATATGCTATCAGAATGTTCCGGTTTAAGCTCTGATTTCCCCAGACCAATGCTGCTGCCGGGTTCATAATTCCGCCATATATCACTAACGCAGCCAGTCCGCCAAATATGCAAAGCGTCAACCGATTTGCCGGAAGTCTTCCCTTTCGGAACAAAAGTCCCGCCAGAAATCCGACGATTCCCATTGCAAACATCTGCCATGGAGTCCATGGTCCCTGTGAAAATAATATATTTGACACCAGCATCGTCATAGCTCCCACCAAGAAACCGGTCTCTGCCCCCATTGCAACTCCGGCAATAATTGTAAGTGCCATAACCGGCTTAAATTGCGGCAGCATAAAAAATGCGGCTCTTCCGGCAACCCCGATGGCACATAATACCGCAATCACAACCAATTCCCGCGGCTTCGGTTTCTTTCCTTCGTAAACAAGAAAAAACGGCAGCATACACTCTAACAGCACCAGCATGGAGCTGACATTGTATCGTCCGGTCCGCACACCGAAATATAACGTAATCGGTATCAGAAGCAGAATCATAACGGTTGCCACACAGGTTCGCATCGGTAATTTGGGTTTCTGTGATTTCCGGTTTTGCTTTTCCTGTCCGCATACCGTATGTTCCGTTATGGTTTTTTCCTCTTTTGTGTCTAGTCTTTCTTCCGGTCCTTTGTCCGGCTTCTCAGCTTCCCCGCCAAATGCCAGAATAACATCCTCTGCTACAACTGCCTGCGGAAGAAATGCTCTGGCTATCCGGTTTGCTGCGGTTGTATAGAAGCTGTTTCCGGAGAAAAATCTCCGCGGTGTATCCTGTGTAACAATTGCTCCGTCAAAGAACAACGCACACTGCTTTGCATATGCCGCACAAAATTCCACATCATGACTAACCATCAAAATTGCAATTCCTTGTTGCAATAACTCCTGTAGAACCTCGGCAAGTATGCATTTCATCTCTATGTCCAGCCCCTTCGTAGGCTCGTCCAACAACAAAATCCCCGGCTGCCGCAGTAATACCTTTGCCAGTCCCAACCGCTGCTGCTCTCCACCGGACAGGTCATACGGATGTCTCTGCTCTAATCCGGTCAGCCGGCACAGCTTTATCATGTCCCGCAGCCGTTCTTCCTTTTCGCTCTGCTGTCCGGTCAGTACCTCCCGCAAATCTGCCTCTACTGTCTTTTTCACAAAAAGTGTCTGCGGATTCTGCGGCAGATAGCCTATCTCCTCCCGCGTAGTTACGGTTCCCCGATATGGCTTCTGTAAGCCGCTTAATACCTTAATTGCGGTTGTCTTTCCGGTTCCGTTTCCACCCAGCAGGCAAAGCCACTCTCCCTTGTGTAAGGAAAGCTTCATTCCCTTTATAATATCCGGTCCGTTTTGTTCATATCGAAACCAGATATTCTCTGCTTCTAAGACACAAGGCTTTGCTTCTGCTGAAAGCCCTTCTTCCTTTTCTTCCGGTAATTCCTGCGGCATTTGCTCCTTTGCAAGCACCGTTAAGAACTCTCTCCCCTCCCGAATCGTGACCGGACACTCCTGCTCATTTGCAATTCCGTTCCAGATTCGCATTGCTGTCGGCATTGCTTGAAACATTACGCTTTTGCTCGTTCTCAGCTCCATACCGACCTTCCGGGGTTCCCCTTCACATATCAGTTCTCCGTCTTTACTCATAACCAGAACGCGGTCTGCCAGAGGAAATACCTCCTCCAGTCTCTGCTCGATGATAAGAATGGTGGTTCCCAATTCCCGATTTATCTTTGCAAGTGTATTCAGAAAATCCGATGCGGCAATCGGGTCTAACTGACTGGTCGGTTCATCTAAGACAATCACCTCCGGCTGCATCGTCATAATGGCTGCCAGATTCAAAAGCTGCTTCTGCCCTCCGGATAAATGCGTAATTTCCTCATAAAACCAATTCTGGATTCCAAAGAAGGTTGCTATTTCCACTACACGTCTTCGAATCTCTGCCGACTCATAGCCTAAGCTTTCCAAGCCAAAGGCAAGCTCATGCCACACCTTATCCGTTACTATCTGATTCTCCGGCGACTGGAACACATAGCCAATCCGGGCAGCCTGCTCCCTTGCAGATACTTCTTCTATGCTCTGTCCATGAAACCGGACAGCTCCGCTCCTCATACCGCCGGGAACCAAAACCGGCTTCAATTGCTTTAACAAGGTCGTTTTTCCGCAGCCGGAAGGACCGCATAATACCAAGAATTCTCCCGCTTCTGCCTGAAAAGAAATGTGCTTTAATGCCGGCGTTGTCTGCTCCGGATAAAAAAAGCTCACGTCCTCGAATGTAATGAGTGCCATTGATTGTTCTCCTTCCAGCTAATGATTACAGGGGTTGCCGCCAGTGCCAGATTCAACAGTTGCAGCAATACCGTCATGGTATTCCATGGTGCCATAAATACCGATGGAAAATACCGAAATTCCAAGCCCTTGCAAAATCCCCCGTAGAATACCAATATCAGTCCGCTTCCCAGAAGCCAGATAAGTGCTGCCTTATCCCGCATCTCCATGGTATATATACTAAATGCGGTACGCCCCTCCAAGCCATAGCCCCGGCTCCGCATACTATCTGCGGTTTCAATCGCATCCTCCAACGCCCATGTTATTAGAATGGACAAAATCGTGACCGCATTTCGCATCCGGCGGATTAGGTTTCCGGATGAAGCATCTCTGCCAAGCACCCGCTGTGCTTCTGTAATATTGGTTAACTGCATCCGGAATCTCGGAATCAGCCGCAGCGTCATACTTAGTATCAGTGCGGTTGCGGGTATCACCTTACCAAATAAATAAATCAGCTTATCGGTAGTCACAACCTCTTGGAAGCATAAAAACCATAAAAATACAGTTGCCAGCATACAGCCTGCTGCCAACCCATATAAAATGCTTTCCAGTGTCAACGGATTTCCGTTCGGAAAATAGCCGAGAATCGTTACGCCTGCGTGATTAAATAACGGATTCATAACGGCTGCCAAGACTATTATCGGAAGTCCCACCCGCAGACACAACAAGGCTGCCCGCTTCCCTTTTAACAGGATTGCATACAGCCCTGCACACACCAGATTCGCAAGCTGTGCTGCCGGATGAATACAGGACATTGTTACCGTCAGAACGCTTACGAAATATACCACATTTACAATTGGATGATAGTTAGAAAACGCATCTCTCATATACTTAATACTTCATTAACCTGCATAAGAGCAGTAGGTCCGGATGGATAATTTCTTCACAATTCCACCCTCGGTATCCAGCCATATACCAACATTATTTGTATTATCACCTGTAATATAACCGTTTTCTTCTATTTCATAAAAGCCTGCAACTGCCAGATGCTCCTTTGCTTCCTTCTCAGACATTCCCGGATATATACCGAATATCGTCAAATCATCTACCTTCGTGTCCTGATATATCAGTAAGGTTGCATTCATATAGTTCATTGCTATCGGTGTCTGATTATTGATAGTACCTATCTCGCTGTCTCCATATTCATTTTCCGGAGTAAAGGTAATTCCATACCGGTTCTCAAGCTCCGGTTTCAAATCTCCTACATATACGGAGTCATCCAAGAAATACCGCAGACCAATGTCTCCCGCACTTTCACCATATGTATAAATATACTTTTGGTAGTATAATTGCTTATACTCCTGCGTATATCCGAGCAATGTTTCAAATCCTCCGTCCTCATCACTTCCATACGGTACGGTTAAAACAGAAGTTCCCTGCTCTATATTGTTTCTCCACGCTTCAAACTCTGCATCATCCACCGGCTTTCTTCCGTCTCCTACGGTTGATATATAATAAATATCTCCGTTGCCGTCCAAATCGTATTCATCCGGGAACGGTGTTCCGTCATAATCCTCCGGAAAATCCTTCTTTCTCCATGAATCTACAGATGCCACATAGTCATAATTATCGGTATCCGCATTATACTGATATACATTAAACGGCCACATATCGGTAGTGACTCCCTGATTATGAGCCCATACCACCTCAACATATCCGTTTGAGAAATAGGTCGTTCCCGGATATTCCGAAAGCTCTGACCGCAATTCTCCGGTTTCTATATCGTACTGAAATATTTCCTCCCGCATTCCGGCTATAGAGGTCTGGGTATAAGAAAGAATCAGCTCCTCGATTCCATCTCCGTCTATATCATAGATAGCAAACTTGTTCTCATGCATGGTATCCCAATCAAAGCCTTCAATCGGTGTACCGTCCGGCCATACATTTGCATAATAAAACATAACGACTGCATCTGCATATTTTGCCCGCCGGATAATGGTCTCCTCTTCCTCCGCCGTAAATGCTTCTGTGGTCTGCTCTGTAGTTCCTTCGGTTGACTTATCGTTACCGGACTTTCCGCCGGTTGACATCTGCTCTGTCACCTGCTCGGTGGTTGTGCCATTATCAATTGTGCCGCAGCTGCTAAGCACCATAACTCCTGCCAGCAGTAATGCCGCCTTTATCCATTTTGATTTCCTCATATTACCCCTCCTATCGATTTCTTGCTTCCTGTCTTTTTCATATACTTACCATAATCTTATATCGTCATTTTAACAAATTATTCATTTCACTACCAGCATATTTTTAGAACCTTGTTTAGACCTTGTATATCGCACAGCCTTTGTTGACTGTATTGTATAAAATGGATATAATATGGTTAGAATATTACTATTATCACAGATGTTACAGACTTAAGGAGGTTTTGATATGAATATCCGTCCATCAGCAGCCATTCGCCAGAATTACAACGAAATTGCCGATTTATGCCGCAAGACACAAGAACCAATATTCCTAACCAAGAACGGCGAAGGAGATTTGGTTGTCATGGATATTGCTACCTATAACCGTTGGGAGAAAATGTTGAAGCTACGGGAAGAATTACTGGCAGTAGAAGAAGACAGATTGGCAGGCAGAAACGGCTGTACTCCGGACGAACTGGAAGCATATCTGGATGATGTGATTGCAGAGGTGTAATGTATGGCAGATAAGAAATACAAGATTATTATTTCTGACAGGGCAAAAAGAATGCTAGGCACACATATCCGCTTTCTGGCACAGGTTAATAAAGATGCCGCCATCGCAAAGAAGAACGAACTTCTGTCAGGAATCCGTTCTTTAGAATATATGCCACAGCGTTTTCCCTTTTTTGAAGAAGCGTATATACCTTCCAATAAATACCATAAGATGTTTATAGCAAAATGGTATCTTGTTCTTTACCAGATTCAGGACGATACGGTGTATGTGGATTATATCCTTGATTGCCGGAAGGATTATAGCTGGCTTGTTCATTAGTGTAACGCTTTTATCGGTTTTAATCCGGCTGCCCATTTAGCCGGAAAGAAGCCTGCCAGTATTCCCAACAATATCGAAAATATAACTGCGGCTACTGCCAGCCACCAAGGTATGACCGCCAGCACCGTTCCCTTCGGCAGCTCCATCAGCTTTACCGCCATGCGGTTGACAAACACTTCTACAATACCATAAGACAAGATAACCCCCAGCAATCCTCCCATACCGCCTAACAGCCCGGATTCCAGTAGGAACAGATATAATAATTCCTCCGGGTCGGAGCCTAATACCTTTAGAATTCCAATTTCATGTATACGGTCATATACTGCGGTTGTCATTGTATTTCCGATTCCGATTACAGCCACAACAAGTGCTATCATGCCGATTCCGGCTAATACCATCTGTGCGATTTTCATTATCTTTTGAATATAGTCCACAAATTCCTTATTGCTTTCTGCCTGATACCCCATATCCTGAAGCTGCTTTACCAATGCATCTACCTGCTCCATATCAACCGCTTCAACGATTGCACTGCTATAAATCCACTCCCGATACGCTTCTCCATTTGCATTTAACGGCTGCCCGATAAGCCTGCCGCCTGCTGCCTGCCGTTTCAGATATTGCTTTAATATATCCATATCGCAATAGATATGATAGGACTCCTCCTTTTGCATATCGACTACATCGACTTTTGCTGTTACCGTATCTTCTCCGTTTTCCAGTTCCAGCTCTAAGACCTCACCGGATAAATCAATGGTCTGTCCCTCATATAACTCCCCATAGCTTATGCCGGTATTTCTGTTATAAAATAATGCAACTGCCTGAGTTCCCATTATCAGCTCCGGCTTCTGTCCGGTGGTTTCCGGGTAGTTTCCGTTTTTTGTGTTTAAGCTCTGCAAATATTCGGTCGGTATTCCTTCCAGTTGCCAATAGCCCTCATATTGCTGATATGTGACCTTTGCATTTACCGATAATATCGGATAAACTGCGGCAACACCTTCCAGCGACTCTACCTCCTGTAATCTCCGGTCTGTCAGCATCTGGTCCTTTCGTTTTCCTTCCGTTATCCCATATATCTGAATCTGCGTAGCTCCTCCCTGACTGTCAGCCATCCGCATCAATTCTTCCTTTACACCTAACCCAATCGCCATTAGTGATACAATGGAAATAATACCGATTACCACACCCAGTATGGTAAGCCCGGTTCGCACACCTCTTTGCTTCATATTTGCATAACACATATGCCATATCCATTTCATAGGCTAAAACTCCTCCAGCAGCTTTTGCTTCTTTTTCCGTTTCCGTATCACATATACTGAAATTCCCGCTACCATAAGAATACCGGCTGCTATCAGTCCGATTTTCAGCCAGACCTTGCCATAGTCCGGTGTTTCCTTTACCTTTTCCAGATTCTCATATACCGGCTGCTGCACATTTACAGATATGGGATAGGTCTCCTCATAGCTGTTGCCTTTTTGGTCCTCATAGATAATTGTTATCTCATTTTTGTCTCCTATCTGTGTCAGACTGCTTGCCTTTGATAATACGTCAACATTCCCCTGTTTTCCGGCATCAATATTTCCGATGTAACTGGTTACTTCCTCCACATTGCTTCCACGCAGGCGGGCAGTCACATGATACAGTGTTCCGTCTCCCATGTTATTGACGGAAGCACCTACCTCTATCGTATCGCCCAACTGAATATTACTCTCCGGAATAAATACATCCGTTACGGAAAGCCTTTGCTTTAAATGTACCGGCAAAAATATATCCTCCTCTACGGTATAACCGGTTCCGTCTTTTCCCTCATATTCTGTCTTTAACTTTAGCTTATATGACTTCTCCTCTAAGCCGCCGGCTGCCGTCATGCAAAATGTAAATTCTTCCTCACTCTGTCCGTTTATCTTTGATGTATATGCAGTTCCGGCACCTTCCACCGGAAGAAATTCTCCTGCCTCCGTAGATAAGGTCAGCTTTACATTTTTGACTACGGTGGTGGCTGTATTCCGAAGCGTCAGCTTCAGTTCAAAATTCTCTCCGGAATAAATGTCACCCTCTGTTACGGAATACCCCCATATCATAACTCTGGGAGTTCCCGCATATACCTTTTGCGGCTGCATCCAGAGAAGTATAACTGCCAGAAATGCCAGAAGGCAGACCGTTATAGGCATTCGGTTTTGTTTCTTTTTTATTTGCATTGTTATTCCCCCTAACTAATTCTCCAAGCTTTGAATCTCACCGTCCGCAATCTTAATTATCCGGTCCGCTTCCCTTGCCAAATCAATATTATGTGTAATCAGCACCAAGGTCTGGTTCAACTGCTTAACGGAATTTTGCAGCAATGCAATTACCTCATTTCCGTTCTTGGAATCCAAGGCCCCGGTCGGTTCATCCGCGAGTATTAAAGACGGCTGATTTGCCAATGCCCTTGCAATCGCGGTTCGCTGCTGCTGCCCTCCGGATAATTGATTCGGCAGATGGGTTCTCCTGTCCTGCAATCCGAGCATTTCCATAATGCGTTCTACATACTCCTTATCCGGCTTTCTGTGGTCTAACAGAATCGGCATCGTAATATTCTCTTCTACGGTCAGTACCGGAATCAGATGATATGCCTGAAAGACAAAGCCCACCTTTCTGCGGCGAAATACTGCCATCTGTTCATCATTGAGCTTCGTAATGTCCTTACCGTCTACCACGATTTTTCCGCTGGTCGGCGTATCCACACCGCCCATAATATGAAGAAGTGTAGATTTACCGGAGCCGGACGCTCCCACAATAGAAACCACCTCTCCCTGTTCAATTGTCAGGCTCACATCATGCAGCCCCCACACCCGGTTATCTCCTTCTCCGTATATCTTCGTTACATGCTCCATTGTTACAATATCCATATTGCGATACCTCCTATATTCAGACCTGCTTCTTTCATTCCCAACTGTTTTTCAATCTTCGCCGTTTCTTTTATCCCCGCTGCTCTTTCAACAATTCAAAATTGACGTTTTAATCTCCGCTGCTTGTCAAATCCTCAACCAATCCCTTTGTCAGACTCCGCATCGGTACATAGACGGAACCGACCAATAACAGAAATGAACCTGCAATGCAAAGCAAAATTACCGGATATGGGAACCGATACGGAATCTCCATAACCTGCCCCATGTAATAGCTCAGCCACGCACTCAGAAGTATTCCAAGCCCAATTCCCAATACATCTGCTACTATCGTTGTTATGATTCCTTCTAACAGTGTCATTTTCATAATTCGCTTTTTCGATGCTCCCACCACCTGAAGCTGTGCAAATTCCTTCTTTCGCAAATGCAGATTGCTGGCAGTTGCATTTATAAAATTCAATGCGGACATTATAATTATAAAGGTCAGAATCAGCACTGCTATCAATAACGGCTGCTGCATATACGCTTCATAATCCTTTTCTAGCAGGTAGCTGGACCATGCACACTTTATATCATTAACGCCCTCACTCGGAGCTACAATTTCTGTCATTTCCGTCCAAATATCCCAAAGCTTTGCATTTTCCTTATACCGCTCCAGATGATACTGGATACCCGTAGACATACTTTCATCCGTACCGGTTAATGCATAGTATTGTTCCATTGGGAGTATAAATGTAATCTCCTCCTCATAATATTGTTCCAGCGGCCTACTGTTCGGATTCTTTGAGACAATTGCCTCTATCATATAGGTGTTATAATCTCCGGCTTCTACCAGCTTCTTCCAGCACTGGTAGGCAGCTTCTTCCTTCTGCCGCTCTGCTTCCACCTCTGCATATTCCGTTTCTCTTTCTAATTCGCCTTCATCCTCATTCTCATATTCCTGTAAAAGAGCCTCCTTTTTCTCCTCCAGCTGCACCTGAATCTCCTGAAGTTTAGGCTCCAGCATTTCCCGAAAATGCTTCATATTCACAAAATCTATGGTATCTCCGACCTGATAATCAGTAGTTGCTATCTCCTTATAGGAATATCCGTTCTCCTTTTCTACACGATAAGTCTCAACCGGATTTACCAGAATAATTCCATGCTCACTAATATCCAGCGAGCCTGCCGTTAATGCAGAGCTACACCGCTTAATTCCTGCTTCGTCATAGCCATAGCAGTGCTTCGGTATCAGGGTGTTTGCCCAGATACCAATGGTTATCTCCGGGTCAGTTTCTGCCTGCTCTCTTGCCTCTCGGTAGCTATCCATTAAGCTTACATTATTGGTATTCACCTCCAGATAATCATCCGTATAATGTGCATAATTATCTTCCAAATCCGCTACCCAGACATCTGCCGCATAGACTCTCCGGCTCTCAGTTACCTCCGGCATCTGTGCCACCTGCTCAAACAGGCGAACCGGAGGCAGACTTGCCTGAACCTCTTCAATGGTCTCTGTGGCATTTAAGGTATTATTAAAATATAACTGATAATAGCCATAATCATCATCCAGCTTATTCAAAAAGTTCGCGACAGAGCCCCATACTCCCGACCACGTAATTACCATGACGATACCGATTGCCATTGCCGCTACTGTACGATAAAACCGCTTAGGACTTCGCATCAGACTCTTATATGCATATTCACCGTCTACTCCTAATAGCTTTGTCACAAGCCGGTTGTTATGTACCCGGAGCTTTTCCTTCTTTATCCGGTACTCTCCCCGAATCGCACTGACCGGAGACATACCGGTAATCAGCTTACTGTTTTCTCCCATGGTAAAATACAAATCCCCCATGAAGAAAATCAGAATCACGAGAATAATCAACGGCTGAAATCCCAAGTTCCACTTTAGCACCGATGCAACAATCTGACTGATTCCGGCTCCAAGCACCGTTCCTATGGCAATTCCGGTCAGCTCCAGGATAGCTCCCTGCAAATATATAATTCCCTTTAGCTGTCCCTTTGTTGCTCCGACACAGCGGAGATTGCCGTAATCCCGGATACGCTCTAACGCATTTAGCTGAATGGAATTTCGCACAATACCGACTCCGAAAATCGTCATGATATACCCAACTAAGAGAATGAACAAAACAGCAACTACCATAACATATTTTTCGCTTCCCTGAAAATATGTCGATGCTACATTCAGATTCAGTTCTCCTTCCAAATCGTATTCTATACAAAGATTTATAAATACCTGCTCCATGAAATACGGATGTGTAACATTTACATACAGACAATTGGGATATAACTGTTCGTTCTGACGGTTGTGAATATCTATGTAATAATACGGTCCGATATAGGCACTTTTGATACGCTCATCCGCTAATAATTCCTGTGCCTGCTCCTGCGTCTCGGTAAAAAACACCATTTCATAGTCTCCGGATTCCCGATAGCTGTTCCGGGACTGTATCAGTGCAAGGTATGCCATGTTTAAAAATGTAACCAGCAAGGTTGTTGTAATTACAACTCCGAGTATCGTAATCACACTTCTTCGTCTGTTCATTTTCAGATAGCGAATTGCCAGCTTGCAATAATTATCCATATCCTCTCTCCCTCTGTCTGATTCTATTTGGCTGCACCTAAAAATGGGTACAGTCATTTCTGACTATACCCATTATAACTTCCCTATCTTGCAATTCCGTGACAGGAAAACTTACAAAAATGCAAGATTTGGTTTTGCTTTTCGTTCTTACTTCATAAAGGTCAAAATAAACCATGTATATTTTCCGACTTCACTTCTTACCCGAATACTGCCGCCCATTCCTTCTACAATGGACTTCGTTAAAGACAAGCCGATTCCTACGCTGTTCGGATTCACCTCCTGATGTACCCGGTAAAAGCGTTCAAAAATATGCGGAATCTCATTCTCTGAAATTCCTACACCCTCATCCTTTACATAAATCCGGACATAAATCGGTGTCTGCTCCACCTCAAGCCGAATCGGACTTCCCTCTTCCGAATAGTCCGAAGCATTCTTCAAAAGATTAATGATTGCCTCCACCAGCCAATCCCTGTCACATAATAACTGACAGTCCTCCGGACATAGGATTTCCAAGCTTTGCTGACGGCTGTTTATCAGATACCGGATTCCCTCACCTGCTTCTGAAAGCAACGGAAAAAGAAGTACACAGCTCTTTTCAAACTGAATGGCTCCCGCTTCTATTCTTGCCAGCTTCAGCATAGACAATACCATCCACTCCATGCGGTTTAGCTGGTTCTGTGCCTCTCGCAATACCTGCTTCTTCTTTGCCTCATCCTCAAGCTTATCCTCTACCAGCAAATCTACAAATACATTTAAGGATGCTAAAGGGGTTTTTAACTGATGTGAAATATCGGATATAATGTCACGAAGAAATAATTTCTCTTCTAATTCGCGGTTCTTGCTTTCTTTTAATGCATACACCATTTTATAAAAATTACTATGCAGAATCCCGATGGTTCCGTCCTTATATTCTTCTGTCGGAGGGTCTATCCCTTTTTCCATCATTTCTTCCATTATCCGGGAAATCTGCTCCATGTTCTTGTAGGAGGTATCCAGAAACCGATATGTTACCAGATAAATTACAATCAGACATACCAGTGCTATCCCTAAGGTTCCTGCCATTTTCCAGTTCCAGCTTCCCCACAGGAAGATACACCAGACCGTCAGTATCAGCAAAAAGACTACGGATACGATTCCATAGAAAATTCGAAATCGGTTACGTTCATAATTACTCTGCATAATGTCCATCCTTCCGGAACCGGTATCCAATACCCCGAACCGTTTCAATATGCTCTGCATCTTCACCTAACTTATCCCGCAGACGCTTCATATATACAGACAATGTATTATTATCCACAAACGTATCCCCGGTATCATACAGTTTTTCCAATAATTGATTTCGTGTCAGAATCTGTCCTTTATTCTGAATAAGCTCCCGCAGAAGCCGAAGCTCGCTCGGTGTTAACTCCACCTGCCTGTCTCCCTGCATCAGACGAAGCTCCCACATATAGAAGCTGTGACTGCCAAAACAAAAGACTGCTTTCTCCGATTGCCGGGTAGTCGGGGCAGAATGCTCATGCAGCCTTGAACGTCTTAAGTTTGCCGCTATTCTGGATAACAGTTCCTTTACACGATACGGCTTTGTGACATAATCGTCCGCACCTAATTCCAAGCCCTGAACAATATTTACCTCTTCCCCAACCGCTGTTAAGAAAATAATGGGAATCTCCGCATCCTGTTGTCGAACCTCCCGACAGAAATCATACCCGTTTCCGTCGGGAAGCATAACGTCCAACAAGATAAGATTCGGCTCCTGCGTTTCATCCGCAGCCTGCCTCCAGTACGCTCTTGCAGCTTCCAGATTTCCTGCATGACGCACCTCATATCCCTCTGCCTGCAATGCATATTCCGTTCCCATTGCAAGTGCATAATCATCCTCTACCAGCAGAATTACTTCTCGCATATTCTACCTCTGTGTCTACCTATTCAATCGTGAAATTACCTACAATCTCACCCAGCACATGTGCCTTATCTAAGTTCGTTACAACCAGACCCTCTTCATCTGTTACTCTTTGAACAATCTCGGAGGTCTTTTCTGCAATCACAGAAATTCCTTCTGCGGATTCCTCTGCCATTCTGCTGATTCCCTCCATTGCTTCGGTAATCTCATTGATTGCAGAGCCTAATGCCCGAACTGCCTCACCGATTTCCTGCATATTGCTCTTATAGTTATCGGCATCATCCGTATACTGTTCGCCAACCCGCTGGAACTCATTATAGTCCAGTAATACCGTATTCTCCAAAAACTCTGTAGAAGAATTCAGACATTCTGACATACTGCGGACTGCTTCGTATACCTCTTTTATGATTGCGTCTATATCATTTACCGTAGCCTGTGTCTGATTTGCCAGATTACCAATCTCATCTGCTACTACCGCAAAGCCTCTGCCCGACTCACCGGCTCTTGCTGCCTCAATGGATGCATTTAATGCAAGCAGATTCGTCTGGGAAGAAATCTCCATAATGGTATGTGTCAGTTCATTGATTCTATCCACTGCCTTTGATTTTTCAATTGCAACAGCGGTTTCCTCCCGTACCTGCTGATACATAGCCTTTGTCCGCTCGGTAGCCTTCATGGTTGTATTACTTAAGGTCTTTGCACGCTCCAGAATCTTCTGGGAATCATCTTCTCCGTTCTGGGATAACTGCATAATCTCCTGTGCATTTTTATTTATCGTTTCAATATTCTGGGATACGCTTTCTGCTGTCGCAGAAGATTCCTGCATTGCGGCTGCGAGCTCCTGTGTGGTTGCAGAGTTATCACTGCACATTTCTCCGATACTTCCGGAGCTATCCTTTAACTGCTCTGCATTCTCCATTACAACAACGCCCATGCTTTCAAGCTTCTGTACTATATCCAGAAGTCGTTCACTCATCGTCTTTACGGCCTGTGCCATGGCACCGGTCTCATCTTTTCTTGCTGCCAGCTTCTCAATTCTGCTGTCCTGCCGCAGATTCAGCTCTGCTATCTGCTGAACCATCTGTGTTACCTGCTTAATCGGTGAAACAATTCCCATACTTAAGAGAACTGCTGCTACCGTTGCCACCGCCACTGCAATCGCATTCGCAATTATCATCATTTTTCCGATATATCGCATGACAGCCCGTACCTCCGTCTTAGGCACTACGGATACCAGCTTCATGCCATTTTCCAGCTTCTGATAATAGCCTAATTTCTTCTGTCCGTTAAAGCTATATTCAAGCTCCTCTCCCATATTTGCGTCATCGTTAAGTTTTTCAGCCAGAGGAGCCAGTTCTCCGTTATTTACTTCTTCCAGAGCAGTTCCAAATTCCAGACTGTTATGATACAGAATCTTATTCTCTGAATTCAGAACAAACGCATTACCGGTCTCATAAAGCTGGATTGCCTCTACCATCGATGTAATCTCTTCAAAATCAATATCCATTCCTACTACACCGACCGAAACTCCGTCAACATAAATCGGAACCACATAAGAAATCATATATACATTGATATTAGAGTTAAAATATGGGTCCATCCACGTCGCTTCTCCATTTTCAACCGGTATATAATACCAGCCAACATGCTCCAAATCACTCGATTCGTAAATGCTGAAATCTGTTGGTGTCAACTGCTCGAAATCTGCGTCCTTGGATGCCTTGGATGCAAATATACCGGATGTCGGCTCCGTAAATTCCGGATTAAAACGAATATAGTACGTTAATGCACCTTCCGTATTTCTGGCAAATTCCAACGCTATTGGTCTTAACTGCTCTGTGTACGCATCCACGTACTCCGAATTGGTCTTAAATTCATCCAAATCGGTCAATGATTGTTCTGTAAGACTTGCCAGTGTATCTACTGACTGTGCGATTCGCTCCAGTGTTGTATCTATTTCCTGTGCATTATTTTTACACTCCATAGACATAATCTCTTTTGCATCACTATTCGTAATCGATGTGATACCTATCTGGCTCAAGCCTCCGCATACAGCAATAGAAATAATTGTACAAATCAGTACCAGCGTAATAATTTTCGCCCTGATTGTCTTCATAAGCATCCTACCCCCTTAATTTCTTGTGTATAAATATACATATTGTAGCACAATTCGTTTATTATTTCAATTCCTGTAGGATGTATTTTGACCTCGGATGCGTGCATTTCAGTCTGCTCCTACACGCTTCGGCAAAGAAATGAGAATCAAAAAGAAAATTAAAATAAGAAAATCAAACAGCCGCCTATGAGACAGGCTTCCTTCTTAAAGAAGGAAAACCGTACCCATGGCGGCTGTTTTATTGTTATTATCTATTTTCCAAACGAGCCTTTAACTGCTCTCTCTGCTCTTCATAACCCGGCTTACCAAGCAATGCAAACATATTCTTCTTGTAGCTTTCTACACCCGGCTGATTGAATGGATTAACACCCAATACATAACCGCTGACACCACAAGCAAATTCAAAGAAGTAGAATAACTCACCCAGACAATACTCATCCATATGCGGAATAGTAATCTTTAAGTTCGGAATCTGACCGTCTACATGTGCCAGAATCGTTCCTGTCATTGCCTGACGGTTAATGAAGTCTACGGTTCTTCCTGCCAGATAATTCATGCCGTCCAAATCATTGTCTTCCTGCTCCATAATAATCTTTCTTCTTGGATTCTGCACATCCAATACAGTCTCTATATGGTTCTTTGTACCATCCTGAATGAACTGACCCAGAGAATGAAGGTCTGTTGTAAAGTCACAGGCAGTCGGGAATAAGCCCATTCCGTCTTTACCCTCTGACTCACCAAACAACTGCTTCCACCACTCACCGACATAATGAACGGAAGGTGTATAATTGGCAAGGATTTCCATGGTCTTACCCTTTTCCAACAGAATGTTACGAATCGCTGCATACTGTAATGCATAATTCTCTTCAAATGGCTGTGTCAGACAGAAGTTTCTGGAATATGCAGCACCCTCCATCAGTTTATCAATATCTGCACCGGATACAGCAATCGGAAGAAGTCCGACAGCGGTTAATACAGAGAAACGTCCTCCGACATCATCCGGAACTACAAAGGTCTCATAGCCTTCTGCATCTGCCAGATGCTTCAAGGCTCCCTTTTCCTTATCGGTGGTTGCATAGATACGCTTTGCAGCCTCCTTCTCTCCATACTTTTCAATCAACAGACGCTTAAATAAACGGAATGCAATTGCCGGCTCTGTTGTTGTACCGGACTTAGATATAATATTAATTGAGAAATCACGATCTCCTACAACCTCTAACAAATGCTCCAGATAGGTAGAGCTGATGTTATTACCGGCGAAAAAGATTTGCGGTGTTTTACGCTGTTCCTTTGGAATTACATTGTAGAAGCTATGTCTTAATGCTTCGATTGCTGCTCTCGCACCAAGGTAAGAACCACCAATACCGATTACAATTAAGACCTCAGAATCACCCTGAATCTTCTTAGCTGCTTTCTTAATCCGTGCAAACTCTTCCTTATCATAATTCACAGGAAGGTCTAACCAGCCAAGGAAATCATTGCCGGCACCGGTATGGCTGACCAGAACTTCCTTTGCATCTAATACTCGCTTACTCATAGCTTTCAGATTATCGTCTGAAACCATAAATCTTGCATTACTGTAATCAAAACTAATATTGTAGTCCATTACTTTCTCTCCTTATCTGTATTCTTTTTTCCTTGTACGTTCTATTATTTTCTTCGCAACCCTTAGTGTAGCAAATGCATTGACGAAATTCAAGCATTATTGCCTGCTTTTTTGTTTCTGTTTTATAGTTTTCGTCTAAAAATGGCAAAATTCATCAATGGTGCCAAACCGATAGCCTGCTTCCCGCAGATTCGTAATCAACTGCGGCAATGCCTGTGTATTGGCACTGGATACATTATGAAGCAGCGGCATGGCTCCCGGATGATAATATTTATCAAAATGCTGCAACACATACTCCGGTGTCGGCTGGTTATCTACTTCATAATCCAGATATGCCATGCTCCAAAATATCGTACAATATCCCATATCCTCACAAAGCTGCAAGGTCCGCTCACTATATTCTCCCTTTGGCGGACGGATATAGGGGTCCATATCATATCCGGTTGTCTCCTTCATATAGTCTGCACAGCCTTGAATCTCTTTTCGCTGCTCCTCGATACTCAGACTCGGAAGACTCGGATGCGTAATGGTATGATTTCCGACAAAATGCCCCTCTTCCTTCATCCGGATGACTAATTCCTTGTTATCCCGAATATACGTCTGGGTCACAAAAAATACAGCCTTTACATTCTGTTCCTTTAATGTGTCCAGAATATCGGCTGTATATCCATTTTCATATCCACAATCAAATGTCAGGTAAATTACATTGTCCTCTGCCTTATCATTTACATAATATGCATGATACTGCGAAATATCAAAATCCTCCTGACATCCGGAAGGCTGATGCTCGTCATTTCGCTTAAACCACCATGCCTGCAGCTCATTACTGATTGCATCATATTCACTATCCGCACGTTCTACAATCTCTGTGGACGGAACCGTTGCTGTTTCCTGCTGCCCCTCCGTTTCCGCTCCTGCATTTAAGTCTCCTGTTTCCGAGCCTTCTGCATCCAAACCTTCTGCATCCGCACTGTTTTCCTGCACTGTGTCCTGAGTCTCTCCCTGACTCATATCTATCACCTTCATGTCTCCACAGGCGGTCAGGCTCCCCAGCACAAGTGCAAGAATCCACGCAAGGACTCCTCGATACCTACTTTTCTTCACTTCATTCACTCCATTTCGCTTAACTTGAAAAGAAATTCCGTAAGACCTGTGCTACCAGCTCCGCCTCCTGACTTGCGGCTGCCTCCTGTCCGGCACTTGCTTCCTGCCGCACCTCATATTCCGGAAGCTCTACGACTTCCTCTGCTGCCTTATCGTTTGTCCGGGGGCGGACCGAAGCCCGCCCTTCCCCGACTGTCTGCGTTCGGTCCACCATGCCTTCCTTGCCATGCTCCGGCATTTCCCGCGTAACAGCCGCCTGTGACTGTTCCCGGCTCTGTCGGCTTACCAGCGGTCTGCCCAGACGATTCTTTAAGTCATTTTCCAGATAGTCCTCCAGATTCGCCTGCAAGCGGTCTATAGAATTCTCTATACGAAATATATTCTCAAATGAAAGCAAACATGCACAAGAAGCGATTGTTGCAAATAAAATCTGGAACACCACCGCTTCTCCGTATCCCTTATGAATGGTGTTAATCACTCCCACACCACCGGCGGCTACACTTAACAACGCTGCTTCCATTGTCATACTGTCAAATATCCGTATGGGTATTCCACAGCATTTGAGCTTTAGCAGGTACTTGTCCACAAAGGCGTGTATATTATGTACCTGCAAATCCATATTCAGGCTGTTTTCATAATGATGCCGTATGGTCTGTATCAGACGGTTCTTTGTGGTCTTTACCTGCTCCGAAGCCTTTAACAAACGTAGCATTTTCCCCTGCACAATCAGTTTACTTAGGATTCCCCAGATACACACCCCTGCTATTATGTATACGAAAAAGCTCTGATTACTTACCATCATCCATATTTTCTGCATAATTCTTTCCCCCTGAATCACTTATGATAAAATCAATAACAGGAACAGTTCTGCTGCGCCAGTTCTGTTCCTGTCTAGTATTACATCTCTGTGATTTTGAAAGCAACTTGATAAGTTCGTCAAATTCTCCCCTAGAATGACAAAATATCTCTTTGAACTTCTTCATAAATAGTCTCTGCATCCGTTCCGGTAAAAAACCTTCCGTTTTCATACAGTATCTTTCCGGCAATCATTGTCATAGCTACATTCTGCTTTGAGCCGCTATATACCAGATTCTTTACGATATTATGCTCCGGCTGCATATTCGGCTGCCGCAGGTCAATCACAATTAAGTCTGCCTGCTTTCCCTCTGCAATGCAGTCGCACTGTGTTAATCCCATGGCTTTTGCTCCCCCAACCGTTGCCATATATAATACATCCTCTGCCGGACAGGCTGCGGCATCCTGTTCCTTAAGCTTGGCAAGTGCTGTCACTAAGAACATTTCCCGGAACATATCCAGACAATTATTGCTTGCCGGTCCGTCCGTCCCGATTGCCAACGGAATACCATGCTGTTTCAACTCTACAATCGGTGCGATTCCGCTTGCCAGCTTTGCATTGCTTGCCGGATTTGTAACCGCATATATGCCAAGCTCCTGCATAATCTGCATATCCTCTTCTGACACATGCACGCAATGGAAGCCGCCCCCGCCGTATTTCCAGATTCCCATATCCGCCAAAGCCTTTACCGGAGAAGCTTCGTAACGCTGCCGACACTCCGCTACCTCCTTTGCGGTTTCCGACAAATGGGTATATACGGGTGCCTGCTCCTGGGCTGCCAACGCTGCTAAATCCCGTAGCAACGGCTCTCCGGTGGTATATTCCGCATGGAATCCTAACTGATACGAAATCAGCGGATGATACTGATTAAAGGTCTTATAATAATTCTCAAGTGCAGGAACAGAATCTTTAAAATCATTTAACGTTCCGCAAAGTACGGTTCGAAAGCCCATATCTATATTTGCCTGTGCATTTGCTTCCGGCTCCACATACATATCAAAGCTTGCCGTAATACCGCTAGATAGATATTCAAGAATTGCCAGTCTGGTAAACCGGTAAATATGCTCCGGTGTCAGCTTTGCTTCCATCGGAAATACCTGTTGATACAGCCATTCCTGTAACGGAAGGTCATCCGCATAGGAACGCAAAAAGGTCATCGGGGAATGCGTATGTGCATCCTTAAAACCCGGCATCAACAGATTGCCCTTTAGGTCTATCTCCCGCTCAAAGCCTTTCCTTCCTTTCTCTGCCATCTGCTCCTTTGTCAGTTCCGGTCCTACATAGCATATGGTATCATTATCCACCCAGACCTCATAATTTTCCTGAATTTCCATTGATTTCTGTAAGGTAAGTACCTTTCCATGATAAAACCGCAGCATAATTACCGCCCCCTTTTTATTGGATGTTGCTGTTTGTAGTGTCTGTCATCTACTTTATCAATTTTACTATTTCCTGTTCATGACTTTTTGTAAACTCACTTAATTCATACGTTCTAATTCTTTGATTTACTAATATAGGAATAACA
The DNA here is from genome assembly GCA_002406015.1 of Lachnospiraceae bacterium UBA4631. Taxonomy (GTDB): domain Bacteria; phylum Bacillota; class Clostridia; order Lachnospirales; family Lachnospiraceae; genus CAG-632. The sequence continues at coordinate 57,876 of DHMX01000003.1, forward strand.
AATCCATTCTTTGCCAAAACCGACAATCGGTTAATTATTGTTTTATTTGTTACCTTTAACTCTTTACTTATTTCAATAGGTGTAAATTCTCTTTTATGCTTTTTAATTAATAGCAGCAATAGTTCTTTTTCTTTTCCTTTCAGATACGAAATACTTCCCTCAACATTTTCGGCATCAGAACTGAACTGTAAATCGCACACCTTACCAGAATACAATTTAACCATTCTTAGAAAATAATTTATCCATATTTCAGGATGCGGCGGATTCTCTCGTCCGGAATAATATAATGCCGGCAATCCCATTTGAATCGAATCATAATATTCATCAATATCATATGCAAAGTATTCTTCCAATGAGCCTATTCCATTAAAGCCATATCCGTTCAAATCCATAATATAACCAGATAACAGCCTTGCAGTTCTTCCATTACCATCTTCAAACGGATGTATGGTTACTAATTGATAATGAACTATCGCAGCCACAATCAAAGGATGGTCATCTGTTGTGTTTACATATTCTACCAATTCATCAATTAAATCCGGAATATCACAGTATTCCGGAGGAATATAATCCGGATTCCCTGTTTTTGAATCATATACTGCAAACAGAACACCCGGAGGCATAGGACCTCTAAAGCCTATTTTCTCCTTTGATGCACCCTTTTCAACCAGTTTCTGTACATCCAGAATTAATTCTTTAGAAAATATCTCCTTTTTCTTAACTTTTTCTTCCAAATAATTGAGTGCAAGAAAATAGTTTCTTACTTCCTGCTCCGGCTTAAGAAAATGCTTTCTTTCATCACTTTCAATTACTTCATCAACCTGTTTCTCTGTTAATGGATTACCTTCAATTTTATTTGAAGCATAAGAGCTTCTTTTCTTAGAATTTTTTCGAAGTTTATTAGCAACATCAGGAGATAATTTTACAGAAGATACATTATACCTGTTTTTTTCAATTTCAGTTATATATTTTAATATTTCATTTGACAATGTAACTTTAATCATATAATACACATCCTCTCAAATACTATTATATCTAAAAGGCAAATTATTTTCCATTAAATTTACACTATTTTTTCACTATTTTCGTCAATTTAATTATTGTACGTTTATTCTAACAATAATTATACATATATTCAACAACCCTAATTCAAATTACGGAAAGTTTACTTGACATTTTCAATTTTAGATGATATTGTGATTGTAATGGAAAGCAAACTTTCCATAGAAGGGAGGATATTGTGAAAAATCGTTTAGAAGAACTACGCAAAGAACGTGGCATTAATCAGGAGACCTTAGCCGCTGCAATGGAGGTATCAAGACAAACCATCGGCTCGTTAGAAAACGGCAGATACAATCCATCCATTGTCCTTGCGTTTAAGCTGGCTCGTTATTTCAACTTATCCATTGAAGAAATTTTCATTTATGAGGGGGATGTATAATGAAGAAAAAAATGCTTAATTACCTTACTGTTACAATCGGTATCGCATTACTCGTCACCGGATTGGTATTATTGAAGTTGATTACAGAATCACAGGGAATTATGCTTGTGCTGCCCTATGTCTGCATAGGGCTTGGATGCGGTACATTGGGGCATGGATTCGGCAATATCGCAAACGATAATGTGGCACGAAAATATCCGCAGCGTCAAAAACAAATAGAAATTGAAAAAAATGATGAACGTAATATTGCAATTTCTAATCAGGCAAAGGCAAAAGCTTATGATATTATGATATATGTGTTTAGTGCGTTAATCATTTCATTTGCACTTATGCGTGTAGACATAGTTGTGATTCTTCTTCTCATTTTTGCATATTTGTTTGTTGTCGGACTATTCATTTATTACTCAAGCAAATACCATAAGGAAGGTTGATTTTTACAGTGCATCGGCTTCGTTCCTGTTCATTTGTAAGAGGTTGAAGCCGAATTGCACTAAAAAGACGGACGAGGAAAAGAAGTGTCTGGAAGCTATCTCTCAGCTTTCAGCTTTGTAACATGAAAATTGCAACAATCATCCCCGTTTGCCAATGTTTTTGTTCGATGCAATTGTCCACCATCGTTTCTATAATTTCTTTCATCCATGTTGCATAAGCATGGGACAAATTCAAAGCAATTTTCTCTTTTCCCCAGTTTACAGATACCACATTCCGTATATGTGTTATAAAATTCGTCTATTCCTTTTTCATAATGAAATTTCCAGTCAAGTTCATACGTTGAGGTCTGACTTGCTATGCTTTCTTTCACCTTTTTATCCTGCACTTTATCCGTAAATAAAGTACATTTTTTATTCTTGTGTACTTTTATCATAAATGGTGAATCAAAAACCGCAGTTACCATCTCATTTACAATATCCGACGTTATCTTCTCCGGTTCTGCTTTATGTAAGGAAAAGACAAATGCTGCAATATACAGGTTCATTTCTAAAGAACTGCCTCCTATATCCGGTGTCCTTAAAAGCATTGCCTTGTATTCGCGTTTTACCGCTTTCTTGTAACATTTCATGTCCATTTCAGGATATAACATCGAGAGTTTGGATAATGCCGGCTTAAAACATAATAATTCTACTGCTTTTGCATAAATTCCATACTTTAACATTTTATCTGTCCTTTCAAATTGTGAGTTGTCCGGGTCTAAAAACCATCTGCTTTTTCAAATGTACTATTAATTCTTCTTCAGTCGGAAGATATAATTTATATTTTGACGCAAAGAGTTGCTCATTCCCATGCAAAATAGAATACCTTGCAATATCTTCATCTGTATCAGCACATAATACAATTCCCAAAGTGGGATTATCGCCTTCGCTTCGTTTTAATTCATCATACATACGAATATACATATCCATCTGTCCTACATCTTGATGTGTAATCTTATTCGTCTTTCACTTGCAACAAAATTCGACAATGCGTCCATGTTAACTTAACATCAGATTTTCCACTTTCCGAGTGGAAAATTCCAATTTTCTGCTCTATCAAACTCCTTAATAGCTGGAAGTCAATCAAAATACTTAAAATCATATCCTTCTTCGGGTTCACCAATTTCATACCCTAAAACTTCTGTTAATCTTTTTTTCAGTAGACTATACCATTCTTCCCAAATATCATCGGGCATTATCCCAGCAATCTGTATTCCACTTGGTTCAACAGATGCCCATAAATCTACACCTTTTCCTATCCATTGAGGTCTATTCTTGTTTTCTACCCAATAGGGCATTGATTCATATACTTTGTCTATTTTTTCCCATATTTCTTTAGGTGCACTATAATGAATATTCAAGTTTATATCATGGTCCACACGCAACTTCTCCTCTCCAAAAATTAGATTTTCTCCTCAATTCACCCTACAACCCAGCATTTGTTACATCATTAACAAATTCATCACCAAGTTAACCATTATATCTTTTTCCTCTGGATTAGCCTCATCAATCCTTCCCCAACCGAAAGTATCATTTCAAGGTTATACAATTTGGGGTTTCGTCCTCCAGAACTTTTATCGAAAAATCCAATAGAAGTTGTATCTAGTTCACCAGATGATAAGAGTTTCCCACATCTTCTTATTTCGGTTACAATTTTAATCAGACCATTTTTTCTAAAAGAAATTTCGGTTATAAATAACCAAAATTTCTTTTAGAAACAGCAAATGCTCCGAAAAAGGAGTATTTCTCCCGTAAAATATTTCAAGGACTATGTTCCCATAATCCCTTTTATTTGGATACAAATACTTTCAGCCTTGCAAAACAAAATACACCTAATTCCAAGTTATAACTTACCTCATATTGATTAATCCCAGCCCAGCAAGACAAACAATAACACCAACTATTTTATTCCACGTTATTGCTTCCTTGTAACCTACATATCCAACAATAATAAGAATTACACCAAGTATTGACGAAGTAACAATCTGAGCTGCACTGACCTTCCATCCAGCTTTATATGCATATATGAATCCAACCTCAAGACCCACAATTACAACGCCAAGAACAAAAGGTGTCCAATTTGTTTTCCTCAGTTCTGTCAAAATATTCTGGCTATCTCCTAAAACAAAAAACATAATCAGAGATACCACTGCACCGACCAGATAAGTAATGATTAGGGATGCAAATGGGTTCATGTCTTTAGGAACACCTTTTGTGCATATTTGATACACAGTATTTGACAATACCACCAATAAAACCGGCCAAACATACTGAAACATAAATAATTCCTCCTACTTAAAGTATATTGTTTTGGCCTGACTTTCCGGTAGGTGCCCACCCGTATCATAAAGCTATGACTGCTTTATAATCCATTCTAATTTTTGTATTATATGGCATCCTGTGTCTTTTTGCTGTTTGCTATGTATACACCTGCCATAATAATGATTGTACCTGCAATTTGCCATATTGTAAAGGTTTCATGTAGCCAAACAGCACCCGCAACGATAGAAACCACTGTCGCAAGCCCTATAAAAGATGATGTCCGGTTAACGCCAATTTTAGAAATAGCTACATTTGACAGAAAAAATGCTAAAATTGAGCATCCAATACCCTGATAGAGTACCGCTATAAGAAATCCCTTGTTTCTGAATGGCATACTCACAAGCTGATTAATCGTTCTGTTATTTAACGCTTCAATAATTGCAAGAATCACAAATACTACTGCACCTGTTGCAAGCATCACATAGGTAATTTCCTCCCCAGAGTAACTATCTGCTTTTTCAACAAAGACAGAATACAAAGCATACGAAATCACTGCTATTAGCAAAAATGCATATCCTGTAAACGAAAAGCTTGAAGACACACCAACAGCAAATACTGTCACCAGAACTCCTACAAGTGTAATCAAGATTCCGACTATCTGCTGCTTCGTTGGTTTCTTTTTCAAAATCAATGTCGAAGCAATCAGCGATACTACCGGAATGCAAGCAAGAAAAGCTCCACTTTCTGATGCGGAGGTGTTACTGATACCAAAGGTTTCTCCAATAAAGTAGATTATCGGACTAAACAGAGCAATTAACAAAAGAGGCTTCTTGCTTTTACCCTTTAAGTCAATCTTTATAAAACCTGCTCCGGCTAATATACTCATAATTATGAACGCAAACAGAAAACGCCATCCGAGTAAAGATATTGCACTTGCCTCCAATGTTGCCTGTTTGGTAAAAATGTAGCTCAGCCCATATAATATTTCACATCCAATAGCACAAAAGCTCCCTATCATCAAGCTTTTCTTCTTCAAACAACCACCTCATACTTCCGGTTTATCCAACTCTAAACCCGATATTTATACCTTTCTTTTCCCGTTATAATCTCTAATTCTCAAATCAAATTTTACCAATCAACACCACAATACCGGCTACCGCAAGTGCAATAATCAGATACAGGACTGTCGCTAATCCCCGCTTTACCAATACAGTCTTCCATGGCTTAATATAAGGAATACCTTCCATCCCCTCAATCACCCAGATTTTGCTATGACCTACCCACAGTCTGTCAAGCACAATACCATCAAACCAATTCATGACTACAAGGAAAAGATATGCCTGAATATAGGCTGTTTTAAAATCTGTAACCTGATTCCAAACAGAAATAATTATAATTAAAACAGCAAAGATACCAATGCAGAATGGTATCATGAAGCAACGTGCCTTTTTCATTGTAGCTTCTTTATCCGCAAGCCCTCGTTTATAAGCTTCTTCCGTATATTCCTTTGGATAGAAATATAAACAATTAAGTCCATTGTTTCTTACCACACACTTTATCGGCAAAATAAACAAAATACAGTATAAAACAATTTGTAAGAATAATAGCATTTACCAGTTCCTCCTTATAGTATTTAAGCAAGTCTTGGTTTACGCAATTTTAAAACTGAAATTTATCTAACTCCATAAGAATCTGTCCACAGTGGCATATAACCACTTCTAATTGCGACTGCTTGCGATGCTAAATTTGTAACAGATGCACTATAAAATGGTATTATATTGCGTTCCAGAATTTCGACAGTCAAATTTCTAACCAGTAAACTTGCCAAACCATGACCTCTCCATTCCTTTTTAACATCAATTCCTACTTCCATAATTTTCTCAGATATAGCGGAAGCCCCTGCAATTGCAACTATTTCATTATCCTTCCTCGCAAGCAAAGCAATATTTGTATTCGTCCTTCCTTCCATATCAAAAGCTAATGAATTATCAAATCCTTTTATCCCTTGTAATTTATAAAGTTCTTTTTCATCGTACAATCCAAATAGAAACCCATCAAATAAAGGAAGCTTAATCATATTTTTCAAATCAGGAATATAATGTAATGTTTGTCCAAAAATCAAAGTACTTTCAAATAATTCATCTCTATTTTTTCCTGTTAACAATTGCTTTCCAAGCTCATATTTATCTTCAGATAGAGAAATGATATTTGTATCTCTTATACTTAGAATTTTTATATAATCCTTTTTCTCTTTTGTATTCCTTACAAAATATGTAGCATCCCCTTTTAACTGCTCGATTGTACAGTCTAAGGAATTAGCAATATATTGATATATTCCATCATTTATTTCTGTCTGTTTCTGCATTCTGCTTTCCCCTATCATATATCAACACACTACCCAACTTGCTCCCAAAAGAACCCAACTAACATTACAAGGTTTCTGTATCCGGATATACCAGTCTGTCTGCTGATATGCAGTACAAAACCTCATCCAGATATTTCTTAGCCAGATATTTTGCCATCGGAAGATTCATGTCCAGATAATTTCCACAGTCTCTTGCAGCAGCTCCCGGCACTTCACCTTCATAATCAGCAATAAATTCATACATTCTTGTCAATAGCGAAACAATATCCATGGATTCAAAATTCCCTGCCAACAGCAGATAAAATCCGGTTCTGCATCCCATTGGTCCGAAATAAACAACCTTATCACCATACTCCTTATCATTTCTAAGGAAGGTTGCTCCCAGATGCTCAATCGTATGCACCTCTGCCGTATTCATTACAGGTTCATAGTTCGGACGTGTCATACGAATATCAAAGGTTGTAACGGTCTCCGCTCCGATAAAATCCTTTCTGGACACATACACACCCGGTAATAGTTTCAAATGATCGATTGTAAAGCTTGCGATTTTTTTCATGATACATGCACCACCATTTCTTTTATTAATTTTACTGAATTTTCAATTGCCATTGCTTCAAATGCAGGATAATCCATGCTTGCACTGTCATCCGCTTTATCCGAAATTGCCCGGATAATCAGGAACGGAATCCCGTTCAGATATGCTGCCTGTGCGATTGCCGCTCCTTCCATTTCACAGCAGAACGCATCAAATTCATTTACAATCTTTGTCTTTCGCTCATGACTGGCAATAAATGCATCCCCGCTGGCAACTCTGCCATGAAAGATTCCAACCTGCGGAATGACTCTGTGGCAGCAGTCCTCCGCCAGCTTTGCCAATTCCTTATCTGCTTCAAACGAAAATACATCCATTCTCGGAATCTGTCCGAGCGGATAGCCAAATGCCGCCGCATCCATATCATGCTGAACCGCATCCGTTGATATAACAATATCACCTATGTTAATCTCTGCCCGCAATGAGCCTGCAATTCCTGTATTTATAATGCCGTCTACCCGGTAATCATCCACTAGAATCTGGGCACAAATCCCTGCATTTACTTTACCGATTCCGGAACGTACCACAACCACCTGCTTCCCTTCCATTACTCCTTGAACAAATTCCATGTTTGCCTTTTTACAAACCTGAACCTCTGTCATCTGCTCCTTTAGCTTCGCAACCTCTTCATCCATTGCTCCGATAATTCCCAGCATGTCTTATCCTCCTAGTAATTTTGAAGTCATTATACCCTTTTTCTGTCATTTTATCTACCCGGATTTCATTGCAAATTGTGACGAATGTGATATACTGTATCAATAATCAAAAAAGGAGGTATACTAATTATGACTTACAAGACACAGGGAACCTGTTCTTCACAAATTACATTTGACATTATAGATAATAAGCTACATAACGTACACTTTACCGGTGGCTGCAACGGAAACACGCAGGGCGTTGCCGCTTTGGTTGAGGGTATGGATGTAAATGAAGTGATTCAACGCGTGGAAGGTATTCGGTGTGGGCTTCGTCCTACCTCCTGTCCGGACCAGTTGGCACAGGCACTAAAGGCTGCCTTACAGCAAGCATAAGAATTGGAGGAACCCATGAAACGAATTATTCTTACCGGTGGCGGTACTGCCGGGCATGTCACACCAAATATTGCCTTGATTCCCCGATTACGGGAAGAAGGATACGATATTCACTATATCGGTTCTTATAACGGAATTGAGAAAAAATTAATTGAAGATATGAAGATTCCTTATCATGGTATCTCATCCGGAAAATTAAGACGTTATTTTGATGTTAAAAACTTTTCAGACCCATTTCGTGTTATAAAGGGCTATGGAGAAGCTGCCCGCCTTATGAAAAGCCTGAAGCCGGATGTTGTCTTTAGTAAAGGCGGTTTTGTATCCGTTCCGGTTGTAATTGCCGCTAAGAACCATAAGATTCCTGCCATTATCCATGAGTCTGATATGACTCCCGGCTTAGCAAATAAGCTCTGTATTTCCAGTGCTACCAAAATCTGCTGTAATTTCCCGGAAGCAATGGAGCATTTGCCAAAGGAAAAATCTGTCTTGACCGGTACTCCGATTCGTCAGGAATTATTTCAGGGAAATCCACTGGATGCACTTGTATTTACCAAATTAGAAGCAAACAGACCTACGATTTTAGTTGTCGGTGGCAGCACCGGAAGCGTAAAGGTGAATGAAGCTGTCCGAAGCTGTTTAAATGATTTGTTAAAGACCTATCAGGTTATTCATTTATGCGGTAAGGGCAAAACCGATTCCGCTTTCGAGGGTCGTCCGGGTTATGTTCAATATGAATATATTAAGAAGGAATTAAGCTCTTTGCTTGCACTGGCAGATATTGTTATTTCAAGAGCGGGTGCAAATGCCATCTGTGAGTTACAGGCATTAGCAAAACCAAATATCTTAATTCCGCTTGGCTCTAATGCCAGCCGCGGAGACCAGATTCTGAATGCAGAATCCTTTAAGAAGCAAGGCTTTAGTTATGTACTGCCGGAGGATGAATTAAACGAGCAATCTCTGCTGGCAGCCGTATCCGAGGTATACGAGCATCGGGCAGAATACAAGCAGGCAATGGAAGCAAGCCAAATGTCCAATTCCATTGATATTATCATTAATTTAATTAATGATGCCTGCAAATAATTTCTAAACTCCCGATAAAGTTTAACTTTTTACTTTTTTTATTTTATCGTCACAAAATGAACACACTTTTTCAGTATCTTAATACTTGTAAAGAGTTTTCATATATTTGAATCCTCTCTCCCCCCTCATTAAGACAAAGGGCTATCATCTGAAGATTTTAAATCATTCAGTAGGCAGCCCTTTGTTTTGTATTATTTAATGTCTTTCCCTATTATGAAGATACTGACATTATATCAAATACTGTCATCTGTTCATTTTGTGAAAGGAGTTCATTCTGTATCTCTGTAACTGCATAATTGGTAAGCAATGCTTCAACAACCGGTTTCCTATTTGCTTCTTTTGCTCCCACATGATAGTAATGCTCTTGCGTGATTTTTTTGCAACCATACCACACGGACAAAATATATTCATTCTGCCTATAATCGTTATGATCCCATGTTGACAACATAAACTTAGCTTTTGTGTCTATTAATGTCTCGTGCAAAACCCATTCCAATTGTTCATCCCAACTGTCATAATAATCAACATGTCGTCCAATATATGGAGGGTCACAATAAATGAAATCGCCTTCCCTTGCTATAGAAATTGTATCCTCAAAGGATTGACACAAAAACACCCACGAATGCTGTTGAAGCAAATTTGCAACATGAGCGACCTGATTCACTATCTTAGTAATGTATGCTTTGGAAAATCTCTGTGGTTTATGCCCATAAGGAACATTAAAATTATAATCCTTATTAAATCTAATCATTCCATTAAAACATGCTCGATTTAAAAATAAGAAGTCCAATGGATTATGTTCCCTGTTAAAACGCTCTCGAACAGTATAATAGTATTCACCACCACCTTGTTCTAATAATTTACCTTCATGTTCCAGAAACACGCGTACAACATGCGGTGTTATTATACCAGCTTTTATTTGATTATAGAATTCAATAATATGTGGGTTAGTGTCAGCAAATATTGCTTGTTTCGGTTCCATATTAAAACCAACGACTCCGGAGCCCATAAACGGCTCTATCCAAACAGAATTTTCATCCATTGCTACACTTTGTTTAATCAATGGAACCAATTTTGTTTTAATTCCCTGTATTTTAATTGGAGGTACAAATACTTTATCCTTCATTTTATTTTCCTCTTCGCTGCTTTTGGATTATTTAACTCCATAGGCAATCCACGATACCGCAAATATTCCTCAAATGATGACAATTTTTTTCGTTTTCCATTGGCAAAAATTTCTATTTTTCCAAAATTAGCCCAATAATCATCAAACAATTCTTCCCCCGCTTTCGCAAATACACCATTACCATTTAGTATATCATCAATTTTTTGAATACTTCCTATATTAGCAGTATTACCACTTCCACCTTTGTCACTTGCAATTTTCCATTTCTCCTCCGCAAAAAACAAAAAATCCTTAATAACCACTGGAATACTTTCAAGTTGACTAAGCGAATAAATGTGCATCTCCTCACTTTTGTTGAGTACCGCTCTTGAATAAATAATTCCTAAACAAAAATGTCCACTATATTCATCATACGGATATTGAATATTTTTTGAGCTTGTTCGTTCAATGAAATATTGTCCATGAGACCCTAATGTAAAACCATTACAAAACTCCGGATATATCTCATCTCTATATGTGGTTTTTAAATCAACCGCAAATTTTATATTTGGATTCATTCTTGATATAAAAGTTAAATCCGGATACCAATTCTGATAAGTTGCAAGTTCAATGTCATATCCAATACTTTCCGCAAAGGCAAGAAAATGCGGAAACAAATGAAGTTCAAGTACTTTTGATACAATCTTTGTATCAGATGAAATTGTGTAGATATTTTTAAAAATATCAATAAACCCCCGTATCGTCCATTCATCATCTTTTGCAATAAAACTTCCTAACGTAGTTGCAAAATCTTTAAGCTGACTTGCAAACAAAGCTTTTTCGACTTCATTTTTCATTACGTTAATCCCTTTCCTTATCTTCGTTACCGTATTCAGTCATTTATTTTTACGACATTAACCACCCTATATCTCTGTTTCATCCTTTAATTACTCTCTGAAACTATAGGACACATTATAACTTTCCTCACTCAAAAATGCAATTACGCAATATTGCATTTTAATAAGGTTCTATATGAAATCAATCCTGAGATTAAAAAACATGCCATTCTCAGCTTAATTCTCCATGCTTTTCGTAATGTGCAATCCGCTTAATCCGGTTTTCTTCATCCACAAATACTACCTGCGGCTTTGCCTGCTTTGCTTCCTCCGGTGTCATGTCTGCATATGCCATAATGATGATATGGTCGCCAACCTGCACCTGTCTGGCAGCAGCACCATTTAAGCAAATCATGCCGGAGCCTGCTTCACCCGCGATTACATATGTTTCAAACCGAGTGCCGCTCTCTACATCTGCAATCTGAACCTTCTCATATTCCAGAATGCCGGCTGCCTCCATCAAAGCAGAATCAATGGTGATGCTCCCTACATAATTCAAGGCTGCCTGTACGACTACCGCCCGATGTATTTTTGCTTTTAACATTGTGATTGTCATTGGTCTTATATCCTTTCGTAAATATGATTATCAATTAATCTTGTCTTTCCAATGTATACTGCAATTGCGTTTAACACCGGTCCTTCTATCTTCGTTACCGGCTCCAAGGTATTCCAATCAACCAGCTCTACATAATCAATTCTTGCCAGTGGCTCTGATTCAAGCTTTTCGGTAATTGCTTTCTTAATAACCTCTGCATTTCTCTCACCTGCTTCAATCAGCTTGCGACCCTCCTCCAGACTCTTTGACAGAATCAAGGCTGCCTGCCGTTCTTCTGCACTTAAGTATGTGTTTCTGGAGCTTTTTGCAAGTCCGTCTGCTTCGCGGATAATCGGACAACCGACTACCTCCAGATTGAAGTTCAAATCATTTACCATATGACGAATTACTGCAAGCTGCTGGGCATCCTTCTGTCCGAAATATGCCTTGTCCGGCTGGACAATGTTAAATAATTTGCCGACTACCGTACATACTCCGCGGAAATGTATCGGACGGGTCTTTCCACACAAGCCTTTTGTCAGTGTATTCATATCGATAAAGCTTGAGAAATCCGGTGCATACATATTCTCCGGCTCCGGATGGAAAATCAAAGCGGCTCCTGCTGCCTCACACAAAGCAGCATCCCGGTCCAAATCTCTCGGATAGCTGGCAAGGTCTTCGGTTGGTCCAAACTGCATCGGATTTACAAATACACTTACAACAACCTTATCATTTTCCTTAACCGCCCGGTCAATCAGACTCTTATGACCTTCATGCAAATATCCCATTGTCGGCACCAGCCCGACTGTAAGCCCTGCTGCCCGCCATTCCTTTACTTGTGTTCTTACTTCTTCAACTGTCTGAACTATCTTCATGATTTTATCCTCTTTTCTTCTTGGACATTGATTCTTGCTTTTCAAGTCCGTTTTATTTGCCGTACTGCATTTAATTAATACAGCTTCTCTATTACGCTGTCATCGACATTGTATTCATTTTCTTTTGCAGGAAATGCTCCGGACTCTACTTCGCTTATATATCCACGAAAGGCTTCCTTCATTACCTCGCCTACATTTGCATACCGCTTTACGAACTTCGGCGTGAAATCCGAGAACATTCCCAGCATATCCTGATATACCAGAATCTGTCCGTCACAACCATTTCCTGCACCGATTCCTATGGTCGGAATCTCCAATTGCTCTGAAATCATGGTTGCCAGCTTACTCGGTACTGCTTCTAAGGTAACGGCAAATGCACCTGCCTCCTGTACCTTGTGTGCATCTGCTAAGAGCTTCTTTGCTGCTGCCTCCGTCTTGCCCTGCACCTTGAAACCGCCAAATGCGTGTATGGATTGTGGGGTCAGACCGAGATGTGCCATAACCGGAATACCCGCATTTACCATTGCCCGAATCTGCGGACATACCTCCTCACCGCCTTCGAGCTTCACTGCTCCGGCATGACCTTCCTTCATTAACCGTCCTGCGTTTCGAAGTGCCTCTTCTACGGACACCTGATAAGACATAAACGGCATATCCACTACCACCAAAGCGTTTTTAGCCCCTCTGGCTACCGCAGCTCCATGATGAATCATATCCTCCATTGTAACTGCGATTGTGTCCTCATAGCCTAAAATGACATTTCCTAAGGAATCCCCTACCAGTATGCCATTGATTCCTGCTTCATCTTCCAGCTTCGCAGTAGAGTAATCATATGCTGTCAGCATAGAAATCTTTTTGCCCTCCTGCTTCGCTTTTTGAAATGTTACAACTGTGTTTTTCATATTATCACCTATATTTCAAGTGAACGTTCTGTTACTCTAATTCCTTTCTTTTTACTAATATTTCAATTTTGTCCGATTATCGAAACCGCAGCTCCATACTGCTGTAATCACGCTCCGGATGCTTTTCCTTTGCCATGATTACCAATTCGCTTCCTATGCTTTCATAAATATCCTTTGCCGTTCCCGTCAATGCTGCCAGATGCCTATCCACTGTTTCTACATCATTTCGCTCAATCGGTCCGGTCAAGGCTTCTCTGCAACCCTTCTCACAAGCATTCTGAACGTTATTCAAAATCAACGGTGTTAATGCCTGATAGGCTTCTTCTCTGGTGAAGCCGCAGTCCTCCATTGTCTGGATACCTGCATGAATGACACCCAGCACATGATTGCTGACTAAGGATGCCGCACTATGATACAGTGCTTTTCGCTGTGGCTTAATTCGTGTCACATGATTTCCCATTTTTTGAAGCAGTGCGGTCATATGCTCTACCGCATAATCGTCTCCTTCAATGGTAAAATAAGCCTCATTTAATTTTTGATAGGAAGTATTCTTATCGCTGAATGCGTATATTGGATGAATCGAACAAGGATGTGCCTTTTTCTTTTCAATCCCGGAAAATACATCGGATGATAATGAGCCACTAAAATGACAAATTATATAATCTTGAATGTCGTACTTTGCAATGCAATCCCATACTTCCCGAATACTGTCATCGGGTGTAGCAATCCAAAGGGTATCGCTTGCCAATATAATATCTGTTAAATCTTCAAAGCATTCTGTGCGGGTAAGCTCTGCTGCCTCCATTGCACTCTGCTTTGTTTTGCTATAGTATCCTGATACCGAAATCCGGTGCTGTACCGCATATTTTCCCATGGAACAGCCAACCTTTCCGGCACCGATGATTCCTATATCCATGCCACCACCTCTTCTCTTTCGTTGTCCGCTCCTGCCGTAAGGGCAGAACCGCGATGTTGTTCGTCTGTGATGACACATTATCCCGATGTGATTTCTTTCGAATACCACTCAGCTAAAAAATATCACAGGAAGACCTTTGATGCAAGGTTTTTTTCATGGTATAATCAAAATATCATTGAACACACTATAATTCAAAGAAATGAGGTGTATTATGGAGCAACGACCAATTCATATTGTGGGACACCGAAATCCCGATACGGATTCTATCTGTTCTGCCATTGCTTACGCTTATTTAAAAAATACAGAACATCCCGGACGCTATATTGCAAATCGTGCGGGTAATCTTAACAGCGAAACCGAATTTGTCTTAAATTATTTTGATATTCCCCAGCCGGTTTATTTGGAAGATGTAAATGTCCAGATGCGTGATATTGATTTCCGGGAAACCACAGGCGTTTCTGACACTATCTCCATTAAAGCTGCATGGCAATTAATGCGGGAACAGGATGTTGTTACCCTCCCTATCATTCAGGGAGAAAATAAATTAGAGGGACTTATTACCATTAATGATATTGCCCGCTCTTATATGGAAGTATTTGACAACCACATCCTCGGACTTGCCCGTACCCCCATCAGTAATTTACTGGAGGTTTTACAGGGAACTCTTGTCTACGGAAATCCTCATGCAAGAATCGTAAACGGAAAGATTCTCATTGGTGCGGCTAATCTTGATATTATAGAAGCCTGCATCGAGGAGGATGATATTGTATTGGTTGCAGACCGCGAAGAAACGCAGAAAGAGGCTATTGAGCATGGTGCTTCCTGTCTGATTGTCTGCCTGAATGCCAAAATATCTCCGGATGTTATCAGCTTAGCAAAGGAGCATCAGTGTAATATTATCACTACCTACTTAGATACTTATTCCACCGCCCGTATGATTAACCAATGTATTCCGATTAAATACTTTATGCGGCATTCCAATCTGGTTACATTCCAATTAGACGATACCTTAGACAGCGTCAAGGATGTCATGTCAAAGCTTCGGCACCGCGATTTCCCGATTACCGATGATGTCGGCAATTATTACGGCATGGTATCCAGACGAAACCTGCTGGCTATGCGGCGGAAGCAGGTAATTCTTGTAGACCATAACGAAAAATCACAGGCTGTGAACGGTATTGAGAATGCAGACATTCTGGAAATTATAGACCATCACCGCATCGGCTCGCTGGAAACGATTAACCCGGTATATTTCCGAAATCAACCGGTTGGCTGTACCGCAACTATTATTTATCAAATGTATATGGAGCAAGGCGTAACACCTCCTCGCGAAATTGCAGGCTTGCTATGCTCTGCCATTTTGTCGGATACCTTAATGTTCCGTTCTCCGACCTGCACACCGATGGATGAATCTGCTGCCCGCCAGTTGTCGCAGCTTGCAGAGATTGATATTGAATCCTACGCCATGGAAATGTTTGCTGCCGGAAGTGATTTGGTTGGAAAATTACCGGAAGAAATCTTTTATCAGGATTTTAAGACCTTTCATGTAGGAGACACCACCTTTGGTGTCGGACAGATTAGCTCCATGAATCAGCAGGAGCTGACAAAGCTTCAGGATGAAATTCATCAATATTTAAAGGATTCTTATACAAAGACTCATTGCGATATGATTTTCTTTGTCATGACAAATATTTTAGAAGAGTCCTCCACCATGCTTTTCTATGGTGAAGCTGCGGATGCCTTAATTCGGGAGGCTTTCCAGTTAGAGCCGGAAGGCAATCGCTGTTATCTTCCGGGTGTGGTTTCCAGAAAGAAGCAGATAGTTCCGTTACTGGTCAGCACGCTTCAACAATGGGATAATTAGGCTTTCTTAAGCATTTAGAAAGTTTTCCTTAAGATACTAAACACAGTTTTATCACATTTCATCCCTATACTAATAATTGTTGAAAGTATTTTTCACACCTCCCCCCTCATAAAAACCCTCGTAACTTTGCCATTCGTCAACGAGGGTTTTTTAATGCTCTTTTTTAGTTTTTTACATTAATTCTTTTAGCTGTTCAAATAACTCCATATCGGATTGCGACACCTTGATATTCGTCTTCATATGTGTTCCGTCCGGTTGTGTTACCTGTATCTCCAAAACACTGCCCTCCGAAATACCGGAAGTCTTTAATGCGTTTAAGAACATCGGAAACTTCGGATGATTTTCTACAAAGCGTTCCCATAATCCCTTTATTTTAAATAATGCTGCTGGATTTTTCATATTACATTCTCCTTGTCTTCTGTTGCTTGCTATTGTTACAGATAGTATGTCCGTTTTTCTTATAAAATTCAAGACTTTTTCAGAAAATAAAATGAGGGCAAACCATTTATGATACGAAAAAATGCCCAGGTCTCACGACCTGAGCATTTTGTAGAGGAGTTTTTACTACTTTAGTTATATACATGCTTTTTAGACTTCGGCTGCATCTCTTCCTCTGAATGATTTGCAACACACATCTTCTGCTGTACTTTCTTTTTCTTCAATGGATGTTTTGGATTCTTATCTGACATAATTATTACTTCCCTTCTATATATGTGTTATCCATTTCCTGCAATTATTCAATTGCAATATAACTCTTCTGCTCTACCGCCGGCTTCTCTTCCTTCTTAGGAATGCTCAACTGCAGGATACCATTTTCATACTTAGCCTTAATCTCATCCTGTGTAATATCCTCGCCGATATAGAAGCTACGGCTCATACTGCCGGCATACCGTTCCTGACGGATATACTTACCGGTTTTCTTATCCTTTTCATCCTTATCTAGACCCTTTGCTGCGGAAATGATTAAGTAACCATCCTTTAATTGTGCAGTAACCTCATCCTTCTTAAATCCAGGAAGGTCAATGTCAACCTCATAATGGTCTTCCAGTTCCTTAACATCTGTCTTCATCATGTTCTTTGCATGCTTGCCATAGAGTGGATTCTTTGTTGGGAAGAATTGCTTTTCAAATTCCTTGTCAAACGGAAAATCCATCCAGTCATCAAATAAGTTTTCTCCAAAAATACTAGGTAACATAAGTCATTACTCCTTTCAACTGTGAACCTGTCTGATTCACAAACCATATAACTTATTAGCACGATCAGAGAAATCTGAGGTGTTGAGTTTCAACTTTCGCATTGGAATATGGGATACTGTCTTTCTTCTTTTCTTTATCCCTTTCCTTTGTTCTATGTGTAATATAACACCTATTATTAGCAATGTCAAGGGTTGAGTGCTAATTTTTTGTGAAAATTCTGTGAACGTTACCTTTAGCTATCTGCCCGTAATACTTCTTTATCATTTACCTCAATTATAAGTGGAAATTTTGACCTTAAGAAAAATCACCCTATTGCTCTAACAGCTTTATAATCAGCTCATAATTTTCCGGCTGATGCGGAAATGTACATTCCGTACATTCCTTTACCGGTGTTCCATTTATCTCTGTATAACTGTAATTACCCGGACATGCTTCTTTGTGATACAAAGGACAATAGCAAAACAAACAATTAAGTTCTTTTATGTTCTCATGACATGGATAATATTTGCATGCCCGATTCTCAAAAAAACGATATGAATTTTCCATGTTCTCCCCCTCAATGGCTCCTATTTTTCAGAATCTGCAGTCCCTTTATTTTTATCCATTTCTTCTTTCATGATTTCTTCTAACTCATTCATTTCCTCTAACAAATGAGCAAAGCGTTCCTTGCCAAACCTCGGAATAACCTGATTATAAAATTCCCTAAGTGTCTCCTGCTGGCGGATTGCCTGCTTGATTCCATTCTCCGTCACCTGAATGTATGTACCTTCCTCGCCCTTTCCATCATGTCTCCAATACACCAGCCCCTTGTCCTGAAGTGCCTGTACCAGACGAGATACCTTCGGCATCGGAAGCATCAGCTTCTCTGATATTTCCTTTAAATATATTTTCTTATTCTCCTCGGCACCTTCTGTGTGGCGGGACAAAATCCACATTGCAGCATAATCTAAGGTAGACATATTCTGAAACAGCTTATGAACATCCACCCGATTCCACCGATACGTCTGAAATACAATCTCATTCGCCAATTGTGCTACATCATTTTCTACCATTTCTGTTTGATTCATATTCTAATCACCTCTCTTTTATGTTATATGTGATAAAAATAAAAATCAATCCTTCCCTTTATTTTTTCATAGTTTATTAAGATTCCCCTTTACTTAGAACGTACGTTCTGTTAATATTATGGTATCCAGACACCTGCTGCCCGCATCTAATTAACTTGCACCTAATTGAACTGTATCTGACTGCATTTGAAAGGACACGCTATGCCAACACCGGTTATTTATCACATTGATGTAAATAGTGCTTTTTTATCCTGGGAGGCTGCCCATCGGCTTTCGGAGGATTCTTCTGCCAAGGATATTCGGCTCATTCCTTCCGTAATCGGCGGCAGCGAGGAAAATCGTCACGGTATCGTTCTGGCAAAATCTCCTTCTGCAAAAGCCTTTCATATTCATACCGGAGAACCCCTTGTAAATGCCCGCAGAAAATGTCCGGAGCTAATGGTAATACCTCCTAATTATGCTCTGTATGTCTCCAATTCCCATAAGTTCATAGAGCTGTTACGTGCCTATGCTCCGGTAGTGGAGCAATACAGCATTGATGAAGCATTTTGCGATATGACTGGAACCTCCCGCATTTATGGTTCTCCTGTGGAATTTGCTGAGAAATTAAAAAATAAGATTGCGGAGGAGCTTGGCTTTACCGTTAACATCGGGGTTTCCTCTAATCGTCTGTTAGCAAAAATGGCTTCCGATTTTGAAAAACCGAACCGGGTGCATACCTTATTTCCTGAGGAAATTCCGACTAAAATGTGGCCTTTACCCGTTGATGATTTATTCTTTGTCGGACGCTCAACCAGTCAACGGCTTCATACCATCGGGATTCATACCATTGGTGAACTGGCTGCCTGTGATGTAACGCTTTTACAGAATCATTTTAAAAAACAAGGTGAAATCATATGGAATTATGCAAATGGACGAGATGTGGAGCTTGTAAAAGACTATAAGCGGGCAAATAAAAGCTATGGTAATTCCATTACCATTTCCTATGATGTAACCGATGCCGAAACGGCTAAGATATTTCTGCTCTCGCTCTGTGAAACCATTGGTGCCAGAATCCGGATGGATGGGGCATTTATCAGTATGGTATCTGTATCCATTGTGGATTTTAATTTTCATCGCCAATCCCATCAGATGCAGCTTACCGGTGCAACCAATGTTACGGAGGTAATCTATACCTCCGCCTGTCAGCTCTTTGACCAGCTATGGAACCACGAACCCATACGCCAGATAGGTGTTTCAACAGGTCATATCACCGATTCTGACAACCGGCAATATGACCTGTTTGATACAGAAAAAAATGAAAAATTGTCTAAGCTTAATGCGGCGATTGACAGCATACGAACCCGCTACGGAGAAGACTCCATTCAACGTGCCAGATTCCTGAATACAGAGCAATCCCACATGGCAGGCGGGCTTTCCAAGGAAAAGCGTACCTTTTAACGGATGCGTTATCAATACCTGTTATGCTATCTTCCAGCCCTCCGCTTTTTGACGGATTTCTATGAAATGCTTATACCGTCCTTCCTGCTGTATTAATTCCTGATGCGTACCCTGCTGTACAATTCTTCCGTCATCCACTACCAGAATCTGATTTGCCTGCTCTATGGTTGCCAGTCGATGTGCGATTGTAATAATGGTTTTTCCTCTTGTCAGCTCTGAAATGGCACTCTGGATTAAATGTTCATTTTCCGGGTCAATGCTGGCGGTTGCCTCATCCAGAATAACAATCGGTGCATCCTTTAACATGGCTCTTGCTATGGAAATTCTTTGCTTTTCACCACCGGAAAGTGTACCTCCGCCTTCGCCGATTACCGTATCATATCCGTTTGGCAATGCCATAATAAAATCATGACAGCGTGCCTTTTTTGCAACTGCAATCATTTCTTCCTCGGAAGCCTCCGGTTTACCGAAACAAATATTTGCCCGTATGGTATCATGGAATAAATATACATTCTGAAATACCATAGAAATATTTGATAACAGGCTGTCACAGGTCAACTCCCGCACATCATGCCCGCCAATCCGGATACTTCCTGCATTTACATCATAGAATCTTGCTAACAGGCTGCAAATCGTTGTCTTACCCGAACCCGACGGACCCACAATCGCAGTCGAAGTTCGCTCCGGAATTTGAAAGCTTACATCCTTTAAAATCTGTCGGGTGTCATATCCGAAATCCACATTTTCAAATTCAATATTAAACTGCTGCAGCTTAATATCCTTGCCTTCACTGTCAATATAGTTCCGCTCCTTTAATGCATCTAATTGATTCATGGCATCATCTATTACACCAAGTACGTGAGCACTGTCACTGATTGGCTCCAGACTTGCAAAGATTCCAAAAGAGAAGAACACAAATATTAACATCATTGAGAAATCCATTTGTCCCGACAAGCCCATAAAGCAGGCAGCCAGAGCCAGTCCTACGGAACCGCATTTTAATGCCAGCAAATGAAGACAATTAGACGGTATATAACCCCATTCTATCTTTAAATGTATGTTACGGCTATCACCTACCGCTTTTGACAAAGACTCCATTGATGCTCCCGCCTGTCCAAATGATTTTACAACGGAAAGCCCTCTTGCATATTCCAAAATGGCACCTGTCATATCCCGGTTTGCCTGTGCTTCTACCGGAGCATTCTGTGTACTGTACTTAGATACCAGAAGCAAAAACAGGAAGGAAACGCCTGCTGCCCCTAATGCAATTAAGGAAGTCAACGGACTAAAACACAGTAAGCAGATAAAAATAACCAGAAAGTTCAAATATCCACCAACAAAATTATCAATCATCCGTATTCCCATATTTTCCATTGTACCTAAGCCCGTTGTAATAGAGCTTAAAATATTTCCGGTACTCATTTGTTGAAAATATCCTAATGATACCCGTTTCAATGCGTCACCAATAGCCAGACGGTCTCTGGCTATTAACTTATAGCTGATAGTTTCCTGACATCTTGCCCGCAGGTAGTCAAACAAAAACCGAAGTCCCACCAGCACCAGCAGTAAAACAAGGCTTTTCCAAATCCAGTTGGTATCAAAGGAGCCTCGCCCTCTTGCAGAATCAATCAACATTCCAACTGTATATGCCGCAACCATAACCGGCATTGCCGCAAACAAATGTGAAAAAAAGGAACATACAAATCCCAGATACAGCTTACCCTTGAACTCTCCACACCAGTCAATGATTCGTTTTATGGTCTTAAACATTGTCTTCACGCTCCTTTCCTGTCGCAGATACCGCCCATTCCTTTGCTCCTATGTGTGCCTCCCACATATCCTTATACAACGGACAGGTATTTAACAGAACCTCCTGTGTTCCCTGTGCCACAACTTCTCCCTGCTTCAGCACTACAATATTATCTGCCTGACGAATCGTAGATAATCGATGTGCAATTACCAATAATGTCTTTCCCTTCGTCAACGCCATGATACTCTGTTGAATCCGGTCTTCATTTTCAGGGTCTGTAAATGCAGTTGCCTCATCCAATATAACAATCGGTGCATTTTTTAATATCATACGTGCTATGGATATTCGTTGTTTTTCACCGCCGGAGAGCCGCTTTCCCGCTTCTCCCGCAGGGGTATCATAGCCCTGTGGCAGCTTGGTAATAAACTCCTCACATTGTGCCGCCCTCGCTGCCGCCTTTACCTCTTCATCGGTTGCCTTCGGATTTCCCAGCCGTATATTTTCCAGAACCGAACATCGGAACAAAAAATTGTCCTGTGCCACAAAGCTGACATTTTGCTCCAATTGTTCCAAGGTCATGTCCTTTATATTAACTCCGCCAATCGTAATCTCACCTTCTGTCACATCCCAGAACCGAACAATCAGCTTTGCCACAGTAGATTTTCCTCCACCGGACGGTCCAACCAAGGCTGTAAAGCTATTTTCCGGCAGTACCAGATTGACACCATGAAGCACTTCCTTTTCCGCCTTTTCATCATATGCAAAACGCACATTCTTTAACTCTACTCTTGCATTTTCCACCGGCTTTGTAACAACCGGCTCGGACAATTCCTTCATATTTAAGAATGCCTGCAACTCCTCCACCGTCATTTGCACCTGCTTTGTTTCATTTGCAAATACCTCTAATCTTGCAAGGGAACCAACCATGGAAATAGACAACATAACCGCAAGAGCTGCCTCCGGAGCCGTAATCACACCCTTTGACGCAAGGGCAAGACTCACAGGCAATGTACCTATCAACGTAGATGGAAATAATGCAAACGCCAGCTTCATCGTTACCCAAGTCGAGGATAACCATTTCAAAATAAAGGTTCTGTAATCCGTAATGGACTTTGCATATTTATCATAGGAAATACCGGTTCGCCCAAATGCCTTAATAACCTCAATTCCTTCTATGTACTCCACAATCATACTGTTCATATATGCATTCGCCTGATTGTAGGCATCATAATTCTTACCGCTTATTTTAAATGTCAATCCCATACAGACCATGGCAGCCGGAAACGTTACCATGGATGCCAATGCAATTCTCCAGTCAATTACCGCAAGTGCTGCAATACTGATAATCGGAAGAATGATATGTCCCGCTCCCTCCGGCACCATATGTGCCAGCGGCGGTTCAATATTTTCAATCTTATCAACCATAATGTTCTTAATTTCACCGATTGTATGTGACTGCGTTTCTCCAAGCGGTGCATGAAGGAATCTATCTGCCAGCCGCAGCCGCAGACCTTCCAGCACATAATATGCCATTTGATGAGCCATCCCTGTAGAGAATGCAAAACAGGCAATTTTTATAACATATGAAAGCAACGCAATCCCACACCACATTAAAATGTCCTTTGATGTGACCGTTTCCGCTACAAATCCGCATATAATCCGATACATACAAAAAAACGGAACCAATCCCGCCGTAACACTGAAAATCGATAATATTACCGAGCCTGTAAATTCCTTCTGGTGTCCCTGTGCATACCCTAAGAGTGCCGCCAGCCAATTTTGTTTTTTATCCTTCTTATTTTTACCCATGTTCATTTCCTTTCCTTATCAGCGAATGTCTCTGCGATATTCCAATGGCGACATTCCCATTACCTTACGAAATGCCATTGCAAATTTGCTGGCACTGTCATACCCCACCAGCCCCGCAATCTCAGCAACACTCTGGTTTTGATTTTTCCGCAGAAGCTCTGCTGCCTGATTCATCCGGTATTCGGTCAGCCACGCACCGATGGTAACTCCATATATGGATTTAAAACATTTCTTCATTCCGGTCAGGGAGATTCCGAACTGCTCTGCCAATTCCTCTTGTGTATAATTTTCTCCCATATGCTCTGCAAGAAATGCCTGCATTGCCTTTACCTTTTCCACCTGCGTTTTATAATAATACGGCTGTTCCTCCTGCTCCTTGGGTAACTCTAATGCCTGTAAATACAAAAGAAGTTCCATAATTTTAACCTTAAAATACGGAATGCGGATTTTCTCCGGCACCTGATAAAGTTCTCCGAACACGCGGTCTGTCTGCTCCATTTTCCGTATCAGTCTGGGGTAAATGTCTGAACAATATTTTTTCTGCAACACCTCCAGACTGACAGGAAAATCCTTCATTTCTTCACCCAATGCCTTTTCTGCAATATCCATATCAAACACAACGGTTAAGCCATGAAAATGATTTGCGGGAAATACAAATTTTCCGGTATGCGATAATCTCCGGTCTAATTTCATATCACCCGCTTCCACATAGGCATATGCATCCTTTGCCGCTAAATACTCCATTCTTCCCTCGCGGCAATGGTCTACCGCAAATATATTTCTTTCCGGTATGTATTCCGATTCAAAATATGCCATGTGAAAATCATTAAAGCTCAGCATTGCTCCGGGAAACACCTCATAACACGTCATAGTGCCTTCCCCTGTTTCGTTGCGGAACTGATATACACTACAGCCATCGCTTTGTGCTAACAACAACCCCTGCTGTCGTCCCTGCGAAACCATTTTCATTACCTGTCATCCTCCTGTATATTTTTGCTTTTCCTTTTGTGTGCATTAATTAATTTTGTTTTCAATTAGCATTAACTAACCAAAATTAGAATATCATAATTCCCATGCTTTGTCTGTCCCATATCGTCATTTTTGTCCTTATCCGTTTTTTGTTTTTTACAAGCTATCCAATAAGCACCATTATTCATTTATGCTTCCATATGTGCCTGAAGCTTAATGACTGCCCTTCCAAATACCCCCGCATAACCGTCCTGTTTTTCATCTGTCCGGTTATTATACTGCCAGTCAAAATACTGCTCATATCCGGCTGCCTGCACCCGATATTTGACAACCGCCTGCTTACAAATAATTTCTATTGCATCAATTATAGTATTATTGCCTGCCCAACCGTTTTGGTAATCATTGGTATTAAAGCCCGTTACATACGGCAGCCATTGACCGGAGGTTACATGCACCCGGTACTGGATGGCATAGCCCGGAGCCGCAATTGCGATTCCCACAATGGGATGTGTTCTCCAGCCGGCATAATCCTCCAGATTCTTTATAACCGGCAGCCAGCCATCTTCAATGGTTTTGACCTGATAGAAAATGGTCTTTGCATCGGATTCGCTGTCATTTTCATAATCCACATAAAATTCACTCATATCCACATTGCCTTGAATACCGTTTATCTGCCCTTTTGAAGTATACTGCCATCCCACATAATTTCCCTCATAGGTACAGCGTTCCGCATACTGTGCTACCCAATGCTCCCACTGCCGAAACCGCATATCTGTCAGCTTCGTGGTAAACCAGTATTTATTTGCGTAAATTCCTACCCGGTATCCGGCATTTTGCAGTGCATTACAAAAGGTCTCTGCCATATCTCCTAACAACACCTCATCACAATTTCCTGTGGTTTTTTCATCCTCCATATCATAAAACATCGGAAAATCAAGTGTAATTCCCTCTAGCAATCGCAGAGCATGTGCCGCCTCTGACTGTGCATGGGCAATTGAATCCGCATAGGAATACAAATATGCCCCTATTTTTAGCCCGGCTTCCTTTGCTCCTGTTACATTTTCCTTCCACATGGCATCATCCTGTTCTGGAATGTCATCCCCATATCCACAACGAATAATAACGGCTCCGATTCCTGCTGCCTTTACCTGCTGCCAATCAATCACCCCTTGATGCCGACTCACATCAATTACTATTTGTTTCATGCTTCTTCTCTTTTCACAGCTCTTGTTACACTATATTCGCTCCTGTTTGATATGGTGTAACGTAAAAAACGGCTGTAGAAGAATGCAATTCCTACATCCTTCTACAGCCGAACCATGATTCGCTCTTCTGATTATTTAAGAACTAATTTATCCAACGTCCTGACGCATCAAAGCGGTAACGGACTCCCTGTATTCTCAGGGTTTCATTTTCAGCCATTGCTCCGGAATCCTTGAGATAATACCAGTAATATCCAATCTTTACCCAACCGGTCTGCATTGCTCCGGACTGGTTCATATAGTACCAGGTATTTCCAACTTTCGTCCAATACTGTGCCATTGTTCCGGATTCATTTAGGTAATACCATGTACCTCTATCCAATACCCAGCCGGTCTGCATTGCTCCGGATTCATCCAGATAATACCAATCCCATCCATACCGTATCCAACCAATTTTCATAGCTCCGGTTTTCTCATCCATGTAGTACCAGGTGTTTCCAACCTTTGTCCAGCCGGTCTGCATAATTCCCATATCATCCAGATAATACCAGTTATGTCCCAAATATATCCATTGGCTGGTTAATGCATATCCATTTTCATCAAAATACATCCAACCTTTTTGTGTCTCCATCCAACGCCGGGTAACAATTATGCCGTCATCATCGGAACACATATAATTTCCATCCACTTTACAAATTATACCACGAAGAATTCTGCCGGTAGAATCCTCTACCATATATTTTGCGGTAGGATAAATTACGTCAGACATCAGAATATATGGGTAATCTTTAATGTCTTCTCCCCATGTAACAGTCACCTTTATATCCTCATAATAGTTATAAAAGAAAAATGACTCATGCCATTCCTCAACAAATGCCATATACTCTTCGTTATATTCATCATCTATCTGTGTAACATCAGCATTTTCTGTTGTATCTGCATAAACGCTGTTCATCGGTAAACCGGTTCCAAGCAACATCATGCAGGCCGCCATAATTGCTGCTCCTACTCTTACTTTTTTAATCATCATAATAACCTCCCCTTTCTGCTGTTCCCAGCCCACTTCATCGTTTCATGTTTCTTTTTTGCTTCTTCTCCCATTTCCTTATGTACTCTGTATAAACATAATACTATATATTTTTATAATTCACAATGTTTATGTTCTCTTTTTCTTCTAAACATTTCTCTTTATTTTCTGTAGACATCTTATATAATAATCCAAAACGGCTGTAGAAGAATGCAATTTCTACATCCTTCTACAGCCGAACCATGATTCGCTCTTCTGATTATTTAAGAACTAATTTATCCAACGTCCTGATGCATCAAAGCTGTAACGGACTCCCTGTATTCTCAGGGTTTCATTTTCAGCCATTGCTCCGGAATCCTTGAGATAATACCAGTAATATCCAATCTTTACCCAACCGGTCTGCATTGCTCCGGACTGGTTCATATAGTACCAGGTATTTCCAACTTTCGTCCAATACTGTGCCATTGTTCCGGATTCATTTAGGTAATACCATGTGCCTCTATCCAATATCCAGCCGGTCTGCATTGCTCCGGATTCATCCAGATAATACCAATCCCAATTATACCATATCCAGCCGGTCTGCATTGCTCCGGATTCGTTCATATAGTACCATGTGTTTCCAACCTTTGTCCAGCCGGTCTGCATAATTCCCATATCATCCAGATAATACCACTTATGTCCCAAATATATCCATTGGCTGGTTAATGCATATCCATTTTCATCAAAATACATCCAATCTACTTCTGTCTTCATCCAACGCCGGGTAACAATTATGCCGTCATCATCGGAACACATATAATTTCCATCCACCTTACAAATTATACCCCGAAGAATTCTGCCGGTAGAATCCTCTACCATATATTTTGCGTTAGGATAAATTGAGTCAGACATCAGAATATATGGGTAATCTTTAATATCTTCTCCCCGTGTAACCGTCACTTTTTTATCCTCATAATAATTATAAAAGAAAAATGACTTATGCCATTCCTCAACAAATGCCATATACTCTTCGTTATATTCATCATCTATCTGTGTAACATCAGCATTTTCTGTTGTATCTGCATAAACATTGTTCATCGGTAAACCGGTTCCAAGCAGCATCATGCAAGCCGCCATAATTGCTGCTCCTATTCTTATTTTTTTAATCATCATATTAACCTCCCCTTTCTGCTATCTCCAATAGGTTCCATATCCATGTGGAGTTCCTAACTCTCCAACACATATCCCCTTCTCTTCAGTTGCTGCATTTACAATTGCCATAGGATAACTTCTTCCATTATAAGTAATCTTTCCTACATAATATGCTACATGCGATATTTCACCGTCCTTTTTGTAAAACACCAAGTCTCCCGGCTGTAAATCTGCATATGTAGTTTTCTTAGCTGCCGAATATTGTGTTGCTGCCGTTCTAGGAAGCGTCATTCCAAATTTTGCAGAAATCAACTTCACATATCCGGAACAATCTGTACCGGAAGTTAAGCTATTTCCACCATATACATACGGATTTCCTACATATTTTAATGCTTCTTGTATCATCTGGGTACCCGTATTATCAACCCATGAGCCATCACAACCATTATTACTTTCACTACAATAGTACCATTTTCCGTTATCCAATACCCATCCTGTCTGCATCGCTCCGTTTTCATTGCAGTAGTAGTATTTCCCATTTGACCAAATCCACCCGGTCTGCATTGCTCCGGATTCGTCCAGATAGTACCACGTCGCATTTAGATTTAACCAGCCTACGAACATATAGCCCTGATTATCAAAATAATACCATCTGTTATTTATTCTCTCCCAATCATTTATCGTATAGGAACCATTTTCATGCCGGTACCACCAACGACCATCTGCTTCCTGAATCCATGTTCCGGGCAAATCATAAACTGTATATAATGCAATTCCATTATTTGCATTATTATCACCGGAGTCGCTTTCCATAGCATTCTCCCACTCGTCAGGTGTACCTATATCGTACACTTCCCCCTCAAAATCATCGCACATTTCCTCCTCTTGCGATTCTGAGTCCTCTGAGTCTTCTGCATACACTGCATTCGTTGAATTAGCCGGTGACATTATCAGAACACAGCCCATTATCCCTGCTATCGTTACCGCTACCATTTTCCCGAGTTTTTTTCTCATATGTATACCCCCTTGTAAATTGTGACACGTCTTCAGTTCCCTCTCGTTATTCCTCCTTTCAGTTTTCTTAGATACTCTGTATAAACATAATACTATATGTATTTATAATTTGCAATATTCACCTTCCCTTTATTTGTGCCAAATTCCTTCCATTTGATGCCAAAAACTATCCATTTGATGTCAAAACATTGTATCTCCTACAAACATCCCGTACAATAGCAAAGGTTTAAATATAGTAATAAAGAGGAGAAACATTATGGAAGAGCAAATGAAGGAACAAAGTAACACAGAAATTCAAGAAAAAAAGCCAAAGAAGAAAAAAACAAAGGATGAAATTATTGAAATTATCGTAGCCATTTTCCTTGGTATTACCGCCCTTACATCTGCATGGGCATCATGGATTGGCTCTTTGCATGGCGGAAATCAGGCAACCAATTACACTACCAGCAACAATCTGGCAGCAGAAGGAAATTCCATGTTCAATGAGGCTTCCCAGAATCTGATGCAGGATATGATGCTGTGGAATGAGATTAGCAGCACTCGTATTGATTATAGCTTTGCAGAAGATAAAGGGGACCAGGATGCCATGGACAAGGCAGAATGGAAGTTAGACCAATTAATCTCCGATAATTGTTCGGATGAGTTATACGATGCTATTTTATGGGCTGACGAGCAGACAGACTATGCTTCCCCATTTGATAAGGAAGGATTTGTGGAAAGCTACTTTGAAGATGCCTATGCCCTGTTAGATGAATCTACAGAATTATTAGAGCAGGGTAAAGCCGATAATTCCAATGGAGATGCATACGGATTAGTTGCAGTTATTTATTCACTTGTACTGTTTATGT
Source organism: Lachnospiraceae bacterium UBA4631 (assembly GCA_002406015.1). Taxonomy (GTDB): domain Bacteria; phylum Bacillota; class Clostridia; order Lachnospirales; family Lachnospiraceae; genus CAG-632. Next base: position 87,663 of record DHMX01000003.1, read on the forward strand.
TAGGTATTGTAGGAATATTCAAGCAGATTCCAAATCGTATGATTATCATGATTGTAGCACTTGTTGCATTCTTAATCGCAACCATATACATGTTTACTATTCCATTACCAACCGGCTTCAATCTGTTAAGCTACTTTGGCGGCGGAATGTAAATAAAATCTAGTTTTTTAGTTTTATAATCTAAAAGAGCGAAACCCTTTGAAAACTCTAAGGATTCCGCTCTTTTCTTTACATCGGAATGACGTGATTCGAACACGCGACCTCTTCGTCCCGAACGAAGCGCTCTACCAAGCTGAGCCACATTCCGATAACAAAAGTTGCTGACCCATCAGCAACTTTTGTTATTATACCACAAGCATTTATAAAATGCACGTATTTTTTTATTCTTTTTCAGCTTCTTTTAAAATTTATTTCTTGATGCCGGTTCCGTCAGCCTTACAGGTTTTCCCCATTGCTCTCCATCACTGCTTTATACCAGTATGCAGAATCTTTTAAGATTCTTTCCTGCGTCTGATAATCTACATAAACCAGACCGAATCTCTTACTATAGCCCAGTGTCCATTCAAAGTTATCCATCACAGACCAGTGTATATATCCCTTCAAAGGAATACCCTCTTCTGCTGCCCGCTTATACTCTAACAGATACCGATGCGTATAATCAATACGATAGCTGTCGTGAACCTTTCCGTCCAAATGAATCCAATCCATGCCTGCCATTCCATTTTCTGTAATCATAATCGGCAAACCATAGCGTTCATATATGAACTTCGGAGACCAATATAACACCTCCGGTGATAGCGGCCATCCCATTGCGGTCACACCTCTGCCCTGCCACATATTTTCCGGATACACCTTCTCTGTATGTTCAGCCGCAGAATAATATACATTCATGCCATAGAAATCCAATGGCTGGCTAATTAACTTCATTTCTTCTTCATTATAAACCGGCATATCATCCCCAAACATTTCATATGCCTCATCCGGATACTTTCCAAGTATTACAGGGTCACTCCACCATGTAAGACCAAAGGTAAATCCATGCTCTGTCATAGAAAAGGTCTTCTTCTTTGCTTCTTCTATAGCCTCCTTGGAGTTATCCTTCGGAATATACACAGGAGCAATCGGAGCAAATGAAATCTCTGGCGTTTTCTTTGCATGCTCGCGAATGTATTTTACCGCTCTGCCATGAGCCAGCAAGGTATGATGTGTCATCTGAATCAAATCCCTGCGATTGGTTTTCAAAAATGGTGCATGTGTTCCAAATTCATATCCGCATCCGATAAAGCACTGTGGCTCATTTATGGTAATCCAGTATTTTACGCGGTCTGACAAAGCATCCACTACAACCTTTGTATAGGCTTCAAACCAATCCGGAGATTCCGGATTCATCCAACCGCCCTTCTGATAAAGAGCATATGGATAATCCCAGTGAAATAAAGTTACCAACGGCTCTATTCCGTTTGCAATCAGCTCGTCTACCAAATCAGAATAGAACTGTAAGCCCTTTTCATTTACCGCTCCTACACCGTCAGGAATTATGCGTGTCCAGCTAATGGAGAATCGATAACATTTCAACCCCATTTCCTTCATCATTGCTACATCTTCCTTGAATCTATAGTAATGGTCACAGGCAACATCACCGTTCTCATCATACATAATTATATTCTGATTTCTTCCACACACATCCCAGACGCTTAAACCTTTTCCGTCCTCCTGCCATGCACCTTCTACCTGATATGCGGCTGAGGCTGCTCCCCACATAAAATCTTTACAAAATCCCATAGCCATTCTCCTTTCTCAATTGACTTTTATAATAGCCCGGTTCGTTATTACCAAACCTGTACTTTGTAATTCTCACTTATTGCTTTTCCTTTATTTTTCTTGATTATAACAACTTCTAAATAAGAATCATAGGGGAGCTTATGACATATTAATAGGTCTATTTTGACATTTGAAGAAATCATATCGTTTCTTAAAAAGATTTCTATAAAACAAAAAACCCAAAACCTGCATAAATGCTAAGCCTTGAGCCTTTTAGTGCGCCTCCGGGGGCTCGAACCCCGCACACCCTGATTAAGAGTCAGGTGCTCTACCAAATGAGCTAGAAGCGCTTATTTAATTTATTTGCATCACTCACAACGCAAGAATGATTATAACCCAGTAATTTTCAAAAATCAAGCATTTTTTTCATTTTTTTGAGCTTTTTATTAAAATCAGACAACTCATAGTCTATTCTGCGTTTTTCTGATAATTCAAGACTTACAATACTCCCGCATCTGTTATATAGCATTCCCACTTTTTAAGGAGTTATTCCTGCTTTATCGTTTCCATGATAGTTTTACTTTTTAATTATCCCGATTCGCTACAAGTCTGCAAATTGGCTTTCCTTCTGCAACGAACTTTGTCTCGTACTCGGTCATAATATTTCCTTCCAAATACTCGCTATGATGCAAATCATATGTGCAGTTCACCAGCTTCCAGCCGGCTTCCGGTATCTGCTCCACAGAAAAATCAAATAAATCCCGATTATCTGTCTTAAAGATAACAACGCCGTCTGCTACCAGAATATGGTTGTATCTTGCCAGAAATTCCTTTGAGGTCAATCTTCGTTTTGCATGTCTGTCCTTCGGCCAAGGGTCTGAAAAATTCAGATAGATTCTGGCTACTTCATTTGGTGCAAATACATCCGCAATATACTCCGCCTCCATTCGGATAAATAACAGATTTGGAAGCTGCAGCTCCTCCTGCTTTGCAATTGCCCGAATTAAAACGCTGGAATATTTCTCAATTCCGACATAATTAATATCCGGATTCTGTTGGGCAAGTGTTGTAATAAACTGTCCCTTTCCCATTCCTATTTCTATATGAAGCGGATTATCATTTCCGAATATCTCTGCCCATTTTCCCTTCTGCTCTGTCTCATTTTTCACCACATACTCGCTGGCTCCGATTACATCTCTTGAACCTTTTACATTTCTTAATCGCATCTTACTTCCTCTTCCTACTATATAATTTTGCTACTTACAAATTTGCCATTTACAAATTTCCATTTCTAACTTTCATTTCTAACTTCGTCTCTTGCAATTTACCACTTACAGATTTCCATTTCCAATTTTCTGCTTATTCATGCAATGAAAATTACTATGCCTATTATACTTGTCCCCTCAACCACCGTCAACATTTGAATTGACTATTTCTACCAACTATACTAGAATATTAATAAGTATGACTTTTTTATTTTGGAGGCAAATTTTGAAACATTTTTTTCATCGTACAGCTTGCATATTGGTAAGCTGTTTATTGACGATTTCTTATATAATGGCTACTCCATTGGGGCAAATGGATGCCTATGCTACAACCGTTACAGATTATTCTGCACCTGCCCATTTTACCGCTGTACCAGCAACGGATGTAGTCGATACAGCTTCGGATTCTTCTGACAGTTCTTCGGAGGAAGCAGATTCTACAGAGACTCCTGCTGACATTACCGACCCGGAAGCACCTGAAATCGTTGCAAATGCAGCAATTGTCATGGATGCCAAAACCGGAGCGGTTCTATACGGCAAGAACATGAATCAGCGGTGCTACCCGGCAAGTATTACCAAGGTTATGACCTGTCTGGTTGCATTTGAGCATGTCAACCTGACCGATACCATAACCTTTTCCGACAACGCCATCTGGAGCATTGAACGAGACAGCAATCACATTGCCTTAGACGTAGGGGAACAGATTACTGCGGAGCAATGCTTTTACGGAATTTTGCTGCAATCTGCAAATGAAGCTTCAAATGGTATGGCAGAGCATGTGGGCGGCTCCATTGAAGGATTTGCGGATATGATGAATGATACAGCAACTGCTTTGGGCTGTAAGGATACCCATTTTACAAATGCAAACGGGCTTCATGATGATAACCATTATACAACCCCTTATGATATGGCATTAATTACACAGGCGGCTATTCAGAATCCGTTGTTTCGGAAAATTGATGAAACTACTTATTATCAGATTCCGCCAACCAACATGAATCCGGATGCCAGAGATTTATGGCACCAGTTAAAAATGTTATATCCTACCAGCCCTTACTACTATGAATATGTAGAAGGCGGAAAGACCGGATATACAGACCAGGCACGCAACACACTCGTAACGTATGCACAAAAAAATGGCATGGAGTTAATCTGTGTTATGATGGATTGTGAAGGTGCTGCCAATTGTTATAAAGATTCTGCTACCCTGTATGAATACTGCTTTAACCATTACACCTATGCATATCCGTTGCAGAATTTCAATCCGAATGTTACCAATCAGACCAACTATATTTTAAGCAATTTTTATCGTGGTCTGGACCATGATACATTGAATTTATCCGTCAACCGCGATTTGGCAGTATTAGTTCCGAAGGACCTTGAACCCTCTGCCATCACCACTCAGACTACTTACTATGATACTTTGGAAGGTAACGTGGTCGGTAAGGTAAGTGTCTTATATAACGGAGAAATTATTGGCGAATCCGATATTGAATACAAGGATATGATTGTAAATGGGGAGGTTCTTCGTTGGGGTATTACTCCGGAAGAACACAAACGTCGCACCAACACGACACTGATTATTGCTATTTCCAGTGTCAGTCTTGTCGTGGTTGCTCTGTTTGTGGTATCCCGCATCCGTAACCGGCGTTATCGTTACCTGAAACGCAGAAATAAATCCAGCAAACTGCATTTTTAATATGAGAGAACAACACTCACCTATAACAACATTTATCAGAAAGGAGTCTGTCCATGGAAGAACCACAATTTAACATTATAAGTGCATTACAAGCGGCTGCAGAAAATGAACCGATTCCTCCGTCAGAAGAACCTGTTTCTTCCGAACCGTCTCCTTCTCTTGATGATAATTTAAATACACTTCGCTCAACCAACTGGGACATTTTGAATTATTTTCGTTCTGCTTATATCTCACAGTCCGAACAGATACAGGCATTAAAATCCGAGTTGTTTGAATTAGATGTAAAAATTGAGGAGCTTCAAAAGACCAGAGATTTGTACTCCTTTCCTTCTGATAATCGGCAGAATATTTTTTCACCGATTTCACCCAATCCTTCCATGAAGGGAAAAGGACAGGTGATTCAGGCACAGCTGGACGAATTAAAGGAGGTACGCACCTCCCTGAACGCCCGTATTCAGAAATTAGATTCTGAATTATCAACCATTCGCCACCACATTGATGCTCTGGAAAATTCCAACCAATGTCTGGCATCTCTTTATCAGAATCTTCCGCAACCGGCTCCGGAGGAAGAAACCTTAACACTGGAAGAAGCCGGTTCTTTGGAGCAAAGCAGTGACGAAGCCTTGCAGCACGCTCTCCAGATACTGATGCTGCATCAATATGACCAGTCGCAGATAGCAGAACAGCTCCGCGGCTCCATTCAGCAGAATCTGGAAGCCAATCAAAATAAATTGGAAATCTTAAAGTGGCTGATTCAATCCGACCCTAATCGTGCAAGACTTACCTTGCAGGAATTACAGGATACCAATCAACGCCTGTTATCCTCTGCCGAGTCTTTGATTCATGAATTGGACAAGGACTTAGAACATCAGAAGCCGATTTGGATGTCCATTGATGACTGCATTCAATCTTACCGTTCCCTTCATCCGGAATGCGTAATAGATGCCTCTGTTGACTGCACCGATTATGAAAATAATGTATTACCGATTATAACCATTATTTTTATCCGTCTTTTACATGAAATTCTGGATAACGCTTTTTACTATTCAAATGCAAACAAAATAATGATAAAGATATACATTAATAACCGCATGATAGATACCTACATTAATGATAACGGTGCCGGTATACCATCCGATTATCTGACTGCCAGCCCATGGCACAGCGGACTGCATCGTTTGCATGAAATTATACATCTGCTTGACGGAAAACTGCAAATAGACGGAGATATTATCAGCGGTACAAATATTCGCTTTTCATTTCCGATTTGTGCCAAGCTTAATTTCAGCACCGCACAAAAACCATAATCTGATACCATGAAACAAATACAAATCATTTATTTATTTGATGATTAAGAAAGGATTTACAAATACATGAAAGAGCAATTAGCAACTATTATTTCACAACACGTAGAAGGACTTACTCCGGATGATATTTTGTCATTATTAGAGACACCACCGAAACCGGAATTAGGAGATTATGCATTTCCTTGTTTTCGATTAGCAAAGACCATGCATAAAGCACCTAATCTTATTGCCGAGGATTTAAAGTCTGCCATTATGGGACATCTGGATTTTATTGAGGACATTCAGGTACAGGGAGCTTACTGTAACTTCTATATTAAGAAGGACGTATTTGTAACCGCTATGCTGACCGCAGCTTCCAAGGAGAACTTTGGCGGCTCGGATATTGGTGCAGGAAAGAGTATTTGCATTGACTACTCTTCTCCGAATGTAGCCAAGAACTTTCACGTCGGCCACCTTCGTACCACCATTATCGGAAATTCTCTGGCTAAGATATACAGCAAATTAGGTTATACCGTTCACCGCATTAATCACCTCGGTGACTGGGGAACCCAATTCGGAAAACTGATTGTTGCTTACAAAAAATGGGGTTCCAAAGAAGCGGTTGAAGAAAAAGGTATTGCAGAATTAATGGAACTGTATGTAAAATTCCATGAGGAAGCTGCTACGGATGAAACCCTTATTGAACAGGCTCGTGCGTGGTTTGTAAAAATGGAACAGGGGGATGAAGAAGCTCTTTCTATCTGGCAATGGTTTAAGGATATTAGCTTGATTGAATATCATCGAATCTATGACCTCTTAGGCGTAGAGTTTGATTCCTATAACGGAGAGAGCTTTTATCGGGATAAGACACAAGCAGTTGTAAATCGACTGGAGCAGGCACATTTACTGAAGGAAAGCGACGGTGCTTATATCGTTGATTTATCCGAATATGATATGGCTCCTTGTATCATTAAGAAAGCTGACGGCGGTTCCATTTATGCTACGCGTGACCTTGCCGCTATCTTCTATCGGAAGGAGACTTACAATTTTGTAAAATGTCTCTATGTAACCGGTCAGGAGCAGAAGCTTCATTTTGCACAGGTATTCAAGGTAATTGAATTACTCGGAAATGATTGGGCTTCCGAGCAGTTAATTCACATTCCATACGGCTTAGTCAGTCTGGCGGGAGCAAAGCTCTCTACCAGAAGCGGAAATATCATTTATGCAGAAGACATTCTTTTGGAGGCTATTTCCAAAGTCAAGGAAGTAATTGCGGAAAAGAATCCAAATCTGGAAAACAAGGATGAGGTTGCAAAAATGGTAGGTGTCGGTGCCATTATCTTCAATGATTTATTTAACCAGCGGATTAAGGATGTATCCTTCCAATGGGATAAGATTCTGAACTTTGACGGTGAAACCGGACCTTATGTGCAATACACTTATGCACGTTGCAGCAGTCTGTTGCGGGCAGTTCCAGATTTTGATGAAACTGCTTCCATAGATGCATCTATCCTTACCGATTTAGATTCGATGGAGCTCTTGAAAGCCATCAATAAATTTCCAAAGGTGGTTGCAGATGCAGCAGAAAAATATGAGCCATTTATGATTTCACGATTTGCTGTAGATGTTGCACAGGCATTTAATCGTTTTTACACAAATAACCGAATCAATGTGCCGGAGGAAGCAGTTCGAAATGCAAGATTAAAGTTAGTCGCTGTTACCCGGAAAACCCTTCGGGATGCACTGGCACTTCTGGGTATTAATTGTCCGGAGCAAATGTAAGAGAATGATATAAGTATAAATATAAGAAGAAAGACTATAAGAAAAGTGACATAAGAACAAGTCATAAGAAAAGAAGGGCTGCGAAAAAATGATATTTCGTTTTTCACAGTCCTTCTTTTCCTATTCTATACAAGTCCGAATTGCTTCCACTGTTTCAGCAATATAAGTTGCACCTGCCTGTTCCAATTCTTCCCTGTCACCGTATCCAAATAGTACACCGATGGAATCTATTCCAACTTCCTTTGCCCCTAATATATCATGCTTACGGTCTCCTACCATAACCAGTTTTTCCTTATCCTCTGCTTCACAGTTCTGCATCGCATAACGAATCACATCCTCTTTTTTCACACGCGTCTTATTGTCCATCGTTGCACCGGCTATATAAGTGAAATATTCTGCCAGATGATAATGCTCCATGATAAGTCGGGCAAATGGTTCCGGCTTTGATGTTGCGACCAATAACGTGATTCCCTCTGCCGTTAGTTTCTTTAACAGCTCCGGGATTCCTTCATATACATAATTCTCATAGATTCCTGTTTTTTGATAATATTCCCGATAATACTCTACTGCCTGAACCGCCTGCTCCTCAGAAAATCCATAATAATCCTGAAAGGAATTTAAAAGCGGCGGACCTATAAACTTATATAATTCCGTTCTATCCTTCACATCAATCCCATATTTTTTCAAAGCATATGCCACAGAATTTGTAATGCCTAATCCCGGATTGGTAAGTGTACCATCCAAGTCAAATAGCATGGTTGTATATTTCATCGGTCTGCATTCCTTTCTGTCGTTTGTGTTTTTGTGTTGTTGTTCTCTTGCACAACTCTACATTTTGTCCATCCCAGGGTCTTCCCTCAATCGTCTGACGTACTCCTCCGGATTCTTTTTCAATTCAACCATATCATAAAAGGTTTCCAATACTAATGCATCTTTATCACAGCCAGCCGTATTTTTCCCTATATCATGATAAAGATTATACCGGCTCATTTCCCAGACATATATATCCGTCAGTCCATAGCCTTCACATTTATAAGAGTCCAACAGCGTATGCTTTTCCAGATAATATTGAAATTCCTTCATCAAGGCTTCATCCTGAAGAAGCCCCTGCCATAATTCATTGATATAGGCATCGTCTTTATCTGCATACGCAGCCAGCTCCTGTAGGCATTCATAGGTTTTCAACATACCTGTTCCAATAATAATTGTATTATTCATACCTATTCCTCCGTATGAATCTCCGGCAAATCCACAATCATCGGTTCATGATGAACTGCCGGCAAAAAGTTTTCCAAAACGTCCTTGGTTTTCATTTTCAAGCTGGATGTATTCACACATGGATGGCATCCCAAATATTCACTCTCAACCACCGGTCTGTCTATTAACAGTTGCACATGATTGTCCTTATCATTCATAAGTCCCATAATCGAAACCGCTCCCGGTTTTATATGTAAGTATTCCTCCATGTATTCCGGTTTGGCAAATGACAATCGTGCCGATTGAATTTGTGCAGACAAATCCTTTGTCTTAAACGGTTTATTTCCCGGCATCATTAATAAATAGAAATTTGTCTCCTGTCGGTTACACAGAAACAGATTTTTGCAAATAATAGTATCTAATATTTTATCAATTTTTTCACACGCTTCCATCGTATTTGCTTCTTCGTGGTCTGTTCGTTGGTAATGAATCTGTAACCGGTCCAACAAATCATATACTGCTATTTCTCGTTCCTGTCTTCCTTCTGTACTTAATGGTCTTCCTTCTTCAAGCTCCATAGTTTTCCTCGTCTTTCTTATAACTAGTCATTTTATATGCTTTGCATTTCAGCACATTTATCATGTGATTTTCTTTTGTATATAACTTATTCCGTAATCGTACCGCTGTCAAGTAAAATTAGTGAAATATTGGGTTACATGTTTCACGTGAAACATATAGCCTATTACATATTACATACAGAATGTTTCACGTGAAACGTTTGGATATGTTTTTTCAAAAAATGTTTCACGTGAAACATTTTTATGTGGAATGCTTCGCCTAATAATGTTATACTATCAAAGAGAGAAAAACTGATGACTAATATACAATGAACTACGGAACGCAGGAGGCGTGGAATGGGAAGAATTATAGCAATTGCAAATCAAAAAGGTGGTGTAGGAAAGACTACTACTGCTATCAACCTTGCATCTTGCATTGCAGAAAAAGGGCTAAAGGTTCTGGCTGTGGACATGGACCCTCAAGGAAACATGACTACCGGTCTTGGTGTAGATAAGAACACTTTAAAATACACCATTTATGATGTGATGTGCAATGAATGTAATATTGGCGAATGTATGCTTATTAACGTAATTCCGGACTTGAATTTAATTCCGGCAAATCGTATGTTGGCAGGTGCTGAGGTTGAGTTTGTAGGTGTTCCTGATATGCAGTACATATTGAAGCAAAATCTGGATAAGCTTCGTGACAAATTTGATTTTATTATTATTGATTGTCCGCCTGCCTTGGGATTGCTTACGGTTAATTCTATGACTGCTGCTGATACCGTATTGGTTCCTATTCAGTGTGAATTTTTTGCCTTAGATGGTTTATCCCAATTAATCTATACGATTGAGTTGATTCAGAATAAATTGAATAAGAATCTTACGATTGAAGGGGTTGTCTTTACTATGTATGATTCCAGAACGAATCTGTCACTACAGGTGGTTGAAAATGTAAAAGACACTTTAAAGCAAAACATTTACAAAACCATTATTCCAAGAAATGTACGTTTAGCAGAAGCACCGAGCTACGGAATGCCGATTAATCTATATGACCCTCGCTCAGCAGGTGCAGAAAGCTACCGTCTACTGGCAGATGAAGTAATCACAAACATAGGAGGTTAATAGTATGGCACAAAAACGAGGACTGGGACGAGGTTTAGCCTCTCTCATACCAACCGAAGTAAGAGAAAACGATTCTAATTATAATACAGAAGCTACCAAATCAACCAAGAAAACTGCTTCAAAATCCTCAGAACCACCAATCAAGGAAGTGGTAAAAGAGGTTGTAAAAGAAGTTGAGAAAACATTAAAGATTACGGATTTAGAGCCAAATCCGAATCAGCCACGAAAGTATTTTGAAGAAGACCCATTACAAGAATTAGCAGATTCCATTAAAGAATTTGGTGTCATTCAACCAATTGTAGTTACACCAAAGGAAAACTATTATGAGATTATTGCAGGAGAACGTCGGTGGCGGGCTGCCCGTCTGGCAGGCTTAAAAGAAGTTCCGGTTATTATCCGGGAATATACAGAACAGGAAATTGTAGAGATTTCTCTGATTGAAAACATTCAACGAGAGAACTTAAATCCGATTGAAGAAGCGATTGCTTACCAACGATTAATACAGGAATTTTCGCTCAAGCAGGATGAGGTTGCGGAACGGGTTTCCAAGAGCCGTACTGCTATTACCAATTCTATGCGGCTTCTTAAGCTCTGCGAACAGGTTCAGCAGATGGTGGTGGAAGATAAATTAAGCAGCGGTCATGCTCGTGCATTATTAGCAATCGAAGACCCGGAGCTTCAATACGAAGCCGCCTGCAAGGTCTTTGATGAAAGTCTTAGTGTACGTCAGACAGAGGCACTTGTGAAAAAGCTTAACAGCCAGCCAAAGGAAAAGCGGGAACTTCCGGAGTTAGAGCATAAATATCTTTACACCGATATGGAAGAACATTTGAAAGAGGTTCTTGGCAGCAAAGTCAGTATTAAAGCAAAGACCAATGAAAAAGGAAAAATAGAAATAGAATATTATTCCAGCGAAGAATTAGAAGCCCTGATTGACAAATTAAATGAAATACAGAAATAGGGAGGCTTAATTTATGAGTTCAATATTTAATAATCTGGGAATTGATATTGGATATATAGTCATTGCATTAATGGCACTTGTTATTGTATTACTGGTATTTGTAATTATTTTATTAGTAAAGGTAAAGCAAATGAATACCCGTTACCAAAAATTTATGAAGGGAAAAAACGGCGAAGAATTAGAGCAGGTCATTTATGAACGCTTTGGCGAACTGGACATTATGCAGAAAATTGCAAGCCAGCACGCAAATGAAATTAAGAATCTGAAGCGTCAATTTCGTTCTTCCTTCAGCAAATATGGTATGATAAAATATGATGCATTCAAAGAAATGGGTGGCACACTGAGCTTTGCCTTGGCATTATTAACCGAGCGGAACAACGGTTTTATCATTAATTGTATGCATAGCCGCGAAGGCTGTTATACTTATATTAAAGAAATCATTAACGGAGAATCCTATATTGCACTCTCGGAAGAAGAAAAGGAAGCTCTGCAAAGTGCCATCAATATGAAGAATCCGTTAGAATAGTCCATACATTCAGAAGGGAGACTGCCAATGCATCACTATTTAAGAGCAATTGGTTTTAGTAAAATACGAAATCTAAGACAACTAAATGAACTTTTGGATGATACGATTGCACATCCTTCCAACCGCTCCATTACCACCATTGGTACAGATACTTCTATGGTTCAGACCTCAAAAGAAATCGGTGATACCTATGGCATTAGTATGATTGGCGAATATGATGATAATAACCATCTGATTATTGAGCATTACTTTCCGTATGTAATCGGAACTACAACCAAATGGGAAGACAGTATCCTCGTAGAACCACACACCGATAAAGAAGCATATGCAGGTGTAAGTGAGAATACCAATATCGGGATTCCTCTCATTTTCTACTTATTAAACATTGCCGATTATGTGCGTAACAAATGGTCAAATGAATACAACCGACCTTTTAACCAGATAACCTACAGCGGCTTATCGACAGAGGGCAGAATCCTTCTGGGAATTGATAAAGACGAAGCCCAGCTCCGTCTGGAGGAAAAGGGACAAAAGAATCGGAATCGTTTAATTGCGGCTGCACGCGAGGGTGATGTGGAAGCCATTGAAAATCTGACCTTAGAGGACATTGACCTATACTCTTCTATCTCCAAACGTGCCAAAAGCGAGGACCTCTATTCCATCGTAGATTCCTGCTTCATTCCTTATGGAGTAAACAGTGAACAATATTCGATTGTCGGAACGATTCATGATTTCCATCTTAAGGTGAATCCCAAAACACAGGAAACCATGTACCTGCTCCTTGTTGATGTGAATGATATTACGATAGATGTTATGATTAATACACAGGACTTATTAGGAGAGCCTGCCGTTGGTCGTCGCTTCAAGGGGAATGTCTGGGTGCAGGGATATATTTATTTATAATCCCTTGACGATTGGTTGTTTATATCCTAAAATAATAAAGGTGCGTTTTTACAACACACCTTTTACGTTTGTTTCCGTAGCTCAGCAGGATAGAG
>DHMX01000015.1:0-84851 GCA_002406015.1 Lachnospiraceae bacterium UBA4631
CACTATCTACAGCAACACCACAGAAGTATCTTATTCCTAAAAATAAACGAATTGAAAAATATAAAGAGAAATGGTGTGCATAGAAAAACGACCGCACATTTCGTACGGTCGTTCATCAGCACTTCATTTTAGATATTTACCTTGTCTACTTGACAGGTATCATATCATTCCGATAGCCGCTGTGTGGGTTAAACTACTTTGTTAGCCGTTGTTCTTCTTCTTTCTGCTTGCAACTGTTGTACCGATGACAGTTCCACCGCTGACGAACAGCAGTGCAATCCATAGCATAAGGCTGCTGTTATCACCGGTCTTGGGAGACTCCGTGTTGCCTTTGCTCGGAGCTGCCTTAATGTCAAACTCTGTGCTGCACTCGCCGTCGTTATAGACAACAGTCAGAGTGTGCTTGCCGAAAGAAAGTGTGTCAAGGTAATCCTTTTTCAGCGTGATAATCGTAGAGCCGGATACCGCGGTGTACTTATCCGCAGCAATGAGCGTGCCGTCTATCTTAATGCCGGTAAACTTTGAGAAATCTCCGTTTGCTACAAATTTCAGTGTACCGTCGCTGTTCTGCGTCCATGAGCTGTTAGCACCCGCGGTAAATTTATATTCAGGTGTCGTATCGGACGACTGCGGTGTCATTGCAAGATCAGTGATGACCCACATGCTACCGTCGGAGCCGTCGCTCGTATCGCCCTCGTAGCGTTTGTAATTCACAAATTCGCCGTTGATTTTCAACTTGGTGTCGGGTGTGAATATATAGCGGATGTTTCCGACATCGCCATAAGTCGTCACATACACACCGTAATAATAGGTCTTTCCGGCTTCAAAAGTGGTAATCCGGTTTTCATAAAAATTTCCGAAGTCGGTAGACATCGCACCGGTCTTGCTGTCCAGCTCCCACCACTCGCATCGGTATGCGTAGTTTGCACCGTCTGGCACCTTGCCGGTGAACACCGGTTGGTCGCCGTTCTTAAAGCTGACGGTGACACCGTTAATTTCTACCACATCAATAGCGGTCAAAGTAGGCATAGTAATCGTTTTAACAGCGGGGATGTACATAGAGCCGCCGACAAAAGGTGCCGACACTTTTTGCCCATTTACTGTAATGACGGTTTCGCTGCTGAAAGAATATCCGTCTTTCGGCTTCAGCATAATGGAATACACATAGCTCTTTCCGCTTTCAAACTCAGTGATGGTCGACAAAGCTCCGTGCGAGCCGTTGTCAGAATACCATGCGGCAACAGGATTGTTGTTTTCAAACTGCTGCCAGCATTCATAGGCAATCTCATATTTATCTGTATCGCTCTCTGAAATCCATGCCGTTGCCTGTGGGGCATCACCCGGCTGATAGTTGAATTTCACATTCTCGATAGTTGCTGCAGTGATAGCGGTTGATGCGGCTGTGGGTGTCCAATGTGCTTTCAGGGTAATATTATTGGTAACATTGGAGGTAAAGGTATATTCTTCTTCTCCCAGATACCATCCGGCAAAATCATAGCCGCTCTTCGTCGGGTCAGTCGGCTTAGTCGCACAAGCATTTAACACCTTTTGCTCTGCTACAGCACTTCCACCGTCAGTGTCAAAGGTCACTGTGAATAATTCGTCAAAAGACCATGGATTCACACCGCAGTTTTCAATCGTACCGCCGGAAATCACGACAATCGCCTTGTTGTTTTTTCCGTATACCGCATTGCCAAAACCGCCCAAATCCACCGAGCAATCCTTAATGGTGCCGCCGGTCATGGTGAAGCTGCCGTCTTCATATATATTCACTGCACCGCCGTTACAGGAAGCAGAGCAATTTTCGATTATTCCACCGTTCATCACAAAGAAGCCGCCCTGCTTAATAAATACTGCACCACCGTCATCCTCGGCCCTGCCGCCGCTGATTGTGCCGCCGTTCATTGTAAAGCTGCATCCCGTGCCTATATCCACAGCAGCACCGTCATCACCTGACTTGCAATCCATGATGGCACCGCCGTTCATAATGAATCTGCCGTATTTGACCGGTGTTTCTGTTACACCGGTGTTGGATACATCCACAGCACCGCCGTCACCGTCGGCATCCGTGCAGTTTACGATACTGCCGCTCTCCAGAGTCAGCGTGCCTCCCTTGACATTAAATCCGCAGTTCTTGTTCTGCCCGTCAATCTTGCCGCCGGTGCCGCTGTCCTTCACCGTCAGATTTCCGTTGCTGCGTATCCGAAAAATATCCTCATCCGTAGAACTGCAGCTTAAGGTATATCCGTTAAGATTCAGAGTTACGGTGCGTTCCACATCGAGGGTCCAAGTGGTTTCAATATTTCCACCCAGCTTAATCTCTGTGCAGTCCGCATTTTCCAATGCCGCTTCCAGTTCTGTTTCATTGCTGACTGTCAAATCCGCCGCAAATGCCGACATTGGCATCAGCGACAATACCATGCACAGCGTGAGCAGGGCTGTCAGCAGCTTGGTTTTTATGGTTGTTTTTTGCATATTGCTTTGCTCCTTTCTGCGGGATTAACCGCAACAAAACTCTTTTGGAGTTTAGTTTACCTTTTCCGGTATCATGCGGTTTCGCCTCACGATACAAGCCTCGGTATAATTAAATATGATAATTATATCATATTAAGAAGTGAAATTCAGTATGTTTTCCAAAATGTCAATTGACTCTTTTGGAAAACATGCAGGTGTGTCCATAACTGCTTCAGCTTTAAGCAAAGTAGGTTATTCAATGGACTAAATAATCTAAACCACAACAAAATAAACTTTTAATGTAACAAAATGAACTTTTGCAATAAAATAAAACTTATTTTAAAAATACTTGAACTTATATGACAACAGTGGTAAACTTTCAACATAAAATAAAGAAAACGGAGAAAATAATGGAAGAAAGTTCATTTTCAAAACGATTAAAAGAAGCAATGGAAAATCAGAATATGAAGCAGGTGGATGTGCTTCGAGCGGCACAGCAGGCTGGAATAAAGCTTGGAAAGAGCCAGATGAGTCAATATCTGAGCGGTAAGGCAGTACCAAGAAAGGGTATCGGTCAATTTCTGGCAGATACCTTGCAAATAGATGCCGGCTGGTTGTACGGAGAAGCTTCGGCAGCAGGTGTGGCAGAAACAGAAGTGTCTGATATGGAAATAGAAAGGAAGACAGAAATGAGAGAGTTTAAGAAATCGGCAAAATTAGATAATGTATTATATGATGTCCGCGGACCGGTAGTTGACGAAGCAACCCGTATGGAAGAAAACGGCACACAGGTTTTGAAGCTGAATATCGGAAATCCGGCACCCTTTGGATTCCGGACTCCGGATGAAGTCATTTATGATATGCAGCGGCAATTAACGGAATGTGAAGGATATTCAACCGCGAAGGGATTATTTTCAGCACGTAAGGCAATTATGCAGTATTCGCAGATAAAGAATCTTCCGAATTTATCAATTGATGATATTTATACAGGAAATGGTGTCAGTGAATTAATTAACCTTAGTATGTCCGCATTGCTGGATAACGGAGATGAGGTTCTGGTTCCTGCACCTGATTATCCGCTGTGGACAGCGTGCGTTACATTAGCCGGAGGAACAGCCATTCATTATATCTGTGATGAACAGGCAGACTGGTATCCGGATATTGAAGATATGAAGCGTAAAATTACAGACAGAACAAAGGCAATTGTAATCATTAATCCGAATAATCCAACCGGAGCTTTGTACCCGAAGGAAGTATTGCAGGAAATTGTGGAAATAGCAAGACAGCATCAGTTAATGATATTTTCAGATGAAATATATGACCGGCTGGTTATGGATGGCGAGGAGCATATTTCAATTGCGTCCCTTGCACCGGACTTATTCTGTGTTACATTCAGCGGACTGTCAAAATCCCATATGATTGCGGGTTATCGGATAGGCTGGATGGTATTAAGCGGTAATAAGGCTGTCGGTAAAGATTATATTGAGGGGTTGAATATGCTGTCTAATATGCGGTTATGCTCCAATGTTCCGGCACAGTCCATTGTTCAGACGGCTCTGGGCGGTTATCAGAGTGTAGATAATTATATTATACCGGGAGGAAGAATCTACGAGCAGAGAGAATATATTTATAAGGCATTAAATGATATACCGGGTATCAGTGCGGTGAAGCCGAAGGCAGCATTTTATATATTCCCGAAGATAGATACGAAGAAATTCAACATTGTAAATGATGAAAAATTTGCGTTGGATTTGCTACGGGAGAAAAAGATTCTGATTATTCATGGCGGCGGGTTCAATTGGGGACAGCCGGACCATTTTCGTGTGGTATATCTTCCGAGAATCGAAGTGCTGAAGGATGCAACGGAAAAGATAGAAGAATTTTTAAGCTATTATCAGCAATCCGCAATATAAAATTGCGGTGTAAAGATACGGTAATTTCCAAGGCATGAGAAAGACTATAGAAAAAAGATTATAGAAAAAATGTAAAAGAACCAAAGAATATATCGAACAAAGACAGACATAACATGTCCCACCCTTTCATAAAATGAACCAAAGCAGGTTTCGAATACACATGAAAAGGAGTGGGACATGTTGGATTATAAGCGGTTTATTTCGTATCTGTACGCATATGTAGATGGAGAAAAGGGTGTAAATGTAGGATACATTCGTTGCGACCAGAGACAAGGCAATTGTAGACTGGTGTTGAACCTTCAGGACAGGCAGGGAATTGAGGGCGGAAAATATAAGGTATATCTGTATCGGGTAGAGTCGGAACAAAGCCCGGTAGGATATTATTTGGATGAATTTTGCATCAATAAGAACTGTGGAGAATTGAAAAAACAGACTATGAGTGAAAATGTCTGGAATACAAATCGAGGTATCAATGAGTTTGACGGAATTATTGCGATTTATGACAAAACGCATATATATGCAAGCCAATGGACAGATACGCCATTGGATGTAAGGCGGTTTCTGACATATGCGGACTGGCAGAAGCAAAGAAAGCAATCATCCGAAACATGGGAAAAGTCATCGATTCAGGCTCTGACTCCGGAGGCACAGCCAACGCAGATGCCATCACAGGCACAGAGCCAGACGTTGCAGGAACAGATGCAATCACAAGGTTCACCGGAAATACAGTTGATAGAAACTTTCACCTCGGAGGCACAGTCGGCTCAAACAGCATTTTCGGAAGCCATGTCACCGCAGGGGCAGGAGCAAGAACAGATGCGGTCGCAGACACAGACCCAAATGCCGCAGGAGCAAGGACAGTCACAGGAGCAGATGCAATCACAGGCACAGAGCCAGATGTTGCAAGAGCAAATGCAACCACAAGCACAAGGTTCACCGAAAATACAGTTAACGGAAACTTTCACCTCGGAGGCACAGTCGGCTCAAACAGCATTGTCGGAAGCTATGTCACCGCAGGGGCAGTTGCAAGAACAGATGCGGTCGCAGGTACAGACCCAAATGTCACAAGAGCAAGGACAGTCACCGGAGCAGATGTCATCACAGGCACAGAGCCAGATGTTGCAGGAGCAAATGCAACCACAAGCACCGAGCCAGATGTCACAGGAACAGATGCAGGTACAAGGACAACAGCAAGAGCAGCCGCAGGAAACAAGAAAATCGCAGCAGTCCCGACCGCAGGCAAATGGAGCAAAGAATTTTAATGGTACGGCAAACAGCCGGAAATGCATTTCGGAATTAACTCTCCGACTAATGGAGAACCGGGCAAAGCTGCCGGATTTTGAAAACCATGAAATCTATGATTGTGTACGGATTGAGCCAAATGATATTGGACTTTTGGAAATGGAAAACTGGCGGTTGGGTGTTAATAGCTTCCTGACGCATGGCTATTATAACTACAAATATCTGATGCTTGGCAAATTGCGGTTTCAGGATGGTGTCGTTAAGGCGGTTCTTGGTGTACCCGGAGTCTTTAACAACAAAGAACAGTACATAGCAAAAATATTTGGATTTGACCTGTTTGTTCCGGTCAAGCATACGAATATCAGAACCGGGAACTTTGGCTATTGGATTGTAGAACTGGTATAACAGTTTAAGATGAGCGGTTTAAGATGAGGGGGTTAAAATGAAAGGTTTAGGATGAATGCTGTGCAGGATTTAATTTAGAAAAGAGATACAAGTCCTGCCAATGGTGGTTGACCTCCGCAGCTTCCCGCTCCAGTCCCTCATAGGAAAAGCCCAGTTTCTGAATTAATCGGATAGAGGGCTGATTCTGAGGATGAATCGTAGCCTCGATTCGATGAAGACCATAATCGTCAAATATAATTTCCAGACATTTTGTGCATGCTTCATAAGCATATCCATGATGCCAGTAGCGGTAATCAAGCTTATAACCCAAGGCAGCCTTTTGCATACAGCCGAAACGAATATCAGAAAAATTCACGCAACCGATAATTTGTGATGGGTCTTCCTTTAAGAACATATAGTAGCGAAGGCTATGCTTTGCCTGCTGCTCCTTCCATTCCCAGTCCAGAATAGATGCTTGAGTTGAAACGGTATAAAAGGAAGGTGTGCGGGTAAGCTCGTAAGGCTCAAAATAAACCCGATTTTCCCGGTAGAAGTTTCGGACGGCTGTAGCAGCTTCCTTATCCAGACATTGAAGAATTAATCGATTGGTTTCACATATCAGTTGCATTGGTAGTTGTTCCTTTTCTGTATTTATTGTATCATATTTATATAGTACAATAAATAAGAAGGGTTCGCAATATGATGACGCAAGAAGAACGCTATATGGGATATGCAATTACACAGGCAAAAAAGGCATTGCTCAGTGAGGATGTTCCGATTGGCTGTATCATTGTCTATCAAGGGCAGATTATTGCCAGAGGCTACAACAAGCGGAATAAGAAAAAAACAACCTTGGCACACGCAGAGCTGGATGCCATTGCGAAAGCATCTAAACGGCTGGGAGATTGGAGACTGGAGGATTGCACCATGTATGTGACATTAGAGCCATGTCAGATGTGTGCCGGAGCGATTGTGCAGGCAAGGATTCCCAAAGTAGTGATAGGGTGTATGAATCCCAAAGCAGGGTGTGCAGGCTCCATTCTGAATCTGTTGGAAATGAAAGCCTTTAATCATCAGGTTGAAGTTGTAAGAGGGGTGCGGGAGGCAGAATGCTCCGAGTTGCTTTCCTCATTTTTTCGTGAATTGCGGGCAAAGAATCGCAAGCGGGAATCGTAAGCGGCTTGACAGCGGTTTCGGATTCCGATATACTAAATAAGCAAAAATAATAGTTGTTATCAAATTTCTGTGCAGCCGGGGAGTTAGCGGTGCCCTGCACCTGCAATCCGCTATAGCAGGGGTGATGGATTGATTCGGGTCGTATTTACATAAAGCAGCCCTTTGTAAGTGGCGTTGAAGTCTGGGTCTTACGCAATAGATGCCCACGAACTGTGTCAGGTCGGGAACGGAGCAGCACTAAGAGGGATTTTCTATGTGCCGTAAGGGTGCCTGGGCTGAGTTAACTGCAAAGGTAACGTTTATGCGAAGCCTCACAACTCAATCCGCACAGATTTATATATTTTATGATTTTATGTTTCTGTTCATTGGATTCTGTCAGAAATGCCTGCGTTCAAAAGGCATTTATTTCCCAATATGTTAGTGGTAAGTAACCGAATGACGAATTTGATAATAATAATTCTGAATAATTCAGAATTAGCAAAAAAAAGGATAGCATTTTGTTAGGAATAATGCTAACATAAGAAAAGAGAAGACAGGTATTTTAAGGAGTGTGTAAGGCAATGGACTACACAAAAGTAATTGAATTTGTGAAAGAAATGACTGCACATAATGGACGACCCGACAATTATCCGTTTCGGAGTCGATATGAACATATCATGCGAGTATACCGTTGGGCAATTAAGCTTCAGGCAAAAGAGGGCGGAGATTTAGAGATTATAACACTGGCGGCATTGTTTCATGATATTGGCTGGGACCCGGAACGCCCGCATGCAGAGGTAAGTGCTGAAATTGCGGTAGAATATCTGGTAGAGCAGGGATATGATGAAAGCCGGATTGGGAGAATCGGTGATATTATTATGCGGCATTGCGATAAGGATACGGAAGAAGAATTGTCGCTGGAATGCAGGATAGTTATGGATGCAGACCTCTTGGATGAAGTAGGTGCGATGAGCGTGTTGTGGGATTCTATGGCAACCGCAGGAGAGGATGAATCCAGCTATAAGAAAGCATATTATCGAATTAAGAACTATTATCGTGTAAATCAGCCGAAGATTCGAAGGTGTAAGACTGCTGCAGGCAGACTGGAATACACCAGACGAATGAAGTGCATAGAGGAATTTTTGAATGAACTGGAGCGAGAATTGTTTTAGGCAATTCCCGCTTCGTTTATTTATACAATGGAGAAAAAATCACCCCCCAAATATAAAGAAAGAGGAATCAAAGGTTATATCAAAAGAAGAAAATAATACTTTTCGTGTTGAAACAGATGGATTCACTTGTGAAAACATTGGAATTTGTTTCCCGATGGTAGCATCCATGATTTATGCAAAACTTGTAAGCGTGATTCGTAAATGAAACCTTGTAGGAGGAAATACTATGAATATTCAAACAGTAGGTGATAACACAAAGCCTGTTATTGTAATGCTTCCCGGTTCATTTTGCCAAAGCATATCGTTAGCGTACTTGTATGAAAGGTTGATGACGGACTATTGTATCATTTTGCCGGAGTATAATGGACATTATGCAAACAGTACATTTACAACAAGACAAAATGAAGCAAAAGAAATTGCAGACTACCTTCAGGAACACAATATAAACCACATCAAAATGTTATACGGACAATCAATGGGTGCCGAAGTGACAATGGAGCTTCTCGGCCAGTTGGAGGAACAGCACATTGCAGTTGACCATTGCTTTCTGGATGGAGCACCATGCATAAAACTATCACCGCTCTATAAAAAAGTGATGTACCTAAAATTCAAGACAATGATTGGCATAATAAAGAAAAAGGGTGTTGATTATGTTTTGAACGGGAAAATGATTAAGAAATTCTCAAATGGTGACACCGAAAGCCTTAGACCGATGTTAGAAGCACTTGCAGCGACAGCCCCTATTTTAACAAAAGAGAGCATAAAAAATGAGACAGAGTGCTGCTATACATTTGATTTCCCGGCTTTTGATGAAACGGTACAGAAACGGATGCAATTTCTTTATGGGAATGAGGAGAAAGCATATAAACGTTGCTTTGAAGGTGTGAAAAAAGCGTATCCTATGGCAGAGTACACAATAGTAGAGGGATATGGACATTTAACATATTCCATAAAAGAAACAGATACCTATGTGAAACTGCTGCAATCCATTTGTGAACGATAGCTTTTAACTCGCTGTCAAATCCGGTAGTATGAAAGCTGTTTTTGAGCCAAAGGAGAAAAAGATAAGAGGTGCAATTATGGAATTAAATTGTTTTATCCGAGAGCTTAGACAAGAAGAAACAGAAGAAGCCTTATGTTTGGTCTGGAACGTGTTTCAAGAATATGAAGCCCCTGACTATACCAAAGAGGGGATAGAAGAATTTTATAAAAGCATCCATGATGAAAAGTATCTGTCCAAACTTTGTTGGTATGGTGCATTTGTTCAGGAAAAATTAGTTGGGATTATTGCAACAAGAAATGAGGGAACACATATTGCATTATTTTTTGTAGATGGGAAATACCATAGACAAGGTATTGGAAAACGGTTGTACCAGATTGCACGAAGTAGGAATAATTCTAATAAAATGACCGTAAATTCATCCCCATATGCTGTCCCTGTATATCATAAACTGGGCTTTATAGATACAGACACAGAACAGGTAGTAAATGGTTTGCGGTTTATTCCAATGGAATATAAATAACAGCGTAAGTCTGTGAACGGTTTTCTGTAAATAGCATCCGGAGGTCTTCTATAGATAAAGATATTAAATCATGCGAGATGGAGGATATTTCAAAAGCGGAAGATAAATTGGAAGATGTGAGGTGACAGAGTTGGTTATTAAAGATAAGTCGATAGATGGTGGAAAGGGCTTTGATTGGGGAAGGGTTTCCTCGGATTATGCAAAATATCGTGATATTTACCCGCAGGAATTTTACCAGAAAATTCTGGATTTAGGTTTATGCAAAGATGGTCAAAAGATATTAGATGTAGGAACCGGAACTGGAGTTTTGCCAAGAAATATGTATTCTTATGGTGGAATCTGGACAGGAACCGATATATCAGAAGAACAAATCAAACAGGCTGAACGATTGTCTGTCGGTATGAACATTGATTACAAAGTGGTTGCAACGGAAAATCTATCTTTTCCGGAAGAAACATTTGACGTTATTACAGCGTGTCAATGTTTCTGGTATTTTGACCATAAAAATGTTATGCCGGAATTGTATCGTATACTAAATCAAGGTGGAAAACTGCTGGTTTTGTATATGGCTTGGCTCCCATATGAAGATGAAATAGCAGGAAAAAGTGAGGAACTTGTATTGAAATATAGCCCGGCATGGAGTGGAGCAGGAGAAACTATGCATCCAATCTGGATTCCGGACTGTTATAGAACACAGTTTGATATAATTCATCAGGAAGAATATAAGTTGAATGTACATTTTTCCAGAGCTTCATGGAATGGGCGAATGAAAGCCTGTCGTGGGGTGGGTGCATCTCTTAATGAAGAGGAATTAAAATCTTGGGAGTCGGAGCATATTAAAATGCTTTCAGAAGTCGCACCGGAGGAATTTGATATTAAGCACTATGCGGCACTTGCGGAATTAGAGGTTCGAAAATAAATTGCATATGCCGAAATATAAAGCTGGAAAACTTGGACTTTGTAAGGACAGGTCATTTATGGAGGAATGAGATACATGAAGATAGAATATAAAAGACTTACCGAAAAAGAACTTGATATTTTTATTGATATGAGAATAAAGCAGCTTAGAGAAGAAGGTGCGAAAGAAGAAATCGATTTAGTTCCGGCATTGAAAGATTATTATACTCGTCATATGGCAGACGGAACATTTGTATCATGGCTTGCATTTGATGGGGAAATGATTATTGGAACAAGTGGAATGTCATTTGTTGAGAAACCACCATATTTCGGATGCCCGAGTGGAAAGATGGGATTGCTGTCCAGCATGTTTACCAATCCGAATTATAGAAGAAAAGGGATTGCAAAAGAACTGTTATCCCGTGTTGTAAAGGATGCCAGAGAATATGGATGCGGAACCATACAAATTACAGCATCCGATATGGGCGTTAAATTGTATACAGCTTTTGGCTTTGTTCATAATGGCAATTTCATGCAATATAAACTATAGTAAAATAGATTTTGGAACTATGTATTAATTGTAGCAGGAGAAGTGGTTGGAAAGGCTGTTGTCTGAAAGATTGATTTTTTGTCTCGAAAATTATATAATAATCGTGACAAAAATAAGGAGAGTAATTTTATGGCAAGTGGCATATATACGAAAATAAAAAAGAGAATAGAGTTGGCTGAGCCGGGAGCGATTTTTTTGACATCAGATTTTACGGATATTGCGACAGCAACGACAGTAAGAAAATGCTTGGGAAGACAAGTTGAAGAAAAGAATATACGAAGAATTATGAATGGAGTGTATGAAAAACCGGTATATAGTAAGTTGCTTAAAGAGTATATACCTGCAAATCCTGATGCGATAGCATATGCTATTGCCAGAAGTTTTCATTGGACTATTGCCCCATGCGGAGATGTTGCATTAAATAAATTAGGACTATCCACACAGGTTCCGGTTGTCTGGTCTTATATCAGTGACGGACCTTATAGGAAATTTTCGTGGAATAATATTACGCTGTCTTTTAAGCATCGTGCAAACAGAGAAATTTCATTTATGTCTGAGACAACTACTTTAGTTGTTGAGGCATTAAAGACCTTGGGAAAAGAGCGGATTGATGATGGCGTTATTGTGAGTTTGAAAAATAGATTGCCAGAAGCAGAGAAGAAAAAGATGTTAGAGGAAGCAACAGGTGTAAGCGAATGGATATATGCAGTAATCAGAAAGGTGTGTACTGAATAATGAAAGAAGTGGCTAAATTACAGATAAAGGATAGAACAGAATTGTTTCAGGCTACTGCAATTTCGATGAGAGTGCAACCTAATGTAATAGAGAAAGACTTTTGGGTGTGTTTTATGTTGGACCATCTGTTTCACGATTGTAAGTATAAGAAAGCATTTGTTTTCAAAGGTGGTACAAGCTTATCTAAATCGTACCACGTTATTGAGAGATTTTCCGAGGATATAGATTTGATTCTGGATTGGAGAAAAATCATTAATGACGAGGTAAATCCTTGGGAAGAAAGGTCAAAAACCAAACAAGATATATTCAATAAGCAGATTAACGCAGAAGCAGCAAAGTTTTATAAAGAGGAATTAGTTCCACAGTTGAATATAGAAATGAAGGAAAAACTTGGGGAAGGAGAATGGATTTCGGTTGATACGGAAGAGGAGATGGTGGTTAATTTTTATTATCCACAGATATTTGCTGCGGAATATTTGCGTTCCTGCGTAAGATTGGAAATTGGACCATTAGCAGAATGGATGCCATCTCATGAGACAACAGTCACTCCATTTGCAGCCGAAAAATATCCGGATGTATTTTCACAAAAAGAGACCTCCGTTCTAACCGTTGACGTTGAGAGAACTTTTTGGGAAAAGCTTACCATACTACACAAAATTGCAAATTTTCCGGAAGGAAAAACATTGCCTGCCAGATACGCAAGGCATTTATATGATGTGTATAATCTGGGTAATTCATGGGTAAAAGAAAGTGCATTTAAAAGAAAAGAATTGCTGGAAAAAGATGTTGCTTTTAAGCAAAAGTTTTATTATGCTAAGGGTGCTCATTATGAAACGGCAACCTTGAGTAGTATTGAACTTCTACCAAGAAAAACGGTGCTTAATGCGTTGCAGGAGGATTATCAGGCAATGGGAAATATGATATATGGAGATATACCGGAGTTTCACGAAATTCTTGAGTTTCTTGAAAAGCTGCAGGAAGAGGTTCATGGTTTGAAGTAATTTCACTTACAAGATAATAAAAAAGAAAAAGCATATGAAAAATACAATATAGCTATGTGAATTTGATGATTGTATAAAATTCTGGAATATAAAACAGGAAAACTTGAACATTGTAAGAACAGATTTTCATGGAAAGGAATGGAACAAATGAAGATAACCCAACAAAAGCTAATAAAATCATTTTTAACGGAAGAATTTGGAAAGGACAAGGGCGACCTATTATTTGACAGACAGGAACATACCCTTAACAAGCTGATTGAAAACACAGAAAATAAAACAAAAAATCAGATGAAAACCCTTACTCAGACCATTCTTCCGCGTGTAGCCTTGTATAAGGCTCTGTCAGAAGGAGATTTGGAAAAAGAGGATGTATATAAGTATATGCGAAAATACATGATGGATAAGGTTGCAGAAAAGAAACACGCATCTACGGCAAAAATGGAAAAAGTACCGGGATTTTATTTTATCTACAGTAGCATATTCCTCAAAATCATGCGTACAACTGACTTGCAGGAGAGCGTGCAAAGTCATGGAAAGGATTACTACGATGTTACCATAACAAAATGCCTTTGGCATACGGCATGCGTAGAAAATGGCTGCGAGGAGCTGTGCAGTCTCTTTTGTGATGTGGATGATGTGACATACGGCGGACTGAAAAAAATAGGTTTTACACGTACCAAAACATTCGGTTACGGTGGGGACTGCTGTGATTTTCATTTTTATAAAAAATAGCAGAAAGTTGAATAGAATCTGTTGGCAGTAACAAGCAAGAACATTAGAGAAAACGGTATTGACCCGGTGTAGTATTATAACGTGCACGAAAACGTTCACAAAAATAACTGGCATTTGAAAATCCACAGACATATGCTATTTCGGTAATAGACATGGTGGTGGTCTTAAGAAGAATCGTTGATTTTTCTAAGCGATAGTGGTTTAAATATATCATAGGTGAGGTGGTTAAATATTTTTGAAAAAGTGAGGTACATTTGGTTTTACAGCAATTTCCGGCAGACGAAATATCCTTAAGCAAAATTCTGCTTGAATAGTTTTTTTGCACATAGCCAATCATTGCAGTAAGAATCAGAATGTCCTCTGTATTTTTGTCATAATCCGGAAGAAAATTCATATTTTCAAAAAGCAGATTAGAAATATGAGCAAATTTTTCCAACACAAGAAATGGCTGTATCGCAGCTATATTATTTTCGTAAAGCATTTTAAGGTCACGAAGAATAGAATTTTGCCATTGGATAGTGGGAGTCAGCTTCTGATAAGGAAAATGAGTATTTTGTATCAGGGGATTTAAATAATTTTGTATAAAATAAGTATTTACAGCAAGTAGTAGTGGAGATAGCAGAATACAAATAAAATAGCATTCTGTGTTTGAATCGGAGTAGCCATAATGAAAACAACGGCTGTTTATAAAAATTCCCTCTCCTGTTTGCAGGGAAATTTTCTGCCCGTTAACATCATAAGACATTTGTCCCTCTAAAATCAGAATGAATTCTAAATCGTCATGCCAATGGCTGACAGCACGAAAATCAGGATAGCTTGATAGCTGTCTCTTTTTTATGTACGCCGGAAAATCAGAATTATTATAAGCCACATTTTCAGATGCATCTGAGTTTAAAATAATATCCGAATATATTTCCATAAATACCAGCCCCTTTGCGAACAATTGTTATATAATTATGGTTGATTTTGATATAAAAATCAATAATACAGGTATATTTTTGTATTAAAACTTAATACAATAGTAGAATTTTCAGTGACATTCAGGTGCTATGGAAATTATAAATAGCCGGTGAATTAACAGAAACGGGGAATTGGGAAATGAACATGAAAAAAAGAAGAGATATGCAACTTGCTTATATTTCAGATGATGCTGTTATGGAAGAACAGATTAAGTGCAGAAAAATTTTGCAAAAACTTAACTTTGCAGACCGTTCAGATTTTGATGAGATTGCAAAAATTGTAAAGGAGCTTTTGGGAAAATCAGAGGATGCATATATTAATCCGCCTTTTTATTGTGATTATGGGTCACATATTGAGGTGGGTAAGAACTTTTTTGCAAATTATAATTGTACAATTATTGATGTGGCAAAAGTAAAGATTGGTAATAACTGTCAAATGGCACCAAATGTATCTATTTATACAGCAGGACATCCAATTTATCCGGATACCAGTAATTCTGCTTTTGAATATGGAAAAGAGGTTATCATCGGTGATAATGTATGGCTCGGAGGAAATGTGGTAGTGTGTCCCGGAGTACATATCGGGGATAATGTAGTAATTGGTGCGGGAAGTGTTGTTACAAAAGATATTCCTGCCTGGTCAATTGCAGCAGGGAATCCGTGTCGTGTAATTCGCAAAATAACAGAAAGTGATAAAAGAAAGTTGTTTCATAATGAAGAAATTGACGATGAAGCATGGGATATAATAAATGAGTAGGTTAGAATGGACGAAAAAAATAATTATTATATTGATTGGTTCCATCATTGCTGCATATGGCATCACCTTGGCAATGTATGCGGGATTTGGAGGTGCAACCCTAGCTGTGTTGTGGCAAGGAATATCTAAAACATTTCATATAAGTATAGGTATGGCATCTATGATAGTAGCCTTAATAATGATAGGATTCGTATTTTTCTATGACAGAACACAGATACATATTGGCACAATTCTTTACCAGATTGTATATAGTTTTTGTGTTGATTTGTTTGCAAATGCCCATGTGTACAGTATGCATGTGTGGATAAATGCTTTTATCATGGTACTGGGAATCATGCTTTTTGCAATCGGTACAGGACTTTATGCAGCAGCTTCTTTGGGGCGGGGGTCCTATGAAGCATTAACTTTTTCACTTGCAGAAAAGAATGGCTGGCAGGTAAAAGTAGTACGGATAATATTGGACATTGTGATGGTTCTTATCGGTGTTATACTGGGCGGAAAATTCGGCATATGTACAATCGTTACCATTATCATTTCCGGACCGGTCATTCAGTTTACCGCATCAAAAACAAAGAAGTTATTTAAATGGGATTGAAGTATTACGGCTCTATAGGAACAGCAATCTGCGTAATATAGTCTATAGTATTTTTTCCGCGGTTTGGCGGACCTTCCAGATAAATGGAGCGGAAATGCCCCGTTACGCAGATATTATTTTCTTCCACGTACTTTATCAATGTACGAATCGCAGTAACGCTCTCCTCATAAGCACCACGAAAATAAATACACAAAGCGGGCGTTTCGGCAAATTCCACTCGTTCAGCTCCCGCAAAGCTGCTTTCAACCGGAATGCAGCACATCAAATCAAGTACATCACAATTCTGTGACATCCGCATCGTAAACATTCTTCCGGTCATAGACATTAGACCGGTTCTTGCAGCCGCAATATAAGTATTATGCAATTTTTCTGCGGCTTCGGTAACATTCTTACACTGGTATCTGCGGCAAAAACATACCTGCTTTGGCAGGCACACACGACGGATACTTAAGTCACCCGGTTTTACAGCACGCACCTGAAGCAACTGGATATTGCGGTCTAACGCTGCACGCAGCTCCATCAAATGTTCCAGATAGTGGTCGAGATTTGTGGAATCATAATAATATTCCCTGATTTCGGCGAGAGACAGTCCTAAAGTCTGCAAAGTGCGGATGGAACGAATCTGTGTCATGTTGTCAGCAGAATAGTAGCGGTAGCCGCTGGCTTCATCCTTGACGGCGGGTGTCAGTAAGCCCATATCCTCGTAGACAAGGATGGCCTTTCTGGTGACCCCCAGAATCTTTGCGATTTCCCCTATTTTAAATAAATTTTCATCCTGTTTTTTCATCGTGATTCTCCATTTCTTTTTGAAAAAATATATAGAATAAGTGGTGTTATGACTTGACTCGTCCCCCAAGGTACGATTTATAACTATTATAGTAAAAGTAATATAAATTTACAAGGAGAACAGATATGAGAAAGCAAAATAAAATGAAAAGAGGAATGGCAGCTTTGCTTTCGGGCATATTGGCATTTGGAATGTCAGCGGGAATAGTTCCCGGCTTCCAAGGCGGTATGCAATCCGTACAGGCTGCAACAGGCAGTGAACCGAGTGTGACCGCCTATGCAACAAAGGAACAGTTGATGGATAGTACTTTTGCACCGAGCAGTAGTAGCGGAACGGCTGCAAATGTAGGCGTGTTGGCATTTGGTAAGAATAGGGCCAAAAAGACGCAGGAATGGTATATCTTAGGAAAGGATAAATATGTAGACGGTGATAATACCGTAATTTTTACAGTACAAGAAGGAATTATTCCCCTTTCAATATCAAATAAAGCACAGAAATTTTCAACGGTGACGACGGATGACAGAGCATATAAGGCTAGCTATGGAACATACACAAAAGGAACGCAACCAGAAACCGTAAATAGTAATCATTATGGAGCGAGTGAGTTAAGAGCGGAACTGCGGAGGATAGCGAGTGATACGGCCTGCTTTTCTACAGCACAGCAGAACCTGTTGAATACGACCACGATAACAACAACGTATGCACTTTCCAGAAATGATGAGTATTCCTATACGAATTCAGACATATTATATGCTCCTGCCTTTAGGCCTGATGTTTCAAAAGAAGTCCTAAGAATAGGAACCTACGACCAAATAAGGATAGCGAAGAAGGTTTATTGGCAGACTACCATGCCGACATGGACACGTTCGACTATAAATTATTATAATTCGAGGTTGTACGCTGTGGCAGCCTCATGGTATACGAGCTGCGATCTCACCGATCAGTTGAATAAAGCATGCTGTGCGGCTTCTAATCTGAATCTGACAGATGTTCTCTTTGTATCATCAGCGGAAGCAGCAGCTTCTGATACCACTGTGTCAGGTGAGATTGCACAAGGTACAGCAATGACCTTGCGGCTAAATGGAGACGGCAAGGATATTGGTACAGTAACCTGCAATGCTGACGCAGGGCAGATTAATGCGACAAAGGGAAGTACTACAGATGCTGTGGCACTTGTCGTACAAGGAAATGACGGAACGAATGACTGGTATTACAGTAAGCAGATTAGCGGAACAGATAATGTGATAGTAAATGCTTCTGATATTGCGACAGAAATGGGTATGACCTCCGACATTGACTTTACAAATTGTAAAATCTGGCTGGAGGTAACGGAAGATAGTGTGGCTTATGCGGTTGAGGCAACACCGACAACAGAAGTAGTAAAGACAAATATTTCATCGGTAGAGATTACAGGTATTGACACACCGGTATCCAATACGGCATTAGATACTTCTGCTGTATGTGCAACCCAAGGAGTAAGCACAACTGCACCTGTAGTTACATGGACACCAAATGATACCACCGCAGGCTATAACACAAGCTATACAGCAAGCGTTACTCTTGAAGCAGCGGCAAACTACGAGTTTACAGATTCTGTAATAGTGACCATAAATGGAAACAACGCAAGTGTAACAAAGAATGAAAATGGAACGTTAACGGTAATATACACATTTCCTGTAACAGCAAAGGATAAGCTTACAAGCATTACTGCACCAAGTCCGATTACCGTTGCGAATGGAACTGCTTATAAAGATATGAACCTTCCAACGCAGGTCAATATTGTGACAGAGGGAAATACGGTAGACAAAGCGAATGTTACATGGGATACAGCGGGCAGCAGCTATGATGCTTCTGTATTGACAGAGCAGGTTGTAACTTTAAACGGTACGGTAACATGTCCGGAAACTATAGATGCAAATGGAGTAGCACTTACTACCAATATCACAATTACAGTTAGTGCTGCCGGTATTGTGGGTGCACCGATTTCATCGGTAGAAAGCGGTACATATACTGAAAATCAGAAAGTTGCATTAGAATCTTCTACAGCCGGAGCAACCATTTATTATACAACAAATGGTGTCGAGCCAAGTAGAGAGCGTGGAACAAGATATACAGGACCGATTACTGCCGCAGGAATGGAAGGTCAGAGTGTGACTACCACCATTAAGGCAATCGCAGTAAAAAATGGTATGCAGGATAGTGAGGTAATGACATTCACCTACACAATTGAGATTCCAAAACCAATTGTGAAACACACGATTACAGCTACAGCAGGAGCAAATGGAAGTATTTCTCCAAGTGGAGCAGTGGAAGTGACAGAAGGGGAGAATCAGACATTTTCTATTACAGCAAATGCCGGTTATGAGATAGCATCCTTGAAAGTAGATGGAACAGCAGTAGCTGCCACAACAAGCTATACGTTTAAGAACGTAACGGCAGCACATACGATAGAGGCATCGTTCAAACAGCAAACGGTTCAGCCTGTAATAGAGCAGCCAAGTATCACGCAACAGCCACAGAATGCATTTGTAAAAATCGGGGAACGGGCAACATTTACAGTGGCAGCTACAGGAACGGATTTAGTGTACCAGTGGCAGATGAACATGAAAGATGCTAAGGGATTTGTAGATATTGAAGGAGCAAACGAGCCAAGTTATACGACAAGTACCGTAGATATGGACTATGATGGATTTACGTATCAGTGTATAATCGCTAATAGAGCGGGTTCTGTTACATCAAATGTTGTAACACTGACGGTAGGAGAGGATGTAACACCTCCGGCAGTTACAAAGCACATCATTACAGCTACAGCAGGAGCAAACGGAAGTATTTCTCCAAGTGGAGCAGTAGAGGTGACAGAAGGAGAAGACCAGACATTTTCTATTACAGCAAATGACGGTTATGAGATAGCATCCTTGAAAGTAGACGGAGCAGCAGTAACCATCGCAACAAGCTATACGTTTAAGGATGTAACGGCAGCACATACAATAGAAGCAACCTTTATACAGAAGGATGCAACTCCGGTTCCGACACCGACACCACCACAGTATGCAATTATTGACGGAGCAAACAGTTCATGGACACAGAACACAGATGGAAGTCTTGCCATTAGAGGAGATGGTGAAATGGCTAAGTTCCAGAGCGTAAAAGTGGATGGTGTGATTGTAGATGCAAAGAATTATACGGTTACAGAAGGTTCAACCATTATCACATTCAAAGCAGATTATCTTCAGACGCTTTCTGTTGGAACTCATACATTTGAAATCGTATGGACAGATGGTTCGGCAAGCACGAACTTCACTGTGAAAAATAATAAAGCGGATGATAATAGCAGCAATAACAATAACAACAATAATAACAATAACAGCAGCAGCGACAGCACTAAGAATGACCAGACACAGGCAACACAGAACAGCTCCACAGATACCAAGAAAGCTGCTCAGAGTGCAACTAATCCAAAGACGGAAGATACATCGAATCCGGCACTTGGAATTATACTTCTTGTGGCATCACTTGCAGGAGCTGTAGGAAGTCTTGTAGGCAAGAAAGGCGGCAAGTAAAGAAATTAAATACATATGACGATATAATATAGGCATGGAAGCATTGTATTTCAAAGGGTTTGCTTTGAAATGCAATGCTTTTCTTAACATACCGCCACATTATAATTATAATAAGAAATAAAGGGGTGGGGAAAATGCTGAAAATAGCTATCTGCGACGATGAACAGCCAATAAGAGAATATTTAAAGAAGCTGACAGAAACCTGCACAGATGCAGAAATTCATGTGTTTACGAATGGAGAAGAATTATTATCAAACCGGACTGCATATGACTTGATTCTGTTGGATATTTCGCTTAATCAGAATACAGGTATGTTAAATGGTATGGATGTTGCAAAGAAAATGAGGGAAAAGTCCGATGCAATGATAATCTTTGTAACCGCCTTAAAAGAATATGTATTTGAAGGCTATGATGTAGGGGCATTTCATTATCTCTTAAAGCCAATCGATGAACACAAATTCGCCGAAGTTATGGACAAGGCAATCAACAGGCTTAAAAGAGAAAGGAATGCCGAACCGCTGATTATAAGAATGGATGGTAATTATATTAAGATACCGGTAAATAACATTATTTATGCGGAAAATGAGGCAAGAAAAATCATCCTGCATACCAAAAACATGAAGGAAAAAAACTACTGCTTCTATGAGAAAATGGAAGCATTGGAACGAAAACTCGGAGATAACTTTTTTCGCTCGCATCGGGGCTTTTTGGTGAATCTTCAGGAAATTGTCCGATATGATAATACCAGTATAGAATTGAAAAATGGTGAGACTGTGTTCTTGTCAAAGCAGAAATACAACGATTTTGTGACCGCATATATGAATTATCTCAGGAAGGTATAAAAGGAAATGAAAGATAGCATATACATTTTGTTGGATATAGTAGTTTATTCCGCTCAGGGCTTGCTATTAATGATGCTGCTTAAAACAGCACAGGCAAGATTTTCATTTAAAAAGGCATATGTAAATCATGCAATTCTCCTGATACAGTATGTGGGAATCCAATTGTTATTACATTATTCAGACCGGATAAAAACCATATTTTACGGAAAAGACAGGATAATAAACAATAGCCGCCAGAGCAGCCTGCTGGTATTAACAAGTATGCTTATAACTTGTGCGGTAAGCCTTCTCTTATTGAAGGAAAACAAGCTGAAAATCATTTACTATGTTGTAACCTTTTATTCTGTAGTGGAGCTTTTGAAATTTGCCGTCTATCCCGCATTATTTTGGCTGTTTACAAAGCTGGTTTCTCTGAATCAATATTTATTCTTGGATAAGCAGATGTATGGAGAAACGATGTTTTACCAAATAACCTCCGTAATAGAAATTTTCTGGAATATACTATTTGCGGCAACGATTTTGATTTTTACATACCTGATTAATAAACGGATAAAAAAGTATCTGGAAATGAAGGAAACTTATCAAAGGTCAGAAATGATTTTCTTATTAGTGCCTAGCGTGATAGGGCTGTTACTGTGCATGATAATTCGTAGTATGCTGTTCTCAATGGAAGAATCTGAGATGTATTTGTTATTCGACAGCAGACCGGAAATGAATGTCCTGATTCCCGGCATTTCCCTGTTATGTA
Source organism: Lachnospiraceae bacterium UBA4631 (assembly GCA_002406015.1). Lineage (GTDB taxonomy): Bacteria > Bacillota > Clostridia > Lachnospirales > Lachnospiraceae > CAG-632. The sequence goes on from DHMX01000015.1 coordinate 22,007, forward strand.
TCTTCCTGATTATTCTTGTTGCGAAAATGCTTCGGAAGCTGATTGACGAGAGCAACCGGAAAATCGAGGTCAGCGTCTATCAGGAACGAATCAAGGAAATGGAACAGCATATCGGAGATATAGAAAATCTATATACAGGGATTCGGGGCATGAAGCATGATATGAAAAATTATATAGCGGATATGGAAGCATTGATGAATACGGAATCGGACAAGCAATCAGCTAAGACCGCATTAAAGCAATATCTGGATTCCCTACAGACCTCTGTGGAGCAGTTGGATATGAAATATAATACAGGAAATCCGGTGACGGATGTTATCATTCAAAGATATGTTCAGTTGACAAAAGATAACGATATTGAGTTTCAGGCAGATTTCTTGTTTCCGTCCGGCATGAATATTGATGCCTTTGATTTAAGCATTATCATGAACAATGCGTTGGATAATGCATGGGAGGCTTGTAAGAGGCAAAAAGAAGGTAAGAAAACAATCGTACTAAATGCGTATCGGCGAGAAAATATGTTCTTTATCATTGTTAAAAACAGCTTTGACGGAACGCTTATGAGAAACAAAATCGATGGCAGCCTGCTCACAACAAAAACCGATTCCCAGAATCATGGATTGGGACTTCGGAATATTGAAATGTGTGCAGAAAAATATTATGGGAAAGCAGAAGCGACCGTAAGAGAGAACGAATTTGAACTGGCAGTTATGCTTCAAAAACGAATCAGTGGGTAATGTACCCGCTGATTTTTTCGTTACATAAAAAGGTCGGTTCGTTACATTTGAATGAAATGGAAAATAAAAAGTGCCGACATAAAAATTATAAGAAATATGGTAAAGGAGATGGTTGAAAATGAATATAAATGCAGCAACATTTATGAATTATACTTATACCGGCACGAAAGCCGGCACATCAAAAAAACAGGAAGTTTCCTATAAAAAAACGTGTGAAAATGTGAGTGAAAATATCAGCAACAAGGGAAAAAGCAAGGAAAAAAGCAAAGAATATAAAAATGTAGTCAAGGAGTTTAAGCAAAGACATCCGGAATCGGCAGCCCATGTAGACGAACAGGTTCGGGCAGGAAAAAACCACATAAGAAATTGCGGGGCTGATAATGTATCCAGAAGTGATATGACAATGGAGGAATACAAAGCATTTTTTAAGGGACTGATGGATAGAGTTCCTTACGATTGTTCGCAAATGAATAATACAGAAATATGGTCCATAACAGAAGAAGGCTGGGAGCAGATGAAAAATGATTCGGATTATGAAGCATGGGTACTCGGCTATACCGTTGAAAACCGTTCTGTGCATTTTCCGTTCCAGACCTCAACCTTGGGTATAGAGAAGTTCGGGGCATCGATAGAGGAGCATATAGGACAAGGCATCCCGAAGGACACACAAAGCACAAAAAAGGCAAATAAAGAGGATGAATCATGGTGGTATAAACGCCATAAAAAAATGCAGGAGCTACTGGCAGAACAGGAAATTAACGCACAGAAAAGAGCCGTTGTAAAGAGAAAAGCATTTCAGGAACAATGGGTGCAAAAACAAGCCGAAAGCAGTTACAGAATGCAGCAGTATTTTTCGGAACGTATAAGTAATGTGCAAAACAAAGGTACTATGAAATAATAAAATAGTAATAAGTAGAAATGGACATCAAATGAATGCTTCAGGGAGGATGAAATTATGGCAATTACGGCAATCACAGATGTAAATAACAGCAATCACATATCTTATTATGCAACAAACTACACAAATACTGCTAAAAAAGACAGTAATGTGGTAACAACTACGGTTGAATTAAAAACATCAACTTCCGGAGTGACAAAAACCGAGCAGATTAAAACGGGCTTTCGCAATGTAAATGATTATTCTAAATACCTGCAGGAAAAATACGATTACATGAATATAGGAACAACCTCTATGGAGGGCATTCCGACAACCGTATCCGTATCAAGTGAATTTTTGAAAAAATGTATGAATGACCCGGAAAAAGCAAAGTATCTGGAGGAAAATTTAGCCGCCATTCCGGATTGTGTAAAAAGTGCTATCCATGGATGCCTGGGAACATTAACAAATCTCAGTTACAATTTCGATGCAAATGGGAATATTACAATAGCAGGTTCCGGTACAAATGACCCGGATGGAAAAATAGCAAGAGAAAATGCAGAACGGAAAGCAAGGGAGAGCAGAGAAAAAGAGAAAAAAATAAAAGAAAAGCAAAAGAAAAAACGGGCGGCTAAAAAAGCACAGGAAAAAGCAGCCAAAGAAGCAGCCCAAAGAGTAGCCAAGGAAGCGACAAAAGAAGCAGTCAAAGAAAAAGGCAAATATACAGTGACAGCTAAGGGTAGGAATGTAAAAGCAATCACACATCAGGCTATACTTGCATCCAAGGGTATAGCTTTACCCAAAGGCACCTTTAATGTGACCGTATAAAAATATGCGGATACTTTAGGGATGCGTACAGGTTAGTTTTGTGCGGCGGGAAATCAGTATTTTTTGGATAAAGTGTAGGTATAGAAGGTGTCAACAACCAAAAGAATTGCTACGATACCCATTGCCCACCAGAAGCAGGAAACCCCTTTTGTTAAAAGGCATACTATAATTATAATAACGCCGCCTATGATAAATGAAATACCACCAAAACGTTGACTTTTTTTCCATGTCGTTTCATTTTTCATACTCCATATGGTTCTCAGACCGGCAATAGAGTTCATTCGTAATTTTGGCATAATATTACCGGATATAATCATTAATACACCAAGCAGACCAAATAAAAGTTGATTAATATCAAGGGCAATTGAAGAAAGATTTTCAATTGAATGGAAATCCGTATACAGAAAATAACCTGTCATAGCGTTAAAAAGTGCAAGAGATACAATACCTGCTACAATACATACATTTTCATTATTACGTCCGTTTTCTTCCTGCTTTGAAGAGAATTTAGCCATACCAAGCATAAAGTAGCCAAATAAAACGGTAATAACAGGGAAAATTAATGCTTCATATTTACTCCCCCAACGCGTTACCTGATTATCAAAATCATAATGAGCGGGAATCTGCTCCGGCAAGAACTGTAAGGCAATCAAAACAACTACCAATGGTAAAAACATAAGACTATAAAAAATGATTTTTTTCGTTTTCATTGCTGACCTCCACGTAAATTATTTATCCACAGAATCGTTTCATCCAGAATCGATAAATTTAATTCATAATAAATAAAGTTTTTGTATCGGGTTTCATAAATCAAGTCCGCCTTTTTTAGCTTAGATAAATGGTACGATAATGCCTGTGGTGTCATATCCAATGCAATCGCCAAATCGCCGGAGCTTATTTTTCCTTCCTGTAGCTTTAGCAGAATTTTTCGACGCGTATCGTCTGCCAAAGCAGCTAACACTTCATTTATAGCCAACCTTCCACACCTCAATCTATTTCAAATAATTTTTAAATAGATTATATCACTCCAAAATTCTTTTTTCAATAGTGCAAGTATCGCCAGCGACAATATGCTAAACGCTTGCCTTTCTCACCTCTCCGATATTATAATTTATAAAGAAACAAAACATGATTGGGAGGTTTATAGCATGGAACTTTTTGAAGCAATCGAAAAAAGAAGAACTATCCGGGAATTTGAAAATGAAACGATTTCTCCGGAAATAATCGAAAAAATTATTTACGCAGGTTTGCAGGCTCCGACCAATGACCATATGCGTGATTGGCATTACATAGTGATTCGGGACAAGAATAAAGCACTAAAGTTGCTGGATATTATCCCAAAAGGAATTTCTGATGAAGATATGGAACAGCTTATAAAAGATTGGAATTTGAATGACAGTGAGCAGCAGAGTTGTTATAGAAATGCTGTACCGAAACAGCAAAAAATGCTTTTAGAAGCTTCCGTAATTGTGATTCCGCTCCTAAAACAAAAAACCGATATTTTACATCCTGACAATATATCGCATCTGAATGGCTTTGCTTCCATTTGGTGCAGCATTGAAAATATTTTCCTTGCCTCAACGGCGGAAGGCTATGGGTGTACTCTGCGGGTTCCCCTTGGCAACGAAGAAGAATACGCAAGAGAAGTACTTGGTTTTCCAAATGATTACTTTATGCCTTGTTTTATCGGAATTGGGAAACCGAAGAAGAATGCCTCTGTTGTAAAGCAGAAGGATATTGATGTTAAAGAACGTATTCATTGGGATAATTGGTAAACAAATCGTAGAGTCCATATTTAGCCGATGCGTTAGGCGTTTTACTCTGACGGAATTAATGAAATGTTCAAATGAAACGAAAGATACTTTAATTGCATTCTTAAGGGAACCAAACATATATGACGATATAATATAGACATACAATAATAGGGATTTTATTGATGGAGGTATGCATGAATAGTTTGTATGAACATTATCCAGTAGCAATTTGGATAATTGCTGGAATTATTTGGGCTATGGGTTTAATTTGTTGGATTGTTACTTATATTGGAGCCCCGATAGAAAGTAAGAAAAGCGGACATCATGTTTCAGGAATACCCGGTGTAGCATTTGTGCTTTTTTTGGGGGCAGGTTTTATTTCTCCTTATAAATGGTTGATGCTAACGGCATTGTTGGATTTTAGTGTTACCTATTTACCGATATTTTTATTAAAGGAACATATAAGCAAGAGCAGAAAACATAGGAAAGAAGAAAAGAAGTAAGAAACAAAATAGGGATTATTCGTGCAGAAGATAAGTTTGGTAAACAAATCGTAGAGTCCATATTCAGCCGGATAAAGGCTTCATCGGTTTTGTTCTTGTGGCAGAAATGTTATGTTAGCTTATGCCATCATAATAAAACAAAAGGAGAACATAGCAATGGAAGCAAAAGAACTTGGAAACTTTATTGCAGCAAACAGAAAGAAAAAAGAAATTACGCAGGCAGAGCTGGCAAAGCGGTTGAACGTAACAGATAAAGCAGTCAGCAGATGGGAGAGAGGCTTGGGCTTTCCGGATATTAATACGCTGGAACCGTTAGCAGATGCATTAGGCGTTACCCTGACGGAATTAATGAAATGTTCAAATGAAACAGAAAATACTTCGGACGAGGGAATAATTGCAAGCATTGAAATCGCAAAAATTCAAAGACAAAAGGCACGCAAAAAAGTGATATTTGGCGGGCTTGGCTGCATGATTGGTCTATGTTTTATCCTATATGCGGTAAAGCTGTTTGTGACACATTCATGGTCTTTGATGGTTGACGGTAGTGACGGAGCAACAGCGGTATTTGTTGCCGGAAGAATCGGGAATTTTTCGCCTGTCGCATTTGGCATTTTAGGGATACTTGCATTATTATTTGGAATGTATGCAATCTGGCGTTCCAATAACAATGATAAATAGGTAGTAATAATAGAACAAGGCTGCCCGGTTGGAATGGGTAGCCTTGTTCTATTAATTAAAGAAGCTATATTAAAGAGTTTATATCAAAGCATCTGTTTTATAAATACTACCAGTTGCCTTGCGGTCTGGTATAACTCATTCGTAGTAGGTTCTTCGGTAAAGGTATTCAAATCCAAGGCATCCGATAATGCTTCCTTGTGACGCTCTAGGAATACAGCTCCGGCATCGGTATCTGAGCTTAGATTTCCTTCCCAATGATTTTCTTTCCACATCAAGTCGGCAGACAGGGTTCCGTAGTCTGTATCCGGAATGGTTGCATGAATCGTACCCTTCTGATTTTCATCCCGAATAACGGATAAATGAATAATATTCAAAGTACCGTCAATCGAAAACGGTATTTCGTACTGCTCGCTGCGTGACATTTTCTCCATAATGCGAAGACCGGAGCGAATCTGCTTCAAGGCTTGAATATCCTTTGCAGTAATAACACCGGTAGCGTCTGCTTCATGGATGGCATTCGTAACATCTTCCTCTAATTTGCTGTATGCCTGCGTCATGTCCTCCTTAGAGGTCAGGTGATTCACTAAGTCCTCTGCGGATGCCGTCGGAAGCTCCTGCTCAGAGAGTAATTGGAAGGTACGGTTGCCCTTTGCCTGAATATTAGCCGCCATCAGAAGATTAGTCATGGAAGGGAAAATATTCCATTGATTCATAAAGGCAGCCGCATCCGTTAATTGCTGGCGGTTCATAGACAGAAGCTCAAGCTCCGGCTGCAAAAGCAGGTCTGCGGTAGCTTGTGTATCGGTCTGGTTCTCAGCGTCAGCTTCGGCATCGATAACCGGCTCAGTCAATTGATTCTGTATCGTATCATAAAATTCCTCTAAGGTAGTTCCGTTTGCCGCCTCTTCTACCATGCTGTCAATCATATCCGGAGAAAGACGGTGCAGTAATTTTCCTGCAAGCCGGGACTGATAATCGGCATTGGCAGAGATTCCGGTCAGAATCTGCTGGTCTATGGTTGGCTCGGAAACGGTAGCATCTATGCCGCCAAACGAATCATCCAGCGACCAGTCCATACCGGAAGCACGATTGCTTCTGTGTGCGGACAGCAGATTTTGCAGGGTGATACCCTGACCGTTTCGTACCAGAGTTCCGATGTCCTTTCCGTCTGACTTTGCTACTTTATTTAATAAGCGATAGATTCCGATATAGCCTTGCCGTTCTTCGCTGGAAATATGATGCTTGCGGTCAAGCTTCTGTAAAAATTCGCTGTAGGTATCCTCATCCGTAATGCCGGATTCCTGCACATAATCCTGAACCAGTGCATTTAACTCATCCACCGGCATATTCAGAGGATTTCGTCCGTCACGAATTAAATGCAGGACAACAGAAGGAGTCAGATTCTGCATAAGCTCCTGTACCTGTGCGTCTGCCGCCTTTATCTGGGATACCGCATCGGTTGTTATTTCCATCTGATTATAGCCTAATATACGGACTGCCCGGCGGTTGTCCTCGGTGAGCGGTAAATCCTGCTCTGTCAGCAGGTCATCTACATTACGAAATGCCTTTTGAATAGAATCCCCCATATCCCTTCTCGGCTGTGTCATCAAGGTTTCATAAGAGTTCAACGGATTTCCGTTTGCAGTTGCCGATAACCGGCGAAGTGCAAGCGTTCCTTCTGTATGCAGGGCTTCTAAAGAGAATACATAGGAAGACTTTAATAGGACAGCACCCAAAGCAGAGGCAGGCAGATAAGGAAGCTCCTGTAAGGTGCGGTTGGTATCTGCTGCTAACTGAATGGATTCCTTGGTAGGAGTCATTCCCATGGACTGAAATTGTTCTTTATAATAATTCTGCTCCTGTTCCCGCAGGGCATCTACAACCTCGGTAAGCTCTCTGGTTCGCAAATGAATATCCTGCTTTGCAAGTGCATAGCTTGCTTCCCATGTCATTTTTAATCGTAATTCTTCTAACTGACGGTGAGCGGTAATTGCTGCCGGTGAAAGGGAAACGGCAGAATTTGTCTGGCTTTCATTGGTGGCAGCTTCGCCTGTCTGAAAATGCTCTGCATTCTGTTGATAGAAGGCAGACAGATTTTCTAGGGTATAAGGAAGTCCGGAAGCAGAAAACTCTGCCAATACGGAATCCGTAAGCAGTGGAAGCTCATTTATAATCTGGGTCGCTACAGAAGAAGCAGTCGGAAAATAAAGCTCTAACTGCTTATATGGAATGCGGACAGTGTAATTGTCAGCCGCCTCTGAATCAGACGCAGAAGCCTGCTCGGAAGTCTGTTCTGAAATTTGGTCTGCAACCTGTTCTGAAATGTTCTCCGGAGTCTGCCCTGAAATTCCCCCTGAAACCTGTCCGGAAAGCTGTTCAGAAAGCTGTTCAGAAAGCTGTTCCGTAACCTGCTCTGCAATCCGGTCAGACGAGAAGCCGTTGCGGTTTAAGTCCTGAATGGCAAACCATGTCTGTAAATTATCCGTAGTAACCGGAAGCCGGTGATTTAACAGAAACTGAACGGCATGCTCTGACTCGGCAGACATAGGAAGTCCTGCTGTCTGAAGCACCCGCTGAATCTGAGGCTGCATCTGCTGGTATGCCTGCTCGGATACCGGAGTTTCCGGAACGGAGGAAGCACTATATTGAGCCTTATACAGATTATCCATACTAAGAGATAAGTTATTCTGAAGCAGATAGATGGTCTGTTCCTGTGAAATAGGAAGGAAGGAATCTGCTTCCCCGGTAATTAAAAGCACCTCTTTTTTTATGCTGTCAATGGATTCCTGCAGCTTGGCATCCTGTTCCTTTCCACGAATCTGCACCAGAAGGCTTTTTACAATTGTCAGATTGGAGCTTGAGATTTCAACTCCCATTTGACGCAGCTTTGCCTTTTCTTCCTCTGTGAGATTGGACAATACATCACTTGCATCCTCATCAAGTGACAGATAATCCGCTTGAAGGTCGGTCTGGGTATCCTGCCATGACTGAACAAATTTTGCGGTATTCTTAATGATTTCCGTTCGGGTAGTACCGCTGTGATGAAGGGCAGACAGCTCAGAGTCCTCCATTAACTTCATGGTGATTTCGGATGAGCTGCTGTGCGTAATTTTCAGATAGATTTGCTCGCCCTCTGTTAAAGGCCGGGTGGTGGTTGTTTTTACCTGAATCGGGACTCCGTTCATTTCTACAATCGGGGAAGACCCGCCCTGTAGTACAGTTCCGGTCAGAATAGAGCCGACCTCACCCAAGCTCCGGTTATCCTTAGAACCGGAAGTAAAGGAGCTGCCGATGGTCTGATTATAGGAAGCTCCGGTTGTTTGTTCGGATTGTATATAAGTTGTGTTCTTTTGATATTGAATTGCCATAGATAATCCTTTCCGTCTTTCGTTCCGTCTCTGTGTGCTTATATCATGCTACTAATTATTTCGGAGAAAAACGGAAAAATATTTAGAGGAGAGAAGGATTCTCGATTATGAATTTGCGGTCAGCCTTAACAGGAAATTCTGCCCGGTAAATAGCAGCAAGAGCCGGGTCAATTTCGGCAAATAAGAGTTCATCCCCGCAGGCAGGTGTCAACCGGTTGCCATAGGGGTCATAAGCAACGGAGCTTGGAGAATATGAAAGTCCGTTGCCGTCACCGGTACGATTCACACCAATGAGAAAGCACTGATTTTCAATGGCTCTTGCCTGCAATAAGGCATACCAGTGGGCAATGCGGGCTTCCGGCCAGTTCGCAATCAGAAAAATAACGGAAGCATCCTTTGAGGCTATCTGAAAAATCTCAGGAAAGCGAAGGTCATAGCAGATAAAACCGGAAAGACATACCTTGTCCTTTGCATCAAGAGTAGTTTTAACCCGGCTGCCACCGGTATAATGTCTGGCTTCCTCTCCATAGGTAAACGGATGAATTTTACAGTAATCAAAGGTTGAGACACCGTTTTGTAAAAACTCCATGCAGTTATAATAGGTCGGAGTCTGCCCGGACGCAGCATAGGCAATCGAGCCGTATACAATGCCGATGTGAAATTCATCGGAAAGCTGTTGAAAAAAGGCATGACCCAATATAGGAGCAGAAGCCCCGGTGGAAGAAACGGAAGTCTCGAATAATTCCGGTTTTATTAATTCCGGCTGCATAGTAAATCCGGTGAGCGTCATTTCCGGAAACACAATCCAGTCACACTGATGCCGGCTGGCAAGCTCGGTCAACCGCCGACAGGTTATCCGGTTTTTGTCAGGAGCTTCCCAGAAAATATTCATTTGAGTCAATGCCAGCTTCATTTTTTATGTCCTCCAAAGAATTATTTAAATAGCACTTGCAAATAATAAATGCATATGATAATATCAAGCCAATGACACATAGTATTCAAAACTACGTGTCGAAATCATAGAGCTATATTACGGGATTTTGAAATCCACAAAGAGGCTTATAACAACATAATTAAGATAATTATAAACCCGAAGAACGTTTAGAAACAAGAGATTTTAAGGAAATGTATATGATTAAAGGAGGTTATGAATGTGGAAACTGTTAAAATTCGTAAAATTAAAGACCCGGGGAGTGCTATTACACATTTTATCGGTATGCTTATGGCTGCTGCTGCCACAGCTCCATTGATGATTAAGGCAAAGTCGGGAATACAGGGCGGAACCGTAGCACCGGCACTGATTTTTATTATCAGTATGATTTTGCTATATGGTGCCAGTGCTTCCTATCATACCTTTGATGTGTCGGAAAAGGTAAATAAGGTACTAAAGAAGCTGGACCATTCCATGATTTTTGTGCTGATTGCCGGAACTTACACACCGGTCTGCATCTTAGGGCTCGGAAATCGTATGGGTTATATCCTGCTGGTGACAATCTGGAGCATTGCCGCACTTGGTATTACCTTCAAGCTGTGCTGGGTAACCTGTCCGAAGTGGATTTCATCCGTTATGTATATTCTGATGGGATGGCTTTGCATGATAGCAGCCCCATTTTTAATCAAAAATCAAGGAAAGGATGCATTTCTCTGGCTGCTGGTTGGCGGAATTATTTATACGGTTGGCGGTGTGCTGTATGCACTTAAGCTTACAAAATTTAATGAGCGGCATAAGAACTTCGGCAGCCATGAGATTTTCCATTTGTTCGTGATGGGCGGCAGCTTCTGTCATTTCATGATGGTCTATTTATATCTGGTATAAAAGTATAGGCAGAGAATATAAGAACGAGAAAAAGTTTTGGGTTATCCAAAAACCACCTAAAGAAATTCCGAAAACTCTCCGATACTTTATGCATAAGACAAAAGGCTATCGGAAGTAGAGGTGTAGGTATGCGAATTAATCATAATATTACTGCAATGATTGCAAATAACACATTGAACAAAAAGAGTGATGCAATGGCAACGGCAATTCAGAGATTGTCTTCCGGCTATCGGATTAACCATGCAAAGGATGACTCTGCGGGACTTGCTATTTCCCAGAAGATGCGGACACAGATTCGGTGTCTGGAGCAGGCAAACCGAAATGCGGGAGATGGTATTTCCGTAATTGAGACAGCAGAAGGTGCGTTGACAGAGGTACACGCAATGCTGCAGCGTATGAATGAGCTGGCAATCAAGGCTGCCAATGATACGAATTGCCCGGAGGACAGACAGACCATTCAGGATGAGATTGAGGTAATGAAGGAGGAGATTCAGAGAATCTCGGATGCAACACAGTTTAACCAGAAGAATCTGTTAAACGGTGATTTGGGTCGGGCAAGCTATATTGATACAGGAGCGGTTATCAAGGGCGTGAAGACCTTAGAGATTTCGGATGCGGTAAATCTTGATAAATATGAGATTCAGATAACACAGGATGCCAGACAGGCAGTTTCTGTCGGTGGAGCAATTACCATGGGAGCCGGTGATAAAATTACGGCTGCACAGGCAGGTGTCATTACCCTGAACGGAGAATCCATAGAGATAAATGAAGGAGATACGGCAGAGGAAGTATATGCAAAGCTGCAGCAGTTATGTGATTGGACAGGCAACCGGGTATTTACGGCGGATGCACTGGATAACACAACCGGCTTGGCAGAAAATGCAGGCTATGTTCCGAGTACAAATGAATTTGGAAATGGCGGTAATCTGGTAATTGTATCAAAGGATTACGGCTCGGATGAGAAAATCACGCTTTCCTGCGACAATGCACAATTAAAGAATTTATTAGGAATCAGTGACGGTACGGCAGAGGGAACGGATGTAAAGGCGAAGCTTGGAAACGGCTTTTCTCCGACAGCAACGGTATCCGGTGACGGTAATCGGATTACGGTTACAGACAGCAGCGGATTTAAGATGGTGCTGGAAGCAAAGCTTGGAGCTTGCGGCACAACCTTTACAGACCCGGTTATGGGCGGAACGGACTATAAGAGTACCGCTAATACAACGACAGCCTTTAATGCCAAGATAGAGGTATTAAGTGCCGGACAAATGGTATTTCAGATAGGTGCAAACGAAGAAGAGATTATGACGGTTACGATTCCGGAGGTATCTCCACGCACCTTAGAGCTGGAGGAGCTTAACGTAGTTAGTGCTTCCGATGCGAAGGAAGCCATTGAAAAGATAGATGCCGCAATTAAGTATGTATCGGATGTACGTGCAAAGCTGGGAGCTTATCAGAACCGCTTAGAGCATACAGAGAGCAGTCTGGAGGTATCCGAGGAGAGTATGACAAATTCCTATGCAAGAATCATGGATTGTGATATGGCAGAGGAAATGACAAATTATACACAGCAGAACTTGCTGACACAGACAGCTACGAACCTTCTTGCAAAGGCAAATGCACATCCGGAAAGTATTTTACAGTTGTTGCAGCAGGGCTAGAACAGACGATTAGGTGAGGAATATACATGACAAAGGAACAGATTCAAACGTATACCAGACGTGTATCGCAGGCAAATGTATCCGCCTTGGCAGTGGTAGTGTATGATATGATAATTGACTATCTGGAAGAAGGAATCCAAAGCTATAAGGAAGACAGCATGGAAGCCTTTGAGACAAGTATGAAGCAGGCACAGGCGGCATTGCAGCAATTAATGGGAATGTCAAAGGCAGAAACACAGACAGGCTTGGATGTAATGCAGTTATATCTTTTTATAGACCGACAGATATTAATGGCAATTGTTAAGAGAAAGCCGGAGAATATAGAAGCATGCATCGGATACCTGAAGCGGTTAAGAGAATCCTTTCAGGTGCTTAGCGAGCAGGACAAGGATGCACCTCTGATGGAGCGGAGTCAGCAGGTGTATGCCGGACTGACCTACGGAAAAGGCTACCTGAATGAAACCAGAGACCCGTTAGAGGAATCCACACGCGGATTGCAGGCATAATAAATGTCGTTAAAAATCCCTTGTAAAAATCACGAAATCGGTTTACAATAATACAAGTGACTATAAGGGAGGACGAAACGAATGGCAGATAAGGATTGCATCTTTTGCAAAATATCGAATGGAGAAATCCCGGCGGCAACCATATATGAAAATAGTGATTTTCGAGTAATATTAGATGTGGCACCGGCAAATCGGGGACATGCATTAATTATTCCTAAAGAACACTTTAAGGATATTTTTGATATTGATGCAGTGACAGCAGGGAAATTATTCTCGTTGGCAACCGAAGTTGCAAGGGCAATGAAGAGCGTATTGCATTGTGACGGTATGAATATTGTACAGAATAACGGAGAGATTGCAGGACAGACCGTATTTCATTTTCACCTGCATCTGATTCCAAGGTACGAGGGCGATAATGTGACAGTTGGATGGGAACAGTCGGAGAGCAATCCGGCGGAGCTACAGGAATTGGCAAAAGAGATTCGCAGAAAGATATAGAAAAGGGCTGAAAAGCCCTTTTTTTAATATATTTTTTAGTGCATTTTGTGGATTGCTATGCTATAATTATCACAGTTTACAGATTTATTAGGAGGAGCGGCATTATGGCAAGAGATGAAATGTTTAAAACCGTATCGTTTGGCGGATATGATAAGTCCGTAGTAGATGAATATGTAGCGGAAACGAATCGGAATCATCAGAATGATATTACAGATTTAAAGACAACCATTGGCAAGTTAAGCGAAACTGTCCGGTCTCTGCAAGTCGCAAAAGAGCAGGCAAAGACAGCAGCGAATGAAGATATAGAGAAATTAAAGTTAGAGCTTGAAAGCTCCTTTGAACAGACGGACGAGGTAAAGCGTCAGTTAGAGCAGCAGACAGCAGAGGCACAGACCTTAAAGCAGCAGATAGAGGAGAAATCGGCAGAAGCCGAGAACTTAAAGCATCAGATGGAAGACCAGTCTGCCGAAATCATAGCATTGAAGCAGAAGCTGGAGGAACGCAAGGAAGAATGCGTCCGGTTAAATTCCGAAATGGAGAATCGGAAAACACAGGCTGAGACCGAAGTATCTGCATTAGAGGCAGAAAAGGATGCACAGATGCAGAAGGTGCTTGCGGAAAAGGATGCACAGCATCAACAGGCACTTGCAGAGAAGGATGCCCAGATGCAGGAAGCTCTTGCAGAGAAGGAAGAACAATTAAATCGTGCAAAGGAAATGCTGGAAGAGCAGATGAAGAAGGCACAGCAGGAAAAAGAGCAGCAGTTGGAGGAATCAAAGAATACTCAAAATTCTGCGGTGGAAGCAGTTCGTAAGGAATATGAAGAACGGCTGGCACAGATGCAGGGCGAAACCGAACAGAAGCTGCAGGAATATTCGGAAGTTAAGCAGGAATTAGATGCCATGAAGGAGAAGGAAGTTTCTTATGCAGGTAAGTATGAGGCAATTTCCAAGACTTTGATTGAAGCCAGAGAGCGGGCAGACAAGGTAATGGCAGATGCAGAGGATGAGAGCCGGAGATTGCTGGTGCAGACAGAAGCAGAGCGTCAGGAAATTATCACCTCAACACAGGAGGAGCAGAATGCCAAGCTGGCACAGACCCAGACAGAATGTGAAGAACTGGTAATGGCAACGAAGAACGAATGTCAGAGAATGCTGGCAGAAGCAGAACGCCAGTCCGCAGTTATTCGGATTCGGGTACAGGAACAGTGCGATAATGTAAATACATACATGGAAGCAATGATGATGTCGATTGATAATCTGGCAATGGCTTGTACAAAGACTAGAGAGATTGCAAATGCCGGTTTCTCTGTTTTCCCAAAGGAGGAAGAAGCACAGGATGCTTCCGGAGAGGCAGAGCAGGAAGAAATGTCTGAACAGCCGGAGCTTTTCGGAAACGAGACTTCTGAACAGGAGCTTTCTGAGCAGGAGCTTTCCGGACAGGAGGCTTTCGGAAATGAGGACACCGTACAGGAGGATGACGGACAGGAAGGCATTGCACAAAATGACGCATCCACAGTAACACAGGAAACAGCAGGTACTTTAGAAGAAAGTATTATAAGCTATTACTAATATGCTGAATGATTCGAGCTGTTCTGGTGATTGATACCATGGACAGCTCTTATTGCGTACAATGGGGCAAACGAAATTATTTGGCTCAGAGAGGAGTAACAGATGGGCAAGTTAAGATTTGACTGTTATGAGGAATTTTCAAAGAAAATAGAATTTCCGCTGGTTGCATTTGAAGCAGAGACGGGAAATGTGCGAATCATGAACTACGAAGCGAAGCTGATACTGGGACAAAAGACCCAGAAGCTGGAAATGAAGTTAGAATCGCTGGCAGACAAAGACAGATTCTGGACACAGCTTCATGACAGAAAGGCAATGGCAGAACATCATATTATTCTGTCCAACGGAAGTAAGGATTTTCTGGTTGCCGGATTGGTAAACGAATTTGAAGTTGACGAAGTCCGGATGTATATGCTGATATTTGATATACGGACAGGTCTTGGCAGAAATACATGGCTGCTGGAACGGATTATTGAAAACAGTCATACGGTGATTGCCCATATCTCATGCGAGAACCAGCAGGAGATAAAGCTTAATTATATAAGTAGAAATATTAACCGGTACGGATATACCAGTGATGAGTTTTATACCGGTAAGCTGCAATTTAAAGATATGATTCATCCGGATGATTTGGATATGGTGTTGAACAGCTTAGACGAATGTGCAAAGAAGCATATCGATGATGACTGCATGGAATATCGTCTGGTGACAGAGAGCCGTAAAGTGTGCTATGTACGCTGTAACGTACATTTTGTACGCAATGCGTCCGGTGCGATTAACGGTATCGAGGTGTTAATGGTAGATGTCACCGGAGAGAAGCTAGAGAAGGATGAGAACCAGTATCTTCGTGCTGCCATTGAACAGAGTAACAGTGTTGTGCTGGTAAAGCGGTTTCTGAATAAGAAGGGAACTGTAAAGTATGTATCCTCGAATGCAGCCGGAATGGGCTTTGATGTAGAGGATTTACAAAAGGGAAGAAAGACCTTTACGGATTATGTATTGCCGGAGGACCGGGAAATGGTTACCGGAATTTTGATGAACGCACAAAAAATACCGGTAAGCAACTATGTAAATAAGTGCCGGATTCGGGGAGAGGACGGACACATCCGTTGGATTAAGTTCTGTATATCCGTAAAGACACTGGATGAATATATGTACGATGTGGAGCTTCTCATGAACGATGTGACAGAGGAGAATCATTACGAGGAAAATCTGTTACAGAATCAGAAGGCATTAGAAGAAAAGTTAGATTATGTTATGAGCAGTCAGGTACAGAAGCCGGAGCAGCTATTGGAGGAATTTCTGACAATGGAAGAAATGCAGGAATTTCTGGAAGCGTTTACGGCGAATAACCAGTTGTATGCCGTAGTTGTGAATGCAGAGGGAAAGCGGCTGTCTAAGCCGGCAGGGCCAATGATTCGCATGGGTGAATTTTATGATATGCTGGAAAACCCGAAGTATCGGGCAAAGATAGAAGAAGCATTGCGTCTGAGTGAGGAACGCAAGAAGTTCTGTATTCTGGAATTAGAGGATGATTATTTCGAGAAGCAGCTAGGGGCAATTCCGATGGTACTGCATGATAAGGTGGTAGCAAGCTGTCTGGTGTGTGCCTTTGATGAAGAAGGGGTATCCCGGCTGCATAATTCGATTGAATCCTTGCAGAAAATGATAGAGATTATGGCAAAGGCAGGCTTTGACAATCATTATCTGGAAATAGATTCACGAAAGAGCCGGCTGGCAGAGCGTACTATGAGCGAGGAACTGGAAGGACAGTTGATACTGGCAAGAGCATTTGCACATATGCGGAATGATGCAAACGCTACCGTACAGGAGATTATTGAAAAAGCGTGCCAATTGCTGCATCTGACTTCCGGAGCGGTATATTACGGAGATAACGGACAGGAAGCCTATACTTGTATGGCAAAATGGTCAGCAAAGGAAGCAGCGTACAGTGAATATCCGGAGCAGAGCTGGCGGATGGTAGAGCTGTGCGGACAAAATGAGGTTCTGTCAAATGGAGGTTATATAATTTGTAATTCCAAGACACCGCAGCCACAGCTGGAATATCTGATGACACAGACGCAGTCACGTTCCATGATTATCTTTGGTCTGATTATCAACGATGAGGTACATGGCGGCATGATTTTCAGCAGTCAGGATAAGCGGATGTTCTTAAAACGGGAAATCTCGTATTGTCAGGATGTGGTTGACATTGTTCAGGGCATATTAACCAGAAAGCAGAACACGCATAACGTCTATGCACTGAACCGAAGTCTGATGAATGCCTATAATTTTGTGAGTGAATGTGTATTCATTAAGGATACCCAGACCGGAAAAGTATTGTTTGCAAATGAAGCAATGGAAACCTTGTTCGGTATGGACATTACGGGCATGGACAGCCGGGCATTTCTGTCAGAACCGACACCGCTTTATACCAGAGAAGGTGTGCAGCCGGTCGGAGATATAAAGTGGCAGAGCTATATACAAAAGATTAATAAAATTATGAACATTCAGGAGCTGTCCATCGAGTGGACAAACGGTGAGGATGCCAGAATCATAATTATGCGGGAAAAACCGTAAGACTTCGGACCTGAAATAAGGAAAGAAATGACTTAAAAATGAAAGATTGGTTAGAATAATAGTAAAGATTTGTATGCAATATGTCGATATATAAAGATAAGTTAGTTTCTGTATCGGTGAATTTGCTGAAATCTTGAATTATGCTTTGAAATTTTTTTCAGAGTGTATATAATGAGGTATGAAATAATAAAGAGATTTAAAATTGTCCATCAGAAAGGGGATTATTATGGCAAGTTCAGATATTGGAATTGATTTGGGAACTGCAAGTATTCTGGTATATGTCAGAGGCAAGGGCGTTGTTTTGAAGGAACCATCTGTGGTTGCATTCGATAGAGATACAAATAAGATTAAGGCTATCGGAGAAGAAGCAAGACTGATGCTCGGACGAACACCGGGAAATATCGTAGCAGTACGTCCTTTGAAGCAGGGTGTAATCTCTGATTATACAATTACAGAAAAGATGTTAAAGTATTTCATTCAGAAGGCTGTCGGAAAGAGCATCTTCGGCAGAAAGCCAAGAATCAGCGTATGTGTACCGAGTGGTGTTACAGAGGTTGAGAAGAAGGCAGTAGAGGATGCAACCTATCAGGCAGGTGCCAGAGATGTATCGATTATCGAGGAGCCTGTGGCAGCAGCAATCGGTGCAGGAATTGATATTGCAAGACCATGTGGTAACATGATTGTAGATATTGGCGGTGGTACAGCAGATATTGCGGTTATTTCATTGGGTGGTACGGTTGTCAGCACATCCGTAAAGACTGCCGGTGATGATTTTGACGAAGCAATTGTCCGCTACATGAGAAAGAAGCATAATCTGTTAATTGGTGAGCGTACAGCAGAGGAGATTAAGATTAATATCGGAACCTGCTATAAGAGAGCGGAAGAAGTAACCATGGAGGTTCGCGGACGGAATCTGGTAACCGGTCTGCCAAAGACGATTACAGTTACTTCATCAGAAACAGAAGAAGCATTGCGGGAGACAACCGCACAGATAGTAGAAGCGGTTCACAGTGTATTAGAGCGGACTCCACCGGAATTGGCAGCCGATATTTCGGACAGAGGTATTGTTCTGACAGGTGGCGGCTCATTGTTAAATGGGCTGGAGGAATTAATAGAGGAAAAGACCGGTATTACAACCATTACAGCAGATAATCCATTGACGGCTGTAGCAATCGGAACCGGTAAGTATATTGAATTTCTGTCCGGCAAGAGAGATTAGTTGGATAAAGGAGTGGAAAGATGGTAAAAGGCCTATATACAGCGTATACGGGAATGCGAAATGAGCAGAAGCGTTTGGATGTTATTTCAAATAATATAGCAAATTCAAACACGACAGGCTATAAAAAAATGGGCGTAACCTCACAGGCATTTGACCGCGAATTGGCATTGCGTGTGCATGACGATTCGGATGGTTTTCTGGCGAAGCGGATTGGCAGCGTCAGTCTGGGTGTTAAGATAGGCGAAACCTATACGGATTATTCGCAGGGCGGATTTCGTGAAACAGGAAACACCTACGATATTGCATTGGAAGGTGACGGATTTTTTACCATCAGCACAACAGACAAGAGTGGAACAGAGCATATCCGTTATACAAGGGATGGTTCATTCACTGTTACCAGGGATGGTTATCTTGTGACAAAGGATGGAGACTTTGTGCTGGGTACAGACAATCAGAGAATACAGATTCCGGGTGCGAATACCGCAACGGTTGCCATTGATTCTCTGGGAAATATCTACGCAAACGAGGTTCTGGTAGGACAGTTGCAGGTCGTAGATTTTGAAAATAAGGATGCATTGCTGTTATATGGTGAGAATATGTTTGAGGCACTGCCGGAGGCAGGAATGGTAGCCAGTAATGCATTAACCAGACAAGGGTATCTGGAAACGTCAAACGTTAACGTAATTAATGAAATGGTAAGCATGATAGCCATTACCAGAGCCTATGAAACCAATCAGAAAATGATACAGACCATTGACTCGACCTTGGACAAGGCAGTTAATGAGGTTGGCAAGCTGTAGGCAGAAAGGAGTAAACAGTGGTAAGATCGTTATGGACTGCGGCAAGCGGAATGATTGCCCAACAGGAAAATGTAGATACAATTGCAAATAATATGGCAAATTTGAATACAACCGGATATAAGTCTGAAACAGCAGAATTTAAGTCTCTGTTATATCAGACACTACAGACCCGTTCCACCAATAATGCCGGGGAGGAAAAGCCGGTGGGAGCACAGGTTGGTCTTGGCAGCCGGACAGCAGCCATTACCAGTAATTTTGCACAGGGAAATCTGAATCCGAATGAAAGCCCGTTTGCAGTAGCAATTGAGGGTGACGGATTCTTTAAAGTAAGAACCGAAACCGGTGAGATTCAATACACCAGAGACGGTAATTTTGCGGTATCACCGGTAGCAAACGGTACGATGTTATGTACCTCTGACGGTAAGCCGGTATTGGACCAATACAATAATCCGATTATTATTCCGACCGGTATTAATGCAACAACCATAGGCATTGCGAAGGATGGAAGAATTACGGTATCCGCAAATGGAAATGATCAGGTGAATCTGGTACAGGCCGATGCAAACGGAAATGCAACTTATAATGTAGAAATCGGAATCGTTCAATTTAATAATCCGGCAGGCTTAGAGAAAGCATCCGGTAACTGCTATCGACAGACCGTTGCATCCGGAGACCCTATGGAGGAATCACAGACACAGGGCTTGAGACGAAGTGCAATGCACCAGAATTACATAGAGGCATCAAATGTAAAGGTTGCGGATGAAATGGTAAATCTGATTGTGGCACAGCGAGCATATCAGATGAATTCAAAGGTAATTCAGGCATCAGACGAGATGCTGGATGTAGCAAATAACTTGAGAAGATAGGGGTGGTCTGAATGATTAATTCCGTAAGTGATATGTATGGAAACTATCTGATGCAGACCGATATATCCGGTACAAAAGCGACTGCATTGGAGAATAAGCTGAATAACAGTCAGGGAACCGAAGCAACGGACGAAGAGCTTCTGGATGCCTGCAAAGAATTTGAAGCATATTTGATTGAACAGGTTATGAAGCAGGTTCAGGACAGTATTCCGAAATCAGAGGAAGAAAAGGATAACAAATATCTGGATTATTTTGGAGACATGATGCTGCAGGAATATGCATCAATCTTAACAGACCGAGGTGACTTGGGAATTGCACAGCAATTGTACGAGTCAATGAAAAATAATAATAGAGTATTGTAACACAGTATGGGGCTGCTGTGAATAAGGGATGGATTCCATTGCTTTGTTCAGGGCAGTCTTTCTTTTTGAAAATAATAAATAGGCTTGAAAAGAATTAGTATGAGGTAGAAACACTTGGAACTGGAAGGGTATATAGAAAAAATAATATTTCGAAATGAAGAAAACGGATATACGGTGCTATCTGTAATTCCCAATGAAGATGCAGATGATGCACAGGTCTGTGTAGGATATATCGAAGGTGCGGCACAGGGACTTTATATACATATCGAAGGGGAAGAGGTAGAGCATCCTTATTATGAGAAGCAGTGTAAGGTTCAGGCGTATGAGCTTAGAATGCCTGAAGATACCGAAAGCATGGAGCGGTATTTAAGCTCCGGTGCAATTAAGGGCGTTGGACCGGTTATGGCAATGCATATCGTGAAAAAATTTAAAAAGGACACCTTCCGAATTATAGAGTTTGAACCGGAGCGGCTCGCAGAAATCAAAGGAATATCCGAGCGGAAGGCAAGAGAAATCGGAATACAGTTCCATGAAAGCCAGGATATTCGTCAGGCAATGATGTACCTTGGAAAATACGGAATTAATGCACATCTGGCTGTGAAGATTTATAACGAATACGGAAATCGGATGTATAAGATTATGGAAGAAAATCCATATCAGCTTGCCGAGGATATTCAGGGAATCGGCTTCCGGATTGCGGACGAAATCGCAAGAAGGGCAGGTATAGGACTGGATTCGGAATTTCGTATCCGTTCTGCAATTCTGTATACCTTAAGTCAGGCAGGAACACTGGGGCATCTTTATCTTCCAAAGGATATGCTGTGCCGGAAGGTAATCAGTTTCCTTGTGCCGGAAGGACAGATGGCAGCGGGAGATTCATATGAAGCAGGACTTGAAAACCAGTTGACGGCATTGCAACTGGAACGTAAGGTTATCATCAAGAAAATAGGCGAAACAGAAGCCGTATACGGAAGCAAGCAGTATCATACGGAATTAAATGTTGCACGTATGCTAATGGAGTTGGATTTAACCTATTCTGTGTCAGAACGGGAAATAGAGCATACGATGATGCAGATTGAAGAAAAGTCAGAGCTAAAGCTGGATGAACTGCAACGTAAGGCGGTACGGCAGGCAGCGACCTCTGGACTGGTGATTGTAACCGGTGGTCCGGGTACGGGTAAGACAACGGTAATTAACACCATGATTCACTATTTTGAACAGGAGGGCTTAGAGCTTCGACTGGCAGCACCAACCGGACGGGCAGCAAAGCGGATGACGGAAGCAACCGGGTATCAGGCACAGACCATACACCGGCTGTTAGAATTAAATGGCGGTGTAGAAGGGGATGCCGGGTATCGGTTTGAACGGAATGCGGAGAATCCCTTAGAGGCAGATGTTATCATCATTGATGAAATGTCCATGGTAGATATTTATCTTGCTCATGCATTGCTGCAGGCAATTATTCCCGGCACACATTTGATTCTGGTCGGGGATGTGAATCAGCTGCCGAGTGTCGGACCGGGCAATGTTTTAAAGGATATGATTCATGCAGGGAAATTCCCGGTTATTGAGCTGTCAACGGTATACCGGCAGGAGGAAAACAGTGATATTGTGTTGAATGCACATCGCATCAACCGGGGAGAATATCCGGCTTTGGATAACAAGAGTAAGGATTTCTTCCTGCTTGCAAGAAATAATCCGCAGGCAATCATTGAAGAGGTTGGCAGGCTGGCATCTGTTAAAATGCCGAACTATGTTCATGCAAAGCCGTATGAAGTACAGGTGCTGACCCCGATGCGACAGGGCGAGCTGGGAGTTGAGAACCTGAATCAGCAATTACAGGCTATTTTGAATCCACCCTCTGAACAGAAGAAAGAGCATACCGTAAAGAATGTCGTATTTCGTGAGGGCGACAAGGTAATGCAAATTAAGAATAACTATAAGCTGGAATGGGCAATTTATGATGCGAGCGGCTATTTTGAACAGGAAAAAGGAATGGGAGTATTTAACGGTGATATAGGAATTATAAAAGAAATTGATTCCTATACCGAGGAAGTAAAGGTTCTCATGGATGATGACAGAATGGTAGTGTATGGCTTTAAGATGCTGGAGGAATTAGAGCTTGCATATGCCATTACCATACACAAATCACAGGGAAGCGAATATCCGGCGGTAATTTTGCCGTTGTTAAGCGGACCAAGGGTGCTGATGCACCGGAATCTGCTATATACCGCAGTTACCAGAGCAAAGAAGTGCGTTGTAATTGTAGGAAACGGCTACAAGGTACATGAAATGGTTGATAATGCGGATGAGCAGAAGCGGTATTCCGGTCTGGAACAGGCAATCGAGGAGGTGTATGCGGGTGCTGCCGATAATTGACCTTCTTTATCCCAGACGCTGTCCGGTATGTCAGGATATTGTGAATGCAGCATCACAGGATGCCTATATATGTGAGGACTGTAAAAGAGAGCTTCCGTATCTTCGGGGACCCAGATGCATGAAGTGCGGAAAGGAGATTGACCGGGAGGAACAGGAGTATTGCAGGGATTGTGTGCGGCTTCCCAAGCATTATATACAGGGATATCCGGTATTTCGATACGAGGGTGCATTAAAAGCCGGTATGGCAGCATTTAAATATCATAACCGCAAGGAATATGCTGAATTTTATGCAGACTCGATTTGGCAGACCTATAAGCAGGAGCTTCAACAGTGCAGGCTCGACCTATTGATTCCGGTGCCTGTTCATAAGCATAAGCTTCGAAAGCGAGGATATAATCAGGCCGAGTTAATTGCGAGAGCATTAAGTCGCTATATGCAGCTTCCCTGCTGCGGAAAGGTGCTGACCCGTATAATAGATACAAGACCGCAGAAGGAGTTAAATGACAAAGAACGACTGAATAATTTAAAAAGGGCTTTTCTATTATCCTCAAATGAGGTAAAATTAAAACGAGTATTGCTGGTAGATGACATTTATACAACAGGAGCTACGATAGAAGCGTGTACACAGGTGTTGTCAGAAGCCGGTGCAGAGGCGGTATATTATACAAGCGTCTGTATAGGAGAGGGCTTCGGCAGCAGTTTATGATTTAACAAACACGGGAGGAGTTAACATGGAAGTTAGAAATTGTAAAAATTGCGGCAAGATGTTTAATTATATAGGAAAACCAATCTGTCCAACCTGTGAGAAAAGATTGGAGGATAAGTTCCAAGAAGTAAAGCAGTATGTAAAGGAGCATAAGGAAGCGTCTATTACAGAAGTGGCAGAGGAGAATGAGGTTTCCGTTAATCAGATTAAGCGTTGGGTTCGTCAGGAGCGGCTGGCTTTCTCCGATGAATCTATGGTAGGTCTGGAATGTGAGAACTGTGGAGCTATGATTAAGACCGGACGTTTCTGCGAAAGCTGTAAGCAGAAGCTTCAGAATAACTTATCCAGCGTTATTAAGAAGAAACCGGAGCCGGTAGTAAACAAGAAGCGGGAGAGCGATTCTGCAAAGATGCGGTTCTTTGATAATAAATAGAAGGTATTGGAAGCCGAAGTACAGTTTGGGAAAACGGTGGTGATTCGATGTACAATCCACAGCTTGAAACATTTATAAGGGTTGCGGATGCAGGCAGTTTTAATAAAGCGGCGGAGGGATTATATATTACACCGACGGCTGTTATTAAACAGATTAATTTGTTGGAGCAATCACTTGACTTAGTGTTATTTGAACGTACCCATCGCGGACTTGTTTTGACGGATGCAGGGAAATCCTTGTATCAGGATGCAAAATATATAATAAATTATTGTAAAAATTCGGTAGTCCGGGCAAAAAATGCGATGTCCGAGGGCGAAAAGATTATCCGTATCGGTTCTTCACCGATGACACCCGCACAATTGCTCATGCAGATGTGGCCGAAGATACAGCTACAGTGTCCGGATATAAAGTTTGAAATTATACCGTTTGAGAATACACTTGAAAATGCAAAGGAAATTCTTGCGAATCTCGGAAAGAATATTGATGTTATCGGTGGGATATTTGACGATACCATGCTGCATATAAGAAAATGTGCAGGGCTTGAGTTGTCAAGAGAACCGTTTTGCTGTGCGGTTTCCGTTCATCACAGGCTTGCGGCAAAGGAGAAGCTGCAAATCAGTGATTTATACGGTGAGAATTTGATGCTGATGCATCGCGGCTGGAGCAACTATGTTGACCGCCTGCGTGACGATATATGGCAAAACCACAGTCAAATCAATATCGTTGATTTTGATTTCTATGATATGAATATTTTTAATCGGTGTGAAAATACGAATGATGTGCTTCTTGCCATTCCGGGGTGGGCAAGCGTTCATCCATTGTTGAAGGTGATTCCGGTGGAATGGGAGCATAGTATACCGTATGGTCTGTTACATGCACCGGAACCGGGTGAAACCGTAAAGAGGTTTTTAGAAACAGCGAAAACCATAGCAAACATAAAATAAATAGTTATAACCTAAAGGTATAAACAAATGAACAAAACGAGACTTCTCATAGGAGCCTCGTTTTTTTATAATTAAGGACAGAAAGGAGCGGTAATTATGAATAATTTTGTATTTGAAAACGCAACAAAGGTATACTTCGGCGAGGGCTGTGTGAAAGAATATCTGTCGAACCTTGTTTCGGGTTACGGTGATACGGTTTTACTTTGTTACGGTGGAGGTTCCATCAAGAAAAACGGTATCTATGATGAAATTACTGCTGTTTTGAAACAGGCAGGTAAAACCATTGTTGAATTTGCCGGAATACCGTCAAATCCTACATATTCAAAGGTGCTTGATGGCATAAAGGCAGCTAAGGAAAACAAAGCGGATTTGATTCTTGCGGTAGGTGGCGGAAGCGTCATGGATTGCTGCAAGGCAATAGCACTTGGTGCAAGGTATGACGGAGATATATGGTCTGATTTTTGGGCAAGACCCGGTGTGATTGACTTTGAACCGTTGCCGCTCGGTATTGTTGTTACCGTTTCGGGAACCGGAAGTGAATGTAACGGCGGTGCTGTTATTACAAACGAGGAACTGAAAATCAAGACCGGCAGGGATTATCCGCAATTAAATGCAAAATTTGCAATGCTTGACCCGGTTTATACTTACAGTGTGCCGAAGTTTCAGATGGTATCGGGTGCTTTTGATACACTGTCACACATTATGGAGATTTACTTCAGTGAGCCGGATGAGAGTAATGTATCGGATGCTATATCCGAAGCACTTATGAAGAATGTAATTGAAAATCTGCGTGCGGCTATCCGGAATACCGAAGACTACATTGCAAGAAGTAATCTGATGTGGGATGCCACGATGGCGGAAAACCGTATTATCAAGCTTGGTAAAAAGACGGATTTTGAATGTCATCAGATGGAACACCAGCTTGGGGCATACACAAACTGTAATCATGGAGCAGGGCTTGCCGTTCTTCATCCGGTTTATTACAGACATATCTGTAAAGCAGGTGAAAAGAAATTTGCCCGGTTTGCGGTAAATGTGTGGGGCATTTCAAAAGAAGGCAAGACACAGGAGCAGTTAGCCAAAGCAGGTGTTGAGGCACTTGCAGATTTCATTAAAGAAATCGGAATGCCGACGAACTTTAAGGAACTCGGTATTGATGAAACCATTAACTTAAAGGAAATTGCTGATTCCTGCGGTATCGTAGGCGGCAGCTATAAAAAGATGACACACAAGGAAATACTAGAAATCTTTGAGGAATGTAAATAAGAAAGGAGTAATCAGTATGGAATATACAAAGCTTAATAACAATGTGGTAATGCCGATGCATGGTATCGGAACATTTCTGCTATCACCGGACGAGGCGGAAGCAGCAACTATTTATGCATTAAAGAACGGTGGACAACTGATTGATACGGCAAATGCTTATTGCAATGAAAAAGCAGTAGGCAGAGCAATGAAACAATCAGGTGTGGAACGGAAAAATATATTTCTTGAAACGAAGCTGTGGCCGTCCTTTTATGAACAGGAGGATGCGGTTGACAAAACGCTTGCAAGACTGGATACAGACTATATTGACCTGCTTTTGATTCATCAGCCGGCGGGAAACTTTATCGCAGGTTATAAGCAAATGGAAAAGGCATATAAAGAAGGAAAGGTACGTGCAATCGGACTTTCTAATTTTAATAAAACGCAGATTCGTGAAATTCTTGATATTTGTGAGGTGAAGCCTTCTGTGTTACAGACTGAGGTTCATCCGTATTATCAGGAAAAGGAATTAAAAGAGTTCCTTTCGGATGAGAATATTAAAATTCAGTCATGGTATCCGCTAGGTCATGGTGACAGCAAATTGCTGAATGAACCTGTGTTTACCAAGCTGGCAGAAAAGTATAACAAAACAAATGCTCAGATTATTTTACGTTGGCATATTCAGGATGGAAATATTGTGATTCCGGGTTCAAAAAACACAGACCATATCAGAGATAATTTTGATATATTTGATTTTGAACTGACACCGGATGAAATGGAACAAATCTCAGCACTTGACTGCAATCAGAGATATTATACTTCAACACCGGAAATGTTGAAAAAATATGTAGAGCTGATTCCGCCTGTAGACGAACAAAAATAGATTTAAGGAGGATAAATCAATGAAAAAATTAGTTTCAATTCTGTTAGCTCTTGCATTTGTCTTTTCGGTGACTGCCTGCGGTAATTATACTGCAAATACTACAGATAATGCAGACACTACGGCTTCTGCGGATGATTCTACAAATGCTTCCACCGATGCTGCAACATCTGCTTCCGCAGACACATCACAAGTTACGGATGAAGCTTCTTCGACAACGGATGCAGACCAGAGCGATTCCAGCAAAATACTGGTGGTCTATTATTCAGCAACAGGCAGTACAAAGGGTGTTGCCGAAATGATTGCCGAAGCCACCGGGGCAGATGTATTTGAGATTATACCGGTTGAACCTTACACAAGTGCAGACCTTGATTGGTCGGACGAGAACAGCCGGGTAAGTGTTGAACATAATGACGAAAGTAAACGTGAGGTTGCCCTTACAAAAGCGACACCGGATAACTGGGAGCAGTATGATACAGTATTTGTCGGCTATCCGATTTGGTGGGGAATTGCTGCATGGCCGGTTGACGGTTTTATTTCAGCAAATGATTTTACCGGCAAAACTGTAATTCCGTTTTGTACCTCTGCTTCTTCCGGAATCGGTCAAAGCGGTGAACGTCTTGCGAAGGAAGCAGGAACCGGTGACTGGCTTGACGGTGAAAGATTTTCATCCGGTACTTCGGCAAGTGAAATCGAAAGCTGGGTAAATGGTCTTGGTTTTTTCGGACAGGAGCCGTAGTACAGTCAGGCGGAGAAACTTACCGAGGATTTACACTTGATAATATTTTAGACACAAATAGAAATGAAAAGATTCATTTTAATCTGTATGTGCCGGCAAGTTATGATGGTAGTAAAGCATATGCACTTTATATAACTTTGCCCGGATATGAAGGTCTATATTTTCAGGGTGTAGGGGTAAATTTACAAAGTGAGAATTTTGCCTTTGAAGCACAGAAATATAACCGCGAAATGATTATTGCCGCACCACAGCTTAATGGGTGGGACGAGACATCTGCGGATGAAACGATTGCACTTACGGAATATCTTTTGTCGGCATACAATATAGACAAAAATAAAATATTTATCAGTGGATATTCAGGTGGTGGGGAAACGGCATCAATTGTCGTTGGAAAAAGACCTGACCTGTTTACGGCGTACCTTCAGGTTAGTTCACAATGGGATGGTGAATACGAGAGCGTAGTAAAAGCAAAGCTGCCGGTTTATATTGCGATTGGTAAGGATGACGAATACTACGGTTCTGAAAAATCCCGAACTGCATATGATACGCTTTATAAGCTGTATCAGGAACAGGGAGTATCGGAGGATGAGATAAATAAGCTTCTTGTTCTTGATATAAAGGAACGAACATATTTTACAAGCCGGAATGTCATGAATGAACACGCAGGCGGCGGTTTGTTTGCGGAGGATGACACAATTATGTCGTGGCTTTTCGGTGAACATTAAAATAAACTTAAATGGAGGATATAATTATGAAAATATTGTTTATTAATGGCAGTCCAAACAAAAACGGAAATACAGCCGGTCTTGCGTCGGTTCTTTTGAAGGACAAAGAATATGCAACATTGAACTTGACGGATTTTACAATCGGTTCTTACGGTCAAGATTTACCAAATGACGGATTGGACCAAGTTATCGGAAAAATGAAAGAAGCAGATACAATTGTTATTGGTTCACCGCTTTATTGGCATAATATATGTGGCTCTGTGCGTAATGTATTGGACCGTTTTTATGGCAAGGTTGCAGAAAATGGATTATCCGGAAGAAAGCTTTGCTTTATCTTTCAAGGAGCTGCACCTGAAAAATGGATGCTTGAAGCAGGTGAATATACAATGAAACGCTTTTCTGCACTGTATGGTATGAGCTATCTTGGCATGGCTACCAACAGAAAAGAAGCGGAAGAGCTGGGAAAGACGATATAGGTATTCCTCCCTCCTACCCCTATATAATAGAGCCGGATGATTCCGGATATTGTCCCTCCTCTGAACAGAAACAGCCTTACCCCATTTTTACAAAACCTTTACCTATACCACCTTGCAATGAATGGATTTCCTAGATAGAATAAGAGTAATCATAGACTTAGACAAATAGGAAATTCAAAGGGGGACATATATGTTATTTGGTAACGATAATCGGGTTGATGAATATGGCGGACGACATATAAAGAAACGTCCTGTGAGCATTTCAAACGGATTGCCGGTGACACAGGCACAGCAATTTGATTTCAGATTTGCAGAACAAATCAACCTTACAACGCAAGAAGAAGAAGAAATCAGACAAAATCTGCTGCAAGGAAAAACGAGAATTGTGGGCAGCTTTCATGGGTTTCCTGTAATGGTGAAAAGCACGAAATCAGATA
This sequence comes from Lachnospiraceae bacterium UBA4631, assembly GCA_002406015.1. Classification (GTDB taxonomy): domain Bacteria; phylum Bacillota; class Clostridia; order Lachnospirales; family Lachnospiraceae; genus CAG-632. Next base: position 51,592 of record DHMX01000015.1, read on the forward strand.
CCTTTGGTGAAGATACGGCAGCAGGAAAAAATGAAGCCCAAACCGCTCTGATAGTGGTTGGAATTATAATTTTAGTTGCGATAGTGCTGGCAATTGTAATTGGCTATATGGCAACAACTTCGATTATGACAGGAGAAAGTCTGAAAATCGAGCCGACAGACGGCAAATATACAATACTGGTGAAACGGGTTCAAAGTTTGCTCCAAAGTCTGTTTTCGGGTGGAGGAGCTACAGAAAGTCAAATGGCGTTTTCATATACACTTCTGGCAAATTTAATTCTGGCAATTCTGACAGGAACGGTTCCGCTTCTGATAATCGGAATTATCATTTATAGGCTATTTAATTATTATCAAAACTACATGAAGGAATATGCAAAGGCAGTTGAAAATGGAATACTGGAGGTCTATGCCATTCCGGTCACAGACAAGTATTATTATGCCGACGCGGATACGGTTTGTGATTATCTTGAAATCGGCGGAGTGGCTGTGGAGGTACACTGGACGCTATATAACAAGGTGGCAGTCGGACAAAAGCAGAAATGTGCGTTTTTAAAGTACAGAGGCAAGCAGTATTTTGCGGTGATAATGTAGGAAAGTAAGATTATAATAACATAAATTATATAAATTTACTGATTTAACGCTTTATCGCATTGCATTAAAAAAGAAGTTGTGTTATACTAGTGCAAAATCACTTACAGAATGATTTTGTAAGCGATTCGGATTTATATGCAATACGAGGAAAGAAGAGGAAACAAACATGGCAGTAAAGATAATCTTACTACTGGTATTTTTCGCAATTATGATTGCGGTGGGTATATATACCCGGAAAAAAGCGACAAACGTAAATGATTTTGTGTTGGGCGGAAGAAGTGTCGGTCCATGGGTAACGGCATTTGCATTTGGTACATCGTATTTTTCGTCTGTTGTATTTGTAGGATACGCAGGACAGTTTGGATGGAAATACGGTCTGGCATCTACTTGGATTGGCTTGGGTAATGCATTGATAGGAAGCTTGCTTGCTTGGGTAGTCTTAGGACGCAGAACAAGGGTTATGAGTCAGAAGCTGGAATCCGCAACCATGCCGGACTTTTTCGGAAAACGATTTGACAGCAAGGCATTGAAGCTGGCGGCATCTGCAATTGTATTCGTATTTTTGATTCCGTATACAGCTTCTATCTATAACGGTTTATCACGATTATTTGCAATGGCATTTGATATACCGTATGCAGCCTGCATTATTACAATGGCAGTCCTGACCGGTGTATATGTAATTCTGGGCGGTTACATGGCAACTGCAATCAATGACTTCATTCAGGGAATTATTATGCTGATAGGAATTGTGCTGGTAATTGTGGCAGTCTTAAACGGACATGGTGGCTTCTATGAGGCAGTACGGCAATTATCTATGCTGGAAAGTGATGTTCCGGTAACTTTGGGACAGCAGGGAGCGTTCACCTCCTTCTTCGGACCGGATGTAGTGAACCTGTTTGGTGTTGTAATTCTGACCTCCTTGGGAACATGGGGGCTTCCACAGATGGTACATAAGTTCTATGCAATCAAGGATGAGCGTTCCGTTAAGACCGGAGCCATCGTTTCTACGGTATTTGCAATTATAATTTCAGGCGGATGTTATTTCTTGGGCGGTTTTGCAAGATTATATACTGAAGCAGATATATATAAGCCGGATGGAAGCGTTATGTATGATGCAATCGTACCGCAGATGCTTTCAACCCTGCCGGATATATTAATCGGAATCGTGATTGTGCTGGTACTGTCAGCATCTATGTCAACCCTGTCTTCTCTGGTATTGACCTCCAGCTCTACGCTGACACTGGATTTTATTAAGGGAACCTTGGTAAAGGATATGAAGGAAAAGAATCAGTTAATTGTAATGCGGATTCTGATTGCTTTCTTTATTATATTGTCGGTAGTCATTGCGTTAAAGCCACCTACATTCATAGCACAGCTTATGGGTATTTCATGGGGTGCTTTGGCAGGAGCATTTCTGGCGCCGTTTATGTACGGTCTGTATTCCAAGAAGATTACAAAGGCTTCGGTATGGGTCAGCTTTATTATCGGTGTCGGATTTACAGTGGCAAATATGTTCTTAAAAGTAATCGCATCTCCGATTAACGCAGGTGCAATTACGATGGCAGCCAGTCTGGTTATCGTTCCGCTTGTGAGTCTGATTACACCGAAAATGAAGAAGGAATATGTAGACGAAATCTTCACCTGCTATGACCAGAAGGTAACCGTAACAGAAAAGACTTCACTTGGAGAATAGATGAAAACTGGTATGGGAAAAAGCAATGAAAAAACATGAAGAAACATGAAGAAAAGATAGTAGAATATATCTAAATGTGCTATACTATAAAAAATAAAAGACATTTCTAAATAGAAAGACGAGGGTGATAGTTATGGAAACAGTTCAGGTTCCAAAAAACGCATACACCATAGATGATGCCATGAATGTCGTATTTTCTAAGCTGGACGAAGCAATAGATGATATGGAGCAAGGACGAGTGATTTCAGAAGAAGAAATGTGGGCAGAGCTTGATGCAATTTAGGTAGGTACATCGTGGATATGGATGAATATAGAATTGAGTATACATTTAGCAGCAGAGATGATATGCGAGAGATGAAACGATACATTTTGGACACTTTCAAATATCGTGAACTTGGAGAAAATTTTACTAAAAAAATGAAAGAAGCTGCTGAAGGACTAAAAACATTGCCAACAGGATTTAATACGGTTGGATTTCAATATAGAGGATATGAAATACATCTAAAGCCGTATCGTACATATTTGTTCTTTTATGTTGTTGATGAGGAGAAAAAGGTAGTAACCATTTTGAGAGTGATGCAGGATGGTATGGACTGGCAGGTCATCTTAAACCAGTGGCTAAAGAAAACGGAATAATAAATAATAGAAATAGACTGTCCTTGACGCTAAACACTCAGGGACAGTTATTTTATATAAAAACGCATTATCCGGCAGGGATGAAACTATTTTCACCCAATCACTAAAGTTAATCGGGAAATTGACGATAAATATTGTATAGGAGAATTATTTTCAAGGAGGAAGGTGGCTATTATGCGAATTGATGCGTATAACCAGATTAATCAGGTATATGGCGTAGGAAAGTCTAAGAAGTCAGGAAAGACGGGCTATGCTGAGAATGTAAGCACCAGGGATCAGGTATCTTTTTCTTCTATTGGCAGAGATATGCAGATTGCAAAGGCAGCACTGGCAAAGGTGCCGGATGTTCGTCAGGAAAAGGTAGATGCATTAAAGGCATCCATTCAGGACGGAACTTATCAGGTAAGCAATAAAAGCTTTGCAGAAAAACTGATGTCAGCTTATGCAGAACGTACCATTTAGTACAGGGAAAGGATAAGAGAGTCGTATGGCTAGTTTGATTGAAGAATTAATTCAGGTTCTGGAAGAGGAATGTGTCATTTATGAGGATTTATATAAAATATCCGACACCAAGACACAGGTAATCGTGAAGGCTGATATGGAAGAGCTGAAAAAGATTACCGACTACGAACAGAACGTGATAGACAAGGTTCTGATGCTGGAAAAGAAAAGACAGAATATTGTAGACAATATTGCGATTGTGCTGAACCAGAATAAGGAACAGATGACAGTTGCGGATATTGTACGGATTATGGAAAATCAGCCGGAATTTCAGAAGCCGTTAAGTGAGCTGCATCATCGCCTCCGGGTAGTGGTGGAGCAATTGCAGCAGGTGAACGGTCAGAATCGGGAATTGCTGGAAAATGCATTGGAAATGACCGAGTTCAGCATCAATATTCTTCAGACAGCGGGGCAGGCACCCGAAACGGCAAATTACGACAAGAAATCCTACAGCGGAGATATGCTGGGCGTAACATACAGTCAGTTTGACAGCAAGAGCTGATGAGAAATATATAGCAGGGAGATGAGCAAATGGCAGGAACTATGGGTAGAATGTATATCGGAACATCCGGCTTACAGTCACACCAGAATGCAATTAATACAACCGCACATAATCTGACGAACCTGAAGACGGAAGGTTATTCCCGCCAGCAGGTATTGATGACAGACCTGGCTTATCAGACAATCGGATTTACAAAGGTTGGAATCAAGCAGACCGGTCTGGGAACTCGGATTGCAGAGACCAGAACGACAAGAGATAAATATCTGGACCAGAAATACCGCCTGCAATACAGCAGACAGAATTATTATGAGTCCAAGAGCGGTGTTATATTAGAAGTACAGGAATATTTCGGAGAAACCGAGGGCAGTACATTTCAGGATTACATGAAGAATCTCTGGAATGCAGTGCAAGAGGTACAGAAGGAACCAAACAGTTATGTAAAACGAACTGCACTGGTATCTACAGCGGCTTCTTTTGTAGATAGAGCAAATGAAATATATGAACAGTTAGTAACCTATCAGAAGAATCTGAACAGTGAAATTCAGGATAAGACAACCGAAATCAATGATTTGGCGAAGAAGATATATGACCTGAATCAAAAGATTCTGAAATGCGAAGCCGGTGCAGAGGAAGCAAACGATTACAGGGATGCAAGAAATCTGGCACTGGATGAGTTGTCCGGATTGATTCGGATAGAAGTAAGAGAGCAGGTAGACGGAACCGTAAACGTATACGCAGAGGAACACAGTCTGGTTATGGAGGACCGAACCTTTGAGCTTGCAACGAAGCCGGTGGAGGATGGTTCAGACCTGTTGACCGTATACTGGAAATCGGACGATACCGAAGTCTTTGATTTGAAACGGATTAGTGTGGCAGGTGACGGCTCGGATTCCGGTTCATTGAAAGGCTTACTGGCAGCAAGAGGTGATTATACCCCGAATTATACAGACATTCCGATTCGCGACAATTATGCAAATGAGTCCGATTATCAGGATGCACTGCTAAACTATAACCGGACCTTAAGCAACCGGGATGTGGCAAGTCTGATTTCGCAGTTTGACCAGTTGATTCATGGAATGGTTACGAAAATCAATGACATTCTTTGTCCGAATACAACGATTACGGATGTAAATGGTGTCACCTACACCATTTTAGATACAGAAAAAGCCGGAAAGGGCTATGGCGAAGGCAACGAAATACAGGGAACGGAATTATTTGTACGGAAAAATACGGAGCGTTATACGGATTTGACGATTACCGTTCAGGATGAAGCAGGCAACCCTGTGACAAAGACGGTAAAGGTATACAATGAGGAGAATCCGTCGGAATATTATTCCTTATATACATTGGGACAGATAGCCATTAACGATGATTTGGTAAAGAATCCGGCGTTGCTGCCGCTGACAAAGGTAACAGGAGAAGAATATCAGCAGGTTGCCAATGATTTGTTGGATTTGTGGAATCAGGATTTTGCAACACTCGACCCAAACACCTTGGTTATGAATAATTTCAACAACTATTACACAACCATGGTAGGTGACTATGCAAACAAGGGATATACCTATACCAATATTGCAACGAAGCAGGCAGGCTTGGTAAATGAGGTCAATAATCAAAGACAGGAAGTAGTCGGAGTGTCATCGGATGATGAATTGACGAACTTAATCAAGTATCAGCATGGATACAATGCATCCTCCCGCTATATCACAGTAGTATCAGAAATGATTCAGCATATTATCGAGAAGCTGGGAGCATAGGAATAACAGCAGAAATGAGAACAGATAAGGATGTGAAAATATGCCATCAACATTTTTAGGATTAAACACAACAAGGTCGGGCTTGAATTATTATCAGGCGGCACTGAATACAACCGCACATAATATTTCAAATGCGGAGACAGAAGGATATTCCAGACAAAAGGTAAACAGCAGGGCATCCAATGCACTTCGCGTAAATACTGCCGGAGGTATGCAGGGAACCGGTGTAACCATTACCGGAATCAGCCAGATACGAAATCCGTATTATGATGTAAAATATTGGAACGGCAGCAGCTTGGGCGGTGAATACGGAAGCAAGTATGACTATTCCTATGAGATAGAAACTTATTTCAACGAAATGAATTCCCCAACCGGATATACATCCTTGTTGACACAGTTACAGAACTCTATGAAGGATTTGGCAGATAATCCATCCAGTGCAACCACACGTCTGCAATATGTGAACAACTTCCAGAGCTATACGGAATTGTTTAATGAAATTGCAAATAATCTACAGAACACCCAGAAAAGTCTGAATGACGAGCTGGTAGTACGGGTAGACGAGATTAATTCGATTGCAAAAGAGATATTTACACTGAATGACCAGATTATTAATATTGAGCTTCGTGCAGGAAATGCAAATGACCTTCGCGACCAGCGGCTTCTTCTGATTGACCAGTTATCGGAAATTGTAAATGTAACCACAACAGAGGTTCCGATTATGGCAGAGGACGGACATGATTCGGGAGCAACGAACTTTATTGTCCGAATCAACGGAGAGGTCTTAGTAGACGATTTGATGTGCAAGCAGTTAATGGCAGTTCCACGGGATGAGCGTGTGAATGCAACGGATGTAAAAGGTCTGTATGAATTGGCATGGCGGAATAATGACGGAACACCGGGGGATGAATTTGACATTAACAGTCCGAATCTGACCGGTAAGCTTGCCGGCTTGGTTGCAGTCCGGGATGGCAATAACAACTATGGCTTTGTAGGAAAAGTAGTTGGAGCAGGAACCGGAGCGCAGGGTGCATATGTAACCATGCAGACCGATAAGAGCTTTAATCTGAATGACTTAAATGTGGCAGAGGAAGGCAAGATTACCATTCATGGTGTGGATTATTATTATGATGATTTTGAAGCACAGTATGATAATGCAACCGGAGAAATTACCAGCTACACCTTCCGGAATCTGAAGGTATTGTCTGCGGACGGAGTAAGCCGGGTACCGGCAAGTACAGCAAATATTAAGACCGGCATGGAGGCAAAGGTAGGAAACCATGTGAATTTTGAAGGCGTTCCTTACTATATGTCAAAGCTGAATGAATTTGTCCGTACATTTTCAAGATATATTAATGATGTATGTACCTCCGGCGTTGACGCAAACGGTGAGCAGGGCTTAGACCTTTTGAACACGCTGGATGTAAACGGTAATAATATGAATCTGTCGGCAACCACCGGAGATACCAGCTTTACTTCAAAGGGCGTTTCTTATTACCGGTTGACAACCCTGAACTGGGATGTGAACGAGACTGTTATGAAGGACCCACAGAAGGTTGTGGTATCCGGAAAATCAGCAATCGACCAAGGAAATGTAGAGGATTGCAGTCTGTTAAAGCAGATACAGGACAGTCTGACGAATACCAGTATATTTAAGCAGGGAACCCCAAGCCAGTTCTTGGAGTCCATTATATCAACGCTGGGTGTTCAGACAAAGAAATGTCAAATATCCACAAAGCATCAGAGCAATATTATATACAGCATTAACCAGCAGCGGTTGTCGGAATCCAGTGTAGATTCCAATGAAGAAGCATCAAACCTGATTGTCCAGCAGAACGGTTACAATCTTGCATGTAAGGTTATGTCTGTACTGGATGAGATTTATGATAAATTGATTAACGCGACCGGAGTATAATAGGAGGGATTAATATGCGTGTTACCAATCAAATGATTAGCAATAATTCGCTGCGGAATTTGCAGACAAGTACGAAGCGGGTAGATACCTTAATTCAGCAATTGACAACCGGACAGAAGATACAGCGTGCCAGTGAAGACCCGGTTGTGGCAGTTCGGGCATTGAAGCTGCGGAATACCGTAAGTCAGTTGGAACAGTACAAGTCAAAGAATATTAAAGATGCAGATTCGTGGATGGAGCTGACTGAAAATTCAATTACCAGCATTTCCAACTATATTGAGTATATGTCCGGTTATTGCAATCAGGGAGCAACCGATTCCTTTAATAATGATAATCGTTCTGCCATCGCAGAAACCATTCGAGCATATAAGGATATGATTTATGCAGAAGGAAATACAACCTATGCAGACCGTTATATATTTTCCGGCTATAAGACGGATACTAGTCTGATATTCAGTGCTACAGAGGCTACAAAATATTCCTATAGTATTACCGAGGAATTAGACAGCAGTAAAATAGATGTAAAGACCGTTACCATTAATCCGGTTGACCCGGCAGATTTGGATTCTTATCTGGCAAACACAGCCAATTACGGTACAGCCGATTATCCGGCACAGAAGACCGTATATCGTCTGCGGCTTGCATATGACGGACTTTCAGAAACCACCAAACCGACAGTCAGCTATCTGGATGATGCGGGTAACACACAGACCTTGAACGTAACCAGCACCTATCCGAGTACACAGTCTAAGAATTATTATAAGAACTTAGGGGATGATGAGGTTCGGTACATTCCGGAGACCGGCGAATTGGTATTCGGAAAGAATGTATATAATAAGATTCAGAACTCTGATAAGATTACAACGGAATATACAAAGGAAGAATTTAAGCAGAATGACTTAAGACCGGAGCATTATTTTAATTGTGTCCAGACAAATAAAAGCTCAGGTGAAAAGGTGAATTTTGAGATTACGGATGATGACCAGAAGATTGAGTATGAAGTGAATTTCAATCAGATGATACGTGTCAATACCTTGGGAAGAGAATTGATTACCCACGATATGGGACGGTCTATCGAGGAATTAGCCGACAAGGTTGAAGAGGTTGCAGATGCAGAGAGCCGTCTGGCACAGCTCAAAGGAATGTTGACAAATCCGAAGTATTCCGGTGACGATAAGGCAATCGAACAGTTAAATTATATGATTTCAGATGCCGAGAACGAAGTGAAAATGAAGAATCAGGAAATGCGGCAGCTTTTCAATTCTCATATTTCCGTATTTCAGGAATTTCAGACAAAGGTAACTGCATTGCAGTCAGATTCCGGTGCCAGAACCTCAAAGCTGGATATGATTGCATCCAGAGTAACCGAGCAGCATACGAACTTTACGGATTTGATGTCTTCCAATGAAGAAGTAGAATACGAAGATAAGGCAATTGAATATTCGGCAGCAGCAATTGTATATAATGCGGCATTGCAGGTGACAGGAAATGTTCTGCAGAAATCATTGCTTGATTTCCTATAGAATGATAAAATAGAAGCAGTAGATAGAAGAAACCCGCTCTGGGTATAGTGAAGGAGAGGTTCTATGGTAGCACAGACAAGATTATTTGGGGAAATTACAATTGAAGATGATAAGGTATTAGACTTTCCGAATGGAATCATAGGAATCGAGGATAAGCATAAGTTTGCCATTATTTATGATGCGGACCGCGGTTCGGATACAGCAATTCGCTGGTTACAGTCTATGGAGGACCCGTATTTGGCATTGCCGGTGCTGGAGCCGCTTGCAATTCTGGATGAATACAATCCGATTATTGAGGATGCATTGCTGGAACCAATCGGGCATCCGGCAGATGAAGACATCGTTGTGCTGTTGACTGTAATTGTATCTTCGGATGTAACGAAGATAACTGCGAACATGAAGGCTCCAATCGTAATTAATTCAAAAAACTGTAAGGGAGAACAGATTATAGTTGAGAATGAGGATTACGAAGCCAAGTTCAACGTATACGAAGCAGTACAGAAGCGGAAGGCGGGTGAGTGATTATGTTAGCATTATCCAGAAAACAGGGAGAAGCAGTAGTAATCGGAAGTGATGTGGAAATCACCGTCCTTGAAATCAAAGGAGAACAGGTGAAACTTGGGATTGCCGCACCAAAATCTGTACCGATATATCGGAAAGAGCTGTATGTACAGATGAAAGAAGCAAATCAAGAGGCAATTAAACAGGCGAATGCAATCGAAGAACTTCAAAAACTGCTATAAGAAGCTATTAACTTATAGCTGTTTTTGTACGATATAATAGATAACGACAAGGTATGTCGGGCGTTATTGAAGGAACAATAAGGATAACTTTCACATGGAGGTGGAGAAAATGGGAATAGGTGGAATTGAATCAAGTGTAGCGGCAGGAAATGTCCGTAGCTTGAATACGAAGACAACAACGGCAGCACCCGAAGTAAATAGTGCATCAAAGGTAGCATATGTTGATAAGCAGACACCGGTTGTGCAGGCAGCAGAGCAGCATAGTGGTGCCGGAGAGCAGCAGGGCGGCTATGAGAACCAGCAGGCAATGTATGGAGAAGGCGTGCCGATTCAGAATGTATCAAAGGAAAAGGTTGAGAGTGCGTTACGCGATATTAACGCAAAGATTCGACCAACACATACAGAATGCCAGTTTTCATATCATGAGGATACCAAGAGAATTTCCATTAAGGTTCTGGACCAGGATACCGGAGAGGTAATTAAGGAGATTCCGCCGGAGAAAACTCTGGATATGATTGCAAAGACATTAGAGCTGGCAGGAATCCTTGTGGATGAGAAGCGATAGGAGGGATTGCTATGACAATGAGAATGACCGGAATGATATCCGGATTGGATACAGAAACAATTATCAAGCAGATGATTAGCGGACATAAGACCAAAGTGGAAAATGCCCAAAAGGAACAGACAAAGCTGAAATGGAAAAAGGAAGCATGGTCTTCTCTGAATACCAAGCTGTATTCCTTCTACACAGGAGCATTGAGCAATTTTAAGTCTGTAGGTACTTATAAGTCAAAGAAGGTAGAAGCAAGTGACAATTCAAAGATAAAGGTTACAAGCAGCAATAATGCAGTAACCGGTGTCCATACAGTATCTGTAAAGCAGGTTGCAAGCTCTGCATATCTGACAGGAGCAAGCCTGAAGGGACAGAACTTTAATACAACTTCTTATACTGCTGCAGAGGATGCCAGTGTTCTGGTAAGTGACCTGAAGGATTCTAAGGGCTATGATTTGGATTTGGATGGCAAGAGCTTTGAGATTTCTTATAAAACAACAGATGCATCCGGTGCAGAACAGACCGTTACCAAGACCATTACGGCAACAGTAGGGGCAGACGGTACGCTCCAGAGCATGATTGATAATATGAATCAGTCCTTGCAGGCAGAAGGAATTGATATGACGGTGTCTTACAATGCTACCATCGGCGGACTGGAGTTCAAAAACAACACTGCAAAAGAGCAGAAGGATGCAGACGGAAATGTAACCGGTTATGCCGGAGGCGTTAATTATACCTTAAAGGCAACCGATGAAGCATCTGAGAAGGCACTTGGTATCAGCAAGAGTGGTGTGACTGTCAGCCAGCAGACCAACGATACCGGTGATAACATTCTGACTATGAGCAATGCATTTAATACGAAGAAGGTATCAGATACTCCGGCTGCTGTAACCAGCAGTACCAAGCTGACTGACATGGGAATTGCCAGCGGAACAACTTATACATTGAAGGTTGGAAGCGGAGATTCCGCAAAGACCTATACCTATACCGTAGACCAGGCAACCACTCTGGCAGGTTTGGCAGCACAGTTCTCTAAGATGGGTGTGTCTGCAAGCTATGATGAGAAGCAGGGAAGATTCTTTGTAAACTCTACAGAATCCGGTGCGGACTATGATTTTACCTTGACGGCTGATGATGCAACCGCATTGTCTAAGCTGGGCTTGGATGCAGCATCATCAAATAAGATTGATGCACAGGATGCAATTGTAGTATATAACGGTGCAACCTTCCAGCAGTCTTCGAATAACTTTAGCTTGAACGGTTTGAATTTCACTGTAAATGATGTAACCGTGACTAAGGATGACCAGGGCAATATAATCAAGGATGACCCGATTCGTATGACGGTAACAACCGATACGGATACCATATATCAGGCTGTAAAGGATTTTGTAAAGGAATATAATTCTTTAATAAAAGAAATGAGTACTTTATATAATGCAGACCGGGCAAAGGGATATGACCCATTGACAACAGACGAAAAGAACGAAATGTCTGATAAAGAAGTAGAAGAATGGGAAAAGAAGATTAAGGATTCCCTGCTTCGTCGGGATGATACTATCAGCAGTCTGATGTCTAAAATGCGAACCACTCTGAATAAATCTGTGGAGTATACAAATTCAGACGGTACGACCAAACGGTATTCACTGGCTTCCTTTGGTATTAATACCGGTAAATGGAATGAATACGGACAGCTTCATATTAACGGAGATTCTGAAGATTCTGATTATAAGGATTTGGATGACAGACTTCGGACAGCAATTGAAAATGATCCGGAGGCTCTGATTAATACACTCAGCACCTTAGGTCAGGATTTATACAGCAGCTTCCAGGATGCTATGAAGGGTACAGACCTCAGCAGTGCATTGACGTTCTATAACGACAAACAGATGGATAAAGAAATCAGTTCTTATGATACTAAGATTAAGAAGCTGCAGGATAAGATGAATGACGTAGAGGATCGGTATTATAAGCAGTTTGCGGCAATGGAATCTGCTTTGGCAGAGCTGCAGGCAAATCAGTCCAGTCTGTCCAGCTTATTTGGAACAAGCTCAAGATAATACAACCGGGAAACAGGTATTGGTTTAGTGAGATAAGTTGAGGTATAGATATGGTAAATAATGCAGCATTGGCATATGGCACAAGAAAAGTAGAGACTGCAACTCCGGCAGAGCTTACGTTAATGTTATATGAAGGAGCAATTAAGTTCTGCAACATAGCCATGAGTGCCATAGAGAAGAAGGATTATGAAAAGGCAAATACGAATATTCAGAAAGCAAGAAGAATAGTCGTAGAATTGCAGACAACATTGGACCATAAGTACAAGGTGGCTGAGGATTTCGATGTGATTTATGATTATATCTTTCGGAAGCTGGTACAGGCAAATGTAAAAAAAGACACAGAGATTTTGGAAGAGGCGTTAGTAGAGTTGCGGGAGCTTCGGGATGCATGGAAGGAAATTATGCGGACTGCAAAGCAACCGGTACGATAGAGTTTGAATGAGAGGCTGATATGGATTATACATCAAGCTACATGAAGGTATTGGAAGAATCACTGCTGAAAAAGTCAGGTGTTTTGCAGGCATTATTAGAGGCATCACACCGACAGGAGACGTTAGCTGAGGCAGAAGATTTTGATATGGATGCCTTTACAGATACGATGGAGCAAAAGGATGCGTTGCTGGAGCAATTAAAGGAGTTGGATGAAGGCTTTGAACGCACCTATGAAGGTGTACAGCAGGAGTTGAATACACATCGGGAGCAATATGCAGATGCGATTCAAAGAATCCAGGAGCTGATTCGCAGAGTGACGGCACTCGGAGTTGAATTGCAGACCTTAGAGGAACGGAACCGGGCGAAGCTGGAAATAAAATTCTCAAAACAGCAGCGGGAATTACGCCAGATTAAGACCTCAAATAAGGTGGCAACCACGTATTATAAGAATATGTCCAATGCCCCTGCCTCCGATCCATATTTTATGGACCAAAAAAAATAAAAAAATTTCAAAAAAAGTTAAATTTAGGTATTAAGTATTGGAGAAACCATCCGATATATATAATACAAGGGTTGATAAAACATCAACCAAGGCTCGGAAGAGCAGAACAATATTAACGGCAACAAAAAGTTGCTAGTACATGTAGCAAGGATGCTACAGTAAATTCAAGGAGGAATTACTATGATAGTACAACACAATCTTCAAGCAAACAACACCAACAGAATGTTAGGTCAGAACGTTAAGGTCGTTAAGAAGTCATCTGAGAAGTTAGCTTCTGGTTACAAGGTAAACAGAGCAGCTGATGATGCAGCAGGTCTTAGCATTTCTGAGAAGATGAGAGCTCAGATTCGTGGTTTGAATCAGGCAGTTAACAACGCTGAGGACGGTATCTCATTAATCCAGACAGCAGAAGGTAACATGAATGAAATGCATTCTATCCTTCAGAGAATGGAAGAGTTAGCAGTTAAGGCAGCAAACGATGTTAACGAGACTGAAGATCGTCAGACAATCAAGGATGAGATTGATCAGTTGAATTCAGAGTTGAATGCAATTGCTAGCCGTGCTAAGTTCAATGGTAAGGCATTGAAGAACTTCAGCGGTAAGCTTCAGATTGGTGCTAACAAGGGCGACGATATGGCAATTACCGTAAAGGTAAGTGTTACAGTTGGTAGCACAGGAGTTGCTGACCATGATGCAGCAGGTAATACTATTTCAGCAGTTCAGTCAGCTATCAAGGATGTATCTGCACAGCGTTCTAAGTTAGGTGCTATTCAGAATCGTCTGGAGTACACAGTTAACAATCTGCAGAACTACTCAGAGAATCTGACAGATGCTGAATCACGTATCCGTGATACAGATATGGCAGCTGAGATGGTTAACTACAGCAAGGCAAATATTGTACAGCAGGCTGCACAGTCTATGCTGGCTCAGGCTAACCAGTCTACACAGGGCGTATTATCATTACTTCAGTAATCAAGTAAGGTTATTGCAAATAGGGCTGACCCATTGGGTCAGCTTTATTTGTATAAAGCTATAATGAAATGATATGAGGATATATATGGATAATAAAGATAGACAGGAAGTATTAAAACGGATAAACGAAGTATCGGACTGCTTTTATCAAAATAAAATAAACACAGGAATTAGTGGGATGCCGGAGCTGATAAAAGGCTTGAAGGGGATAATAGACAGATTACCGGAAGAAGAACAGGTGGTGTGTTATCAGCATATTAAAAATTTGATGGAAGCCTATAAAACGGAAGATTATATAATGACAGCAGACATTCTGGTCTATGATATTTTGGAAATGATATAGATGGAATTATAAATAGGACATATGAATTACAAATAGGATATGAGGAAAATTTGAATGAGTATATATGAGCAGAATTTGGCGGTACTGCAAGAAACAAGAGCAGATTTATATGAAAAATGGATAGATGCCCAAGAAAATATAGAAGGAGAGACAATCCCATATTCCAGTCTTTATATGGGGGATGCTTTAGATGGAGAGAAATTTCTTGCGGTGGTAGATGCAAACAATATAGTTCCATTGGCATCAACGTATTGCCCTGCACACGCGGCAGAACGTTATGCTGCACAGTATGAGAAGAATTGGGAAGAAGAAACCTTATTACTGTTTGGAATCGGAAATATAGAAATCGTGAAACAAATACTAAGGGAAGATTCGCCGATAGATAAGTGTATCGTATATGAACCATCCATTAGTATTTTTAAAAAGATATTAGAAGAATATGAATTAGACGAAATATTGAGGAATCCTCAATTAATAATAATGGTGGCAGGAATCAATGGCGATGATTTGGAAAATGTACTATATGGTATGTTGAATTATGAAAATTGGAGATATTTATATCTTACAAGTATGCCGAATTATGACAGATTATTTGCCGAAGAGTGGAATGCAATCGAAGAAATCGCAAAAGGAGTTGCTCTTAATAAAAAAGCGGAGTTACGTTCATTATCAATCTTTGCAAAATCAGGAATGGAAAATGAAATAAAAGCATTTTACTGGATGCTAGATGGTAAAGCAATTGATAGCATGGTAAATGTTTTCCCGAAAGAAATGCCTTGCATTGTAGTGGCAGCGGGACCTTCTCTGGAAAAAAATGTGGAGGTGTTGCGGCAGGCAAAGGGAAAAGCATTTATTATATGTGTAGATACTGCGGTGACCTTTTTGCTGGAACGTGGGATTGTGCCGGATATGACCTGTACGGTTGACCCGCAAAAGGGCTTGTCCTATTTTACAAGACCAGAGTCATCAAAGATACCAATTGCGGTATCAACGGATTCCGACTATCGGATATTGGAAGCCATGCAGGAGGACGTGAAGCCGTTTTATTTTTCAACTACCAATGATTATTGTCAACGCCTGTATCAGGAAAAGGGTTGGACAGTAGAATATTTTGATGGAGGCGGCTCGGTCGGAACGGTCTGCTTTAGCATAGGAATCCGGTTAGGGTTCAAAACAATTATATTAATCGGGCAGGATTTGGCATTTACGGATAAGAAGTCGCACGCAGGTACAGGAGCCTTTGGCGAGCAGGATATGATATATGGTATGCTTATGGTGGATGGATATTACGGAGATAAGGTACTGACCCGAATGGACTTTAAGCATTACATAGACTGGTATAATATGATGATACCGCAACTGGATGGTATAGAAGTGATTAATGCGACAGAGGGCGGAGCCAGATTAAACGGTGCCAAACAGATGCCGTTACAGGAAGCTGTAGATGTATATTGCAAGGGCGAATGGGATGTTGAAACGCTCATAGAGAATGTGCCGGAGGTTTGGAAAACCAGAGAAGAGAAACAGGAATATTATGAGGAAATAAAGAGTAAATATCAATTCTATCTTGGATTTAAGCGGAGATTGACGGATGCCATTGAGGCGGCAAAGCGAGGCATTGTTTTGTTGCAGCGGGGAACCTATCAGGGGAAGGAGCTGCAAAAAATTGACAAGCAATTAAAGCAGATTACGAAAGAAATTGAAGGAAAAGAAGAATTGATGATTCTGGTAAAGAGAACGGTAGAACAATTTGTAACCATAAATGACGATTTGCTGGAAGAGGAAGAGAAGTTAGAAGCAGAAGGCATTCGTTTATATAAGAAGATGCAGGATTATATGCAGAATCTGATGGATGCATTGAATGAGCTGCTTCCGTTATGGAAGGGTGTTGTTGAAAAAATAAACGAAAAGCATAGATTTGAATAGCAGGCATAAGAAAGGCACAGGCTATGAATAATCCGGAGCATGAATGGATATGGAATACATAGGAGGAATTAACAGTGTTGAATAATAAGACCATTTTAGTAACGGGAGGTACAGGCTCCTTTGGCAAGAAATTTTTGAAAATGGTATTCAAAAAATATAATCCTAAGAAGGTTATCATTTATTCCAGAGACGAATATAAGCAGAGCGTAATGAAATCGGAATACGCAAACGAGGTAGATATGTCAAGGGTTCGTTTCTTTATCGGTGATGTTCGGGATAAAGAGCGGTTGCATCGTGCATTTGCCGGCGTGGATTATGTCATCCATGCGGCAGCCATGAAGCAGGTGCCTACCTGTGAGTATAATCCGTTTGAGGCAATTAAGACCAATATTCATGGAGCACAAAATGTAATAGATGCAGCCTTGGATTGCGGCGTAAAAAAGGTGGTAGCGTTATCGACGGATAAGGCAGTAAATCCGATTAATTTGTATGGCGGTACGAAGCTGGTATCCGATAAGCTCTTTATTGCAGCAAATGCTTATTGTGGAGAAAATTATAAAACCGTATTTTCTGTTGTGCGTTATGGAAATGTAGCAGGCAGCCGGGGTTCTGTCATTCCGATATGGAAAAAGATAATTGAAAACGGAGGAACCACCTTGGGTGTGACAGATATGCGGATGACCCGCTTCTGGATTACACTGGAGCAGGGTGTAGAGCTGGTATTTAAGGCATTAGAGGAGTCAAAGGGAGGAGAAACCTATATTTCAAAGATACCTTCCTTTCATATAGGAGATTTGGCAGAGGCAATGCTTCCGGGCTGTAAAATAGACGAATTTGGAATACGTGAGGGTGAAAAGCTTCATGAAATCATGGTAACGAAGGATGATTCATGGACCACATATGAATACGAAAAGCATTTTATTATTTATCCGCATTACGACTGGGCGTGTCTGGAACGGGATATATTGCCGGGCGGAGTAAAGGTGCCGGAAGGATTTAGTTATACCTCCGAAAATAATCAGGAATGGTTGACGGTAGAGGAATTGAAGGTAGCACTCAAGAGTCTCTGATTTGACATTCATGGAAGAAGAGTAGGTGACAAGGGCTTATGAGTAATGAAAAAATAGCAATAATTACGGCTCGTGGCGGAAGCAAAAGAATACCGCAGAAAAATGTGAAAGCATTTTGCGGAAAGCCGATTTTGGCATATTCGATTCAGGCGGCAATAGAATCCGGTCTGTTTGATGAAGTGATGGTATCAACGGATAGTCCGGAAATAGCAGAAATAGCCAAGGCATACGGGGCAAAGGTTCCGTTTATGAGAAGTGAACAAACTGCCGGTGATTTTGCAACTACGGATGATGTGTTGCGAGAGGTGTTTGAGGAGTACAAAAAGAGAAATCGGGAGTTTGCATTAGCGGTGTGTATTTATCCGACTGCTCCGTTTGTGACTGCGGCTAAGCTGCAACAGGCAGTGGAATTAATGCAGGATGGTGTAGATGCTGTGACACCGGTTGTAAGGTTTTCATTTCCTCCGCAGCGGGCATTGGTAATCCGAGAGGGAAAATTGGAGTATCAATATCCGGAATATGCGAGTAAGCGGTCTCAGGATTTGGAGCCGATTTATCATGATTGCGGGCAGTTTTATGTACTAAGACCGGAAAATGTTTTAAATAAAAAGAAAGATATAAAGACTTTGCCGTATATTTGCTCGGAGCTGGAAGTACAGGACATTGATAACGAAGAGGATTGGAAACTTGCGGAAATGAAGTACCAAATGATGAAGGCAGGAGTATAGATACTATGAGAAAAGACATTATGATTGGAGACAGACATATAGAAAGCAATGCACCGGCATATATCATTGCTGAAATGTCGGGAAATCATTTGATGGACTTTGAACGTGCAAAGACGATAATAAAGGGCGTGAAGGAAGCTGGTGCGGATGCGGTAAAGCTACAGACATATACCGCAGATACCATAACGATAGATTGCGACGCAGAGCCGTTTCAGATACATGGCGGCTTGTGGGATGGGGAAACCTTATATTCGTTGTATCAAAAAGCATATACGCCATGGGAGTGGCAGCAGGAGCTTGTGGAATATGCAAAGGAATTGGGGCTTACGTGTTTTTCATCCCCATTTGATTTGACAGCCGTTGACTTTATGAGCGGTATAGGGATGCCGGCATATAAGGTTGCTTCCTATGAAATTAATGATATACCGATGCTTCGTAAGATTGCAAAAACAGGAAAGCCTGTCATTATTTCGACAGGAGCGGCACATCTGGAGGATATAGAACGAGCCTTAAAGGTATGTGAGGAAGAAGAAAATACGAATGTAATATTGTTGAAATGCACATCTGCATATCCTTCTCCGTATGAAGACATGAATTTACGCACAATCCCGTTAATGCAGCAAACCTTTGATTGTATCGTGGGCTTGTCCGACCACACGCTGGGAAGTGAGGTCGCACTGGGGGCTGTGGCATTGGGTGCGAAGGTGATAGAAAAGCATGTTACACTTAAACGGTCAGATGGCGGACCGGACGGAGCATTTTCAATGGAAATGGACGAGTTTGCGGAAATGATTGAAAAAATCCGCAATCTGGAAAAAGCATTGGGACAGGCAACCTTCAGGCTTACGGAAAAGCAGGAAGAAGCAAGAAGTGGAATGCGTTCCCTGTATGTGACAGAGGATATAAAAGCCGGTGAGGTATTGACACCGCAAAATATTCGTTCCATTCGTCCGGGCGGAGGCTTACATACTATGTACTATGAGGAAGTCCTCGGAAAGACTGCCCGCAGAAATTTAAAGAAGGGTACTCCATTACAATGGGATATGATATAATGAAGCAAAATCACTTGCTTGCAAAGGTGATTTTGCGAAATGCATGGAGTGATGAAATCACGATATAATGAAACACATGGAGTGAAAATAACATGAAAAAACAGTTTAAGGCAGTTGAACTGGAGCAACTGGACGAGGCTACCATACATCAGATTCGGCTTTGGCGAAATAGTGATTTTGTACGAAATAAAATGTATGTGCAACACGAAATTACGGAAGAGGAACATACAAACTATATCGAAAAAGTAAAGCAGGACAGGAATCGGGGATTATTTGTTTTTTATTTAGACAATCATCCGTTTGGCGTATATCAGTACGAAATACATCCGGAAGGAAATTATGTGACGAATGGATGCTATCTAATTGATTCGTCATATTCCGAGCTTGGATACGGTGTCATTCTGAATTATTATATATGTGAGATTGCCTTTTATAAATTAAAGGTGAACAAATGCTTTGGTGAAGTGATTGATTTGAATAAGGATGCCATTCATACGAACAAGAGAATGGGAGGCAAGCTGGAGGGTATTCTGAGACAGCAGGTATTAAAAGATGGTGAATACCATGATGTATATATGTTTGGGATATTGAGAGAGGAGTGGGAACAAAGACGGAAAAAATTGTGGAAGGTATTGGATGAAATAATTGAGGTAAATGAATCATAAGGAGGAAACATATATGAGTATAGAAGAAAAACTTGCCTTTTTAGAGGACATGATGGAACTGGATGCAGGAGAATTGACAGAGGATATGGAGCTGGATGAAATAGAAGAATGGGATTCCCTTACGAAATTATCATTGATGGCAGCTTGCAAGAAGATGAATACAAAGGAATTATCGGTTGAACAGATTCGGGAATTTAAAACCGTAAAGGATATATGTGACTTTTTAGAGTAACAGGGAGATACTTCTATGGAAATTGACATGAAGGGAAAGTGGATTCTGGTAACCGGTGCTTCATCCGGAATTGGAGAAGGTGTAGTAGGAGAACTGGACAAGGCTGGTGCAAATGTCGTACTGGTTGGCAGAAATGAGGAAAAGCTACAGGAAGTGGCATCTGGTATGGCGAATCAGGCAATCGTTGTGAAATATGATTTGAGTGACTTAGAACATATGGAAGAAATATTTACAACGGTTTATAAGCAGGGAATTGTGTTGGACGGTATGGTACATTCCGCAGGAATCAGTGTGGATATTCCGGTTAAGGTGCTGCAACCACAGGATTTAAGAACCATGATGGAAGTAAATTATTTTTCTTTCGTTATGCTGGGAAGATTTTTTTATAAGAAAAAATATTCCAATCCGGGAGCAAGTATTGTGGCTATTTCTTCTGCGGCAGCGTTCATGTGTGATAAGGGTATGTCGCAGTATTCCGCTTCAAAGGCAGCTTTAAATGCAACTGTTAAGACAATGTCAAAGGAATTTTTGAATCGAAGGATTCGGGTAAATGCAATCGCACCATGTTTTGTTGATACCGGTATGACTTGGAATGTAGGCAATTATGTAGAGGGATTTGCAGACAAATTGACGCAGACGCAGCCTCTGGGTGTGATTCCGAGAGAGCAGATAGCATACACTGTGTTGTTTTTATTATCGGAGTATTCCGGATATATAACCGGAGATATTATTCCGATAACCGGAGGACAAACCCTGCATTATTAAAGGAGAATGAATATGATTAGTGTCTTTGATACAATATCCATAAAAGGAATCCAGGCAGTAGTTCCTGAGCATACAATTGATAATATGGGGTTCTCAGAACAATTCGGAGAGAAAAAGTTAAAGCGGTTACTGAAGGTTACAGGTGTTAATCGCAGACATGTGTTGAGCGAGGGAACGGTTACGGAGCTGGCAATAAAGGCAGCGGATATTTTGCTTGAAAAATTGAAATGGAACAGAGAAGAAATTCGGGCATTGGTGTATGTGACACAATCTCCGGAGTTTGAATCCCCGTCAACCGCCATGCTGATTCAAAAGGAATTGAAGATAGGGTGCAATTGTACGGTGTTTGATATAAATCTGGGATGCTCCGGCTATGTTGCCGGCTTGCAGGTGGTATCAAGTCTGCTGGCAGCTTGTGAGGATGGTGATAAGGCATTACTGCTTGTAGCGGATGATGCGTTTCTTGAACGAAAAGAGCTGGGAGATTCGATGCTGTTCGGGGATGGTGCTGCCGCAACAGCAATTGTTAAGGAGAAATCCAGAAAGTCCTTCTATATGCAATGCTCAGATGGAAGCCGTTATGATGTATTGCTTAGAAAGTTTGGAGAAAACGTTCACATGGACGGACAAGCGGTGTTTGATTTCTCGGTAAATGATGTTGCAAAAAGCATTCGGGAATTTCATAGCCATTTCCATTTATCAAAAGAAGACATTGATTATTATGTGCTGCATCAGGCACAAAAACTGATTGTAGAGAGTGTTGCGGAAAATGCAGACATTCCGGAAGATAAATTGCTCTGGTCCTTGGGTGAGTATGGAAATACTTCCTGTGTATCGTTGCCGCTTACATTATGCTCCAATGTGAAGGACATGAAAAAAGAGGAATGCAAGGTGGTCTTGTGTGGCTTTGGAGTCGGGCTTTCATGGGGAATCGCATACTTAGAAATTCCAAGGGATGTAATTCAGACGGTGGAGTATATGTAAGGTGAATAAGAAAATAACCATAAACGGAACAGATATATATGTAGGCAGCTTTCAAGCTCTTGATGCCAGAATGTATATCATCTTGCAGGAGGAACAGGCACTCATTGTTGACCCATGTTTAGACTGGGAAGCATTGGAGCTTCTAAAGGGAGTGACACAGGTTACGATTCTGCTGACGCATGAGCATTATGACCATATATCAGGTGTTCGCTGGCTTCAGCAGCATTATGATTGCAGGGTTATTTGCACAGAGCTATGCGGGGAGCAGATACAGAGTCCGGAAAAAAATGCCGCAAAGTACTTTCAAATCATGCTGGAGGGAAAAAGCGGAGACAGAGCCGGACAGGAGTTAGCACAATGGGACAGTGAGTATGCATGTACGGCAGATGTTGTGTTTCATACAGAATATGATTTCTGCTGGAAGCAGCATCGGATATATCTGAAGGAAGCACCCGGACATTCGCCCGGGGGTATGTTGATTTATCTGGATGAAGCCATGGTATTTACAGGGGATAATCTTGTAAACGGAAATAAGGTTATTACCAGAGGGCTAGGAGGAAACCGTACACAATATATGCAAATAACATACCCATTATTAAAGAAACTGAAATCAGATATGTGGATATTACCCGGTCATGGAGAGGTCGGGCAATTTTCGGAATTAAGCAGGTATATGATTGAATAACTTGGAGGTGTGGATATGGTATCAGAGGTATCCGGGATTGAAATAAAGGGAATGTATACTACATTTCCGCAAAATCAGGTTCATAATGAAGATTATGCAGATATTTTCGGTGAAAAGGAAGTAAGGAAGCAGATTAAGGTAACCGGTATTACTTCCAGATATTGCATAAAAGAACCGCAGTTGCCTTCTGATTTGTGTATTCATGCGGCAAAGCATTTAATGGCGGATACGGTGACAGAGGCAGATAATATTAAAATATTAGTGTATGTAACGGCGTATACGGATTATGTGATACCTCCGACTTCTGCCTACATTAAAGCCGAATTGGGAATTGCAGATGATTGTATCTCGTATGATGTGAATTTAGGTTGTTCTTCTTTTATAAATGGGGCTTATATTATAAGCACCTTTTTGGAGCGGATGCCGAAGGGAACACAAGGCTTACTGCTCATATCCGATACTGTGAACTATGGCGGAGAAGGATATGATAAATCAACGAGTATGCTGTCAAGTGATTGCGGAACAGCTACCCTGTTTGAAAATACGAAAATCGATAAGAAGATAGTTTTTCAACAGAAGGCGGATGGAAGCCGGTATGAATCCTTGGTGCGGATGGATTTACAGCACAACCTACAAATGGATGGTATGGCGGTATTTCAATTTACAATCAGTGATGTGGTGGATACCATTAAGGAATTTATGGAAAAGACGGAACTGACCGGCGAGGATATGGATTATTGTGTCTTGCATCAGGCACAAAAATTCATAGTGGACAAGGTTGTGGCTTTTTCTGGATTGCCGAAGGAGAAGAATCTTATTTCTTATGATAAATGTGGAAATTCAGGCGGTTCTTCCATTCCGGTGACACTTTGCTATAATTGTGAAGAACTGAAAAAACAAGCAAGTGCTAACATATTTGCATCCGGATTTGGGTCTGGTCTTGCATGGGGCATTATGTATTTTGAACTTCCTACAGCATATATACATGAAGTGGAGTATACAGATTGCCATTATGGAAGGGGGACAGTGACGGAATGAGATTTTATACGGAGATTGTAGATACTGAAATTTTAAAAGCCGATACAGAACAAAGAGAAGCGGCAGATTTGGGAATTGATGCAGCAGACCGTTTGCTTAGTAAGCTGGGCTGGAAGAAAGAAGAGATAAAGGTATTAATATACGGAACACAATCACCGAAGTTTTTAACACCTTCCACTGCTTCTTATATTTTTAAGGGCTTGAAGCTGGAAACTGACTGTGTCACCTATGACATAGATTTAGGAGCAG
Source organism: Lachnospiraceae bacterium UBA4631 (assembly GCA_002406015.1). GTDB lineage: Bacteria > Bacillota > Clostridia > Lachnospirales > Lachnospiraceae > CAG-632. Next base: position 75,705 of record DHMX01000015.1, read on the forward strand.
CGGCATTTCAAAACGGATTGCAGATAGTTTCGTTAATATTGGAGTCCTTTGGCAAGGGGCAGCGTGGCTTACTTCTTTTGGGTGAAGATGACCGAATGGGAGATTTGGGCTTACAGCAAGGGCAGTCGGCTGCGGTTGCAATTGCAATGGAAGCCGGAAACGGCTCTCTAAATATCTGGCATCGACAGTATTCGGAATTTTATGATAAACTATACAGGAAAGAAAAAGCGGAACGATTAAAGAACGCTGTAGAGCCGGAGGATAAGGAAAAGCTACAAGTAAAAATAGAAGCTTTTTGCTCCGCATGTCTGTCCCAGCTTGAGAAAGACGGGAAACGGGCATTTATAATAAATGACAGTACATTTTGTTCCGAGGGCTTACAAGAGAAGCTGGCAGCAATGGAAATAGATATGCTTCCGAATCCGTATGACGGAGGGCAGGCAGCGGTTATGGTGCCGTTTAGTTTAGCGGAAAACTCATTGACACCGTATAAATATGTGTCTGTTTGTACGATTAGTGCCGGAATTACGGTATCATTTGCAGATATTTTATTATAAGATAGAAAGGAAAAAGAAGATGAATAATTTAGAAAAATATGAAAAGATTTTTAGAGAGAGCTTTGGCTTGGGAGAAGATGCAAATTTAGAGGAACTGGAATATCAGGGAATTGCAGACTGGGATTCTGTCGGACATATGGATTTAATTGCAGAATTAGAAGATGCATTTGGAATCATGATGGATACCGATGATATTATTGATTTCAGTTCCTATGTAAAGGGCAAAGAGATATTGGCAAAGTATGATATTGTAATGTAATGGTTAATGCATATAAGGAAATGAAGGGTTAGTATGGAACAAACACCAATGGTATTAGATATACAAGGGATTAAGGCTTGTCAGGAAAATCGGTATCCTTGTTTATTTGTGGATAAGATTGTAGAGGCGATTCCCGGAGTCAGTGCAAAGGGATATAAGAATTTTACCTATAATGAATGGTTTTTCCCTGCTCATTTTGAGGATGAGGCAAGTGTTCCCGGATTTATTCAGGTGGAATGTCTGGTGCAGGTATTTATTATGAGCTTTCTGACACTGCCGGAATATCAAGGAAAAAAGACGAATTTTGCATCCCTTGACCATGTAAAGTTCAGACATAAGATTGAGCCGGGAGACAGGCTGGATATAGAGACAACCTTATTGTCTTTGAAGCGTGGGGTAGCAAAGGGACATGCAGAGAGCTTCGTGGACGGAGTGCCGGCATGTAGTGCGGATTTTGTGGTTACAATTCCGGATATATTTGAAAAGTATAAACCGCGATAAAAGAAGTATCTTTATGAAATGAGGAAATTTCCATGAGAGTTGCAGATTATATTGTGGAGGAATTACATAAGGCAGGGGCAAATCAGGTATTTATGATTACGGGAAGAGGTATCCTGTATTTGTCGGATGCGGTAGCAAAGAATACGGATATAAAAAATGTGGCAATGCATCATGAGCAGGCGGCAGCTTATGCAGCCTGTGCCTGTGCCGCATATAACGGAAAAATAGGAGCATGCATTGTGTCAACGGGATGTGGGGCAACGAATGCGATAACAGGAGTGTTGAGTGCATGGCAGGACCAATTGCCATGTGTATTTATTTCCGGGCAGAATTATCTGAAGGAAACCGTTCGTTATACCGGAGGCACTGTCCGCACATACGGGCAGCAGGAAAATGATATTATCTCTCTGGTAAAGCCTATAACCAAATATGCGGTTATGCTTGATAATCCGCAACGGGCAGTATATGAAATAGAAGCGGCACTTTATGAAGCAACACATGGAAGAAAGGGACCGGTCTGGATAGATATTCCCTTGGATATACAAAATGCGAGAATTGAACCCGAAGAAATGGAGCATTTCTGCGTAGAAAAGACAACGGTTGTTGAAAATGAAGCTGAAAAAGAAGCAAAGCTATGCAAGCTAAAGGAAGAATTAAGACAGGCAAAAAGACCGGTTCTGTTAGCCGGATGGGGAATCCGGAATGCGAATGCAGAGTCTGAATTTTGCGAGTTTGCCGAAAATTCTCAAATTCCGGTAGTCTATACGAGTGCAGTTCCGGATTTGTATACATGGGATAAAGACAATTCCATAGGCGTGGTTAGCAGCATGGGGGGAAGTCGTGCGGGCAACTTTGCAATTCAGAACGCAGATTTCGTATTGTCAATCGGAAGCCGGTTATCTCCAATGACAACCGGGGAGGAATATGATAAGTTTGTACGGGAAGGAAAATTATTCGTTGTTGATGTGGACGAGAAGGAGCATACGAAGAATACGGTTTCTATCGATATGCTGCTTCCGATGAATATTAAGGAGTTTTTACAGAACCTAAATGAAAGTCAGGTAAAGCCTGAATGGTCTGTATTGTCTGAATGGAGAAAGAAGTGCATCCATTGGAAGGAACTATTTCAAAATGACGATATTATAGACTATGACGGAAAGAAAATAGATTTATATTATTTAGCGGCGTGTTTAAGTAATCAAATACCGAAGGATAGTATTTTATGTACGGATGCAGGCTTAGAAGAAGTCATACTGCCGAACAATATTCATTTTAAGGAAGGACAACGGTGCATTCATCCGGTTTCGCAGGGAGCAATGGGCTTTGCGTTGCCGGCAGCCATAGGCGTACAGCAGGAAACGGCGGCAACGGTCATTGCAGTGATTGGGGATGGGTCCATTATGATGAATTTGCAGGAGCTGGCAACGATAGCTTATTTAAATTTGCCGGTTAAAATTCTTGTAATTAATAATAACGGATATTCCATTATTCGGAAACGGCAGCAGGATATGTTTAGAACCAGAACCATCGGAAATGATGCAAGTGATGGCGTTGGAATCCCTGATTTTGAAAGAATTGCGAATGGATTTAACATTCATTATGAGCGGATAGATGAGTTTGAGAAACTGGAGACTTCGTTGCAGTCGGTTATAGCACAACCGGGAGCTGTGATTTGTGAAATTATTTCCGAACCGAATCAAACATATATTCATTGCTCTTATGCAAGAAATCAAATGAAAAAGATAGTCAAGCGTCCATTAGAGGATCAGTCACCGTATCTGGAAAGAGAGCTGTTCTTAAGAGAAATGGTGATAACTCCGATTAATCAGTAACAGGAGGAACTATGAAACGTATAAAAATAGGTGATACATACGAGATTGAAAATTATGGAAAACCATATTATATAGCGGAAATGAATTCCAGTCATAACGGCAGCTTAGAGGTTGCAAAGGAAATGATAAATCAGGCGAAGGAAATCGGCTGTTCTTGTGCGAAATTCCAATCATGGACACCGGATACCTTATATTCGCAATCCTATTATAAAGAGAATCCAATCAGTAAAAGGATTGTGCAGAAGTTTTCATTTTCAAAAGAGCAGTTAAAGGAAATTGCAGGCTATTGTAAAGAGGTAGGCATAGATTTTACGGCAACTCCATATTCGGAAGAGGAAGTAGATTTCTTAGTGGAGGAGTGCAAGGTGCCATTTATAAAAATAGCATCTATGGAGATAAATAACTATCCGTTTTTGCAATATATCGGCAAAAAGAATATACCGATTGTGTTGGCAACCGGAATGGCAGATATAGACGAGATTCGTAAAGCGGTTTCCAGTATTGAACAAACAGGAAATCAGAAGCTATGTATATTGCACTGCGTATCGGTATATCCGGCACCGATTGAGATGATAAATCTGCGAAATGTTTCTATGCTGCAAAGAGAGTTTCCGGATTATGTGATTGGATATTCCGACCATACAATCGGCAGCGAGGCAGCTATGGCGGCAGTTGCGTTGGGAGCGGGCGTGATAGAAAAGCATTTCACATTGGATAAGACCAAAATCGGCATGGATAATCAGATGGCAACAGAGCCAAACGAAATGAAGGAAATGATAGTGGAATGCAATCATGTCTACACGATAATGGGAGAAGAAACGCGTATCGTGTCTGATTTGGAACTTGAACAGCGAAAAAAAATGCGGAGAAGTATAGTGACAGCCAAGGCAATGCAGGAAGGTCATGTGATTACGGCACAGGATTTGAAAGCAAAAAGACCGGGAACCGGATTTCCGCCGGAATATGCAGAAAAGCTGATTGGGTGTGTTATGAAGCATGATATTGAGGAAGATATGATATTAAAGCAGGAAGATGTTATAAGTCAGGCGTAAGCGGCTATCCATTTATAACGATTAGTCTGTTTGAAGAAAGGTATAAGGATTCGGATATGAATTTTTACTCGGATATTGATAAGTATGAAAATAGAATCGCAATTGTTACCGCAGAAGGAGAGGAAGTCAGTTATCGGCAATTTATAGCAGACGGACAGACGTTATTTGCGGATGTTCCTGCAAGAACGCTGATATTTATTGTCTGCGAGAATTGTCTGGAATCGGTCTGTGCCTATATTGGGGCATTGAGAAAGCGTGTAGTTCCGGTTATGGTGAATGCAGGGATTGATTCCGAGTTGTTTCAGAAGCTGTATCTTACCTATCAGCCACGCTATATATTTATGCCGCAGGCATGGAATCAGACGATTGTGGATACCTGTGATAAGGTGCAGGCTTATAGAAATTATGAATTGTATCAAACCGATTGTACGCAGGAATACGAGATATATCCGGAGTTAGCGTTGCTGCTTACAACCTCCGGCAGTACCGGCAGTCCGAAGCTGGTTCGTCAATCATATGAAAATATCACTGCAAACGCAAATTCTATTGCCGAATATCTGGATATACGGATGGAGGACCGGGCAATTACGACAATGCCGATGAGTTATACATATTGTCTTTCCATTATTAACAGTCATTTGCTTCGTGGAGCCTGCATCATCATGAACGAGTTCTCGATTATTCAAAGACAGTTCTGGGATTTGTTCCGGGAGCAGAAGCCGACTACCTTTGGAGGGGTTCCGTACATCTATCAACAGTTGAAGGCATTGCGTTTTTCCAGAATGGATGTATCCAGTCTGCGTTACATTACACAGGCAGGCGGAAAGTTATCGAAAGAAATGGCAGAGGAATTTAACGGCATTTGTGAGGAGAAGGGCATTCAGCTAATTGTTATGTACGGACAGACAGAGGCAACTGCAAGGATGTCTTATTTGCCATGGGAATGGTCAAAGAAAAAGGCAGGCAGTATGGGAATTGCAATTCCGGGCGGAAAATTCCGTCTGATAGATGTGGAAGGAAAGGATATTGAAGCCGCTGACACTGTGGGAGAGCTGGTATATGAAGGTGCTAACGTAACCTTAGGTTATGCAGAGAACCGGGAAGACTTGAAAAAGGAAGATGAAAATAAAGGGGTTCTTTATACCGGAGATATGGCAAAGCGTGATGCAGACGGATTTTATTATATTGTAGGCAGAAAAAAGAGATTTTTGAAGCTGTATGGAAACCGGGTAAATCTGGATGAGGTGGAAGGACTGCTGCAGAAAGAAGGATTTAATTGCGTATGTGCCGGTGTGGATGAGCATATGAAAATATATACAACAGAGCCGGACACAGAGAAGCATAAAGAAATATTACAGTATTTAAGCCATACATTGGGATTTGTACAAAAGAGCTTTGAGGTTATATATATACCGGAAATTCCAAGAAATGAAGCCGGGAAGGTACTATATTCCGCATTGGGAAATGAATAGGTTGTGAGGAAAATATGAGAGAACGAGAGACAGTATTTCAATTACCGCCATATAGCTTGAATCAGGACGAAAAGCGTGCGTATTATAAAGACATTTTATCGGTTATGACAAAGCATCATGCAGAGCATTGTATTCCATACGGAAGTTTATTAGACTGTTTGGATTTTCAACCAGAGAAAACGCATGAAATAGAAGAATATCCATTTCTTCCCGTACGGTTATTTAAGGAGCTGGAATTACGAAGTGTTCCGCAGGAGCAGGTGATTAAAACGATGACCTCCTCCGGCACAACCGGGCAGCAGGTCTCCAAAATTTATCTGGATAAAAATACGTCTGCAAACCAGACAAAGGCATTGGTGCATATTATGTCGGATATGCTTGGCGGGAAACGGTTTCCAATGTTGATTTTAGACACCAGAAGTGTGATTAAGGACAGGAAGAAGTTTTCGGCAAGGGGAGCCGGGATACTGGGCTTTTCCATGTTTGGACGGGATACAACCTATGCGTTGGATGATAACATGGAATTAGATATGGCAGCAGTACGTGAATTTTTAGAGCGGCATAAGGAAGAAACCATATTAATGTTTGGGTTTACTTACATTATCTGGGAGCATTTCTATAAGGTGTTAAAGAAGCAAAATATATATATGAACTGCTCAAACGGAATCCTGCTGCATGGCGGTGGATTTAAAAAGCTGGCAGAAGAAGCGGTAGATAATGCAACTTACAAGGCTAAACTGAATGAAGTATGTGGAATACAACGTGTATGTAATTACTATGGAATGGTAGAGCAGACAGGTTCTATTTTTATGGAATGCGAATGCGGGCGGTTACATGCTTCTAATTATTCGGATATTATTATTCGGAAGCCGAGTGATTTTTCGGTATGCAAGGAAGGGGAGACAGGACTGATTCAGTTAATATCGTTGCTGCCGGACAGCTATCCGGGTCACAGTATCTTATCAGAGGATATGGGAAGGATTACCGGCGAAGATAACTGCCCATGCGGAAGAAACGGAAAAACATTTGAGATTCTGGGAAGAATCAAGAATGCAGAGGTCAGGGGGTGTAGTGATACTTATGAAAGACCAACAGCTTGAATGGATAATCGGAAGTGATTCCTTGGAGGTATCACCATTGCCGCCATATAGTGAAGTGGTAGTCCGGTTTTTGGATGCACTATCAAAGGATTTAAGAAAAATAGGAACTGAGCGAGGCTATCCGGATTTGGTTTCACTTGGCTTCTGGTGCAGGAAGGGGAATATTTTACAGTTGAAAAATCAGGCGGGAGATATAAGCTGCCGCCTTGGCAGGGGACTGGTATTTCACATAACACCATCCAATGTACCGATTAATTTTGCATTTTCTTATTTTTTCGGATTGCTGGCAGGAAATGCGAACCTAGTAAGAGTTCCGTCTAAGCAATATCCGCAGGTGGATATTATTTGTCAGTTGATTGCAAAGCAGTTGGAAGCTCCGGAGTATGAAGCTATCCGGGTCGGAACGGCTTTCGTAAGATACGGTCATGATAAGGCTATAACCGATAGCTTTAGTCAAAGGGCAGATAGCCGTATTATATGGGGCGGTGATACGGCAATTCAGGAAATCCGGCAGTCTCCTATGAAGGCACAGGGAACAGAGATTGTGTTTGCTGACCGCTATTCGGTTGGTGTACTGGATAGTGCGGCAGTCCTGCAAGCGTCACCGGAGGCTCTTAGCCGTCTGGCAAAGCAGTTTTATAATGACACATATTTAATGGACCAGAATGCCTGCTCGACACCGCATACGATATTCTGGCTGGGAAAGCAGACGGAAGAGGCAAAGCGTATATTCTGGGATGCGGTATGGAAGGAAGCAAAGGGGTATGCGTTGGAGCCGATTAAGGCTATGGATAAGTATACGGATTTGTGCAGGGTATGTATGCAGCATCCGGAAGTAATAAAGACGGTTCAGAAATATGAAAATTATTTATATACCATTGAATTAACGAAACTACCGCAGGACATTACCGGCTTGCGAGGAAGGTTTGGTATGTTTTATCAGATGGATTTGGCAGAGCTGCAGCAATTGGCACCGTATATGACAAGCCGCCTGCAAACGGTATTATATTATGGTGTAGACAAGCAGCAGATATTAGAGGTTGTACTTCAAAATCATTGTCAGGGTCTGGACCGGATTGTACCGTTTGGAAGTGCGTTGGATATGAATGTATACTGGGACGGATATGATATTATAGGACAGTTATCAAGAAGGCTTCAATGCGTTTAGGAGTAGGAAAGAACGATAATGAAAACGATATTTTTTCGTGTAGACGGTAATGAAATAATAGCAACCGGTCATGTTATGCGTTGCATTTCGATTGCAAAGCAAGCAGTCCGTTATCATTGTCAGGTAATATTTGTTACCGCAGACGATAAGATGCATTCGTTAATTGAACAGCAGGGCTTTGTGTGTAACAGCCTGCACAGCAAATGGAATGATTTAGAATCCGAAACGGAGCAGATGCTTTCGTATATTGACCAAAACAAGGTAAAACTATTATTTGTTGATACATATTATGTAACGGAGGCGTATTTACAAGCATTATCCGACCACACAAGGGTAGTTTATCTGGATGATTTGAACCGGTTTGTATATCCGGTACATACAGTAGTAAATTATGGCATCTGGTCGATGCAGCTTTATGACAAGGAACGGTATAAGAAGCAGCAATTAGAAACAAATTTCTTATTGGGGGCAAGGTATATACCGTTGCGTGAGGAATTTGAAAATGTAAAGTATCAGGTTCATTCCACAGTGAAAAAGGTGTTAGTTACAACCGGAGGAACAGACCAGCTTCATGTCTCGGAAAAATTGTTAGAGGCAGTTATGCAGGAAACGGATTTAAATGGCTTAGAGTATCATGTCATAGTTGGATGCTTTAATAAAAATAAAGATAAATTATATCAAATTGCAGAAAAGTACAAGTCTGTATGTTTACATGAAAATGTGACAAATATGGCATGGTGGATGCAGCAGTGCGACGTGGCAATATCTGCTTCCGGGACGACGTTATATGAGCTTGCAGCCTGTGGAATACCAACGATATGTTTAGAAGTGGCAGATAATCAAAGAGGTGCTGTCAAATGGCAGGAAGACAAGTATATGCTCTATGCAGGAAATGTATTTGAAGAACCGGACCGGACGATAGAACAGTGTCTGCGTCATTTAAGAAACTATGTATTTGACTATGAACTGCGATGTGAATACTCGGCAAGAATGCAAGCCCTGATTGATGGAAAGGGAGCCGGGCGGATAGCGAAGTATTTATCTGATTTATTATAATGTATATGCGATAAGATTATATATGGTATGTAGAAAGGTATATACAATAAGACTATAATACGGTATGTAGGAAGGTATATGTAATAAGATTATAATACGGTATGTAGGAAGGTATATATAATAAGATTATAATACGGTATGTAGGAAGGT
>DHMX01000015.1:84955-162732 GCA_002406015.1 Lachnospiraceae bacterium UBA4631
ACTATAATACGGTATGTAGGAAGATATATGTAATAAGACTATAATATGGTATGTAGAAAGGTATATGTAATAAGACTATAATACGGTATGTAGGAAGGTATATGTAATAAGACTATAATACGGTATGTAGGAGGACATATGAGATAAGATAAAAAGAAGCATAAGGAGAGGGTACAGATGGAGCAATTGGCTATTTTTGGTGGCACACCGGTGAGAGAGACAAAGATTTATTACGGACACCAATATATTGACCAGCAGGATATTGATGCAGTGGTAAATGTATTAAAAAGTGATTTTTTAACGTGCGGACCTGAAATTGAACATTTAGAGCAGGCTTTGTGCGATTTGACAGGAGCCAGATATGCAGTTGTTGTCAGCAATGGTACGGCGGCTTTGCACGCAGCCTGCTATGCGGCAGGAATCGGTGAGGGCGACCAGGTGATTACAACTCCTATAACCTTTGCAGCATCTGCCAATACAACCTTATATTGTGGGGGAACTCCTGTATTTGCAGATATTTGTCCGGATACCTATAATATTGCACCGGAAGAAATAGAACGCAAGATAACAGATGCTACCAGAGCGGTAGTTGCGGTTGATTATACCGGACAGGCAGTGGATTTGAACCTTATTAAGGAGATATGCAGACAGCATAAGCTGGTATTAATTGAAGATGGAGCACATTCCATTGGAACAACGTATAATGGGATTCCGGTTGGACAAATTGCAGATATGACAACATTTAGTTTTCATCCGGTAAAGACTGTGACCGGAGGAGAAGGCGGAGCTATTTTAACGAATTCTCCTGAATATTATGAAAAACTATTGCTGTTTCGGTCTCATGGAATTACCAGAAATGAAAAGCTTATGTCCAAGAAAACAGAGGGAGACTGGTATTACGAGCAAATTGATTTGGGATATAATTACCGGATGACAGATATGCAGGCGGCATTGATTCGCAGTCAATTAAATAAGCTGCCACTATTTAAGAAGCGGCGGCAGGAAATTGTAAAAAAATATGATGCGGCATTTTCTAACCTTCCCGGTGTCATTTTACAACAGGAAATTCCGGAGTCCGATACTGCCAGACATTTATACATTTTGCAACTGGATTTAGAAAAATTAACTGCAGGAAGAAAAGAAATATTTGATGCATTAAAGGCAGAAAACGTCTGTTGCAATGTGCATTATATTCCGATTTATTATTTTCCGTATTATCAAAAATTAGGATATAAAAAGGGCTGCTGTCCGAATGCTGAATATTTGTATGAAAGAATGATTAGTATTCCGCTATATTATGCAATGACGGATGAAGATGTTGAAAGCGTAATATGTGCGGTCAAAAAGGTATTGACTTATTACCAGAAAGCAGAGAACCGGTAATATATAATCGAATATTGACAGTGAATAATAGATATAGTATACTTTTGTTCAAGCAAGTATACTATATCTATTTTTCTATTCATTCAAGGCAGTAAAAGCTGTTTCTTAAGAAAAAGAATTCTTGCGGACATTTCAATGATTAATAAGCAGGGATTCTTGCAGAAATAAGCGTGCATACGATGAATGGTTTATATGAAAGAGGAGCATTTACCGTTGAATCGGGAATCCCGGAACAGGAGGAACGATTCTATGGGAAAGAAGGACATAATACAAAAGCTCTATACCGAAGATAACCGTATATTTGCAGATGTTGTAAATTTTATGCTGTATGACGGCAGGGAGGTCATTTGTCCGGAGGATTTAGAGGAGTTAAGCTGTGAACAGGTAATGCTGGCAGAACGTGAGGATTTCCATGCGGAAAAAGAAAAGAATGGGAAACACCGGTCAGCAAAATACATAGGACTTCAGCGGTATCGGGATGTGCAGAAAAGGCTGGTGATTCGGCAGGCAAAGGATACAGTATATGTATTAATTTGTCTGGAAAATCAGTCAGAGGTACATTATGCCATGCCAATACGGAATATGTTAAATGATGCACTGAATTATGCAAGACAGGTGGAAACGTTATCCAAGCAATATTTCTTAAAAGCAAAGGATTTAAAGGCAGGCAGCTTTGAAGTAGACACTCACCAAACAGACAATCTTGGAACAGACAATTCCGGAATAAAAAATTCTCAAACAGGTATTTCCGAAACAGAAAATTCTCAAATAGATATTCACAACAGAAATCGCAAGGAATTTTTATCCGGCATACACAAAGATGACAAATTGCTTCCGGTGATTTCGTTTGTTCTGTTGTTTCAGGATAAAGAATGGGATGGACCCATTTCCGTTCATGAAATGTTATGCACCGATGACCCTGCAATTTTAAGGTATGTTCAGGATTATAAGTTGAACCTGATTGTACCGGCAGAATTGACAGAAGAAGCCTTGAAGAAATTTCACAGCAGTTTACGGGAAGTATTAAGCTTTATAAAATACTCTAAAGATAAGGAGCAAATGAACCGCTTAATAGAGGAAAACTCCGCTCGTTTTTCCAGAATGGAGAAGGAAGCAGTTGCGGTAATTAACCTGTTTACCGGCACGAATATAGAAATCAAAGAAGAAGAGGAAGTGATAAATATGTGTAAGGCATGGGAAGATATGGGAGAAGAAAAGCGGGCAATTGGACGAGCAGAAGGGATAAAAGCTGGTAGAATAGAAGGTATAAAAGTTGCTCGCACAGAAAGCATGGAAAAGCAAAAGCGAATCGTTCAAAACATGGTAGATAGAGGATATTCAATAGAAGACATTATGGCAATCATGGAATGCAGCCCGGAAGAATTGCAGGAGTTTATTGGATAATACTATAACAAAAAGAAACGGTTTCTTACAAGCTTTTGCAAGAAGCCGTTTCTTTTTCCTAAACAAGGTCTATCAAATCATGAATTTATAACTCTGGGTCGGTAGGGTCCCAAGTCTGACCGTCCGGAATTGTAATAGAAGAAGGTTTTCCTAATGCACCGGCATTGTCACTGTTATAGATAGTTACCGTAGTTCCCGAAGGACAGTTATCATAAATCCATTTTGCATCCTCTACGGATAAGCGGATACAGCCTGCGGAAGCAGAGGTGCCAAGCTTATTATATTCAGCTCCTTGTAAATCATAAATATTTGTCGAATTATAAGGAACGGAATGGAATAGAATCTGTCCGACAATACGACTGCAATACTGCCCATAGGAATTATGGATTAATGCATGCCAGCGGTATTTTTGACCAATGGAGTAGGTTCCGATTGGAGTAACAGGACCCGTAGAACATACCATGGACTTAATTGCAGAATTGTCGGCATAGATAGTCACACAATTCATTTGTTTGTTTACCCAGATAGCAACTGTTTCTGTCCGCTCTCCGGAAGGAGTCCATGCACCGCTGATTTCCAGTACATATCCATCAATTGTAGTATTGTAAGCCATTTCTCCGGAATCATAGAAATAGTACCATTTTTGATTTGCTTGCTGCCAGCCGGTCAGCATAGCTCCGCTTGGTGAGAAAAAGTACCATTTACCGGAAATGTAACCCCATTCAACATCCATAGCTCCGCTTGGAGATAAATAATACCAGTCATCCTTATAGCTGAACCATCCGGTTAACATGGCACCGCTGTCAGTCAGATAGTACCAAGTACCGTTATCATTAAACCAACCGGTTATCATATCCCCATTTCCGGTCATATAGTACCATAATCCATTGTCATACACCCAACCGGTCTGCATAGCCCCGCTTGGAGATAAATAATACCAGTCATCCTTATAGCTTACCCAGCCGGTTTGCATGGCACCGCTCTCGGACAGATAGTACCAAGTGCCGTTATCATTAAGCCAACCGGTTACCATCTTGCCCTCCTGCGTCAGATAATACCAAGTGTTATTAAGTTTTAACCAGCCGGTTGTACGTTGACCGGAGGAATAGTAGTACCATGTACCATCCTCAAGAGACCATCCATTTGTAACCGGGCTTGCATTAGCTGTAGTAATTCCGATGCCTAGAGATATAAGGCAGGCAATTAAAACAGAGTGCCATGAAAAAATATGTACCAATCGTTTCATTTGTTCTAGCTAAATTCCTTTCTCTTTATTGTAGAATCGCGAGTGAGCGTTGCTCCCTCCATGCATTTCGCAAAATTCACCCTTGCAAGCAAGTGATTTTGCTCTATTATATCATTAAATAAAGGGGAATACCATGGTCGTTTTCACACTTTTTTCAAACTCTGTTCACAGAATGAATGTAAAATCCAGGTAAATTAATAGTATCAGATAGAGAGAATGGAGGAATGGATATGGGAAAAGAGGCGAATATATTCAAACGCTATGAAGTGAAATATCTGCTGACAGAAGAACAATATGAAGAATTGAGAGAACGGACAAAGGAACATTTAATAGAAGACAGCTATGGAGAGACTACCATTTGCAATTGCTATTTTGACACATCAGATTATCGATTAATTCGTACTTCTTTGGAAAAGCCGGTATATAAGGAAAAATTAAGACTGAGAAGCTACGGAACGCCGGAGCAGCCGGATAAGCAGGTATTTTTGGAATTAAAGAAAAAATATCGTGGAATTGTTTACAAGCGAAGAGAATGTATGAATTATCAGGAGGCTGAAGAATATGTCCTGCAAGGAGTCAAGCCGGAGAAGGATACACAGATTCTTCGGGAAATAGATTGGGCAATGCATTATTACGGAAGATTAATTCCGGCAATGAATCTTTCCTATCAACGAATTGCAATGTATGAAAAGCAACCGGAAGGAGCAGCAGAGGTAACAGAGCAGTGTGGTACACACACCGGTAATCTGGATTTGCGGATAACATTTGACCGGAATATTTTGTGGAGAACCGAACACCTTCGGTTGAAGGATGGTGTATATGGAAATGAATTGCTGGAGCCGGGGCAGAGAATCATGGAAGTGAAAACGCCCGGTGCAATTCCAAGATGGTTTGCAGATATTTTGGATGAAATGAAGCTGTATCCCGTTTCATTTTCAAAATACGGCAGAGCCTATCAGGCATGGATGATGAGAGAACAAAACGGACGTATCGCATGAGGAGGGAAGAACTATGAGTCAATTAATGGAATCTGTATTTAATCAAACAACAACCGTCAATAGCAGCGTAACCGTACAGAGCTTACTTTTATGTATGGGAGCAGCCTTTGTGCTGGGGCTTGCTATTGCAGGAATCTATATGTTTCGGAATACCTATACCAAGAGCTTTGTAATTACATTAGTATTAATGCCGGCAATTGTGCAGTTGATTATTATGCTGGTAAACGGAAACATCGGGGCAGGAATTGCAGTTATGGGTGCATTTTCACTGGTACGGTTTCGTTCCGCACAAGGAACTGCAAGAGAAATCAGCAGTCTGTTTCTTGCCATGGCAGTCGGCTTGGCATTAGGAATGGGATATATAGGTGTTGCAGCAATCTTTACCTTGATATTGGGAATCTTCACATTGATATTGGAGCTCCTTCACTTTGGGGAAAAGAAGAAGCAGGAATTACAGCTTCGGATTACCATACCGGAATCCTTGGACTATACGCAGGTATTCGATGAGGTCTTTCAGGAATATGCCAAGAGCTGGAAATTAGTACAGGTAAAGACAACCAACATGGGAAGTATGTTTAAGCTGGAATACCGTGTAACTCTAAATGAAGCAAAGCAGGAGAAAGAAATGATAGATGCCATTCGATGCAGAAATGGAAATCTGGAAATTCTCTGTAACTACGGAACAAATCAGACAGAAGGACAGGTATTATAAGAAATGGAGGAATTAGTATGAGACGAAAATCAATTTCTATTATTTTAATTGCAGCAATGTTAGCGATGGGCAGTACCGGATGTGCGACACTTAACACCACAGGAAGCAGCGGGTCGGGAACCGTAAATGAAGCCACACAGGCAAGTCAAACCGATGGAATCCAGATTCAGTTATCGGATGATAAAATCACAGCCGACAGTAATTCCGTTGAGATTTCCAATAATGTGGTAACAATTACAGAAGCAGGAACCTATGTATTGTCAGGCGAATTATCGGATGGAAGAATTGTGGTAGATACCGATAAGGATGCGGAAGTGGAGCTAGTGTTAAACGGAGTAACCCTAACCTGCTCCAATTATGCACCTATTAAAATCGTAAAGGCAGGAACCACCACGATTACACTGGCAGACGGAACCGAAAATACATTAAATGATGGTGCTACCTATGACTTAGAGGATGAAGATGACAATACCGATGCCGTAATTTTCAGTAAGGATGATTTGGTTCTGCAAGGCGGAGGTACATTATATATAAACGGAACATATAAGCATGGTATCGTCTGCAAGGACAATCTGGAAATCAAAGACGGAACCTATATTATCGAGGCAGCAGAGGATGGAGTAAATGCGAATGACAGTCTTACCGTAAATGGAGGTATATTCCATATATCTGCCGGTGATGACGGTATGCACGTAGATGAAATATTTACAGTCAACAACGGAGATATAACCGTTGCAGAAAGCTATGAAGGCTTAGAAGGGCATCAGGTTATTATTAACAACGGAACTATAACCATTACATCATCCGATGATGGAATTAATTCCAACAGCGGCAGCAATTCTTCATCCGATACAGATAACGCACAGGCAGATGTACAGACCGATGCACAAGCAGAAGCCGGACAGCAGTCAGAGAATCCTCCGGAAATGCCGGATGGAACAGCACCGGGAGAAAATGGTGAAATGCCAGAAATGCCGGATGGAACCACACCGGGAGGAAACGGTGAAATGCCGGAAATGCCGGATGGAACAGCACCGGGAGGAAACGGTGAAGTGCCGGAACTGCCGGACGGAACTACACCGGGGGCAAATGGTGAAATGCAAAACAGCGGTATGCCGGGAGCTGGCGGTGGCATGATAGATATGGATGCTGACGAGGATTCCCTGCTTCAGATAAACGGAGGCACAATTACAATTAATGCCGGTGGTGATGGTTTGGACTCAAACGGTGTTCTTGAAGTAACCGGAGGAACCGTCTATGTCAGCGGGGCAGCAAACAACGGTGACGGAGCTTTAGACTATGGAATCTCATCAAGCATCACCGGAGGAACTGTAATTGCAGCAGGCTTTAGTGGAATGGCAGAGGGATTTGGTTCAGATTCTACACAGCTTAGTTATCTGTATAACACCAGCCAGACAATGTCTGCCGGAACGGAAATAATCGTGAAGGATAGCAGCGGTGCCGTTATCTTATCATGGGCTCCGGATAAAGAATTTAACAGTGTAGTTGTATCGTCTCCGGAATTTACCTCGGACGAAACCTATACCATCGTAATCGGAGACTTGGAGGATTCTCTGTAAGACAGCAAGTGAGGTCTGATATTCTACGGTCTGTTACGAAAAGGCATTGACGAAAGAGCAGATTTGTAGTAAGGTGAATTTGTAATTGCATAAAGCTACTTCTCTTATTAAGAACGGTGGAGGCAGAAGGGCCTGTGAAGCCGTAGCAACCCCAGATATGGAAGGTGCCAACCTGAGCGAGTAGGTATGAGAAATCATACAGCATCGGATAGATGAATCGAGCAATAAGAGGATTTGACATATATTCAAGTCCGAAGATTCGGACTTGAATTTTTTTAATTACAAATTAATCACAAAATGGAGGAAAAGATATGGAACAAAGATTGTTTACGTCAGAATCTGTAACCGAAGGACATCCGGACAAAATCTGCGACCAGATTTCAGATGCAATTTTGGATGAATTATTAAAGCAGGACCCAATGAGCCGGGTAGCCTGTGAGACCTGTGTAACAACTGGACTGGTTCTGGTTATGGGCGAGATAACAACAAAGGGCTATGTAGATATTCAGAAGGTTGTACGCAATACCATTCGCGAAATTGGCTATGATCGTGCAAAGTATGGCTTTGACGCAGATACCTGTGGTGTGATTACTGCACTTGATGAGCAGTCCGGTGATATTGCAATGGGTGTCAATCGGGCATTGGAAGCAAGAGAGTCGGAAATGACAAATGAAGAGATAGAAGCCATCGGTGCAGGTGACCAGGGTATGATGTTCGGCTACGCAGTAAATGAGACAGAAGAGCTGATGCCGTATCCAATCGCATTGGCACACAGACTGGCACGTAAGCTGACAGAGGTTCGAAAGGACGGAACACTTCCGTATTTAAGACCGGACGGAAAGACACAGGTAACGGTAGAGTATGACGAAAACGGAAAGCCATTCCGTTTGGATGCCGTTGTATTATCTACCCAGCATGATGAAAAGGTGACACAGGAACAGATTCATGAGGATATTAAAAAGTATGTCTTTGATACGGTATTACCGGCTCATATGGTGGATGCCGATACAAAGTTCTTTGTAAATCCAACCGGAAGATTTGTAATCGGTGGGCCGCATGGTGACAGCGGTCTGACCGGACGTAAGATTATTGTAGATACCTATGGTGGATACGGAAGACATGGCGGCGGAGCATTCTCCGGAAAGGATTGTACGAAGGTTGACCGTTCTGCAGCATATGCCGCACGTTATGTAGCGAAGAATATTGTGGCAGCAGGCTTGGCAGAAAAATGTGAGATACAGTTATCTTATGCGATTGGAGTTGCAAGCCCGACCTCCATTATGGTAGATACATTTGGAACCGGTAAGTTATCCGATGAAGCATTGATTCAGATGATTCGTGAGAACTTTGATTTGCGTCCGGCAGGAATTATTAAAATGCTTGACCTGAGAAGACCAATTTATAAGCAGACCGCTGCTTATGGACATTTTGGCAGAACCGATTTGGACCTTCCTTGGGAAAAGACAGATAAGGTAGAGCTGTTAAAGAAATATCTTTAAGAGGAATACGAGATGGAAGCAGTTACATTGCAGGCATATGCAAAAATTAATCTGGGTCTGGACGTTTTAAGAAAGCGTCCGGACGGTTATCATGAAGTTAAAATGATAATGCAGAGTATTTCACTGGCAGATACATTGGAATTAAAGAAGCTTCCGGAGGAAACCATCCGCCTTATAAATGGGGCAGAGCAGGATAATCCGGAGGTACCGATGGACAAGACGAATTTAATCTATCGGGCAATTGATTTGATAAAACAAAAGTATGCGATTTCGGAAGGAATCGAAGCGACCTTGACGAAACGGATTCCGGTAGCGGCAGGAATGGCAGGCGGAAGTACCGATGCGGCTGCTGCCTTAAAGGGAATGAACCAATTATTTGCACTGGGATTATCCGAACAGGAGCTATGCGAACTTGGGGTTACGCTGGGAGCAGACATTCCTTATTGCATCATGGGCGGAACTGCATTGTCCGAAGGAATCGGTGAGCGTCTGACTCCGCTTCCACCGATGCCGGATTGCTGGATTCTGATAGCAAAACCACCGATTTCCGTATCTACCGGATTTGTATATGGGAATCTGAAAGCAAATGAATTAACGATGCATCCGGATATTGCTGGAATGACAGAAGCTATTCAGCATAATGATTTGCATGGAATCACCAGCCGTTTAGAAAATGTATTGGAAACGGTTACGATACCTGCACATCCGGAAATAGCTGTAATAAAAGACAAAATGTTAGATTACGGAGCTATGCAGGCATTAATGAGCGGCAGCGGGCCGACCGTATTCGGAATCTTTGCCGAAGAAGAGCAGGCTGCCGAAGCAGGAACTGCAATTCAGAAGGAAGGCTTATCCGGTCAGGTTTATCTGACAAAACCGATAGACCGAAACAAGAACCAATAACAAAGAAGGGTTGAAGCATGGAATTAAAGCTCAATGTAAACGAATATCTGCCATTACGGGATGTTGTATTTCAGACCCTGCGACAGGCAATTATAACCGGAGAGATTGCTCCGGGAGAGCGGTTAATGGAGATTCCGTTGGCAAAGAAATTAGGTGTCAGTCGTACTCCTGTCCGGGAAGCAATCCGAATGCTGGAGCTGGAAGGCTTAGTAGTCATGATTCCGAGACGCGGAGCAGAAGTGGCAAGAATCACAGAAAAGGATTTGCGGGATGCGTTAGAGGTACGATGTGCATTAGAGGAGCTGGCAGTGGTATTGGCATGTCAGAGAATTACAAAGGAAGGCAAGGAACGGCTGAAAGCGGCATGTATTTCCTTTCGCGAGGCAATCAGTACCAAGCATGTACCATCCATAGTAAACGGAGATGTGGCGTTCCATGATTCCATTATTGCAGCAACACAGAATCAGCGTCTGAATATGATGACGCATAATCTGTGGGAGCAGGTTTACCGTTATCGCGTAGAATATGTAAAGGACTTCAGCTATCATGATGTATTGGTACGGGAGCATGATGCAATTACCAATGCAATTCTGGTAGGAGATGCCAAGCTGGCACAGGAGGTTATGCGGACGCATATCTATAATCAGGAAACCATTGTAATTAATAACGTGCATAAGGCGAGACGCGAAGCGGAAGAAAAAGAAAAAAAGAATCATCAAAAAGAAACTGAATAAAAGGAATAAATAACCAGAGCCTCACACATACTAACGAAAATGTGTGAGGTTTTTTTGTTATGGAGCAATTATATAATTCAAAAAATATTATCATTGCAGAGCTGCAGGAAGAATTACAGAAAAATATAGACATCATAGAAGCCTTGTTTCAGGATTGTGATGACATCGTAAAGAAGGAATTTCGACTGCTTCGGGGAACCAAGGCGGTAGAAGCATATATGGTCTATATTGACGGATTGACAGACGGTGACATGGTACAGGAGCATGTCATAGGACCTCTGCAGCGGCATCATCGTCCCGAAGAAGATGTATTTGAAGCGTTTTTTCATAGTGAAATTGATATGGCGGATTTGAAAAAGGAAACCTCCTTTGACCAGACGGTAAACAGCATCTTAAGAGGAGATACCGCCCTTTTTATTCAAGGCTATGCCACCACTATCATTATATCCAGTAAGAATCTTCCGGTAAGAAGTATTCAGGAGTCCGACACAGAAGCAGTCATGCGTGGACCGAGAGACAGCTTTAATGAAAGCCTTCGAACCGGAACCGCCCTGATACGAAGAAGAATTAAGGACCCCAAATGCAAGGTGGTGCAGAATACATTTGGAGAGCGTTCCCGAACCGACTATGCACTCGTCTACATGGAGGATTTGGTTCCCGATGGATTGTTAGAGCGGGTAAAAGAACAGCTAGAGCGTTATCGCACCGATGCCATTTATGACAGTGGTATGCTGGAGCATTATATGCATCAGAAATGGTATTCTCCGTTTCCCATTATTCAGAGTACCGAAAGACCGGATAAGGTAGCTGCCTCTGTCTTGGAAGGACGGGTGGCAATTGTGGTAGATAATTCCCCGGAGGTGTTGTTATTACCGGCAACCTATAATACATTTTTTCAGGCATCGGATGACTATTATAACCAGTGGTCGGTAGCAACCTTTGCCAGAATTTTAAGATACATTGCATCCTTGCTTGCGATAGGGCTTCCCGGCTTTTATGTGGCAATTACCAATTATCATTTGGAAATGCTCCCAACAGACCTTTTGCTTGCAATCGCACAGGCAAGAAGCGGTATTACCTTTCCGATAGTCGTTGAGGTGTTGCTTATGGAGCTGGAATTTGAGTTATTAAGGGAGGCTGGCATACGGCTTCCCGGTCCAATGGGAAATACCATCGGAATCGTAGGCGGCTTAATTGTCGGACAGGCAGCCGTAGAAGCAGGACTGGTCAGTACCATTGTAGTTATAGTGGTGGCAATGACGGCACTTGCCTCCTTTACGATTCCAAACGAAAGCTTTGCCTCCGCATACCGGCTGTTAAAATTCCTCATGATTATCCTAAGTGCTGTCTGGGGCTTATATGGCTTTGTTCTGGGAATGCTGGTTCTGGCAATCCATTTATCCGGGCTTACCAGCTATGGAGTTCCGTATATGGTGCCGGCA
The DNA here is from genome assembly GCA_002406015.1 of Lachnospiraceae bacterium UBA4631. Classification (GTDB taxonomy): domain Bacteria; phylum Bacillota; class Clostridia; order Lachnospirales; family Lachnospiraceae; genus CAG-632. Next base: position 96,857 of record DHMX01000015.1, read on the forward strand.
GTATCCACCGCAGAAGGTACAAGCGAAAGCCGAAAGGATTTTATCCTTCGAATGCCGATTTATACCATGCAGCATAGACCGGTCTTTACCAAGGAGGGACAACGCAGGCGAATCCGCTTGATAAAGCCAAACCAAAAATCAGAAAATAACGCAAAGTAAGGAGTGCAGAATGGAACTGGAAGAACAAATATCACCAAGACAGCTAAGGCGAATGATAATTCTGGAAACAGGCTCAATGGGCTGTCTGTTTGTGGCTATGTGGGCAGGCAGGGAAAATGGAATATTGGCGGTTCTGTTAAGCATAATCGGAAGTCTGGTGTACGGCGGCTTGCTTTTGGCAATCGGGCAACAGGAGGACGGTTATTGTGCGGCTGCAGAAAATAGCCTGCCGGGAATGATATGGCATTTGCTCTGGATTATCTATCTGATTCGTTTTGCAATCCGGGCAGCATGGATTCTTTCCTATCTGGAATATATAATAGAAACCACCTTGCTTGCTGCCAACCGCCTTATGATTCTGATTCCGCTACTGATAGTATGTGGATATGCAGGCATCCGGAATCTGGTAGGGCGGGCAAGATTTGTGGAATTACTGTTCTGGTGGGTAATCATACCGTTAATAGGTCTGTTTCTGGTAGGGCTTTGGAAAGCAGATATGTCATTGCTGACTCCACAGACCACCGTTTCCGTAAAAGAGCTGCTGGCAGGTGACTATCGACTGATGGTTTTATTTCTGCCGTTAGAATTAGTGCTGTTTCGTGTGGCAGCGGTAAGAGGAAACAGACATAAGATCCGCAACGTGTGTATGCGGGGAATTTTGATAAGCGGACTATGGATGCTTCTGGTATATAGCGTAACGGTTGGAATCTTAGGCGTGGATTGGAGTTTCCAACGTTTATCAGGGGTAACCGATGCAATGGAATTGATTTCCGTTCGCGGAGGAGGACTGGAACGGATAGATATTATATTAATACTGGTATGGTTAATCGGTGGAATTATTACCTTAAGTGCATATTGCTTTCAGGGGCAGCAGCTATTGACACGTATCCTGCCGGCAAAGGCACCTGTGTGGGTATTGAGTCTGGGAATGACAGGTCTGGTGCTGATTATATACTTTTGTCTGCCGGATGCCGGAAGCTGGAGTCAGTGGTATTTAAAATATGCGTGCTGGATAGATTTACCGCTTTCAATAATTTTACCGCTCTGTGTAATCGGTATTGCCGGACTGCGAAAAAGAAAAAGAGGTGTCATGGACGGAAAGCTGTTTAATAAAAATAGTCATTCCGGAGTAAAGCAGTTTGGAATTGTGCTGTTAGCCTTGATGCTTGCAGGAGTCTGTAGCGGCTGTGGGCAGCAGTTTTCCATTGAAGACCGGACTTATGTGGAAACTCTCCATATCAGACAGGTAGCGGAAGGTTATGAGTATCGTTGTACCATTTCTTATATGGATGCACAATCAAAAGACTATTGGAAGCTGGATACAGAGGAGGATATGACAGGCAGGGAATATATGGGAGTGGCAGAGAGCATCGAGGCATTTGATGAGGAATATGAAACGATGACCGGAAGCCGTCTGGACTATTCCCATCTGGAGGGAATCTATCTGGATAAAGACCTATATCCGATAGAAGCATCGGGAACTGTCCTGATGCCTCTGTGGGAGGAAACACAGGTAGTATTATCCACTCCGATTTATCAGGAGGAATTACTGCCGGGAGAACAAGCATCGGAAACCCTCGGTTATCGGTTAAAGCAGATAGGTCAGGTTCCGACGGTTTAGATTTTACAGAATTGGAAATAATCTCCATAACAAACAAAATGGAGGTTATAGGTATGAATGTGTATAAAGTTGCGTTATCGGCATTGTTATTGGCACCGGTTGCAGGCGGAATCGGAATCCATATGCTTCATAATTATCAAGAGCTGAAGCAGCAGGCAGAAACAGTTGTGGTTTCCGCAAATGAGCAAATGGAATCCGTAGAAAAACTGTTAAATGACCCGGAATTTTTTGACGATACAGACCAGATTGCTAAAACAGAGGCTTTGGATAATATAAATGCATTAAGTGGCTTAGAAGCTTCGGCAGATATAAATGCGTTAAACAGCTTGGAACCCTCGGATGATGTAACATCTGCGGTTATCCGGTTTCATGTGCGTGCAAATTCCGATTCAGATGAGGACCAGGCATTGAAGCTTCTGGTGCGGGACGGTATCTTGGAAATGCTGGGATCGGAGCTTGCAGAGGCAAAGGATAAGGACGAAGCAAGGAGCATCATGGAGAAAAAGCTGACGGAAATAGAGCGTACCGGAAAAGCCATTGTGCAGGCAGCAGGCTATGATTATGAGGTACATGCATATCTGACAACAGAAGAATTTCCAATGAAATCCTATGGAGATTTACTGTTCCCGGCGGGCGAATATGAGGCATTGCGGGTAGATATTGGCAAGCAGGAGGGAGCAAACTGGTGGTGCGTAATGTATCCGGGACTGTGCTTTGTAGACGCAACCGGAGGAATCGTTGCGGAAAACGGCAAAGAAGAACTGGAGCAGATATTAACACCGGAGGAATATCGGGAGTTATTATTATATCCGGAGGAGGATACGAAAATAGAATACCGGAGTCTTTTGTGGGACTGGCTGAGTCAGTGAATCTCTTTACATCTTCTTCCGGTTGCGATATACTAAAACATAATGCGTCTTTTGATATGAGTGACGTATCGATGAAGTTCAGAATACAATGAATAGAAAACGAAAGAAGGATAAAAGCCATGAGTAAAAAGACCATAGCGGTACTATTTGGAGGACAGTCTTCCGAGCATGAGGTATCCTGTGTATCTGTAATTACAATTATCAATGCAATTAATCAGGAAGCATATGAAACGGTATTAATCGGTATTACAAAGGAAGGACACTGGCTGCACGTAGACTCTAAGGAAGCAATTCTTGACGGAAGCTGGAAGAATGGTGAGGAAACGGCTATTATTTCGCCGGATGCCACCAAGAAGGAGATTGTATGCATATCGAAGAAGGGAGTTCGGACAATTCCTGTGGATGTTGTATTCCCGGTATTGCATGGATTATACGGAGAAGACGGAACTGTACAGGGCTTATTGGAAATGGCTCAAATTCCGTATGTGGGATGCGGAGTTATTGCTTCAGCACTCGGTATGGATAAATTATATGCAAAAATTGTTGTGGACACCTTGGGAATTTCGCAGGCGGAATATGTTCCGGTACGCAAGCATGAACTGGAGCAGATGGATGCCGCAGTAGAAAAGGTAGAAGCGAAGCTTGCATATCCGGTATTTGTAAAGCCGTCAAATGCAGGCTCATCAAAAGGAATATCCAAGGCACATAATCGGGAAGAGCTGGAACGTGCCTTGTTGGAGGCAGCCAAGCATGATGTTAAGATTCTGGTAGAGAGAACCATTATCGGAAGAGAACTGGAATGTGCTGTGCTGGGCGGTACAGAGGTACAGGCAGCAGGTGTTGGTGAGATTTTATCTGCGGCTGAATTTTATGACTATGAAGCAAAATACCATGATGCCGCATCAAAGACTGTGATAGACCCTGAACTGCCGGAGGGAAAACGAGAAGAAATCCGAGACGCAGCCGTAAAGATTTTCCGGGCATTAGACGGATACGGACTGGCAAGAGTTGATTTCTTTTTGGAGAAGGATACCAATCGGGTGATATTTAATGAGATTAATACCCTTCCCGGATTTACGAGTATCAGTATGTATCCGATGCTGTGGGAGGCACAGGGAATGGATGTGCCGACATTGGTAGAGACACAGATTCAACTGGCATATGAGAGAAGAAGGTAGAAGTATGAAGCAGACACAGGCACCAATCGGGGTCTTTGATTCCGGTGTAGGAGGACTGACGGTAGTCAAGGAAATTATGCGGCAGCTTCCTGAGGAAAACATGATATATTTTGGTGATACCGCAAGAGTGCCGTATGGCTCTAAGTCGAAAAATACAGTTCTCAAGTATTCAAGGCAGATTGTAAGATTTCTGACGGAGCATCAGGTAAAGGCAATTGTAATTGCGTGTAATACGGCAAGTGCATTGGCATTAGATGAGATTCGGAGTGAGATTGAGATTCCGATTATGGGAGTTGTAGAGCCGGGAGCCAGAATGGCGGCAGAAAGCACCAAAACTAACTCCATAGGAATCATTGCAACGGAAAGTACCATTAAGAGTGGGATTTATTCCAAATTTCTGCGTAAGCTGAATCCGGAGCTGACGGTAGTATCCAGAGCGTGTCCGTTGTTTGTACCATTGGTGGAGGAAGGGCTTCTGGAGGACAGAATTACAGATGATGTAATAGAACGGTATCTGCATGAATTAAAGGAGTATGGAATTGATTCCCTGATTCTGGGATGTACGCATTATCCGTTAATTCGAAATGCAATCGGCAGATATATGGGGCCGGAGGTAACCCTTATCAATCCGGCATACGAAACAGCAAAGAGCCTGAAGGTATTGCTGGCAGAGAAACAGCTATTAAATCGTTCCGGAGAGCTGGCAACCTATGAATACTATGTCAGTGACGGTGTAGACAAATTCTGTACCTTTGCAGACAGGGTGCTGCCTTGTGATGTGGAACGGGTGAAAGTGGTTGATATAGAGAGCTACTAAGGAATAGGATTGGGTGCAGGTATGACAAAACAGGTATTAGTATCTATTACCGGAAATCAACTGGCAGAAGGGGAACAGGACAGCATTGAGTTGGTAACGGTGGCAAATTATTATAAGCGGAACGGACACCATTTTGTGATATACGAGGAGGTGCCGGAGGATACACAAGAGGTCATAAAGAATACATTAAAGTTCGATGAGACATTTTTCCAAATGACGAAAAAGGGAGCGGTAAATTCCCAGATGTATTTCAGCCCGCAGGAAGAAAATGTGACCTATTATACAACCCCGGCAGGACCGATGACGATTAACATTACAACCATGGACTATTCCTTGGAGGAATCAGAAGATTATATCCAGATATATATTCGATACGTTCTGGACATTAATTACGGCTATTCGTCAGAAAATGATATTCTGATTCGAATTGCATCCCGGAAGTAAGGAACAGGAAGGCAGGGGAGTCGGAATGCTGGAATACAGCTATGAAAAAATGTATGACGCATTTTTAGGAATTGATACAAAGGATGAAGACTGGGACGAGGAAGGCATTCCGGAGGAATATAATCGTTACGAGGTCACACCTTATGATGCCTTAAGCGTTACGTGTGAACGACTGCACATTAAGCCTACAGACTGTGTAGTAGATTTCGGGTGCGGAAAAGGCAGGATTTTGTTTTTCTTTAATCATTATTATCTGTGTAAGGTCAAGGGAATCGAGATAGACCCGGTACTGTATCAGCAGCTTGAGGACAATAAGGCATACTATTCTGTACGTTTTCATGAGCGGGAATCCATGATACAGCTATACCATATGAAGGCAGAGGACTATAAGATTTCAAAGGAAGATAATATCTTTTATTTCTTTAATCCATGTGCTCCGGAGCATTTTGCTAAAATATTGGAAAACATAGTGCTGTCAATCGAAGAATCAGCCAGAGTTGTGACATTGATTTTATATTACATATCGGATGATTACTTACAGATAATTCGGGAAATGCAATGGAAGCAGAAACGACTTATCCGCCTTCCGGGGTATTTAGAGGATACGGATGAGAAAATGTATGTGTTCCAGAATCCGATTTGATTTAAGATGTGGAAAAAGGCTTCAACCCTATTGGGCGAAGCCTTTTTTCCTTACTTCGTAATTTTCTTAGCAGCCTCCTTTTGAGCCTTTTCACGAGCCTTGGCAGCCTTTTGAGCCTCTTTGTTCTGCTCCTCCTCTGCCATAATCTTCTGATACTCACTTTGCTTCTTACGAAGCTTTGCACCCCAGCTTGACTTCTTCTTTTCATCAGCAGGAGCAACCTTGCCGCGGACATTCTTAACACTGACAATATAAATGCCGCTGACCATTGCTTTTACCTCACCCTTAGTAGGAAGTTCGTCAAAAATACCGTCATCCGCAATCAAGGTTAAGATTTGCGGACCAACCTTTGCCTTTACAACCGGAAGCTTGGAGTTCTGATACCGCTTTGGTGTCTGCTCCATAACCACCTTTGGAAGCTTGGCATCCTTCATTTTCATAAATTTCTTATCAATGATTAGCATAGTTACCGGCTGAGCGGCGGCCATCATTTGTTCCTTTTGTGCCATCTGCTTTTTCTGCATACTCTGTCCCCAGAAGTACAATGCAACCATAACGCCGATTGCTACAACCAGGACTATTCCTACAATAATCCAAGGATTGATAGGATTCATAGAATTCCCTCCTTTTGTTCTGTTTTATTAAGCTTCATTTCTCTTTGCTTTCTTACTTATTTGCTTCATATAATTCTTTTACAAATTGCTGGGTATAAGCTCCCAGATGCTTTTTATCCTCTGGAGAAAGCTCCTCCAGATAAATCGGCTTTCCATATGCAACGGTCAGCGTTCCCTTTGTGAGCTTCAGACCCGGATTGTTTTCTAAGCAATCGTCTGTGCCGATGACGGCAACCGGAACAATCGGTGCATTCGCCTTGGTTGCAATCTTAAGACTTCCGTCCTTAAACGGTTTCATTTCTTCCTCATGTCCTCTGGTGCCTTCCGGACAGATTGCCATTGAGCAGCCAACCGAAATATGTTCGGCTCCATCGTTCATGCTTTTGATAGCCGACTTAATGTTCGCACGATCCAGAAATACGCATCCAATGTCACACATCCAAAGTCCCAGAAGCGGTACCTTCTTTAACTCTGTCTTAGAAACAAAGCCAACCGGAACACCGACAGTTGTCTGTATCAGGAGAATATCCAGATTACTTCTGTGGTTGCTGACAAAGAGTACCGGAGTATCAGTCGGAATATGCTCGGTACCGACTGCCTGTGTATGGATACCGGCAATCCAGAATACCGTTCGGAATGCCCAGCGTATAACCTTGTGGGATACACGATATTTTGTCATTGGCTTTTTCTTTCCGATAAGCCATAGTACCAAATGCAACGGCATGGAAAGAATTAAAAATAATGCCACAAATATCAAAACTAAAATTGTGCGGATATTTATTTTCATAAAAAACTCCTAACGACCATACAATTTTGCGGTTTCATATAATCTTTCTGTTAATTTATCATTTAAATCGGCATCTGTAAACCGCCAGCTCCAGTTTCCTTCCGCTTTACCCGGAGTATTTAATCTTGCCCATGAATCCAGACACAGGACATCCTGCATTGGTACAATTGCCATGTTGGCAACGGAGGAGAAGCAGGCACGAATCATAACCCAGCAAATATCACTGGCATCGGTACTGAAATAACGACGCAGCTTATCGCGGGAAGCCTCAAATGCCTTTTGATACCAGCCAAGTGTTGTATCATTATCATGTGTACCGGTATAACATACACAATTTCTGGTGAAGTTATGAGGCAGGAACAGATTTTCTTCCGGATTTTCAAATGCAAACTGAAGAATCTTCATACCCGGCAGACTGAACTTATCCCGAAGCTCAATTACGGAATGGTCGATTTCACCCAAATCCTCTGCAATAATCGGAAGGTTATAACCCAAGGTAGCTTCCAGAGTTGTGAAGAAATTCACACCCGGAGCATCCTCCCATTTTCCGTGAATGGCGGTGTCATCCCCATAAGGAACTGCCCAATATTTATCAAAGCCTCTGAAATGGTCTATCCGGAGGAAGTCCGTCAGAGTCAACTGATACCGGATACGGTCTATCCACCACTGATAACCGGTCTTGGTATGATTCTTCCAATTATATAGCGGATTGCCCCACAACTGACCGGTTGCACTGAAATAGTCAGGCGGTACACCGGCAACCACAGTCGGATAACCCATGGAATCTAACTTAAACAGACTTGGATTTCTCCATACGTCTACACTATCCCATGCTACAAAGATAGGAATATCACCGACAATCTTAATGCCCTTATCATTCGCATATTTTTTAACCGCTGACCAGTCATGATAGAACAGGAACTGAATGAACTTATAATAGCCCATTTCCTTTTCTAAGGTTTTAATCCAGGTAGCCCGCTGCTTTGCAGTAGGATTCTTTAAGGAATCTTCCCAGAGATACCAAGGGGCTCCCTGATGATAATCCTTGCCTGCCATAAAGAGGGCATAATCCTCCAGCCAGAACGAAGTGTCGCAGAAGGTCTGATATTGATTCATCAAATCTTCATTGCCGGTAAATCCATCAGCAATGGAATCATCCGTAAAACGCTCATATGCGGTATGCAACAATGCTGTTTTGAAGGAGATTAACGAGCCGTAATCAATCTGAACCGGATTCCATGCAGGCATATTGGTAAAATCACTATCATACAGAAGGTTCACCTGCTTTAAGAAATCAATACTAATAATCAGTGGTTGTCCCGCAAAGGAAGAAAACGGCTGATACGGAGAATCGCCGAAGCCTGTATGTCCAAGCGGTAATACCTGCCAGAGATTCAGACCGGATTTTTCCAGAAAGTCAATGAAACGATAAGCACCGTTTCCTAAATCACCGATACCGTAAGGACCGGGAAAAGAAGTAGGGTGTGCCAGAATACCGGCATATTTTTCAATGGGGGTTTCTGCACCAGTTATATTTGTCATTGAATAAGTCCTCCTCATATAATTGTCACAACTTATTTATTATACAGAATTAATATAGAAAAAACAATTACTTTTGCACAATCTTTTCTGGGATAAGGTATTGACAAATATAGCAAGAATCAGTAGAATGAATTTGTATTTGTTTGAATGCAAGAATAATTGTAGGAGAGGAGAGGAAGTATGAACAGTAAAACAGCTAAGATTCTCAGTTATATTACATGGGTTGGTTGGTTAGTTTCATTCTTATCAGGAGATAAAGAAAATGATCCGGGACTGAAGCAGCATTTGAATCAGGCTTTAATCTGCAACATTGCAGCTATTATTCCTATCGGTATTACACAGCTTGCAGCAGCAATCTTCGGTATCTGGGGATTAATTAAGGCTATTTCAGATGATGACGAACCATTGCCATTGATTGGTACTTGGACAATTATTAAATAATAGTACTTATGAAATAAAGCGGGGTTGGAATGAATCAACTCCGCTTTATTTCGTTATACTTATATATAGAAGAATATAATATATAGAAAAAACAAAGGAATTGGTAAAACAGAGGAGGAACTTGCACACATGGCAAAGCGGAATACATCAGGCAGGGGAAAAAAAGAAAAGGCATATCAGTTAAGCACAAATGAACAGATTAAGCGGGCAGAAAAGCAGGCATTTTTTGCTTGTGTAGCGTCAATTGCCGGCTTGCCGATGGCATTGATTGGCTTTGGTATGGTGCTGGGAATCGCGGGATTAATCATGGGCTGGAAAGCAAAAAGACCGGATGGAAAACGTCCGGTAGGGGCAAAGGTAGCAATTGTAGCGGGAATTTTAAGTATCATTGTCGGGATTCCGGGCTGGATTGTGATATACGGAACCTATATCAATCCCGATTCCGCATTTGTCCAAAATCTGGTAAATACAATATTTGGAATAGAAAATCTGATTCTTGTGCAACCATAAATAAAAAGCAAAGAAAGAGAAAAGGAAAAAGAGAGAAGATGAAACAGACAAAGGGTATATTATTTGACTTGGACGGTACGCTATGGGATTCCAGCCGACAGGTGGCAGAATCATGGCAGGAAGTATTAGAGCAGCAGCCGGATGTGACACGCAAGATTACCGTTGAAGATATACAGGGCTTTATGGGATTGCCGATGGATGAAATCGGAAGAAGATGCTTTGAAGGACAGGGACTTTCCAAGGAACGGATTGCCGAGATTATGAAGGCATGTGAGGAGTATGAAAACGAATACATCCGTATGCATGGCGGCATATTGTTCCCACATCTGGAAGAGGTGCTGAAGGAGCTTTCCGGACAGTATTTTCTTGCGATTGTCAGTAATTGCCAGGTGGGTTATATCGAAGCTTTTTTAGAGCATCATAAGCTGGGTGCCTATTTTGATGATTTTGAGAGCTTTGGCAATACCGGACTGCAAAAAGGTGATAATATAAAACTGGTGTGTGACAGAAACCATCTGACACAGGCAGTCTATCTCGGAGATATTCAGGGCGATTATGATTCCGCCTGCAAGGCAGGGATACCGTTTATTCTGGCAGGCTATGGATTTGGCGAGGTAAATGCACAGGTGCCGGTTATACAGAGTCTTAAGGAATTAAGGGAAACGGCAGCCGCCATATTAGATTAGATAAAGAACCGAAATGACAGGACACAGGGGAGAAGAAGCGGATATGGTAGTTTATGAACACGAAGCACAATATTATGAAACCGACCAGATGGGAATTATACACCATTCCAATTATCTGCGGTGGTTTGAGTCTGCAAGGATTCAGTTTCTGAAGGAAATCGGCATTGATTATAAAAAATGTGAAGAAATGGGAATCATCAGCCCGGTCATGGAAGTGACCTGTACCTACAAATCCATGGTGCATTTTGAAGATGTGGTGGAGGTCTATACAAGATTTCAGGATTATACCGGTGTGAAGTTCTTTGTCACCTACGAGGTGCGGGATAAAAAGACCGGAGAGCTCAGGACAACCGGAAAAAGCAAGCATTGCTTTGTGGATAAGAACGGTAAGCCGATTTCACTCAAACGGGTGAACCCGGAGCTGCATGAGCGTTTATTGGCAGCTATGGAGCAGGAAACCCAGCCGGAAGAAAACGGAAATTGTCTTGACAAATAAATTACCTTATTGTAAGGTGTAACTGATTTGGTAAATATAATAAGAACCATAAAAGGCATAGATGGAGACAGTAGCATTTTCAGAACGCGTAAGAGAGTCGGGGATGGTGGAAGCCTGATGTCAGTATGAGAATTGTGAATATCACTCCGGAGCTGCAGACTGAAGGATGTAGTAGGCTCTGACGTAAGTTCCTGCGTTAAGGGAAGGATGGGTGCATGGATGCATATGCATAATATGCAGGCAAAGCCCGGAAGCAATTAGGTGGTATAGCGAATAATAAGGAACCTTCGCCCTAATCGGCGGAGGTTCCTTTTGACATGAAGCATAGTTTGCAGACAGAATGACAGAAATAAGAAAATAGGAAGTAAGAAAGGAAGAAGCACGTATGTACGAAAAAGTATCACCAAACCTGAACTTCGTAGAGCGGGAAGCAAAGGTTGAACAGTTCTGGAAGGACAATCAGATTTTTGAAAAGAGTGTAGAGGAAAAAGAAGGCTGTCCGGTCTATACATTTTATGACGGACCACCGACAGCAAACGGTAAGCCGCATATCGGTCATGTTCTGACTCGTGTTATCAAGGATATGATTCCGCGGTATCAGACCATGAAGGGACATAAGATTATTCGGAAGGCAGGCTGGGACACACATGGACTTCCGGTTGAATTAGAGGTAGAAAAGGAATTAGGACTGGACGGAAAGGAACAGATTGAGGAATACGGTCTGGAGCCGTTTATTGAGAAATGTAAGGAAAGCGTCTGGAAATATAAAGGTATGTGGGAGGAGTTTTCCGGTAAGGTTGGCTTCTGGGCAGATATGGATGACCCATATGTCACATACCATAATGATTTCATTGAATCCGAATGGTGGGCATTGAAGAAAATCTGGGAAAAGGGTCTGTTATATAAGGGCTTTAAGATTGTACCTTATTGTCCGCGATGCGGTACGCCGTTGTCCTCTCATGAGGTTGCACAGGGCTATAAGGCAGTAAAGGAACGCTCTGCAGTAGTTCGATTCAAGGTAATAGGCGAAGATGCTTATTTTCTGGCATGGACAACCACACCTTGGACACTGCCGAGTAATGTGGCACTTTGCGTGAACCCGGATGAGAATTATTGTAAGGTTCAGGCAGCAGACGGTTATGTATATTATATGGCAGAAGCCTTGCTGGATACCGTATTAGGTAAATTAGCCACCGAGGAGAAGCCTGCATATGAGGTGTTAGATACTTTTAAGGGTACAGCACTGGAATATAAGGAATATGAACCATTGTTTCAGGTGGCGGCTGATTTGGCTGCAAAGCAGGGAAAGAAGGGACATTATGTTACCTGTGATTCCTATGTAACTATGAGCGACGGTACCGGTATTGTTCATATTGCACCTGCATTTGGTGAGGACGATGCCAAGGTAGGAAGAAAGTATGACCTGCCATTTGTACAGCTTGTAGACGGAAAAGGTGATATGACAGACAATACTCCATATGCCGGCATTTTCGTTAAGAAGGCTGACCCATTGGTGCTGACCGATTTAGAGAAGCAGGGCTTATTATTTGATGCACCGAAGTTCGAACATGATTATCCGTTCTGCTGGCGGTGTGATACCCCATTGATTTACTATGCAAGAGAATCATGGTTCATTAAGATGACAGAGGTTCGTGAGGACCTGATTAAGAATAATAATACCGTAAACTGGATTCCGGAGAGCATCGGTAAGGGACGTTTTGGTGACTGGCTTGCCAATGTGCAGGATTGGGGTGTCAGCCGAAATCGTTATTGGGGTACTCCGTTAAATATCTGGGAATGTGAATGCGGTCATCGTCACGCAATTGGTTCCATAGAAGAATTAAAGCAGTTATCAAAGAATTGTCCGGATGACATCGAGCTGCACCGCCCATTTATTGATGCCGTTACCTTCCCATGTGAGAAGTGCGGAGGCGAAATGCATCGTGTACCGGAGGTAATCGACTGCTGGTTCGATTCCGGTTCCATGCCGTTTGCACAGTGGCATTATCCATTTGAAAATGAAGATATTTTCAAGGAGAACTTCCCGGCAGACTTTATCAGCGAGGCAGTAGACCAGACAAGAGGCTGGTTCTATTCCCTGATGGCAATTTCTACCCTGCTGTTTAATCAGGCACCGTATAAGAATGTAATCGTGCTGGGTCATGTGCAGGATAAGGATGGACAGAAAATGAGTAAATCCAAGGGCAATGCGGTTGACCCGATGGAAGCCTTGAACAAATACGGTGCAGATGCTATTCGCTGGTATTTCTATAGTAATTCCGCACCATGGCTGCCAAACCGCTTCCATGAGGATGCTGTAATCGAAGGTCAGCGTAAATTCATGGGAACACTTTGGAATACCTATGCATTCTATGTACTTTATGCAGAGATAGACCAGTTTGACCCGACCAAGTACAGTCTGGATTATGATAAGCTTCCGGTCATGGATAAGTGGTTATTGTCAAAATTAAATACCGTTATCAAAGAGGTTGATGCGGCATTGGGAGCTTATAAGATTCCGGAAACCACGCGTGCCTTGGCAGAATTTGTGGATGATATGAGTAACTGGTATGTCAGACGGTGTCGTGACCGATTCTGGGCAAAGGGAATGGAGCAGGATAAGATTAATGCATATATGACACTGTATACCGCATTGGTTACGATATGTAAGCTGTCTGCCCCAATGATTCCGTTTATCACAGAAGATATTTATCAGAATCTGGTATGCGGACTGGATAAGACTGCACCGGAAAGTATTCACCTGTGTGACTTCCCGACTGCAAATGAAGCATATATCGATACCGAGCTGGAGACTGCCATGGATGAAGTTCTGCATGTGGTGGTACTGGGACGTGCCGCAAGAAATGCAGCAAATATTAAGAACCGTCAGCCAATCGGCAAGATGTATATAAAGGCAGCTAAGACCCTCTCCGAATTTTATGTTGAAATTATCGAGGATGAGTTAAACGTAAAGCAGGCAGAATTTAAAGAGGATGTATCCGAGTTTACCTCTTATAGCTTCAAGCCACAGCTCCGGACTGTAGGACCGAAGTATGGCAAGCAGTTAGGCGGCATTAAGAAGTATTTATCTGAGGTAGACGGAAATACTGCCATGGCAGAGCTGAAGGAAAAAGGAGCTATTACCTTTGAGGTAGACGGTGTGACAGTATCATTGGCAGAAGAAGATTTGTTGATTGATATGGCACAGACCGAGGGCTATATCTCTCAGCAGGATAATTATGTAACGGTGGTTCTGGATACTAACCTTACACCGGAGCTGATAGAAGAAGGCTTTGTTCGTGAAATCGTATCCAAGATTCAGACCATGCGAAAGGAAGCCGATTTCCAGGTGACGGATAAAATCGTTGTCTATGTGGCAAATAATGAAAAGATTGCAGAGATTATAAGCAGAAATGCAGACTCTATCAAAGAAGATACGCTGGCAGTTACCATTGAAATAGGAACCATGAGCGGCTTTACGAAAGAATGGAACTTAAACGGCGAAACCGTAACCTTCGGTGTTACGCAGGTAAGTACGAGATAGTCATATAAGGAGTTAGATTGTGAAAGGGAAGCGAGAGGAAACGGTGTCGCAGCAGAATGCGGCACCGGAAAAAACCAAGAAAAACGGACCGATAGCAATGATACGAAAGGGCTTGGAGCAGATAAATGTCCGCCCAATTCCGACCATTGTAATCCTGTCCGTATTGATAACATTGATAAATGAGCTGCTGACCCGGCGTTCGTTGGGAGGTACATTTGGGTTTGTTGTGCATCATCCATGGATGTTTCTGTTAAATGTATGGATGGTATTTGCAACTTTGACAATACCGTTGGTATTTCGCAGACGGATGACAGGCGTATTATTGATTAGCCTGCTCTGGCTGATTCTCGGTATCTGTAACTACGTTGTTCTGAGTTACCGGATTACACCGTTTTCAGCCGTTGACATTAAGCTGTTCAAATCGGTAGCCTCCATTGTTAAACAGTATTTAAGTAATACGGAAATTGTTCTGATTGTCCTTGCATTGCTGGTAATACTGGTGGGAGCCGTTGTCATGTGGTTCCGGGTGCCGAAGATTGAAGGAAAATTCCACCGCTGGGCATATTTCCTTTTAATGCTGGCTGCATTTGGCAGTGCATACGGTTTCAACGCATGGGGCGTTTACACGAAACGGATACCGTCGGATTTAGGTAACATTTCCTTTGTATATGATGCGTGCGGATATGATTATTGCTTTGTCAGCAGTGTATTTGATGTCGGAATCGGAAAGCCGAGAAATTATTCCGAGGAAACCATGCGTGCCATCCGGGAAGGGCTTGGCGGTACGAAAAGCGGTATGATTACCACAAGACCGAATATCATCATTGTGCAATTGGAATCTGTATATGACATTAATAACATGAAGAACTATACATTTTCCGAAAATCCGCTGCCGAACCTGACACGGTTATCCGAGGAATACAGCAGTGGCTATGTAACCGTTCCGTCTATCGGAGCCGGTACGGCAAATACGGAATTTGAAACCATTTCGGGTATGAGTCTGGATTATTTCGGCTTCTGTGAATACCCATATAAAACGATTTTGAAAAAGACCACCTGTGAAAGCCTTTGCTACGATTTGGAGGAGCTTGGTTATACCAGTACGGCAATTCACAATAATCGCGGTAACTTCTACAGCCGGAACAGCGTATTTAAGAAGCTGGGCTTTGAACGGTTCGATTCCTTGGAGTACATGAATAATCTGGAATACAATCAATTGGATTGGGTAGACGATTCGGTATTGACCGGGGAGATTGTAAAAGCAATCGAATCTACCGATACACCTGATTTTGTTTATACGATTACGGTTGCTTCGCATGGGGCTTATCCGGCTGAAGGACCGGAGGAGACTCCGCGGATTACCATGCAGGGCGAGCCGGACGAGGAGCGGGCAAATAAATTTACATATTACGCGAATGAATTGTATAAGACCGATGAATTTGTGGGAGAATTGGTAGAGGAGCTGTCAAAGAGTGATGAGCGTTGTATCGTATTCTTCTTTGGTGACCACCTGCCGACGCTGGATATTACAGATGAGGAACTGACCGGACAGAATACCTTCCAGACTTCGTATGTGATGTGGGACAATTTCGGTCTGGCAAAACAGGACAGAGATTTGTATTCCTTCCAGACCACTTCCTATATTATGGAGCGGTTGGGCTATAATAACGGTATTTTAACGAAATTCCATCAGGAATGCCGGAATGATGCCGACTATTCGGAAAAGCTGGAGCTGCTGGAATACGATATGCTGTATGGAGAGCGTTATGTATACAATCAGGTAAATCCGTTTGATGCAACGGACATGACAATGGGAATTGACCCGATTACCATTACAACAGTATGGGAACGAAACGGCAATGTCTATGTCATGGGTGAGAACTTTACGGATTCCAGTTATGTATTTGTAAACGGAGATAAAAAGGCAACCATCCATGAAGGAAGGTATCTGGTTGTAAAGGATTTCGAGCTGGAAGACGGAGACCGGATACGGGTACGCCAGCTGGCAGCCGGAAAATCCAAAATAGGAAAGACGCAGGAGTATATTTATCAGGCAACCCCATTGGAAGAAATAGACAAGATTCCGGATTAGGTATTGTAGAAATTAGTGGTTTCTGGTAAAATAGGAATGTGTTTTTTGTAGGTGAACAGAAGATCATGCTAAGGAGGCAATAAGGGGAATGAAGAAGAAAGTCGATTTTGATAAGGAAGGCTTCAAGAAAGAGGTCATTAATAATGTGAAAACATTATACCGTAAGACGATTGATGAAGCAACTCAGCAGCAGGTATTTCAGGCAGTTGCATATGCAATAAAGGATGACATTATTGATCGTTGGATTGCAACACATAAGGAATATGAGAAGCAGAATGTAAAGACTGTATATTATCTGTCCATGGAATTTCTGATGGGTAGAGCATTAGGTAACAATCTGATTAATCTGACCTTTTATGATGAAATAAAGGAAGCACTGGAAGAATTAGGATTTGATTTGAACGTAATCGAAGATCAGGAACCGGATGCCGCTCTTGGTAACGGTGGTCTGGGCCGTCTGGCAGCCTGCTTCTTAGATTCTCTGGCAACATTGGGCTATCCTGCATATGGCTGTGGTATCCGTTATCGTTACGGTATGTTTAAGCAGGCAATTGTAGACGGTTATCAGGTAGAGAAGCCGGATGACTGGTTAAAGGATGGCAATCCGTTTGAAGTACGTCGTTCAGAATATGCATGCGAGGTAAAATTCGGCGGTTATGTACGGGTAGAGAATCGTAACGGACGTAATTACTTTATTCAGGACGGTTATCAGGCAATTCGTGCAGTACCGTATGACCTTCCGGTAATCGGCTATGGCAATAACGTAGTAAATACATTAAGAATCTGGGATGCAGAAGCAATTCAGGATTTCAATCTGGATTCCTTTGATAAGGGTGAATACCAGAAGGCTGTTGAGCAGCAGAATCTGGCAAGAACCATTGTAGAGGTATTGTATCCGAATGATAACCACTATGCAGGTAAGGAATTAAGATTAAAGCAGCAGTATTTCTTCATTTCTGCATCTATCCAGACTGCAATTAAGAAGTTCAAAGAGAATAACAGTGACTTACATGATATTCCAAAGAAGCTGGTATTCCAGTTAAATGATACACATCCAACCGTTACCGTTGCAGAATTAATGCGTATCTTAATGGATGAAGAAGGCATGGAATGGGATGACGCATGGGAGATTACCACACATACCTGTGCATATACCAATCATACCATCATGGCAGAAGCATTGGAGAAATGGCCGATTGAGCTGTTCTCAAGACTGCTTCCTCGTGTATATCAGATTATTGAAGAGATTAACCGTCGTTATGTAGCTGAGATTGAGGCTAAATATCCGGGTGACCAGTCTAAGGTTAAGAATATGGCAATCCTGTATGACGGTCAGGTAAAGATGGCACATCTGGCAATCGCAGGCTCCTTCTCCGTTAACGGTGTAGCACAGCTTCATACAGAGATTCTGGAGAAGAGAGAGTTGAAGGACTTCTACGAAATGCGTCCGGAGCAGTTCAATAATAAGACAAACGGTATTACCCAGAGAAGATTCTTGCTTCATGGTAATCCATTGCTTGCAAACTGGGTAACAGACAAGATTGGTGATGAGTGGATTACAGATTTGAGCCAGATTAGCAAGCTGAAGGTATATACCGATGATGTAAAATGTCAGCAGGAATTTATGAACATTAAGTATCAGAACAAGATTCGTCTGGCTAACTATATCAAGGAGCATAACGGTATAGATGTAGACCCGCGTTCTATCTTTGACGTTCAGGTAAAGCGTCTGCATGAATACAAGAGACAGTTGTTGAATATTCTGCACGTTATGTACCTGTATAATGAGTTAAAGACCAATCCGGGTATGGATATGGTTCCTAGAACCTTTATCTTTGGTGCAAAGGCAGCAGCAGGCTACAAGCGGGCAAAATTAACCATTAAGCTGATTAACTCCGTTGCAGATGTAATTAACAATGATGAATCCATTAACGGTAAGATTAAGGTTGTATTTATTGAAAATTACCGGGTATCCAATGCAGAAATCATCTTTGCGGCAGCCGATGTCAGCGAGCAGATTTCAACCGCATCCAGAGAGGCATCCGGTACCGGTAACATGAAGTTCATGTTGAACGGTGCATTAACCTTAGGAACCATGGATGGTGCAAATGTAGAAATCGTAGAAGAGGTTGGCATTGAAAATGCATTTATCTTCGGTATGTCTGCAGACGAGGTTATGAAGTACGAGCGTGAGGGTGGCTATAACCCAATGGATATTTACAATAATAATCAGGCAGTTCGTACCGTATTGACCCAGTTAATTAACGGCTTTTACGCACCGGATGATCCGGAACGCTTCCGCGAATTATATGATGCTTTAACAAAGGAAGATATTTACTTCATTTTGAAGGACTTCGATTCCTATGCAGATGCACATAAGCGTGTAGATGCTGCATACCGGAATGAGGCTGCTTGGGCGAAGTCAGCAATGCTGAATACCGCATGTTCCGGTAAGTTCTCATCCGACAGAACCATTCAGGAATATGTAGATGACATCTGGAAGCTGAAGCCGGTAACTGTAAAGCTTCCTGAAGCAGCAAAGTAAGAATTGCAATATAAGCATAAAATAATATAGTAATACAAACCAAAGGGTGCCTGTTCTCGGTAAGAGAGCAGGCACCCTTTGCATAAACCTCCGAACCGGAGAATAGACTATAGGTAGGAGGTTGGACATGAGAGAAAAAGGAACGATTTTGTTTGCGTTATTGATAGTAGCAATTATGATACCGTATCTGGGAACGGTTGTGGTGACGGGAACAATCGGAACCGAGCTGACAACGGTTGAGACATTGGATACCGGACGCAGCATAGCATTAGAAAAAGACGGTCAGTATCTGGTTATGGATGTTGAAGAATATCTGAAAGGAACACTTCCTACGGTAATAGAAGGAACTGAAAATGAAGAAATGTGGAAAACGGTTGCCGTTGTGGAACGCACGAATCTATATAAAAAAATGTCGGATTTAACACAGCTTGAGGCTGCGGATTTAGAACTGGAATATTTAAGTGAGGAGGAGGTCCGCGAGCTTTGGGGGGAGCGGAACTATAAGAAATATCAAAAGGCATTAGAAAAAGCAATCATCGAAACTGCCGGAATAACCCTGCAATATGACGGAAGCTGTATTGATGCCTTGTATCATAAGGTCAGTGTAGGCATGACTGCCAGTGCAGAAGAATTATACGGAGAAGCCGTTCCGTATCTGGTGTCGGTTGCCAGCAGTCAGGATGTAGAATCAAAGGATTACATGAATATCGTAGAAATTCCAAAGGGAGAACCGGAAGTATTAGAGGTGACAGAAAGTACGGAGCATGGATATGTGAAATCGGTGCTTTGTGACGGTGAAACCTTAAGCGGAGAGGAAGCAAGAGAACGGTTTGGACTTAGCTCCCTGAATTTTTATATTGAAGACATGGGCGACCGGTTTCGCATTGTCTGTCTGGGAAAGGGACATGGAATGGGTCTGAGTCTGTACGGAGCAAACAAGCTGGCGGAGGAAGGACGCAATTATGAAGAAATTCTGTTATATTACTATCCGGGCTGTCAGTTGGATTGATTTTTGATGATACAGATGCTATAATAAATCAACTGTCGAAAAAAATAAGAAAACAAGCGGATAAATGCAGGAATATACAATGAAGAACCAAAAAAGGAAAGATAATAAAAAAAGAAATATCGGACTGTCGATACTCCTGACAGTGCTTTGCTTAAGTGCCATCGGAACGCTTGCTTATGTATATAACAGCAAGGGGGAGGCTCCCGGTGAAACGGTGCAGACAGCAGATAACAGTAATTCCGATGCGGATACAAAGGATGCTGCATTAACAGCAGGAAATACAAATCAGCCCCAGCATAATATAGATAATCGGACCGGAATGGCGGGAGAAGCGTTAAAGGATTTGGAGGACTATTCGGAGGCACCGGCAGACAACGGACAGCCTTATTACGTCAAGGTAAACCGCCAGCAGAATGTAGTTACGGTCTATGCACTGGATTCGGACGGCTATTATACCAAGCCGGTAAAGGCAATGGTATGTTCTGTAGGAAAGGATGACGGAACCCCGACCGGAACCTATGAAACGAGTGACAAGCATACGTGGTGCTCCTTGGTAGGTGGGGTATACGGTCAATATGCATACCGGATTGACGGACAGATTATGTTTCATTCTGTTCCGTATTTTTCCATGAATAAAGGAGATTTGGAAACCGAAGAATATAATAAGCTGGGAGAAGCGGCATCCTTAGGCTGTATCCGGTTAGCGGTAGCAGATGCAAAATGGATATACGATAACTGTCCATCCGGAACTCTGGTAACTATCTATGACAGCCCATATGAGGGACCGCTGGGAAAGCCTGTGGCAGAGATATTAGATACAGAGGATATACGTTCCAAATGGGACCCGACAGACCCGGATACAGAAAATCCATGGATAGATGGCAGCCTGCGGATTCTGGGAGCCGGAGACCGTCAGCTTGAACGTGGCTGTACCTATCAACTGACCTGCGGCGTACTGGCACTGGATGGCGAAGGAAATGATATTACAGACAGGCTGCAAACGGAAGGAACGGTAGATGCATCTACTGTTGGTGAATATACCGTTACATATCGGATTCGGGATGACGAGGGAAATCAGGAAAGCCGTACCGGAATACTGCGTGTTGTGGATACCATAGCACCGGAGCTTCAATTAAAGAAAAAGGTTCTGGAAATGAACCGGGCAGAAGCCTCGGAAGCCAATTGTATAAAGAATATTAAGGCAGTAGTGACCGTTACGGATATGAATGATGAATTATCTTCCGATTGCCTTGATATTGATATTCACAGTCTGGAAGGGCAGAAGGCAGGCAGATTTCCGGTTTATATCACCGCAACCGATGCAGCCGGAAATGTTTCAAAGTCAGAAATGCTAACGGTAGAGCTGGACAGAATTTCTCCCGAAATTACAGAGCCGGAGCAAAAGGAATATCATGCAACATCAGAGCAGGATTTGAAGAAGCAGCTGGAAGCGGCATTTGTAATAACGGACAACTATAGCGGTGTCGATATGGTGCAATTTTCATGGGTCTGGAGTGCATCCACAGAGACATATTCCATTCTGGTTACGGCAAGAGACGGATATGGCAATGTAACCAGTCAATTTTACGATAATTACATATTTTCTTTTGAATAGGTGAATAATTTCATTCCCTCTGGCAACACTAGTAGCAGAGGTGATGAAAATGAAAAAATCCGTAGCAGAATTTATGAAAGCAAATGGATTCTACTTATCCTTCGGAGTTGGTGTCATTGCCCTTGTGGCAGCACTGGCTGTATACAACGTGAATACCAATCGAAAGAATCAGCAGCAGAATCAGGAAATTAACCTGAATGACCCGGCGGTGGGAGAAATTGCTGAAGCAGATGTGACAGAAGAGGTTCAGGAAACGATTCTGGATGGTGACATGGATGTACCTATGGATATGTGGAACACAGAAGAGACAACCGAAGCGGAAGAGGTAGCCGCCTCCGGTGAGGCAGCACAGGAAGCGGCATCGGAAGAGGATGCTACAGCCGTTATCTCTAATCAGGCAGTATCATTTCAGCCGTTAGAGGGCTTAAGCTTTGGAGGCATGGAAGATGTCAGTATGCCGGTACTGGGCAATACCATTCTTCCATACAGTATGGATACGACCGTCTATTTTCAGACATTAGGCACATACCGCTGCAATCCGGGCATGTTATTACAGGCACCCGAAGGAACAGAGGTGGCATCGATCTGGCATGGACAGGTGACAGACATACAGGAGACAAAGGAATACGGACAAACCGTTACCGTTAACTTGGGAAGCGGATACGTTGTAACCTACGGACAATTACAGAATGTACGTGTGGAAGTCGGCGATGAAGTGTGGAAGGATACAATTATAGGAGAAGTGAGTGCTCCAACCGCTTATTATGAGAAAGAAGGAGAGCATTTGTATCTGGCAATGACAAAGGACGGTACACCAATGAATCCGATGGAAGTATTACAAGTCGAGTAAATAAAGCAACACCCTCATAGAATTTTAACTATGAGGGTGTTTTTCTGCATCGCGGACAAGTACCGTAATAGATAAGCGAATAGCTGTGCGGAATACCTTCAAAATCCGGGGAAATACACTCCATTGGATTACAAGGCAGAGGTGCCGTTATATCATCCACCCGCCCGCAGATTTCACATAGAAAATGCGGATGAGGGGTTGTGTTGGCATCAAAATGGTCTACCTTCCCGTCACAGGAAATTCTTAAAATCGTGCCATAATCAGCTAACAGGGCAAGATTCCGATAAACGGTTCCCAGACTGATATTCGGCATGGATTCTCTAAGTGCTGTATAGACTGCTTCCGCAGTAGGATGGTCGGTACGTGTACGCAGATAAGCAAGAATTGCATCTCTCTGGCGGCTGCGTTTTATAGTTGGCTGCATAGGGTTCCTTTCTAAATCAATAAATTAAGATTCTGAAATCAGTAGTTATTCCTATAATTTAATGCACATTCCTATCATAAAGAAGTTTTCCTCCATTGTCAAGAAAAGCCTGCAATCTTCCATAGGAATTAATTGACAAAACCGGTAAAAACTTGCTACTATGAAACTACCAAAGAAGGGCTGAGAGGGACTATGGATAATCACGAATTTATGGAAGAAATGTACTTAGCTGCCGTAAGACAGTTAAGGACGATTGTATTTGAAATTAATTACATAACAGGTCAGAGCTATGCATCGCCGCTGTTCGAGGAATATTTTGGTGTTAAGACCATTCACAACGAGGACTTCACAAAGGATGAAGCAACAGCGGACATTGTGTATAAAGAAGACATACAGTTGTATCAGACCTTATTTTCCGAGAAGCGGGGAGAACGAACCGTAATCTGTCGGTTTGTTACCAAGAAAGGGGATATTAACTGGTACCGTGTGGTTTTGCAGTATAACCTTCTGGAAACGGGTGAAGTTGAAAAGGTTATCGGGACCATGAAGGATGTAAGTGATGAGATTCGTTCCTCGGCTGCACTGCAATACCATCGTGATTATGATACGCTGACCGGAGCACCGAATATACAACGCTTTACGGAAGAGGTAAGCCGTCTTTTGATATGGGATAACGGACATAATCATGCAATGATTGTGTTTGATATTGAGCGGTTCAAGGTCATCAATGACTTATATGGTATGCGAACCGGAGATTTGGTATTGATGCACATAGCTGATTGCTTAAAGGAGACAGTAAAACCGCCGGATACCTATTGCCGTATGCATAGTGATGTATTTTGCATCTGTATGACGTATGAAACAAAGGGAAACATCATAAGATTTATTGAGAAGTTCAAGAAGCGTCTGGAGGATAACGAATTTGAATGTGAGATAAAGACCTCATATGGAGTGTATCTTCCGGATAACAGTGACTTGTTAGAGGTCAATCTGATGTGCGACAGGGCTGCCTTGGCAAAACGCAGAATCAAAGACAATGCCATGCAATTTTGTGCATTTTATGATGAAGAATATCGAAACGAGATTGTAAAGAACAGTCAGATAGAGGCTGAGATGGAACACGCACTGGCAGAGCATCAGTTTGTGATGTATCTTCAACCGAAGTTCAATCTTGAAAACGGAGAAATCGTTGGAGCAGAGGTCTTAGCCCGCTGGAAGCACCCGACAAAGGGAATGATTCAGCCGGATGATTTCATTCCGCTATTTGAAAGAAACGGCTTTATTATAAAGCTGGATGAATATATGTGGGAAGAAGCCTGTAAGGCAATTCAGGGCTGGCGGCAGGAAGGCAGAAGACAGTTCCCGGTATCGGTGAATGTATCGAGGTATCATATCTTTAACCGGAATATAGAACAGATTCTGGAACGCCTGCTAAAGAAGTATGACTTAACACCGGGAGCATTATCCCTTGAAATTACAGAAACCATGTTCTTTGATAATGCAGACGATTTGTATTATTTATTAAAGCGGTTGCAGGAAATGGGCTTCCGATTAGAGGTGGATGATTTCGGTTCCGGATATTCCTCTCTGAATATGCTGCGGAATGTTCCGGTTGATGTAATTAAGATTGATAAGGGATTTCTGGATGATACCTTAAATTCAGAAAAGGGAAAAGTGGTAATCCGCCATACAATTGCCATGGCAAAGGAGTTACAGCTTCAAATCATTGCAGAAGGGGTAGAAACCACCGAGCATGTGAATTTCCTGCGTGGGTCACACTGCGATGTTGCACAGGGGTACTATTTTGCAAAGCCGATGCCGCTGGAAGAGTTTAATAAGCTGAAGTTCTAAAGAAACATATATTATAGTTGACATCAATATATAGCTGTTGTATAGTACATGTGTGTTGCTTACCGGAAGCGGATTGGACGCTTGATGGATGCTTGATGGATGCTTGATGGACGCTTGATGGACGCTTGATGGACGTTTGGTGGACATAGTGGACGCTGGTTGGAAGCGACTGACAGATTGTATAGTATAAAGGAGATAGAATTGTTATGTTTGAAAAGATGAGAGATATTATTTCTGTGCAGTTGAGAATAGACAAGAATCTTATAGAATTAGATACCTCCTTCAAAGATGACTTAGATGCAGATTCGTTGGATTTGTTTGAACTGGTTATGGCAATTGAAGATGCATTCAACGTAGAGATTCCTGCGGATGATGTATCCGATTTGAATACGGTAGAAGACGTTATGGATTACTTAAAGGCACAGGGGATTGAAGCATAAGGCTTTATAATTCTTGATTCTTATATCTTAATATCTTAAGTTCTGAGTTCATAGATAAAAAATGGGTGTTATCCCTTACTCTTGACAAAGAGCTAAAAAAGAAAGGCACATTTATGTGCCTTTCTTTTTTCTTCCTTTTTTGGCTTGAAACCATTTACGGTTCTTAGCCTAAAACTACCTCAACGGTATGCTCCTTGCCGTCAGAGAAGACTGGCAATACATTACCTTCGATAGCAGCTCCGTCAACCGTTACACTCTTAACACCCTTTGATACATGAGAAGGATTGCTAACAGTAATATGGTAGGTTGCATTTCGGAACTGACGAGTAGCCTTAAATCCATCCCAAGCAGAAGGGATAGAAGGGTCTACCTTCAAACCGTTATAATCAGGAATAATACCTAACATATATTGAGATACAGCTACAAAGTTCCATGCAGCAGTACCGGTCAGCCAGCTGTTCTTAGCCTCGCCGAATCTTCCGGCATCCTTACCGGCAATCATCTGAGCGTATACATAAGGCTCTGTTCTGTGTAAATCGGAAATATCCTCCAGATAAGCAGGTGCAATCTTTGAGTAATACTCAAATGCCTTATCACCATGTCCGACATAAGCTTCTGCACAGATAATCCATGCATTGTTATGGCAGAAGATACCTGCATTTTCCTTATAACCTGCAGGGTAGGTGGAGATTTCACCATACTCAATATAGTACTTTGTAAATGCAGGATTATTTAATACAAGACCATACTTGCAATTCAAATACTTATCAATGCTTTCCAGGGTCTTAATATCATAACCCTTGTCCTTACCGATTTCAGACATAACTGCGAAGCCCTGTGGCTCAATAAAGATTTTACCTTCTTCACATTCCTTGGAACCAACCTTACGTCCGAAATCATCATATGCACGCAGGAACCATTCTCCGTCATAACCATACTCGCAAATGGTATCCTTCATCTTATCAATCTCAGCCTGTGCAGCAGCAGCCTTGTCATCCAGTCCCTTATACTTGCAAAGAGCAACATATTCAGGTCCGGCATAAGTAAATAAGGTAGCTACAAACAGAGACTCTGCAACCTTTGAATACTTATCATCACCATACTTTGGAGAAGTCCATGTCTGGAAGCTCTCACCCGGTGTATTTGAGAAGCAGGAAAGGTTCAGACAGTCATTCCAGTCTGCTCTCATGGAAAGTGGAAGACCATGAGGTCCTAAGTTATTCAGAACCCGATAGAAGGACTGCTGTAAATGGTGCATCATCGGCTGAGCTAAGGATTCATCATTCCGATAAGGAACCATTTCATCCAGAATTGAGTAATCTCCGGTTTCTTTAATATAAGCAGCGGTTGATAAAATCATCCACAATGGGTCATCTGAGAAATCACCGCCGACAGCGTCATTACCCTTCTTGGTTAATGGCTGGTACTGATGGAAGCAGCCGCCGTCTTCAAACTGGGTTGCAGCCAAATCAAGGATACGCTCTCTTGCACGATCCGGAATCTGATGTACGAAGCCAAGCAAATCCTGATTGGAATCACGGAAGCCCATACCACGTCCGATACCGCTTTCAAAGTAAGAAGCAGAACGTGACATATTAAATGTAACCATACACTGATACTGATTCCAGATGTTAACCATACGGTTCATCTTGTCATCCGGAGTCTCAACGGTATATTTAGAAAGTAAATCAGACCAGCTCTTCTTTAATTCAGCAAGAGCAGCATCTACCTTTTCTGCGGTGTTGAACTGTTCAATCATAGCATATGCTCTGGACTTATTCATAGAACCGTCTGCATTGAACTTCTCTTCCTGCGGATTCTCTACATAACCAAGAACGAATATCAAATCCTTAGATTCGCCCGGAGCCAAAGTAATCTTTAAGCAGTGGGATGCAATCGGAGACCATCCGTCTGCCTTAGAGTTGGTAGCCTGTCCGGCAATAACTGCCTGCGGATTGCCAAAGCCGTTATATAAGCCCATAAAGCTTTCACGGTCACAGTCATAACCTTCAATCTCAGCATTTACAGTGTAGAATGCAAAATGGTCACGACGCTCTTTATATTCAGTCTTATGGAACAGGGTAGAACCTTCAACCTCAACCTCACCGGTATTGAAGTTTCTCTGGAAGTTAGTAGAATCATCCTCTGCATTCCATAAGCACCACTCTAAGAATGAAAACAGCTTAAATTCCTTTGGTGTAGTACCTTCGTTCTTCAAAGTTACCTTTTGTACCTCGCCCTTATAATTATTCGGAACGAAGAACGTAACCTCTGCCTTTAAGCCGTTGCTCTTACCGCTGATAACGGTATAGCCCATACCATGACGGCACTCGTAGAACTCAAGGTCCTTCTTAACCGGTGACCAGCCCGGTGACCAGATATTATCATCATCATTAATATAGAAATAACGTCCACCCATATCAACAGGAACATTGTTGTAACGGTAACGGGTGATTCGTCTCAAACGAGCATCCTTATAGAAGCTGTAACCGCCTGCCGTATTTGAAATTAATGAGAAAAAATCTTGGTTTCCTAAGTAGTTAATCCATGGATATGGGGTCTTAGGATTTGTAATCACGTACTCTTTGTTTTGGTCGTCAAAATAACCGAATTTCATGTGTGTGTGTACCTCCCTAATATTCTAGCTGGACCCATAAGGTCTCATATAAACCATTATATCGTATTCACATGATAAAAACAAGAAAAATTAGTGCTTGGTATAAATGTGTTGTGTAACTGTTTTGCTCTCACCCGGAGCTAATTCCTGATAGCCGGTATCTTCCGGTGCCAGAGGAAGATTCGGTGCATCAATCATCCATGTCATAGGTTCCGGACAGAAATAACCCTTCTCGCCCCAGTCATTCCAAATAACCCAGAACTTGTAGTCTTCAGATACCTCGTAACGGATTTCCTTTCCGGATTCCAAGTCAGAGGCAACTACGCCATAGATAGGAGTTCCGTCTATATCGCCGGTTTCTGCATAATAAACATCATTATTGATAATCTGCTTAACCGGAACCATAGAGCCTGTTAAATATTGCTTGTCATGGTTGTCTAACGGCATAAAGATACCGGTAGGAAGACAACGGTCATTTAACTGCCATTTTTCACCAATCGGAACATAAAGACGCATATTCTCGCCCTTTCCTTCTGAAGTAAAAGGACCCATCATGGTTGTATGTGTGCAGACACCATAAGGCATCTGACGGTCTGAAAGATTTGTCATGGTAAAGGCATATGTAAATCCCTGTTCAGATAAGGTAAAGGTAAACTCTGCCTTGAATTTAATCGGTAAATATTGAAAATAATCATCATTTTCATCATACAGATATTCTGTCTTGGCAATTGCCTGTTCTTCGGTTGCCATAACCTCTACAACCGAATGCTGCCGCTTGTGTAAAAATCCGTGAATGAAGTTGCCAAGAGCCGGCTCATTTACCGGAAGCTGATAACACGCATCCGAGGTTTTAAGCTTGCCGCCGTTTAAGCGGTTCGGCAGATAAAGAGTAGGCAGACCGTACACCTCCGGAGACTGCTTGATTTCGTCAACTGTGACCGTATCACAGAAACGGAAAATCTCAATGTCATTTGCCTCATCCCGCAAGCGAATAACGTTACTTCCGATGCCCGGAGCGATGATAGCCAGATAGCCGCCCGCCTTTAGTTCAATACAAGGTTCTCCCTTATAATTTATTTCGTGTGCTGTTGTTAATTCCATATGTGAACCTCCAATCATTTACATTTACAGATGACTCCGATGAATATATTGAGATTATAGCATAAATAAAAGGGAAAATCGACCAAAAAATCAGACATATTTTTCATAAATATGTAATAATTGGGGATAGTCAACAGAAAAAAAACATGATACAATGTATGAGCTTAGGGAAAGAATACATATTATAAAGAATAAAAAGCTTATGAAGGATGCAGAAAGGAATAGATTATGCCTCTGGATTATAAGACAAGTTATAAGTCTAAGATAAAGCGAAAAAGACGGATTACAACCGGAATCATAATACTTGTGCTATTGATAGCAACCGGTTTTATATTATATATTCGACAAAGAAGTACACAGACAAGTACAGACGGTGCCGGCTGGAAGAACTATTTTCAAAGTCTGGAGCTTGGAAATCCGGATGCCGGAAAGCAGGGCAAGCCGCTGGAGCGACAGGCAGTTTATCTGTATACGATAGGAATTGCCAGAATCTCACTGGCAGATGTGAATCGGGAGTATGAACGAGTGGATACCGTTGTTGACGATTCCTATTTTGATGATGCCCTGTTCATCGGAGATTCCCGAACCGAGGGATTTATGATGTATTCGAGTCTGGCGAATATCCATGCATATTGTTCAAAGGGCTTGAGCATATCCAGAATTTACACAGACGCAATTGTTCCGATGGAGGACGGAAGAACCGTTACTGTCATGGAGGCACTTCAGGAACAGGAATTTAAGAAAATCTACATCATGTTTGGTGTAAATGAGCTGGGTTGGCCATATGATGATTTGTTTGAAGAGCAGTATTCCAAGGTGATTCAGGATATTAAGCGGTTGCAGCCGGATGCCTTGATTTATGTTCAGAATATTATTCCGATTTCGGCAGCGAGGTCTGCAACGGATAATATATATAATAATACAAATGTGACGCGGTTTAACGGTATGATAGAAACAATCTGCAACGAGCAGAACGTAATCTATCTGGATGTGGCATCTGCATTGGCAGACAGCACCGGAGCGTTGCCGGCAGGAGCAAGTGTGGACGGAATCCACTGTAACGGTGAGTATTGTGATAAATGGCTGGATTATTTAAAGAGCAATACCTATGTAATAAAACCAAAGCAATAGAGTGAAAACAGGGGAAAATAAAGGAGTAGTTAGCATGAAAAGAAAATGGTTAAAGTTAGCAGCAGTAATCGGTATGAGTGTATGTCTGTTAAGCGGTTGCGGAGCAGCCGGTGTAAAAACAATTGTACCTGCGGACTTGGCAACAGACCTCTACGAAGGAGTTACATGGAAGGATCAGCTTTCAGAGGTTGACTTAAACAAGGCTTTAACCTTATATGGTATAGATTCCTCCGCAGTATCGGCAGGAAGTGTCTACATGGGAACAAATGCAACAGCAGAAGAGGTAGCAGTATTAGAGGCAGCTTCCGCAGATGATGTAGCCACTGTAGAAGACGGTGTAAATGCAAGAGTAGAGGCACAGCTTGCATCGTTTCAGAGTTATAATGCAGAAGAGGTTCCGAAGTTAGAGAACCCATATATTGTAACAAAAGGAAATTATGTTATTCTGTGCGTATGTGACGATACAACACAGGCAGAAAAAATCGTAGAAGACTGCTTCTCAGAATAAAACAGTTCATTTAAAGAGAATCAGAGTCCGGATTAAGAAATCGCAGCAAGTAGGTCTGCGATTTTTTATATTTCTCCATGCGGCGTTCATCTTCAACCGTCAGAAAAGAAAGCCGGTCACGATTCAGATTATCATGCAAATCATATAATTTTACACGAACCGCTAATTCATTTTGGGTAAGAGCTTCTATATAAGCCTGATAGGGAACCGAACGGTCATGCGTTAATAAAGCAAGTGCATCCAGAACAGTTTTAGAAAAACCTTCCTCCTGCAACATTTCCAGAGAGATTGGAGTATCTTCTACCACATCATGAAGGATGCCGCAAATCATTTCATCCTCATTTTTGCCGGCAAGCATCACACGCATAGGATGCAAAATATAAGGCTTTCCCGCCTTATCAATCTGTCCGCGGTGTGCTTCTACTGCAATTTCGATAGCTTTCTCCAACATATGGCTTCTCCTTCCAGATGTGCATACGATATATCCCTCTCCTGCTGTGAGGTTCAGAGACAGGTTCTACTAAATTATACAATAGGATGGCGTTATCTTCAAGCAATATTCTGATACAACAGGGACCGTTTCCCGCAGCATCAATAACTGAAAATTCCTTACAGACACCGGATTCGGTGAGAACCTCCTGCGGCGGGAGCAGTTGAGCTTTATGATTGGTATACAGAGTGAGAAGGTAACAGGCAGCCGTATCCGTAGAATCCGGAGAGGAAGATAAGGTAAGCGAGTAGTTTAAAGAAAGCGGGGCGAAGTAAATAAGATCAGGATTTGCCCCATAATATCGAAAGTTTGGAAAAAGGAGCTTTAATAAGTCGGTCAGGAAAAGCTGCTGCTGGTCCTCCAGAAGCCCGTTGGATATGAAAAATACACAGACCCAGTGCCGGCTGTCGTTTTGCGGATTAAAGAGATACCAGGGACCGTCTTTGAAGGGCTGACAGGGCAGCTTAGTTGTAAATTGCAATGTAATCCGGTCATTGTCAATCAGATAATCCGGTCTGCATAGATTATTACTGGTACATTCGGCAGACAGAATAAGAGCCGGCTCTGCTTCTGCAAATGTAGGAGCATTGTGAAAGGTTTCATAGCGGGAAGCAAGAGAAAGATACCCGAAAAGACTAGCATATGCTATAATGAGACCGATAAAAAAATAAGACATTTTGTAAACCATAAAAATCTCCTTATCATTCAAAAGTAAGAAAAAAATCATATTTTATCAAAGGATTCTTAAATAATAAAAGTTATGATAAAAGCTGTGATAAAAACTGTGAAAAAAGCTGTGATGAAAACTGTGGTGAAACTAGGCTGGAAACAATAATGGAAATAGCAATGGAAGTAATGATAAAAGGGCAAACGGTAAAACTACTTATCTGTAACGATGGTTTTGTAAAATAGTAGTGCAACTAAGATAAGCATAACAATAAAATGATAATGTGTCAATATTAAATTTACATTCACACATGGAAACGGACTGCATAAGATATGTTATAGGGGAAATGAAAACCCAGCGGCTGTAAATTCGATTCATGTGTGTGACAATATTTGTGTTTCGGAGACAGAAAGCTCCGGATATATAATGAAAAAATACTGGTTTGGCGGCTGCTTTGTATATAGGAAGGTATCCCCCTTGTTATAGGGTGAAGCCCGGATACAGGGGGAATGCCTCACCAGAGTAAGACCGGAAAGGTGGGGCAGTAGTATGAATTATACATATATCGTAGAGTGTAAAGACAAAAGTCTATATACAGGGTGGACGACAGACCTACAGCATCGGGTTCAGATGCACAATGAGGGGAAGGGTGCGAAGTACACGCGGGCAAGAAGACCGGTAACGCTGGTGTATTCGGAATGCCATGCCACCAAAGAAGAAGCAATGAAGCGGGAAGCCGCCATTAAAAAGCTTTCAAAGAAGGAAAAGTTAAAACTCATTGAGGAAGCCTGTAAGCAGGAAGAAGCAACAAAGGATGGAGAGGGTACAGATGGCAGAAGCTAAGAGAAACATGAGCCGCCGGGAGCAGCAGAAATTACGAAAAGTAGAAAAAATCTGCCGCAGAATGCCGGTTGTGGGCGGCGGAATAGCACTGATAGTCGGTGTTGTGATTTTAATTATATGCCTGCGGACAGGGCAGAAGGTAGAACCGATTGTATATGCGGGAGAGGTATTTACAGACTTAGATATTAAGGAAGAATTTCTGACTGTAAATGAATATTCGCGTCCGGGAATTGAACTTGAGCAGGTAAAGAAGATTGTAGTACATTATACCGGAAATCCGGGAGCTACCGCACAGGGAAACCGGGACTATTTTGAAAGTCTGGCAGAAAATCCGGTGACATCCGCAAGCAGTCATTTTATTATTGGGCTGGACGGAGAAATTATCCAGTGTGTTCCGTTAAATGAAGTGGCATATGCATCCAATGAAGCCAACAGCTATAGTATATCCATTGAATGCTGCCATCCGACAGAGGACGGAGAGTTTACAACGGCTACTTATAATCAGTGTGTGGCATTGGTTGCGGAGCTTTGTAATTATTATCATTTGAATCCTGAAAATGATGTGATACGACATTATGATGTTACCGGAAAAGAATGCCCACGCTTTTACGTGGACAATCCGGATGAATGGAATATGTTTCTTGGTTTTGTAAAGGAACGGACGGAAACAATTAAAAAACAATCAAGAAATAATAAGTAATATAACTATATTTTAAACTTGATTTTAATCGGCTCCTTTAAGCGTTGTCCATGTCTGGAACGTACCTTCGTAGTAATATTCAGATAATAAAAAATGCCGGTCTCATATGCCTCTAAAGGAGCAATCTCAATCGTATTATTCTTTATATCATATCGTATATTTGTCTTAACGGCTTCTCCAAATTCAGTTGTCAGATACATATTGGCGGCATTGACGGTGGAAGGATTCATCGGAGTATTGAACTTCAAGCTCCATATAAAATTTCCGGTCTTAAATGCCAGATTCTGATGCACCTTCTTCTGTAGTGATTCAGGGACCTCTTCAATGTCCAGATATTGTGCTGCCATAAGATACCTCCATCAATCAGATAACTATATTCATTATAGATTCTTTGGACAAGAAATACAACCATTACAGAAAAAACTTGCGAAAGCCGGAATAACACAGTATGCTCTAGTAAGATATGTTTTTTTGGAAGGATTTCAGGAAAGGAAGTATAGAATATGAATCAAAATAAAATAAGCTGGAAGCCGGGAAATATGCTTTATCCGCTGCCGGCGGTATTAGTGACCTGCCGGGACGGACAGGGCAACGATAATGTATTGACCGTTGCATGGACAGGAACCGTTTGCTCCGACCCTGCAATGCTCTTTATATCCGTAAGACCGGAGCGGTATTCATACCCGATGATTAAGGAAACCGGAGTGTTTGTTGTAAATCTTACAACAGAGGCAATGGCTAAGGCAACCGACTACTGCGGTGTGCGTTCCGGACGGGAAGAGGACAAGTTCCAAATGAGCGGACTGACAAAGGGGGAGGCAGAGAAGGTCAATGCCCCAATTATTATGGAAAGTCCGGTAAATATTGAATGTAAGGTTCGGGAGATACTGCCGCTCGGAAGTCATGATATGTTTCTCGCAGAGGTGGTAAATGTTCAGGTAAGCGAAGCCTATATGGATGAGAACGGAACCTTTCATCTGGATTGGGCAAAGCCGCTCGCATATTCACATGGCAGATATTATGGAATTGCCGATGAATTAGGAAGCTTTGGCTATTCTGTACGAAAGAAAGCATAAGGAAAGAGGCACATATATTATGGAACAAAAAGAAAATGTAGTATTGATTGGAATGCCGGGCTGCGGAAAAAGCACCATCGGCGTTGTACTGGCAAAGGTGCTGGGATATGAATTTACAGATTCGGATTTGTTAATCCAGAAGCAGGAGGGAAAGCTGCTGCGGGAAATCATTGCCGAACAGGGAGAGGAAGAATTTCTAAAGATAGAAGAAGCCGTAAATGCCGGAATCCGTACAGAGCGGCATGTGATTGCAACCGGTGGCAGCGTGATATATAGTGACAAGGCGATGCAGCATTTAAAAGAAATCGGAACGGTGGTCTATTTGAAGCTGTCATTTGCCAGCATTTGCAACCGGCTGGGAAATATACGCAGACGCGGAGTTGTGTTAAAGGACGGACAAAGCCTAAAGGATTTGTATGATGAAAGAACACCGTTATATGAGCGGTATGCGGATATTACCATTGATGCAGAGGGCTATGATATAGAAGGACTGATGGATGAAGTTGCACAGGCTTTGGTGAATACTACCAAATAACAGGGGACAGGTTTTCCTTTACAATTGTGGATGAATTTGTTATTATATATTACGAAACTATTACAAAAATAGGAAAGTCATGTAACATCTTTCAAAAAAGAATCACAGAAAGAGCCGAACATGGTTGATTTATGTGGATAGTTAGTAGGAGATAGTTATGAAAAAATGTAAGAACAGCACAATTCGTCGGAAGTGGAAAATGTACCGGGCATTGCTGATAGCAAGCGGTGTTGCTTTGCTGGCATTTCCGGTTACGATAAACGGAAATATGACAGCCAAGCGGTATCAGGTCGCTATTAACGGAAAGCCGGTTGGAATCGCAGAAGGACAGGAGCAGGCAGTTGCTGCGTATGAACGGGCAAGACTGACCCTGAATGCACAGTCCGATAAGCTGACACTTCTGAATGCAGAGGTGACATATGAGCCGGTAAAGGCAAGAGCATCACAGGTGTCAACGGAAGGCGAGCTGGCACAGCAGGTATATGATGAATTGTTGAATTGTCAGGTGCAGGACAAGGTGCTTGCGTACACAATGAAGATTAATAATTATACGGTTACATTGGCAAGTGAAGCAGAGGTGCTTGCATTATTGGAGCAGGTACAGAGTGCATATGACGTAGATAATGAATTTGTAATAGAGCTTGCATCGGATAATAAGCAGGAGGTTGGTGCCATGACAACCAATGTTGTGAACGCATCAAAGACTGCAAATAATCCTCCGATTCTGGCAGCAACAGACGAGGAAGGAAATCCGGTGGTTGCAGACGGCTCCGTTGATGTGGGCGAAGACGGTATTTTGTCTGTGGAATTTCAGGAGCAGATAGAGGTGGTAGAAACCTATGCTTCCAAAGGACTTCTGACCGATGTGCAGACTGCTTATGAAGGCATTACCAAGGAGCAGGAAAATAATGAAGTGTATGAGGTACAGTCCGGAGATTGTCTTTCCATTATCGCAGATAAGTACGGAATGACTACGGACGAGCTGTTATCCATTAACGAAGGCTTAGAGGCAGATTCCAATATATTGATTGGAGACCAGATTGTAGTTATGGTGCCAAAGCCGGAATTATCGGTATTAATGCAGGAGCAGGTAACTTATACAGAGGATTATGAAGCAGAAGTTCAGTATGTAGATAATCCGGACAAATATGTAGGAGATAATACGGTTCTTCAGGAGCCACAGACCGGTAATCGGACAGTAACAGCAGTAGTCAGCTATAACAACGGAACCGAAACCGGACGCGAGATTATAAAAGAGCAGGTAAATACAGAGGCGGTTGCAAAGATTGTAGAGCGAGGCACAAAGGCATTGCCGACTTACATCCGCCCAACCACATACGGAACTCTGACATCGGGCTTTGGACCAAGATGGGGAACCACCCATAAGGGAATTGACTGGGGCGTACCGGTAGGAACTGCCTGTCGTGCATCCAGAGGAGGACGCGTTGTGTCTGCCGGCTGGTCAGGAGGATACGGATATTGTGTCATCATAGACCATGGTGACGGAGTAAGAACCCGGTATGCACATTTAAGCTCCATTCAGGTAAGCAATGGTCAGTATGTAGAACAGGGTGAAGTAATTGCCCGGACAGGAAATACCGGAGACAGTACCGGACCGCATATCCATTTCGAAATAATTGTAAATGGAACAGCCGTAAATCCTGCAAAGTATCTGTAAATGATAGAATAAAGAGAATTACAAAGACCGACATGAAGAAGTGCCGGTCTTTGTTGTTATGAGGAGAGTATATATGGTAAGAAAATATATTATTGTTACTGGAAGGGTGCAGGGTGTAGGCTTCCGGTATCATGCCATGAACTTAGCAATGGAATATCACCTGACCGGCTGGGTACGGAACATGAGTAATGGCGGTGTGGAAATGGAAGTGCAGGGAACGCAGGAGCGGGTAGAAATGTTTGTCCAGAATCTGGATACCGGAACCAATTGGATTCGGATTGACCGGAAATCGGTTGCGGATATGCCCGGACTGGTAGAGGAAACCGGCTTTCGGATTCGGTAATTCATAATTATTTCACTTGAATTTCTGTATGGTTTCCACTATGATAGACAGGTAGATTAATTACGAGGAGAAATAAAATGTCAAATCATGGTACATTTGGAGAAAATAATCCGGTCTGGAAAGCAGTAAACCGGTACGCAGATATGATGGTAATAGGATTGTTGTTTCTTATTACATGCATACCGATTATTACAATAGGAGCATCCCTGTGTGCATTTTATTACACAGCCATGGATTCCCTTCGCAAAGAGGACGGATATATATTCAAGCGTTATTTTACAAGCTTCGGAAAGAATTTCAAAAGAGGAACGGTTATCTGGCTCATTATGCTGGGACTGGGTGCCTTATGCGGTATGAATGTATATTGCTGGGTAATAAATTCCGATATGAAGATAGCCGTTGTTATGCTGGCAATCAGTGCCATTATGACAATTGCATGGTTAATGACCCTGATATTTGTATTTCCGTTGCAGGCAAGATTTGAAAATACCATCGGAGCAACGATTCAGAATGCATTTTTGCTGGCAATCAGTCACCTGCCGTTTACAATTGCAGTCATGCTTCTGTTTGCAGGTCTGGCATATGTCAGTTATTTATCATGGCTAATCGCATTGATTCTGGTATTTTTTGGAATTGGTGTTGTTGGATACCTTTTGGTATATAATTTTGAACGGTTGTTCAAGAAGTGTGGCTACATCGAAGAGGATGACGGAAGAGTTGAAAATGATGACTATGAATTTGATGTAGAGGTAGACTATGATTCCCTGTATAACAGAGAGGAAGCCGATGCAGAGTCTGAGCAGGAGAATCCGGAGGAGTCCGAACAGCCGATGGATAAAGAGTAGAAAGAGGAGATGAATGGACAGATGAATAAGACACCGTTTGTAACGAAAGAGCAATTGACCGAGATTGTTAAGAAATATCCGACTCCATTTCATTTATATGATGAAAAAGGGATTCGGGAGAATGCCAGACGGCTTAAGCAGGCATTTGCATGGAATCCGGGCTTTAAAGAATATTTTGCGGTAAAGGCAACCCCAAATCCGACTATTCTGCGGATTTTAAAGGAAGAAGGATGCGGAGCCGACTGCTCATCACTGACGGAATTAATGATGTCAGAGCGGGTAGGTCTGTCCGGTGACGAGATTATGTTTTCGTCAAATGATACACCGGCAGAGGAGTTCGTAAAGGCAAGACAATTAGATGCTACGATTAATCTGGATGATATTACACATATAGATTTCTTAAAGGAATGTGTCGGAATACCAAAGAAAATTAGCTGTCGGTTTAATCCGGGCGGAGTCTTCGAGCTGGGAACCGATATTATGGATAATCCGGGGGATGCCAAATACGGTATGACAAAGCCGCAGATTATGGAAGCCTATACCCGTCTGAAGGAGCTGGGTGTAGAGACCTTCGGTATGCATGCCTTTCTTGCAAGCAATACGGTAAGCAATGAATACTATCCGGTTCTTGCTAAGATTTTATTTGAACTGGCAGTTGAGATTAAAGAACAGACCGGTGTGAAGTTGAGCTTTATTAACCTGTTCGGCGGTGTAGGAATCCCATATACACCGGATAAAGAGCCGAATGATATTCTGAAAATAGGTGAGGGTGTCCATCAGGTATTTGATGAGGTATTAGTACCTGCCGGAATGGGTGATGTGAAGATATTTACCGAGCTCGGAAGATTTATGTTAGCTCCATACGGACATTTGGTTGTAAAGGCAATTCATCAGAAGCATACCTATAAGGAATACATTGGAGTAGATGCCTGTGCGGTAAATCTGATGCGTCCGGCTATGTACGGTGCTTATCATCATATTACTGTAATGGGAAAAGAAAATGCACCGCATGACCATATTTACGATATAACCGGTTCTCTGTGTGAGAACAACGATAAATTTGCGGTCAACCGCGAGCTTCCGAAGATTGACATTGGAGATTTGTTAGTCATCCATGACACCGGAGCACATGGCTTTGCCATGGGATATAATTATAACGGAAAATTAAAGTCCGCAGAAATCCTGTTGCGGGAGGATGGCTCTACCATTCAGATTCGCCGTCCGGAGACTCCGGAGGATTACTTTGCAACCTTGGACGGATATTGGGATATTGAGATATAATTAAGGAGGAAAACAACAATGGCAAATCCAATCGTTACAATAACAATGGAAAATGGAGACGTGATGAAGGCAGAGTTATATCCGGAGATTGCACCAATCTCTGTAAATAACTTTATTTCATTAATTAAGAAGGGATATTATGATGGGTTAATCTTCCATCGGGTAATATCCGGCTTTATGATTCAGGGCGGATGTCCGGATGGTACCGGTATGGGTGGTCCGGGTTACAGCATTAAGGGCGAATTTGCTATGAATGGTGTGGAATAACTTAAAGCACACTGAAGGCGTGTTGTCAATGGCTCGTGCCATGGCACCGGATTCTGCAGGTTCGCAGTTCTTTATTATGCATAAGACCTCTCCGCATCTGGATGGTTCCTATGCAGCATTCGGTAAGATTACCGAGGGCATGGACATTGTAAATAAAATCGCAGGGACTCCGACTGATTATGCAGACCGTCCGCTTCAGGAGCAGAGAATGAAGTCTGTAACTGTAGATACCTTTGGGGTAGACTATCCGGAGCCGGAAAAGATACAGTAGTTAGTGAAAAAAGCAGTAATAAGAGTAGTGATACGAGCAACAATAAAAGCAGAGGATGTTACACATGAAGAATCCAAAACCGTTAATTGTAATATCCATAATATTAGTGATTGTTTTGGCAATTCTGATATATGGATACAGCCAATATAAGATTTATCAGGAAGAATATCAGGGAACCGAATCCACACAGGGCGAGGATGTAGAGGTTGTGATTCCGGAGGGAGCGGCAACCAAACAGATTGCACAGATATTAAAGGATAACGGACTGATTCAGTTTCCTTCCGCATTTGTCAAGCGGGTAAAGGAGTCGGAATATCGCGGTGTCTTACAGCCGGGAACCTTTACCTTGAATACCGGAATGAGTACATGGGAAATGATAGAGATTCTCGGACAGGTAGAGCCGACCAGAACCGTAAAGGCAACCGTAACTATCCCGGAGGGCTTCTCCATAGAGCAGATTGCCGCACGAATGGCATCCGAGGGTATCTGTACGCAGGATGAATTTTTAGAAGCTGTACAGGATGATAACTATGATTATGCATTTCTGGACAGTATACCGGATGGAATTACGGTAAACTATCGGCTGCAGGGCTTTTTATTTCCTGCAACCTATGATGTATATGAGGATACAACCCCGCATGACCTTGTAAATATGATGTTGCAGAAATTCGATGAGGTCTACGATGCGGATATGCAGAATCAGGCACAGGCATTAGGTTATTCGGCATTTGAAGTAGTCACCAGAGCTTCTATCGTAGAGCGGGAAGCCAAGATAGATGATGAAAGACCGTTGATAGCCGGTGTTATTAATAATCGGTTAGAGCAGGGCATGATGCTGCAAATGTGTCCTACCGTATTATATCCGATAACAAATGGTATCTATGATAAGTCAGAAGTTACCTATGATGATTTAGAGATTGATTCACCATATAATACTTATAAATATACCGGACTTCCGGTAGGACCGATTTGCAATCCGGGCGAGGTGTCTATGCAGGCAGTCCTCAATCCGGCAGAGCATAATTATCTGTATTATCACGTAGATAACGAAGAGACAGGCAGCCATATCTTTACGGAAACCTACGAGCAGCACTTAGAGACACAATAAGAATACAGTAGGAATACAGAATATACAGGCTTACGGAGCGGTTTTATTTGTTATTTGGATGCTATCCAATGGTTCATAGGTATCTAGGGAGTAGGAGCTGATTGCATTTCCATTTACCAGATACAGAACATCATCAATATAAAGTCCCCGTGTATCGTAGGCGGTATCACTATCAGACAGGAGTTCCTGTAAATTATAGGAAGCTTCCTGCCGGAATCCGCTTCCTGCATGGTAGGAGTAAATCACATAGGTTTTATCGCGGGTGCCGTCTGCAGCGTGATAGGTTTCAAAATAAAAGCCTATCAGATTCTTTTCTGCATCAATCAGCAGAGACTTATGATTAAATTGAGCCGTCAAATAATCGGCATCTGTCAATATTGTTTTATCGGCTTCCGTAACCTGATACGGGTCTGAAATATCAAACATGGACAGCTTAACACCCAGAGATTCTGAAGTCTCTGGGTTTGTTTCTTCTCCCAGACCAAACAGATAATTCTCTGAATAGAAATGAAGATAGTTGGAAAAGCCCGGAATCTTTAAAGCACCCATAATAACAGGATTCTCCGGGTCTGACAGGTCTACAGAGAATAACGGGTCTGTATTCCGGTATGTGACAAAATAACCGGTATCTCCCATAAAACGAGCCGAATAAATCTGTTCATCCGGTGCAAGATTCGAGATTTCACCCACAAGCTGCATGGATTCATCTATAATATATAAGGCATTATAATTATGTTCGGAAGCTGCAATCGTAGCAACCACACGCAGATAACCGTTATATTCATCCATTGAAAATTGATTAAGCAGATACCCGGAGAAATCCACACTTCCAACCGGTGTAATAGTACCGTTCTCATAGTGAAATTTTA
This sequence comes from Lachnospiraceae bacterium UBA4631, assembly GCA_002406015.1. Lineage (GTDB taxonomy): Bacteria > Bacillota > Clostridia > Lachnospirales > Lachnospiraceae > CAG-632. The sequence continues at coordinate 138,364 of DHMX01000015.1, forward strand.
ATAATTCTGTGGTGCTGTCCATGCTGTTATAGTTATACTGAGTCAGATATAGATTATCGGTACTGACATAATAAGTGCCATAGCCGGAAAGGATTGCTTTTTCGGAGACAAAGCTATCCGGGTTATCAAGCCTTAAGCCGGTCATAATCTGGTAACAGGAGGCATCCGGACATTCCGGCAAATAAATATCCTCGCAGGACAGAAGCATTCCGTTTATGTTCGGTACATACGCATCATATTGATTTGAAACGCTCGGAATATCCTTCCATGAAGAAGAAAAGGTATACAGACAGCCGTTCGTCAAGCGGGAATCCGAGTAATAACCATCCTGCGTCAGAAAGCTTGAAAGTATAGGAGCTGTCGGGTCGCTGACATCATAGATGAATATGCCGGTTGCAGAGGATTCTGCATATTGCAGCTTATTTTGAGTATCTGTATATTCCACCATTCCCAGAATAATTAATTGTGTTCCTTCAATATATAATTCAGAAATACAATAATGAGCATTATCTCCAATCTCATTTTGAATCTGCTCTGCACGAATGGTGCTGCAGGCAGTCAAAGAGCCGGATTCCGCCTTGGCAATCGCAATGGCATTATAATAATTCTGCTCCTTATATGCAGAATAGATGTAAACACCGTCAGTTTTAACAATGTCTGCTTCTGCTACCTCTGCAACCTGAGAATTAGTGTCAGAATAAGATGGAGACCGGGTTGTTTCTGTATCTCTGGAATTTCCGTCAATCGTTTTCACATTGTCCTCAAAACCATTTATAGTAGCTTCATCCACACACGTATAGATTGGTGTCAGCTCACTTAATACAGAATATAGCTGTTGATAGTCCTTCGGTGAAGAAATGCCGTTCGGCAGGGCAGCAGCAGTTTCGGTCTCGGTTTCATATGAGGAATCCGGTTGGGTTTCAGCTAAGGAATCTGCCGATTTATCAGAAGCTATCTGGTTATTGTTTGAAAGAACTCCGGTTCTTACGAAGGAAAGCACAAGTCCGAACAGCAGAAAGCAAGCAGCAATCGGAGCTATGATTTTTATGCGGGAAAGGGCTGTATGGGTTGATTTATGTTCTTTCTTAGCAGCATCGTTAATCAGTGTCGGAATTGCATCCGGAGAAAGACTGTCCGGAACAGGAGTGTTTTCTGTCCGTTCACGAAGACGCTGATGAAATTCTTGCTCATTCATAGGTTGACCTCCTTTTCTAATTTGTCCATGGCGCGACTTTTTATGGAACGCAGAGTGCCGGACTTTATATGCAGATAATGTGCGGCTTCTTCGTTGGAATAGCCGCCGAATACCGTCAGAGAAATAACCAGACGTTCCTTTGGTGTCAGCTTCATAAAGGCATCCCGGACATCCTGAATCTCTGCATAATTACGGTCCGGTATGGCTGGTTCTGTTTCGGTAGTAGTTGGTCTGTTCAGATATGTCTTTAATACCTGCTTGCACTTATTTGACAGGATACGGAACATCCATGCCCGGAATGAGGATGCATTCCGCAGCTTATGAATGGTAGCGTATGCATCTGCAACGGTATCACTCACAACGTCCTCCGCATCTGCCGGATTTCCGAGTGTATAAAGTGCAAAACGATACAAGTCCTGATAAATGGTCGCATATAACTGTGCAAAAGCGTCAGTATCCTTCTGACAGGCACGAGTAACCAGATTAAGTTCTGCTTCCGACAACATCTGAACACCTCCCTCTTGAAATGCATTTCTATCTTATAAGTGTAAATTTCTGATTAAAGTGTTGCATGGAAATGTAAAAAAGTCAAACAGGAAAAGGATTCTATAATTAATTAAAAGCTTGTATAAAAAATATTGACTTCTTGCTAAGATAAAGATATGATGAAATAATAGGATAAGTATAATAGGATGAATATAATTATAATAAGAAATAGTATAAAGGGAGGTAGCACATGAAATCAGAAGTATTAAGAGCGGTAGTTCGTGATGGAAGAACCGCGATGGAATATCAGATTCAACCCGGAGAAATGATGGATGGAATCGTATTGAAGCAATGTAAGGAAGGAGCTTTTGACGGGGTTCTTCCAATGGGTGCTTCTTATGAAAACGGACATAATTATATGTACGCATATACAGACCAGAAAGTAACACTGGCTGAGAAGCTGTCTGATGTAGTAACAGCAAAGACCATTTTGCTTGCCTTTGAAGGTATAGTAAGTACATTACATGAGTTGCAGAAGGAAAATGTAAATCTCTCTTATATGGTATTAGATACCAAGCATATTTACATAGAAGAAACTACGCAGCAGGTAAAGCTTATCTGTATGCCGGGAAAATCAGCAACGATGAGCGAGCAGGAAATACCTGAATTTTTCCGGACAATTCTTGCCAATGCAGTATATCTGAATAGTGAAAACGGAGATTATGTGGCAAAATTATTGTCTGCCTTAAATAAGGATTTTGAATTAGGCTCCTTCTTGAGAACCATTCATGGAGAAATGATGGACTTGAGAATAGAAAAGCCGGAAACAGTTGAACCAATAGTGGCAGAGTCGGTAGAAACAGTTGCACCAGTTGAGGCAGAGCCGGTAGAAACAGTTGCCCCAGTTGAAGTAGAACCGATAGTAGCAGAGTCTGTAGAGCCGGAAGCAGTTACCCCGGTAGAGTCAGAGGTAGTAACTCCGGTAGCACCGGAAGTGGTTGCTCCGGTAGAGGCAGTAGCAGTAGAGCCAATAGTGGCAGAACCTGTAGAAACGGTTGTCCCAGTTGAAGTAGAACCGATAGCAGCAGAGTCCGTAGAGCCGGAAGCAGTAGCTCCGGTGGAAGCAGTAGCAGTAGAACCAATAGTGGCAGAGCCTGTAGAAACAGTTGCACCAGTTGAGGCAGAGCCTGTAGAAACAGTTGCACCAGTTGAGGCAGAACCTGTAGAAACGGTTGCCCCAGTTGAAGTAGAGCCGATAGTAGCAGAGTCTGTAGCACCGGAAGCAGTTACTCCGGTAGAGCCGGAAACAATAGCACCAGAAGTAGTCGCTCCGGTAGAACCAGTAGCACCGGCAGCAGTGGTATCGGGTGTAATTCCACAGGATGAGATTGAATTTGAACCGATACCGGATGAGTTAAATGCTAAGATTAAGAAGATGAATGAACATACACCGACAGCAGAAGCAGTACAGCCACAACCAGCAGAAGTGCCGCAGCCAGAGCCGACAGTTGCAGTACAGCCGCAGCAGGCAGCAACACCGCAGCCAACAGTCGCACCACAGCCACAGCAGTCAGTAACACCACAGCCGCAGTCAACAGTTGCAGTACAGCCGCAGCCACAGCAGGCAGTCGCACCGCAACCAACGATGCCACAGCCACAGCTTATGCCGCAGGATGCATCCCTTCATGGCGGACAGCTTATACCGCATCCACATTTGATTCGCATGAAAACCGGAGAGAACCTTGTACTTCCGGAGGGAGAATTTGTAATTGGAAAATCTGCTACAAATGTAAATTACACGATAGCAGACAATCCGGCAGTCAGCAGAGTGCATTGTACGATAATAAAGAAAAACGGTGTTTATTATGTTCGGGATGAAAATTCGACAAACGCTACCTATGTAAATGGAGAGCGTGTGCTGCCCGGAACAGAGCATTTACTGTTAAATAATTGTAAGCTGTTATTAGGGGATGAAGAATTTATCTATAGTTTGTGGTAATAGAGTTGGGAGGAACAGATGGATTACTATGTTGCATATCATACAGATGTAGGTCTGAGAAAGCATACCAATCAGGACTCACTTGCAGTAAAGATGATGGATACACCGAAAGGAAGGGCGGTTCTTGCAATCGTATGTGACGGCATGGGCGGCTTATCGGACGGAGAACTGGCAAGCAAAGAAGTGATTACGGCATATTGCAAATGGTTTGATACCGAATTTGTGCAGATGGCACAGAAGGGACAGTATCAGGCAGAACAGATTCAAGAGGCATGGAAAACGCTTGCAATCGAAGAAAATAAAAAACTCGGAATCTACGGCGTGAAGCAGCAGGCAGGTCTGGGAACAACGCTTTCCGGAATTTTGATTTATCAGAATCAGTACATAGTAGTACAGGTGGGAGACAGCCGAATCTATGAGCTGACAACACAGGGAATCAGTCAGGTGACACAGGACCAATCCGTTGTAGCAAGGGAGATTGCAGAAGGCAGATTGACTCCGGAGGAAGCAAAAACAGATTCTAGAAGAAGTATTCTGTTACAGTGTATTGGGGCATCCCCATCGGTAGAGCCGGTCTTTTATCAAGGAAGAGTAACACCGGAAACCTCTTATCTGGTATGTTCCGATGGACTTTGCCATGAAATCAGTACACAGGAGCTGTGGACACAGTTAGGTCCACAGGCGTGTGTGGATGCAGCAGTAATGCGTCAGAATTGTATTTATGTTACAGACCTTGTAAAGCAGCGGAAGGAACAGGATAATATTTCAGTAGTTGCAATCAAGGCATATTAATTGGGAGATAGCATATGACGGAAAACGGTACGGTATTAGATGGAAAATATGAAATATTAAAGGAAATTGGCAGAGGCGGTATGTCGGTTGTCTATGTTGCCATGGATTTGCGGTTAAATAAGCAATGGGCAATTAAGGAAATCAAGGATGACGGCTCCAAGGATACGCAGACCCTCTTAAAAGGCTTGGAACGGGAAGCAAACATTCTGAAGAAGGTGGACCATCCCGTATTGCCGCGAATCGTAGACATTATCCAGAAGGAAAGTCGTGTCTATGTCGTTATGGATTACATAGAGGGAAAGCCGTTAAGTGAAGTGTTAAAGGAAGAAGGAGCTCAGCCGCAGGAGCAGGTGATTCAGTGGGCAAAGCAGTTAAGTAGTGCGTTAGACTACCTGCATTCCATGAATCCACCGATTATTTATCGGGACATGAAGCCTTCTAATATTATGTTGAAGCCGGACGGTACTGTGAAGCTGATAGACTTTGGTACAGCTAAGGAGTATAAGGTTGAAAATAATGCCGATACAACGGCATTAGGCACCAGAGGTTATGCCGCACCGGAGCAGTTTGGAGACTCACAGGGAAAAGGAATCTATAATACAGATGCCAGAACCGATATATACTGTCTGGGAGCAACCTTATATCATATTGTGACCGGAATGAATCCATGTGAACCACCGTACGAGATTAAACCGATTCGTCAGTGGAATCCGGCATTATCCAGTGGATTAGAGAAAATTCTGATAAAATGTACACAGCCAAATCCAAATGACAGGTATCAATCCTGCTCTGAGCTATTGTATGCATTAGACCACTATGATGAATTGGATGAACACTTTAAGAAGCAATCCAAGAAGAAGTTTGGGTTATTTGTTGCAACGATAGCAATGATATTTGTATTTGCGGGGATTTCGGCAGCAGGATTTTCCGGAAAGTATAATCTGGAGCGGCAGAACTATATGGGTATCATAAATGTCGGTGATGACTATAAGTATGCCGGTGATTATGAAGCGGCAATTCGTGAATACCAGTCAGCCATTCAGATGAATCCGAAAAATGAAGAAGCATATATTAAGATTCTGAATATATATGTCAATAACCTGAATAATCCGGAGGTGGGCTTAGAGACCATCGCAACGTATATTAACAGTAATAAAAATCTGGCTAAGAATAACCGCTTGCTTTATCAGATGGGACTTACTTATTTTGATATGCAAAGCTATGATATATCCCTGAAATATTTCCGGATGATTGATGCAAAGTCAGATGAATACGGAGAAAATGCCAGCCACTATATTGCAATGGCAATGGTGATGTCAGAGCCAAATCCGGATTATGCGGAGCTGGCAGAGGATATGGAGAAGTTTGAAGCCGATAATGCAGGAATGGCAAACGGAGAAGCCAAGTTCATGAACTATAAGATATTGGGAATGGTCTATGTAAGAAACATTGGCAATATTGAGCGTTCCGATGAATCTGCCATCCGGGTATTAGCAGCAGCGTTAAATGATTTAAATCAGAACGGAACAGCAATCAGTAATAGCTCTAACTACTATTATTACTATAATCTGTATCTGATTCCTGCTTATCAAAGTATGGGTGACAATGTAGCCGATGGTACTTATCCGGAGAAAGATATGGATGCGACCTACTATTACTATGCAGCACTGGATTGCTGTGATAATGTGTTGTCGCAGATTAATTCACAGGAAAATCCGGCCATTTATGAGAATACCATGATTAATAAGGCAGAGCTTTATATTGCATTGGAAGACGAGGCAGATGCCCTTGCTGCGTATCAGCAGGCAGAAAACGAAATGGGAGGAGCGGGGCAGCAGGTTTATGTCAGCCACCTTCGGTATCTGTATAATAAGTATAAGGCAGAGAATCCGGATGTTTCCTCATGGAACGCACCTGATTTGCAGGCGGTTTATCAGTCAGGCAGTCAGATTCCGGGCATTAGTGAGAATTATGAATGGAAAGCGTTGGTAAACAGCCTTCAGCCATTCTTAAATCGTATAGATAATTCTGATGAAACAGCTCCGGCTGATACGGAATCCGGAACTACACAGCAGGAACCAGAAGGGGGCGAATAAAATGTCTACAGTATATACAGTTATGGGATATGGTGGACTGGTACTGGCAATTGCCTGTCTGGTTTTTGCAATCGTATTATTTATAAACTGGAATATTCCTAAGATTCTGGGAGATATTACCGGACATAGTCAAAGGAAAGCCATTGAACGGATTCAAAGAGAAGGCTATGAGGCCAGTGCGTCTAAACAAGAGGCTATCCGTAATGTAAACGAAACCGGAAAGATTACCATAAGAAAGACGGACACCGAAGAAATCCGGATGAGTCAAAGAGAATCTGCTGCTGCGAATGAAGACATTACAACGGGGCTGCATCGGGAAACAGAGGACGAGGACACCACAACCGTCTTAAATCAGGCGGCAGAGGATGAAGACACCACAACCGTCTTAAATCAAGCGGTAGAGGATGAAAACACTACAACGGTCTTACATCAAGCGGTGAAGGATGAAGACACCACAACCGTCTTACAACAGGCGGCAGAGGGTGAAGACATCACGACCGTCTTACAACAGGCGGCAGAGGGTGAAGATATTACAACGGTTTTACATCAGACGACAGAGGGAGAACACGCAACAACTGTTTTGCCGAACAGCGTAATTCAGTTGCCGCCGGAAAAAATAACGGATGCGGGAACCGTTCAACAAGTTCTGGAGTTGATAGTTACACATACCGACAAGGTAGTTTCATAGAAATAAAAGGAGGGAATTGTATGAAACGGAATATAACCAGAGGTCTTAAGAAGGCTCTTGCGTTGGGAATGGCGGCTTTGATGGCATATCTGCCGGTCAGCACCGCAATTCCGGAGGTGTTTGCTGATGATACATATAGCATTACAATAAGTTATGATAAGTATATTGATGGAAACAAATTGAATATTGCAGATGGCAGCGGAAATACTATCGGAGGAGCTACCGTAACTCCGGCAACGGAAGGAGTATCGGCATCCGTAAAGTGGGACGCAATTGCAGCCGGAACCTATACACTGGATACTACGAATGCAGTAGAAGATAAATTTGACATAAAGAAGAGTGCAGAATTTGATGGCGATGACATTAAGGTGACAAATGCTGCATGGAGTGGTTCCTTGGAGACAATAACAAAGGATGAGGTAAGCGTTCCGATTGACTTAGCTGCCGCGGCAACACTTACAAATGTGACGGTAAATAATACAGCCGAGACAGGAATTACTTATGATACCACAAATAAAAAAATAGTGATACCACAAGGAACCAAGGCAACTGCCGAAATCGATGTGACGCTGGAATTTACGTTGCCGGTTACAAAGAAAGCAGATGGTGCCACACTGATGGAAACCGTAACGAATGCGGGTACAACTGTTATAAAGTATAGCTATACGCAGAAAGAAATTGTAGGAGATTTATTAAAGCTTGCCGATGTAAAGCTTACCCCCGGTATAACTATTGGGGATGCAGATAAAGGAACGATTGAATTTTTTGATGAAGATATTCGGCCAATTACAAATGCTGATGCATTAGCCCGCGTAGGGATAACATATTCGAATGAGGCATGGAAGGCAGATGCCGACGGATTTCAGTATTATTGTTCTCCGTCATCCGACTATACCGGAGCAGAGATAACGATTTCACCGAAGGCGGGCTACCAATTTGGCGGAAGCAGTTTAACTAAAAATGATGTTACTAAAAATGAGGACGGCTCTGTTGTTTTGAAGGTTAAGGATAATGCAAAGTTAACGATTATAATTAAACCGATACCGGTGGATATGCCGGAAAATGCATTGGAATGGACGGATGAATTTGAAACCGGATATAATTCCAAAGGACGGACCGTTGAAGTAAGTTTAACACCTACCCCAGAGGAAGCAGCTAAGAATTATACCTTAAAGTGGGCAAGAGCAGCCAGTCCAACCCAAATGATTGAAAACTTAACATGGTATGATGTGACAATGGGTACGGATGGTAAGTATAAGTTTGATGTGGATTATGATGCGAATGAAGGGGAACAGACATACATTATATATCGTTATACGAATGGTGTATCTAAATCCGGTGCAATATGGAATGCAAACCCGGTGAAGTTTGATATTGTAAATCCGAGTCTGGCGAAATGCTGGGTAGAGGCAAACGGGGAAACGGTATGGGAAGAGGTTTCCGGTGCGACACAAGCTCCTGCATGGATAAATAAGCAACAGAATCAATGCGTAATTCGCTTACAGGGAGAGGATAACCAAAGCGGGGTCGAAAAGGTAGTGTATTCCATTTATGACGGAGACGGAACTCCTATACAAAGCAATGTAGAAAGCACAGCCGATGCAAATGGTGTATGCAGCATTTCATATACAGCGGATATGCAGGGAGATATAGCAAACTTCCCGATTAAACTGGAATATGAAATCTATGACAAGGCAGGAAATACGACAGGCGTTCTGACGAAAACCTTGTCCGACATGATAGGCTTTGATTTTACATTGCCGGAATTAAGTGTTAGTTACACCAATACATCCGGACAGTTAATTACAAACCTGAATCAATGGCAGACAGAGGATGTGCTGGTGACGATTACCGCAACAGACCCGGAAGGAGCCGCTTACGAGCAGGTATCCGGAATTGACAGGCTGCAAATCATAGATACCGTATCAGGCGTGGCAAAGGATATAACAACCGATGCAGTCCGCAGACCGGATGGAACGTATCAATTAAGATTATCAACGGATGCGGCACATCAATTATCCATAGCCGCTTATGATAAGGCAGGAAATAAATCAACCGAGTCAAAGGCAGAGGTTAAGTTAGATAAAAGCGGAATCCAAAATGCCAGAGTGACCTTAAGTACAGTCTCACAGGACGCCGATGCCAGCCAGTTTGCGGATGCATTTACCGTCTATGCACAGGCAGAGGCTGCATCCGGAATTAAGGAAATGATATTCTATGTATATGAAAACGGAACCAACCGTTTGTTAAAGGAACAGACCGTAACGAATTTTCAAGTGACCGGAAATCTGGCAGAAGCAAGCTTCCGCTATGAGCCAGCATCTGACGAAGAAAATGGTTATGTAGTAGTTCGGTTCTTAGATAATGCAGCAAAGTCTGTGACAGAGGGCAATCCGCATGTAGTCTATTCCGAGCAGAAGCCATTTGCATTTAATAAGAATGGTGCCAATATTCAGATAAAGGGAAATACAGCATGGACCAATGAGGATGTAACCTTAGATATACAGGTGGAAAGCCATTCTACTACCATAACCAGTGTCATTTACTATGTAAATAATCAGCGGGTAAAGGAAGTATCGGTAAATGCATTAAGCTATGAAGACCATGCCTTTAAGATTCAGGAAAATTCTCCGATGGGAGGCACACAGGTAGAGATAGTTGCTGTCTGTGGGGCAAATGCAGCATCAAGGATTGAGACACGAGCTTCGATTATCGTATATGTAGATAAGCAGGCACCAACGGTTCAGCTAAGCGGTATCCGAAGCGGAGCAGTCTACAATACAAATCAGACCTTGCAGATTGTGACAAATGAGAATATCTGGAATCGTATGCAGCCGATAAGTGTAGTTGCAGAAAAGACACTGGATGGCGTTACCACAACTGTAGATATGGGGGCATATGCGGCAGAAGCAGAAAACTATACCGCAAGAAAGACATTTACAGAGGATGGTGTGTACGAGGTAACGGTTACGGCGGTAGATGCAGCCGGAAACCGGGCAGTGCAAACCATTTCATTTACCATTGACAAAACCGCACCGGTGATTTCCATGCGGGGAGCAAGTGACGGAGCTTACAGTAGCCAGCCGGTAACGATTCAATTTCAAGCAATTGAGTCTTTCTATGAGACAAATTCGGTAAAGATAACGATAGAGCGGGTAATAGACGGTGCAACATACAATCAGACATTGAACTTTACAAATACCGGTAAGACCTCGACATTAAATAATCAATTCTCTGAGGACGGAGATTATACGATTACAATGACGGCGGTTGACCGGGCAGGAAATGCAGCAACAGTACAGAAGCTGTCATTTACGGTGGATTGTACGGCACCAACGGTTACGCTGACCGGAACAAAGGATTATGTGGTGACACAGAAAGCAGTTATGTTAAGCTTTGTTGTAACAGAGTCCTATTATAAGACCAATCAGGTTGAGATACAGGGCAGCCGTCGCGGTGTAGACGGTAAAATAGAAACCTTTACCGTTAAGGGATGGAATAATGCCGGAAGAACCAGCTCCTTAAGTCAGGAATTTAAAGAGGATGGTTATTATACCATTACAATTACAGCAAGAGATAAGGCAGGAAACAGCAAGCAGCAGACGATTCATTTTACCATTGATACACAGCCGCCGGTAATCGGAGACCTGAGCCAGTATGACGGCAAATACCTGTCTGAGTTTGAACTGGGCAAGAGACTGGAGAATCTGATTACGGAGTTGACCGTTCCGACTGTGAAAATGACGCTGAACGGAGAAGCCTATGATGGTGGAAAAATTACAGCAGACGGAAAGTACACCTTGGTAATTGAAGTCACAGATGAGGTTGGACTGACCGCATCCAAGACAATAGAATTTGTAATTGACACCATCGCACCGAAGATTATATTTGCGGGTGCAGAAAATCGCAAAACCTATACAGAGCCTGTAAATCTGAACCTTTCCTTGGAAAATGAAAGTGACACGATTGTATCCATTTTGATTAACGGAGAACCGTACGAATTGACCGATGGAAAGACGGTATATGATTTGGCGTTTGATACCTATGGTAGTTATGAGGTGGTTGTAAATACAATAGATGCAGCCGGAAATGAAAACAGTCAGACGATAAAGTTCACATATGCAAAGCATAAGAACGTTGCATTGCTGTTCGTAGTAATCGGCTGTGGCGGAGCAGCGGCAGTAATAGGCGGAGCATGGCTGGTATTTAAGAAGAAACGTGCATAAGCTAAAGGAGTATAGGAAATGATACGAGGAGTCGTATTTGACATGGATGGAGTCCTGCTGGATTCGGAGCGGTTATACCGGAAATATTGGTTACAGACAGCAAAGGAATATGGTATACCGGAGGAGCAAATGAACCATATCTGCAACCGAATTGCAGGAGGATCCGTCTCCCATACGAAGGAGGTCTTTGCTGAGGAATTAGGCATTCAGTTCCCGTATGCAGCAATGCGGGAGCGGGTGCTGGAGGTAATGACGGTGGACATTCAGACACATGGAATTGAAAAAAAGGAAGGAATTTCGGAATTACTGGAATTTTTGAAGCAACGAAACATCCGCATCGGTCTGGCAACCTCCACAGAGGAAGTACGGGCGGTGGAAAATCTGAAACGGGCTGGCATTTATCAGTATTTTGACGGCTGTATGTTTGGAGATAAGGTGAAAAACAGTAAGCCGGCACCGGACATTTATATAGCAGCCTGTGAACGGATAGGAGTAGAACCGCAACAGGCAATGGGAGTAGAGGACTCCATAAACGGAATCTATGCCTGTATAAATGCGGGAATGACAGCCGTTATGGTAATTGATTTAATACAGCCAACGGAAAATATCCGTAAACAGGCAGATTACATTTATACCTCTGCATATCAGATTATAGAGCATTGGGAAGAATTTTAAGGTTCTAAATAAAACAACCCTGCATAGTATTTACTATTAGGAAGAAAGGCGGGGTTCATATGTCAAAATCAATGAAGGTACTGGAAGTTATTAAATCGCTGGTGGTAGCTTATGTGTTCACAGGAATTGCATTAGCTGCACTGGCGTTTGCTATTTATAAGTGGAATTTGAATGAAACAGTTGTAAATATCATTATTCTGGCAGTCTATGTAATAGCCTCTTTCTTAGGGGGCTTCATAACCGGAAAACGTGTCAAGGAACGGAAATTTATTTGGGGAATGCTGCTGGGAGGTCTATATATCATTATTATCTATGGAGTATCTATCATAATGAGTGCAAGTCTGGATATGGTTTCAACAGCAAGTATAGCAGCAGCCTTACTTTGTCTGGCGGGCGGAACGCTTGGCGGAATGGTGAGCTAGAAACGGAAAAAATCCGTATCGAAATATGGAGAAAAAGGTTGATAAATGTAGAAATAGCTGTTATTAATTATATATAGAACACATACGTGACGAGTGAAAGAGTCTGGTTCGAGTACAAAAGATAGGGGGAATACGAGCTAAAGACTGAAGAAGTCTGCTCGTAATAAATGGTGGGAATATGAAAACAAGAAAGCGAATGAAGGTATGGCAATATGCCATGATACTTATCTGTGCATATGGGGTATTAGCCATGCCTTTTACATACACATATGCAGAGGAAGAAGACACACAATATGAGTATGACGCACAGAATCGATTGATTGAAGTGCGTTATCCGGATGGAAGTGCCATTCAGTATACCTATGATGCGGATGGCAACATAACTAATATCCGATATAAGCAGGCTACGGCAGAATCGTCGGAGAAGGAGCCGGAAACCTCGACACAAGATACAGAAGCATCTACGAAACATTCAGAATCATCGATACAGCACACAGAAGCATCTACACAAAATTCAGAATCATTGGTACAGCACACAGAGACATCTACGCAAAATCCACAAGTACCCATAACAGGAATCAGAACCGGGTCAGAATTCGGGAACAATAGTTCCGGACAGGAATCTGGTATATCCATGGATAATGTGTCCGGAAACACACAGCCGGAAGGACAAATCGATACGACAGACCCAGCTCAAGCGGAACAGGATACTCGGACAAGAGACCGGAAACGAAATAATTGGTGGTGGATACCTATCGGAATCGGTAGTGCCGCAGCTCTATTCGGAGCAGGAAAATACATAAAAGATAAAAAGCAGAATAAATAACAAGAGAAAAACTCAGGGGGGATACGAAAGATGAAGGGCAAAAGAATCAAACAGGTAATTGCATGGTGTCTGGCGGTTATAATAACCATACAAAGTGTGGATTGGACAGGCATATCTGAGGTGGCAGCAGAAGCAGTATCTGCCGGACAGACGGAAACAGAATCGGATACGCAGCCGGTTGGTACACCACTTGTTTATGAAGACGGTATCGTACAGGATACGGTTACTATAACGGAAGCATCCTACCTTACAGGAGACCTGATAATTGAAGGAAATTTGAATCTACAGGCTCCGCTTTCCTTAAATCATCATACCCTGATAGTACAGGGAAGCACAAATATTTATAATGCCGAACTTCATGTCAACGGTTCTATGGAGTGCGAGCAGGAGCTTAATCTTTACAGCGGCAGTCTTGTATTTGAACAGGGCAGTCTTCAGGCAGACAAGGCAGTGGAATTAAAATACAGTGCTGTGAGCATTCAGATGACACATGAGGAAGACTATTTCCGGATAAACGGAGACCTTTATATAGCGGCAAACGGAATCCGAACCTTCTCACCGGAAAAGGGAACCTTAGAGCTGACCGGAGATTACATAGAGCAAGCAAATCTAAACAACAACGATGAACCATATCAGACAGCCGGTATTCAGGCGGGCGAAGATTTTCAATTGCAGCTTTGCGGTAGTGGCAGCCAGATGTTAGATATTCAGTCTGACAATACCAGAATCCCAAATGTAATTGTTGCAGGGGAAGAAGAGCGAAATATCTATTTGGCAAATAAAGCTCCAATCGATAATTTTGAAGTTGGAAATGCCAAGCTATATAACGGCGTATATCGTTTAAATCAGAGTGTCTATGATACAGAATATCAGGGATATACAAGATACAGCTATAATTATAACATTGTCTATCTTGAAGACGGAGATTTTCGCAACACCAAGGGCGGCATTACTATAAACGGTGACTTCTACCAGAACGGTTCCGTACAGTGGGATAATACTGTCACTATAAACGGAGATTATCATGTAGAGGCGTTAAATATTGAAAATGATACCCTAGCGACGGAGCCGACAGAAGGCACCTTCGCCTTTTATGATTCCTATAGTACCTTAAACATACATGGTGACTTCATTATGAACTCCATAACAGACCATACCGGACTTCAAAATTTCGGAACCATATATCTCTACGGCAACCTTACCCAAAAAGGAAATGGTATTGCAAACTTTGTACCGGAAAAGAACTGTACGTTATATTTCTATCCGGACGCAGACGGCAATACACCGATGATTAATTTTGAAGATAGTGAACATAACTGGCTTGCAGAAGTCCATAGTATGTCCGGAGTTGAATTTCAAACACCTGCGTGGGTGAAGGGTAACTGCTATGGTAATTATACAGGTACGGCAAAGGTGGCAGCCGAAGACCTGTATAGAATCCAGAATGCCCAAATTACGGTTGAGGTAATCGGGGATGTGCTGTTGGAACAAAATATGCAAGTCAATAAAGTAACTCTTATAATAAGGGGAACCACTATAAACCCCAATGGGTATTCTTTGGAATGTGGGGGACTGATACTGGCAGACGGAACAGAAGCAGCCCTAATTATGGAACAGCCAACATCAAATATAACCATACATGGGGATTGTGTAGTAGGAAGTATACTTTCTAGTACACAACTGAATCAAGGAATTATAAGAGTTGGTGGTAATCTGACCCAGAAAAATCAGGGTACTCCGGATAATTTTGTCACAGGTGAACAACTGACACTGATATTAGATGGCAGCGGTGTTATACAGGAAGTAAGCTTTGATAGCCCGGAATCCCAGATACAGCACATGGTAATCAATAACAGAAGTGAGGGATATGTCAAGTTTTTGACAGATGTTAATGTTGTTAATCTGGAGGATAAAAGCGGTACACTCATAGATACCCAAAAGCCGCTTATTACCGCCGTTACCGGAATCCCGGAGGACGGTGTTATAAATACTGCCATTCGGATACACGTAAAAGCAAGTGATAATAAAGAGCTTTCAGATATTAGCGTAAGCTATGCAGGCGAGGATGAGGACTGGACATTTATAACTAAAAACGAAGCGGAATGGTACAAAGGAATGTCTCAAGGCAGTTATACTGTTACATGGGATGTTAATGGCATAACTGGCACTAAAAATCTCCGAATCCAGGTGACAGATGCCAGCGGAAATGTAACCACGCAGATACAGCCGGTACAGGTAAACTGCGTAAATGTACCAGAAGTAACGATTACAAACCTTACAGTATCCGGATACAGACCAAAGATAACCTATACCTGTACCAATACCCAGTATGTAAGCGAATACAGAATCGAAGTGTGGAATCAGGATGGAACGTTGATAAGAAAGGTAACTACGAGGGAACTATCTGCATCACTATGGGGAATAGAACCGGGACAAAGCTACTATATCACTGTAACTCCATATAGTCAGTCCGGCAACCGTCATCCGTCTGCAGTATCCGAGACCTTTGAAGTTACCGATACCACACCGCCAACAGTGGCATATAGTAGCTGGGGAGTTCCTGAAACCTATCTGCAAGGTATGGCAAGTATTATGGTATATGCTGCAGATGACTATAAGGTAGCCTATGTAGATTGTGAGGTATCTGCCGATGGACAGGACTGGACACTGCTTGCACAGGAAATTCCAAGTAATGAATATATTCCCTTCCACATAGATACCACCCAGTTAGCGGACGGACCAATACAGACCCGGTTCATTGCTTATGACACCGTAGGGAATGCCAGTGAACCAGCAATTAAAGATTACATAGTCGATAACACAGCACCGGCAGCACCCGATGGTGTGGAGGCTCAGTTGCAAAACGGCACAGTACAGCTTCACTGGGAGGCGGTTGCCGATGCAGACCTGTCCGGCTATCGTGTTTATCGTAAGCTGGAAAATGAAGATTATCAAAGTATAGGAGTTGTAACCAAAACCAATACCAGCTACGTGGATAAAAAAATCACAGTCAATCAGCTCTATACTTATTATATCGTAGCCGTAGACCAGGCAGGAAATATCTCTGACCCATCTATGGAATGTGAAATATCAACCAAGGAAGACACAGAGCCGCCAACTATACCGGAATCTTTAATCTGTGTCGGACGAACCGGAAGCAGTGTATTGCTTCGCTGGAATCCGTCTACCGATAATATCGGTGTTACCGGTTATCGCATTTACAGGGATGGTGTCTGTATAGATACCTGCATCGATACTGAATATGAAGATACGGATTTGCAAACTGCCAAATTCTATACCTATGAGATTACAGCAATCGATGACAAAGAAAACGAGTCTGAAAAAAGTGAAGCTTGTACTGCCGGAACCAGTCTTCCGGTAATTACAAAAGTTACTCCGGCTGATTATCAGAATCTTGGCGGAGACAGTACCCGCATTGTCATTTCATGGGATGGTTATTGTCCGGGGAAAGATTATCAGATAACCGTTACCGGTTCTACAGACGGTGAAACATGGACAGAGATAAATCATAAGATACAGAATCTTCGTAAGCTTCATAACGAGACTACCATAGAATGGGAGACTGCTTCCTTGCAGGAGGAGGAATACCGTATTTGTATTACGATAACGGATTCGCAGGGGAATGAAACAAGTCTGTATCGTACTTATTATATTGACAACCAGCCGCCGGCACAGGTACGGCAGATAACAGCAACAGAAAAACAATCAGTTGCCTATTTGTGTTGGGATGCATCCATAAGTGCAGATGTAAGCGGTTATTATCTGTACCGGAGAACCGCAGGACAAACAGACTGGGAAATGCTCGCAGACCTCAAGGCAAACCAGATTAGCTACACAGATTCTGCCGTAACAGAAACAGAATCCTATCAGTATGCGGTTGCCGCATATGATGCTTATAAACACATCAGTCCGAAAACTGTAAGTGACTGGTTACAATTGGGAGCAGACCAGACTGCACCTAAAATAACCAAGGTTACATCTGCAAACGAAGTATTGCAAGGCATTGTCGATTTGACAATCACAGGTACGGACAACCGGGGTATCGTAACCGGATATGCAGAATATTATCAGTCACAGACATTAGAATGGATACCGATTGCACAGGCAGAAGCAAAGGATAATCAGGTTACACTTACATGGGATACCGGTAAGCTTCATGGCAGATATTTAGTGCGGTTTGTTGTGACCGACGCTGCCGGAAATCAGAATACCGAAGAATATACACAATATTATGACATTGATAATCAGGGTCCCGGAAAAATACAAAATCTACAGGCAGTTGCAGGCAGTACCGCTGTTGTTTTGTCATGGGATGCATTAGAAGATGATGATTACGAGTATACGATAATTGAACAGCAGACAGAGGAAGGCTATCAGGAAATCGGAACCGTTACCACCGTATTGGGGTATCAGGTACAGGGACTGTATCCGGAAACAGACTATACCTTCCGGGTTGTTGCATATGACTTGTATGGAAACCGAGGGGAAGCATCGGATGCAATAACAGTACAAACGAAGGAAGATAATCTGGAACCGATTATACAAGGAATTACTCCGAAGCAGACAGCCGTTCATAGTGAATTACAGGCAACACTCCGGGTAAGTGATAATACCGGAATACAGAGCTGCAGACTGGAATACTCCTTAGACGAAACCAACTGGCAGACCATACAGAGCTTTGACTGTCAGGGCAAGGCTGTGTATCAGACAGATGTAACTATGAACACAGAAGCACTTCCGGAGGGCATACTCTATCTGCGGGGGATGGCAGAGGACATTTATGGAAATATAACTGGCGAAAATCAGCTTATAGTAGAAATATCCATCGACCATACGGCACCGGAGCAGGTACAAGGAATCCGTTATCAGGAAGAAGAAGGAATTCCGGTTATCCGCTGGAATTCGGTTATGGATAATGACATACAGGCATATCATATCCGGATAACAGATGCAGACGGAAATGTGGAAAAGGAGCAGGACGTTACCAGTCTTGTATATGAACATCGGACAGCACAACCGGGGAAACGCTATTATTATACCATTTATGCAATTGACCAGGCAGGGAACAAGGGAGCTGTTTCTGAAACTGTTTCCGGAATCCGCTCTGCGGACAAGCTCCCGCCGGAAATCACCAGCCTGACCCCTGGGGAAACTACGCCAATTCGCGGAATCGTTACTTTGTCTGCCATGGCAGTTGATAATCAGGCAATTGAAAGTGTATCCTTCTACTATGAGAGTCCGGACGAGCCACAGATATACTATCTAATAGACACGATAGAAACCGGAGGGAAAAACGGACTTGTAAGTACGACCTTTGATACACGAAATCTACAGGATGGAATGTATCAGATATATGTACAGGCAAAAGACACGAATGGAAATGTCAGTGCATGGATGCAGAAGACATATTCCATTGATAATACTGCACCGGAACGGGCGGTGCTGTTAACCAGTGAAGAAAATTATCGGATTCGCTTAAGCTGGGAAACAAAAGGGCTTATAACAGATGTAGTACGGTATGAGCTGTATCGGCGTTCCAGTGCAGAAGACAATTTCAAAAAAATATATGCCGGAACCGATACCGCTTATCTGGATAGCGATGTAGACCCGGCATATGCCTATGGATATAAAATACGCACCTTTGATGCTGCCGGAAATTACACAGACAGCTATATTTCTTATGCAACTCCATATGATATTGATGATATTGCCCCACTGGCATATATTACAGCCAGCACCGTTACCGTTGAGGGCTATGAACTGGTACTGGATGGGATTCAGTCTGCTGATAACCGGGGGATTGCTCGCTTTGACTGGGACTTTGGGGATGCTACGACCGGAACCGGAGCCAAGGTAAAACATATCTATTCCCAGATTGGTACTTATACGGTATCTCTGACTGTAACCGATACCAGTGGCAATACCGGAAGCTATGAGGCAGAAGTAAAGGTTCTGCCAAAGGATACCACCGGAAGTGTCACTGTTACCGTAGTGGACGAACAGGGAGGTGTACTTCCAAATACCTGTCTGTATCTGGAAACCGAGGAAGAACAGACCGACCTTTACATGACGGATGAATACGGACAGTGTATATTGGCAGCAGAACCGGGAAGCTACCGGTTAGCAGTATTCTTAAATGGTTATGTTGCAACAGAAGAAACGATTGATATTCCTTTGTTTGAACATGGAAATCATACCATTCGGCTGAAAAAGGGTGATGCTATAACCGGAGACTTTACGGTTCGGGAACTGGATTTTGAAGAAATCGTAGCTGCCGGTATAGATATTCATGCACCGGAGAACCAGCATGTATATGTAATAGTTACTACGTTAATATATGAAGAAAAAGAACGCAAGGTAGTGGAATATATAAATTCGTCCGGTGGAGGTGCCGGCGGTGGTGCTGGTGGAGGCAGTGGTCTATTCGGCACCAGCTATGTTATGAGACCGGGTGATGGGGATGATGACAAGGACGATGATGACGATGAAGGCGAGCCTGATATACCGGAAGAACCAGAACCACCAAAACCGCCACAGCTTGTCAGAATAAGCATTATGCAGAGCATTTCATGGCTAAAAGAAATGTATGAGGCAAAGCTTACCGTTTATAATCCGGCAGGAAGTTCAACGCTGGTGCTTGAGGATAATCAGGCAACGATTTATCTGCCAAGCGGAATCTCTTTGGCAAGGACAGCAACAAGGCAGACCTTGACACAGGAAATGGAACCGATTCGGGGCGGCAGCAAAGGAGAAGCCATCTGGTATGTAAAAGGAGATACTCCCGGAACCTATCACTTGCAGGCAAGCTATCATGGCGTATACCTGCCATTTAATGAGGAAGTAGAAGCAAAGTTTGAATCCAACGAATTTGAGGTTCTGGCAGGAAAAGGTCTGGTTCTCTATATTGAACCGGAAATTACGGGTGAATCAGGACTTCCGTACTATGTTTATTTCACATTGGTAAATGAAAGCACCAGAGAGTTCTATAACATAAAGACTACATTCGGAACAGCAGAAGCCAGACGCTATTATCAGGTGAATAACCAGAATAATAAGGCACTTCCGATTATGTCAAACGGAGATTATTTGTCGGTTCCATGCCTGAAGCCGGGAGAGACCATTCAGGGCGTATACATGACATCAATGAAAACACCGACGCAAGGCTCTGCATATCAATATTATTTAAGTTTGGTTGGAGCCGAAATTAATGTTTTAAGGGGAGAAAATCTAGGAGTACAGGTAGAATTAAGACCAAGAGCCTCCCATATTTCTTTGCCGGATGTATTCTATGTGGAAGTTGAACCGGAGCAGACAGCCGGAGACCCTGTGGACAAATGGACCGGTGGCTATATAGAGGACAACACGATATTCTCTATGGGCGAATTGCAGGAATTCCCGATAACGATGCAGTATAATTCCAGACTTACAGATACCTGCGGTGAATTTGGATATGGCTGGGTTCACAATTATGAAACCAGATTGATTGATATGCAGGATGCAACCATGCGGTACTATACTACACCAAATACCTACTATACCTTCCGCATGGACAACTTAGAGGAGCAGGAACCATGGAGCATAGATGAGGATGGCTACTATGTATTGGACCCATCTAAGCTTGCGATGGAACAGACCTATACCTGTCAGGCAAGACCGGACCTTAAATTATCCAGAAATGCACAGGGACAGTATATCTTGCAGGATGAGGACCGGACACAGTACACTTTCACACAGGAAGGGAATCTTGCAGAAATACAAAAGGTTACTGGACAGACGATTGAAATTAACCGTAGTGAAACACAGGTAACCGTAACGGATTTGCTGATAGGAAATACCTATACCTATCAGTTAAATGAAAATGGATTGGTAACGGAAATTCGTGATAGCAGCGGAAGAACAGTTCATTTTTACTATGATGAAAATAATTGTTTAAAAATATATGAAAATGTAGTCGGAGAGCGAACCTACTACACGTATGATGAAGCTCACCGTCTGCTGACAGCCGCCTATAATACAGGGGCGGTCTATGTAGCCAATACCTATGATGAACAGGGAAGGGTCATTAGTCAGGACGATGGACTGGCTGAGACACCGCTTACCTTCTTTTCGTATACGCAAAACGAAGAAACCGGTGCCAGCACCACCTCTGTCACAAACCGACTGGGACAGACGGCTACTACCTGTTATGATGCAAACGGCAACGTAGTATCCGAGACAAATGAAGCAGGTGATACTGCCTATTATACTTATGATGAAAATGGAAATCAGACCAGTATCAAGGATGCAAATGGTAATTTACAGTTATATCACTACGATGCTCTGAACCAGTTGATTCAGATAACCGATGCGTATGGAACCAACACACATATGAGATACAATTGTGATAACCTGTTATCCACAAGCTATAACGATAATGGTGAACGGGTAAGCTTTTCATACAATCCATATGGACAAATCACAATACGCACCGACCAGAACAAGAACAGCACATTTTATACCTATAATGAAAACGGACAGTTAATAGGTGAGAAGGACCAGAAGGGTAGTAAGAAATATGAATATACCGGAGCATGGCAGACCCGGATTACCGATTACTTAGGGGGAGTCACTCAGTGCGAATACGATGCTGCCGGAAACCGGACTGCTGTAATACGGCAGGATGGAGCAAGGGAAACTACAACCTATGATGCAATGGGAAGAGTTACCAGCACAACAAACACATCCGGTGGGGTGACCCGGTATACTTATGATGCACTCGGTAACATAAGCACGATGACCAATCCGGCAGGTGGTGTTACTACCTATCGATATAATGACATTGGCTGGTTGACAAGTGTTACAGAACCCGATGGTGCATCCCTTACCTATACTACGAATGCAGAAGGCTGGATTACCTCTGTTACAGATAGTCTCGGAAGAACTACCAGCTACACCTATGATGCAGTAGGCAACATCCAGACACAGACTGACAGTGACGGAGTCACCACCAGTTATACCTATGATGGCAGCGGCAATGTAACAAGCACTACCATAGACGGTAAAACCAGTTATGCCGAATACTATCCAAATGGGAAAATAGCCAAAGAAACGGACCAGTCCGGTATTTCCACCGTATATACCTATGACCATAATTGGCGGCTAAGCAATGTTACCCGCGATACCGGAGAAGCTATCAGCTATACCTATGATAGCTGTGGAAATCTGTCCAAAGAAATAGATGCCCTTGGTAACCAGACCATATATACCTATGACAGTCGTGGCAACGTACTAAGCAAGACAGACCCGATGGGTAATATTACTAATTATATCTATGATGCGGCAGATAATGTCATTTGTCAGATAGATGCCCTCAATAATCGAACCAATTATCACTACGACAGTCAGGGCAGGCTTACAGAGCTGATTCAGGCAGACGGGTCCACATACACCTTTACCTGCGATACGGCAGACAACATCACAAGTGTTACAGACCCAGTGGGTAATACCATAAGCTATAGCTATGACAATCAGAACCGCTGCATTGCAGTTTATGACGGATATGGAAACCTTGTCGAGCAAAATACCTATAACTATGCCGGGGACATTACAAAAACAAGTGATGCACTTGGCAATCTCACCTATACCCGTTATGACAGCGAAAGACAGGTTATTGCTATGACAAAAACCAGTGGCGAGCAGGAAAGTCAGGCATCTTACATCTATGATGCTGCAGGAAGAATTATTCAGACCATTGATGCCGCAGACAATCCGGTTACTATCACCTATGATACACTGGGTAACATTACCAGCATGACAAATGCCGGTGGACATACCACCACCTATCAGTATGATGACAGAGGTAATCTGATTGAAGAGACAAATCCGATTCAGGCTACTACACGTTATACATACAATGCATCAGACCTGTTAGAAAGCATAACCAATGCCGCAGGGGATAAAACTACATATACCTATGACCTGTTAGGCAGAGTCACCAGTCGGACTGACGAAATCGGCACTACTTATTACACCTACGATAAGAACTCCAATGTTCTTACAGTAGAAGAAAACGGAGCCACCATTCAGCGTACTTATGATGCCTTAAATCGTGTCACCAGTTACACTGACTATGCAGGCAGAACCGTTCGTTATGCATATGACGAAATCGGCAACCTTATAAGTCTGACCTATCCGGGCGGTGAAATCATACGTTATACTTATAATCCGGATGGAACCTTAGCAACGGTCATCGATGCCGATGGAAATGTTACCAGCTACAGTTATGACAAAAATACCCAACTGGTAAGCATCCGCAGACCGGATGGCAGTCAGGAACGAAAAACCTATGATGCTGCAGGAAAACTAACCGGGCAGCAGGACACCGCTGCCGATGGCACTATTTTGCAGGACTATAGCTATAACTATGATGGTTACGGCAATATCA
Source organism: Lachnospiraceae bacterium UBA4631 (assembly GCA_002406015.1). Classification (GTDB taxonomy): domain Bacteria; phylum Bacillota; class Clostridia; order Lachnospirales; family Lachnospiraceae; genus CAG-632. Next base: position 162,213 of record DHMX01000015.1, read on the forward strand.
TTGCCACAGTAGGACTTACTCCTGACCCGGAAGCCATAGCAGCTACAGTCAAAGACCGCGACATGGAATACAACGAAGCCGGTCAGCTCATCCGCTACAACGGTCAGAAAATCCGTTACGACCAAAACGGCAACATGACCTACGGACCATTAAACGGAAAGATGACAACCTTCCGTTACGATTGCCGGAACCGTTTAATCAAAGCCGGAGGCATCACGTATACCTATGATGCAGAAAACAATCGGATAGCATCAACCGAAGACGGTACCACCACAGAATACTTAATAGACACCCGGCCACAATTAAGTCAGGTATTATGTGAATACCAGAACCAACAGCAGACAGTAAGATATACCTACGGCAACGGTCAGCTTATCAGCCAGACCCAGACCAACCAAACAGACAAAAGCCAGACCCTGTACTTCCACTACGATAACCTAGGCTCCACCAGAGTCCTCACCGACCAGAACGGAGCCATCACCGGAACCTACAGCTACGGCATCTATGGCGAACTCCTAAG
>DHMX01000033.1 GCA_002406015.1 Lachnospiraceae bacterium UBA4631
TTAAAAAAGTATATGAGAAAGAGGCTAAAAACCCATATTCCAAAAAAATAACAAAACAGTATATAAAAACATTGATTGGAAATAGGCACGAGTTGTCAAGTGCTGAGGTTCCTCTTGAAACAAAAGAAGATTTATTGATGGTTTTATCAGCTGCAGCTTATGCAGAAGAAAATGGGTTTAAGATTGAAATAGAAGAAGGGTATTTTGAGGCTGGGAAAATGGTCTTAAGGTCATTCAGAATATTGGAGGTGTAATATGAATATTGTAGAAACTTGGGATGATTTTACATCTTCGGAAAAGTTAATGTTTCAAAACTGTTGCAGGAAAATATTAAGAAGGACATTTTTGGTTAGAGATAAGCAGGATGATAAAAAACATTATTTTTTTGTTGTTAATCATATAGATTCATTTTTAAATTATTTTTCTTTTATGGGATTTGAAGTTAAGTGTGATAGGGATAATGGTGTTGTCATGCTTGACAATTGTTCGGAAATAGGTGATAAAGATAAATTGCAATCAAATAGGTATCGTTTCACTAAAGAAGAAACAATTGTGTTGTGCTGTCTATGGTTGCTTTATGTGTCGAGAATAAAAGAGGGAACTTTGTCTTCAGTAATTGTAATTGGAGTGTCTGATTTAATTTACGAATTAGAAAAGTATGATGCAAGGGATATGGTAAATAAGACTGCTTTAGGCAATATTTTTAAAGTATTTAAAAATTATAGTTTAATGGATGTTGATGGAAATGTTGGAGATATAGATTGTAAACTCATTTTGTATCCTTCATTGCAATTTGCTTTAGATACTAATGAGTTTGAAAGGTTTGTAAAAGAAGTTGTAGAGGTTGTACTGGAAGGGAAAGATAGTTTGGAGGAGGATGCGGATGAGCAAACCGATAATGTTGATTGAAAATAGTAGAAAAAGTGCAACAAAACTCTTATTGGTTAATTGGTCTCGATTTTCTAATGTACCTATTGCATTGGAAGGATCAACTTTGTTTACAGGAGTTAATGGAAGCGGTAAGTCTACGATATTGGATGCAATGACTTATATGCTTACTGGTAACACTCAGTTTAATAAGGCTGCATTAGATAGAGATAGAAATGTAGTTTCTTATGTTCGTGGAGATACAAAGAGCGAAGGAAAAAATAGATTTATTCGCGAAGGAGAAGTAACATCTTATATTGCAATGGAGTTTTGGGCTCCTTTAGAAAATCAATATTTGGTAGTAGGTGTATGTATTGAATATGTTAATGAGACAAGTAACACAAAAAAATGGTTTGTTTTCAAAGATACTAGGATTGATGATTGTAGATTTTATACAGTAAATGAGAAAGAAGTAGCAGTATATCCTCGCCATGAATTGACAGTAAAGGGAAAGAAAGTCCCAGCAAGTGAGTTTATGAATCGTGATAAAGGTACTGAACAAGTGCTGAGGGCTTTAGGTCTGCGTTGTGGAGTTGAAAAGTACAGAGCTAAACTTGTGAAAATGATGGCTTTCAATCCAGAGAATAATATTGATAAATTTATTCAGGAATGTGTTTTGGACGAACATCCAATTCGCTCAATGAGTGATATTCGAGAACATCGTGATCACTATAATGAGGCAAAAAAGCTATATGAAGAATTGGCAAATGGAAAGATTCAATTGGAGGTTGTGCAATCAAAAATAGCTGATTATGAAGCTGCGGAGCGAAAATATGAGATAAGGCGAATTCTTTTGTTATATCAGGAAATGAAATGGCATCAAGAACATAGAGTACAGTTAGAAGAGAAAATTGATGTTGATAAGGCAAAGTTACATCAATTACAGAGCCGGTTAGAAGATTTGACTGAGAAGAGAAAGAACGCATTAGATAGAAAAATAAATGCTGAAAAGAATGAACTATTATGTAGTATTGAAGAAATAACCAAGTCATTAGAAAGTAGTATTTCTGCGATAGAAAAAGAAATAGAGAAATATGAAAAAGCTTTAGAAGAATTACAATTGTTGGAAACAAGAATTCAAGACATTATGGATTGGCTCGAAATAGATGGTAAATTGACGGACAAAGAAGTTGTAGTTATTAAAACTATTGCGGCGACTACCTTTAATGTTGATGAAAAAGTTGTAGCATTTATAAAGTTTAAAAATATAGTAAGTGAAAAAAAAGCGAATTATCAAACAGACAAAGTACATATTTCAGACAGAATTGAGGAGATAAAAAAAGAACTGGAAGAAATACAAGAAAAAATATCTAGATTAGAGTCAGATGTACTTCCTTTTGAGAAGAAATATGAAGGAGCTAAACAGATAATAAAGTCGGAACTTGCAAAACTAAATATTCAAACAGATGTAAGATTATTTGCAGAGTTAGTTCAACATGTTGATAAGGATTGGCAGTTGGCAATTGAGACGTTTTTAGGGAAAAAGAGATTTGATATTGTAGTAGATGGGCAGTATTGTGAACAAGTAATGGAGATTGTTCATGAACATCAACTGAAAGATATTAAAGTTGTAATTACTGACAAATTACCAGAAACAGATATAATACAAGGATCAGCTGCTGCAATGCTTGATATTCCTAATGAATATGGAAGAAGATATGCAAATTACCTTCTTAATGGTATCCATTTGTGTAATGATATTCAAGAATTACATCAGTATCCTAAAGGGGGGATGATGATTGATGGTACATTGGCTAAGAGTTTCACAATGACTTGTATGAATTTGCAAAGAACTCAAATATTTATGGGGCATGATGCAATTAAACAGCAACTCAAAACAGCAAAATCAGATAAAGTTGTTCTTGAGCAAGAAGAAAATAGATTAATAGAGGATTCGAAGGTATTAAGACAATATATAGCTGATATTGATGCAGTAAATTGGGATGAGACAAGATATATATTTGACATTCAAAAGCGTATTGATGAGAAGAAAACGGAAATCCAAAATAAAAAAGTGGAATTGACCAAAATAGAAAACACTCCAGGATTTGCTGCTGCATTACAAGAAAAGGAGAATGCTGATAAAGAATACAAAGAAGTCGACGGACAATTCATTAATGTAAATAATTGCATAAGTACATGTAAAGAAAAGATTCGAGATAATGAGGACAAGTATGATGAATCTGAGCAACAAATTGAAAAAGCTAAGTATGAATATAATACTGCCATTTTACAAAGATTAGAATTAAGAAAAGAAATGGTTGAATTATATGACAAGCTCCGGATCAAGAGTGATAGTGCACGTGTTATGACGACTAAGAATGTTGAGAATGTTCGTGGGGAAAAAGAAAGTGCTATAAGGATTTTAGAAAATGAGCAACGTAAATATTGGCATATCATAGGTCAAAGTGACGAAAAATTTGGCATAGGATTTATTCCTTTGTTTAGAGAACAATATAGAGATATTGCTAATGTGAAAATTGAGGAAGCAAAACAGAAATTAGAGGAGCAGCAACATGTACTAGAGAATGCTTTTATGGTTGATTTTGTTGCTGAAATTAATGAGGCAATTAGGGAAGCAAAAGAAGAGATTGATGAAATAAATAAAGCACTTAAGGATATTCCATTTGGAAAAGATACATATCAATTTAAGATGCTGGAGAAACCAGATAGGATGGTATTTTTTAATCTTTGTAAAAAACTTGAAAGTTATATGAATTCAATGGATGTGTATCGTGCTATGAACCAGGATGACGAAGAAATGGAATACAACATAAGACAATTCATGGATACTATATTAGAGGAAGAAAATGAGGAAGAGTACACAGACTATCGAAAGTATTTCAAGTATGATATGCGTATATTATCAAGACAGGATGGAGAAGAAGTGCTGGCAGATTTATCAAAAAAACAAGGGTCTGCAAGTAATGGTGAAAAACAAACACCATATTTTATTATTCTTGCAGCTAGTTTGCTACAATGTTACCCAAAGAATGTTTCATGTGCAAGATTAGCATTTATTGATGAGGCCTTTTCGGCTCTTTCAAGAGAAAGAATTGAGCAAATGGTTAAGTTCTTTGAGGACAATAAGTTCCAGGTGATTTATGCAGCTCCCCCAGAAAAGATTGATAGCATTGGTTCCCATATTAACTCAACTATAAGCTTATGTATGAAAGGAAAATATACATGGGCTGTTGAAGGGCTGGTGAAATTGGATGAGTTTAAGCCTGAGTAAAATACAAAAAGATGTTTTGAATATGCTATTAGATGTGTATGAAAACAGTGTTACATATAAAGGGAAAAATATTAAGAATCAAAGCTTTGCTATTAAACCAGAAAAAATATTTTTTGAATACAACGGAGATTATACAGATCAAGATGAAGTAGATCAATTCAATAGGGAATTGCAATCTTTGATGGAATTCGAGTTTGTGATTTTGGATTATGAAAAAGGTATTCCAGTAATTTCTAAGATTAAACTTAATACAAATTTGATAAATGAGATATATTCAGTATTGAAGCGAGAAGATATCACAGTAAAACGTAATCGGGAAATTAGAATGTATACGCAATATATGGGTGTTCATGATATTATGGATGCGTTTTGCAAGAGCCAGGTAGAACGACTTAATGCTTACAAAGATGCTAAGTATACGTCTGACATTGCAATAAATATTCTGAAATTGTTAAAATATGTGCTTGGAAATAATAGTGACATTATGGAACGTGAATTATCAGTAGCCGTACTAGGAGATACAAAACTCTTTGAAAAAAATTATAAGTTGCGCATTTGTAGCATAATTGAAGAGTATGGAGAGTTAGAATTAGATTTATCCGTTTTGGACAAAAAAGAAAAAGAGAAAGCAATTCTGGAGGAATATCAAATTTTTTCAAATCCTTCATATATTTTTTTCAAAGGAAATGTAGATATTCATTATGTTGATGGGAGTTCTATTAGCGTTACGCCAGATAATCCGATAGCTATTTTGTCAGAGGCAATCGTGCGGATAGAAATGATAAAAGTAAATTCAAATCGAATAGTGACTGTTGAAAATCTTACTTCATATAACAGAATTAATGATAATAAATCAACATTTATCTATCTAAGCGGATACCATAATACTGCAAAGCAAAGATTTTTAAAGAAGATAGCAGAAAATAATAGTGATGTTTCTTGGTTTCATTTCGGGGATATTGACCCTGATGGCTATTTTATTTTAAAGAATTTAATTGAAAAAACCGGAATTTCATTTGTTCCGTTGTATATGGATGTACAGCAATTAATAAATTATAAACAATATTGTAAGCCACTTGAAAAGAATGACATGGTAAAGGCAAATTCACTGTTGAAATTTCATTTTTATGATGAAGTTATGGAATTTATGTTGGCAAACAATTGTAAATTGGAACAGGAAATTATTAGTTGGTTATTATGAAAGAAATTGATATGATGGTGGGGCTAATGGTTGTTACTGTACTATCGAATGCTATTGACAGAAACAACACAAAATTGTATGTTGCTGAATCCACTTTTTCATATTATAACACCCATAGGTGAATTTGCAAACCAATGGACGATTATTTTTTGAATAACGGATTAAAATGCCGAAAACCTGTATTTTGTGGGCTTTTGGCATTTGTTTTATGTATCATCTTTTAATAAACCGCCTGTTATGGAGGTGTGCTCATAACGGCTTTAGCTTTAACAAAGGAGGTTATCCAATGGACACAAATAGTCTATCACACATGAAGTGAGAGTGCAAATATCATATAATGTTTGCACTCAAATGCAGAAGAAAGATAGCATATGGAGAATTGAAACAGGATATTGCAAATATTCTGAGTGTACTGAGAAAAAGAAAAGGTGCAGAAATAATCGAGGTGAAATATGTCCGGACCATGTGCATATGTTGTTGGGAATATCCCCAGTATAAGCGTATCGAGTTTTGTCGGATATTAAAAAGGCAAAAGTACCCTAATGATATTTGAACGACATGCAAATTTAAAGTATAAGTATGGAAACCGCCGCTTTTAGCACAGGGATAATATGTGAACACAGTGGGGGAAATGCAAAAGATACAGGAATATATCCAGAATCAATTAAAAGAAGATTTGGAATATGACCAAATGACACTGAAAGAGTATATAGACCCGTTTATGGGAGGGGGGTAAAGCAAAACAAATAGAGGGAGCTCCAAGGTCTCTGTAGAGAAAAAATGTTGCGACTGGCAAACTTACTAGAAAGGTCTTTAGACATAGTGCTGGTAAAAAGTCCGTGAGGGCTAAAACAAACCACCGATTAAGCCTGATGTTGTGACGTTATTGAAAACTGTGGAAATAGAGTGTAGAATATATAAAAAATAGTTTGCATTGCATATTGAGTTCGGACATCAAATTGAGACTGTTATTGAGAAATACGAAAAAATCTGCAAAGATAATGACTATATAGTATTTAAAATAAATGTGATAATAGAGATAACCTAAAACTCAATGATATTTTGTATGAAACTATAAAAGAATTTTACAAGAATAGGGACATAGACGGATTTGTATTTGTGTGGTGTTTTAATGGAATTAGGTGGGAGGTTATATTATGGCAAACAAACAAATAGCTAGTCAGGTGTTAGATTATTGGTTTGCAATTGAATTTTTGGGACAGGACTCCTACGATGTATGTACGGAAGAATCCAAACTTGTTCGAGAATTAAAGCAGTTTAAAAAAGCTGATTATTCTATAAAAAATAGGCGTAGACAAATCTCTGTTTTTGAATTAGTAAACAGCGAATACGACATATATTCGCAAATTGTAAATCAGGCAAAAGAATGTGATATGACAATTTGGGGAAATTTGACTTTCTATGTGGGCAGAATACGAAGACAAGTGTGTATAGAAAAGCTTGCTCAAGGACTTGGCATAAAGTTAGAGCAAGGAGAGAAGAATTCAGAGTATATACCAATACTTAGTTTTCAGTGCACTATGAATGGAACTTATATAGAACACACACTTTCTCTATCTACTGTTATTTGGGCAATATCTCAGGTGGAAGGAAAAACAATTGAAAAACTGTCTGCTTTGTTATCAAGCAAGGCATACTCTGACACTATAGAAATGCTAGAAAAGAAATTCTTTGGCTCAGATAATTCGAACGAACAGAATACTACAGAGGAAGTCTCAGTTAAGTTAAGCTCGGAAGGGATGCCGGTTTTTGCAGATGATGGTATAGTAGCTTCAAAAGTTACTCGTATATATTCTGAAATTGTCAAAACATATGGGAAATTTTTGCCTAACAATACAATTGAAGAGAAAAATGGACTTAAGTATCAGTTGTTTAAGGATTTAAAGGCTAAAAATAAATATGACGATGATAATTATATGGGATTGAGACATGATTTCTTTTCTGATGATTTGAAGATGGTTAAAGATTCCATAGAGGAGGATAAAGATAATTATTCGACAGGTATGTTGTCTGGGCTAATTGATTATATCTGTGCACCTCATGATATCTTAAAAGAAAGAAAACGTCATGATTTTGTTAGACCTAAAGATAAAGAGGTATTTTATGAGGAAATAGCTGAAATTCTTAACATGGAGAATGCTCCAATTGGTAAATGGCCGTCTAGGTATATGCCGGCATTAATGCAACAAATTGCTGTAAATATAGCAATATCAAATCAGAAGGGAGGAATATTCGGAGAAAGAGGAACTATTTTTTCTGTGAATGGTCCCCCCGGGAACTGGTAAGACGACACTGTTAAAAGAAATTATAGCAAATAGTATTGTCGAAAAAGCTAAAATTCTTAGTCAATACGATATACCAGATGCTGCTTTCACAGGTGTAGAGTTTGTGAGAGGTAAATTGAATGGAGCATATGCACAGTATTATCCGAAGTGGTTTAAGTTCAAAGATGAACGTATTGCAGACTATGGCGTGCTTGTTACATCTAGCAATAATACGGCTGTGGAGAATATAACAAAGGAACTTCCTCTTGAAAGTGGAATTCTTGATAATTTAAAAATTGTTTCTGATGGAAGTACACCAGATAGTCCGGAGATGGTTCAGCAATTAGGGGAAATTCGTAAGCTGTTTTCTACATCTGAAACAGAGAACTTCCTAAATAGTTATCAAAAGGATACTAATCGCCAAGGAGAATATCCGGAAATATATTTTACCGGATACGCAAAAAAATTTCTTGGAAACGGAGAAAAGGATGCAAATGCATGGGGAATGGTTGCCGCCCCACTTGGAAAAAAATCAAACATAAGTAGGTTTTACTATGATGTTCTGAATCCAATCTGGCAGGATTTTTTGATGAAAAATACTGACATTAAAAACAGAATTCCTGAATATAGAAAAACAAGAGATGCATTTACAAAACAACTGAAATTAGTTAGTTCACTTCAGAAGAAGTTAAAAAGTTATGGAGATGTTTCTGTTAAATCACATCGGTTGTATGTTATTTTTGAGCAAACAAAGGCAAAAAATACTCTATTGATTACTAGTTGTGAGGAGGAAGTTAAGTTTTTCGAAAAACAGTCAGTTTTTATAAATACTAAAATAGAAAAAGAAGTAGCTAATTACAGAAATTTTACAACATTATATTCAAAAGCTGATAGCAAAGTTAAAGAGTTTGAGGAAAAGATGAGGAATTTGTCCGATCAGGAAATCAATTATAAGAAGCAGGCTTTAGATACAGAAAAATCTGTTTGTTTTTTAACCAAACTTTTTAGGCGGAGCAAATATCAGTCAGCACTTGATTTGGCTGTATCATTTAGAATGAAAGCACAAGAATGCAAGGTTGCATATAATCAAGTTTCGCAGGAAATTGTCATAGAAAAAAAGGAAGTTGAAAGACTCAATGTTGATATAGATAACGTATCGTGCCGATTGCAAGAATTAGAAAAAAAACAGAAAGAGTTAGAGAAAATGAAGTCTGCTATACAGCATAGAATCCTTCAGTTGAAGGAAGAGATTGATAAAGCACAAAGTGTAGCTGCGGCGGCTAGGTTAGAATGTGAAATTAGCTTAAAAGAATATCTTGGTGCTGGCGATACGAAGACAGGCAGGATTCTAGATGATACGTTTATTGAGGCTGTTCTTTCTGAGGATGATGAAGTAGCTACTAAAGCACAGATTACTAATCCATGGTCTACGGAGGAATTTAATCGGGAACGTGAAAAATTATTTTATCTAGCTCTTCAAATGACAAAGGAGTTTGTTTTGAGTTCTAAGGCATGTAGAGCAAATCTGTGTATTTTAGGTCAGTATTGGGGGCTTAGAATGGAAACTGGTACAGATAGAATCAAATTTCATAAGCAGGATAGTGAAGCTATGATTGGTTCATTATTTCAGACCTTATTCTTGCTTACTCCAGTTATATCTTCTACGTTTGCTTCTGTTGGAAGATTATTTAGAGATATGAAAAAACCAGGGAGCATAGGTATGCTTGTAATCGATGAAGCTGGACAGGCTCAGCCGCAGATGGCCGTTGGTGCATTATACAGAGCTAGAAAAGCAATAATTGTAGGTGATCCAAAGCAAGTCGAACCGGTGGTGACAGATGATCTTAGACTCTTGAAAGAGGCATATTCCGAACCTGTATTGGCAAATTATAAAAACAAGTCATTATCGGTACAAAGATGTGCTGATATAATAAATCCATTTGGTACTTTCTATGAAAATGGAACGGATTATCCTGATTGGGTTGGGAGTCCGTTACTTGTACACAGAAGGTGTATTTCTCCTATGTATGAGATATCGAATCGTATTTCATATAATGGAAATATGAGGCAACAAACCTTACAGCCATCAGCTTCCAAGGTTGCGTCTTTTATTTTGCCAAACTCGCAGTGGATAAATGTGATTGGAGCTGAAAATGGTCATGGTAATCATTATGTATCTGAACAAGGTGATGCTGTCTGCAAAATGGTAAATGTTGCTTTCCAGAAAGCAATTGAGTTATCAAGAATGCAGGTTGATGCCAAGCCTGATCTCTACATTATTACTCCGTTTACTAGTGTAGTGCAAGGATTACGAAAGGCAATTGGTACATATGCAAATAGAAATAAAAATTCTGCTTTAGCAGTTAGTACCTCTCTTGGTGAATGGCTATATGATAATATTGGTACGGTTCATAAATTTCAGGGAAAAGAAGCAAATGAGGTTATTTTTGTCCTTGGATGTGATGAGACGCAGAAAGATAGGTATGCTGTAAAAGGTTTTGTAAACAGCAATATTGTTAATGTGGCAGTTACAAGGGCAAAGTACAGGGTTTACATAGTGGGCAATTCAAAGGTATGGGAGAAAAATGAATATATTAACGAAGCCAAGGCTATTATAGATATATTAACAATAGAGAATACAACAGAGCTTGCATAACCAACAAATTCCCCCAAAGCTTAATTTATGAGCATTTTGAACCATCCCAATTTACATTGAAGAGGATATTATAGTATTTACCAACTCCCCCTGTTTTTTCCACAACGTATATGTTATAATCACAACGGTTAGCAAGAACTAACCACAACCACTTTAAAACAAAAGGAGGCTTTTGTATTATGAAACATATACACTTTGACTTGGAAACGGATGGATTTTATGGAGCCTATTGGGAAAATAAGAACACATCAGACATGGCAGTTATTGCTATGCTTGGAGATGACCCAGAAGACCATATGTGCAAGTCTTGCGTAAAATGGATTCAGAGTTATGGACTTAATGTTTTATCAATGTCACCGGGGAAAAAGGATTATGGACATCATAATTATCCATTGGAAAGAATTGAAACAGCAATTAAGTGGCTTAAGGAGCATGGAAATAAAAAAATAGGAATCATCGGAGCATCGACAACCGGAATGCTTGCATTGGTAGCAGCAGCTCATTTTCCGGATATTACCTTAACTATAGCATTAACACCAAGTGATTTTGTATGGCAGGGCTTTATGCAGGGAAAGAAGGATGGCTGTAAAGAATGGCCGATAGAAGGTGAATCAACCATATCATACCATGGGGAACCGCTTCCGTTCATGCCATTTGTATATCAGCATCCGGAATATTGGCAGGTTATAGCCAGAGAATCAAAGGAAAATGGAGACATAACATATTCAAAATCTGTTTTTGATGATTCGGAAGCAGCGGGCTTGCTGAAGGAAGAACATATGATTCCGGTTGAAAATATTCATGGTCGTCTGGTGCTGGTAGGAGCGGAAGATGATGTGCTGTGGGATACCGCAAAATATATTCGGCGGATGGATGAACGGCTTAAGAGCAGACCACACACATGCGACTATGCAATTTATCTTTATGAGCATGGAACACATTATGTTTTCCCGGAAAGTGTAATTAAAAAAATGTTGCCAATAGGAGCAGATATGCTGGTAAAAATGTGCTTTACGGCGGCAAAAAAATATCCTGCCGAATGTAAAGCTATGCGGTTAGACCTTGATGAAAAGATAAAAGCAGAAATTATGAATTGGAAACAAGCACCTATTAATTAGGTAATGATATAGCAAGTAGAAGAAAGCCGGTTAAAATCAAGAGGGAGTTAAGTATGAAAATCAGTCGGGATTTTTACAATCGGGATGCATTGGAAGTAGCACCGGAAATACTGGGAAAAACCTTGGTTCATGTCACAACAGAGGGAATTACCAAAGGAAGAATTGTAGAAGTGGAAGCCTATATGGGAGCGAAGGATAAGGCAGCTCATTCCTATAGAAATTCACATTCGGAACGTACAAGGATTCAATACGGAGAAGGCGGGTATGCATACATTTTTTTGATATACGGTATGCATACCTGTATGAATATTGTTACAAATCATGCAGATATACCGGAGGTTCTGCTTCTCAGGGCGTTAGAACCGCTGGAGGGTATTGAACTCATGAAAAAGAGAAGAAAAACGGACAATATCAAGTTATTATGCAATGGTCCCGGAAAGTTAAGTCAGGCAATGGGGATAACCAGAAATAATTATGGTGACGATTTGTGCGGAGAAATGTTATATTTAGAGGAAGGAATCACGATACCCAAGGAACAGATTTTAAGAACAAAGCGGATTAATATAGATTATGCCGAAGAAGCCAAGGATTACTTGTGGAGGTTTATCGTAAAAGATAATCCGTATATATCAAAATGACAGAGCTGCGAAATTCAGCTATTAGTTAGTTGACGGAATCAATATAATAGAGGGATAAAAATGGAACAGGGATTTAATTACAAAAGAGCAACCATAGCAGACATAGCGGAATTGGTTCGGACAAGAATCGTAGTTTTATGTGCGGCAAATAAATTATCGGCGGATGTACCTATGGCAGAGGTTGAACAGGAGTCCTATGCATATTATGAAAAGGCATTGGCGTCCGGTGAGCATATTGCGTATCTGGTGTATGATAAGGACAGATTTATCGGAGCTGGCGGCGTGAGCTTTTATCAGGTCATGCCAACATATCACAATCCGAGCGGCAGGAAGGCTTACATCATGAATATGTATACAGACCCGGAATACCGCAGACAGGGAATTGCATATCGTACATTGGATTTGCTGGTAAAAGAGGCAAGGAAACAGGGAATCTCCCAAATTGCTCTGGAGGCAACCGATATGGGGCGACCATTATACGAAAAATACGGATTTGTAAGTATGAAGGATGAAATGGAATTGATTATACATGGTATATGAAAGTAACGGAACGGAAGAAATAAAAAAACTGTTTGAAGGCTGGCAGGAGACAATGATTTGGTCCTGTGTGCAGGGCGTGATGGGGCATCTGTATGCAGAAAACAACGAAAAACCAAGCTCTGCAATGGCAATGCTTGGAGATTTTTGTTTCTTTGCCGGAGAACCAAATGAAGAATTGATTTCCTATAAGCCACAGTGGAGTACGCAATCATTTATGATAATGACAGCCAAGACGCAGGATTGGTTTCCGGTAATAGAGTCTGTGTATGGCAAGCGGGCAAAAAGAGTCAGCCGCTATGCCATGCGGAAAGAACCGGATGTATTTGACAGAGTGGTTCTTAGAAAGCTGGTGGAAAATTTAGATAAAGAATTTCGGCTTCAAATGATAGACGAGTGGATATTTAATGATTGCCGGAAATATGACTGGAGCAGGGACTTTATATCCCTGTTTAATAATTATGATGAATATAAGAAGCTGGGGCTTGGAGTAGTGGCACTGAAAGGAGACATTCCTGTAGCAGGTGCGTCCTCCTATAGCGTATATAAAGGCGGCATAGAGATAGAAATAGATACCAGTCCGGAATATCGCAGACGAGGCTTGGCAACTGCCTGCGGAGCAAGACTGATTATAGAATGTCTTGACAGAGGCTTATATCCGAGCTGGGATGCACAGAATGTGTGGTCGGTTGCACTGGCTGAGAAACTGGGCTATCATTTTGACTATGAATATACAGCATATGAGATAAGTGATTATTGATAGTGCTGCATATGGTTAAATTTAATATATACGGGAAGGGATAGTTTAATGGAAACATGGTTTTATGAGGTAATATCATTAGATGGAGATTATGCAAATTTGAAGCGGACAGATATTGAGACCGATGATGTGAAGCTGGTGGCGAGGGCATTGCTTCCGGTAGATATTAGGGAAGGAAGCCGGTTAAAGTATGAATGGATGCAGTATGAAATAATTAGTTAAGACTGAGCTTGAAAATAGAAGTTGAAGTTTTCTCATTGTATGCTAAACTATATCTATCACAACTAAGCGATGAATAAGAGGGATTATATGAATAGCGTACGCAGAGACATATTTAGGGCAATTCATGAGGGTAAATGGATAAGCATTGAATATAGAAACAAAGAAGAAAATATTACAAAATATTGGATTGGGATACATAATATTAATGTTGCCAAGGGAACATTGTCTGTGGAAGGGCTTCATTTGGCGAAATATACGACTACTCGATTAGATTGTATTTATGTTGATTCTATTTGTTCATCTAAAATTATTGAGGGGTCATATTGCCCCGTAAATCAGACATTAATTAAAGATATTTATTTAAATCCAAATAAATATAGAAAATGGTTTAGAAATATACCGAATCTTAAAATATTAAATTATCTAGAAATGTGTAATCGAATGGACACAATTCCCTATTATTCAGATTTTAAACTGATTCATTTTATTGACAGAGATAGTATTAAAAATGGCGAGTATGTATTGAATCAGGAGCAGTTTCAAGAGATAGTAAAGTACTTTCAATATTCATATGATAATAAAAATAAAAAAGATGGTTCCTTACACATTCAACAATTGGCAATGAATGAATTGAGTATCCATACTTCAAAAGGACTTTATGTTTTGGCTTATCGAAAGTTAGAATTAGATGTTAAGCAGAGAACTATGCGTCCGGCAGATGAAATTACAATTTGTACACAATATACAATAGATGGTAATAAGCAAGAAATTCAAAAATTTCTTGATGCCGAGGAGTATGAGCTGTTAACGGAATTTGAAAAAAATCAGGAAAAAATAAAGGATTGCATTACAAAAAATAATCCCCAGATTCTAGGTGTTGATGATATGCCATATGTAATTGGTCTGGGAATGGATATTATATTAGATTTACACAAAGAATATCAGTCAGTTATAGATATTTATAATAGTGAACAAGCAACTGTACCATTAAAGGCTTTTTTTGGTGACTTGGTAAAACGTCCAGAGAGAAGAAAAACTTATCCAATTACTTTAGTTGATAATAATATTAATTTAGATCAATTATTAGCTATTAATAATGCAATGAAGTATCCAGTTGCTTACATACAAGGACCGCCTGGAACCGGAAAAACAAGTACAATTATTAATACAATTATGACAGCCTTTTTTAATGATCGTAATGTATTATTTGTTTCATATAATAACCATCCGCTTGATGGTGTATATGAAAAATTATCTCAAATGGAATATAAAGGAAAAAAGATACCGTTTCCTATTTTGAATTTGGGAAATAGAAAAAAGATGATAAAAGCATTAAATGGTATACTTGAGTTGTACAATCAAGTAAAGAAAATACAGGTTTTTACCGGAACATTAGATAGAAATAAAGATGATAGAATTAACCAAGCCAAGCAATTGTCTGATATGTTAAAACAATATGAAACACTTTTGGATTTAAAAGAACGAAAAGAAACTATTAAATGTTTACTGGAAGATGAAGAAAAGCGTGGATTGTCTGCTCAAATGCTTCCGTTTCAGGTTGATTTATATGAACGTCAAATGAAGCAGATAAATGATGAAATTAATAACAAAGGGGATATTACAAATGAAAAAGCAATAGCCTTAATAGATAATGATATGGAACAGCTAAAAAAATACTTATATTTTACATCTGCACGTTATATAAAAAAATTGGATGAGGGTAAGAATAAGGATTTGCTGGAAATTGTAATGGAAAAAAATGAGGAGAAAAAACTAGAGGCATTTCGTAAGTATTTAAGTAAAACATCAAATGTAAAAAAATTACAAAAGATATTTCCGATTATTGTAACTACTTGTATATCTGCACATAAATTGGGACAAGCAGAACCGATGTTTAATATGACAATTATGGATGAAGCAAGTCAATGTAATACTGCTATCGCATTAGTACCAATTGTTCGAGGAGAACAATTAATGTTAGTAGGAGATCCGCAACAGTTAAATCCGGTTATTTTATTAGATGATTTAACAAATCAAAAATTACGAAGAAAGTATTTTATTCAAGACGAATATGATTATCGAAAAAATTCAATTTATAAGACGTATTTAGCCTGTGATGCTGTAAGCGATGAAATTCTTTTGCATTATCATTATCGTTGTAATAAAAAAATTGTTGAATTTAACAATAAAAAATATTATAACAACATGTTACAGATAAAGACTGAAAGTCAGGAAGAGCATCCACTGATTTTTGTAAACGTGAAAGCCTCATCAATAAATCAAAAAAATACTTCTACAGCGGAAGTGAATACGATTATTGAATATATTCACATGAATAAAGACAAAAAAATAGGAATAATTACACCTTTTGTGAATCAAAAAAATATGATTCAGGAAAGATTGAAACAGGAAAAAATAAAGGATGTTGCTTGTGGAACGGTACATGAATTTCAAGGAGATGAAAAAGATATAATTTTGTTTTCTACCGCTATTACTCCAAAGACATATGCAGGAACATATAACTGGTTAAAAAGTAATAAAGAGTTAATAAATGTTGCCACGTCAAGGGCGAAGGAAAAATTAATTTTATTGACAAACAGTGAGAGTATAGAACAGTTGCATAAAACAAATGACAGGGATGATGATTTATATGAATTAATACAATATATAAAAACAAATGGAAAATCCACAGTGTCTCAAAAAGCAGCAAATTCAAGGGCATTGGGAGTGAAACCATTCAGTACGGCAACAGAAGAAGCATTTTTAGAAAATCTTAATCATGCATTAGAAAATATTTGGCTATCACAAAGTCGTTATACTGTAAAGAAGGAAGTAGGAATTTCACATGTGTTTCAGAATAATGAAAGCTATAATGATTTATTTTATAGCGGAAGGTTTGATTTTGTGGTGTATGAAAAAATAGGTAGGCAGGAAATTCCGGTACTTGCAATAGAATTAGATGGTAAAGAACATTTTGATGATTTAGATGTGCAACAGCGAGATAAAAATAAAAATGAAATATGTAAAGAACATAACTTGCAATTGATTCGTGTAGAAAATTCATATGCAAGACGTTACAATCACATAAAAGAAATATTAATAAACTATTTCTCTATAATTCATTAAAATAGGATAGATAGTAGAGATGGATTTTTAGAAAATTCGGTAGATAAACAGGGGATATAATATGTTATTGAAAAAATTATATAATAATTACGTGAAAAACAAAAAAGCAGCTAAATTGTCAGTAAAAGAGAATATTAAATTAATAGAAATGCTGAAACAGGAGATAGACAGGTATTTAACGCAGAATGATTATTTATACGAGTTTGATTATCAAGAAAAAAGGAAAGAATGGGCTAGGAGATGTTGGGAGATTAAACAAAAAATATCGAATCCTGTTAAAGGAATAAAAAGTTGGTTATATGGATTAATTGATATTCAGAAAGAATGTAATGAAAAATATATAGATTGTCAAAAAGAATTAGATGAATTAATTATGATTATCAAAGACCATAATAAAAGGTATATGGATATAGCTATTACAGAAGCATATAAAATTATTCCAAACATAGAAGGTAGTTTGCTGGATAGGCAGCAAATGGAGGCTATTGTAAAACATCCAGATAATCAACTGGTAGTAGCAGGTGCAGGAACTGGAAAGACAACTACAATCATAGGAAAGGTAAAGTATATTTTGGCGAAAGAAATGTGCAGAGAAGATGAGATTTGTGTACTTTCCTTTACAAAAGCAGCAGCCCAAGAAATGGAGGAAAGATTATATGCCCAAACGAAGAAAAAAATACATGTGTCAACATTTCATAGTTTAGGGTTAGAAATTCTAAGACAAACAAATGGGGTAGCACCTATTATTTATAGTGCAAATATGTCAGAGTTTATAAAGAAGAAATTGAAAGAATATATGCAAATACCGGAATATGTAAATGAAATATCAAATTATATTTTTTTTAATCGTATTCCAATAAAATCGGAGTTTGAATTTAAAAATCAAAATGCATATCAAGAATATCTTAAAATTAATCCGCCAACAACAATTTTAGGAGAAAAAGTTAAAAGTTATGGTGAAATGGTAATAGCTAATTTTTTGACGCAGCATAGCATTAAATATTTATATGAGAAGGTATATCCATACGATACTAGAACGGAAAAGTTTGATCAGTATCAACCGGATTTTTATTTGCCAGAGTATAATATATATATTGAATATTATGGAATCAATAAGAAAAAAGAGGTGCCATCATATTTTCGGGGAAAGAATGGAAAAACAGCTAGTCAGATATATTGCGAGGGGATTGAATGGAAAAGAAAGATACATAGACAGTACAATACTACTTTAATTGAATGTTATGCTTATGATTATATGGATGGAAACTTACAGGACAAATTAAAGCAGGAATTATTAAAATATGATATTTTGATGATAGAACTTCAAATAGAGGAAGTGTTTCAGCATTTATCCGAAGAAAGAAATAAGTTTTTAGGGGAATTGGCTAAAGTTATGCAGACCGTTATTCTTTTAGCAAAAGGACAACGAATGGCAGCGATAGATTTAATTAAAATATCTAATTACCAGATGGCACAGCAACGGTCATTGATAAATTTAACAGTGCCAATAATGGAAGCATATGATAAATATTTACGGGAACAAAAGATGATAGATTTTGCAGATATGTTGAATTTAGCAACAGATACTATAGGTGCAGGAAAATACCATCATAAATATAAATATGTAATTGTAGATGAGTATCAGGATTTATCTAGTGGACAATATTATTTGTTGAAGTCTATGAGACACGATAAAAACTATAAACTGTTTTGCGTTGGTGATGACTGGCAAAGTATCTATAGATTTAACGGAAGTAACATAGGATATATTCTTAACTTTTATAAACATTGGGGAAATACAGATATAAGCAAAATTGAAACTACATATCGTTTCCCGCAAAAGTTAGTGGATATTTCGAGTACATTTATTATGAGGAATCCTAACCAATTAAGAAAGCATATGATTTCTAAGAGTAATATTACAGAAGAATATGTGCTTAGTGAAATACGAGAGCACCAGGAAACTTATGCGGTTAGAACCATGATAGATGTCATAGAGGAATTGCCGGAGAATAGTACAATTTATTTTATTGGAAGATATAAACATGATATTGACATGTTGATGGACAGCAGATTGCAAATGAAATATGATAAAACAAACGAAAATATAGTTATTATTTTATCAGGAAGAGAAGATTTAAAAATGAAGTTTTATACAGCACATCGTTCTAAAGGATTGCAGGCAGATTATGTGTTTATTATAAATAATAAAGATACAGGAATGGGATTTCCAAGCAAAATTCAAAACGCACCGTTGGTTGAATGGTTGTTGGGAAAACAAGATAGTTATGATTTTGCTGAAGAGAGAAGGCTTTTTTATGTGGCACTAACAAGAGCAAAGAGGCGTGTGTGGATTATTACATTAGAAAATAATTTTTCTGTTTTTGCACAGGAGCTGTTGGAACAATATTCAGATGAGATAAAAAAAGGCTCAAATGTATGTCTGAAATGTGGTGCACCTATGCAAAAAAGAAAGGGACCATACGGAACTTTTTGGGGATGTACGAAGTACATGAAAACTGGCTGTACCTATAAGAAACCATTGCATATATAGTATGTTACAATAACTAAAAAGGAGACCCTCCCATGCACATCCTCGTAGACGCAGATGCCTGCCCGGTAGTAAGCATCGTAGAAAAAACAGCAAAACAATACCAAATCCCATGCACACTGCTGTGTGATACAAACCATGTCCTGTATTCCGACTATTCCGAAGTCAAAATAATAGGAGCAGGAGCGGATGCCGTAGATTACGCCCTCGTTAACAGTTGCCATAAGGGCGATATTGTGGTATCACAAGACTATGGAGTGGCAGCCATGGCACTCAGTAAAGGAGCCTATGCCATTCATCAAAGCGGCAGATGGTATACCAATGACAATATCGACCAAATGCTGATGGAACGGCATATGGCAAAGAAAGCACGTATGGGAAAAGGAAAGCACCATATAAAAGGACCGGCAAAACGAACCGAAGAAGACGATAAACGGTTTGAAGCGTCCTTGAAGCAGCTAATAGAAAGGGCAATACAGAATGTGGAAAATTAAACATATATACGAGGCAGATTACGGATGTGAAGAACGGATGCCCGGAGAGAAACTAAAATGCCTTTTAGAGCTTGAAAATGAGACCGGTCAAGTGCGGCAACTGGAAGTAGAAGATGAATGGCTCACCCGGAATCAATTAGAAGAAGGCATGGAGTTAAAAGAAGGAGAGTACAATGGCAGAATTTGAAATCCATATATTAGATTGGTTTCAGACCCTTCATAGTCCGGTGCTGGACACTATCATGGTAGGTATCACGACACTGGGCAATGCAGGACTGTTCTGGCTTCTGTTGGGAATCGTACTGGTTGCGATACCGAAGACAAGGAAAAGCGGCGTAATTGTATTGGTGGCAATTATCATAGATGCTATCTTGTGTAACGGCATTTTAAAGAATCTCTTTGCCCGAATCCGCCCATTTGATATTAATGCAACCATTGAACTGCTGATTACAAGACCGAAGGATTTTTCCTTTCCGTCCGGACATACCGCAGTCTCCTTTGCCGCTGTTGCAGCATTGATGTTTGCCGGAGAGAAGAAGCTGTGGAAGTTTGCATTGATACTCGCTGTTTTAATAGCGTTTTCAAGACTTTATCTGTATGTTCATTATCCGACCGATATTCTTGGAGGAATCGGAGTCGGAATATTGGCAGGCTGGTTGGGCTATATAATAGTTACGAAATTAGAAGGAACATTCAAAGGAAGGTTCAAAAGAAAACAAAAAGAAAAGGACGAAGGGAACGCAGAGTCATGAGTAATCTGTTTATTCAGGGAATATCACTTGACTGGAACAAGATAGATACCGACAGCTATATAAGAGACATAGAAGCCCTTAAAGGAGTGGACTATCTGGAGCTGCGAAAGCCCGTCACCTTTTTTGTGGGAGAAAATGGCAGCGGAAAATCAACACTTCTGGAAGCAATTGCGGTGGCAGCAGGCTTTAACCCGGAGGGCGGAACGAAAAATTACCGGTTTTCTACCTATGATTCCCATTCCGAGCTATGCAATGCGATTCGGTTAGTGAAAGGAGTCCGCTCGGTTGGATGGGGATATTTTCTTCGGGCAGAAAGCTTTTATAACGTAGCAACGCAGGAAGAGGAATATACCAGAGATACTCCGGTGCCATCCGAGGAATTGCACAAACGCTCACATGGAGAAAGCTTTCTTACCATTGCACAGACGCAGTTTAGGCAAAATGGACTGTACCTGTTAGACGAGCCGGAGGCAGCACTGTCGCCACAGCGTCAGCTTACACTTCTGATGGAGCTTAACCGCTGTGCAAAGCAAGAATCACAATTTATAATTGTTACACATTCTCCGATTCTTCTGGGTCTGCCCGGAGCAGAAATACTAACCTTTGATGAGGGCAGAGTCCATACGTGTGAATATGAAGAAACCGAGAGCTATCGGGTTACGGAATTATATATAAATCATAGGGAACAACTGTTAAAGCAGTTGTTGGATTCTAACTAAATATGAAGAAAAAATAAACTTTCTGTCAAAAAAGTTGTTGACAAATAATGACAGATGACATAGTATCAAAGTGCGGTTTGAAACAACGAGGAGGTTGGAAATCGATAGATTTACCAGCTTCTTTTTGAGTTGAGGAGGAAAAAAATGAAAAAGAAAATCTTAGGTGTCGTATTGACAGCCGCTATGTTAGTAAGCATGATGGCAGGTTGTGGAGCTACAGGTAGTGGAGATTCAACCGGTGAAAGTTCAAATGGTGGTGCTTCCGCAGGTGCTGCTGATGATTTCAAAGTTGGTGTCATTTACATCGGTGATGAAAATGAAGGCTATACCGCAGCACACATGGAAGGTATTGACGGAATGATGGAGAATCTTGGTCTGGATGCCAGTCAGGTAATTGAAAAGACCAACATTCCAGAGGATGAATCTGCATATGATGCAGCAGCAGACTTGGCAGAGCAGGGATGTGACATCATTTTTGCAAATAGCTTTGGTCATGAGTCATACATTATTCAGGCAGCAACCGATTATCCGGATGTAGAGTTTTGTCATGCAACCGGTTATCAGGCAGCAAGCTCAGGCTTACCGAATATGCATAACTATTTTACAGCTATTTATGAATCACGTTATGTATCCGGTGTTGTTGCAGGCTTGAAGTTAAATGAAATGATAACAAACGGTGATATTACAGAGGATGAATGCAAGGTTGGTTATGTAGGTGCGTATCCATACGCAGAGGTTATTTCCGGCTTTACATCCTTCTATTTGGGTGTCAGAAGTGTATGCCCTTCTGCAACCATGGAAGTTAAGTATACAAATAGCTGGGCAGATATGTCTGCTGAGGCAGAGGTTGCAAATGCCCTGATTGCAGATGGTTGTGTATTAATCAGCCAGCATGCAGATACAACCGGTGCTCCTTCTGCTTGTGAGGCAGCAGGTGTTCCTTGCGTAGGATATAATGTATCTATGATTTCGGTAGCACCGAATACAGCATTGACTTCAGCATCCATTGACTGGTCTGTTTATTATACATATGCAACCGAGTGTGCCATGAACGGTGAGGCAATTGATACCGACTGGTGCCATGGTTTTGCAGACGGTGCAGATAAGCTTACCGAGCTGAATGAGAATGTAATTGCAGAAGGTACAGAGGAAAAGGTAAAAGAAGTAGAAGCAGCAATTATTGATGGTTCTACTCATGTATTTGATACTTCTACATTTACAGTAGATGGCAAGTCCTTAGAGGATGCAATTGCAGAAGGCGGCGAGTATGCTGATTATGCGGATTATGTATCAGACGGATACTTCCATGAATCAGAGTTGGCTTCAGCACCTTCCTTTGCAATTATCATTGATGGTATTACATCAATTACAGAATAATCGGACCGGCAAGAACCGGTAGAACTTTATACGGAGCTGTGCAAATGGCTCCGTATATTTTGTTATGGTGACGATGAAAATGCCTGCATGACGGCATTTGACAACCGAACAGTAACAGCTATTATAATAGAAACGGAAGTAATAAAGCAGTACAGGAAGTAGGAGGACAGTTCGTGGAAGATTATGCAATAGAATTAAAAGGCGTAACCAAAACCTTTGGTCAGGTGGTAGCAAACGATAACGTGAACTTAACCTTGAAAAAAGGCGAAATATTAGCAATCTTAGGAGAGAACGGCAGTGGTAAAACCACCTTGATGAATATGCTCTCCGGTATTTATTTTCCAGATGCAGGACAGATTCTGGTAAATGGTAAACCAGTAACGATTCGTTCTCCTAGAGATTCCTTTGAATTAGGAATCGGAATGATTCATCAGCATTTTAAATTGATTCCGATTTTTACGGCAACCGAAAACATCATTCTGGGTCTCAAACAGGAGGGAAGAATGAACCTTGCCGAGAAAAATCAGGAAATGAAGGAATTAGCTTCAAAATACGGATTTGATTTAGAACCGGAAAAAAAGATATATGATATGACCGTTTCGCAGAAGCAGACAGTAGAGATTATCAAGGTATTATATCGGGGAGCGGATATTTTAATATTGGACGAGCCAACCGCTGTACTGACCCCGCAGGAAACGGAAAAGCTGTTTGTGATTCTGCGTAACATGAAGAAGGCAGGAAAGTCCATTATTATCATTACACATAAGTTAAATGAGGTATTAGATATTTCAGACCGGGTAGCGGTATTAAGAAAGGGAAAAGATATAGGAACCGTAGCAACCAAGGATGCTACTGTGGAATCCCTGACAGAAATGATGGTCGGTCAGAAGGTGGATTTAAATATAGAGCGGGATGAGCCGGAAAACCCGAAGGAAAAGCTTACCGTATCCGATGTTTCGGTAATTAATCGGGAAGGCATAGAAGTTGTAAAGCATGTAAACTTCCATGCAAAGAGCGGTGAGATTCTGGGAATTGCAGGTGTTTCGGGAAGCGGACAGAAGGAATTGTTAGAGGCAATTGCCGGACTTCAGGATGTATCCGGCGGAGCCATTACCTACTGTGATGCCACAGGAAAAGAAACCGTCATTTCCAATATGGATGTAGAAACCAGAAGAAGACAGAACGTGAAGCTTGCATTTGCATTTGTTCCGGAGGACCGTCTGGGTATGGGACTTGTAGGCTCCATGGATTTGATTGATAATATGCTGCTTCGAAGCTATAACAAGGGCAAAGGTGTAGTAGCTGACCGTAAGGCACCGAAGGAACTGGCAGAGAAGATAGTCAAGGATTTGGACGTTGTAACACCAAGCGTACATACACCGGTCAGCCGTTTGTCAGGCGGTAATGTGCAGAAGGTGCTGGTAGGACGTGAGATAGCCGAGCATCCGGAGGTACTGGTAGTATCCTATCCGGTTCGTGGATTGGATATTAATTCATCCTATGCCATATATAATCTGTTAAATGAACAGAAGAAAAATAACGTAGCAGTTATATGCGTAATAGAAGACTTAGATGTACTGTTGGAATTGTGTGACCGGATTTTAATTATGCATGCGGGAGAAGTCAGCGGTATCGTGGATGCCAGAGCGGTCACAAAGGATGAGCTTGGACTTTATATGTCCGGAAGCAGAAAGGATACGGAATATTATGAGTAAAGAAGTAAAAAATGCATCAAAAGAACCATTTCTGCGAATGAAAAAGCGAGATAATATGTCCAGAGGAAAAGCCTTGGGCTTTCGCCTGATTGCAATTGCCTTAGCCTTGCTTCTCTGCTCATTTGTGATTATCGCAGTTACCGGACAAAATCCGATTCAGGTATACCTTGGAATTATTGATGGTGCAGTCGGAAGCAGTCGGAGAATCTGGGTGACAATCCGGGAAACCGCAATTTTATTATTGGTAGCAGTCGGACTGACCCCGGCATTCCGGATGAAGTTTTGGAACATCGGAGCAGAAGGACAGATATTGATGGGCGGTGCGGCATCCGCAGCACTTATGATATATCTGGGTGATAAAGTGCCAAATGGAGTCCTGCTTATCTGTATTCTGATTGCCAGTGCGGCAGCAGGCTTAATCTGGGGATTGATACCGGCTGTTTTCAAAGCAAAATACAATACCAACGAAACCTTGGTAACATTGATGCTCAATTACGTGGCAATGCAGTTAATCACCTTCCTGATTGTATTCTGGGAGAATCCGAGCGGCTCCAACACTGTAGGAATTATAAATGCCTCCAGCAAGGCAGGATGGTTTCCGAAAATACTGGGTACAGATTATTTCTTAAACATCGTATTAGTTGCGGTTGTTACCATAGGAATTGATTTGTATATGAGATATTCCAAGCATGGCTTTGAGCTTTCCGTAGTGGGAGCCAGTCAGGATACCGCAAACTACGCAGGTATTAATGTAAAGAAGGTAATTATACGAACCGTTATGCTTTCAGGAGCAATCTGCGGACTTGCCGGAGCGGTAATCGTAAGCGGTGCCAGCCATACCATATCAACCAGTACGGCGGGCGGCAGAGGATTTACAGCCATTATTATTGCATGGATGTCGAATTTCAATCCAATCGCAATGTTAGCAGTTTCCTTGCTGCTGGTATTTATGCAGCAGGGTTCCATTCAGATAGCAACCCAGTTCGGATTGAATGAAAATGCATCCGATATTATTACCGGAATTATATTATTCTTCTTAATTGGTTGTGAGTTTTTCATCCGGTATCAGATTAAGCTCCGGAAAAAGGGAAAGGAGGCTGAGTAAAATGGCAATTATAATGACCTTTATTCAAAAAGCAATCGGACAGGGAATTGCAATTTTATTCGGTGCGTCCGGTGAAATCGTAACAGAGAAATCCGGCAACCTGAATCTGGGAATCCCCGGAATCATGTATATGGGCGGTATTTCCGGCTTGATGGGTGCATTTTTCTATGAGAGCCATACAGCATCCCCAAATGGTGTAATCGGAGCTTTGATTTCGATTATATGTGCCTTGCTGGCAGCAGCAATTGGCGGACTGATTTACAGCTTCCTCACCATTACACTCCGGGCAAATCAGAATGTAGTCGGTCTTGCACTGACCACATTTGGTATCGGCTTCGGTAACTTCTTCGGAGGTTCTATTTCAAAGCTGGCAGGTGGTGTTGGACAGATTTCCGTTATGACAACCGCAAGCGTATTCCAGAAGCAGATACCGGGCTTGTCAGAGATTCCGTTTATCGGACCGTTATTGTTTTCATATGGTTTTCTGACATACGTTGCAATTATAGTTTCGCTTGTTCTGGCATATGTCCTAAAGAAGACAAAGGTAGGACTGAACCTGCGGGCAGTCGGAGAGAGTCCGGCAACTGCGGATGCAGCCGGTATTTCCGTTTCCAAATATAAATATGTAGCTACCGTTATCGGTGCCATGATAGCAGGACTGGGCGGCTTATATTACGTTATGGAATACTTTGGCGGTACATGGTCCAATAACGGCTTTGGTGACAGAGGCTGGCTGGCAATTGCACTTGTTATTCTTGCATTGTGGAGTCCGTCAAAGGCAATCATCGGCTCCATTCTGTTTGGTGGCTTGTATATATTAAGCATCTACATTCCGGGACTGACGCGTGCAACACAGGAATTAGTAAAAATGTCACCGTATGTGCTGACAATTATTGTATTAGTATTAAGCAGTCGGAGAAATAAGCTGGAAAATCAGCCGCCGGCAAGCTTAGGTGTACCGTATTTCCGGGAAGAACGGTAGAATATCAAATTAAGACTTATAAGCTCTGTAGATAAGACTTTACTCCTTCACTGGTAAGACAAGTCTTGAGCAGTACCGCTGGGTTTCAATTTCGCGGCCTGTATATGGAGCAACGATACCAAGAACACGTGGAGCACCTGTGGGTGTTAAGCCACGTGTTTTTGTTTCTCGTCCCAGTGTCAGCCATGCCTCATCTATGCCGGAATAATCACCGCAGTACAGCACCGATAATACACGACATTCCGGTAATACCACTGTATCCTCAGGTGCGTTTTCTGGTTGTACGGGAACACAGACAACATAAGGATATGGTTCATTGCTGATGTAACCCTCCAAATAATCCTGCCGGTCTGAAATGGTAAACAGCGGTTCTTCGGAGAGAACACAGCCCTGACGCACACATTCACTGTAAAAATCATACATATCGGCGTACTTATCCGCAACCGTACGCCCCATACACTGCCGCATCCGGCAGGTCACAGCGGGCAGCCGCATAATCTGCACAGAGATGCTTGACCCATCCACCGTCCGGAGCTGCAGCTCTTCTACACTGCGTTGAAGGTCAAGTAGGCGGCTCTCTAATGCGGACAACAGTGTCGTTATCTCACCACCATGAGCAAAATAGTCTGCAATCTGCTCTGTGCTTAGCCCCATACTCTTGAATTTTTCAATTTGTAAAATGCGTGCCACATCGTGGTTATCATAGTACCTCCGCCCACTCTTGGCTGCAATATAGGCAGGTGTAAGCAGACCTTTTTCTTCCATTCGCATCAGCGTACTGCGGGAAAGACCGCAGGCGTGAGCTGCCTCGGTAATCTGAAATAGCTTTTTTGTATTCGTTTCCATATTTTTTACTTCATCCCCTTGCTTCGTTCATAGATGAACGATGTATAATGCTATTATAAGAAAATCCGCCTTGCTGTCAAGTTCATGAGTGGACAAAAATAGTGAGAAACACCGGAAAAAGGAGTGAAGGAATCATGAAAATTTGGAGAGGACTATTGGGAGCAGCAGTGCTTGTGTGTGCCGTATTGTGCGTAACAAGCGTAAATGTAGTGGCAGACGATGGTACACATACGCACCCAATCTGCGGTGCAACGCATACAGATATTGGTGACCATGTGGGTGAATGTGCAGATGTTGTATGGACGGCGTGGGATGGAACGACGGATATTGACTATGGTGACAACAACACCGCCTATGTCTATCTGACCGGTAACGCAACACCGTCAGATATGCTCGAAATCACCAGCGGAAAAACGCTCTATCTTTGTCTGAACGGATACAGCATCACAAGTACCGATGATGGGACGAGTGCTTTTGATGCGGTCATCACTGTCTATGATGAAGCACGATTCGTATTGTGCGATTGTAAAAATGACACCGGTACAATCACTCACTTGTCCGGTATGCATGGAAGGGGCGTGCGGGTCGGTGCCGGCTCCAAGGCTGCTTTTACTATGTACGGCGGCACAATCAGCGGTAATCATGTAGGCACTTCCGGCTATGGGGCTGACGGTGGCGGTGTGGAAATACAAAACGGTACCTTTACCATGTATGGTGGCAAAATTACCGATAACCATGTTGATGTAGCAAGCAACTATGGCGGCGGTGCTGTATGTGCACAAAGCAGCGGTGCCTTTATTATGTACGGCGGTGAGATTAGCAACAACACATCGGCTGGTTCCGGTGGCGGTGTGAGTGCATGGGGAGGTGCTGCGAGGTTATACGGCGGCACAATCAGCGGCAACACAGCGGATGGAAACGGCGGCGGTATATGGCTGAACAGCAGACTTCCTATATCCGGCAGTTTCAGCATCATCAATAACACTGCGGTCAATGGTGGCGGCGTGTATGTAAAGGGTCCGCTCACTCTGTCCGACAATGCCAGTATCACAGACAACAAGGCAACCAACGGCAATGGCGGTGGTGTGTATTGCACCAACACTTGGAGTGATAATATTCTGACCATCTCCGATTCGGGAGAAATCGCAAGAAACACCGCAACAGGAGACGGCGGTGGTATTTACATAGACAAAGGCAATCTTGTTATTGAAGGCGGCAGTATCACAGACAACACCGGAACAGGCAATGGCGGTGGTGTGTATTTTAGCGGTAGTACATTCAAAATTTCCGGAGGTATCAGCATCACAGGGAACAAAAAGAACAGTGATGCGAACAACATCTACTTGGCAAAGTACAAGAGCGTTGCTATTGTAGGTGAATTGACCGGTACTACTCCAATCGGTATAACGACGGAAGTAACACCGGATAGTTCCAGTTATGTTCGCATTGCTTCCGGCAATGCCGAATATGCCAAACCTGACAAATTTCAGTATGAAAACAGCAACACCCCTATCAGCGTAATTCTCAACAACAGTGGTAGCACCGCGACTCTCGTTGTGTGTGAACACAACTGGGGAACCATATGGAAAACGGACACGACCAGCCATTGGCACGAATGTGCTATCTGCAAGGGAAAGAACGATATAGCCACCCACATCGGCGGTACGGCAACCTGTACAGAGAAAGCCATGTGCGAAGTCTGCGACCAGTTGTATGGTAATGTTCTCGGACATGATTTTACCGATGACACATGGCAGAGTGATGCCGACTGGCATTGGAAGAAATGCTCCCGTTGCGAGGCTATTGATGAAAAAGCTCAGCACACCGGCGGTACGGCTACCTGTAGGGACAGTGCGGTTTGTACCACCTGTTCTGAGAGCTATGGTGTATTAAATTCCGGTAATCATGTGGGAGGTGCAGAAATCCGAGGCATGACAGAAGCTACCGACGAAAAGGCTGGCTACACCGGTGACAGTTATTGCAAGGGCTGCAATACCAAGTTGTCCAACGGCACGACGATTCCAATGATTTCCAATCTGTCTGTTGGCATGAAGAGTGATTTGGCGGCGGCGGTTGCTGCCATGGAAAAGGTTTTGAACGATCAGAGCAGTGTTTACACAGATGAGCAGAAAAAGCAGCTTGTTGACAGCATAAATGCAATAAAAACCGCACTGGAAAGCATCGAAAATACGGAAGAGGCTGTGAAAAAAGTGGAGGCAATGCCTGCCGCTGACAAGACTCAGCCGGATGACAAGGCTGCCATGGATGCCTACGAAGCTGCAAAGAATGCTTATGATGCTTTGTCTGCTGACGAAAAGCGAATGGCAGGTGAAAGCACCAAAACTGCTCTGGATGCTATGTTAAAGGCATTGACTGCCTATGATGTTACTTACGGCAATGGCAGCAATTGGATGGAAAACGATAATAATACCGGCTTGACCTTTACGGTCAATGGCTACCATAAGAAATTTGCAGACATCGTTATCAACGGTGTGGTTGTGGATAAAAAATACTATGATATTGAGGTCGGCAGTACCATCATCACCTTAAAAGCGGAGTATTTGCAGACACTGCCTGCGGGAAAATACACACTCCTTGTTCAGTATACGGATGGAAGCACAGATGGAGAAGACACATTCACCATTGCGAAAAATGGGACTACAACTTCGTCAAATCCGACGGAAACTGCTACTTCGTCAAATCCGACGGAAACTGCCGCTCCGTCAAATCCGACTGCGACATTTTCTCCGAAAACAGCAGACAATAGTAAGCTTGGAGTATGGATAAGTATTATGCTTGTCAGTGCAGGCATATCGATGATATTGCTGCAGCCCTTCAAAAAGCGAAAATAAGCATCTATGCCATGCTGCCCTCTTTCTTCCGGCGAATCAGGAACATTGCTAACGAGGCACCAATGATGATGACATAACCCAGAATGCTGAACGGTGTCGGAATTTCATTCAGTACCAAAATACCCATGAGGGAGGAAAATACAATTTGCATATAATCGAAAATGGAAATATCCTTTGCCGGAGCATGGGTATAGGCAGCTGTAATGGAAAACTGTCCGCCTGAGGCAGCAAAGCCGGCAAGCATCAGGAACAAGAACTGTTGTCCGCTCATGGGTGTGTAATTTAAGATTAGGTAAGGCAACGTTACCAGTGTTGAAAACAGAGAAAATGTAAATACAATTACCGGACCCTGAACCTTACGGTTTCCCAGAACTCGAACCATGGCATACGCAGTTCCGGCACCGATTCCACCGATTAATCCGATGAGGGCAGGAAAGCTTATCATGGAACCAAAGCCCGGACGTAATATGAATAACACACCGATAAAGGCAACGACAACACAGATTGCCTGATACGGTGCTATCTTTTCCTTCAAAATAAAATAGGAAGCGATGATTGCAAAAAACGGTGACATTTTATTCAGCATATTAGCATCGGCAATCGCAAGATGGTCAATCGCATAGAAATTGCACAAAAGACCGATGGTTCCGCAAAAGGCACGTAAGAACAGATAACGTTTACAGCCC
Source organism: Lachnospiraceae bacterium UBA4631 (assembly GCA_002406015.1). Lineage (GTDB taxonomy): Bacteria > Bacillota > Clostridia > Lachnospirales > Lachnospiraceae > CAG-632. The sequence continues at coordinate 30,785 of DHMX01000033.1, forward strand.
TTGGGAACCTTTAGGGAAATGTGATTCCTGCACAAAATGAAGCCGGCAAAAAAGAGTGCAACAATATTTCGGAAAAATGCCTTTTGCAAAGAAGGAATATCTCCGGAAAGCTTTACAAACAGGCTCATGAGAGCAAAGAAAAAAGCCGCCATGAGTATAAATAAAATTCCCTTATTTCGTTCGCTCATACTATCTATCACTTCCATTATTCTTCAAATTGCAATCAGCTTACACACTTCCGGTATGAATGTCAAGAGGAATTCAGAATTCCCAATCTGCCCGGAGTTAGTTCCGATTCTTAAACATATTATTAATACACAGGAGGACGGAATCCGGAACATATTTTCAAATCCGGACAAATGTGTTACAATACAAACGCTATTAAAAAGATAGGAAATAGAGAAATGTGCAATGACACAAGATGGAGACAGTTATGCAGGAACAAAAGAAACAGCAGGAACAGATAAAAAAACCACCGATTTCTAAGGAAGTACAGGCGGCATTGTGGGAACAAATGCGGCAGAATGCGTATTTACGAGAACTACAGATAGAAATACTGGAAATTGAGCGGGGCTATGTAAAGGGAAAGCTTCAGGTAACAGATAAGGTTCTGAATCCGTATGGGTCGGTGCATGGCGGTTGTTTGTTTTCGCTCGCAGATATTACGGCGGGACTGGCAGCCTGTACCTATGGCACATACGCATCGACGATTAACGGAGACATGGAGTATATTCTTCCGGCAATCCATACCGATTACATTATATGTGAGGCAAGAGAAATTCGGCAGGGAGTACACGTTTCACAGTATGAGGCGTTGCTATATGATGACAAGAACCAGTTAGTTGACCGGGCAACCTTTGCATTTTATATGATGAACCGCCCGGTAGTAGAATAGACAGAAAAGAGGCAGGATAACTATATGAAAATGAATCAGACTACCATTCAACAGATTCAGCATACAGTGAGCGAAATCACACATAATTATGAGAGCAATGAGGTCCTGATGGCGAAGGATGGAAGACATCTGCCAAGCAGGGATACCATAATTCAAATGATAAAAGAATTAAGACGCATCATGTTTCCGGGATATTTCGGAGATGAAAATCTGGCAACCTATGTAGGAGATTACTTTGTAGGCTCTCATTTGAATCATATCTATGAAGTATTAAAGGGGCAGATTGTAACAGCACTGATATATAAGAATACGGTTGCACTGGATGCAGAGCAGCAGGCACAAAAGACAGAACCGACCTGTCTGAGTCAGGAATTGGCAGAGCAGCAGGCAGAAACGATTTGCCAGTATTTTATCAGCCGGCTGCCGCATATCCAGCAAATGCTGTTAAAGGATGTGCAGGCAGGCTTTGACGGAGACCCTGCGGCTCAAAGCAAAGAGGATATTATAGTGTCCTATCCGGGTTTGTTTGCAATCTATGTATACCGGGTAGCACACGAATTATATATAAAACAGGTGCCGTATATTCCGAGAATCATGACAGAGTATGCACATAGCCGGACCGGAATTGATATTAATGCAGGTGCAACCATTGGCGAATATTTCTTTATCGACCATGGAACCGGAGTGGTAATTGGAGAAACTACCAATATCGGTAATCATGTGAAGCTGTATCAGGGTGTAACGCTGGGAGCGTTGTCTACACGTATGGGACAGCAGTTGGCAGGGGTAAAGAGACATCCGACCATTGAAGATAATGTAACCATTTATTCCGGCTCTACCATTTTAGGCGGAGATACGGTTATCGGAAAGGGAACGGTAATAGGCGGTAATGCTTTCATTACAGAATCTGTTGCAGAAGCAACGAAGGTAATTGTTAAGAATCCGGAAATGACCTTTAAGGGAAAACAATAAAGAGGTCAAGGCATCAGCCTTCGACCTCTGACTCAGACGGGAGGTGCAGTTGGGCTTGGTAATAGTCAGCCTGATTCGTATCTCCCAGTTTTTGATAGCAGCGAACCAGACCCTCAAGCGGTAAGGTCTGATGATAGATAAGTGACAGCTCGCTCTCTGTTTCATAAGCCGCATTATAGTACCAGAGGATTGCCTCCGGATAATCCTTACAGTCCTCATAATAATTGCCAAGACAGGTACATACCTCAGAGCAGCCGGTTCCGTCGGCAACATTTTTAAGAGCCGCTCCCAGAATTAGATGTAAGTCTTTGTTAATAACCCCACACTTCACAAGTACACATTGCACTGCTTTTAATTCAGCATCCGAAAGCGTTGTGGCAGACAGCTTGCGAAAATAGGCTTCTGCCGTTTGAAAATCCTTATCTGTGCCGGAGATAAAAAGCTCTTTGGCATACATAATGTTTAATTTAGAAGACAAGCTTGCTCCGGATTGTATTAAGGACTGCAAATTCGCAAAATCTCTCGCACTGTGATTTTCATGCGGTTTGTGAATAATAGCAATATCACTGTCATAAATAACCGGATTCATTCGCAGAGTTTCATGCAACGGGTCCTGCCAGTAAAATTCCCGCAGCCGCTTCACCAGCTTCGGACGATACTCCTTGTCATAATTATAGGTAGTTCCGTACTCCAACTGATTCGTATAGTACATCTGGACAACCTCTATTTCAGGGAGCAGAACCTGCTTCAAATCCTGTATCTGGCGGATATTCTCGGCATCAATAACCTCATCCGCATCGGCAATATAGATATAATCCATGGTTGCTTTTGAAAAGGAATAATTTCTGGCAGCAGAAAAATCATTTATCCACGCAAAATCATAGATGTGACTGGTATACAGAGAAGCAATCTCCTTTGTGCGGTCTGTAGAGCCCGTATCCACAATAATGATTTCATCCGAAAAGGCTTGCACACAATCCAGACAGCGGGCTAAAATGGCTTCTTCATTTTTAACAATCATACAGGTGCTAATAGTAATCATAAAGGTCTCCCTTCTTTATAGTAACGGTGCAAGAAAAACAAATGTCTGCTTTGCAGCCGCTTGTTTCGCATGAAATCACCTTTGCAAGCAAGTGATTTCACTTCATTATATCGTGATTTCATCACTCCATGCATTTCGTAAAATCACCTTTGCGAGCAAGTGATTTCACTTCATTATATCATATTCCCCTAGCTTGGGAAAGAAATGAAATAATTCTAGCCAACGCGGAGAATCAATGTTAAAATGAATGGATATAACAAGGATAACGTATGATATTATGGAGGTTAGGAAGGATATGGAACAGGTAACACTAAAGATTAAGTATCTGAATGACACGATTATGCGGTTGGAGTATATAGATGGCAAATCCGATTGGATTGACCTGCGAGCAGCAGAGCGTGTGGAGATGAAGGCAGGAGAATTTCGATTGATTCATCTGGGAGTTGCGATTCAACTGCCGAAGGGCTATGAAGCACATATTGTTCCGAGAAGCAGTACCTTTAAGAATTTCGGTATCCTGCAGGCAAATTCGATGGGAATTATTGATGAAACCTACTGCGGACCGAATGACTGGTATCGGTTTCCGGCATTGGCAATGCGGGATACAGTAATTGAAGTGAATGACCGTATTTGTCAGTTCCGGATTGAAAAGCATCAGCCACAGGTAATATTTGATGAGGTAGAAGAATTAACCGGTGCCGACCGAGGCGGATTCGGAACCACCGGGATTCAATAAATAATAGCTATAACAGGAAGAAATGAAAGGTAAAACAGGAGGTAGATAATATGAGTCCGGATAAACCAATTCAACAGGCAAGAAGTAACCTGATTAGTTCCTCAATAATCCTTTGTGTAGCAGGAATTGTCCTTATGATATTTTCCGGTACGGCAGTCAAGATGATAGGCTGGATTATGGGAGCTGTATTTATACTAATCGGAGTGATAAAGCTCATTAGCTACGTGAAGAAGCAAACTACGGTGCTGGATTTAATCCTTAGTATCGTAAGTCTGCTGGTCGGAATCGTATGCTTCATACATCCCGACTGGTTAATGTCGTTAATGTCCATTATCGTAGGTGTGTATGCGTTAATTGAAGGAGCATTAAAGATTAAGATTTCCATAGATGTGCGGAAACAGAAAACTGCCGGCTGGTGGGTTTTGCTGATATTTGCCATCCTCAGTATCATCATGGGCGGGTTGCTGATATTTAATCCGTTTGGGTTTAGTAAGCTGTTTATGATATTTGTGGGCTTGTCATTGCTGCTTGGAGGCATACAGAATATTATTCATGCAGTCTACACGAAGAAGATATTGGACGAAATGAATCAGGAAATTATAGATATGGATGAATATGTAGCAAATAACAAATAAAATAACTTGACAAATGAAAATGGAATGCTAGAATATAGTTCGAAACCGAATTGTTTGCAACCGAACAGTTTGGAATCGAACTATATTTTGTTTTGCGAAAATGAAACTAAAGAAAGAATATATCGAAAGGAGATACAGATGGATGAAAAATATTGTTTGGGAAATAAGGTAATTATTTTGTCGAACCAGCTTAAGCACTATCTGCATCAGGCGGCGGTGGCAGAGGGAATCAGTGGTTCACAGAGCCGGATTTTACACTTTCTGGCAAAGGAGTCAAAGCATCGGAATATCTACCAGAAGGATGTAGAAGACTTTTTCTGCCTGCGGCGGTCTACGGTGACGCAGACGATACAGAGCATGGAAAAAAATGGTCTGGTGGTTCGTTGCAGTGTGTCGCAGGATGCCCGGTTAAAGAAACTGACACTGACCCCAAAGGGAGCGGAATTAGAGGTGCGTATTCATAAGCGGGTGCTGGAAATGGAGCAGGTATTGCTGAGTGCATTAACCATAGAGGAAGCAGAATTGTTTCAAAGCATCTTAGTGAAAATGAGTAATAAGCTGGCAGAAAGCGGTATGGCAGATGCAGTGCCGGAAATCTGCGATATGACCTGCGGAAAGGAGCGTTTTGATGCTGAAAACATTACTGAAACAGATTAAAGAATATAAGAAGGCATCCATTCTGACCCCGTGTTTTATGCTCGGAGAGGTAATTATGGAAACGCTGGTGCCTTTGTTGATGGCATCGATTATCGATAAGGGTGTCAATGTTCCGGGTGGCGACATACATCATATCTGTGTGGTAGGAGCCTTCATGATTGTAGCAGCCGCAATGGGACTGTATTTTGGATTAATGGGTGGCAAGTATGGTGCGTATGCATCTGCCGGATTTGCTAAGAACCTGAGAAAATCCATGTTTGATAACATCCAGACCTTCTCATTTTCTAATATCGATAAATATAGTACGGCAGGACTTGTAACCCGGATGACAACGGATGTAACCAATGTGCAGAATTCCTATATGATGCTTTTGCGAATGGGAATGCGGGCTCCTGCAAGTCTGGTTTGTGCCATGGCAGCAGCATTTATTGTAAATGCAAGAGTTGCAAGCATTTATCTGATAGCCGTTATAATACTAAGCTGTATTTTAGGCATTATTATCTGGCAGGCAAATAAATATTTTAACCTTGTATTCCAGAAGTATGATGACCTGAATGCCAGTGTTCAGGAAAATGTATCTGCGATTCGTGTGGTAAAGGCATATGTGCGTGAGGAGTATGAAACGAACAAATTCGCACAGGCAAGTGCGAAGGTCTATAATATGTTCGTGAAAGCCGAAAGTATTCTGGCGTTTAATATGCCGGTTATGATGACTACCATATATGCGTGTATTCTGCTGATTAGCTGGGTGGGAGCCAATATGATTGTATCGGATACGCTTACCACCGGTAATTTGATGAGTCTGCTTACGTATTGCATGAACATTTTAATGAGCCTGATGATGCTTTCTATGGTATTTGTCATGATTAGTATGAGTGTGGCAAGCGGCAGACGGATTGCAGAGGTTATAGCAGAGGAAAGTGATTTGCAGAATCCTAAGCAGCCTGTGATGGAAGTGCCGGATGGAAGCGTAGAGTTTCAAAATGTCAGCTTCCGTTATAAAAAGGATGCAAAGGATTTCGTATTGAAAAATATTAACCTGAATATTCAGGCAGGAGAAACCATTGGTATTATCGGAGGAACCGGAAGTGCAAAGACCAGTCTGGTTAGTCTGATTAGCCGTCTGTATGATGCATCCGAAGGAACGGTATTGGTCGGGCATCGGGATGTCCGGGAATA
>DHMX01000020.1 GCA_002406015.1 Lachnospiraceae bacterium UBA4631
CTACTACTTTATAATACGAGGTGCAGAAATGATTAAAAAAATTTATGATAAATGTCCTATTCTATATGGGATATTATATGGACAAGGATTATTCGTATTCTTTGTACTATTGGAGTGTTTTCTTATAAGGACAGGTATATCCGAGTGTGGTGTAGTAATAGATTCTTTTTTTAGGATATTGTTTGGTATATTTGCACTTATCTTGATGAAAAAAATTTACCAAGATAAGTTTGGTGAGCAGTTTACAATGAAAATTTCTAAAAGTATATGGTTGTTCTTGATTCCTTTCTTTATGTATCTGGGATTACAGTTTTTGTATTTACCGATTTCAGAAAACTTAACCATAGCTTATATATCAGCGTTTGTTTTATCTTGTGGTCAACAGTTGGCGACAGCATTTTTTGAAGAAACGACTTCGAAGGGGCTTGTTATGAGTGGTATGCTTTCAAAATGGAACTATACTATTCGTGGAAGAATATTTATAGTGTTTATTTCAGGTATACTTTTTGGAACATTACACATTTTAAATGTTCTTTTCAGTGGAGATATTATTGCTTGCTTATGGCAATCGCTATATTCCAGTGCATTCGGAGTGTTCTTAGCAGCAATTTACTTACATTCGAATAGTGTTGTATTGTGCATGATATTTCATGCTATATGGGATATTTTTGTTAGAATACCAAGTTATTTTTGTGATAATATCCAAGAAGGAATTATATTGAATTTTATTTATTTAGCACAGGATGTTCTAAACTTGGGTTTGTTTCCGCTTGTGGCTATCTTAATTTGCCTGAAATATAAACCTATGACAAAAGCAAATTAATATAATCAAAATACAAATTTGAAGTTGTAAGGGAGAATAAGTATGAGTGAAAAAAAAGCTTTGCAAGGCGGAAGAGAAGGAAAAATATCAAAAGCAGATGATAAAGTTATGCGTCCTAGTAATGTGTGGACTCATCAAGTCCAGCTATTTTTATCCTTTATGCATGAAAATGGATTTCATAATATTCCTAAACCATATGGAGTGAATGAGTCTGGTATGGAAATAGTTTCATATGTGGATGGTGTGGTTTATAATGACAGTTTGCCAAGTGAAATTTTGACCGATGAAATTTTAATTGAAGTAGCAACATTATTTCGACGTTATCATGACGTTGGAGAAAAATATATTCCACAATTAACAGGAGAAGAAGTTTGGATGTTACCCAAAAGGTTGCCGATAGAAGTTATGTGCCATGGAGATTTTGCTCCTTATAACATAACGTTTGTCAATGGAAATGTACATGGAATAATTGATTTTGATACATTACACCCAGGACCAAGAATTTGGGATATAGCATATGCAGTTTATAGGTGGATTCCTTTTGTTTCACCTGCAAACCCTGATTATTGTAGTGATTTGAAAGAACAAATCCGTAGATTAAAGGTATTTATAGATGCGTATGATTTAGGAGGTGTGGAAAGAAAACAGCTACCCGATATGATGATTGAGCGAATAAATAGCCTTGTTATATACATGAGAAATGAAGCAGAAGATGGAAATGAGGATGTTCAAAAAAATATAGAAAACGGACATTTGAAATTATATTTGGATGATATTCAATATATAAAAGAGTATCGTGAGAAAATAATAGAAGAAATAATGTAGATGTGTAAGGAAGCTTTACAAATGCCACATTTTTCATTGCCCTGAAAGGAATGTGGATAGAGTATATAATCATTGCGTGCCTTGCATATTTTGTTTCAAGTCACCTTGCCAAAATGTGTGCATTCAGAGTTGTTCAGCCCGGAGACAGACCTATTTTTATCATTTTCGCAATACAGATATTCACCGTCATCTGGCAGGTTGCAATTGCCAGTGTACTCGGTGTATATCATGGCTATGGCTTTACCCGTAATTTTATACCAGATTATCTTACAACATATTGTAGGAATTTCAAAAAGAAGATGAAACAATTATTGAAAGAACGATGTAATTGGTATAGTTATATGTCTTATTGGACTGTGTTTTGTAAACAAGTAGAGCGGAGAACAAGGAAGAGAATATTTTTTCTATATTTACGGATTTTTATACATAAGTTGGTTTATAAGGGGCAAAATGGTAGCAAAAAAGTGCTATAAAAGTGCTTGGATGATTCCAAAAGAAAACCCGCAAAGCGTTGTGAATACTGACTTTGCGGGTAAAATGCATGGATAAAATTATAATAAAAAATGCGGAAGATGGGACTTGAACCCACACGACATTGCTGCCACAAGATCCTTAGTCTTGCTCGTCTGCCAGTTCCGACACTTCCGCATGTATGTGCTTTCACACAACTCATTTAGTATAACGAAAGATTTGAAATTTGTCAATAATGACTTTAGAAAAAGTCTGGATTTACAGCATACAAATAAGATGATAAAATAAATAGCAGTTTAGGGAAAGAGGAAGCATTATGGATTGGAAAAAACTGGTTGAAATATTAAAAGGGCATAAAGTATACATACAGACACATAATTATCCGGACCCGGACGCAATGGCAAGTGGATTAGGCTTACAGGTGTTTCTAAAGCAGCATGGGGTGGAATCAACCATGTGCTATGACGGTAAAATCGAAAAACTCAGCACCAAGCGGATGTTGGATGTATTTCAATTTGAAATATATAACATCGAGGATATTTCGGATATGAGTGCCACAGATTATATTGTGACAGTGGATGCACAGAAGTTCAATGCCAATATTACAGATTTTATAGGGGATGAGGTGGCGTGTATCGACCATCATCCTACCTTTATTCAATGTGAATATCAGTATAAGGATATTCGGCTGGTGGGAGCCTGTGCAACCTTGGTAGCACAGTATTTCAAAGAGAGCGGAACACCGATAGACAGCAATACGGCAACTGCATTGTTATACGGAATGAAAATAGATACCGATAGCTGGTCCAGAGGCGTAACACTTCTGGATATTCAGATGTTTGAATATTTGTTCCCATACATTGATGAGGAAAAAATGAAGCTTATGAATAAGAGCAGCATGGAATTAAAGGATTTGCGTGCATATGGTGCTGCAATTCAGAATATTCGGCTTTATGATAATATCGGATTTGCCGAGATTCCGTTTAACTGCCCGGATGCATTGGTAGGAATGGTATCTGATTTCATACTGGATTTGGATGTGGTAGAGTTTGCAGTGGTATATGCAAAACGAGAGGACGGCTTAAAGTTTTCAATTCGAAGCGAATTAAAATACCTGAATGCCGGAGAAATCACAGCGGAAGCGTTAAATGGAATCGGAACAGGAGGCGGTCATGCTGCCATGGCAGGTGGTTTTGTTCCGATTGAAATGGTAGAAAAGTTCGGATACTTATATGATGATGAAATTCAACAACGCTTTGTTACAGTATGTAAAGAAAGGGAACGAGAGAACAACAAATGAAAAAGAGAATATGGTTAAAGTGGCTGCTCGCAGTGATTTTGACATGCTCGATTCTGGCTGGAACGATATTGCTGATAATACCCCAAAAGAAGATTTATGGCTGGCTGTATGAGCAGCAGAAGATAGAACAGGTAAGTGGATTATCAAACTTTGAAGCGGAATTAAATTACGACGGACTAATCCAACAGGTTATAGGCAATCAAAAAATACAGGGACTTTCAACCTATACCTCCAGTCTGCAATTGCAGCATATAGTAGAAAGTTTGCAACAGATATATGACATATGCCGCTGGGTAGCTGGAATCGGAACCGGGATAGTTATAATCGGATTGCTTCTTTTACGAAAGCAGAAGTGGTATGAATGTTTGAAATTAGGCGGAATTTTCACATTAATATCTGCGGGAGTGCTGGTGCTTATATCGTATGTACTGACACCGCTTCGGAGTTTTTTCTGGGAAAGTCAATATGAAGTGATTTTTACAGAAGACAAGCTGCTAAATACAATATTGCCGTTGCATTGGGCGTTTTATACAGAGCTGCTTGCGGTGCTTGTGCTTTGCATAGCGGGAGCATTGTTGTTAATCTGGTATGGAAGCAGTCGGCAAAGCCACCGGCCACACAAATTTTAGATACTAGATAAACAGGGAAGGTTTTCATGGTAAAACCTTCCCTGTTTGTACATCATTGTATATGAACTACAAATAATGAACTATAAATAAGCTGTTTTTTTGCCGGAATACGGCAGATTTCTTAGTGATGGAATAAACGGATTCCTGTAAATGCCATAACCATATCATATTTATCACAGCATTCAATCACAAGGTCATCCCGAACCGAACCGCCCGGCTGTGCAATATATTTTACACCGCTCTTATAAGCACGTTCAATGTTATCTGAGAATGGGAAGAATGCATCAGAACCCAGTGTAACATTCTGATTTCCGTTTAACCATGCACGCTTTTCTTCTCTGGTAAATACCGGAGGCTTAACCTTGAAGCGTTTCTGCCATTCACCTTCACGAAGAACATCCTCATATTCATCACCGATATAGACATCAATTGCATTATCTCTGTCTGCACGACCAAGTTCGTCAACGAACTGAAGATTTAATACCTGTGGAGACTGACGCAGATACCAATTGTCTGCCTTTTGTCCGGCAAGGCGGGTACAGTGAATACGGGACTGCTGACCGGCACCAATACCGATTGCCTGTCCACCCTTTACATAGCAGACAGAATTAGACTGTGTATATTTCAAGGTAATTAAAGCAATCTTAATATCAATGGATGCAGCTTCTGGAATTTCCTTGTTCTTGGTAACAATATTCGATAATAAATCAGCGTCAATATGTAATTCATTTCTGCCCTGTTCAAAGGTAATACCATAGACCTGCTTGCGTTCAATCTCTGCAGGAACATAGGACGGGTCAATCTGAATAATGTTATAGTTTCCTTTTTTCTTAGCTTTCAAAAGCTCTAAGGCTTCTGCTGTATAACCCGGAGCAATAACACCGTCCGATACCTCACGTTTGATTAAGCGGGCAGTATCCTTGTCGCAGACATCAGACAGAGCAATGAAATCTCCAAAGGAAGACATACGGTCTGCACCTCTGGCTCTGGCATACGCACAAGCAAGCGGAGATAATTCTCCTAAATCATCTACCCAGTAGATTTTAGCAAGGGTATCATCAAGCGGAAGACCGACAGCGGCACCGGCAGGAGACACATGCTTAAAGGAAGTAGCAGCAGGAAGACCGGTAGCTTCCTTTAATTCCTTTACCAACTGCCAGCCATTGAATGCATCCAAGAAGTTGATATATCCTGGTTTTCCGTTAATAACAGTAACAGGCAGGTCGCTGCCGTCCTCCATATAGATTCTGGAAGGCTTTTGATTTGGGTTACAACCATACTTTAGTTGAATTTCGTTCATGGCAATTCTCCTTTTTAATTATTCTTATTAATAATGCGTGTTTCATAGGAACCGATTGCAATATCAATGAAGCGGACAAACAGGGATACCTTGTTTTCCTCGTTCAGACTGTTCCAGATAGTATTGGTAAAGGTATCAATGTCTCCGCTGATAACAACCGGCTTCGGCTCTCCTTCAAAGCTTGGAAGCGGTTCTTCATTTCGTGCATAGGTATGGATAAAATGACCTTCGCCGGCAAGCGGATGTTCATACGAAAAAGTATAACGGTTGCAGGCTTCAGGATTACCCTGATTACTCTTTAAGATAGACATGGCATATTGATAGGTATGATTGGTTATCTCCAGAATACCGGAAATCCGCGGTGTATAATTCGGACCATCCGGTTCAAATTCTCTGCTGCGAAGAGACTGCTCAAATGTAAGACCATTTGATAAACCATCGTAAATAGTATCGGTCTGGTCGCCGTTTGTTACAATGGTAGTATCACCAAGCACCCGGACCGGGGCATAGATAATCAGACTGGGGTCTTCCATTTTAGAAGGGTCAAATGCTTCTGTACGAATGCCCTCCGCTTCTGTAACAAATATACGGTTACGACTGTTAGAGCTTCTGCCCATAATGAAATAAGCAGTAACGGCTTTGGTTCCGTCTTCAGACATACCGATTACAATTCCACGTCCCGGATAAGTATTTGTACTCAGCTCTTGTTCCAGTGATAATTTTTTCATCTGTATCCTCCTTAAAATAAAAAAACACCTGAGCAAACCAAAGGTTGCCCAGGCGGTCGGCTAAACTGCAACAATAACATTGCGGATACATTCCCTTGTAGTTTCCTACCCGACAAACGGTTCCGCCAGTCATGTATCCAATATCATATTATAGGATAAAAAACATAAATGCAAGAAAAATATCATTTTTCATCATAGTTTTGAAAAAAAGCGACAGAATCAAGAAGAAAGAAGGAAAAAGCAGGAATGGGACTTGAAAAAATCAAAGGGATTATCTATAATAAGTGCAAGTTAGACAAAGGCGTACGACGAGAGGGTTGTATGCCTTTTGCTTTCTTGAAAGAATGTGTCTGAATGAAGCCGGTGTCAAGGTGCTTCAGGCATGGAAATGAAGTGGAGGTAATAGCATGAAAACAGGAACAGTAAAATGGTTTAACGCAAAAAAAGGTTATGGATTTATCAGTGATGAGGAAGGCAAAGATATATTTGTACATTTCTCTGCTTTGGAAATGCCGGGCTTTAAGGTGTTAGAGGAAGGCGAAAAGGTAGAGTTTGAAGTAGTAGAGGGTGAAAAAGGACCTCAGGCAGCCAAGGTGGTTAAGGTATCTTAATACGATAATGAAATAAAATAACAGAAAGCGGTGGAGGAATAAACGAGATTCCCCCGCCGCTTTTTCTGTAAAATTATTGGTAAGCAGTCTCTGCGTAGCTGGTATCTACTAAGTCTTCATAAGGAGCATAGCTTTCCAGCTCTCCGGCTTCGTCTAAAATATTTTCAAGCAATAAGAAGCTGCTTTCTTCAAAGATTAAATTATCCTTCCAGGTATCCTGAGAGGCATAACGTTCCACAATCAGAGTAAGGGTATCTAAGTCGGTTTCTTCAAATTGTGGTGCAATGACCTGTGCAATTTCTTCTGCGGTATGGGAATTTACATAATCCATGCCTTTTTGCAGAGCATTGGTGAAGCTTTGGATAATTTCCGGATGAGCGGCAATATAGCTTTGCTTTGCACAGTAAGCGGTGTATGGAACATATCCGCTTTCTACACCAAGTGAAGCAACAACATAGCCCGCACCCTGCTGCTCCAGAGCCGTAGCGGAAGGCTCAAATTCAACCGTATAATCACCGGTTCCGCCGGCAAATGCACCGGAGGTATTTCCAAAATCAATATTTTGTACTAAGGTAACATCCTCCTCCGGGTTAATGTTATTAAGCTTCAAAATGTATTCCAGTACCATTTCAGGCATTCCGCCGGGCCGTCCGCCGATGATTTCATGCCCCTTCAAATCAGACCACTGGAATTCCTCGGTGTTTTCTCTTGCAACTAAGAAATTACCCGCACGCTGGGTTAGCTGGGCGAAGTTGACTGCATAATCATCCGCACCTTCATTATATAAGTAAATGGAAGATTCGGAACCCATGAAGCCGATGTCTGCCTCACCGGAGACCAAAGCACTCATAGTTTTGTCGGCACCAAAACCGGTTACAAGCTCTAAGTCTATTCCTTCTTCTTCAAAGTAACCGAGTTCAATGGCAACATATTGAGGTGCATAGAAAATGGAGTGTGCAACTTCGTTTAGTGTGACAGTAGTAAGCTCCGTTTGTTTTGTGCTGCATCCACCCAGAATCCCTGTCAACAGGACAAGAACACATAGGATGGAAATGTAAGGTTTTAATTTGCGTATCATAAGCTCTCCTGAGAGAATGATTTCTTATTATTGTATTCATGCAGAGAAAAACGGTGAACAAAATCAAAAAGTAAGTCAGAGGATTGAAAAAAAGAAAACTATGCTATACAATAAAACAATCAAAAGAGAAAGGACTTATGAGTATGAGAACAGCTATAATTATGGGTTCTACAAGTGATTTGCCAAAGGTGGAGCCGGCAATTGAGATTTTGAAAAAATACGGAGTACAGGTAGATGTTCGGTGCCTGTCAGCACATCGGGCACATGCAGGACTTGTAGCATTTATGGAGGAAGTAAACGGAAATGGAACAGAGGTAGTAATTACGGCAGCAGGCATGGCGGCAGCGTTACCGGGTGTGGTTGCATCCCAGACGGTATTGCCTGTAATCGGTGTTCCGCTTTCCGGTTCTGTACTGGACGGTATGGATGCTTTATATTCTATCGTTCAGATGCCATCCGGTATACCGGTGGCAACGGTAGCAATTAACGGAGGAAAAAATGCGGCATATCTGGCATTACAGATTATGGCAAATCAGCATCCGGAAATAAAAGAAAAGCTTCTGGCAGAGCGGCGTGAAATGGAAGAAAATGCAATGAAAGCAAACGAAGAAGTAAGAAAGAAGTACGAATAAATAATCGGATACGAACTTAAAAACAGCCTCTTTTCATGGTAGTACGCCATGAAAGGAGGCTGTTTGAAATTCTGAAAATCAAAATATTCGTTATGCAAGCGGTTTTCCGGTTAACAGCTCATAACCCTCTAAATATTTATCAATGGTCTTTTGAGCAATATCCGCAGGTAATTCCCAATTATTATCCGGATTTGCCTTGAGCCAGTCTCTTGCAAACTGTTTGTCAAAGGATGGCTGAGCGTGTCCCGGTTCATAACCGTCTGCAGGCCAGAAGCGAGAGCTGTCCGGAGTAAGCATTTCATCACCCAGAACAATATTACCCTGCTCGTCCAGTCCAAATTCAAACTTTGTATCCGCAATAATAATTCCCTTTGTCAGTGCATAATCGGCACATTTCTTGTATAAGGCAATGGTATAGTCCTTTAATTTTGTTGCGTATTCTAATCCCTTGCCCGGATAGATTGCTTCCAGATGCGTAACGCTTTGCTCAAATGAAATGTTCTCATCATGCTCACCTAAGTCTGCCTTTGTAGATGGTGTGTAAATTGGTTCCGGCAGCTTATCAGATTCTTTTAAACCTTCCGGTAACTGAATCCCGCATACTGTGCCGTTCTTTTGATAGCTTGCCCATCCGCTTCCGGTAATGTAACCGCGGACAATGCATTCAATCGGAAGCATTTCAAGCTTCTTACACATCATACTGTTTCCGTCAAACTTTGGCTGCTGGAAGAATTCCGGCATATCTGCTACATCTGTAGAAATCATATGATTCGGAAGAATATCCGTTGTCATATCAAACCAGAATTTTGACATCTGTGTTAAGACGGTTCCTTTTTTGTGAATGACATTTTTAAGAATTACATCAAAACAACTGATTCGGTCTGTGGCAACCATGATTAAGCTGTCGCCGTTATCATAGATTTCACGTACCTTACCTTCCTTAATTGGCTTTAATTCGTTTACGCTCATTTGTTTTACCTCGCAATCTTATGAATCAATTTCCAATTAAGCATAGTAGATTTTATGAAAAAAAGCAATACTTTCCGTTGCTTTATAATAATTCTATTTGAATTTTTACGGTACTTCATGTATAGTAAAATAAATGACAGTTTAAAGTCTTAAAGTACAATACGATAGAAGTATGGAGGTTGAAGGTATGAGTCAAAATGGGTTAATGATGCAATATTTTGAGTGGTATCTGCCGGAAGATGCATCACTATGGAAAACATTAAAGGCGAATGTATCAAAACTTAAGACTATGGGGGTTAGTGCTGTATGGCTGCCACCTGCATACAAGGGAGCAAACGGAATCCATGATGTAGGATATGGCGTATATGATATGTATGATTTGGGAGAGTTTAACCAAAAAGGAACGGTTCCGACCAAGTACGGTACAAAGGACGAGTATTTGGAAGCAGTCAAAGCCTTGCAGGCAAAGGGAATCGATGTATATGCGGATGTTGTGTTAAACCACAGAATGGGTGCGGACGAAACAGAGCAGATTACCGCAGAGGAATTTAATGCCAGTAACCGGAATCAGATGGTTGGTGACAAGAAGGTGATTCTTGGATGGACCAAGTTTACATTTCCGGGAAGAAAGGGTAAATACTCTAACTTTACATGGAATTGGACACACTTTGACGGGATTGACTGGGATCAGAATACCGGCAAAACCGGAATATATAAATTTGTAGGAAAGACCTTTGATTCCGATGTGGATGAAGAAAACGGAAATTATGATTACCTGATGGGGTCTGACTTGGATTTTGAAAATCCGGAGGTAGAGCAGGAGTTATATCGTTGGGGAGAATGGTATTTGAATTTTACCGATGTCAACGGTATGCGTCTGGATGCAGTAAAGCATATCGGCAGCAGCTTTTATCGGAAATGGCTGCCGGCAATGCGAAAAATAACCGGTAAGGAATTATTCTCTGTGGGCGAGTATTGGCATTGGGATGTGAACCACCTGGAATCTTATCTGGAAAAGGTAGATAATCAGATGAGCCTGTTTGATGTACCATTGCACTTAAAGCTGCATGATGCATCTAAGGCACATGGCGGATATGACTTAAGAACCATATTTGATAATACACTGGTAGCAAGAAGACCTATGCAGGCGGTGACATTTGTAGATAACCATGACAGCCAGCCGGGACAGGCATTGCAGTCTTGGGTAGAGGATTGGTTTAAACCGATGGCTTATGCGTTGATATTGCTGCGGGAGAGCGGCTACCCATGCTTATTCTATGGTGATTACATGGGAATCCCGAATAACGGCATTGCACCGATGAAGCCGGTACTGGATAAGCTGTTGCGGCTGCGTAAAAAGTATGCATACGGCACTCAGCATGATTATTTTGATGATGCAAATGTTGTCGGCTGGACAAGAGAAGGTGACAGCGAGCATAAGGAATCGGGCTGTGCGGTTATATTGTCTGACGGAACCGGCGGAACCAAGCGGATGTATATCGGAAAGCAGTACGCAGGAAAGCATTTTGTGGATGAAATGAAGAATGCAAAATATAATATCAAGATTGATGATGAGGGATTTGGCAATTTTTATGTAAACCGGGCGGCTGTTGCGGTCTGGATTCAAAAAGAACCAAAAAGCAAAACAATAAAAGAGAAATAGCAGGATTTTGACTGGCTGAATATAAAAAAACTACTTGGAAGAGGTGAAAATGATGGGAAAAACCATTCATACACAGGCCGTAGAATTGTTGTTTGATGCGATTGGCTCATTAAAAACAAAAGAAGAGTATTATGCATTTTTTGAAGATTTGTGTACGGTAAATGAGGTGCTGTCTATAGCACAGAGGTTAGAGGTTGCTAAAAAATTAGATGAAGGCAGCACGTATCAGGAGGTTACAAGTGATACCGGAGCTTCTACAGCAACCATCAGCCGGGTAAATCGTATTTTGAATTACGGAACGGATGGCTTGAAAACCGCATTAGACAGACTAAAGGAATCCGAAGCGAAAGAATCCGAATCATAAAGAAATAGACCATGAAGAAGATAAAAATAAAAACGCCGCTATGGCGTTTTTATTTTGCTAAAATCAATCTTTTCCGTTTTTAGAAGAACCATCGGATTCGGTAGGAGACATTTCATCAATAATCTTTTCTACCAATTGTGTCTTTAAGTAAATGTCATAGCTTAGCAGTGCTACAAACGTAAAATTCTGAAGATATTCCATGTTATCATCCATTGGTGTGTCCGGATGCTCTTCCTTTAATTTCTCACAGGCAAGCTTGTAAGAATCAAAAATACTTTTTTTATCCAATTGATACTGATGATGTGCCAGTTCCACAACCGTTGTATAAATACTGGTAAGGTTCACAGAATCGGTTTCTGAAGCATGAAAGTAAGACTCAATCATCGGATTCAATAATTTTTGAATGTCACCGATGGATAAAAAGTTCTTCAAGTAGTAGGTGTATATTAACAGAATAATATGCTCCTTTGAATACTTTTTCTTTTCCGGAGGCGGCAGGAGATGATTCTTTGTATAATTGTTAATCATGGTCTTGGTTAAGATTTTGTCATCCTCTGCACGTTTATTATTACTTAGATGCTTGTCCATAAAGGTAGTGACCTGATCCATATATAGCTCGATGGCAGGTATATCCGCAGGTTCAATGTAATCCATTTGAATCGCATCGCGTATTTCCTTTTTTATATCTTCGAATGTTGTTCCTTTCATTTGCTTCATTCCTTTATCCATAGAATAATCACATTATATAGTATCAAAAACAGTAAGTAAAGGAAATTTTAACTAGGCATCTGGATTTGACTGAAAATTTCCTGTGTAACATCCGATTTGTTCATAGTATACAAATGGATGCCATCTACCGATTCCTGCATCAATGCCTGAATCTGTCGAATCGCAAAATCAACGCCCGCCTTATGCATATCAACCGGTGAATCTCCGTATTTGGCTAACAGATTACTTAATTCGGTAGGTACGGAGGAACCGGAAAGCTGGATGCTCGTACCAATCTGCTTGGCAGAGGTAATCGGCATAATACCGGCTGAAATTGGAATATGAATACCGTGGTTACGTGCCTGTTCCCGAAATGTCAGGAATTTGTCATTATCAAAGAACATCTGCGTAATGAAAAAGTCCACGCCGGTATCCTGTTTCTTCTTTAAATAATGTAAGTCATCTTCTACGGTTGCAGATTCCGGATGCTTTTCCGGATAACAGGCAGCCGCAATGGTATCGGTATCTGCAGCAGACCGGATAATAGGAATAATATCACTGGCATGCTTAAAGTGACGATTCCGGAATGCTTCATCACTCATATCCCGCGGCTGGTCACCACGAAGAGCCAGAATATTGTGCACACCCTTTTTCTGTAAAATCTGCACAGTCTGAATCAAAAGCTCCTCATCCATGGCAACAGAGGTTAAATGTGCCAGAGCATCGATTTCACAGATGTTTTGGATATATGCGGCAATGGTAGCCGTCTTTTTACTGGTGCTTCCGCCGGCTCCGTAGGTTACACTGATAAAATCCGGATGAAACGGCTGGATTTCATCCAAAGTCTTGAAAATGGTATACATATCATCATTTCGTTTGGGAGGGAATACCTCACAGGAAATGACGGTCCTGTTCGCTTGAAATTTATCCTTAATCATAGTGCCTCTCCTTTGCAGTTACATAATAAAAGACACAGTCACAGGCTGTGTCTTTTATAACACTTATAGTCTTACATCAATGTTTTGTCCAAGGTTTGGGGTGACAGAAGCCTCCATCATTTTTATCAGAGCATCACCGTTTGTCTCTGCGGCATCAATTGTCTTTGCCATCATGGCAATTCCCCATTCAGTTTGTACTCGATTCGTGGACATGGCAATTGATAATGCTGGAATATCCATGCAACCACCTCCTATACAATAAATTATATCAAAAGAAATAAAAAATGCAAGATATTTCACCGTAGGAAATGCAAAAAATTCCAGAAAAAATAAGGAAAAAATCTAGGTAAGCGGGTTGACAGATTAGACCGCCCTTGTTATAATGTGTTCGTATATTTGTAACATATTTGTAACAATTGTGTTTGTAATTAGGAGGAATATACATAATGGTACGCAAGATAATCAGAAATGCAACGTTGGCAGTAGCAGGTGTTGGAATTATCGTAAGCTTGAATGTAACAACGACACCACAGCTACAGGCAGCAGATACATATAAGGATACTGCGGTAGCAGGTATTGATGCAGCAATTGACCAGTATGTCATGTCACTGGGAACGGTTGAGGCAGACACAGAGGCAGTTGAAAGTACAGAAGCAGTTCAGACCGATATACTGGAACAGGCTGCTGCACCGGAATCTACAGCAAGGTATCCGCAATTTGAAAACAAGTTAATGGCAAATGTTACGGATTACATGAATATCCGGGCAGAAGCAGATGAAAATTCCGATGCAGTCGGCAAATTACCGCAGGGAGCTGTGGCAGAGGTTTTAGAGCAGGGTGATACATGGACCAAGATAGAGTCCGGCTCCGTAACCGGTTATGTAAAGAATGAATATGTTTTGTTCGGGGATGATGCAGGTGACTATGCAGAAGCAAACTGTGATAAGATTGCAACCGTAACAACAACAACCTTAAAGGTTCGGGAAGAAGCAACGGCAGACAGTACCTGTCTGACAATGATACCGGAGGGTGAAACCTACGAGGTTCTGGAAAGCGAAGACGGTTGGACCAAGCTGTTAATTTCAGAAGAATTTTCCGGATATGTTTCAAATGAATTTATTACCTTAGATTATGATTTAGGAACTGCAATTTCAAAGGAAGAGGAAGAAGCAGAGGCTGCTCGTCAGGCAGCACAGCAGGCTGCGGCACAACAGCAGGCAACGCCTCAGGCAGCAACTACGGAAGCAGCAGTGGCACCGGTAGAAAGCGGACCGGTGAGCGGTACACGGGCAGATGTTGTTAATTACGCTTTACAGTTTGTTGGTAATCCATATGTATATGGTGGCTCCAGCTTGACAAACGGAACCGATTGCTCCGGATTTACCATGAGCGTATTTGCACATTTTGGTTATCAGTTAAATCGTTCTTCCAGAGACCAGATTTATAACGGAACCAATATAGGAATCTATGAAGTACAGCCGGGTGATTTGTTGTTCTATAATAATGGCGGAAGTACAATCGGACACGTAGCACTGTATATTGGTGACGGTAAGATTGTTCACGCAAGTACACCAAAGACCGGTATTGTAGTATCAAATGCATATTACCAGACACCATGCGGAGCAACGCGTATCTTACCATAATGATAAAGTAGTAAAACAGAACATATCAAAATTAAAATGCATAAAGAGAGCAAGGCTCACAATATAGGAAAAGGAATCTGCAAAGGCAGGTTCCTTTTTCGGTTATCCGGATATTATGAAAAAATATGTATTGACAGATAATAACATTGAATTGTCAGATAAAGAAAAAAGAAACAGAAAAACGGAGAAAAGATAAAAATAGGGATTCTGCACAATCATTTTTACAGAAATAAAAACTTTTTTATCTCTTTAACAGAGTGTTCATTGTGGAAAACTTAGTTGTCCACAATGCAAAAACAGAAAAAAGAATTGATTTATAAGGGTTATTCACAAAGTTATACACTTTTTCCACAAAAATACGGGAAATGGTAAAAGCGAATTTACAAAACATTTGTTTTGTCATAAGTCATGAAATGAAAAGAAAAAAACGAAAAAACAGAAAAAAGAAAAGTACAACAAGTATTAAAAAAAAGTGAAAAAGTATGAAAATTCAGAAAATATGACGGAATATTTCAGAATCACACGATAAAAGTGATTGAAAAACGATAGATTTATGGTATAATAACAACATAAGCATAGCGGGTGTAAAGGAGACCGATGACAGCTTATCATACATCTGGGGAAAACAAGAGAAGGGGTTTTCAGATGTGCAGGAAGGGTTCACCTTCAATTATGACAGGTAAAGGAGTGGGCATTATGAACTACAGAATCAGTGGAAAAAATATTGAGGTTACAGAAGGCTTGAAGGCAGCTATATATGAGAAGCTTGGAAAGCTTGATAAGTATTTTACAGATGAGACGGAGGTACAGGTAACATTTTCTGTAGAAAAGGAACGTCAGAAGATTGAGGTTACGATACCGGTAAAGGGTAATGTAATAAGAGCAGAGCAGGTAAGTGATGATATGTATGTATCAATTGACCTTGTTGAAGAGGTAATTGAACGGCAGGTAAATCGTTATAAGAAGAAGCTGGTAGACCAGCAGCAAAATGCAGCGTTTTTCCAGAAGGAATTTATGGATGACGAAGATATGGATGAAGAAGAAATTCACATTATCCGTAGTAAGAAGTTCGCTGTAAAGCCGATGGATGCAGAAGAGGCTTGTGTACAGATGGAATTATTAGGACATAATTTCTTTGTATTCCGGAATGCGGAAACGGATGAGGTGAACGTTGTATATAAGAGAAAGGGAAATACATACGGTTTAATCGAGCCTGAATATTAAAATTAAAAAAAGGAATGGAAGTATGACCCGTTCCTTTCGCACAGAACGAGCATCTTCGCCAAGGCATTAAGCTTTGGTGAAGATGTTCTTTTTTTTCTTGCGTGTAAGAATCAATGGTGTTACAATGTAAAAGATTGTATAGTGCTGGTATTGGCACTATTTGAATGATTATAAGAGGACTTAAAAAGTATAAAACATAGGAGTTGTTAAAATGGGCATTGTTGAGAAGATATTTGGAAGTCATAGTGATAAGGAATTAAAGCGGATTTATCCTTTGGTAGATAAGATTGAAGCACTGGATTCTTCTATGGCGGCATTAAGCGATGAGGAATTACAGGCAAAAACAACAGAATTTAAGGAACGTCTGGAAAAGGGCGAGACCTTAGATGATTTACTGGTAGAAGCATATGCGGTAGTCCGGGAAGCAGCATACCGTGTGCTGGGAATGAAGCATTACAGAGTACAGTTGATTGGTGGTATTGTATTGCATCAGGGACGAATTGCCGAGATGAGAACCGGTGAAGGTAAGACCTTGGTATCTACGCTTCCGGCATATCTAAATGCTCTGGAAGGGAAAGGTGTCCATATCGTTACGGTAAATGATTATCTGGCAAAGCGTGATGCGGAATGGATGGGACAGGTTCATGAATTTCTTGGCTTAAAGGTAGGCGTTATCCTGAACAGCTCTACGAATGAGGAACGAAAAGCAGCATATGATTGTGATATTACATACATCACAAATAATGAGTTAGGTTTTGATTATCTTCGGGATAACATGGTAATTTATAAAGAACAGTTGGTACAGCGGGAGCTTCATTATGCGATTGTGGATGAGGTTGACTCGGTATTGATTGATGAAGCAAGAACACCGTTGATTATTTCCGGTCAGAGCGGAAAGTCAACCGATTTATATCGGATGTGTGATTATCTGGCACGTCGGATGCAGAGAGGTTCTTCCGATGGTGAAATAACCAAAATGGATGCCATGATGGGAACCGACATTGAAGAGGATGGAGATTTCCTTGTCAATGAAAAGGATAAGAATGTCATGCTGACGGCACAGGGCGTAAAGGAAGTAGAAAAATTCTTCCATATTGATAACCTTGCAGACGCAGAAAATCTGGACATTCAGCATAATATGATTTTAGCATTAAAGGCACATAACCTGATGTTCCGGGATAAGAATTATGTGGTAAAAGATGATGAGGTATTGATTGTAGATGAATTTACCGGACGTATTATGCCGGGACGGCGGTATTCGGATGGTCTTCATCAGGCGATTGAAGCAAAAGAGAATGTTAAGGTAAAACGTGAGAGCAAGACGCTGGCAACCATTACCTTCCAGAACTTCTTTAATAAGTATGAAAAGAAGGCAGGTATGACCGGTACGGCACAGACGGAAGAAACAGAATTTCGTGAAATATACGGAATGGATGTTATTGTCATTCCGACCAATCTTCCAATTAAGAGAATTGACCATGATGATGCTATGTTCCGGACGAAGAGAGAGAAGTTAAATGCAGTTGTGCAATCCGTAATCGAGTCTTATGAAAAGGGACAGCCGGTATTGGTTGGTACAGTCAGCATTGAAGGTTCGGAAGAATTAAGCCATATGCTGGTGAAGAAGGGAATCCCACATAAGGTTTTGAATGCAAAATTCCATGAATTAGAGGCAGAGATTGTCGCAGATGCAGGACAGAAGAAGGCAGTTACAATTGCAACCAATATGGCAGGTCGAGGAACGGATATTAAGCTTGGAGAAGGTGTTCTGGAATTAGGCGGTCTGAAGATTATCGGTACAGAGCGGCATGAATCCAGACGAATTGATAATCAGCTGCGTGGACGTGCAGGTCGACAGGGTGATGTTGGTGAATCCAAATTCTACCTGTCCATGGAGGATGATTTGATGCGGCTGTTTGGTTCCGAGCGAATCATTGCCATGATGGACCAGTTAAATGTGCCGGAAGGTGAAGAAATTCATCACAAGATGTTATCAAAGGCAGTAGAGCGGGCGCAGAAAAAGATAGAGAACAATAACTTTGGTATCCGTAAGAATCTGATGGAATATGATCAGGTAAATAATGAACAGCGTGAGATTATCTATGCCGAAAGACGCAGAGTGCTGGATGGCGAGAATATGCGGGATGTTGTATATAACATGATGATGGATACCGTAGAGGCTTGTGTAGACCGGACAATCCGGAAGGACGCTGAGGCAGACGAGTGGGATATTACAGGCTTGAATGAAGTGCTGCTCCCGATTGTGCCGATTCAGCCGGTAGTATTAACAGAGGACGAATTAAAGCACAGCAATGTGGATGAATTAAAGCAGCGTCTGAAGGAAGAGACAACAAAGCTGTATGAGGAAAAGGAAAGTGAGTTCCAGCAGGAGGAGCAGATTCGTGAATTAGAACGTGTAATCCTGCTAAAAGTAATTGATAGAAAGTGGATGGACCACATCGATGACATGGCACAGCTCCGACAGGGAATCGGTTTACAGGCATATGGACAGAAGGACCCGGTTGTTGAGTATAAATATGCCGGATATGATATGTTCCAGGACATGACAAATGCAATCAAAGAGGATACAACCAGACTGTTGCTTCATGTACGTGTAGAACAGAAGATTGAACGGGAACAGGTAGCAAAGGCAACCGGTACCAATAAGGATGATACCGTAGCCAAGGGACCGGTAAAGCGAAAAGAAGCAAAAATAGGAAGAAATGATCCATGTCCTTGCGGTTCCGGCTTGAAGTATAAGATGTGCTGCGGCAGAGGAAAATAAAAAGGATTGTATAATACAGATAATAAAAAGTAGGTGAGATTAGTGATAGAATTAGATCAGTTCCGTGCGGAGCTAAAGGAATATCGTACACCACTAATGGAAGTAAGGGATTCACTTTGACATCCCTTATCTAAAGGATGAAATTGCGAAGTATGATTATGAAATGCAGGAAGCTGGATTTTGGGATAATGTTGATAAATCGCAAGAGATTATGAAAAAGTCCAAGAACCTGAAAGATACAGTGGAACGATTTGAAAGTCTGGAATCAGAGTTTGAAGATATTGATACCATGATACAGATGGCAGAGGAAGAAAATGATGCAGAGCTGTTACCTGAAATTCAGGAAATGCTGGAGCATTTTTCGGAGGATTTGGATTCGTTAAGAATTCAGACGCTTTTATCCGGTGAGTTTGACCGGGAAAATGCGATTGTGACACTCCACGCAGGAACCGGAGGAACCGAAAGCTGCGACTGGGTAAGTATGCTGTACCGTATGTATACAAGATGGGCGGAAAAGAAGGGCTTTCAGATAGAAGTATTAGACTATCTGGACGGAGAAGAAGCAGGAATCAAATCTGTAACCGTTCAGATTAACGGAGAAAATGCATTCGGATATTTGAAATCAGAGCGAGGCGTTCATCGACTGGTGCGGATTTCACCGTTTAATGCGGCAGGAAAAAGACAGACCTCATTTGCGTCCTGTGATGTTATGCCGGATATTGAGGAGGATTTAGAGGTAGAGATTAATGAAGATGATTTGAGAATCGATACCTACCGCTCAAGCGGAGCAGGAGGTCAGCATATTAATAAGACCTCATCGGCTGTCCGAATCACACATCTTCCGACCGGAATTGTCGTACAATGCCAGAATGAGCGTTCACAGCACAGCAATAAAGATAAGGCTATGAAAATGCTCAAGGCAAAGTTATATATGATTAAACAACAGGAAAACTTAGAAAAAATCTCAGATATTCGAGGGGAAGTATTAGAAAATACATGGGGAAGTCAGATTCGGTCCTATGTAATGCAGCCGTACACCATGGTAAAGGACCATCGTACAAATGCAGAAACGGCAAATGTATCAGCCGTACTGGATGGCGGAATCGATATATTTATAAATGCATATTTGAAATGGATAAATACGAATCGTGACATACATGAGTAGTATGTTAAGGCACAGAATCCAGACAGAGTTAGGAGTGAGGAAAAATGAGTGAAGAGAAGCATGTAATTTTTCGATTGGGGAACGAAATCTATAGTATGGATATCGAATATGTAAAAGCAATCGAACAAAGCTATCACATCATTCCGTTGCCGGATGCACCGGAGCATATCAAAGGAATGATTAATTTAAGAGGAGAGATTATTCCGGTATACAGTCTGCGGTCAAGATTCCATATGCCGGAGGAAAAGAAAAGTCAGGAGAATCAATTGCTGATTGTAAAAGCAGATATGATTCAGCTTGCCTTTGAGGTAGACGCTGTGGTGGGAATTGAAACCATAGACCCGGCACAGAAGAATGAAGTTCCGATTGTGGTTCGAGGAGAAGCAACCAGTTATATCGGAAGTATCTTAAATATTAATGAGAAAATCGCAGTTGAAATATCAATTAAAAACATCATGTCTGAACAGGAATGGCAGGATGTAGAACAATTAATCAAAGAACACTCATAAAGGAGAAACAGAAGATGGTAAATATTGCAGTGCTGGGATACGGAACCGTAGGTTCCGGTGTGGTTGAAGTAATTCGCACCAATCAGGAAATTGTGAATAAGAGAGCAGGAGCAGAAGTAAATATTAAGTATGTACTGGACTTGCGGGAATTTGAAGGTGACCCGATTCAGAAGATTCTTGTTCATGATTACAATGTCATTCTGGAGGATGAGGATGTCAAGGTAGTAGTAGAAGTGATGGGCGGTGTGGAACCGGCTCATACCTTTGTAAAGCAGGCATTGGAGCATGGAAAGAGTGTATGTACCTCAAATAAAGAGATGGTTGCCAAGCATGGAGCGGAATTAATTCAGATAGCGAAAGAAAACAATGTTAACTTCTTATATGAAGCAAGTGTTGGCGGCGGTATTCCGATTATTCGTCCGCTGATTAGTTCCCTGACCTGTGATGATATTACAGAAGTAAAAGGTATCCTGAACGGAACAACAAATTATATTCTGACCAAAATGCGGGATGAAGGAGCAGACTTTGAAGAAGTGCTTAAGGAAGCACAGGATAAGGGATATGCAGAACGCAATCCGGAAGCAGATATTGAAGGATATGATGCCTGCAGAAAGATTGCTATATTAACCTCGCTGGTATGTGGACAGCAGGTAGATTATGAGGATATTTATACAGAGGGAATTACGAAGATTACACAGGAGGATTTCCTGTATGCAAAATCTCTGAAGGGTTCCATTAAGCTGCTTGGTACTTATCAGAGAATAGACGGCAAGGTGTATGTAATGGTAGCTCCGATGATTGTGAGTGAGAAGCATCCGTTATACCATGTAAATGATGTATTTAATGCAATATTTGTTCATGGAAATATGCTGGATGATGCGATGTTCTATGGACGGGGAGCCGGAAAGCTTCCGACAGCAAGTGCGGTTGTTTCAGACGTAGTGGATGAAGTAAAGCATATGGGAAAGAACATCATGCAGATATGGGAGCCGGGCAAATTGGAATTAGGTAACTTTGATGACTGGAAGCATAAGTTCCTGATTCGGATTCGGGCAGAAGATATTGATGATGTTGATATGGAAGATGTAAAGGAAGCATTTGGAGATGTATTATATGTAAATGTGCCGGGTATTAAGAATGAAGCTGCATTTGTGACAAATCCGATTTCAGAAGGTACATTCAAAGAGGGAATTCAGAAGTTTGATGGCGTGATTAGCACCTTGCGTATGACATTTTAGGCAGTGAGGTTACTTTGAAAAAGGTATTGCCATTCATTATGTCACATGATATATTAGGTAAGGTTATTGGTAACCGGGATTCAATATATAATTTAGGAGGAAGTCATGTTAGTAGTTAAGAAATTCGGCGGTACTTCTGTAGCCAATAAAGAACGAATTTTTAATGTAGCGAATCGTTGTATTGAAGACTACAAAAAAGGCAATGATGTGGTTGTTGTATTGTCTGCAATGGGAAAATATACAGATGAGTTAATTGAAAAGGCAAAGGAAATTAACCCGAATCCACCGAAACGGGAGATGGATATGCTTTTTACAATCGGAGAACAGATGTCCGTTGCATTAATGGCAATGGCAATGGATAAGTTAGGTGTACCGTCTGTTTCCCTGAATGCATTTCAGGTTTCCATGCATACAACAAGCGTATACGGAAATGCAAGATTAAAGCGAATCGACAGCGAGCGGATACGCAATGAGCTGGAACAGAGAAAGATAGTAATCGTAACAGGATTTCAAGGAATAGATAAATATGATAACTATACAACCTTAGGACGAGGCGGCTCTGATACAACGGCTGTTGCATTGGCTGCAGCACTGAATGCGGATTCTTGTGAAATATTTACGGATGTGGATGGTGTATATACAGCAGACCCTCGTAAGGTAAAGAGTGCAAAGAAGCTGGATGTTATTTCTTATGACGAAATGTTAGAGCTTGCAACTCTGGGAGCAGGCGTTTTGCATAATCGTTCAGTAGAAATGGCAAAGAAGTATGGAGTAAAGCTGGTTGTTCGTTCCAGCCTGAATACATCAGAAGGAACCGTAGTTAAGGAGGTAGGAAACATGGAAAAGATGCTGGTTAGTGGAGTTGCTGCAGATACAGATACTACAAGAGTTTCATTAATAGGATTAAAGGATGAGCCGGGTGTGGCTTTCCGGTTGTTCAATCATTTGGCAAGACATAACATTAACATTGATATGATTTTACAGTCAATCGGTCGGGAAGGAACCAAGGATATTACCTTCACATTGGCAGAGGATAACGCACAGGAAGCTGTTGAAATTGTAGAACGTCATTTTCATGAATATGATAAGATTGATGTTGAGAAAGATGTTGCAAAGGTATCCATTGTAGGTGCCGGTATGATGTCAAATCCGGGTGTTGCTGCTAAGATGTTTGAATGCCTGTATGATGAAGGAATTAATATCAAGATGATTTCCACTTCTGAGATTCGTGTCAGTGTATTGATTGATGAAAAGTATACGGAAAAGGCAATGAATGCAATTCACGATAAATTTGCTCTGGGTGACTAGGCAGCTTTAATAAAGAATGAAAGAACCGTTGTTTGTGCGAACTGTGCAGCAACGGTTTTTTGTGTGTACGAAAGACAAAAAATGTGATAAAATTACGAGTAATAACAATGCTGTAATATAGAGTCAAAGGAGATGGTGTAGGATGAAACGTGAAGGATATATCGGTTGGGATCAATATTTTATGGGGATAGCAATGCTGTCGGCGGAACGCAGCAAGGATCCTTCTACGCAGGTAGGCTCCTGTATTGTTGATGAAAATAACCGCATTTTATCCGTGGGATATAACGGAATGCCTTCCGGATGCAGTGATGATGTTATGCCGTGGGGAAAGGTAGGAAATGCACTGGATAATAAGTATTTTTTTGTCTGCCATGCGGAATTGAATGCCATTTTGAACTATAGAGGCGGTTCACTCAGGGGAGCAAAATGTTATTCAACCTTATTTCCATGTAACGAATGTGCAAAGGCAATTATACAGAGTGGGATTCGGGAAGTAATATACTTATCGGATAAATATGCAGATACGGAATCCACGATTGCATCCAAGCGGATGTTTCAAATGGCGGGAGTTTCCTTCCGGGCGTTTGAACCGCAGGGAAAACGGATTACGCTGGATATATAAGGAAAGAGATAGAAGTTGGAGGAAGAGGAATTATGGACATCACGAAGGTAATCGCGTCAGAATTGGGAATCAGAGCCGGACAGGTAGAGGCTGTGATTCGGTTAGTGGATGAAGGGAATACGATTCCGTTTATTGCACGATACAGAAAGGAAGCCCATGGAGGGTTAAATGATGAGGTGCTGCGGAGTCTTGACGAGCGATTGACCTATTTGCGGAATCTGGAAGAACGGAAGGAAGCCGTAATTAAAAGTATTGAAGAACAGGAAAAAATGACACCGGAATTAAAGAAGTCCATTGAGGATGCCATGACTCTGGTGGCAGTGGAGGATTTGTATCGTCCGTATAAGCAGAAGCGAAGAACCAGAGCAACCATAGCCAAAGAAAAGGGGCTGGAAGGTCTGGCGGATATTATCTGGCTGCAAATGACACAGAAGCCGATAGAAGAAGAGGCAGCAGCTTACCTGAATGAAGAAGCCGGGGTAGCAAGTACGGCAGATGCCATTCAGGGAGCAATGGATATTCTGGCAGAAAGAATATCCGATGATGCACAATACCGTACATGGATTCGTAACATTACATGGAAGGAAGGCATACTGGTGTCCTCGGCAAAGGATGCAGAGGCAGAATCGGTATATGAAATGTACTATGATTTTCAGGAAGCAGTATCAAAGATGGCAGGCTACCGGATTCTCGCTGTGAACCGAGGAGAAAAGGAAAAGCTGTTAAGCGTAAAGATTACCGCTCCGGAAGAAAAAATACTCACGTATTTGAAAAAGCAGGTGATTGTGAAAGAAAATCCGAATACAAAGCCACTGCTGGAAGCGGTTTGTGAGGACAGCTATCAGCGTCTGATTGCAGATTCCATAGAGCGGGATATTCGGAATGAAATGACAGAACATGCCGAAGATGGGGCAATTCAGGTGTTTGGACAGAACCTGACACAATTGCTTATGCAGCCACCGATTGCAGGACAGATTGTGCTTGGCTGGGACCCGGCATTTCGTACAGGCTGTAAATTGGCAGTAGTAGATGCAACCGGTAAGGTGCTGGATACGAAGGTGATTTATCCGACTGCACCACAGAATAAGGTTGCAGAAGCCAAGGCAGAGGTAACAAAGCTGATTAAAAAGTACGGAATTACATTAATTTCTGTCGGAAACGGAACGGCATCCAGAGAGTCCGAGCAGATTATTGTAGATATGTTAAAGGAAATAAAAGAGCCGGTACAGTATATTATTACAAATGAGGCGGGAGCCTCTGTATATTCCGCAAGTAAGCTGGCAACCGAGGAATTTCCGAATTTTGACGTGGGACAAAGAAGTGCGGCATCCATTGCAAGAAGAGTACAGGACCCACTGGCGGAATTAGTAAAGATTGACCCGAAATCCATAGGTGTAGGACAGTATCAGCATGATATGAACCAGAAAAAGCTGGGAGATGCATTATCTGCTGTGGTAGAGGATTGTGTAAATCGTGTTGGTGTGGATTTGAATACCGCATCGGTATCACTGTTAGAATATATTTCCGGTATTTCAAAGACACTTGCAAAGAATATTGTGGCTTATCGGGAGGAAAACGGAAGATTCAAAAATCGTAAGGAATTGATGAAGGTGGCGAAGCTGGGGCCAAAGGCATATGAACAGTGTGCGGGATTTATGAGAATAAGTGGAGGAGAACAGCCGTTAGACGGAACCAGTGTGCATCCGGAATCCTATGAGGTAGCAGAAAAATTATTGAAGAAATTAGGCTATAAGCTGGCAGATATTGCATCCGGCGGCTTAATAGGACTGTCACTTGCAGCAAAGGATACAAAACGTCTGGCTGAGGATTTGGATGTAGGAGAAATGACCCTAAAGGACATCATCAAAGAGCTGGAAAAGCCGGCAAGAGACCCACGTGATGAAATGCCAAAACCGATTTTGCGGTCTGACGTTATGGGAATGGAAGACTTAAAGGAAGGAATGATATTACGGGGAACGGTCCGGAATGTAATAGATTTCGGTGCATTTGTAGATATAGGTGTGCATCAGGACGGACTCGTACACATATCACAAATGAGTGACAAATTTATCAAGCATCCGTTAGAAGTGGTTCATGTTGGAGATATTGTAGAAGTAAAGGTTATCGGTGTCGATTTACAGAAAAAGAGAATCCAGTTAACCATGAAGCTCTAATGGATAACTATTTATGCATACAGGAAAGGAGAAAGATTATGAGCAAGCAGGAAATTTCTGTTCAAATGCCAATGAAACCAAGCTATATGTATTCCTTTATGTTCCAGCACTTGCATCGTTCATTCAAAGGAATCTTCGGTGTGATTATCAGTGTAGCGGCTTTGGTTGCATTCGGAATGTCATTTGATGGTTCGGCTGACATTACCAGAAAGGTGATTTTGCTTGTTATTGGTCTGTTATTTACTGTAATAAATCCGATTTTGTTATGGTTTAAGGCATATCGACAGGTAAAGCTATCACCGGTATTTAAAGAGCCGATACAGTATGACTTCAGCCCGGAGGGAATGCGGGTGTCACAGGGAAGTGAGGAACAGTTTGTGACATGGAAGCAGGTTCTGGAGGTTCGTAAGACAGCGTCGGTATTGATTATCTATACCTCAAGGAATGCCGGTTCCATACTTGCCTATAAAGAAATGGGGGAACAACGTTCAGAGATTGAACGCCAGATTGCAGAGGGTTGTAAGGCAGCAGGAGTTACGAAAGTACCGTCCAGCTTTTTGAAATAAATAAAGCGGAAATAAAAGAAGTTGAAATAAGTAAAATGCAGGTGACAGAATAAATGGTAAGACAGAGCTATAAATCAGAGGACACATATGCAATCGGATATGAATTGGGACAACAGGCAAAACCGGGAGATGTATTTTGTCTAATCGGGGACCTTGGAGTTGGAAAAACTGTATTTTCACAGGGCTTCGGAGCAGGTCTTGGAATTACAGAAGCAATTAACAGCCCGACATTTACGATTGTGCAGGTATATGATGAAGGAAGACTGCCCTTTTATCACTTTGATGTGTACCGTATCGCAGATGAGGATGAGCTGTTTGAAATCGGCTACGAGGAAATGATAGACGGAGAAGGAGTCTGCCTGATTGAGTGGGCGAACCTCATTCCAAACAGTATGCCGGCAGCATATACCGAGATTAGAATTGAGAAGAATCTTGAAGAGGGATTTGAATACCGGAAGGTCACGATTACAGAGAAAAGGAAGTAAAGATATGAAAGTATTGGCAATTGATAGTTCGGGACTGGTGGCATCTGTGGCACTGGTGGAAGAAACGGTGATGTTGGCAGAATATACCATTAATTATAAAAAAACACATTCACAGACCTTGCTGCCAATGATTCAGGAAATTGTAGATATGACAGATACAAAATTAGAAGAGATAGATGCAATTGCGGTTGCGGGAGGGCCGGGTTCGTTTACAGGACTCAGAATTGGATCAGCAACGGCAAAGGGCCTTGGTCTGGCATTGGACAAACCGATTATATCTGTGCCTACCGTAGACGGATTGGCATATAATTTTTATGGATATGAACAGTTAATCTGCCCATTAATGGATGCGAGAAGAAATCAGGTATATACCGGAATTTACACCTTTCAACAGGAACAATTTATAGTTTTAAAAGAACAATGTGCAGTTGCAATCGAAGAAATTGTGGAACAGGTAGAGGCTATTGCAGAACAGGAGAACAAACAGGTTTTGTTTCTGGGAGATGGTGTTCCGGTGCATAAGGCTTATATTGATGAAACATTGAAAGCAGGACATATGTATGCTGCCCCGCAGCAAAATGGACAAAGAGCGGGTGCAGTCGGTGTGCGGGCAATTCAATTGGCAAAGGAAGGAAAACTGGAGCAGGCGGCAGAGCATAAGCCGGAATATCTGCGTCTTTCCCAAGCAGAGCGGGAACGCTTGCAAAGACAGGAGTTACAGGCATGATACAGGTGCGACCAATGCAATTTGAAGACTGTCAGGCAGTCTGGAAAATAGATGAGGCGTGCTTTGTTCCGGCTGATAGATGGGAATTAGCCACATTTGAAAAAATGTTTTCGTATTCCACATATCATTATTGTGTGGCGGAACAGATAAACGCAGAAGATGAAAATAAGATTCTTTGCGGAGCTGCCGGTATTAATATCGGGGGAGATATTGCGGATGTTATGACGGTTGCGGTTGCAGAGGAATATCGAAAACAAGGAATCGGACAACAACTGTTACAGTGGTTGATAGAACAGGCAGAATTACATGGCTGCAGAACCATGCTTTTAGAAGTAAGGGAAGGGAATGCCGCAGCACGTAATCTATATCAGACGCAAGGATTTACAGAGATTGCAATTAGAAAAGATTATTATGCGACACCGAAAGAGGCAGCGGTCATCATGCAACGGATATTAAAAGCAAATGACATGAATTGACATAGATTTCCACTATACGACAAACGGAATTTTAGTGTATAATGAGTTCATTCATACAAGGTTCATCGGAATGGGATAGATGACATTATACAAAAAGGAAAGGCTGGGAGTTGCTGTGAAGCAGATATATTGTAATTGCTGTGGAAAAATGTTGCAGATAGGACAGGGGGAACCGCGTGAGGATTGTCTGAAGGTAGAAAAGGAATGGGGATATTTCTCAACAAAGGATAGGGAGCTGCATACTTTTTATGTGTGCGAGGCTTGCTACGATGCATGGATTCGGACATTTCAAATACCTGTAAGCAAGGAAAATGTGGAGGAAGTATTATAGGTTTCTTTTCGGGAATGCATTGATTTATCAAATGAATATTGCTACAATAATATCAATATATGGAAAAGTGAGGAAGCAAAATGATTGATGTATGTTTGTTGGGAACCGGGGGAATGATGCCCCTTCCGCAAAGAGCATTAACTTCCCTGATGATGAGATATAATGGAAGTAGTATATTGATTGATTGTGGTGAAGGAACGCAGGTAGCAGTCAAGCGATGTGGTTGGAGTTTTAAACCGATTGATGTTATCTGCTTTACTCATTTTCACGCAGATCATATTAGTGGGCTGCCCGGCTTGCTGTTGACACTTGGAAATGCAGAACGGACAGAACCGCTCTTAATGATAGGACCGAAGAAATTAGAAAAGGTAGTTAATTCGCTGCGGGTGATTGCACCGGAGCTGCCGTTTCCGATTGTATTTCATGAGTTGCAGGAGGCAGAAGAAACAATTACGTTTCGGGATTTGACGATTCATGCCTTTCGGGTGAATCATAATGTGACCTGCTACGGATACACGATAGAATTACAGCGTGCCGGAAGATTTGATGTCGAGAAAGCATGTAAAAATCAGGTTCCGATGAAGTGCTGGAGTATGCTGCAGAAGCAGGAAAGCTGTGAATATGAAGGAAATGTATATACGCAGGATATGGTACTGGGAGGAGCCAGAAAGGGTCTGAAGGTTACCTATTGTACAGATACACGACCGACAGAGTCCATTGTTGCAAATGCTAAGGAAGCAGATATTTTCATATGCGAAGGTATGTATGGGGAAGACGGAAAAGAGTCAAAAGCAAAAGAGTATAAGCATATGACAATGTACGAGGCAGCAGAACTGGCTAAGCGGGCAGGGGTAAAAGAATTGTGGCTGACGCATTACAGTCCGTCACTGGTACATCCGGAGCAATTTGAAGAAAAGGTACGAAAAATATTTCCCGGAACCATAATTAGTAAAGACAGAAGAAGCTGTGAATTATTATTTGAAGAGGAATAGGGGGATTCGTATGAAGAAACAGGAAGATAAACAAGAAAATAAGCAGGAAAAAGCATCCGAAAAAAAGCAGGGAAAAGGTACAGGCAAGGCACAGATTGTACGGTTTTCCATTATTCTTGTGCTGGCGGCTGTGGTGATTCTGGCATGTTATATACGGTTAACAAATCAGTCAAAGGATAGTGCAAAGCAGGCAGAAGATAATCTGACTGAGGTGGAAGTATTAAAGCAGTATGATATGGAAAACAGCTATCCGAGTACAGCAAGAGACGTGGTAAAGCTTCAATGCCGTTTTATGAAGACCATATATAATGAGACATTGGAGGCAGCAGAACGCAAGCAGCTAAATGA
The DNA here is from genome assembly GCA_002406015.1 of Lachnospiraceae bacterium UBA4631. Lineage (GTDB taxonomy): Bacteria > Bacillota > Clostridia > Lachnospirales > Lachnospiraceae > CAG-632. The sequence continues at coordinate 29,633 of DHMX01000020.1, forward strand.
ACAAACGAGGAAGCTTTATGCAGAAGCATTGCTGGAGCAAAATCCTGAAACGGAGCAGACGGCAAATCTGGAACGGGACGTAGAAGATTTCCAAGGAGCAGGAAAACGCTATGTGAACTATACAGTGGACTCAGAAGATAATGTGGTATACAGCAAAAAAGACGGACAGGATTATGCCATTGTATATGTAACCTGTGATATAAAGGAAGGTACTTCTACAAGTGCAGTAATCGAAGAATATATTCTGGTAAAGGAAAATGAACAGTGGAAGATACTGGGCTGGCAGAGCCAGAACCTGTCGGACAATACTTCAGAAACGACAGAGTAATGTGAAATGGCAGCACAGTGACAGAAAATGAAAGAGCATTAGAGGAAGAAGAATGGAAGATGAAATCAAAATATTAGCAATTGAGTCCTCCTGTGACGAGACAGCGGCGGCAGTTGTGGTAAATGGACGTGATGTGCGTTCCAATATTATTTCTTCACAAATAGCATTGCATACCTTATACGGCGGGGTAGTGCCGGAGATTGCTTCCCGTAAGCATGTAGAAAATATTAATTATGTAATACAGGAAGCCTTGGATACAGCCCAGATGACATTAGATGATATGGATGCAGTTGCAGTAACTTATGGACCCGGACTGGTGGGAGCGTTATTGGTAGGTGTTGCAGAGGCAAAAGCAATCAGCTATGCCAAAGGCTTGCCGTTAATCGGTGTCCACCATATCGAGGGACACATTTCAGCCAATTATATTGAAAATAAAGAACTGGAGCCGCCGTATATCTGTCTGGTGGTGTCCGGCGGACACTCGCATCTTGTAAAGGTTGTGGATTATGGAGAATATGAGGTGCTTGGAAAAACCAGAGACGATGCTGCGGGAGAGGCATTTGATAAGGTGGCAAGAGCAATCGGCTTGGGGTATCCGGGCGGGCCTAAGATTGATAAGGCGGCAAAGAACGGGAATCCGCAGGCAATAGCATTTCCGAGAGCAAGTGTAGCAGAGCATCCGTATGATTTTAGCTTTAGCGGTCTGAAGTCTGCGGTTTTAAATTATTTAAATCAGTGTGAAATGAAAGGGGAAGCTTATAATCAGGCAGATGTGGCGGCTTCCTTCCAGCAGGCGGTAGTGGATGTGCTGACAGAGCATGCAATGCTGGCAATTCACGAAACCGGTATGAATAAGCTTGCAATTGCCGGAGGTGTGGCATCCAATACCGCTCTGCGTAAAGCATTGCAGGAAAAATGTGAACAAGAAGGAGTTTTATTTTATTCACCTTCTCCGATTTTATGTACAGATAACGCGGCTATGATAGGAGCAGCAGGATATTATGAGTATCGAAAAGGCGTGCGTTCGGGCTTGGATTTGAATGCAATTCCGAATTTAAAGCTGGGAGAACGATAAGACGATTACGGTAAGGGAGCGTTACGGATAAAAATGAGTGAAATGATAACTGCAATTGTACTGGCAGCCGGACAAGGAAGAAGAATGCATAGTAAAGTGCAGAAACAATTTCTTCTTTTGGATGAAAAGCCGGTACTGTATTATTCTCTGCAATGTTTTCAAAATAGCGAGGTGAATCGTATTATTTTGGTGACCGGAGAAAATGAAATCGCATATTGTAAGACTGAGATTGTTGAACGCTATGAATTTGATAAGGTGACAGATATTGTGGCAGGCGGTGCAGAGCGTTATGATTCCGTTGAACAGGGACTGCATTTGATTGAGTCGGGAATAGTTTTGATTCATGATGGTGCCAGACCATTTGTAACACAGAAAATGATTCAGGCATCCATTCAGACAGGGAAGGAATATGGTGCGTGTACAGTAGGAATGCCGGTAAAGGATACGATTAAGGTTGTAAATTCCGAAGGATATGGTATTGATACACCGGACAGAAAGACCTTATGGCAGATTCAGACACCCCAGACCTTTCAGGTTTCGTTAATACGAAAAGCATATCAGTGTATGCGACAGGCAGATACCGGTAATATTACGGATGACACCATGTTGGTAGAACGTTATTGTAATAAACCGGTAAAAGTGATAGAGGGTGATTATCGAAATATAAAGATTACCACACCGGAGGATATGGTTCTGGCAGAGAGTATTCTTAAGGAGTATGAGAAGGGGTAAAAACGAGGTAAAAAAACCATAAAAAATTCTAAAAAAAGTGGTTGACATTATGAGAAGCAGGTGATATTATTATCAATGTCGCTGACGAAGATTAAAGTAAGCAGTGATAAGAAATTAGTATAATTTCATATGTGGAGAGGTATCGAAGTGGTCATAACGAGGCGGTCTTGAAAACCGTTTGTCCGAGAGGGCACATGGGTTCGAATCCCATCCTCTCCGCTCCTGATAGAATAGCTGTCAGGTAAATTCAACGCTTGTGCTTGGAGAAGTACCCAAGCGGTTGAAGGGGCTCCCCTGGAAAGGGAGTAGGTCGTTAATAGCGGCGCGAGGGTTCAAATCCCTCCTTCTCCGTTTGCTGATTTTGGCACGACATACAAGTGCAATGAGAAGCAAATGTGTGCATAGCCAGTATGCTTTAAGACAAGCGAACAGAACCATGATAATTGAACAATAAGACAACCCTGAAAATTCAAAAGAATTTCAGAAAACGGACAGTATAGGAAGGTCAGAAAGCGGAGGAAACGAAGCGGAATGAAACCGACTATACGACCTTAAA
>DHMX01000007.1 GCA_002406015.1 Lachnospiraceae bacterium UBA4631
CTACTTAAGAGGTATCATATCAGCTGACTTTCAATCAGCTATCCTGCTTTTTATCTCTCATAACAATTATGCTTTTTCATTTCTCCGTATTTCCAGCACTTCTGCAGTAATTGCATCCACATCATATTCTGGTGCATATTTCTTCACAATATCATAAATTGGCTGGATGTTTTCAACAGATTCTTCAAGTTCTTCTGCAATTTGTTCAAGATTTTTGTCCTTTTGTACCTTTTTTACAACTGAAGCAGTTAAATAATGAACTGCTCCTTCTGCACGCCCTTCTTCCACACCATCGTTATACCATTCCCGCTTTGCGTTCTCCATCTGCTTTTCGTACGTCAAATCAAACATCATACTTTTCTGCACATCCTCTCCGCGTTCCAGCAAAAAGCCCTTCAGGATATCCTCTGCAATACAGCGGTTCACCGCATCTCTGATTGCAGTCTCATAATCCTTTTTCGACTTTGCAAGATTCTCATTTACATATCCAACAAATATCATATACTCCCGCAACGTCTGACTCCGCTTCTTCAAATCCTCATTATTTCCCGGATTGATGTTGTACACGGTACAGGTCAGCTCTAACTGCGGCTCGTCCGACTGATTTTCATATGCGTCGGACAATTTCAGCACTTCACGCTCTGGTCTAGTTTTTTCTCCATTGTAGAACACTGCGAATTTCGGTGTCGGTATCTTCACCAGTTTGTGACTGAGCAAATATCTATTTTCGACCAGCTTCTTGATAATCGTCACAAAATAAATCAGTTCCCGAAGTGGCATATTCGGGTTATATGTCGACTGGTGCTCGTAGATATTCAAAACCGAATCCATACTCACAACAAATGACGCATCGTTATGTACGGTGAGTGATACACCACTTTCCAGCGTATGAATCTCAATGATTTCAGGATTAGTGTACGCCGTCCCTGCCATCGCATTGTACACATCCAACGCCCTTGCATTGTCCTCCATTAACATACTAAACACATCACTTTTGTACTCTCTGTTTGCCATATTTCTTCCTCCTTTGGCTTACGCAGGAGAAATCTATCTGCAAACATAGTTCAAAACTATCTTCCTTGAATACCCCTGCATCTTAAATTAAATGAATTGAATTTAAAAGCATGAATGTTCAAGAATAAATAATTTGACTATTCGTAGAAAGCAACCGTCTGGCAGCTACTATATGAAATGTATGCTTTGATAGTAGGCTAACATAATCGAACTATATCGTCAAGGATTTTTCTAGTTTCTTAATCCTCAAACAAAATGGAATCATAGGTATCCAACGCATCAAAGGAATAGGTATCGTCTTTGCCGTTGTTCTGGCATTGAATGGTGTAGCTCTTTGCCAGACACCCCTTCATACTGAATGTGACTACATGGCTTCCTGCCGTTTTCTCAAATGTAACCGGAACCGTTCCCATATAATTTCCATCCACATAACAATATGCCCCTATCGGCTTTTCAATGGTGACAGTATTTCCGGTTGCCTGAGCTTCGGTGGACACACTTCCGCCTGCCTCTGTGGTGGCTCCCGATTCGGTCGTGGATGCAGCACCCGCTTCGGTGGTTGCCGTATTAGTGATTGTGGCAGTTGTTCCCGTAGTCGTACCTGTACTTTCATCCGTTTCTCCGTCTGTGCGGGTTAATTCAATGGTAAATATTTTATATGCAGCACTGACTGTAATATAGCCCTGCTTGGTTTCATATCCGTCTGCTGTCACCCGAATCTGGTGTCTTCCGTAGGTCAACTCCAAGGTCTGACTGGTATCAATGGTTTCTTCATCAATCATGACGCGGGCTTCCGATGGTGTAACATCAAAATACAGCATACCTACCGGGTCCGGGGCTATCTGTAACTCCCGCAGACTTACCGTAGCTTCCTCATCCTTGGTTACTACTACATTCTTATAGCCGCTATGCTCTCCCTTTGTGATTTTTAATTTGTAAGTACCCTCCCGGACCGTTAAGAGCATGTCCTCCGTCACCGGAACGATAACATCATAGCCGATTTCAATCATTCCCCCGATATAGGTATCATAGTCCTCAAGCTTCACGTAGCCATGTCCTAATTCTACCGTCAGGGAATACAGAGTCCCTCCGTATCCGCGGGCAGTCAACTGGTCCTCACTGCACAGCTCTTCTTTTTCAATCAATTTTCCATCCGAAATCACTACCAAATCATTTGTATAGTTATATATCTGATTCAGTATCTCCGCCTGCTTGTCTGCACGATTTAATTCAAACCCCGATAGGTTCTGCACCTCCCATGCATCCTTATTCCGCTTGATTTCCAACAGCTTCTGATTCTTGGTATTATAGACAAGGTCTACTATTTCTCCGGGCTCTAACAGTGTTCCGGACATAATTTCATCGTATTTATTCCGAACATCCACTCCGTTATTGTAATACAAATCATACTGCTGCCCGTCACTGATTCCCAGAAAAGACATTGTTCCCGCATCCAAGTCGATTGCCCGAATTACTGCCGTCAATGCTTCTGCTGCCTGATAAGGGTCATATTCTTCGGTAGAGGCAACCTCGCCCTGCCCCTTACAGCCTGCACACAAGAACACTATCATTATGAACATTCCCGTTAATAATCCTAATTTCTTCATGTATATCCTTTCTTTTTTTCTGCTATCCGCTTTTTTCTGTTTTTTATCTACTATTTTATCTGCTTTTATATCCGCTTCTGCAATTTACTTTTACATCCACTTTTATAGTAACTTCTATCTTCGTTTCTATAATTTACTTCTATAATCTGTTGCTATAATTTGTTTCTATAATTCGCTGCTATAATCTGCTGCTATAAGTCACTTCTATAATTCGCCGCCATAATCTGCTGCTATAAGTCGTTTCTGCTTTTGCTTTTATATCCGCTTCAAATTTTCTGCCTTTTACCAGTTATGTGACGGTTTTCTATCGATTATCACACTACTTATCTCTTTTCATAGTAATCGATTTTTCCCTGTATTTCAACCGATTTCACCAAATAAGTTCATCCGCACACCTGCCGCAAATTTCCTTTCAGACCGCCATTGTTACCGGATACTGCTTCTGGTATTCCTGCAAAAGCTTCTGCTTGACAGCCTCCTGCCGGATTACCGTTTGCAGCTTTTCGTAGGTCTTTGGCGGTATCCATGCCTTATTCATATTGTTGTATTGATTGGATATTTTCCAGAATTTTTCAGGATACCACAGTAAATAATATAAGAACCGGTAATCTGCTTCCTCCAGCGGCATTTGCTTTCCGTATGCTTCAATCAGCGAGAACAGCAGGTCTGTATGGTATTCATTTTTCTCCATTGCTTTTCGCAGAAATGTGTATAAATCCACCAGTTGATTATCCAGCATAAAATGTTCAAAATTAACGGTTGCCGCTCCATCCTTTAAGAGCAATACATTATGCTGGTGATACGCTCCATGACAATAAAACCAGCGGCGGTTCAAAAATGCATCCTGCGTATTTGATAGTCTTTGCACCACCTCAAGTCCCTGCTGATAGAACCGGTCAAAGCAGGACAAATATAAATAATCAAAGTCCGACTTGGTCGGTATTTTCCACATATAGCTTCGCACCCGCTTCATTTCCTGATTATGTCTTTGGAATGTATGTAAGGTCTTTAATTCCTTTCTCTGATTTTTCGGTTCAATTTCCTGTAATGCCCGATGCAGCTCTGCCAGATTCGCAACTGCTGCCAGCATATCACTTTCCTGACGGATATTACATTCTTTGCCGTCAAAATATTCCTTCATAACAAATGGTGTATGATACCGGTCGCAGGTAATCAGTTCTCCATCCCGATTCCGGATAAAACGGTCTATTCTATGATACCCCGCCTCATACAGCTCTTCCTTTAATTGAGCCTCCTGCTCCAGACGGCTTTCAGAGGTTCCTAATGGCTGTAACACCCGAAGCCCCTGATTTGTCCGCAGAATCGTGATTCCACGTCCTTTATGCATACCGTTTATCTCCATATCGTAACATTCCCACACTTCAGACAACTTTTCAGACAAAATTATCCCCCCATAAGCCTTTCTACGTTTTATCTTATGAGGGGATATAGTATTTCATTCCTTTTTCTTCTTATATAGTTCCAGTGCAAGTTCAGAAAGAATCTCAGGTTCATTTAACTCCGGCTCTTCCAGCACACGCTCCAGCAATGCCTTCAGAAGCTCTCCCATGACCGGACCCGGCTGAATCCCAAGCTGCATCAGCCTTCTTCCGTCAATTTTCAATTCCTTTGCGGTCAGACATTCTCCCTGAGCCTGAATCTCCTGATACAGCTCCTTCATATGCTGATAATCCGTCTGCTTCTTCTCAAAGCCATACTTACTCTGTCCCATGATGTCTGCCCATCGGAGCTTCAGATAATCCTCATATAAATCGGGACCCATATCATGCAATGCCCTTCTCAGGCTCTTTCTTGTTACATTTCCGTCCAGACCGTAATCATGCCATTCCACCAGCCGTTCTACCCGATGAATGGTATCGTTGTCTAATTTCATCCGCCGCAGTATCTGATGTGCTATCGGTCTTCCTGCCTTTGGATGCCCGTAGAAATGGTCGATGCCTGCCTCATCGGTTGTCTTGCACATCGGCTTTGCCACATCATGTAACAGTGCCGCCCAACGCAGAACCGGCTGCGGTTCTATGTGCTTCATTACCTCAATTGTGTGATGCCCTACGTCATAGCAATGATACCGATTGTTCTGCGGTGTCTGCATCATGGTATCAAACTCCGGAAGAACCACTGCGGTAATTCCCAGTTCATAGGCATCTATCAATTTCTCCGGATGCTCCGAGGTAATCAGCTTCGTTAACTCTACCTGAATCCGTTCTGCACTGATTTCCCGCAGGAACAAAGCCTTTTCCCTTATTGCCGCCTGTGTTTCTTCGTCTATGACAAAATTAAGCTGTGCCGCAAACCGTACCGCCCGCAGAATCCGCAACGCATCCTCATCAAAGCGTTCCTGTGGAATCCCGACACAGCGAATGATTCCCTTTTTCAAATCCTCTGCACCGCAAAAGGCATCCACTAAACCCTCCTCCGGGTTATATGCCATGGCATTTATTGTAAAATCCCTTCGTTTTAAATCCTCTAACAGACTGGCTGTAAATGTGACCTCCTTGGGTCTTCGGTGGTCCTCATACTTACCGTCAACCCGGTAAGTTGTCACCTCATAGCCCTCCCGCTGAATCATGACCGTTACCGTTCCATGTTCAATTCCGGTATCAATGGTTCGCGGAAATAATGCTTTCGTCTGTTCCGGTGTTGCCGAGGTTGTAATATCCCAGTCCTGCGGAGTCTTATGCAGAATACTGTCCCGGACACAGCCGCCTACCACATAAGCCTCATAGCCATGTGCCATCAGGGTTTTAATTATATAATTCGCTCCGCTTGGTATCTGAATCTTCATGTTACAACCTCTTGCCTATATCGGCTTCATAATATCCTTGGTTCGTTTTCTTTTAGCCTCATACAAATCATTATCGGCATTTTCCAACAGTCCGGTTAATTCACAGCCCGACGCAAAGCCCTGTGTATATCCGCCGATTGTCATTCGGATATAGTATGGCTTTTCACAATCATCATTAAACCATTTCATTTGCTTATTTGCCTGTTCCCGCAGGTCATTTATATTAACCGGCTCCTCCCGGATTGCCAGCACCACCGATTCGTCCGATTACGTCTGTCTCTTCGCAAAAAATCTTCTGCAGCATACAGGAAATGGAACGCAGGGCAAAATCACCCTCCTTATGTCCGAATCTATCGTTGACTATCTTCAAATTATCCATATCCGCATATGCTACTAACAGATATTTTCCCTGATTTCTTTCATCCCGAAGTATCCGCTCTGCCTGATTCTCCAAACCGCGGCGGTTCAACAGCCCGGTCAATTCATCCATTTTCGATGCACTGTCTAACTGAATGTTATGCATCTCCAACTGATATAAGCTATCCTCTAACTGCTTCTGGATTCCGTCCTGATGCTGTAATAAATGCAACATCCGAACCGCTGCTCCCATCTGATACATCAGAGATTCCAGATAGTAATTCTTATCAAAATTCATCTCTAACATCAGCAAGCCGTACTGGGTATCCGTTGTAAATAAATCCAACAAAATCATGGTGTATCGCCGTTTCGGCATATACTCATGTGTGCAAAGCTCCTCCACCGAATGCTCCTGACAGTGCTGCGGTATTGCCATTACCTTTCCCTCGCAGGAACAAGCCTTCATCAGAAGCTGCTCCGGCGGCTGCCATTTTTCCTCCGGTAAATGAATACTCGGATTCTTAAAAAGCCACAGATAGGCATTCGGTATCTGAAGCATATATAACCGTTCTAATAAGACAGTATAATTCTGATTCGCATACTTGTCAAAATTAAACATATCTCTTGTAATCATATTAACTGCATGATTATCCTTTAATAACTGCTCCACCGTAATGTCCGAAAGCTCTTTTGTTCCCTCTGCGGCTACTCCGTTCTCACCGGCAGATGCACGCGGAATAAAAGCAACCGGAACCCGGTGCTTTACCGGCAGTTGCTTTAACATATGGCAGACACCCTCCTGTATCGCATGCCTTCCCAGCCCGGTTGCCTCTGCACGAACTGTTGCCAGCGGTGGCTCCATCCGCCACGCATACGATAAATCATCATAGCCTACAATTGCTATGTCTGCCCCTATTTGAATGTTACGCTCCTTTAATACCTCATACAGGCAAAATGCGACCTCATCATTTACACAGACCACTGCATCCAAAGATGGATTCCGGTCTAACAGCCGCTCCACCTCTTTCCTGCAATACCGGGACATATTGCAATACTCGACCATTGTATCCGTTGCTTCCAGACCATGCTCCTCCATTGTCCTTTTCCATGCCTGCAACCGTTCTCTCGCTTCACAATTATCTGCATAGCCTGCCAGACAACCGATATGTCTTCGCCCGTTTGCAATCAGATGTTCTACTGCATTCCGGGTTCCGGTTTCGTTGTCATACAGAACACTTTCATAGCCTTCTACCTCTGAGGCAATGGTAAGAATCGGAATCTCCCGAAAATTATCCAGAAATTGCTTTCTCCGCAAATCCGTAGACAGGTATCCGATTGACCCGATTGCCACTACCAGAAGGTCTATTTCTTTTTTGTTTGCATAGGTAAATAAGGTGTTATGCTGATATTCATACTGAATACCATCAAACTCCTGAAGATTTCTGTCTATATATTTACCGGGGAAAATCACCATGTTTACATCCAGCTCCTCGGCTGCCTGCATGGCTCCCTTACAGACTCCCCGGCTAAAATCATCCGCAATGTCCCCTATAAATAACCCAACGGTTAACCTATTCTCCTTCAATCGCTCCACCCCTATACTTTTTGCTTATCCAAGCTCTGAAACTGAAAGTCCTAGATATACTCCCGCTTATTCATTGGCAGCAACCGTCTGATAAAACGGAGCTGCCGGTAAGCCATGAATATCAAACAATGCAACATGACCGAAATTCGTCCATGCATATCGTGCATAAAGCGGCTGCATCACTTTGTTGCTGACAAGCATTACCTCATGTTCGGATACCAGCCTTGCCTCTGCCGGATAAAAGATACCGTCCTCGCCCGCTAATTCAAACAAGGTCAGCTCCTCTCCCTGTAATTTAAGCTCCGCACCGTCAAATAAAGCAATCACACGCTTCCCTTTTGCACTTAATGACTGACAAATCGGAGCTTCTCCCTCCTCCGTTTTGTCATATATACATTTCATACAGAGTCCTGCCATTCGTTCTCCTACGGTTCGCTTATCCGTCGGATGAATGTTATCAAATTCACCACAGTCAATCAGCACATTCATATAGACCTTTTGCAGACTTTGCGTTACCTGATACTGCTGTTGCCGCAAAATTGCCCATGATTTATCGTCCGGCTCTCCCTTTGCAATATACATCGGAAGCTGATTCAATACAAACGGAAGCTCCTCGTCCTGCCATTTCTGCCGCCAAAAGGTAATCAACTGCTCTAACAGGATTCGATAGCCCTCTGCCTTATAGGTATCCTCTTCACCCTGATAATACCAGAAACCGCGAAGGGTATACGGTATTACCCGCTCAAGCATACCATGATACGGATTTGCCGGGCGGAAATTCGATGTTCTTCCGGCCGGCTGCGGCCATGGACAGCTTCCGATATGTTCATTTAAGTATTCCCATGTAACCTCCGGATTCTTTTTCCGTTCTGCCTGAACCTTTGCATCCCATTCGCTCCATTGCCGCTCATATTCCGCCATTTCTGCCTGATACATTTCCTCTGTCTTATCCCCTATCAGTTCCTCATAGCGTTCCATATAGTCTCTGCCTTCCGGGGTCTTACTTAAGGTTGCTTCATCCATCCAGCAGGTGACAGAGGTTCCGCCAATATAGCAATCAATGACTCCAACCGGCACCTGAAGCTTCTCCTGAAGTCTCTTGGCACAAAAATATGCGACTGCCGAAACATCCCGAACCGCTTCTGCCTTACATACCTTCCATGTCTGCTCCTGCTGCCGGCGTAATACCTCCTCTGTCACAACTCCTGTCTTTACAACATTATAAAATCTTATATTTTCATTATCCGCAGTTGCAATTTCCGCTTCTCCGCCATCACAGTTCTGTAATTCCAGCTCCATATTGGACTGACCGCCTGCCAGCCAGACCTCTCCGACCAATACATCACCAAAGACCTTCTTCTCATCCCCGCATACGACCTCAAGCTCATACGGTCCGCCCGCAGTAAGCGGTTCCAGAAACGCATTCCAACGTCCGTCCTGCACTTCTGCCTGTGTGGTTTTGCCGGCAATGCTTACAGACACCTGCATACCCGAAGCCGCACAGCCCCAGATTGCAATTGGTTTGTTCTGCTGCAATACCATGTGTTCACTGAACATCGAAGATACCGAAAATTCCTGCTCTTTCATTTAATTACCTCTCATTTTTCAGGTATTCCAGATTCTTGTGGATTAAATCACAACGCTGTGCCACGCACTCTACACTTCGATGCGGGTCCTGCGGAGTCTGGAATACATAATCTAACAACCGGTCTACGGTTGTGGTTGCCACGTGCATTCTTGTGTCCGAAGATGCATAGTACAAGAATACATCTCCGTTTTCTCTCGCAATTAAGCCATTTGTAAATACTACATTTGATACGTCACCAACCCGTTCTTTCCCAAGTGGTGCAAGGAAAAAGCCGGATGGCTCTGCTATCACCTTGGTTGGGTCCTGTAAATCAGTTGCAAACGCATACAATACATACCGAAGTCCTGCTGCCGTATTCCGCACGCCATGTGCAATATGTATCCAGCCTTTTTCGGTCTTAATCGGTACTGCTCCGGCACCGTTCTTTGCCTCTGTAATCGTATGATACACCCGTTTGCTGGTTATTATTTCCTCATCAATTACGGCATGCTCAATATCATCACATAACCCGAAGCCGATTCCTCCGCCGGAACCGGTATCGATGAAGTCATCCATCGGTCTTGTGTAGAACGCATATTTTCCGTTTACAAATTCCGGATGCAATACTACATTCCGCTGCTGTGGGGAACGAAGTGTTTTCAGATTATCCAGCCGTTCCCATGTCTTTAAGTCCTTTGTCCGCACAATACCTGCGGCTGCAACTGCTGCACTCAAATCATTTACAGAGGTATCCTTGCTCTCTGAGCAGAACACACCATAGATATAGCCGTCCTCATGCTTGGTAAGCCGCATATCATAGACATTGGTTTCCTCCTTGCAGGTATCCGGCAGTAAAATCGGATAATCCCAGAAATGAAAACCGTCAATTCCATTCTCACTTTCCGCTACTCCGAAAAATGATTTTCTGTCATTTCCTTCAATTCTGGCAACCAGATAAAACTTACCGTTTAACTCAATGGCTCCGGAGTTCATAACCGCATTTACACCAAGACGTTCCATAAAGTAAGGGTTGGTATCCGGATTGAGGTCATATTTCCAAGTCAACGGAATATGCTCTCTCGTCAGCACCGGGTTCTCATATCGGTCAAATACACCGTTATAGAAACTGCTCTTCTGGTTCTTTCGTGCCAGCAGACGATTGTACTTTTCAAGTTCTACATAATACTGTGGGTGCAACATATTATTTTCCTCCATCTTATCTGAAATCTATCGGATTCCAAGCTCCGTAATAAATGGCTATCCCATTCTTCAGGTGTCAGTAAATATGTCTCATAACGATACTTTACAATAGATGGATTCTCAATGTCAAGAATTGCTCCACCTATACTGTATACAAATCCGTTACAGGTGCCGGATACACCATGGTAAAAAAAGACAGATGATATATCGAACTACTACCATCTGCCTTTATAATATTGTTGTTTGCAAGCCTTATGATTGACTTCCTGATTAACGATGCTTCTTTTTGCCTGTGACTGCTGCAACTGTCATTCCGGCTGCTGAGAACATCAGAAGCAATATCATTCCCAACGGTGCCTCGTCTCCGGTCTTTACGTTCTTTGCTGGTTTTCCGTCTGCTGTTGTTCCTGTGCTATCCGCAGCGGCTGTTGTACCATTTGCACCCGCGGTGGTTGCATCCGAGGTAGAACCGCTTTCCGTTGTAGTTGTAGCTGCATCCGGTACGGTAACCACTACCTTTGTAGCAGGAGAAGCCAGATAGTTTCCGGTCTCTGCATACCGTACATAATAGTTCCCTGCTGCAAGTCCGCTTACCTTCGTACCGGAAGGAACACTTATCCAATTCACCTCATCGATACTATATTCCATAGCTGTAGTCACATTTTCAATTGCTCCGTCCTGAGCTCCTGACTTGCTTGCGTTTACTGCAACCAGTCCGGTTGGTGCTGCCTGACTTGCCTTTGCTATTGTAAATGGTACCTGTGCCACTTTATGATATATACCCATGCCTGTAAGCGTTACGACTGCATTGCCGGCATTGGTGTTATTTGCATAAGCAACTGTGTAATCCGTTCCCTTTACCAGAGTCTGTCCTTCATAAGTCACAAGCACCTCTGGCTCCTTTGCGGTTCCGTCATAGGTGTATGTTGTCGGATTCAGTGTAACTGTTAAATCTGCATCGGTCATTCTGCGATAACGAAGCACTATACTTTGGGCGATTTCACCGTTTACGTCATTAATTGTATTTCTAAAATCTGCATCTGCCGGGTTCTTTTTTCTCCGTACAAGTGAATAACCGTCCGGCAGGAATTTTTGAATCGAACCTAAGCTTTCCTCCAATGTGTTATGACCGTAATTTCCGATACCGCCACCCACATTACGTAACACCAGCTTTGAGTTTTCATCCATTGTGAGCTTTTCTAACCAGCATTGCTCGGAGCCGTTATTTCCTGCTATCGTAACTTCACTTCCTTCAAGCTTCACACCACTATCCGTCATCCATTGCAGGTTTCCAAGGGTAGCTTTTGCATTTCGGAAGGTCAATACTTTTGTAAGATTCACACCGGCATTTGCAATCGTTCCTTTATAGTTACCGTTTGCAATTGTAAGGTCATTTTCTGCCGATAGCGTACCCAGCATTAAGGTATGTCCGTTCAAATCAAACGTCACAGCTTTTGTGTCTGCAATTGTCACAGCTCTTCCATTTGCATACAAATCCCGGGTAAGTTTTATGGTATCTCCGTCCTCCAAGTATCGAAAATCATTATTTGCTCCCTCTCCGCCAAGGTCTCCGTCCAGCATTCTCTTTGAGGTTCCATCTGCTCCTATCAGCTCTGCATATTCAATATAAGAGGCTTCACACACCATACACCGACCCGAATATCCTAATATAATCGGATGTTCACAATTATCTGCATAATATGCCTGACCGGTTGCCTGTACCTGTACCCATCTTGTTCCGCCATCTTCATATATTACTACATCATTTCGGGTCTGAAGGGCTCCTCCAAGAATTGATGGGGTATCAGATGCAGCACTTCCTGTTCTGCTTATTAAAATCTCGTTGCCCGATGTATTCAGTATAATGTTGCTTCCCGCTATGACTGAATATCCCTCTGCTCCGATAAGCTCAATCCCATATTGAGCCTGAAGCTCTGCATCACCTACAATTGCTGCATTGTTTGCACTCTTCATAGCTATTCTTTCTGCATTAATCTTTGCATTTCCTTCCATTACCGCAGCATTTCCATTTGCCTGCAGCCGAACCGTTGACAAAGGTGCTTGAATCTCTGTATTTCCAGCCGACACAGCTCCCCCTGCACTGACTACTTTTACACTACCGCCGTCTGTTACATCTATATTAAGATTACCGTTTACTGTGGTTTTCTGTGTTTCCAGCTCCACACCACTTTTTGCTTCTATCTTAAGATTACCTTCTGCGATTGCTTCACCTATAAACAATATACTTCGATTCGAGGTGGTTCCATTAGATGACACAAACACATCCTTTGCTTTGAAAAAAGCTTCCGATGCATTTATACTATTTCCGTTAATTAAATCCAAATAATTAAGAGTATCGGTCTTTATCAGGCTGATTTCTCCGTTTTGTGCATCCGTTGCCTCTATCATATGCTTCACCGTTCCGTCCAATAGGAACAAGCCAAAATTGCTTGCCTCAAGCTTAACGGAACCCGCAGATATGAATGCATCACCGACAATTGCATCACTACTAAGTTTTATTTCTCCGGTGGTTCTTAAATCTACCAAAGAAAGTCCCTTTATAAGAGCATTTCCGCCATCCCCGCTAAGCACAATATTTCCGGTATATCCATCCGTTATAAGGGCTGCATCCGCAGTTCCTGTAATCAATGCTTCCGTATCTCCATTGTTTGCCAAATAGAACCTGCCAGACCCTTTCAATGTCAGGGTTCCGTTTTCAATTTTCAGGATTTCTGTTGAACTCCCTCCATTTGAATATATCATTACATTATTGTATACTTCTATAACGCCGGCATTATAGTATATATATACCGAAGAAGAAGTCAGAGAAGCTGGGTCGCACTCACTCATCGTTCCGCTTCCTCTGCCTCCTCCAAATTCATAGTATTTACCATTCTGCAATTCGGTTCCGTTTATGGATACCTTCAAGGTCTCTGCCTGTACGGGAATCAGCCCCTGCGTTCCGATAAATACAGCCGTCACCAACAGCAGTACCGCTGTTAATATTCCATACGCTTTCTTTTTCAATTTCATAGATTACCTCCCAAATTTGCTTTCTATATTAAATGTCTTTTGTTATGAAATTACATACCAATCTTTTTTATAACATTACCGGCAAAGCAGTGTCAACCCATGTGGGATGAAAAGTAAAATTCTGGGATGAATCGTTAGTAATTTAAAGGTGTATGTGCTATAATGAACGCATATATGCAGATACAATTTTAAAAGAATTTATTGCTATTAATAGCAACATGATTTCTTGAAGTATTAGAGGAGGCTATCTATATTGCGGCTTGCAATTGTTGATGACAATACAGCGGAATTACATATAACCGAAACTCTCATTCGGGACTGGTGTGCTGAGCATAACCTGACTATCTGCTGCGACACCTTTACCGAAGGGGATTCTTTTTTGTTATCCGCCGCTTCCAATGCCTATGATGTTGTGTTTCTTGACATTTATCTGGAGGAGGCAAACGGAATTGACCTTGCAGTTTCTTTTCGCAAGCTTTCACAAAAGACACCGATTGTCTTTTTGACCTCCAGCCCGGAATATCATGCAGAGGCATTACACGTTCATGCCTTTGACTATTTAGAGAAGCCGATTACCAAAGCTGCCATTTATCAATTGTTACATGACCTTCTGGATATTCGGCCGGTTTCGGATGCTCATTTATTTCTGACCGTAACCACAAGCAAAACTAAGATTCCGGTTCTATATTCGGATATTCGATATATTACCTCAGATTCTAACTATCTGATTATACATGGACAGGAGGAGCTTCGCTGCCGTATGCTGTTTCGGGATGTTGCTCTTACGCTTTCGGAGGATGACCGTTTTTTGACAATCAACCGGGGTGTTATGGTGAATCTTGATTATGTTTCTTCGATGGAAGGAGTTGTCTGCACCATGAATGACGGTACTATCTTTTCCATGAATAAAAAACAGGCGAATGCCTTACAGCAGACCTATATTACCCGCCAATTTATGCAACGCTCGAAGTCACTTTTACACGGAGGTCTATCATGAACAGTTTCGATATTCTCATTGCCGCAGCACATTACGGAGTTATTTTCCCGGGTATTTTTATCTGCATTGTCCCGGTTGCCGATTGGATGGTTGTTTCGCAGAAGAAGCTCTATCCGGTTCTGATTCCGGTTATGATTGCGATTTGTCTGATTCTGGGCTGCCTTGAGTCAAGAGGCACTTATTATACAAATCTGTTCTTTTTTCCACTTTTATTCGTATGCCTGATTGCATATTTTGTTATGATTCACATAAGCAATCTGAAGCTTTTGTACTTATTCTTATGTGCAACCGCAACCCTTTCCTTCGGCTGTATTATCAGCAATTATATTATTGCATATACGGTTCCGGATTCCAATGTGCATGACAGCTCTATTCCGGGGCTGATTTTACAATATGCCATCAGTTTTATCATTATGTTCTTCTTCATTATTATAAAGGATAAATTAAAATGGATTTTTGAGAATGTAAATCTGCCTTTATTTTGGCGGCTTGCATGGATTATCCCTGCTATTATTACCTTCTGTAATATATTTATGCTGCCTAGAGACTATGCAAATATTCGTGTAGGTCGGGTATTTTCAATTTCCATGGTAATAGAGGCGGTTCTTTTTATCTTTTTTACCACCTTTCAGCTTTTGCTTTATTTAATTGCCTATACGACCTCGCAAAAAATAAAGGCGGATACCACCGCTATTATGTATCAGGCTCAGGCAAGCCAGTATGTCAAGCTTCAGAATTATCTGGAGCAGTCCCGCCGGGTACGGCATGATTTTAAGCATACGATTGCGGTCATGCAGGAGCTGGCACAATCCGGGCAATATGAGGAGCTAACGAATTATATCGCCAATTACCAGACAGCAACCACAGAACATTCTGCACAGCTTCTGTTCTGTAAGAATGCAGCCATTAATGCAGTTATCGGTTATTATGCTTCTCTGGCAGAGAGCTATCATATAAAGACGGATTTTAAGGTTATTGTTCCACAGAAGATTGCCATTTCCGATGTAGACCTAAGTCTGCTTTTTGGTAACCTGCTGGAAAATGCGATTCATGCCTGCAAACTGGTGCCGGAGGAGGAACGATACATCCACCTGACCTCAGACCTGAATAGTCCGGGTGCCATGTATATCACGATGGTAAACAGCTTTAACGGCATCGTGAAAAAGAAAAACGGTCATTTTCTGTCTACAACCGAAAACGGCAGCGGTATTGGACTGCTTTCTATCCAAACCACTGCCGAGCGTTATTACGGTTCTACTCTGTTCCACGCTAACGGAACGGAATTTGTATCAAATGTCATGCTGCGTTTACCGCAGGATATTGATGTAAATGCCTAGTAGGCTCTTCCGAAATATACCATCTTTGTTGCCGGTTTTCCGCAATGTACGCATACATCACCCAGCTTTTCCTGTGCAAACGGAATACAGCGGGTCGTTGCTCCGGTCTCATCCTTGATGGCGGTCTCACATTCTGTATCTCCGCACCACATACCTTTGATAAAGCCTTGCTTGGTATCCAGAATTTCTTTAAATTCTTCCCAGTTCTTAGCGGTATGTGTATTGGCATCCCGATGTGCCTTTGCTTTCTCGTACATATCATGCTGAATGCTATCCAGAAGCTCGCCTGCCTTTTGAGCAATTTCATCCAAGGAAACGATAAGCTTTTCTCTGGTATCCCGCCGAACCAGAACTGCCTGATTTGCTTCTATATCCTTTGGTCCGATTTCTACCCGAATCGGTATACCACGCATTTCCTGTTCGCTGAACTTCCATCCCGGACTCTTATCACTATCGTCTACCTTTACGCGGAAGGCTCCTAATTTTTCTTTTAACTCTGCTGCCTTTTCCAGTACGCCTTCCTTTTTCTGCTGAATCGGAATTATCATTATCTGGGTCGGTGCTACCTTTGGCGGCAGAACCAGACCGGAATTATCTCCATGCACCATAATGATGGCTCCTATCATACGGGTTGTCATTCCCCATGAGGTCTGATGTGCATACTGTAATTTATTTTCCTTATCTGTATACTGAATGCCAAAGGCTCTGGCAAATCCGTCTCCAAAATTATGGCTGGTTCCGGACTGCAATGCCTTACCGTCATGCATCAAAGATTCTATGGTGTAGGTTGCTTCTGCTCCCGCAAACTTTTCCTTGTCGGTCTTGCGTCCCTTGATAACCGGGATTGCCAGCACCTCTTCACAGAAATCCGCATAGACGTTCAACATCTGGATGGTTCTTTCCTCTGCTTCCTCTGCGGTTGCATGAACGGTATGGCCTTCCTGCCACAGAAATTCTCTGGAACGCAAAAACGGACGGGTTTCTTTTTCCCAACGTACAACGGAACACCACTGGTTATATACCTTCGGCAAATCCCGATAAGACTGTACTTCGTTCTTATAGAAATCACAGAACAGCGTTTCTGAGGTAGGTCGTACACACATACGCTCCTGTAATTCATTTAAACCGCCATGTGTTACCCATGCCACCTCCGGTGCAAAGCCTTCTACATGGTCTTTTTCCTTTTCCAACAGGCTTTCTGGTATAAACATCGGCATATATACATTTTCTACACCGGTTGCCTTGAAGCGTTCATCTAACTGCTTCTGAATCAATTCCCAAATAGCATATCCGGCAGGCTTAATTGCCATACATCCCTTTACGTTGGTGTAAGAGATTAACTCCGCTTTCAATACTACATCTGTATACCATTGTGCAAAATCATCATCCATGGATGTGATTGCTTCCACTAGCTTCTTGTCCTTTGCCATACTATGCTCTCCTCTACTATCGTTATTACAACTTTTTATTATAGACAGGATTTTTGAAATATGCAAGCAATCGTTCTGAATTGTTTCCATGAAGGTTTGCTTTTCTTTACTTTTCCGCCTTTATCTCTGCGGTTTCAACAATGAAGGTCACACTTCCGGTCTTTCCTTCCTCGATACCGCCATAGTTCTCATAGGTTGCATCTGTATCCTTGAGTGCCTGTATCCGGTCTACGGCAGTCTCCAAATCATCCGCTGTCTGTGTCAGTTCATAGGTTGCATTATTTAACTTCGTACTTCCTTCATATACCTGTCCGACACCATCGGTATATGCGGTAATTCCCTCTGTCAGTTGTCCACTGCCTTCTGCCAGTGCCGCAACTGCGGCTGCCAACTGTGCCATGGTAGGGTCCTGTGCCAGAACCTCCGGCGGTATCTGTGACAGGGTCTGATTCAGACTTTCCAGTCCGCTCTGTAACTGGGATGCTCCGGATACCAGTGCATCTCCGGATTCGTCTAACTGCTTTAATGCATCGGAAAGCTTTCTGGTTCCGCTGTGCAGACTGTCAAAGCCGTCTGCCAAATCCTCTACCTGCTCGGACAGCTTCTCGGTATCCATTTCTCCCAGTATTCCGTTTGTCATGAGAGTTGCCGTAAACTCCAGTTCAAAATCAACGGCATCAAAGCTGACTTCAATGGAATCCGCAAAGAGTTCACTTTCATCCTCAGGCTCTTCCTCAGATTCTTCATCGGTTGCTTCCGTATCATCGGTATCGTCCTTGTCCTCTTCAAAGGTTTCCAGTTCATCGAGTGCCAGCACATCCTTAACTCCCGGCACCACATAGCCGATTACCAGATAATCACCATCCATCATTTTTACTTTTCCGTTGTTGACGGATACATTACTTGCCACATCTTCCTTCAGCATCAGTCCGGATATAACAGTAAACGGAACGATGCTATCCTCTTCTACGGTATGATTGGTATAATCAAACCGAATCCGCACCGCACCGGTTGCACCTGCAAGCTCCTCTGCGGTTACTTCTTTATCATCCAGAAAATAAGTAACCTTGACGGATACCGGCAAATCCTTGGTTGCCGTTCCTTCATATTGAATGTCCCTTCCATGATTTTCCCATGTTAAGGTTCCGTCTGAAGATAACTTATATTCCTCGTCACCTTCTTTATTCTTAATATCACTTAAAACCGTATAGTCTGTAATCGGCTCCTGTTCTCCCGGATTCTTAAGACTGGTTGTTACCGTTATCTCATCCGGTGTTCCGTATGCGTCTGCCAGTACATAGACCGATTCTTCTTTATCATGCTCCATCTGGCTCTCATGATATTCATAGGTCTTTTCCTCATTTGCAGCTTCCGTCTGCACTTCTGTTGTAGTCGGGGCTTCTGTAGACGAATCGGTTGTTGCACTACAGCCGGTTACTGCCAGCATCATCAAAGTTGCCAGACCTGCCTTCCAGATTCCTGCATTACTTCTTTTATTCTTTTTCATGACCCTAACCTCCTCTACTCTACATTCTTTAATGCCATACTCATCGGCACCTTTTTTATCTTCCATACTTCCAGCAGAACAACTACGCCATAGCTGAGAAGTCCTATTACTATCATTTTTACCGGCACCTCCGGAGCCAGATAATACGGCAGCCAGCCTGACATTGCCTGTCCGACATAGAGCTTCCAAATCGAAGCCATCAGCATATTTTCAATCGGGATACTAAGCAATACACTTGCTACTACCACAATCGAGGTGGATATGATGTATAAGCGTGCAATTTCACTGCCGCTGTAGCCTAATATCTTTGTCATGGATATGGACTGTGCATTTTTTTCAATCACTACCTTTGACAGCAGATATATCAATACCACGAATATAGTTATCGAAAATCCATTTATCAGCTTCATATTGCCACCCATGGACTTTTCTAGCTGACGGCTTATCTTCGTCAGAGAATCAAAATCAATCACACTGCCGATGTAGGCCGAGTCTATATCTGTAATTTCGGTATCGGAAAAATATCCGCCAAACATATCTTCGCCTAAGTCAAACACCTGATTCAGATAATCTCTTGTCATAAATACGGTCAGGCTTCCTTCATAGTCATAGATTCCGGTTACGGTAAAGGTATATTCATCTTTTTCAAACCGTTCCTTTAAATGAATGGTGTCTCCCGGCCGGATATGATATTTTTCTGCATACGCACTTGATACATAGACATCGCCATCTTTCAGATTCAAGTGTATATACCGGCTATCCGGTTCTATTCCGTAGAACAGAATTTCATCTACAATCCCTCCGGTACCAACGTTATCCAAGGTGTACGCACTGAATTTTTCTGCGTCTTCATTTTCTGTTTCAACTTCATTTTCAAAATTCAGCAGTGCAATCATGCTTTCCAGCTTATGCTTTTCATCCACAACACCTACCGGAATGGTTAATATGTATTGATAGTTACAAAGCAATCCGTCTTGCAGGGTTTCCTGATAATGGCTGATTACCGATGGCAATTCCAGACCAAACATCAACAGAAGATTTGCAAACAGTACACCTACCACAATTAAGATATAATTGCCCAAATTTTGAAATATTACCCGCAGCCGGAACCGGGCAAAAAATGGCAGATGTTTATTTAAGCGGAGAGCTTTTCGTTTCCGTTTCTTTGTCAGGTCATGACGCAGAAACTTGAGCGGCTCCAGCCGCAGGTTTTTCCACAAAATCACATAATTAATTACCAGCATAATTATAACCGGAATTACGGTTGTCTCTAAAAATGCTTCCGCATTCCAGATGGTAATATAGGTCGGCAGACTGTAGCTTCCGTAATACATATCCACGCAGACACCTTTGAATACAGTGTAGCCAAGGATATTACCGATAACCGCTCCTACCAGTGTTACCAGAATCGGCGGTGTCATATAATGCCGCACCAATTCACCTCTGGTATAGCCGGATGCCCGAAGGGTTCCTATTACACTGGCTTCCTTTTCTATGGTATCAATGGTAGTCAGGGCAAATACAAATGCCAGAATTACGATTACCATATACAACAGTACAACTACCATTGCCATGTCTCCGCCCATATCGTCTCCGGTAAACTGAATTGCCTGATTGGAATATCGCGGAATAAAATCCTCCAGTCCGACCTCACCGGATAAGTCCTCCATAAAGGCTTCCGCCATGTCATGCTCCTGTACTTCGTCCACCGGCTCCGTATTGTATTTCCATGCATATGTATAGACATATTGTTCCTCATCTATGCGGTCAAAACCTTCCTTGCTTAAGATTCCGACACCAAACTTTAATGAGTCAAACATACTGTCATTATTGTTTTCAAACAGGCAGCTATAATCCGGCAACGCTACCAAGCCTGTGACTTTCCAGCTATAGGTTCCGTCCGATATGGTATCTCCGATTGCAAGCTGATTGTTATCCGCATACATACGGTCTAAGGCAATCTCGTCCGCATTGCTCGGAAGCTCACCGCTCATCACACAGACCTTATTTACCGTTTCACGATTCTCATATACACGAAGGGTCGTGCCGTTATTAAGACTTGCGTTGACACAGAACTGGTCGTACAGGGTTACACCCATTTCACTGATGCTTTTTTTCTGTGCCAGATTCATAGCGTTCGTTGTTGTAAAATGTCCGTCCTCTATGTTATATTTTGTAAAGCCTTCATGATATGCATGAAGCATACTTCCATCTGCTACAAGGAATCCGGAAACAAAACCGATAAACAGAACCATCATCAGAAAGATTACCAGATATTTTCCTATATCGCCTTTTATTTCCCGCAGCAGACGTTTTCTTAATGGATTCCTCATCTCCTGCCTCCTTTACCAATCCAGGTCCTGTGCAGCAATCTTCTCTTCGTTCAGATAGTTCTTACGAATCTGTCCGTCTCTCAGCTTCACTACCCGGTCTGCCATATTTTTAATAGCATCATTATGTGTTACCATGATTACGGTATTTCCGTATTTCTGGTTCACGGTTTCAATTAATTTCAGAATTTCCTTTGAGGTCGCATAGTCCAAAGCACCTGTCGGCTCATCGCAAAGTAGAATATCCGGATTCTTGACAATGGCTCTTCCGATTGCACATCTTTGCTGCTGTCCGCCGGATAATTGATTTGGAAGCTTATGTGCATGATTTGCAAGCCCCAAGGTATCCAGCAGTTCATCTACATTTAACGGCTTGTCACTTAAATACGCACCTACTTCGATATTTTCCCGCACAGTCAGATTCGGTATCAGGTTATACATCTGGAAGATATATCCCAAATGCTTTCTCCGGTACTGGGTCAGCTTCTTCTCATTCATATCCGCAGTCTTTTCGTTCTGAATCGTAATACTGCCTTCGTCTGCCTGGTCGATTCCTCCAATAATATTCAACAAGGTGGATTTACCGGAACCGGAAGGCCCCAGTAGTACGCAGAACTCTCCCTGATTAATCGAAATATCAATTCCTCGCAGCACCTCTACCCGGCTGTCACCTTCCCCGTAATGTTTCTTAATTCCCTGTATTTCAATAAACATAAGTTGACCCCTTTCTTTCAATGTAAGAGCTATGCAACTTTTATTAGTTGTATCTAACCCGCAGTCATTATACTCCCTATTTCCCCTAATTGCAACTCTTTTCCTTTACCTGTTGATAGATTTCCCGTCCTACTAAATAACCGACCGGTCCTAATATAAATCCAAAGATGCCAAACAAACGATACCCGATATACATAAAAAACAGCGTTACTAAGGTACTCATACCCAGTCTTTGCCCTAACAGCCTTGGCTCCAGCAATTGCCGATTCAGGGTGCAGAGCAGATAAAGAACGACTAATCCGATTCCGGTACGGACATTTCCCATCAGAAATTGACATACCGCCCAAGGGATTAATATGGTGCCGCTTCCCAGTACCGGCAACGCATCTATGATTCCGATGAGAACTGCCATTATAATGAAATACGGATTTCCCAATATCCGCAATCCGATGCTGCATATGACAGCCTGAAGAATGGCTATGGTGGTTTCCGCCCGCAGATAGGCTCCGAGAAGTCTGGTTACATGCTCCCAGCCTCTTTGCACCTTTCCTGCCAGGATTCCGGTTCTTATAATACGTGGGTAGTCCTTTAAGATACACAGGGTTGCATACAGCATAATAAATAAGAAGAGAACCGATGAAAATGCCTGCTTAAAAACTGCAACCGTCCGGCTTGTCAGCCTTGGCAATACCGAGGTCCGGAAGTCTGTAAAGACACCTGCCAGAGTTTCTGTTGCATAGGTCAGGCTCGCCCCCGCTTCCAGATGCAGCCCCGTATCGATATAGCTGCAGCAGCTTCCAAGACCTGCCATGAATTGTTCTTTATAAAACGGAAGATAGATTACAAAATCCGCAATCTGACCATATAAGGTACGAAGTGTATAATGCCCGATGATTCCAAGAAGTCCTCCAGCTATGATTAACACCAGCAACGCTGCCCATTTTTCAGAACAATGACTTTTGCGAACCAGCCAGTCTACAACAGGTCTTAGCAGCCCCGCAATCAGAAATGCAACTAAAAACGGAATCAAAATCGGAAGGAAGTACCGGATACCGATATAGATACCTATGCTAATTCCCACGATTATGATTCCGTTTTTTAATTCTTCATGCTCTTTTAGCTGTGCTGCCAACCGCTTCATACTAACCGCCCTTTCTGTTTTGAACCTTGTTAGTATAAGCGGATTTGAGATATGGTATCCCTGAAAAATGAGCTTCTCTAGAAATCTTCCATTTCTATAATGTCAAAGGCTTCTCCCTCCGGCTCATTTTTAAATACCATGTGTTCCCCGGTCACCGGATGTTCAAATTCCAGTCTTGTTGCATATAAGCCTATCTGCCGATAGCTTCGCTTCTGCTTCTGAAATCTCGGATTGTACTTGGTATCTCCCCAGATTCCGGCTCCCTGATTTGCCATTTGTACCCGAATCTGGTGATGCCTGCCTGTCAGAAGTTGTATTAATACATAGGACAGGATTCCTTCGTCTGTCTCAAATACATCTAATACCTCATAATCCAATACTGCCTGTTTTGCACCCTTCGTTCCCTTTGCGACTACCTTGGTCGTATTGGTCTTTCCGTCCTTTATGAGATAGTCCTGCAAGGTGCCGCTTTCATTCGGTAATTCTCCGGTGAGAATTGCCTGATAGAATTTCACCATGGTTCCGTCCTGCACCTGGTCGCTTAAATCGGCGGCTGCCTCCTGTGTCTTTGCCAGAACCATAATACCGCCAACCGGACGGTCCAGCCTGTGTATAATTGCCAGATATGGTTCCTCCTCCAGCTTATCCCGGTCGAACAGATAACTCTTGAAATGATTTAACACATCTTCATCATTTGTCCGGTCTGCCTGACTTGGTACACCCTGCGGCTTTACGCAGACCAGCAAGGCATCATCCTCATATAATATCGGTATCTGTTTCATATTCGTTCTCCTGTTTCACTTGTTCTCGTAGTATACTTTATAAAGCGTCAGTCCTTGCGGCGGTGCTGTATGGCCTGCTGCCTGACGATTTTCCTGTCTTAGAAGCTCTGTCATACTCTCCGGTGTCCGCTTTCCTTCCCCTACCTCTATCAGTGTTCCGGTCAGAATCCGAACCATGTTATAGAGGAAACCGTCTCCGGTGTAATATATCCGAAGCATTCCGTCCTCTTCCCGAATATCGATTGTCTGTAAGGTTCGGACTGTGGATTTCTTCATGTGTTTATTGGCACAAAAGCTCTTAAAATCATGTGTTCCGACCAGATAGCCTGCTGCCTGCCGCATAGCTTCCACATCCAAGCTGTGTCCATATGCATAACAATATTTCCGTTCAAATACGTCCGGAATCGGGCTAATTCTTATCTGATAGCAATAGGTCTTTCCGGTTGCCCACAGTCTGGCATGGAACCGTTCCGGTACTATCTCTATATGCAGCACCGCAATGTCCTCCGGTAGATATTGGTTCATATAGTCCCGCAATTCCTCCGGGGAATATTCCTTATGAAGATGGCAATGGCATACCTGCTCTCTGGCATGAACGCCTGCATCTGTCCTTCCGGCACCATGTGCCTCTGTTTCCTGTCCTTCCAGACGGGTCAACAGCATTTCCAGTTTGCCTTGTATGGTATTGGGGGTATTTCCCTGCTTCTGCCAGCCATCGTACCGAGTGCCGTCATAAGCAAGTATCAGCTTATAATTTGTCATCATCCGTTTCCCTTATACCTTGAACCGATAGCCAACTCCCCAGATGGTTTCTATATACTGCGGCTTGGCGGTATTTAACTCTATCTTCTCCCGTATCTTTTTAATATGAACGGTTACGGTTGCAATATCTCCAATGGAATCCATGTTCCAGATTTCTTTGAATAATTCTTCCTTGGTATAGACATGATTCGGATTGCTTGCAAGGAAGGTCAACAGGTCAAACTCTTTTGTGGTAAGGATTTTTTCTTCTCCGTTTACAAAGACACGACGGGCAGTTTTGTCTATTTTGATGCCCCGAATCTCAATAAATTCATTTTCCTGATTATTGCCGCTCTTTACCAGACGCTCATATCTGGACAGGTGTGCTTTTACTCTTGCAACCAGCTCGCTTGGACTAAACGGCTTGGTGATATAGTCATCCGCTCCCAGCTCCAGACCGCGAATCTTGTCAATGTCTTCTTTTTTGGCAGATACTACCAGAATCGGAATGTTTTTCACCTCGCGGATGCGTTTGCAGATTTCAAATCCGTCTACGCTTGGCAGCATCAGGTCAACAATCACAATGTCATAATTTTCTAATAATGCCCGGTCTAAGCCCTTTTGTCCGTCATTTTCAATGGATACTTCAAAATCATACAGCTCCAGATAGTCCTTTTCCAGCTCTGCAATTGCCTGTTCATCTTCGATAATTAATACTTTCCTCATTTCATTTCCTCCTGTCTTTACTCGATTTTCGCCAGTCTGTTGCGTATATAGTCAAGTTTTATTTTTTCTATCTCTGCTTCATTTTTAAGCCTATGTGCTTCCCGATAAAGCGGAACGCGATTATTACTAATCGCATAGCCTTCTACTATCTTTTTATCATGCTCAATCATGTAATCTACTATCTTCGCTTCCCATTTGGAGAAGAACAGCCACATAAATATTCCGGCTGCGATAAGCGGAAGCAACGAAGCCATTCCGCCTGTAGCTATTTCCAGCTCAAAACCTCTTGCAAGAATGTTTTGAAGTACATCATAGCCGATTAAAACAGATACAAATATGATAATATTCCGTTTTATTTCTTTATAGTCATATTCTATTTGCAATTGTCTTTGTTGTATTTCTTCTAATTGCTTCTGCGTGTAAGCAATCTCGGACTCCATCCACTTTATCTGCGCTTCTATGCTTTCCTTCAGCTCCCGATTTTCAATGTCTGTAATTTCCGATTGATTAATTGCCATTGAAAACGAAAAATTAGGCTCGCTTACTGTTTCCTGCCCGAAAAAATTCTCCTCTCCGGAGCGTAAATTCCTTGATTTATCTGCATACCTCTGCGTGCTTGTCCAAAAATCATCTGATTGAAGCGTATCTTCTATGGACTTTTTTTGATTGTATAATGTCTGAAGTTCTTCGTTGCAGTGCTGAACTTCTGTCTCTGCCGCCGTAATCTTATTCCGCAAGGATTCGGTCTGCCTGTGAATGGATTCACTTTTCTCGGTAAATATGCCTCCCCGCGAACCAAACAATGTCTTTCCGGAACGAAACACATTCACCCAAAGCTTGATACATACAACCAAACCAAACGCACACAACAGCAAGCCGGATAATAGCGAAACCCCGCCACTGGCAATCTCCGCAGAAGTCCCATCCGGCGTTATTTTGGTATATATGATAATACATATCACACCGAGAATCATACACAGTGTCATAATCACCAGCATTACAATCGTTCCGGTAAAATCAGACTGTGCCAAACTCTGAACTGTCGGCATATGCCTTAACCGGAACTTGTCTTCAATTAAAGACATTTCTAATTTCATTTTCTCTTCTTCTATTTTGCCGATGTCATCTGCTATATTTGAAAGTCCATGTTGACTGACCTCGTACTGTTTTAATTCCATGTAGTCTCCCCTATTTATTCTGCTCCTGCATACTTTCTATATTCCTTCTGCTTTAACCTGCTTCTTAATATCATGTTTTTATTCTTCATTTTCTCTGTATATCTTAAGTGTAAATGCGATGGTGGTGCCTTCCCCTTCTTTGCTCTCTGCCCATATATTTCCGCCATGCTCCTGAATAATTTTCTTGGCAATTGCCAAGCCAAGCCCGCTGCCACCGGTCGAGGAATTGCGGGAAGCATCGGTACGGTACATCCGCTTAAATATAAGCGGAAGGTCTTTTTCCGATATTCCGTTTCCGTTATCACGGATTTTCATACAGACATAATCCTGCTCCCATGGTGCAACCAGAATCTCTACCCTTCGTTCTTCCTTCTGGTTGTATTTGATTGCATTGGTAACAATGTTGCCGATTACACGCCGAATCTGCTCCGGGTCTGCAATTACCCTCGTATCCTTCGGGCATTGATTTTCATACTGAAATTCTACTCCTGCTGCCTCCATATCCATAGATATGTCTTCTACGCAGTCATCGAAGTAAGAGCTGACGTTAATTTTGACAAAATTATAAGGTATGGAGTTATTGTCTATTTTGGTATACAGCGAAAGCTCATTAATTAAGGCATCCATTTCATTTGCTTTATTATATATCGTGCGTATATAGCGGTCAATTTTCTCCGGGGTATCCGCAACTCCGTCCATGATTCCTTCCACGTAGCCCTTAATTGCCGTAATCGGAGTCTTCAGGTCATGTGAAATGTTACTGATTAATTCGCGGTTCTCCTGCTCCTGCCGCATACGGTCATCTACGGATTCTTTTAGCTTAATCCGCATCTGATTAAAGGAATGACATACCTGCCCTATCTCATCATCCGATAATACTTCAACATCTTCGTTTAAGTTGCCTGCCTTTATCCGCTCGGTTCCTGCCTGCAACAGCTTCAACGGACGTACAAATATCCAATAAATATAAATAGAAGTAAAACCGCTAACCAACAGCAGAACACCGATTACCATCAGCATAAGCTTAATCAGTATCTGCTTCATGTTCTTAACCAAGGTGTCTGTGTAGCTGACAACAAAGACGGAGCCGGTTCTTCCGTCACTTAAGGTAAAGTCTTTTTGCCGCAGAAAGTAGGCATCCGGTGCATCTACAAAGATACCGCCTTCTATCTGTTCGTTATCACCGTATGCAGGCAAGACGGCTTCAATTGCTTCGGTGCCTTCTGCCCCCCGGTAATAAATGTCATCCCCAACCCGAACCAGAAATATAGCATTGGTTCCCAACAGCTGCTGGTTAAAGCTGTCTAAATATTCTTTATCCAGCAGTTGGTCGGGATTCTCGTTTGCATCCTGCATAATTTCATCAAATATTTCTTCCGCAACGCCGTTCATAACAAGAAGGGGATTGGCATATGCCTCCAGACCACTTGCGGTTCCCGCTCCGAATATGTTTCTCAGGTAAATTCTTCCCAGAAAAAACGTACCGCAAATAATGATGATAAATGGTATCAAAACCAACGGTATGACTAATATTTTAACTTTGTCTGCAATTTTCATGTCTGATACCATCCCTTCTTTTTTTCAAAGTATAGCATACCCGTAGCCACTTGTACGAAAAAACTTAATTTATTTATTAAGATTTAATTTTCTAAAATACCATTTATTTTTTTCTCCTTTATACCGATAATAATATAAAGGTAATCTTCTACAGCAGGATGCGACGGAAGATACCGGGTAATTATAAACGAATACCAAGGAGGGTGATAACATGATTCAAGGAGTAACAGGTTCTGCTTATGCAGCAAATACTACCGCCAGCAACACCAAGCCTGCCACCACAACTGAGGTCAGCAAGGAAGAGGCTGCTGCTATCTATGAGAAGTCCGGCGAGGTATCTACATCCTCAACTACCGCAAAGGCTACCGATAAGAAAGATAATTCTGCGATTGTTGCGAAGCTGAAAGCGGATGCAGATGCAAGACTGTCTTCCTTAAAGGGATTGGTTGAGAAATTATTTACCAAGCAGAGCAAAACATTTGCATGGGCAAATTCTACAAATACGGATTTAATGAATGATTCTTCTTTCTGGAATGCAATTCGTACCGGTAATTTCACCGTTGACGAAGCAACTGCTGCACAGGCAAGAGAAGATATTTCCGAAAATGGTTATTGGGGCGTTGCTCAGACCTCTGACCGCTTAGTTGATTTTGCAAAGGCTTTAACCGGTGGTGATACCAGCAAGATTGAACAGATGCGGGATGCTATTAAGAAGGGCTTCGAGGGGGCTAAAAAGCTTTGGGGCGGCGAGCTTCCTGAAATATCTCAAAAGACCTACGATGCTACCATGGAAAAGCTTGATAAGTGGGCAAAGGAATCAACTGACAATTAATATCCTTTTCTATAAAAAACGTACCGTTTCCTAAGGGGTCCTTATGAGCGGTACGTTTTATATTTTTTCTGTATTCCGTTGGTATTTCGTTCCCAAAAGACTCCATCGGCATATCCTTGAATGGTGTCATCTTCTTCTGCCATTTCCAGTCGTTTTTCCGTCCAGACACAGTATTGTGCATTTTGTTCTATGCCAACATAACAGCGTTCTAATTTCTTTGCCGTAACGAGTGTGGAACCGGAGCCTGCAAATGGGTCAAATATGATTTCGTTCCGGTTCGAGCTTGCCAGTATCAGCTTTGCCAGCAGCTTCTCCGGCTTCTGGGTAGGATGTGCGGTATTTTCTGCCATGGACCAGTATGGTATGGATATGTCATCCCAGAAGTTCGATGGGTATGTATTCCGGAAGTTTCCTTCTTTTGTTTCTTCCCAGTCCTTTGCCTTTCCGTTTTCCCGATAAGGGGCTACTACTTTCCGCCGCTGCTTCACGTCTTCCACGTTGAAGGTATATTCTTTGGAAACGGTTGCAAACCATATGTCTTCCATTCCGTTTTTCCAGTTCTTTAAGGAGCCTCTTCCTTTTTCTCTCTGCCATGTAATCCGGTTCTGCACATGAAAGTATTTCTTGAGTACAAACAGGATAGCAGGGCTTGATTGCCAGTCACAGCACACATAAATGGTTGCTGTATCTTTTAACAGGGGCAGTACTGCCTGAATCCATTGTTCTGTATATTCCATATACAGCTCGTCGGTTGTCTTTTTGAATTTGGCGCCATGGAAGTCTTTGTTGATATTATACGGCGGGTCTACAATCAGAAGGTCTACGAACCCTTTGGGAAGATAGGGCATGACCGCAAAGGTATCGCCATATATGGTCTTATTCCGAATGCTTTCTATGTCTGTGGGTGCTTCAACGGTAATGCATCGTTCCAAATACCGTCTGCCTTCTTCCACTGTTATATCGATTGTCTTGTTTTTTGCTGCTTTCATTTTAAAACTCCGCCTTCGGTTTGGGTATGAATGGTTGTTTGTATTGTAGCATGGTTTTGGGTGGGTGGCTAGGGGGAGTTTGGCTGTTTGAGGGATAGGATAGGATGTGATGCTGTATTTTGCAATGGTTGGCTGTGAGGAGGAGAATTTTTATATTTTATATTTAACGTAGGATGCCAATCAGCTGGCGGCTGCCATACAAGAAAATAAACTCCATAAACAATACAAACAACTTGGTTTATCGGATGAGTAAAAAAATCATAATGCAGTGAACAGATTCCATCCAAATACAGAAATCCGCTTAGACAACACTTGTTTTCCCTTCTCCCCCTACTGAATGCCATTTTATCATGGGTGTCTGAAAGTCATCAAGAAACATATTATTCTATTATTTGCAATTCACCTTTCTCACCTGATATTAACTTATTAAGCATCGTTTCAAAATTGTCACCCCAATTTATAAGACAATCATCGTATCCCGTAAAATAAAACCCTTTTTCAGACAGAAATAATGTCATGTTTTCCCTTTCTATGTCTCCAATTATTAACAATTTATCTTGCAAAAATTCATTATACTCTTCTACTATATCCATTGTTATCTCCTTTTGAGCTTCTATTGGATTTAATCGAAGAATCATATCCTGTTTCCAGATAGGATGGATATAATGAATTTCTAAATATGCATATTTCTCTATAAATTGCTTTTGTTTTGCATTATAACGATAACCGCACTCTTCATACATATGTAATATAGCAGAAATATCTACGTTTCTTTCTTCATAATATCCTGCTTGTTCTAAAAGAATATTTACTTTTCCCATCATTTTCTCCTATTCTGTAAAACAAACTATATTTCCATATAAGTTTTGACAGTTTATGCAAGGAGCTTTATAATTTCCTCCAACCTAAGGATATTTTAAAATGGATACAATTACGAAGTTTATCCCTCTTATCGTTTTTTTATTCCATTATCCATCCACATATAACTGACATAGTCACTTTTATATGCTTATTTCTCCCCGTCCTTTGTTAATTATTAAAATTATTATCAAACATTTTGCTAAATAGCATTATCATTATATGGGTTCTTATTTAGAATTTCTTCTATTTCAGCATTTTTTCTATTTTCAAAATCTTTCCCAAATAAAGAGAATATTTCTTTTTCCTTTGAAAAAAGTGCTCTTCTGAAATCTCTCCCCTTTTCTCGATTACACATAGCATACTCCATTGCAATACTAGATGTAATTATTTGTAGTACATTCCAT
The DNA here is from genome assembly GCA_002406015.1 of Lachnospiraceae bacterium UBA4631. Taxonomy (GTDB): domain Bacteria; phylum Bacillota; class Clostridia; order Lachnospirales; family Lachnospiraceae; genus CAG-632. The sequence continues at coordinate 30,696 of DHMX01000007.1, forward strand.
AAAACCTCTCTTTCTTCATGTGTTACAATATCACTCCTTATTTTTCCTTTTTCTGTATAAAGAATATGATATTCTTGGTTTTTGCTAAATATATATGACCCCTCTACACTATTATCTGTTCCTTCAGAAAAAAACAAATTCCTACAAACAGCACTCCCTAATCTCGTCCAAATTTCATTATATATATACTTTTCTAATTCCTCTGTTGTTAACATTTCATTTCACACCTCGTATTATAAAGTAGTAG
>DHMX01000019.1:0-382 GCA_002406015.1 Lachnospiraceae bacterium UBA4631
CGAGCCCTACTCGGGGAGTTTAAGTAAATATGCCGATATGGCTCAATTGGCAGAGCAGCTGATTTGTAATCAGCAGGTTAACGGTTCGAGTCCGTTTATCGGCTTTGTTTGCGTAATTGCAGATACGCGGGTTTTGAGACTCGTTATATGGACCTTTAGCTCAGTTGGTTAGAGCAATCGGCTCATAACCGATCGGTCCAGGGTTCGAGTCCCTGAGGGTCCACTAATTTGTGGTTAGTATAATGCTTACAAAATGATTTGATTTGGCCCAGTGGCTCAGTTGGTTAGAGCGTCGCCCTGTCACGGCGAAGGTCGAGGGTTCGAGTCCCTTCTGGGTCGTTTGTGTGCATTCATATGGGATCTTAGCTCAGCTGGGAGAGCA
>DHMX01000019.1:407-33912 GCA_002406015.1 Lachnospiraceae bacterium UBA4631
TGGGAGAGCATCTGCCTTACAAGCAGAGGGTCACAGGTTCGAGCCCTGTAGGTCCCATTTTTTATTTTAAATAATATTTTAAATAAATGACTGGAAAACGGTACGGATATTCCCTTACCGGTATCGCTATCTTTAATAAAATCTTTTTGTTAGCTTCATCATCCATGATGATGGGAAAATCTTACTAACAACCCGATAGGATTTATAAAACATCCCCGGTGTATAAACGCCTCTTCCTTTTTCTGCTTTTTCTAATGCCTTAACCGTAATCTTCGACATATCCAGAAACGGAAGCTTATTAATTTTCTGGCTTTGTCTTCCCTGTCCTTTTGGATTCATTTCTGTATCCATATTTCCGGGGCAAAGAAGAAGTACATTAATACCTTTTTCCAGTAATTCCTCGCGAAGTGCTTTTCCGAAATAATAAACATATTTCTTTGTTGCACTATATACTGTTTGATTGGGAACCGGTACAAATGAAGATACCGAACATGTAATAATTGTATAACTGTCTTTTTTCATATAAGGAAGAAACATTTTCTGAATCAATGTCATTCCCTTAATATTAACAGAAATCATATTTAAAATATCTTCCTGTCTCATGTCAGCAAATTTGCCTGATTTTTCATATCCTGCATTATTAATCAGTACGCTTACTTGTGGTTTCTCATTTTCCAGTCGTTTAATCAATCCAACATAAGAAGCCTCCGCACTTAAGTCTACTTCTATTGCAACAACTTTTTTATTCTCATATTTTTCGGCAAGTTTATCTAATCGTTCCTTTCTTCTGGCTAGAATCCAGTATTCATCCAAATGCGGATAGCGATTTATTACTGCCTCTAAAAATTTCACTCCAAGACCTGATGATGCTCCTGTAATTACTGCTATATTTGCCATGTTTCCTCCTAAATTCTGGTGTAAGGGTTTTTATACTGTCCGTGTCTGACCGTTTTTCCATTACGATAATTAATTGCGAATTTTGGACATCTGTGAAGACATCCAAGACACATTTCACATTCTTCCGACTTCCAGACAGGACATCCTTCTTCCATCTGTATCGCTCCGACAGGACATTTTTTTGCACACACACCGCAGCCAACACATACATTTTTGTTTACAGACAGATTTTTTGTTTTTCTCGCTGTAGTGTACATATATGCCGATGGAATTGCTGCAATCCACTTAGGTAATTTTCTGTCTATAAAATCACCTTTTCTTTTTGATGTTATGTTATCAATTACAAGTGATAGCTGCTTTATGCCATCACTTAGCCGCTTATCGACCTTTTTTCTATCCGTAAGATTAAATACCGGTGTCCATGTATCTGGCATAATCACGCTGTAATAGGCATCGAACTTCTGCCTATTATGAGCCATAATATCCTTCGCCATGCTGCCAGCCGCCCCAGTCGTTGTCCCATAACTGGCAAGAAAAAATGTATATCCGCAATTATCTATTCTGATTTTTGCCAGATATTCTGCAACAATCCGTGGAAGTCTCCAAAAATAAGTAGGCACCACAATTCCGAGTATTTTTTCATTGGAGAAATAATATTTATTCTTACAGATGCAGTCTACGATAGACATACATTTTTCATTTGTTGCATTTGCAATCTGCTCCGAAATATATTTTCCATTTCCTGTTGCACTAAAATACAATATCATTTTTTGTGAGCCTCCTTTTCGATACTGCCAAACAGAAATCTAACCGCTTGTAATGCTTCATTTTTACTTAATTGTTCCTTTGCAAAAAAACATTTTTCCAACAGTATTTCAAGCGTAGCAGCATAATAGTCAACCATAACATCTTCGCATACCGGAAAATCTTTCGTTCCGGGACACATACTTATTACATGCTTTATCTGCTTTTTCATAAAAGCACGCAGAGAAGCTATGCATCTTCCTTCCAGACTATTTTTTAATAAAATCCGGTAAATCTGTGGTCTGTATCGGTCAAGATATTCATACAGAAGAGAAAATATTTGTTCCGTATTCTGTTCACCCTGAGCATTCATATATTTTTCTATGTCCATGTCTTTCATAATTGCAATCCAGCAATAATCCATCAGATCATAAATGTCATCAAAGTAGTTATAAAACGTTGACCTTGGATAATTGCATACATTACATATTTTCTGGACAGAAATCTCTTCTAGTGGCATGTCTTCCAGCATTACTATCATTTTTTCTGAAAAGTCCGCTAATGTCCGTTTCGCAAATCTGCTTGTTTTTCCTGATAAATTAACCTTCATTCCAATCACTCCAACTGAATATTTATGTACAGATGTCCATCTGTTTATAATTTATCAACCATGTGCTTAAAAAGCAATCTCCAATTATTTGTTCTTGTCCACATTTAGACATTATCGTAAAATTGTAAAAATTTGAATTTTTCATATGTTTGGAAATGAAAAATCGAATTAAGTCTTTTTTTATACATTATTTTCCCAAAAGGTGATAAGATAAACTTAAATTGAAATGTGAGAATAAGGAGCCGAATAATGAGTGCATTTGTGGAATTTAAGGATGTAAGAAAGCTGTATAAAACGGGTGAAGTTGAGATAGCTGCTCTTCAAAATGTTAATTTTGAAATAGAACAGGGAGAATTTTGTGTAATTGTAGGTGCATCCGGAGCAGGAAAGACTACCATATTAAATATATTGGGTGGAATGGACACCTTAACCTCCGGTACTGTTTATTTAGACGGACAGGAAATATCTGCATTAAATAAGAAGCAATTGACTGCATATCGAAGATATGATGTAGGCTTTGTATTTCAGTTTTATAATTTAGTACAGAATCTTACCGCACTTGAAAATGTGGAATTGGCAGCTCAGATATGTAAGAATCCACTGGATGCAGGAACGGTTCTGAAGGAAGTCGGCTTAGAGCATCGAATGGCAAATTTTCCGGCACAGTTATCAGGCGGTGAACAGCAAAGAGTTGCGATAGCCAGAGCGTTAGCAAAGAATCCGAAGCTTCTGTTGTGTGATGAACCAACCGGAGCGTTAGATTACAATACCGGAAAGGCTGTTTTGAAGCTCTTGCAGGATACCTGCCGCAAGACGGGAATGACGGTGGTTGTGATTACGCATAATCAGGCATTGACTGCAATGGCAGACCGGATTATTACAGTGAAAAACGGAACGGTTGAAAAAATGGTGAAAAATGAAACTATCGTTAATGTAGAAGAGATTGAGTGGTAAGCAGCATGAGTTCTATGATAAAACGTACAACAATTCGAGAGATAAAAGGAAGCTTTGGGCGTTTTTTTGCAATCCTAGCAATTATTGCATTGGGCGTTGGATTCTTTTCCGGAATTAAGATTACAAAGCAGGATATGGTGCATACCATTAACGATTATTTGAAGGAAAAGAATTTTTTTGATTTGCATTTGTTATCCACATTAGGCTTTGAAGAAAGTGACATTGTTGCATTTGAAAAGGAAGCGGATGTCAGATATGTAGAAGGAACCTATATGTTTGATGTATTGTATTCCGGACTTGGGGAAAATGAGGTAGTATTAAAGACTATGGCATTGCCGAAACAGATAAATGGCATTCGGCTGTTGAGCGGACGTATGCCGGAGAATGAAAGCGAATGTGTAATCGATTCCAGAGTTGCAGGGGATGAGAGTATAGGAACTGTGATTCGGGTTGCGGAAACAAATGAAGCTGATACCAAGGATAACTTGAAAGAAAAAGAATATACAATCGTGGGAATTGCGGATGCATCCTATTACCTGAATTTTGAACGTGGAACAACCTCCATTGGAAATGGTCGAATCGCAGGCTTTATTTATGTAGAACCGGAGGTGTTTACTTGTGACTATTATACGGATGTGTTTATCTGCTTCCAACAGGACTATGATATTTACAGTGATGAATATAATACATATATGGATGACAAGGAGAAGCAATGGGAAGCGATATGCGATAAGCAGGCAAATATCCGATATGAAAAAATCGTATCTGATGCAGAACAGACGGTACAGGATGCGAAGGATGAGTTAGAGGAGCAACGCACAAGCGGAGAAGAGGAGCTGTCGGACGCATATCAAAAACTGACGGATTCGGAGAAACAGCTAAGTGATGCCAGAAAACAGTTGAATTTAGCATGGACAGAGTTTTATGAGCAGGAAGATACGGTAGCAGAGCAGGGAAATGTGCTGGCAGAGCAGGAGACTAAGTTAGAGCAAAGTAAGCAGCAAGTGCAGGATAGTATGAATCAGTTGCCGGCAGAACAGCAGCAAATGCTGCAAACCTTGACGGATACATATAAGCAGGCAGATGAAAGTCAAAGAGAGAATCTACAGAAGGAATGGATGCAGATTCCCGGTATGGATGGTCTGTTACAGCTCATTCAGGCACAAATGCAGATAGAAGAAGGCAGTCAGAGGCTTAGCAGTGCAAGAGAAGAATTGGAAGCGGGAAAGACGCAGTTAGAACAGGGAAAAGCAGAGCTGATACAGCAGGAACAAAAGCTACAGGAGTCGGAGGCAGATTTAGAGCAGGGCTGGGCTGATTACAAAGAAAATAAGCAGAAATTTGATGACGGAATAGAAGAAGCAGAGACAAAGCTAGAGGACGCAGAGCAGGAAATTAAGGATATTAAGCAGCCGGATACTTATGTATTGAATCGAAATACGAATATTGGCTATGCGTGCTTTGAAAGTGATTCTAATATTGTAGATGCGGTTGCAAAGGTATTTCCTGTATTTTTTATTCTGGTAGCTGCATTGGTATGTATGACAACCATGAATCGAATGGTGGAGGAGCAACGGACACAGATAGGAGTGTTAAAGGCACTTGGTTATTCTGAGAGAGTCATTATGGGAAAGTTTATGTTTTATTCCGGAAGTGCTGCCTTAATAGGCTGTGTTCTGGGATATGCAGTAGGAACCATAGTATTTCCGAAGGTGATTTGGTACGCATATGGAATGATGTATCAATCACTACCGTTAGATTATGTATTTGACTGGCGTTTGGCGGGAATTGCGTTAGCAGTATCATTAGCCTGTTCCATCGGAACTACATGGCTGTCCTGCAGATATGAAATGGAAGAGACGGCAGCCAGTCTGATGCGGGCAAAAGCACCAAAGGCAGGAAAACGGGTGCTGCTGGAACGGATTCCATTTATATGGAAACGATTAAAATTTCTCCATAAGGTATCTGTAAGAAATATATTTCGATATAAGAAGCGGTTCTTTATGATGATTATTGGAATCAGCGGATGTACGGCATTGTTATTGACCGGATTTGGCATAGAGGATTCCATTGCCGGCTTTGCTGACCAGCAGTATGAGGAAATACAGATTGCAGACGGAACGGTAGGTCTAAAGCAGGGCATCAATGCAGAACCGGACTTGACGGAGCAGAGGTCATTAGAGAAAGCATTGGAGCAAGTAACACAATCAGATACCTTTGTGAGCGAAACCGCATGGGATATGATACAGGACGATACGACAAAGGCAGTGAATCTGGTAGTTATGCAGAAGCCGGAAGAGATTGAAAGCTATATGCGGCTTCGGACAGAAAAGGGAGAGCAGATAGCATATCCAGGTGCAGGTCAGGCGGTCATTAATAACGGATTGGCTGAACGGTATCACCTGGCTGTCGGGGATAAGCTTGTACTCCGAAATGATAAAATGCAGGAAATTATCGTAACGGTATCCGGAGTATTTGAAAATCGGGTATATAATTATGTATTTCTTTCTCCGGGGACATATACCGAGCAATTGGGAACAGAGCCGGAATACCAGACCATTTACATAAATTACAAGGAGGGTCTGGATATACATGAGGCTGCTGCAGAATTGATGAAGGAGGAGCTTGTAACAACGACAACGCTGTATCAGGATACCAGAACACGAATGGCTAATATGATGAAGAGTCTGGATTATGTAGTCCTGCTTGTAATTGTCTGTGCGGCAGGCTTGGCATTTATTGTACTGTATAATTTGACGAACATTAATATTACGGAGCGGATTCGGGAAATTGCGACGATTAAGGTACTGGGCTTTTTCAGAAATGAAACTGCGGCTTATGTATTTCGGGAGAATCTGGTATTGACCGGAATTGGTGCATTGGTAGGCTTAGGGTTAGGTGTCCTGCTTCACCGGTTTGTAATGGCAAAGATTCAGGTTGATATGGTATCCTTTGCAGTGCAGATTCGGGCAGTGAGCTATGTATACAGTGTCTTGCTGACGTTTCTGTTCTATGTAGTAGTAGACAGAATTATGGCAGTGAAGCTGGATAGAATTAACATGGCAGAATCATTGAAATCTGTAGAATAATCAGACATGACAAGATTGTAAAAAGATTGTAAAAACTAGTAGGCAAATGAAAAAAAGTATTGTAGAATGAATGATAGGTAAGATAATGTCAACAGTTGTTGAATAAGAGGTAGAGCATGAAGCGGTTGAATGTTGCATTGTTTATCAGCGAATTTGAGGACCCGTTTGCAAACACACTCTGCGAAGGGGCGGTCAAGGCTGTAAAAGAAAAAGGGTATAATCTGTATATTTTTCCTGGGAAATTTGTAGATTCCAGGATTAGTCCTGCGTTTGAGGATGAGTATGCATATCAGTATAATTGTCTTTTTCAATTCATTTCAGAAAAAAATATAGATATTGCAATTATCAATCTTGGTAATATTGCTTCACAGATGAGTAATGAGCGCAAGCTGGAATTTTTAAAAACCATTACGGTGCCTGTGATTTTAATATCCGACACAGTAGAGGGATATTCCAGTGTGAATTTTGATAATATATCCGGTATTGCACAAGGTATTGAACATTTGATTCGGCGGCATAACCGCAAGCAGTTTGGCTATGTGAGCGGACCGAAAAACAATATAGATGCAGTAGAACGGTTGCGGATATTTGAGCAGATTATGCAGCAAAATCAGATACCGCAGTCTCATTACAGAATTGTTGAGGGAGATTTTTCTTCCGGCTGTACAAAGGAAATCGAAGCACTGTTGCAGGCATATCCGGAGATGGATGCATTAATATGTGCAAATGATATGATGTGCTATGCCGCATATCAGGTTTTGACAGCTCATCACATAGAGATAGGAAAAGATATAGCTGTTTTGGGATTTGATGATGCACCGTATTCCAGCCGAATTAAACCGGGACTGACAACGGTAAAAGCAGACCCTTCATTGCTGGGGTATAAGGCAGTCGGAATTTGTGAACAGGTTCTGCGTGGAGAGGAACATAATCTGTTGGTAGATACTACATTTGTGATTAGAGGCTCCTGCGGATGTGATAAGATTCCGTATACGGAACAATACGGGGATATATTAAGTGTCCGGGCAAATCTGGATTCCCTGAATCATACTCTGACGGCAATTTCCAGAAATCAGTTAAATGATGAGGCTGAGAATGATAAGGTATACTATATGATTTTAAATAGCCTGTGTAAGATGAATATACAGGGTGTATACTTATATACATTTATGAAAGAAATCGAACACAAGAAGGATGAGACATGGGTTCGCCCAAAGGAGGTTCGGCTACGGACATATTATAAGGAACCATTTCGGAGAGAGGCGGATATTGTGTATCAGCCAATGCCGATATATTATTACCCGGTTCGGGAGGAAGATATTAAAGAGATTGAGCCGGCTCAGCAGAGAATTGCATTTGATGATATTTTTCAGAACCAATATATATCCGGGGATGAACAGCAGATATTGGTATTTACACTGTTATATGCAGGTGAAAGCCAGTACGGATTTATGATTTGGGATGTGGAACAGGTCTATTACGGTTATATCGGACAGCTTTCCTACCAAATATCAAGTGCAATTAAGACAAATAAGCTGCTGTATAAGAAAAATCAGATGGCAGATGCATTAGAGCAGAGCTTGCAGCAGGTAAAGGAAAAGAATGCAATCCTTGAAGAAATTTCCAAGGTCGATGAATTAACGCAGGTGTATAATCGACGTGGCTTCTTAGACAGTATGAAACGATGCGTAATAGACCAGAATAATATTGGCAGGCAGGCACTTGCTGTCTATGCGGATATGAATAATCTGAAATTGATTAATGACCGGTTCGGGCATGAAGAAGGAGATTATGCGTTATGTCTGATTGGACAGATTTTGAGAGAAGTCATTCATGATATGATGGACAGAGGAGCTGTAGGCCGGGTTGGCGGAGATGAATTTTGTGCGTATGTGATAACCGATGAAGCAGACAGTGAAGGTGTATTGCGTAAAAAGATTGACGAAATTACAGCAACCATGAATCAGGAAAATGATAAGCCATATTATGTCAGCATGAGCGTAGGCGTACAGCATTTTGTGTGCAGTGAAGAAGTTGATATATCCGAAATTCTAGAGCATGCGGATGAACAGCTTTATGTATATAAGCAGAAGAAACGGACAAATATTTTAAAGGGCTAAATTAAAAAAGGCACTTGACATAACCAAAGATATTTGCTAATATATATCACGTTGAGTGCTGGATAGTCCGGTGCTTGTGATATTGTGATATGCGTGCTTAGCTCAGCTGGATAGAGCGTTTGGCTACGGACCAAAAGGCCGGGGGTTCGAATCCTCTAGCACGCAGAAAACGGGCCTGATGCTGTTATGACATCAGGCTTTTTCAATGCAAAAAAATATGTGTAAATAGAATGGAGCAGAATGTATATGCAGGAACAATCTCATAATAATCAAAAGAAAATAGCTGTAATTAATGATATGTCGGGCTTTGGACGCTGTTCCTTAACCGTTGCACTGCCGATTATTTCCCAAATGCAGGTACAATGTTGTCCGCTGCCTACTTCTATTTTTTCAAACCATACGGGTTATCCGTTTTATTTCTTTGATGACTATACACGCCATATGCGGGAGTATATAGAGAACTGGAAAAAGTTGGGGTTGGAATTTGAAGGAATTGCGACAGGATTTTTAGGCTCCAGAGAACAGATAGAGATAGTAGAAGAATTTATACAGGAATTTCGGACGGAAAAGACCAAGATAATTGTAGACCCGGTTATGGGGGATGACGGAAAGCTGTATCCGACCTACACCAATGAGATGCAGACGGAGCTTAGAAAACTGGTGTCCTATGCGGACATTGTTACCCCGAATCTGACAGAGGCTTGCTTCTTAACGGAAACACCTTATGAAGAAAGGGAATGGAGCGGGCAGGAATTATTTAGTCTGGCAGAAAAGGTATGTGCAATCGGAGCTAAAAAGGCGGTTATTTCAGGCATTCATTTTGGTGATTATCTGGGAAATGTAATTTATGAGGTAAATGGTGCCAGAAGAATTATTCGGACAAAACGAATCGGAAATACCAGAGCCGGTACAGGAGATATTTTTGCTGCAATTATAGCGGCAGATTGTGTCAATCAGATTGATTTTTCCCGTTCGGTTAAAAAGGCGTCCTCCTTTATCCGGGAATGTATGAAGGTGACAGAGGAGAAAAATATTCCGCCGGAAGACGGTGTTTGCTTTGAAGAGGTTTTGTGCCGCTTGAAATAGAAAAATAAAATGTTGCATTATAATTTCCAATATGTTACAATTCCATTGCAACTTGTTAAAAAAATAAGATAATGACTTGACAAGAGTAAATAGGTGACAATGCAATGAAGGTAATTGTACAAAAAGGAATTGCAGCCGGAGTTATTGTAGCTGCAACAGGAATATTGATTACAGCGACCGCTTGTATCGAGCAGAACAGAACTGTGCGGCTGGAAAGCAGCGTTCCGGTTTCTATGTGTCAGACGGCGGCTGTATTTCAGGCAGAGTTAATTGCAAAGCAGGAAGCACAGGAGGTAGCCACTGTAATAGGAAATATGCAGACGGTTTCACTGGCTAGTTATGCAGAGCTTCAGGATGCAAGAATGTTATATGATAATGCGTCCAGTGCAGCACAGGCATATGTAGATGAAGGACAACTGCTTGAGGCAGAGGCTGCTTATGCGGAATTAGAAGAACAAAGAGAAGCAATGCTGCAATTGGCAGAGGAAAGCGGCAATCTGGATGAAATTCTGGAATATGCCCCTTGTCAGATTCAAACATCCGGGGATGCAGTTCTGGATGAATTGGTGCAGGAGCTGATTCAGAAGGCAACTACGGACGATATGACAAGAAGCGAACAATTAAAGGCTTGCTATACATATATGGTGAAAAATTATACCTATGGCTTTAATTATAATTATCAGCAGCAAGGCACAGCGAAGTCCGTTTTATGGGCAACGGTGTTGTTGCGGGATGGTTACGGAGCTTGTAATAATTGGTCATCTGCATTTATGTATGTAGCCAGAGCGTTAGGATATGAAACCGATTTGTATTATGGTGCAACCGCTGCGGCAGGTGGCGGAACTACCGAGCATTATTGGCCGGTAATCCGGATTCATGACACAGAATATGTGTTTGACCCACAGGTGGAAGCGGATATGACAAGGCGTTCCGGTACAATTGCATATAAGAGATATGGAATTGCGGGCAGCAGTAAATACTATTATCAAAGAACGATAGAGTAAACAAATGAGTATGAAAAGGTGGAATGGAGACATTCTGCCTTTTGTGTTATACAGTGAGATATTACACAGTAAGACAGGAGAAACAGACATGGCAAATCATGAAAAAGAAATCAGCGTAGCAGAACGTCAATTATATATATTATCATTGCTTTCACAAAATCCGATTGGCTATACCGTTGAGGAAATAGTAGAGAAGTTAAAAAAATGGGATGTAATTCTGACAAAACGGACCATCAGCAGAGATATAGATGAACTGTCCATGAGCTATGCAATTGAGGAAGAGGAACGAAACGGAAAATGTTATTTTAAGGCAAGAAAGTTCAGCATGGAAAATGTAGATTTTACCATGCGGGATTTATTGGCAATTTCATTTATGCAGCAATTGGTGGAACAATATGAACATACAACAATGGGAGTTGCCGCAGCAGAATTATTAGAGAAGCTGGTGACAAATACAGGTAACCTGAATCGAAAACAGTTGGAAGCATTGAGCCAGTCGATTCGGATTATAGATAAGAATGAGTGGAAAAATCAGGATGTAAATCCGGAAATAGAGCAAATAATAACCGCAGCAATTGATAAGCGTAGTGTGATTGAAATTGAATACTACGGCTGGAACTCTAATCAGACCACAAAGCGGAGGATTCATCCGTATAGTATTACATTATTGGACCAATATTTGTGTGTAGAAGGATATTGTGAGCTTCGACAGGAGTTAAGAACCTTCCGGTTATCCAGAATCCGGAAGATAGAAGTATTAAAGGAGCATTTTGATGTACCGAAGGACTATCAGAAGCAGGAGCATAAGTTTATTTACCTGAGTGGAAAAGAACAGGAGCGGTTAGTTATTCAATTTACACCGGAGGCAGGAAGATATGTAAAGGAATATGAAGCACACCGGGCAGATGAGCTGTCAGAGAATGAACAGGGAGTTGTCTTTGTGAAAACCACTGCAATTACAACGGAGGTGGTACGCTGGATATTAAAGTTCGGAGCCGGGGCAAAGGTTCTGCAGCCGGAAGCGTTAGCAGAGCGGATTCAAGAGGAAAGCTATCGTATGTGGACTGCATATACATCTGTAGCAGAAGATAAAAAGAAAAAAGACCTGTAATTTACAGGTCTTTTACTGGGATAGCAGGATTCGAACCTACAGATGCTGGAATCAGAATCCAGTGCCTTACCATTTGGCGATATCCCATCACTCACAACAATGGATATTATATCTGATGAGGAGAAAAAAAGCAAGTCCTTTTTTCAATTTTTTGAAAAAAATTTGGAAAAATAAAAAAAATAAAAAGTAATAAAATTAAAATGACAAATGCAGGGCTTTCCTGTATAATAGTACAGATGCAAAGGAGGTGGTCCATGTGAGCAGATTCGTTTATGTGGTTCCTTGGGCAATTTGTGATACAGAGAATCTTTACATCAAGAAGGTAGAGCAAAAAGAACCGGAATTGCCGAAAGAATGTGATGAATATGAGGACTGGACGATTCAGAAGGTAATCCCAAGTCCGGATCGGCGAAGTAAGGATATATATATACTGTTGGATGTGTACCGAGGATATGATTTCAAAAAATCAAATCGGCAGGTAGAAATATTAGATATTACGAACTCGATAGAACGGCTGCATGAACTTGGATATATGCCTGCAGGGGAAGAGGAACGTGTCTTTCTCAGGCAAAAGGTCTTAGGCTGGGATAAGCCGGTAAAGAAGCGTGTTAAAAAGAAGTAAAAGAACAGGAGTGGTGAGTACATGTATGAAATGTCTGTACGAGTACGATTCAGCGATATAGGATGTGATGGAAAATTACGATTATATGAGCTGCCGAAATATTTTCAGGATATTAGCATTGAACACTCGGAATCATTAAATATTGGAATCCCTTATTTATCCGAGAGAAATCTTGCGTGGCTGTTAACTTCATGGCAGATTGATATTATTCGGATGCCGGAATATGATGAGCGGTTAACGGTTCAGACATGGCCGTATGAGTTTAAATCTGCGTTTGGATACAGAAATTACAGGATGCTGGATGAGAAAGGCGAAGTAATCGTAAAGGCACAGGCAATCTGGCTGCATACAGACGTAGCTGCCATGCGTCCGGTAAGAACTTTGGAGGAAGAGGTTCAGCTATATCAAAGTGAGCCAAAGCTGGAAATGGAATATCTTCCAAGAAAGATAGAGCTTCCGTCTGACTTGGAGGAGGTTGACAGAATAAAGGTCACTCGCCATTATGCAGATATGTATCTTCATATGAATAATGCGATGTATGTAGATATTGCATCCGATTACCTTCCGGAAGACAAAAAGGTAAGCCGGGTATGCGTAGATTACAGAAAGCAGGTAAGAGTCGGGGATGTCATGCTTGTGAAGCAGGCGTGGCTGGATAATCGATGCTATGTGGCATTCTATGATGCGGCTGATAATATGCATGTCAGCACAGAATTTTGGTTGACAGAGAAATGAACGGAGAGAACAGTAAATGATAGAAGTAGGAAAAAGACAGAAGCTGACAGTGCTTCGAAGTAAGGAATTTGGTGTGTTTCTGGGAGAAAACGGAGAGGAAGAAAGTGTATTGCTTCCGCAAAAACAGGTTCCGGAGAACATAAAGCCCGGAGATACCATCGATGTATTCGTATACCGGGATTCACAGGACCGCAAGATTGCAACCGTAAGGCAGCCGGAGCTTATGGCAGGCGAGATTGGCTGCTTGGAGGTGGTAAGTGTCAGCGGAATCGGAGCATTTATGAAGTGTGGTCTGGAGCGGGATGTCCTGCTTCCATTTCGGGAGCAGACCGTTAAGGTAGAGGTCGGTCATAAGTATCCGGTCTATATGTATGTGGATAAAAGTGAACGCTTATGTGTTACCATGCGATTGTATTCTCATTTAAATCTGAATCCGCCATACCAGAAAAACGATGCTTTTCATGGAGTTGTATACGCATACAAAGAACACATGGGAGCATTTGTGGTTGTAGACGGACAGTATTATGGCTTGATTCCGAATCGGGAGCTGTATCAGGATATAAATGTGGGTGATACCGTAGAAGGCAGAATCTTGAATGTCAGAGAGGATGGAAAGCTGGATTTAAGTATTCGCCGACCTGCATACCTGCAGATACAGGTAGATGCCGATAAGATTATGAAAAAGCTGGAATTAAATAACGGCAGCATTCCGTTTACCGATAAGGCAGCACCGGAGGTTATCCGGCAGGAATTTGGAATGAGTAAAAATGAATTTAAGCGTGCAATCGGTCATTTATTGAAGGAAGAAGCAATTGAAATGACCGCACAGGAAATATATAAGAAATAGAAAAAAGAAACGGAGGAAGTTCAAATGAAAAAAGTAATCGCAACAGACAAGGCACCACAGGCAATCGGACCGTATTCACAGGCAATCGAGGTAAACGGTATGATATTTACTTCAGGGGTTATTCCGATTAATCCTGCTACAAATACACTGGTAGAAGGAGATATTTCAATACAGGCAGAACAGGCAATCGGAAATCTGGCAGCTTTGTTAGAGGCAGCAGGCTCAGATTGCAATCAGGTCATTAAAACAACGGTATTTATTAAGGATATGAATGACTTTGCTACCGTAAATGAGATTTATTCAAAATACTTCCAGAAGGATTGTCCGGCACGCTCCTGTGTAGAGGTAGCACGTCTTCCGAAGGATGTATTAATTGAAATTGAGGCAATTGCAATCAAAAAGCCGGAGTAAGGTCATTGAAATGAGAGGTATGTATGGAAGATAGAAAGAAAATACAAGGAGCCAGTATTCTGTTTCTGGTTATTGTAATGATTAATATATCGGCTAATTTTATTCCATGGGGACCAATGCCGATTTATTTAAATATTTTAATTCCGCAGGCAATGATTATCATTCCGGTTCTGATTTATCTGTTGGTTACAAAACAGAACATTATTCAGACGATTCGGCTGCGGAAGATAAATATCTGGTCGTTGTTGCTAATAATACCGGTGGTGTATTTATTAGAACCATTGCTGGTGTGTATTAATGCATTTAGCATGGCATTTTCTAATAATATGATTGCTGGCACAATGGAGGATATAACCACCAGTATGCCGTATATTGCAGGTATATCACTATTGGCATTATTACCTGCAATCGTAGAAGAAACAACCTTCCGGGGAGTTTTGTTAAACAGCTTTCATCAGGACAGTCATCCATGGACCGCAATTTTATTTTCTGCGTTATGCTTCGGCTGTATGCATATGAATTTTAATCAGATTGCATATGCGTTAGTGCTGGGAATTATTATGGGAATTGTATTAGAAGCGAGCGGAAGCATTCTGGCAACTATGCTGTTACATTTCCTGTATAATGCGACTTCCACAACATTACTGTATCTGCTTCCGGTTATTATGAAATGGAGCAATCAGACCTTGGAAAACAGCGGAATGAATGAACAGGAGCTGGAACAGATTATGAGTGTAAGTCAGGCAACAGCGGAGACAACTCCGGGACAGATGCTTTCCATAGCTGCAATTATGATATTGCCGGCACTTGGAGGTGCGGCACTGGCGGGAATGCTGATTTATCTTATTGCATACTTGAATAAACGGCAGTTTATATTAAAGGGAATGTTCACCAGAAAGACACCGGAACAAAAGCTGGCAATGAAGGCGGATAAAGTACGGGTTATGAATGTATGGCTGGGAATTGGCATCGGATTATGCGTCGGAATGGCAATTCTGACAGAGGTATTGACGCGAATAGGATAGAGGAACAGATAATAAAAAGTGCTTCCGATGATGGAAGCACTTTTTTGTGACTTTATTTAAGCATTTTGTTCCTGATGCTCCAGAGCTGCTCCAAGAAAGCCTTTGAATAAAGGATGTGCTTTATTCGGGCGGGACTTAAACTCCGGATGTGCCTGAGTTCCGATAAACCAAGGATGACCCTCCAGCTCAACCATTTCTACTATATGACCGTCCGGTGAATGACCGACCTGCTTCATACCATGGGAGGTTAATGCATCACGATAGTCATTATTTACCTCATAACGATGACGATGACGTTCGGAAATGTGGTCGGTTCCGTATAAGGTATAAGATTTTGAAGATTTGTCCAAAATACATGGGTAAGACCCCAGACGAAGGGTGCCGCCCAAATCAGTTACTCCGTTTTGGTCAGGCATGATGTGAATAACCTGATGGACAGAGCTTGGATTAAATTCACTGCTGTTTGCATCTGCATAGCCAAGGACATTTCTGGCAAATTCAACAATTGTCAACTGCATACCCAGACATAATCCAAGATATGGGATTTTATGTTCTCTTGCATACTGAATGGCATCTATCATTCCTTCGATTCCGCGGTCGCCAAAGCCACCCGGTACAATGATACCATGGACATCCTTGAAAATTTCAGATACGTTATCCGAATTGACTAATTCAGAGTCTACCCATTTAATATCGACCTCTGCATCATGGGCAACAGCACCATGCTTTAAGGCTTCTACTACAGAAATATAAGCATCATGCAGGGCAACATATTTACCGACTAAGGCAACCGTTACCTTACGTGTCGGATTTTTCCAACGGTTAACCATATCAATCCAGTCTTTCAGGTCTGGTTCCGGACAAGGCATATGCAGACAGTCACAGGCAACATTTGCCAGATGCTCCTTTTCCATTTCCAGAGGTACTTCGTATAATACATCACAATCCAGATTCTGGATAACGTGAGAAGGTTCTACATTACAGAACATGGCAATTTTAGCTTTGATTCCGGCATCCAGCGGCCAGTCAGAACGGCAGACCAGAATATCCGGATGAAGACCAAGACCTTGTAATTCCTTAACACTGGCCTGAGTTGGCTTCGTTTTCATTTCACCGGATGATTTTAAATAAGGAATTAAAGTAACATGTATCAGGATGCAGTTTTCTTTTCCGACATCATGCTGAAATTGACGAATTGCTTCCAAAAACGGCTGACTTTCAATATCACCGACGGTGCCGCCGACTTCGATAATAGCGACTTCCGTTTCTGTGGTTTCCGGATTGCGATAGAAACGACTTTTGATTTCATTTGTTACGTGTGGAATAACCTGTACGGTATGACCGCCGAAGTCACCCCGGCGTTCCTTGGTCAGAATACTCCAATAGATTTTTCCGGTTGTGACATTTGAATTTTTATTCAGACCTTCATCGATGAATCGCTCATAATGTCCGAGGTCCAAATCGGTTTCAACACCGTCATCCGTAACAAAGACTTCTCCATGTTGAACCGGATTCATGGTGCCGGGGTCCATATTGATATAGGGATCAAACTTCTGACTATGAACTCGATAGCCGCGAGCTTTCAGCAGACGGCCCAGAGAGGCAGCGGTAATGCCTTTACCTAGTCCGGATACAACACCGCCCGTTACAAAAATATATTTGACTGCCATGTTTCTCCTCCTGTGTGTCTTGTAATATATAAACGAGTAGGGAAACCTACTCGTTTCTACTTCATCTAATATAATCGTTTCCATTATAGAGGAAGAGAAATTAATAGTCAATGAATATTTTGGTGCTGTTTCGGTGTTTTTTTACATAAGTTTAACAATCTTTCCATAACTTTTATTTGATTTATGAAATAGAACCTAGTATATTAGACAAAGAAGCATACGGTGACAATTATAATTGAAACCGAAGGAGGACAATATGAACGAAAACAATTCCAATAATAAAAAGCCAAATGGCTCATGGAAACCGCTGGTTATTATGCTGATTATTTCCGTTGGATTAACGTTGCTGTTCTGGGGAACCTTGCAGAGATACAAGCAGGGAACCGTTGAGGAAATTAAGTATAGTCAGTTTATGGATATGTTAAGCAACGGCGAAGTGGAATCTGTGGAAATATCCGATAGTGCGATTGTGATTCATCCGACTGCGGAAGCAAGCGGAAATTCCTTTCAGAAGGTCACATACACTACGATTCGGGTATATGATATATATTTGATTGATAAGTTGGAGGATGCTGGCATTGAATATGAGGAAATAAAAGATAATTCTAATGCATGGTGGCTGAATATCCTGCAATTCATGCTGATGCTGGGCGTTATTTATCTGGTTATGACATTGTTCATGCGACTGCTTGCCAAGAACGGCATGATGGGCGGTGTCGGCAAATCAAAAGCAAAGGTCTATGTGGAAAAAAAGACCGGTGTAACCTTTGCAGATGTTGCCGGACAGGAGGAAGCAAAGGAATCCTTAGTAGAAATGGTGGACTTCCTGCATAATCCGAAAAAATATCTGGAAATCGGTGCAAAATTACCAAAGGGTGCATTGCTGGTAGGTCCTCCGGGAACCGGTAAGACGTTGCTGGCAAAGGCAGTAGCCGGTGAAGCAAATGTACCGTTCTTTTCTATGTCAGGTTCCGACTTTGTGGAAATGTATGTCGGTGTCGGAGCATCCAGAGTGCGGGATTTGTTTAAGGAAGCAAATTCCATGGCACCATGTATTATATTTATTGATGAGATTGATGCTATCGGACGAAGCAGAGATACCGCCGGACATGGCGGAGATTCAGAGCGGGAGCAGACCTTGAATCAGCTTCTTTCGGAAATGGATGGTTTTGATACCTCAAAGGGAATTGTAATATTGGCAGCAACCAACCGTCCGGAGGTATTGGATAAGGCGTTGTTAAGACCGGGAAGATTTGACCGGAGAGTAATCGTGGAAAAGCCGGACTTAAAGGGAAGAATTGATACCTTAAAGGTACATTCTAAAAATGTTAAGATGGATGAAACGGTTGACTTTGAGGAGCTTGCATTGGCAACCTCCGGTGCAGTCGGAGCAGACCTTGCGAATATAATTAACGAAGCAGCTCTGGCAGCGGTAAAGGCAGGCAGACAGTACGTCAGCCAGAAGGATTTATTTGAATCCGTTGAGGTGGTATTTGCAGGTAAGGAAAAGAAGGATAGAATTTTAAGCCAGAAGGAAAAGCGGATAGTTGCTTACCATGAAATCGGACATGCATTAATTATCGCATTGCAGAAGCATACAGAGCCGGTGCAGAAGATTACGATAATACCTAGAACCATGGGAGCACTTGGTTATGTTATGCAGGTGCCGGAGGAAGAAAAGTATTTGAATACCAAGGATGAGATGCTTGCGGATTTGGTTACATCCCTTGGCGGACGGGCAGCAGAAGCATTGAAGTTTGAATCGGTTACAACCGGTGCATCCAATGATATTGAACAGGCAACCGCAAAAGCAAGAGCAATGGTTACGTTATACGGTATGTCTGATAAATTCGGAATGGTAGCATTGGAATCTACACAAAGCCGTTATCTGGACGGAAGAAGGGTTCTGAACTGTTCGGAGGAAACCGCAACAGAAATAGATAAAGAAGTACAGAAGATGCTGAAGCGGGCATATAAGCAGGCATTTAAGATGCTGAAGGAAAATGAGGCATTGCTGGATGCATTGGCAGAATATCTGATAGAGAAGGAAACCATTACCGGAAAAGAATTTATGGAAATCTTCAATGAGAAGAAAAACAGTATCAAAACGGAGGAAGCTATATCCGATGTTCCGGATGCAAATACGGATGTTGAAGCAGATATGGAGAGTGATACTGCGACAGAAGAACCGGAGACTACGGAAATTACCGTAGAAGACGAGCCGGATTCCGAAGAATAAAATAAGAAGAATAGAAAGCGGACACTGTTTTTGAAGAAATGAATCATTCAAAAACGGTGTCCGTTTCGTTATGTTGTTTTGTTATGTTATAAAGTCTTAGTTATATTAAGTTCAGTATTCTAAGTCTAAGGTAGTATTATCGGGTTTCACCTAAGAAGAAAAGTGCTACCGTACCGGGACCCGAATGAGCACCAATGGTACAGCCAACATAATTAATTAAAAACTCATGAATGCCAAAACGCTCTTCAATCTGCTGCTTTACAAATTCAGCATCCTCCAGACAATCACCATGGCTGATGAATACAACCGGATTTTTGTAATCACCGACGGTCTTTTCCATGTTATCCACTAAGGTCATTAAGGAACGCTTACGACCACGAATCTTAGATATATTAATCAAATGTCCCTCGTTATCTACATGCAAAACAGGTTTGATATTGGCAATGGTTCCGAGAATTGCACTTGCCTTGCTGACACGACCTCCGCGATGCAGGTGGAACAGGTCATCAACGGTGAACTGATGGCATACATGCAGCTTCAAATCCTCAATATAAGCAGCGGTTTCTTCAATAGAAGCACCCTCTTCCTTCTTCTTGCAGGCATAATAAACTAAAAGCCCCTGCCCAAGAGAAGCACACAGGGAGTCAATAACAATAATCTTGGCATCCGGGGATTGTTCCTGTATCTCCTTTGCCGTAACAGCAGTATTATTGTAGCTGGAGCTTAAGCCGGAAGAAAAACTGATGTGAAGAATATCATATCCATCAGCAAGGTTCTGGCGAAAACTCTTTTCAATATATTCCGGATTACTTGCCATGGTTGTCGGCATTTCTCCGTTTCGCATACGGTTATAAAATTCAGCTTCCGGTAAAGCATCTTCCAGTGCATTATAGGTCTGTTCTCCCATCAGATAATATAATGGATGCACAGACAGGTGATGCTCCTGAATAAAACTGGCAGGTAAATCTGCCATACAATCAGTTGAAATAATGTAAGGTTTCATAGGTTATACCTCGCAATCGTTAAGTGTAATATCATTTATAAATTTATTCTATACTGTATTACAGAAAATAGCAATAAAAACTTGTGAACAACTCTAGTATATACGGTTTTTGAAACTAGATAACTGTGAAAGTATCTTTAAAAAATAGTAAAAGCATCGTATACTAATAGTATTCCCAAAAAGAGAGAGACTGGTTATGAAAGAGTTTAATTTAGAAGAAGAATTAAAGAAATTGCCGGAGCAGCCCGGAGTGTATCTGATGCATGATGCTTCGGATGAAATTATCTATGTAGGAAAAGCCATTAATCTAAAGAATCGGGTACGCCAGTATTTCCAGACTGTCCGGAACCGTTCTCCCAAGATAGAAAAAATGATTACGCTAATCCGGTATTTTGAATATATTATTACAGATTCCGAATTGGAAGCTCTGGTATTGGAAAATAATCTGATTAAGGAGTATGCACCGAAGTACAATACCATGCTGACGGATGACAAGACATATCCGTTTATAAAGGTTACGGTTTCGGAACCATATCCGCGTCTGCTTTTGACACGACAGATGAAACGGGATGGGGCAAAGTATTTCGGACCGTTTACAAGTGCGGGAGCGGTACGGGATACGATTGATTTATTACAGAAGCTGTATCATATACGCCAGTGTAATAAAAAGCTGCCGAAGGAGCAGGGGATCGGTAGACCCTGTCTGTATTATCAGATGAAGCAGTGTCCGGCACCTTGTCAGAATTATATCTCGGAGGAAGCCTATCGGGAATCGGTACAAGGCGTGCTGGATTTTCTGAACGGAAATACGAAGCAGGTGGTTCAGGAATTAGAGGAAAAAATGCGTTTGGCAGCAGAGGAATTTGAATATGAGCAGGCAGCAGAGTATCGGGATTTAATCGAAAGTATCCGGCATATAACCGGAAAGCAACGTATTACGAATCCCAATTCAACTACCATTGACCGGGACGTGGTTGCCATGGCGGTTGAAAACGGAGAAGCGGTGGTATCTATCTTCTTCATACGGGATGGTAAGCTGTTAGGAAGAGAGCATTTTCATATGACAGGCGTAGAGGAGGAACAGCCGTCGGAGACAATGACCGCCTTTGTAAAACAGTATTATGCGGGAACTCCCTATGTACCGAAGGAACTATTACTGGAATCAGAGGTAGAGGAGCGGGAGCTGTTAGAGCAATGGCTGTCACAGAAAAAGGAACAGCGGGTGCATATTCTGATTCCGCAAAAGGGCGAGAAGCATAAGCTGATTGAACTGGCAAAGGAAAATGCAAAGCTGGTACTGCATCAGGATTTGGAAAAGCTGCAACGGGAAGAGGCAAGAACCATCGGAGCCGCACAGGAAATTGCCGATTTAATCGGAATAGAGAAGGCACAGAGAATCGAAGCGTATGATATTTCTAATATCAGCGGTGTGAATACAGTGGCTTCCATGGTGGTATTTGAACAGGGGAAAGCAAAGCGGAGTGATTATCGAAAATTCCGGCTGCGAACCATATCGGGACCGGATGACTACCGGAGTATGGAGGAAACCTTAACCAGACGATTCCGTCATGGACAGGAGGAGCAGCGTCAGATGCGGGAAGAGGGAATGGCAGAGGAATTGGGAAGCTTTAATCGATTCCCGGATGTGATTATGATGGATGGCGGACGCGGACA
Source organism: Lachnospiraceae bacterium UBA4631 (assembly GCA_002406015.1). Lineage (GTDB taxonomy): Bacteria > Bacillota > Clostridia > Lachnospirales > Lachnospiraceae > CAG-632. The sequence continues at coordinate 22,249 of DHMX01000019.1, forward strand.
AGTAAATGTGGCATTGCAGGTCTTAGAGAAGCTGCATCTGAATATACCGGTATGCGGTATGGTAAAGGATGATAATCACCGGACGCGGGGACTGTATTATCAGAATCAGGAAATCCTGTTTCCGCCTAAAAACGAAGCCTTTGATTTAATCACGCGTATACAGGACGAAGCACATCGATTTGCAATTGAATATCATAAGCTGCTGCGGGGAAAGCAACAGGTAAAGTCTGTATTGGATGACATTCCGGGAATCGGACCGACCAGAAGAAAAGCCCTGCTTCAGTCTATGAAAACAATAGAAGCAATTCGCAATGCATCCGTAGAGGAATTGATGAAGATTCCGGGGATGAACCAGCCATCCGCACAGGCTGTTTATTTACATTTTCATGAGAAAGCAGAGGAAAAAGAAAATTAAATAATGCATCCGTTCATGGAATGTGATATTATGAAGGAAATCGTAGGCTTGCAGGAATTTGCATCGGGTGTGGTAAGCGGTTCAAAAGAATGAGATTAAGGAGAGTGTTATGTACCAAGTACCGTTGACGAAACTAATTGAAAAGCTCAATCTGGTAAATCATATACCGGAGATAGATACAGATAAAATTATGATTACAGACCCGGATATTAACCGTCCGGCAATTCAGTTGGCAGGATTCTTTGAACATTTTGATACCAACCGGATTCAGATATGCGGAAATGTAGAGCATGCGTATATTGCAAATATGCATACGGAAGAAGAAAACCGGGAAATTTTTAAGAAATTATTTTCTTATAAGATTCCATGTCTGATTTTTTGCAGAGGCTTGGAGCCGCATGAATTTATTCTGGATTTGGCAAGAGAATACGGAATCCCCGTATTAACCTCTCATTCCACAACTTCTTCATTTGTACACGAAGCGGTTCGGTGGCTGCATGTGGAGCTGGCACCGAGAATCAGTATTCATGGTGTATTGGTAGATGTATACGGCGAAGGAATCCTAATTATGGGCGAGAGTGGTATCGGAAAGAGTGAAGCTGCTCTGGAATTAATCAAGAGAGGTCATCGTCTGGTTTCCGATGATGTAGTAGAGATAAAGAAGGTAAGTGTCGATACGCTGGTGGGAACTGCACCGGAAACGACCCGGCACTTCATTGAGCTTCGTGGTATCGGAATCATTGATGTAAAGACCTTATTCGGTATTGAATGTGTAAAGATGTCACAGTCCATTGATTTAGTCATTAAGCTGGAAGAATGGAGTAAGGATACAGAGTATGACAGACTGGGACTGACCGACCAATATACGGAAATTCTTGGAAATCAGGTAGTCAGTCATTCCATTCCGATTAGACCGGGACGGAATATTGCAATTATTGTAGAGTCTGCCGCTGTAAATCACCGTCAGAAGAAGATGGGATATAATGCAGCACAGGAATTATATAATCGTGTAACCGGAAATATGCAAAAACATATGAATGAGTCAAAAAACAGTGAGGTATAAAAGGAGGATAAAAAAATGGCAAAATATGCAGTAGGTGTAGATATAGGAGGAACCACCGTCAAGATTGGTATTTTTACAGTAGAAGGTGAGCTGTTGAAAAAGTGGGAAATACCAACAAGAAAGGATGAAGGAGGCTGCTATATTTTAAGTGATGTTGCAGAATCCATTCATGATAAGCTTTGTGAAAGTGCAATTAATAAGGAAGATGTTGCGGGAATCGGTATGGGAGTACCGGGACCGGTTAAGAATGACGGAACCGTATTAAAATGCGTAAACCTCGGATGGGGAATTTTTAATGTAGAAGAAGAACTCAGCAAGCTGTCAGGGCTTCCTGTAAAAGCCGGAAACGATGCAAATATGGCGGCAATGGGAGAAATGTGGCAAGGCGGCGGCAAGGGTTATACCGATATTGTAATGGTAACATTGGGAACCGGTGTCGGCGGCGGTATTATTTTAGGCGGTAAAATGTTGGCAGGTGTGAACGGAGCAGGCGGTGAAATCGGTCATATGCAGGTAAAGGATGACGAGACAGAAACCTGCGGATGCGGTAAGAAGGGCTGTCTGGAGCAGTACACATCCGCAACCGGTATTGTAAGACAGGCAAAGATTTTGTTAAATAACACAGATGCACCTTCTAAGCTGAGAAATGTACAGTATATTTCCGCAAAGGAAATCTTTGATGCAGCCAAGGAAGGTGATGAACTGGCAAATGACCTTGTGGAAGCACATGGAGAATGTCTGGGACGTGCATTGGCACAGGTGGCCTGTGTGGTAGACCCGGAGGCATTTGTAATTGGTGGTGGTGTATCAAAGGCAGGAAAGGTGTTAATTGATACAACTGCAAAATATTTTGAAAAGTATGCGTTCCATGCATGCAGAGGAACGAAGTTTGAGCTGGCAACATTGGGAAATGATGCCGGTATCTATGGCGGTGCTAAATTAATCTTAGGATAGTGAATGGAATGAATCCCGAAAAGGGGCATAATATTGATAGAAACAGAGTGAAAGGGTCAGTATGGAAGGCGACATATCATCAAATATTCGTAAAATTGTAGGTTCTGAGCGAGTGTATACAGAGGAGCCGATGAGCAGGCATACTACATTTCGAATTGGCGGAAATGCAGATATATTTGTAACACCGGGTAGTATTTCTGAGATAGAACAGATATTAAAGTGCTGTGAGGAGCAATCCGTTCCGTATTATGTGATTGGTAATGGAAGCAACTTGTTAGTAGGGGACGGAGGAATACGAGGCGTTGTCATTCAGATAGGAGCTGAATTTGCCGAAGTTGAAGTTGGTGAGGATAATACCATCTGGGTACAGGCAGGATGCCTGTTGAGTAAGGTGGCAAGTGCAGCAATGGAACATGCATTGACAGGTATGGAATTTGCGGCAGGAATACCGGGGACGATTGGCGGAGCCGTTATGATGAATGCAGGTGCTTATGGCGGTGAAATGAAGGATATTATAGAATGTGTAACAGTGCTGACACCGGACGGAGAGGTTCAGATTATTCCACAGGATCAGATGGAATTTGGATACCGGGAAAGTATTATTTCCAAACGGAACTACATTGTATTAGAGGCAAAGCTGCATCTGAACAAAGGGGTTCGGGAAGAAATATCCATGAAAATGAAAGAACTGAACGAGGCAAGAAGAAAAAAACAACCATTGGAGTATCCGAGTGCAGGAAGCACGTTTAAAAGACCGGAAGGTTATTTTGCGGGTAAGCTGATTATGGAAGCCGGTTTATCAGGGTATCGGGTCGGAGATGCACAGGTATCGGAAAAGCATTGCGGCTTTGTGGTGAACCGGGGACATGCAACTGCTGAAGAAGTGATGATGTTAATAAATGATGTGATACATCAGGTAGAAGAAGCACATCAGGTCAGATTAGAACCGGAAATACGAAAGATTGGTGAATTTTAGGCATGAGATTTGTGATTGTAACGGGAATGTCCGGGGCAGGAAAAAGTACAGCATTGAAAAATCTGGAGGATTTCGGATATTTTTGTGTGGATAATCTGCCTGTGGAATTAATACCAAGATTTGCGGAAATTGCATATGACTCGGATACCGGTGTTAATAATGTTGCAATCGGTATCGATATTCGGAGCGGTAAAAGAATTGAGCGGTTGTCCGGCTATCTGGACGAATTGCAATCGCAGGGGTATCCGTTTGAAATCTTATTTCTGGATGCATCCGATGAAGTAATTGTAAAGCGGTACAAGGAAACCAGACGGTCACATCCGTTGGCACGCTCCGGAAGAATCGAAACCGGTATTCAGAAGGAACGGCAGAAGATAAAATTCCTGCGGGATAAGGCAAGTTATATTATTGATACATCCAATTTACTGACAAGAGAATGTCGGCAGGAATTGGAAAAAATCTTTGTGGAAAATGAGGAATACAGTAATTTTATTATTACCATTGTTTCATTTGGATTTAAGTATGGCATTCCGAGAGATGCCGATTTGGTATTTGATGTTCGCTTTTTACCGAATCCCTATTATGTGCCGGAATTAAAAATGCTGACCGGAAATGACAGGCAGGTACAGGAGTTTGTAATGAAGGCACCGGAGGCGGTAATATTTCTTGAAAAATTGCAGGATTTAATGGAATTTCTGATACCGAATTACAAAAAGGAAGGAAAGAATCAGTTGGTGGTAGCAGTTGGATGCACCGGCGGAAAGCATCGGTCTGTTACCTTGGCAAACGGTCTGTATCGGGCATTGTTAGCTTCACAGGAAAGTGTCAGAATTGAACATCGTGACATTGAAAAGGACAATATTACGAAGGGGTGAAGGCTGTGTCATTTTCATCTGAAGTCAAGGAAGAATTGGTACATCAGCTTCCGAGCGGAAGACATTGTCAGATAGCAGAGCTGAGTGCCTTAATTTTAAATAGTAATTGCCGCCTTTTTCCATGGTTTTATATGAAAACGGAAAATTTTCGGGTGGCAAAAAAGACGGCGAAGTTAATTTATCGTTGTTTTGGAAGTCATTGCCAGATACGGGTTCGAACCTATATGAATCATAAGACGGCAACCACATATGAATTGATATTAGCAGACGAGGCGGAAACAAAACGGATGCTGCAGGCTTGTAAGGTGACAGCCGAAAGAAGGGTAAATCATCTGATTATACAAAAGAGCTGCTGTAAACGTGCCTTTTTAAGAGGCGTATTTTTAACTAGCGGTTCTGTAAATAATCCGGCAAAATCCTATCATTTTGAAATTGCCTGTGAGGATAATGCAATGGCATTGGAAGTACAGGAGATTATGCGGACATTTGAGCTGGATGCCAAAATCGTAGAACGAAAAAAGTATCATGTAGTGTACCTGAAAGAAGGTGCGATGATTGCGGATGCGTTGAATGTTATGGAGGCACATCGGGCATTACTAAACATGGAGAATGTCCGAATCTGGAAGGATGTTCGGAATCAGACAAACCGGAAGGTAAATTGTGACATAGCAAACATTAATAAAACGCTGTCTGCCGCACAAAAGCAGATAGAGGATATTCGTTATATTGAAGAGAGGAAGGGCTTTGGCAGCCTGAGTCCGGGCTTACGGCAGGTAGCCGAGCTTCGGTTGCAGGAGCCGGAGATTTCGTTAAAAGAGCTGGGTGAATTACTTGACCCGCCGGTTAGCAAGTCCGGTGTGAATCATCGGCTGCGTAAATTAGGTGAGATAGCTGAAAATCTCAGAAATTACACAGGATAGCTGAGTCAGGGATAGGGGAAACCGGAGCCGGATAAAAGTTGATTTGACAGAATAAGAATAGAATGGCATAATGAAGGATAAAGCATTAAGTATGTTAAACTTTAGTGAAAATATTAGGAAACGTACAAGGAGATAATCGTATGATAACGAAGAAGATGATCGTTAATATCAAAGAAAGTTCAGATGCAAAACCGCCAATTGCGATGTTCGTACAAGTTGCAAGTCAGTATGAGAGCAAGATTTATCTGGAATTGGAAGATAAGAAGATTAATGCAAAGAGCATTATGGGCATGATGAGTCTGGCATTATCACGAGGTGATGAACTTCTGGTATCATGTGATGGAGAAGATGAGGCTGCGGCAATCGAAGGAATTGCGGAATTTTTGCAGGCATAAATATAAGATTCAGAATAGTCATAGATTCAAGAAATTAAATGGAAATGAGGGAGCGTTATGAAAAAATATCTGGTTGCAGGAGTAATAGGTGCTATTGGAATTATACTGGGTATTGTGGTAAAGGGCGGTATTGGTCTGCTGTTTGCCATTCTTTTGATTATTCTGGCACTGGTGATAGCATTTGGAAAGATTGGATTTATAGAACGGTTGCTGGGTTCAGAGTCCGGAAAGAAGCGTAAATCCGCAAATCCGGCAGAAGAGGCTGTAAATGAAGCAATTGATTTTCTGAATCAGGGAAAGGCAATGGATGCCATTAACAAGCTGGAGGAAGCAGCCGAGTTGGTGGAGTCCAGTGAACAATATATTTATTATGGTTGTCAGGCACTCCGGATTCTGGGAGAAATGTATGAAACCGGAAGCTATGGAAATTCTACCGTTCAGGTAAATTCCGAAAAATCAATCGGGTACTATGAGAGATTATTGGTATTGGACCCGGATGGTGAAGTCTATTTTAAAGTCGCAAGAGATTTACTGAGTAAGAATAATTTCAGCAAGGCATTATCCTATTTTGAAAAAGGTGCAGCATTGAAGGACAAGTCTTCTTTATTGAAGCTGGGTAGTATTTATGAAGAAGGCTTATACAAATATGATGCGTTTGGAAATCGTGGAGATACAGTAATTGAGATTAATCTGGAGAAGGCAAAGACCTATTATGAAAAGCTTGCTGCAATGGGTGATGAACAGGGACAGGCAGGCTTTGACAGAGTGGAATATGCCTTAAATAATACGGACAGTATCGAGTTTGAAGAGAAAGAAAAGCTGTATGCAAAAATATCGGAACGAAGAAAAGCACAGAATATAGAATACCGGTTTAAGACAATAGAAGGCTCTAAGCTGCAATATCAATATACCTATATTCATGATGAGGTAGAAGGATATATTCATAAGCTGCCGAAGGATTGGGTGAAGGTACATAATGAAGAGGCAGGAGAAGACTATTATGCACCAAATGAAACCTATCGTGATTTTGCTATTTATGTAACCTATGACAGTATTCCAAAGGAATCAACGCGTGATTTGGAACTGTTTTTGCGGTATGATAATGATGTGTTAGATTATGACCTGAATATTCAGGAATATGTTACCGAATATGCAGACGGTATCTGTGCAACCTATTATCATAAAGAGTTAGAACGTGGAATCGTAACCTTTGCATTCCAGCATCGGAACCGAATGGCTTGTATTAAGTTCGTATGTGCAACGATGGAGATTATTGAGCAATATGAGGAAATTATCTTTGAAATAGCGAATTCCTTTGCGTTTGTTGACCCAACCGTTATCAGCGATGAGAGTGCAAATCGAAAAGACCAGCAGTATTACAGCGAGGCTGTATTCTATTACTTCTTGGGTCAGTATGATAAGTCCATGGAATTTGCAAGAAAAGCCTTGAATGTGGGAAGTAAAAAGGCAAGCTATTTGCTGATTGAATTATACTATGATGAGGATAGCCCGTATATCAATTATGAAAAGGCACTTTCCTTGGCAAAGCAGTTATTTGAAGCAAATGATGATTCAGATTTGGCATTTTTGATTGGTACGATTTATGAACAGCAGAAGAAGGATTATATTCAGGCATTGAACTGGTATGAAAAGGCAGACGAGTTAGGACATGAGCGGGTACCGTTCTATCTGGGACGGCTGTATTATTACGGAATGCTGCGGTCAAAGCGGGATGGCGAACAGGCATTGCGGTATTTCAGACGAGCAGCGGAAAACGGTATTGCGGAAGCGGCTGCATATATACAGGATATAGAAGGCTTAAATGGTGAAGAATTGCAGTTGGCAGTAAACCGTTGGGAAAAGGAGATTCAGGAGGGCAATGCAGAGACAGCTCTTCAGGTCGCAATTAAAAAGCTCAATCAGGTGTTTTATCTGGCAAGTGAATATGAAATCGATGAAGCATTTAAGACCGCTTGTAATTTGGGAAGTGCAGAAGCATTTTACCGGTATGGTCTGATAGTGAGAAAGCGTGAAAAAGCAGGAGATATGCGGGATGGCAATATCGGAAAGAAGCTTTTGGAAAAAGCATTAGACCTTGGCTTTGAAGGCTTTGACAACGAATCCCTGTGTGAAGTGGTGGAAGAAAAGGCAAAGCAGGGCTTGCCAAAGGATGAGATGCTGCGGATATATTATAAGGCTGCCATAAATGGTTATGCACCGGCAGTAGAGAAGATTGCGGTTCTGGAACCTGAAATGACACAGGAAACGACAGATCTGTATGAAAATCTCAGAGAGATGGCGAAAAAAGGAAATGATGGAGCATTAATTTCCATGAATCGTTTGGAAAGAGCATTTCCGGAGTTATTATATCGACAGGTACAGGAGCGGGAAGGCTATAAGGTAATTGATAATAAATTCTTCAAATTATCAATACCAAAGGAGTACACCGCAGTAATTGATGATGAAGGCGGAACGATTAAGATTGCGGATTCGGTTGTGGAATTTGCGGTAGCAGAAATGCCGGTACAGGCAGAGGAAGAAGAAGCGTTCTTAAAAGTCTATAAGATGATTGTGGGCGAATATAAGCATGTGGAAAATGCAGACATTATGGTAGTTAATTCCAGAATGGTAGGTTCTGCAATGACGAATACCAACGGAAGCGTATGCACATTCAGCATATTGCTGGTAAGTGCAAAGAACCAGTATTTGTTTAAGATGAGCTCACAGAGCAAAATTGAGCTTTTAGGCTTTAAGGATAAAGTATTTGAAGTGGCAAAATCACTGGTTGAAACCGGAGAAACGTATATTGCAACCGGAGAGCGGGCGAACCAGTCAATCGGCTTGACAAGATTGTTGTCCGCAGGTGAAAACGGTTTCCTTTCCATAGGAAAAATGGATGAATAAAGAAGCTATGAGAAAATATAGGCTGGTGTGGGGGTAAGCTCCGCATCAGCCTTATTTTATACCGGCAGAAAGGGGTATCTGGGATGTTTCATGTATCAATTGACCATACAAAGCAAGAACCAATTTATTTACAGATTTATGAATATATCTTGCATGAGATTCGGTCCGGAAATCTTGCCTGTCATGAAAGACTGCCATCCGGAAGGGCATTGGCACAGGACTTAAATATCAGCCGCAATACAGTAAATATGGCATATATGCAATTAGAGTCGGAGGGATATATCGAGGCGGTTCCGAAGAAGGGTTATTATATAAAAGAATTAGACGGACTTTTGGATATGCACACCATCGGAACTGACGAACAAAAGGGCATTGTGAAAAGCAAGGCAAAGAATTACCGTATAGACTTTTCTCCGTTTGGAATTGACCTGCGATATGCACCGTATCGACGGTGGCAGAAGCTGACGAAGGAAACACTGCTGGATACGGGTGCAGGCTTATTTCAAAATGGAGATTCACAAGGAGATTTAAGTCTGCGGATGGCAATTCGGGAGTATCTGCACCGTTCCAGAGGGGTAAATTGTACGGAAAACCAGATTATTATCGGAGCAGGAACCGATTATTTGTTGATGCTGCTAACGCGGGTATTGCCGGAGCAGACTACGATAGCAATTGAGAATCCTGTCTATCAACAGGCATACAAGGTTCTTCGCAATTTTCAATATCCAATGGTACCGATACCGATTGATGATGAAGGGCTGGATGTTCAGGCGGTGAAGAACAGCAAGGCAAATCTGGTATTTGTTACACCGTCACATCAATTCCCGTATGGAATCGTAATGCCAATTAATCGGAGAATGCAATTGTTAAATTGGGCATATCAGCAGGAGAACCGTTATATCATAGAGGATGATTATGACAGTGAGTTTCGGTATCAGGGTAAGCCGATTCCGTCATTACAGGGAATTGATACGAAGAATAAAGTGATTTATCTGGGTACACTGTCAAAAGCAATCGCACCATCTATACGAATCGGTTATATGGTGCTGCCGGAGCCTTTGCTGGAACTATATCATAAAGAGGTTTCTTTTTATGCAACTACGGTTTCAAGAATTGAACAAGAGGTGGTTCGGAGATTCATTGATGAGGGCTTCTTTGAGAGACACTTAAATCGTATGCGAAGCGTCTATCGGGCAAAGCGGGATTGCTTACTGAGCCACTTGGAGGGCTGGAACAGAAATATCAGGATTACAGGGGAAACGGCAGGCGTACATGTTTTGTTGGAATTTTTAAATGGCAAGTATTCCGAAGAAGAATTGGTGCAATTGGCAGAAGAAGCGGGAATAAGAGTATATCCGGTTTCTGATTATTATATAGAAGGAAGAACAGAGAAACCGACCATTTTACTTGGATATGCGAATCTTTCCGAAGAGGAAATTACGGAAGGAATCACAATATTGGGACAGGTGTGGAAAACGGTAGAAGAAGACGGATAATTATTGCTTTACATGGAAGAACGCTCGTGCTATGATTTGGTTAGAATAATGTGAACGGATAGAAATGGAAAGAACGGAGGAGCTGCATGTATCGAAATATGATAACAACTCTGGTTGACTGGAGCGAGCAGGAACAAAAGGAAATCCTGTTGCTGAAGGGAGCAAGGGGTGTAGGAAAAACTTGGTGTGTCATGGATTTTGCGGAAGCCTTTTTTAAAAAGGCAATTCACATTGATTTTTCAAAGGATACCGTTTTGCGGGAAATGTTCCTGATGGGAAACCGTCCGGAATTTATTGATGAGCAGTTAGAGCTTTTGACAGAAACAGATTTGCATGCCGAGGATACCTCCGGGATTCTCATGGTATATGATGGGGTACAGGTGGCAGAGGATTTATTTGCAGGTGTCATGCAATATGCCAGACAACGAAGAAATCTGGCAACCATTATTATCGCAGATTGGGTTGGTGTACTGCCCGCAGAGAATCTGGTGGCAGAGGAGATTTCCGTTCATACGATGTATCCGATGAGCTTTGATGAGTTCCTGATGGCAAACAAGGCACAGGAGCTGTGCCGGATGATTGAAAAGGAGAAAACAGACGGTCTGGCACAGGATTTAAGACCGATAATATTAGATTATCTTAAAAATTTCTATATTATAGGCGGTATGCCGGCAGTGGTTCTTGATTTCATAAAGCAAAAGAACATGAATACGGTTGATGAAATACAGCACCATATTTTACATGAAATGCGGGATGAAATATTGAAGTATGCCCCGAAGACTATGGTAAAGAAGATTTTGCAGGTCTGGGACAGTATCCCAAAGCAGCTTACGAAAGAAAATAAAAAGTTTATGTACGGAGTTGTAGATGCAAAGGCAAGGGCAAGAGAATATGTTGGGGCTGTAGATTGGCTGGTGAACGCAGGATATGTTAGAAAGGTTCAGAAAATATCCAAGGGAGTTTCACCATTAGAGGAATATGTAGAGCCAAAATCCTTTGAACTGTATTATCTGGACCATGGCTTATTACGCAATATTTCTGGAATTACAGCCGCAGAAGCAGATGCGGACCAGCAGATATTCAGTATGATGAATGGAATTATGTCGGAGCAGATTGTATTGTCCGAACTGACATTGAATCAAAATGTGAATGAGTTATATTTCTGGACCTCAGAGGCAACGGCAAAGGTGGACTTTGTATTTGAGGATGACGGAGAAATTATTCCGGTGGATGTGCAGACAAATATACGGACAAAGGCACAGAATCTGAAGGTATTCCACCAGAAGTACAATAATCGGATGACAATTCGAATCTCGTTGGAAAGTCTGAGCTTTTATAAGGGTAAGTTAAATATTCCGTTGTATGGCTTGTGGAACTTCTAGGAAAAGAGGCTTGAAAAAAGATAAAAAGTGATTGAAATTCAACGTACAATATAGTATGATAGTATCGTTGATTTGCTGAAATAGCTCAGTTGGTAGAGCACTTCACTCGTAATGAAGGGGTCGAGGGTTCGAGTCCCTTTTTCAGCTTCTGACCCATACCTGAAAAGTGCTGTGAAATCAAGGAATTTTACTGGTGCTTATAGGGTAATAAATAAAAAAAGAGACAATAAAGGGGCAAGCTATAAAAGCTTTACCCCTTTGTTTTTTATTGTGTAGCATCTTTT
>DHMX01000016.1 GCA_002406015.1 Lachnospiraceae bacterium UBA4631
TACTTTATAATACGAGGAAGTGATGGAATGTCAGAAGAAAAACAATGCTGTTGTCATAAGACGAAGGAGCGTTCACCGGAGGAATACAAGGACCTGATTCACCGGTTAAATCGAATAGAAGGACAGATTCGGGGCATCAAAGGAATGGTGGAACGAAATGCATATTGCACCGATATTTTAATGCAGGTATCTGCCGTAAATGCAGCACTGAACAGCTTTAACCGGGTGTTATTGGAAAATCATATTAAAACCTGCGTTACGAAGGATATTCAGGACGGAAAAGAAGAAACCGTAGATGAATTATTGGTGACACTTCAAAAATTAATGAAATAAATAAAAATGGGAAATGCTAATCAAAGAAACGATAGGAAATGAAGCACAAGAAAACAGAAAGTAAAAAAGAAGGTGAATAATATGGAACAATATACTGTGACCGGAATGAGCTGTGCAGCCTGTAGTGCCAGAGTAGAAAAGGCAGTTTCAAAGGTTCCGGGTGTTACCTCCTGCTCAGTGAGTTTGTTGACAAACTCCATGGGAGTTGAGGGAACAGCAGCAGCTCAGGATATTATTCAGGCGGTAAAAGAAGCCGGCTACGGAGCAGAACCGAAAATGCATGGACAGCAGAAGACTTCCGGGAGGGAAACCATAGAGCAGCAGGAGGAACAGCTAAAGGACCATGAGAGTCCGAAGATAAGAAAGCGGTTGATAGCATCCGTTATTGTACTGCTGCCATTAATGTATCTGTCCATGGGACATATGATGTGGAATTGGTGGATTCCGCCTGTTTTAGAGGGAAATCATGTGGCAATGGGACTGATAGAACTACTGCTTACGATTATAATTATGGTAATCAACCAGAAGTTCTTTATCAGCGGAAGTAAAAGCCTGCTGCATGGAGCACCGAACATGGATACATTAGTTGCTTTGGGAGCCGGAGCGGCATTTGTATATAGCACATATGCCTTATTTGCCATGACAGATGCTCAGATGCGTGGAGATATGGATGCAGTTATGGCATATATGCACGAATTTTATTTTGAATCAGCAGCTATGATTCTGACCTTGATTACAGTCGGTAAAATGCTGGAGGCTATATCCAAGGGACGTACCACCGATGCATTAAAAGGTTTGATGAAGCTGGCACCAAAGACTGCGACACTTGTTCAGGATGGCAAAGAGGTGCAGGTATCCGTTACACAGGTTCAGCGGGGAGATATATTTGTTGTACGTCCCGGTGAAAATATACCTGTAGACGGCAGAGTAATAGAAGGCAATAGTGCTGTAAATGAAGCAGCCCTGACCGGTGAGAGTATTCCGGTTGACAAGGCAGAAGGTGATACCGTATCAGCCGCAACCCTGAATCAATCCGGATTCTTGAAATGTGAAGCTACCAGAGTCGGAGAAGATACTACCCTTTCGCAAATTATTCAAATGGTTAGTGATGCCGCTGCCACAAAGGCACCGATAGCCAAAATTGCAGATAAAGTCTCCGGAGTGTTTGTTCCGGTTGTCATAGGAATTGCATTGGTAACCATTGCAGTCTGGCTGCTTGTGGGAAAGGATGTTGGATTTGCACTGGCAAGAGGAATTTCCGTATTGGTAATCAGTTGCCCATGTGCCTTGGGTCTGGCAACTCCGGTAGCCATTATGGTAGGAAACGGAGTCGGTGCAAAGCAGGGAATTATGTTTAAGACAGCCGTATCCTTAGAGGAAACCGGAAAGGTACAGATTGTTGCATTGGATAAGACCGGAACCATTACCAGCGGAGAACCAAGAGTAACCGATATTATTCCTGCCGATGGAATCACCGAACAGGAATTGCTGCTGCAGGCATATGCACTGGAACAAAAGAGTGAGCATCCACTGGCAAAGGCAATTATCCGTCAGGCACAACAGCAGCATTTGAGAGCGGAAGCTGTGACCGATTTTCAGACCCTGCCGGGTAACGGACTGACAGCAGCTCATAAGGACAGTATTCTATATGGAGGAAATGAAGCCTTTATCGGAGGTAAGACTCCATTAACACCGAAGCAGCAACAGGCAGCAAAGCAATTGGCACAAGAAGGAAAGACACCGCTATTTTTCATGAAGGAAAGCAAGAAGCAAAAAACAGTATTTCTGGGCATGATTGCGGTTGCGGATGTGATAAAGCCGGAAAGTCCACAGGCAATACAGGAATTACAGGACATGGGGATTCGTGTAGTAATGCTGACCGGTGATAACGAAAGAACCGCTCAGGCAATCGGCAGGCAGGCGGGTGTAGATGAAGTGATTGCAGGCGTTTTGCCGGATGGCAAGGAGCAGGTGATTCGACAGCTAAAGGAGCAGGGAAAGGTCGCTATGGTTGGTGACGGAATTAATGATGCACCTGCGTTGACGCGGGCAGATATTGGAATTGCCATCGGAACCGGAACAGACATAGCGATTGATGCGGCAGATGTTGTATTGATGAAAAGTAAATTAAATGATGTACCTGCGGCAATTCGGTTGAGCCGAAGAACCCTGATAAATATCCGCGAGAACTTATTCTGGGCATTTATATACAATATTATTGGAATTCCGTTGGCAGCAGGTGTATGGATTCCGCTATTTGGCTGGCAGTTAAATCCGATGTTCGGAGCAGCCGCCATGAGCTTATCCAGCTTTTGCGTAGTCTCGAATGCCTTACGCTTGAATTTAATAAAAATCTATGACACAAAACATAAAAATAAAACGAAACCGTCCACAGATAATGAACAGAGCGAACAACAGCCGTCGGAAGGAATCGGTAATACAGGTAAGACACAGGAATTGCCGGTGGGAATTGTAGAAGTATTGAATAAGGAGGAAAAGAAAATGAAGAAGAGAATGACAATTGAAGGTATGATGTGTGAACATTGTGAAGCAAGAGTAAAGAAGGTATTAGAAGCCTTGGATGGTGTACAGGGTGCAATTGTCAGCCACGAAGCCGGAACCGCAATTGTATCACTGACAAAGGATGTAGAAAATGAAGTATTAAAGAATGCCGTTGAAAGTCAGGATTATAAAGTAATTTCAATTCAGTAAATGAGATTCGGGAATTTATTTTATCATTTTTAAGCAACAAGATATTCTTTCCCCAATCGGTGATATATGTTATAGTGAGACGAAAGTATTTGGATACAGAGCGAAACACTCAGGATAAATTCAGAAAGGAAAAAATTGATATGTTAAATCAGTTTTCAAGAACAGAATTATTATTGGGGAAAGAATATATGCAGCGACTGGCAAATGCAAGGGTCGCTGTATTTGGAGTCGGCGGAGTCGGCGGATATGCGGTTGAGGCACTGGTAAGAAGCGGAGTCGGAGCCATCGACCTCATTGATGATGACAAGGTATGTCTGACGAATCTCAATCGTCAGATTATAGCGACCCGGAAAACGGTAGGACAATATAAGGTTGATGTAATGAAGGAACGAATCTTAGAGATTAATCCGAATTGTAAGGTTGAAGCGTATAAATGTTTTTATTTACCGGAAACAAAGGATGAATTTGATTTTTCCCAATACTCATATGTCATAGATGCGGTGGATACAGTGACTGCCAAGCTACAGCTTGTAATGGAGGCAAAAGAAAAGCAGGTGCCAATCATCAGCAGTATGGGAGCCGGCAACAAATTAGACCCGACTGCATTTGAGGTTGCAGATATTTATAAGACCTCTGTATGTCCGTTGGCAAAGGTAATGCGGCGGGAACTGAAGAAGCGTGGTGTGGAACACTTAAAGGTTGTATATTCCAAGGAGCCGGCTATGAAGCCGGTGGAAGATATGGCAATCAGTTGTCGGGAACATTGTATATGCCCGCCCGGAGCCGAGCATACATGCACACAGAGAAGAGCAATTCCCGGCTCTGTCGCCTTTGTTCCTTCCGTTGTGGGACTAATCATAGCGGGAGAAGTCATTAAAGATTTGACCGTTTATAATGCATAGGTGTAAGAACCAATAAATGATAAGTATAAATCATAGTATTATGGTAGGAATGAAAGAGGTTGGAAGATAGAATGGACAAACTAATTTATCTGGATAATGCAGCCACAACGCAGGTTCATCCGCTGGTAGTAGAAGAAATGCTGCCTTATTTTACAGAAAGCTATGGGAATCCTTCTTCTGTTTATCAATTTGCAGGAACCGCAAAGGAAGCAATGGAGCAGGCAAGGGAGAGTCTGGCAGCCGGAATCGGAGCAAGAGCCAGAGAAATATACTTTACCGGCGGCGGAAGTGAGTCAGATAACTGGGCATTAATAGCGATAGCAGAACGTTATCAGGAAAAGGGCAAGCATATTATTACTACAAGAATCGAGCATCATGCAATTTTGCATACCTGTGAATATCTGGAAAAACGTGGGTTTGAAGTGACCTATCTGGATGTAGATGAACAGGGCTTTGTAAATCCGGAGGCATTAGAGGCTGCAATACGTCCGGATACTATTTTGATTTCCGTAATGGCGGCAAATAATGAGATTGGAACGATTCAGCCGTTAAAGCAAATCGGAGAGCTGGCAAAGGCACATGGAATCCTTTTTCATACAGATGCAGTACAGGCATTTGGACATATTCCGCTTAATGTAGAGGAAATGAATATCGACCTTTTGAGTGCGACTGCTCACAAATTAAATGGTCCGAAGGGGATAGGACTGCTTTATGTCCGAAAAACGGTACAGCTCTTTTCGTTTATTCATGGCGGAGCACAGGAGCGGGGAAAACGGGCCGGAACACAGAATGTTCCGGGCATTGTTGGATTTGCTAAGGCAGCAGAGCTTGCATGGAAACAAATGGACGAAAGAATGGCATATGAAAGCCGGTTGCGGAATCACCTGATTGAGCGGGTACGAAAAGAGATTCCGGATAGCAGCCTGAACGGTTCCATAGACCATCGACTGCCAAATAATGCAAATTTTGTATTTGAGGGTGTTGACGGCACCTCGTTATTGATTCTGTTAGAACAAAAGGGAATCTGCGGTTCGGCAGGCTCGGCTTGTTCCTCCGGTTCGGTAGACCCATCGCATGTACTTCTGGCAATTGGTGTGCCGAAGGAGCTGGCAAGGGGGTCTTTGCGGCTGACGCTGTCACATCAGACGGAAATAGAGGAAATAGATTATACGGTAGATGTGTTAAAGGTAGTTGTGGAACGGTTACGGAAAAAAGCTGGCTATAGGTTATCCCTATAGCTAGTTCATGGTTTCCTATATTAGACAGCATCCAATTCTCATGCTATTATATCCTTGTAATCAGATAGGAATTAAATACTAAACTAAAACACAAAGAACAGAAGTAACAAGAAATAAGAAGAAATCAGAGAACAGAGAAATGAGGTTGATGCTTATGAGACAAAAGAAAATACAATATGGAGTCGTAAACTACAACCGAATGTGCCGGTAAGACTTCCATACATAATCAATCAGAAAAACAGGAAACCATAAGCTTAAATATAACGATAAAAATAAACAGAAAATAAATGGCAGGATACAGCCTGCAGAAAGAGGTAAATTATGAGTAAGAAGACATATGCAGAAAGAAATTTGAAATTTGAAACATTACAGTTACATGTTGGACAGGAGCAGCCGGACCCGGTAACAGATGCAAGAGCCGTTCCGATTTATCAGACATCCTCCTATGTATTCCGGAACAGTGAGCATGCAGCAGCCAGATTCGGCTTAACAGATGCTGGTAACATATACGGCAGACTGACCAACCCGACCGAAGATGTATTTGAAAAGAGAATTGCAGCATTGGAAGGCGGTGTAGCTGCATTGGCAGTTGCTTCCGGAGCAGCAGCTATCTCCTATACAATTCAGAATCTGGCACAGAATGGCGACCATATTGTAGCAGCCAAGAACATTTACGGAGGTACTTATAACCTGTTGGCACATACGCTTCCGGCATATGGAATTCAGACAACCTTTGTAGACCCATTTAACTATGACGAGATTGAGCAGGCAATTCAGGATAATACAAAGGCAGTATTCATTGAGACATTAGGCAATCCAAATTCCGATGTTGTTGATATTGAAAAAATAGCTCAGATTGCACATGCACATAAGATACCATTGGTAATTGATAATACATTTGCAACACCGTATCTGGTTCGTCCGATTTCCTATGGTGCAGATATTGTGGTTCATTCAGCAACCAAGTTTATCGGCGGACATGGAACAACGATTGGCGGTGTCATCATAGACAGCGGTAAGTTTGATTGGGAAGCCAGCGGTAAATTTGCATCCCTGACAGAACCAAACCCAAGCTATCATGGAATCAGCTTTACAAAGGCAGTCGGAGCAGCCGCATTCGTAACGAAGATTCGTGCAATCCTTCTTCGGGATACCGGTGCAACATTATCACCATTCCATGCATTTATCTTCTTACAGGGCTTGGAAACCTTATCCCTTCGAGTAGAACGTCACGTTGAAAATGCTTTGAAGGTAGTAGAATATCTGAATAATCATCCACAGGTAGAAGCCGTTCATCATCCATCGGTTTCCACAGATGCGGAGCAGCAGGCATTGTATAAGAAGTATTTCCCGAATGGCGGCGGTTCTATCTTTACCTTTGAAATCAAGGGTGATGCACAAAAGGCAAAGGACTTTATCGATAATCTGGAATTATTCTCTCTGCTGGCAAATGTAGCGGATGTAAAGTCACTGGTAATTCATCCGGCATCTACAACACATTCACAGTTAAACGAGGCAGAGCTGTTAGACCAGGGTATTAAGCCAAATACCATCCGTTTATCCATCGGAACAGAAAATATAGATGACATTATTGAAGATTTAGAGGAAGCATTTAAGGCAGTTCAATAATGTAGATAATCTGACTAACATACGATAAGAGAGAGTCTTTCAAAAGAAGGATTCTCTCTTTTTTGGCGGACAAAACTATTTGCAAAATCAAATAAAAATGATAGGATAGAATTTGCAATAGTAAATAAAATAAATAACAGGATAAGAATAAGAAACAGCAAGAACGTTATAGGCTTGCAGAGCTGGACGGTAAGGAGTTATTGACATATGTATACCAAGACCTTTGAAGAATTAAAGCAGGATTCCCGAACAAAATTAATATTAGATATGCGGAAGCCGGAGGAATATAAGCGGGAAACCTATCCGGAAGCTGAAAATATATATTATGAAGAATTTGAAGCCAGAAAGAATGAATTGCCAAAGGACCGTCCGATTTACCTGATATGTTATACCGGCAATAAAAGTGATGACTGGGCAGAAACACTGACCGGCGAGGGCTATGAAGCCTATAGCCTAAAAGGCGGTTATCAGGAATATCTTCGGATGTATTTAAAAGATATGATGGAACAAATGGATGCGGAGGAGCAAAGAAGACAGGAAGCCGGTGAGGAACAGGAAGTAAACGGTAAGCTGTCTCCCGCAGAGCAATACTGTAAGGATGTGGAGCGGAGTATTGTTAAAAAGTTCCGGAAGGACATTTGGCGGAAATTCACACAGGGAATCAATGAGTATGAAATGATTCAGGACGGAGATAAGATTGCTGTCTGCATATCCGGCGGAAAGGATTCCATGCTGATGGCGAAGCTGTTTCAGGAATTGGAGCGGCATGGCAGAAAGAATTTTGAAGTGGTCTATCTGGTTATGAATCCGGGCTACAATGATATGAATTATCAGGTGATAACCAATAACGCCAAGCTGTTGCAGGTTCCGATTACGGTCTTTCAGACCGAGATTTTTGATACGGTAGCGGATATTGGAGACTCGCCATGCTATTTATGTGCCAGAATGCGGCGGGGCTATCTATACAGTAAAGCAAAGGAACTGGGCTGTAATAAGATTGCCTTAGGCCACCATTATGATGATGTGATAGAAACGATTTTAATGGGAATGTTATATGGCGGACAGGTTCAGACCATGATGCCGAAGCTGCACAGTACGAATTTTGAAGGAATGGAGCTGATTCGTCCCCTATATCTTGTACGGGAGGATGCCATCAAGCATTGGAGAGATTATAATCATTTGCATTTTATTCAATGTGCGTGTCGGTTTACGGAGAGCTGTGCGTCCTGCGGAGGAACGGAAAAAGGGTCAAAACGAGCAGAGATTAAGGAATTAATCCGGGAGCTGGCAGAGAAAAATCCGGTGATAGAAAAGAATATTTTCCGAAGCGTAGAGAATGTGAATCTAAGCACCGTAATTGCATATAAAGAAAACGGAGTGAAGCATCATTTTCTGGATGATTACGATAATGAACCTGCATAAATGAATCAAAAAAGAAACAGACTGTCATGATTACTTAGTAAAGTGTTCATGGCAGTCTGTATTTTATCTATGCGTATTAGCTATATAAAGATGTGTGATAACGAAGGGAACGGTAGATTTTGTAAATTAACGTTCCAATCATAGACACAACTAAATACAGGGTGGACAGCACACCGGCAGCCCCACCGAGAATGACGAGCAATAAAATACCAATATTCATAATTATAATCTCCTTTATTCCATTTTATGTACGCAAAACAGACCTGTGAAAAAGCACAGGATTAGCAGTAGCTTAAAATAGAAATCGGAGATTTTTTACCGTCAATATGCTGAATATACTGAATGATAAGCACCGTACTAAGGACGGGAGAATGGTACATAGGCTGTCGTTGGACAAATAGAAAATGACAACCCTCC
This sequence comes from Lachnospiraceae bacterium UBA4631, assembly GCA_002406015.1. Lineage (GTDB taxonomy): Bacteria > Bacillota > Clostridia > Lachnospirales > Lachnospiraceae > CAG-632. Next base: position 8,654 of record DHMX01000016.1, read on the forward strand.
TGCTGTAATACCGAAATTACAACCGAAAGCTCCAGCCGTAGTCTGGGTGATTCCATGATACGGCGACCCTTCCGTAATGCCTGTAACAAAACATGGCGGCCTAACAATTCTTCCGTACAAATGGTCTGGGAAGAAGCGATACCGTCAGAGGTGGTGATGGTGGAACGCAGTACATTGGTATGATTGGGTACAAAAACATAATCTGCAGCCAATAACTCCAGATAAATGCAGGAACACAACATAGCAAGTATAATCATAATGCTAAAATATTTTTTTGATGCATTCGTATCCATATCGTCACCCCATGCATATTGTAGCAAAGTTATACAGCAGATTCAATAAAAATGAATCGCAAAAAAGATAAAAAGAATTAGCACTCACCTATTGACAGTGCTAACAAGATGTGTTATATTACACCTAGAACAAAGAAAAACAGAAGTCATTCTGTTGCAGCGAGTGAAATAAGGAGGACAAGATTATGATAGTACCAAGTTTTTTCAATGATGATTATTTTGATGAAGTATTTAACAATATTCGCGGAAAAGAATCCGTAAAGCCGTTAATGCGGACAGATGTAAAGGAAATCGGCAGTGATTATCTGTTAGAGATTGAGATGCCGGGATTTGAAAAGGATGAAATTCATGCAGAGCTGGAAAAAGGCTACCTGACGATTAGCGGACTTCATACCAATAAGCTCGATGAGGATGAAAAATGCGGAAAATATGTACGCAGAGAACGGTATCTCGGTAAATGCTCCAGAAGCTTTTATATCGGAGAGAATCTGAAGCAGGAGGATGTAAAGGCAAAATACGAAAACGGTATTTTAAGTGTGGTATTCCCGAAGGATAAGAAGCCGGAGATAGAGGAAAAGAAACGAATTTCCATTGAATAAGGGGAAGGTGTAAGGAAAACAGCGTAACGAAATAAGGATACTGAAAAAGCAGGAATCGGAAGTTGTGATATGATTCCTGCTTTTTCGTTGACAACAATTTCTTCCATCTGTGCCGGTTTTCGTGTATAATGGAGTCTGTGAGTGAACAGGAAGGCAGGAATGGGTTTGAAGAATTTATATATAGCGGAAAAGCCGAGTGTTGCAAGGGAATTTGCTAAGGCACTGAAGGTTTCCGGAGGAAAACAGGATGGATATATAGAAGATGAACACAGCATTGTAACCTGGTGCGTAGGGCATCTGGTAACAATGAGTTATCCGGAGGTATATGACCCTGCACTGGCCAGATGGAGTATGGAAACAATACCGTTTATTCCAAAGCAATTCCAATACGAAGTCATAGGAAATGCTGCCAAGCAGTTTCAGATAGTGAAAGGACTGTTAAACCGGGAAGATGTCGGCTGCATTTATGTATGCACAGACTCCGGACGCGAAGGAGAATATATTTACCGTCTGGTTGACCAGATGGCGGGCGTAGACCCCAAGAAGGAACGAAAAAGAGTCTGGATTGATTCCCAGACGGAGGAAGAGATTCTGCGAGGGGTAAGAGAGGCAAAGCAGCTATCCGAATATGATAATTTAGGAGCTGCGGCATATTCGCGGGCAAAGGAAGATTACCTGATGGGTATTAACTTCTCGCGGGTATTGACATTGAAGTATGGCTTTGCAGTCAAAAATTACTTAAATGAATCCCGCTCCGGAGCAATTTCGGTCGGACGTGTTATGACCTGTGTATTAGGTATGGTAGTTCAGCGGGAACGGGCAATCCGGGAATTTGTAAAGACTCCGTTCTATCGTGTCATAGCGACAGTTGCGGCAGGAGAGGATAGCTTTGATGCAGAATGGCGGGCAGTTGAGGGAAGTGCATATTATCAATCACCCAAGCTCTATAAGGAAAACGGCTTTTTGAAAAAAGAAACCGCAGAGGAGTTGATTGAGAAGCTTAAGCAGCCATTACCGTTACAGGCAGAGATTGAAAAGATAGAAAAAAAAGTAGAGAAGAAAAATCCTCCCATGCTATATAATCTGGCGGATTTGCAAAATGACTGTTCCCGGTTGTTTAAGATTAGTCCGGATGAGACCTTGAAGCTTGTGCAGGAATTATATGAAAAGAAGCTTGTAACCTATCCGAGAACGGATGCCAGAGTGCTGTCAACGGCGGTCAGCAAGGAAATATATAAAAATATACAAGGACTGAAGGGATATACGCCGGTAGCGAAATACGCAGAGACAATTATGGAAACCGGCAGTTATAAGACCATTGCCAAGACAAAATATGTAAATGATAAGCAGATAACAGACCATTATGCGATTATACCGACCGGGCAGGGGCTTGGAGCGTTGCAAAGTATGTCTCATACCGGGCAGGGGGTATATGAACTGATTAGCCGACGGTTTTTATCCGTCTTTTATCCGGCAGCGGAATATCAGAAAGCAGCATTGACCTTACAGCGAAGCGGAGAACGGTTTTTTGCGGGCTTCCGGGTGCTGTATAAGCAGGGCTTTCTGGAAGTGGCAGGAAATGCATTTACCCGCAAGAAGGGAGATGAGGAGGAAGAGGAGAAGTTCAGTCCTGCATTGATTCAGGCAATTGCCGGAATGAAGAAGGGAATGCAGTTAGATATACGGGATTTTGAAATCCGGGAGGGCGAGACAAAGCCACCGAGCCGGTATACCTCCGGTACACTGGTTATCGCAATGGAAAAAGCAGGCTCCGATATTGAAGAGGAAGAACTGCGGGACTATATGAAGGGCAGCGGAATCGGAACCAGTGCTACGCGGGCAGAGATTATCAAGAAGTTAATGAACATAGGATATATGGCATTGAATAAAAAGACACAGATTGTAACTCCGACCTTAAAAGGAGAAATGATTTATGATATTGTGTATTATTCCATTAATGCATTGCTACAGCCCAAGCTGACTGCCAGTTGGGAAAAGGGACTTGGGCAGGTAGAACGAGGAGAGATTACAGAGGAGCATTATATGCAGATTCTGGAGAACTTTGTTGCTAAGAAGACAGAGCTGGTGAAAGGCTTGAATAATCAATATGCATTTACACCATTGTTTGACAAGGCGGCAGCGTATTATAAGAAAGGAAAATGAAATGAGACAGGAAGAATTACAGGCAGCATGTAAGGTATCATGCTTATTTGAATGTTTAGAGGAAACCTTGGCACAGGATTTACTGGAAAAGGTAGAATATCCTTGGGAGGCATTGGGACAGATTGGAGATTTTATTGCAAAATTAGGACCGACTCTGCCAAGCGAGGAATATGAAGAGCGGGAAGGACAGGTATGGATTGCCAGAACCGCAAAGGTATATCCGAATACGACCATCATCGGACCGACCATTATCGGACCGGATACAGAAGTGCGACCGGGTGCGTTTATCCGGGGAAATGCGTTGGTAGGCTCCGGATGTGTCGTAGGTAATTCTACCGAATTAAAGAATGTAATCATTTTTAACTGCGTGCAGGTTCCGCACTATAATTATGTGGGAGATTCCATTCTGGGCTATAAATCCCATATGGGGGCAGGAAGCATTACAAGTAATGTGAAGGCAGATAAGTCACTGGTAGAAATAAAGAGCGGGGAAGCCCGAATTGAAACCGGACGCAAAAAGGTGGGTGCGATTCTGGGTGACTTCGTTGAGATAGGCTGTAATACCGTTCTCAATCCGGGAAGCGTCATAGGCTGCCACAGCAATGTATACCCATTATCTATGGTAAGAGGCTATGTGCCGGCAGAGAGCATTTATAAGAAGCAGGGAGAAGTCGTACAGAAGCACGAATAAAAAAGAACCTCCTCATATAGAGGAGGTTCTTTTCATACAGAAGGCGGGATTGCCTGCTCTAATGCATGCTTAATTGCCTGTGATAAAATTACCGATGTATACTGGCTGTCTGTGGAATAAGTGATTTCATCCGGATTGGTAATTTCCGGTAGCTGCTGGTTAATTTCTTCCAGAGCAGGTGTCAGAAGCGGATACATGGTTGTAACGGTATCATTCAGGTTAGCAATGGATACGTCACAGATACGGTCACTGTCTACCGTCACCTGAACCTCCAGAACGGAGTCTCCCAGTTGGACAGTAGAAGTATATACACCGGGTATGTAAGAGGCGGTTTCTGTTAATTCTTGGGTATTTTGTTCCGAACGGTCAGGTAGGAACATTAAAAGAAGCAGCAAAAGAAGCAGAATGCCAAGTACCACAAATATGATGGTATAAATCAGCTCTTTTGCCTTAAATATTAGGATTTTGGTATTAGAACCCATAATATCACCTCACGTTTCCTATACTTATATATATTCAGAAGAAGTAAAAATATGACTGAAGGAAGCAGTTTGCGTTAGAAAAGGAGTTTATAAAATGATACAGATTATCGAAGGACCGAGCGGGTCGGGAAAAAGTCATTTTGTATATGAAGAATTGATACATGCATCTATGGAAACTCCGGAGCAGAAATTCTTTTTGATAGTACCGGAACAATTTACCATGCAGGCACAGAGGGATATTGTAACCCTGCATCCGAGACATGGAACCATGAATATAGATATTGTAAGCTTTAACCGGCTGGCATACCGGGTATTCGAGGAATTAAATGTGCAGCGGGATTATGTATTGGAGGACTTTGGAAAAAGTATGCTGCTTCAGAAGATTTTGATGCAGTATAGAAATGAACTTCCGATTTTTGGCGTGTCTTATAACAAAATGGGATTCTTAGATGAATTAAAGTCCTTGTTAACGGAGCTGTTTCAGTATCGGATTGGACGGGAGGATATTCAGGAATTATATAATACCGAGGAGCTTCCGGTCATGTTAAGACAGAAGCTGCATGACTTACTTACCGTCTACGATGCCTTTCAAAAAGAGGTACAGGGGAATTATATTATTGCAGAGCATATTCTGGAAATATTGGCAGGCATCATTCCGCAATCGGAGTTACTGGCGGGAAGTGTTATTTATCTGGATGGCTTTACCGGCTTTACACCGATTCAGTATGAGGTGTTGGAGGGGTTGATGCAGGTAAGTGCAGCCTTGAAGGTGACAGTGACGCTGGATGCGGCAAGTGCGAAGCAGGAGACCTGTAAGCCCCATGAATTGTTTTATCTAAGTAAGGATACGATTAAACGAATCTTATCCGGGGCAGAACGATTGGGAATCTATGCAGAAGAATATTTCATGGAGACAGAAGGAATACGATATGTTGACGAAGAAATGAAGCATCTGGAACGGAATCTGTTTCGCTATCCGTATCAGGTGTGGAAGCAGGAGGTAAAGGGGATTCATATTCAGGCAATGCGGAATCCGAGACAGGAGCTTCATGAGGTTGCCAGACAGATTCATGAGCTGGTACGGAAGCAGGGGTATCGTTATCAGGATATTGCAGTCATCCATGGGGATTTGGAATCTATAGATGCCATTACCGCAGAAATATTCCCAAAGCTTGATATTCCCTATTTTATAGACGCAAATCATAATATTTACATGAATCCTTGTCTGGAATGTATCCGGGCGGTTCTGGAAATCGCAGAAAGAAATTATTCATACGAAAGTGTATTTCGCTTCTTAAAGACAGGTGTAACAGGCTTAGAGACCGAGGCACTGGAATTATTGGAAAACTATGTGCTTCAAAGAGGGATTCGCGGGTATGCATGGTGGAAAAAGGTATTTGACGTATCAGAGGAGGAGCTGGCAGGCTTAGATACAAAACAATATACCATATTAGAAACCGGGCGGCAGGTTTTGCAGATATTGGAGAATGTGATTTCGCAATTACAAAAGGCGGAAACCGTATCCGAATATGTGGATGCAATGTGCGGATTTTTGAAGCAGCTTCAGATGCAGGAGCAGTTAGAGCAGGCAGCAGATAACTTTGAAGAAACGGGAGATTATGTGCAGGCAAAGGCATTTCGGCAAATTTATGAGCATCTGGATGAAATCTGGGAGAAAATGACCTCAATTCTGGGAACCGCACAGATGCAGCCGGAGGAATTTCATCAGCTCTTGGAAAGCGGTCTGGATGAGATTGCATTAGGGGTAATTCCGCCAAGTCTGGATCAGGTAACGGTGGGAGATATTGAACGAACCCGCTTAAATCACATAAAGGTATTATTTGTAGTAGGAGTAAATGACGGAATTATTCCGCGGATGACGCGTGCAGGAGGAATCTTATCGGAAGCGGACCGAGGGCAATTGGAGCAACGGCTGGAGTTGGCACCGGATTCTCGGACAAGAGTGTTTACGGAGCAGTTTTATCTGTATCAGAATTTAACAAAGGCATCGGAACAATTGTATCTGACCTACCATGTGCAGGATTCCGATGGAAATGAGGTGTTGCCTGCCTATTTAATCGGAAGAATCCAGCGGTTATTTGAACAGCTTCCGGTACAGGAGCTTATGCGGATAGAACTGCAAATGGAGCAGATAGAAACTGCCGAAGACAGCATTGCATTGCTGGCAGAAGGCTTGCAGACCGACAGGAAGCTGACAAAGGAAGAACGCGAATTATGGAAAAGTCTGTATGATTATTACGAAGCAGAGCAGGAATCGGTTATAAATCAGGTAAAGCAGGGCTTATTTTATTATAATCAGGAAGCGGCGTTATCACCGGAGATTGCCGCAAGGCTGTATGGAACGATTTTAAATACCAGTATTTCCAGATTGGAAACCTATAGCCGCTGTCCGTATCAGTTCTTCTTAGAATATGGACTGAAATTAAAGAAGCGGGATACCAGAGAAATTACCTTAGGAGATATGGGAAATCTTCTGCATCATATCGTGGAACGTGTATTTTCCAAGGTAGAACAACGAAATGCAGAAGATATATTGGTATCCGAGGATACAGAAAATTGCTGGACACAGATTTCGGACGAGGAGCTTACCGCTTTGGTAGAACAAGAGATTCATCAGGCGGTGGAGCAGGAACAGGACAGCATTTATAAGGATTCGTATACCAATCGGCAATTGTTAAGAAGAATACAGATGACGGCTGCTTATGCAGTGGTAGATTTGAAGAATCAGTTGTTGCAGGGAAAGATGATTCCATACCGGTTTGAGATGACATTTAACCGCAGCTATGCCGACCCAATTTGTCGGGATTTACATTCCGCAGATTTAGTATTAGAGGATGGAAGTCATATGAAGCTAAGCGGAGTTGTTGACCGTATGGATATTTGTCAGGACGAAGAGCATGTCTATGTGAAGGTCTTGGATTATAAGAGCAGCGGAAAAGAAATCGATGTAACCAAGGTAAGTGTAGGACTGCAACTGCAATTGTTAATTTACACGAATGTAGTATTGGAGGTATTGCAGCGGGAATTTCCAAATAAAAAGATTATACCTGCCGGGTCGTTGTATTACGGATTCCGGGTTCCGATGGTAGAAAAGACCGGTAAGAAGCTGACAGAAGCATTACAGCATAAGATACAACGTGAAACCGCCATGACAGGAGTTGTCAATAAAGAGGAGCCGAGTATTTCATATCTGGGAGATATAGAAACCTTACCGGTTAAACAAAAGAAAACGGAGGAAGGAACCGAGATAGAAGAAAGCGACACCGTACTGACAGAGAGTAACTATCGGCAGTTACTCGAAGAAGTAACCCGGACAGCCGCCCAAATCGGTTCCGATATGAAACGTGGGGATATTCCGATTCAGCCGGTTCGGACCGGACGCAGTGTGCCATGTGATTATTGTGCGTATCGGGAGGTCTGCAAGTTAGATTGTGTAGACGGAGGAAATCAGATTTATACCGTACAGCAATTGAAACATTCAAGGAAAGGAGAAAACAGGCATGAAATGGACAAAGGAACAGCAGAAGGTCATTGATTATCGAAAGGGAACCTTATTGGTTTCTGCGGCAGCAGGCTCCGGAAAAACAGCCGTACTGGTACAACGGATTCTGACATGGATTCTGGAAGAAGAAAAGAATATTGATGAGTTTCTGATTGTGACCTTTACGCGTGCGGCTGCCAGCCAGATGCGGACAAAGCTTCGAAGGGCATTAGAACAGCTACAGGAGCAGTATCCGGATAATCAGCATATTATACGGCAGTTATCCTTAATTCATCGGGCAAGCATTATGACAATTGACAGCTTTTGTAAGCAGGTAGTCGATGACAATTTTCAAATACTGGGGATTGACCCTGCCATGCGGATTCTGGATGATACAGAGGGCGTGCTGTTACAAGAAGATGTGTTAAGCGTAATATTGGAAAAAGCATATGAGACACAGCCGGAAGCAATGCTTTTGCTGCATCAGTACATGAAGGATGTACGAAGTGATGATAATATCAGGCAGCTATTAAAGCAGTTGCGGCAGCAGGCAGAAAGTGTTCCGGATTCCAGAGCGTGGCTGGCGGCAGCCCGGAAGGATGCAGAAGCGTGTGGTGCGGAAGCAATAGAAAGCTGTCCATGGATGCAGTTATTGATTCAAGGTGTAAAGGACATCATGGAGGATGTGCGGCAGATACCGGAGAAGGTGCTGGAGGAATATCGTTGTCTGCCGGCAGAATATCAGCCCAAAGCCTACGACAAATACAGTATCTATTTTCAAGAAGAATGTCAGATGATACAGGCGGTCATGCAGGCAGCCACCTATTCGGAATTACAGCAGGCATTTGATAAATCCGGACGGATATACAAGCGGTTTATATGGAAAAATGCAGGGATTCCCGAAGAACATTATGTAACGGAGCTGTGGCAGAAGTACAGTGCCTGTAAGAAAGAGGCAGCAGGGTATGTGCAGGCAACGCTTGCAGAAATAGAGGAGCAGCAAAGCGGTGTTGCTCCGGTATTGCTTACGATTCTTTCGTTGACGGAACAATTCATGGATGCGTATTTATCGGAAAAGCAGAAAAAGAATTGTATGGATTTCGGGGATGTAGAGCATTATGCCCTTCAGGTATTAACCAGACGGGAAGATAAGAAGCTGGTTTCCTCCGAGGTCGCAAAGCAGATGCAGGGAATGTTTACCGAGATTTTAATTGATGAATATCAAGATTCCAATGATTTGCAGGAAGCAATTCTTACAAGCATAGCCAGACAAACAGACGGAGAATATGCGAATCTGTTTATGGTGGGAGATATGAAGCAGAGTATTTATAAGTTCCGTATGGCAAGACCGCAGTTATTTCAGAAGAAATATCAGGAATTTTCCGGCAATCTGGAAGAAACCGGAATCAGCAAGAAAATAGAATTGATGCAGAATTTCCGAAGCAGAAAAGAAGTATTGGAATCGGTTAATTTTTTATTCTACCAGTTGATGACGGTATCAATGGGCGGTGTAGACTATAATCAACAGACCGCCTTAGTGCCGGGAAGAGAATTTGCAGAGCAAAGCCCGTTGCCGGATTACAGAACCGAGATATACGTTCTGGATGCCTTATCAGAACAGCTTGAAGAGGCGGATGAAGAAATTTCAGAGGAAACACAGACAGAAATAAAAGAAGAAATAAGTGAAGAACAAGGTGATGAACCGGATATGGATGTCATGGAACAGGAGGCAAGATTTGCGGCAGCTAAAATACGAAGACTGTGTGATGCAAAGCAGCCGCTTCCTATCTGGGATGACGGAATCGGAGCCTATCGTGCCTGCACCTATCGGGATATTGTGATTTTACTAAGAACCGTAAAGGGATGGTCGGAAACATTCCGCCAGATATTGATGGAAGAGGGAATACCGGCCTATGCCGAGAGCAGTAAGGGGTATTTTGATTCTGTGGAAGTGAAAAATCTGTTATGTGCCTTGGCAGTCATAGATAATGCAAGAGATGATATAGCACTTGCCGGAACACTCAGAAGTCCGCTTGCCGGAATTACCAGTGAGGAGCTTGCTTATTTGCGGGCAGCTTACCGGGAAGGAAATTTGTGGGAAATCATACAAAGATATGTAAATGAATGGGAACAGCCGGAGCAGTCACAGCTATATCATAAGCTAAAGCAGTTTCTGGAATGTCTGGAAGGCTGGAAGGAATATAAGACCTACAGCAGCATCCGGGAATTGATTTGGAGGATTCTGGATGAGACCGGATACTATCAATATGTAGCGGCAATGCCAAGAGGCAGACACCGTCAGGAAAATATATTAAAATTAATGGAAAAGGCAAGCCTGTATGAAGCAACCAGTTATCATGGATTGTTTGATTTCCTGCGTTACATTGAACGCATGAAGGTATCCGAGCAGGATTTCGGAGAAGCGGTTGTTATGGGCGAAAATGATAATCTGGTTCGCATTATGACGATTCATAAGAGCAAGGGATTGGAGTTTCCGGTAGTATTATTGTGCGGCTGCGGAAAGCAGTTTAACCAAAAGGATGCGGAGAATCCTGTATTAATTGATGCAGATGGTTATCTGGGAATCAATTATAAGCATGTGGAGGAGCATTATTACGAAAAGACAGTTAAACGGAATTGTCTGGCAAAGCACATGAAGGAGGAAAATATCGCAGAGGAGCTTCGGATTCTTTACGTTGCCATGACGAGATCCAAGGAAAAGCTGATTATGATTGGCTCGGTAGATGCAAGAACGGCTAAAAGTAACAAGGAATATCATTTGTTGCGGAAGCGGTATCAGGATAAGGCGGCAGACCTGCAAGAGGCTTCTACGCAGGTATATAAGCCGCTTGGAAAGCAAAGGGTAGCAAAATGCAATTCCTATCTGGCATGGCTGATAGTTACGCTTTTGCAGATACAAAATCAAGGTACGGAAACGGATAGCCTGCGGTATCAGATTGTAGAACGTTCCGAGATGGATTGGCAGACCTTTGAGTCATGGAACCGCTTGCAGGAGCGAAGTGATTTATGGGAAGCAAGAATGCAGGAATCCGGAAATGCAGAGTTTTATGAAGCAATACGCACCCGGTTTGCATGGCAATATGCACATCCGATGGCAGTTGCGGCAAAGGGCAAGCTGTCGGTATCAGAAATTAAGAAAATGAGCCAGCAGGAGGAGCTGGAAGCCGTAGACACACTTCCGGAGCTTACAGAAAAGAAAAAAATGCCAAAGCATAATACAGTCAGTGCAGGGGCAGAATATGGTACTTTGATGCATCTGGCAATGGAAAAGCTGTCATTTCAAAAGGGAGAATCCCTGCAACAGGTAGAGCAGGGAATACAGGAATTGGTGCAGCAGAAGGTTCTGACACCGGAGCAGGGCAAGCGAATATCGGCAAGCCGCATCTATCATATGATGCATTCCGGTCTGGGACAACGGATGGTACAGGCACAACAGAGAAATAGTCTGTACCGGGAGCAGCAGTTTGTAATTGGGCTTCCGATGCATCAGGTATATAAGACAGGAAACGAAACAGACTTGGAACTGGTACAGGGTGTAATTGATGCTTATTTTGAAGAGGATGGAGAACTGGTATTACTGGACTATAAGACCGATACGGTATCCGAGGAGCAGGGGGCAGAAGAATTAGTAAAGCGGTATCATGCACAGCTTGAATATTATAAGCAGACCTTAGAGCAGTTGACCGGTAAATGTGTGAAAGAAACCTATATTTATTCCTTTTATCTGAATCAGGTCATTCCGATGCCCTTTGACTTGACGGAGAGGAAAAAGCCCTTATAATATAGTAACAGAGATATGGCAGATGAAAGGGGATTAGCGTTATGAGCAGAGAACAGCAGGAAATGGGAAATGTTTCATTACTTGGTAATCAGGGAACAAAATATCCGGACGATTATGCACCTGAGATATTGGAAACCTTTATAAACAAGCATCCGAACCGGGATTATTTTGTAAAGTTTAACTGCCCGGAATTTACCAGCTTATGTCCGATTACCGGACAGCCGGATTTTGCAACCATTACTATTTCGTATGTACCGGATGTGAAAATGGTAGAAAGCAAGTCCTTGAAATTATATTTGTTTAGCTTCCGCAATCATGGAGATTTCCATGAGGATTGCGTCAATATTATTATGGAAGATTTGATTCGGTTAATGGACCCGAAATATATTGAGGTATGGGGAAAATTTACGCCAAGGGGCGGAATTTCGATTGACCCATACTGTAATTACGGAAAAGCCGGAACCAATTGGGAAGCTGTGGCACAGAAGCGTCTGGAACAGCATGATTTATATCCGGAGAAAGTAGATAACCGTTAAGATGAAAGATTTGAATGAAGCATATCCGGAAGCGGTTGATTATCTGTTAGCCATTCCGAAGTTTGCAAATAAGACAACCCATGATAATTTACGGGGATTTTTGCGGCTGTTGGGAAATCCGCAGGAGGCAATCCCTGCAATACATATAGCCGGAACCAACGGAAAGGGTTCTGTCTGTGCATATATGGCTGCTATGCTGCAGCAGGCAGGAAAGCGGGTAGGAATGTTTACCTCTCCGCATCTGATACGGATAAATGAGCGGTTTCAGATAAACGGAAAAGAGATACGGGATGAAGAATTTCTGGAGGTATTCCGACAGGTCAGAGAAGCGGTAGAAATAGGAATGTCACAAGGACTGTTGCATCCGAATTTCTTTGAATATCTGTTTTTGATGGCAGCCGTCTGGTATCGGAAGCAGCAGCCGGATTATGTAATCTATGAAACCGGGCTGGGTGGAAGACTGGACGCTACCAATGTATTGAAGCCGAGAATAACCGTAATTACGTCAATCGGTATGGACCATATGCAGTATTTAGGAGATACCATTGAACAGATAGCGGGAGAAAAGGCGGGAATTATCAAGCCTGAAACAACGTGCGTATATTTGAAACAGAAGGATGCAAGTGCCGCTGTAATAGAAAAAATTGGAGAGGCAAAGAGAAGCCCTTTGATTCCTGTCGAAAGAGAAGCTATTACGATAGACGAAATAGGAGCAGAAACAATTGATTTTTCATACACAACTCGGTATGATAATACAAGCGGAGCTTATAGTAGACCTACATATCGGATTATGAAAACCGCATTGTATCAGACAGAAAATGCGGCATTGGCAATCGAAGCGGTCAGAAGCCTGCTTGGAAAAGACATAACGGAGGCGGTCCTGCAGAGAGGAATACTCCGGATGCGTTGGAAGGGCAGAATGGAGAAGCTGGAGCCGCGGATTTACGTGGATGGAGCACATAATGAGCCGGCAATTCAGGCATTTTGTGATACGGTGTCTAAGCTGTATCCAAACGAAAAAAATGTATTATTATTTGCAGTTGCCAGTGATAAGAGATATAATGAGATGATACACATTTTGTGTCAGGCAGACGTTACCTTTGAGAAAATAATTGTAACCACGATTGCGGGAAACAGGGCAACACCTGTTTATCAGGTAGCAGAGCTGTTTCGGGAGTATGCAAAGCCGACCTCACAAATAGTGGAAGAGCCGGATGACAGACAGGCTTTTAAGCTGGCACGTACCTATGCGGCAGAGGGATGTCAGGTATTTTGTGTAGGGTCTTTATATTTGGTAGGAAGTCTGGAATCACAGGAAGGAGAAAACCAGCATGATTAATTTTGACGAAGAGATTAAGAAGTTTCAGCCGGCAGCAGAAATGAGCCAGTTGGAAGATAATATATATAAAAATGATTTTAGTGATGTTGCAGATGTATTGATAGAGGTAATGAAGCAGGCACAACAGCCGCCACAGAATAATGAATAGAATAGGTGTGAAGGATTATGAATTGTTTACATTGCGGAGCACCGGTACTCATCAATGATGTGTGTAGTGCGTGCGGATTAAAACAGGAATATTTGATAAAGGCATGGAATACGTCACTGTATTATTATAATCAGGGGCTGGCATATGCCAAAATGCGGAATCTGACAGGTGCAGAGCTTGCCTTAAAGACAGCACTTCGGTATAACAAGGCAAACATTGATGCAAGAAATCTGTTAGGACTGGTCTATTATGAAACCGGTCAGGTAATAGAAGCATTGGTACAATGGGTTATTAGCTCCAACTATCAGGCAGAGGAAAATCCGGCAGCCCGGTATCTGAAGCTGGTACAGGGAAACCAGAATAAATTAAACGGATATGACCAGGCAGCCAGAAAGTATAATCTGACCTTACATTATGTAAGACAGAAAAATCATGATTTGGCACTGATACAGCTAAAGCGAATCTTAAACGAGAATCCGCATTTTGTGAAAGCGTATCTGGTATTGGCACTGGTATATATGCAGGAAGGAAATGCAGAGCGTGCAAAACGGGCATTACAGCGGGTATTAAAAATAGACCGCTATAATCCGATGGCACAGCAATATCTGGAAGAGCTTACCCATAATGAGAAGCTGTATACCTCCGGAACAACAGGAACCGCCTCCGTATATGAGGATGATTTGCCGAATCTGGATATTGAGGATTCCTACCATGAAGAACTGGAAGAGGAAGAGACAGACGGAGAAGAGACAGCAAGACGGAAAATTCGGGAAATTATTGAGCGTGGTGCGGCAGCAGAGGATATTAGCCCCGAACAGAATTTAGAGGTCGGAAGCTATCAGGAGATTAAATACGGCAAGCATAATGTTATGTATCTGATTGCCGGACTGATAATAGGAATTGCCGCTGTTTATTTTCTGATTATGCCAACGAAAATAAAAAGCATTCGGAATGAGAACCTAGACTTAAAGACCTCCTACAGTGCAGAACTGGCAGGAAAAAATGTAACGATTTCCAGCTTAACCGAAGAAAATCAGAAGCTGCAGGGACAGATAGACAGCCTGACGAAGCAGATAGATGGCATGGTGCAGGAAAATGCTGCAAGCAATGCGGATGATACAATGGCAACAGGGGTACAGGCATACTTGACCGGAGATAAAACGGCAGCCATTGCCGCACTGGGGAATTTTGATATGAACAGCAGTGAGGTATCAGAGGCAACAAAGACCTGTATACAGACAATTGTTAATGAGTGTGAAGAAGAGCTGAATACGTGTCGAAGCACCGGTATGACTGCCTATGGAGCAGAGAATTATACACAGGCAATTGAACAGCTTACACCGTACTGTAATTTGAAGCCGGATGACGTAGAAGCAAGATTCCAATTAGCAGAAGCCTATAAGATGGTTGGTAATATAGACGCTGCAAATAAGCTGTATCAGGATATTAATACGAGATTTCCGGATTCGCAGTATGCGACAGACCGAAATCAATAAAACAGCAATAAAAACAACAAAAAATAGTACATAAGTAATTTACAAAAGAGAAACACAGATATGTGTTTCTCTTTTTTTAGCTTTTCAGGAGGTGGAGATATGGAATATGAATTGGAAGTAGAACAGGAATGGTTATGCATCCGATTGCCGAAGGAACTGGACCATTTCCAAGCGGAACAGATTCGCAGCGAGGTAAAGGAAAAAATGCAGAATCATTATATTCAGAATGTTGTATTTGATTTTCAAAATACAACATTTATGGATAGCTCCGGAATCGGGTTAATAGCCGGACGCTATAGGGAAATACAGATACGTGGCGGAAAGGTATATGTGGAGCATGTAAATGACAGCATGAACAAGGTCCTGACCTTATCCGGTCTGTACCGGATTGTAATTCCTTGGAAGCAGGAAGAGACAGAATCAGAGAATTGAAATAAATGCAAATAAAAATGCGGATAATAAGGAGGATATGATGAGTAACACCAATGAAATGACAGTGGAATTTAAAGCAATAGGGGAAAATGAAGGCTTTGCAAGAATTGTAATTGCAGCCTTTATTGCACAGCTAAATCCAACCTTAGAAGAAATGGGGGATGTAAAGGTTGCGGTATCCGAGGCTGTAACCAATGCAATTATTCATGGGTATGAAAAGACAGAAGGCATGGTTCAGATACGGGCAAGTATAAAAGACCGTCAAATCCGGATTCAGATTCAGGATTGGGGGAAAGGGATTCGCAATATTGAACAGGCAATGGAGCCATTATTTACCACGAAGCCGGAAGAAGAACGTTCCGGTATGGGATTTTCTTTCATGGAAGCATTTATGGACAATCTGGAGGTGGAATCTCAGGAGGGAGTAGGGACAACAATTACAATGGTAAAGATGATGGGAGAAGAGCATGGACCGAACAATTGAATTAATAAAGCGAGCCAGAGAAGGAGATCAGACAGCCAGAAATCAGGTGGCGGCAGAAAATCTGGGCTTGGTATGGAGCGTAGTGCGGAGATTTGCGGGTCGCGGCCATGATTTAGAGGACCTGTATCAGATTGGCTGTATCGGTCTGTTAAAATGCATCGACAAATTTGAACCAGCATTTGATGTGAAATTTTCAACCTATGCAGTGCCGATGATAATGGGGGAGGTAAAACGCTTTTTAAGAGACGATGGAATGGTAAAGGTCAGCCGCTCGTTAAAGGAGACTGCATACAAGGTCTATACGGTGCGTGAAAAAATGGTAAATGAAAACGGAACTGAACCAACCTTAGAGGAACTGGCAAGCTGTCTGGATATTGACAAAGAAGAAATCGTAGTGGCATTAGAGGCTAATTCCGAAGTGGAATCTATTTATAAAACCATTTATCAAAATGACGGAAATGCCATTTATCTGATTGATAAGCTGGTAAGTACGGAGGATGAGAGTCAAAAGGCAATCAACCAATTGGCTCTGGAGGAATTAATGCAGCAGTTGGATGAAAAGGAACGAACAATTATCCGAATGCGGTATTTTGAAGATAAGACACAGACAGAAATTGCGGGAAAGCTTGGTATTTCGCAGGTGCAGGTTTCGAGAATGGAAAAAAAGGTATTGCTTAAGATGCGGGAACAGATAAATCATGGAAAAAGTTGCTAGGCTATGCCTTTCATATAATTGCTTTCAATGGAAATACTATCAAGGAAACAGGTATGAAATGGAGGCATGCAAATGAATAAGAATAAATATCACTGGCTCTGGTGGGCAATGGCAGCTTGTCTGGTAGCGGGAATCATTGGCTATTTTGTGGTTCGGCAGCAGGAGCAGCAATATCCGGAAGGAACCTTTGTCTGGAAGGAGGGAACGGTAAATGTCGGAAACGATTTATCTGAATGTGCAGCTTAGCTCCGCAATCAGCCGTCCAATCGTACGGATTAGTGATGTGGCAGAGGTGTTCTGTGAAAACAAAAGTGTAAAAAAACAGGTACAAAGCATAATCATTACGGAATTTAAGACCGTAAAGGAATATAAGAAGGTATTTTCCACCTGCCTGTTAATTCAGATGATTACAGCCGCAGTACCAAATTGTCAGGTTCAAAGTCTGGGAGAAACCGATTTTATCGTTTACTATAAACCGATTGGAAGACCATCTAAGTGGAAGGATAAGATAAAGCTAATTCTGGTTTGTCTGATTTCCTTCTTTGGAGCAGCATTTTCCATTATGACCTTTAACACAGACGTTACAACTCCGGACCTGTTTGACCAATTATATGAATTATTCACCGGTACACCACCGGAGGGACCGGGGATTCTTCAGGCATCCTATGCAGTAGGATTGTTTTTGGGAATTATTTTATTTTTTAACCATGGCGGCAGATATAAGCTTACGAATGACCCATCTCCGCTTCAGGTACAGATGCGGCAGTACGAGCAGGACGTAAATCAGACATTTATATTAGATGCTGATAGAAATGAGGAGAGTCAGGATGTGGATTAAGGATATAGTTATGATAATCATTGGACTGGCGGCAGGCGGAGCAATTGCAGGTGCATACGTTGCATTTCTGACATCACTCGGAATCTATACGCGATTAGAGGATTGGGCAAATGCAGGCTGTAAGACGCTGTTGGTTGAAACTTTGATTCTGCTTGGAAGCACAGTCGGCAATTTGATTACGTTATATGACATTCCGGTGCCGGTTGGAAAAGCCGGACTTCTGATAAGTGGTGTTTTGTTTGGAATATTTACCGGTTGTCTTGCGGGAGCATTGGCCGATGTTGTGAAATTATTTCCGATTCTATGTCGCAGAACCGGAATCCGGCGTGGACTTCCCTATGTCATTGCTTGTGTGGGAATCGGGAAAATGGTCGGAACCTTTGTGCAGTTCTTTTGGTTTCGGCAGGTATAAGGAAAAAAAGATATTGGGTAACCGACATGAATAGCGGGAAGTAAAAATTAACAGGAAGAAGGCGGTAAAAAATGAAAAACGAACCAAGTAACGAGGAATACAATGAGTATGTGAAACAGGTTACACCGAAGCATAATTGTTTTATTAACTGCTTGTGGGCATTTCTGATTGGTGGTATTATATGCTTATTGGGTGAGTGTATTTCCCAGTGGCTTCAGTTTCAATGGGCAATGGAAAAGGATGATGCGGCGAGCTATGTATCTATGATACTGGTAGCCCTGAGTGTAATACTGACGGGCTTTAATCTGTATGGCTCCATTGCAAAGCTGGGTGGAGCCGGTGCATTAGTTCCGATTACCGGATTTGCCAATTCGGTAGCCGCTCCATGTATTGAATACCAAAAGGAAGGTCAGGTCTTTGGAATCGGAGTAAAGATATTTACAATTGCAGGACCTGTCATACTATACGGAATCTTTACCAGCTGGTGTCTGGGGCTTATATACTGGATATTAAAATTAATAGGAATTGTATAAAAACAGTTGACTTTTGGATGATGCTTTGCTATACTCTAATAGTTGTTTATGGAAAGAAAGCAGAGTATCCACTCTCACCTTAGCACAAATGGTGACTCGGGTTATTAAAAGTAAACTGGAACAGGGACTTTTATTGGTGGATAGTTATGCTATCCACTTTTCTTGTGTTTAATAATATTATGGAGGTGTACGACTATTAGCGATTTAATGATTAACGAACAGGTAAGAGACAAAGAAGTGCGTGTAATTGGAGAAGATGGAGAACAGTTAGGAATCATGTCTTCCAAAGAAGCGTTAAAGTTGGCAAAAGAGGCAGAGCTGGACTTAGTTAAGATTGCACCAACTGCAAAGCCGCCAGTATGCAAGATTGTGGATTATGGTAAGTATCGTTATGAACAGATGCGGAAGGAAAAGGAAGCCAAGAAGAAGCAGAAGACGATAGATATTAAGGAAATTCGTTTTTCACCCAACATTGATACAAATGATTTGAACACGAAGGTCAATCAGGCAAGAAAGTTCTTATCAAAGGGTGATAAGGTAAAGGTTGCGATTCGTTTCCGGGGAAGAGAGCTTGCACATACAGAGATTGGTATTGACATTCTCAATAATTTTGCGGCACAGCTTGAAGATGTAGCTGTAATCGAAAAGCCTGCAAAGGTAGAAGGACGAAGCATGGTAATGTTTTTAGCTGAAAAGCGTTAAATGCATAATAGATGATAGATATTAAGGAGGAAGTAACATGTCAAAATTAAAGACAAAGAAAGCTGCAGCAAAGCGTTTCAAAGTAACAGGAACTGGTAAGCTCAAGAGAATGAAAGCTTATAAGAGTCATATCTTAACAAAGAAGACAACTAAGAGAAAGAGAAATCTTAGAAAAGCAACTATGACAGATGCAACCAATGTTAAGACAATGAAGAAGATTTTACCATACGTGTAGAATAGGAGGAAACGATAATGGCAAGAATTAAAGGCGGCTTAAACGCTAAGAAGAAACACAATCGGGTATTAAAGCTGGCAAAAGGCTATAAGGGTGCCAGATCTAAGCAGTATAGAGTAGCAAAGCAGTCTGTTATGCGTGGTTTAACAACCGCATATGCAGGACGTAAGCAGAGAAAGAGACAGTTCAGACAGTTATGGATTGCACGTATTAACGCAGCAGCAAGAATGAATGGTATTTCATACAGCAAGTTAATGCATGGTCTGAAGGTAGCAGGTGTAGATATTAACCGTAAGATGCTTTCAGAAATGGCAATCAGTGATGCAGACGGATTTGCAAAATTAGTAGATGTTGCAAAGGCAAGCATCTAAGACAAATAGATAATTAAAACCAGAAATTCTCGGAAGCTTATTCCGGGAATTTCTGGTTTTTGTAGTATTTTGACACATAGTTATTGTATACTATACCTAGCAGTAATTTTGCATAAAACTAATTTCAACAAAACAAAAGAATGGAGGAATCTGCTATGGTAAAGAACAGAAACCGAAATAAAATACGAAGAATCGGAGCATTGATAGGTATTGGTGTTGCATTGCTTGTATGTGGCGGCTGCCGGAATAATATGGACTTACAAAACGAGCAGGCAGGCGAAACACAGGAAGCATTACCGGAAACCGAAGGGAAGAAGCTGGAGGACTTGACGGTAGAGGTCGGAATGCTGCACTTAAATCCGGATGGTGCAGAAATGGTACAGGTATCGGTAGTCGGAGATAAGAGTGCAGAATACCAGTTAAAATACACCTCTTCGGATACAAAGGTCTGTACCGTAGAGCAGGACGGAACCGTAAGAGCGGTTGGTGAAGGAAAAGCAACAGTTACGATAGAAGATACCGTTAGCGGTAAATATGTAAAAGTGCTGGTGCTGGTAAATAATAAAGTATATTCCAATCCGCAGGAAACAACACAGACAACCGAAACGGTTACAGATACAGATGCTTCTACAGAAGAAGGACAGGCAGGCACAGAGGATAAGGATTCGGCAACCGGTAAAAATACATCCACTGGAAATTCTGCAAATGCATCTACCGGTAAAAACAATACAACAACGACTACAACAACGGCAGAAGCAACGACAGCCGCAACAACCGAGGCAACGACAGAAGCAACCACAGAGAGTGTGGCAGCGGGCAGTTACATGGATTCCTATGCAGAACAGGTGCTTACGATTGTGAATCAGAGGCGGAGCGAAGCAGGACTTTCCGGTTTGAGTATGAATTATACATTGGTATCTGCGGCAAAGGTTCGGGCAGCGGAGACCGTACAGAGCTTTTCACATACCAGACCAAATGGCACAAGCTGTTTTACTGCATTTAGTGATGCCGGAGTTTCTTATACGGGTGCAGGTGAGAATATAGCTGCGGGACAGTCAACACCCGATTCGGTTATGACAGCATGGATGAATTCGGAAGGACATAAGGCAAATATATTGGATGAAAGCTTTACAGAGATAGGAATTGCCTGCTATTATGATGCCAATTCTCCATATGGATATTATTGGGTACAGTGCTTTATTTATTAAAGCCGGGTAAATATAATTTCACTATTTTGGATACAGGGAAATATTTCTCAAAATCTATAATCAATAGGGAAAATGTGAAAAGAAGGGGAAGGATATAAGCTGGTTCGGATTTTACGAATCGTATGAATGGGCAGTGGAGTACTCATATACAGTACGAAACTGCCCATAAATCATGTGGTTATTTATTATCTCTCAAATTGCATATGCATATCACTATGCCTAACACTACGCTTAACTCTGTATCGTTCATAATTTATAAATGCTTTTCCATTAAATCAAAACGTCCTTTTCTCCATTCAGCAAATCCACGAACCTCATACTCATTATTACGATATAATCTTTGTGCATAAGGATTTTTCGTAAAGACATCAAGACGGATTGAATCATAACCCTTGTTTTTAACTTGTAATTCAATTTCCGTTAATACCTTCCTTCCAATGCCTCTATTTTGGAAACTGGGAGAAACACAAAACCTATGGAGAACTAATGAAGTTTCACTCGGATATTTCCATTCAGCATAATTATACGCTTCATCTGCTTCAGCACTTATTACATATAAAGCAATTATTTTTTCATTTTCCTCTGCAACATACAAATTTCCTTTTTTAATATCATCTTCAAAATTTTCTACAGTTGGATATATCTCGTCCCACTGATATATATTATGTTTTTCCATTTCTTTGATTGCTTCTTGAATCAAGGCAGTAATCGATTCAATATCTTCAAATCTTCCTAATCTATATCTTATGTCATCTATAATGTCTGAATCTGTGTTTTTCCTTGATTGAAGTATATCTATCATTTCTATAATATCTCCGCTTTTAGTTCATGAATTAGGATTTACCAAATCGATAAATTTCAATTGTGTAAATACATAGCACATTATAACACAATATGAACGGACTGTGTGAACTGATTGAATGAATATCATATATGCAGATGTGGATTGATGCAGAGGACAGTTTAGAATTATGATGATTTATAGGCGGATTGCAAGGTATGTGCAAGCCGTCCTAAATAATGCAAAAATGTAAGTGGAATATTATAGGTATGCGTGATAAAATAGAGAGCGAAAATTTGAATTTTACGGAGAGAATACAAATGAGTGAAAGACCAGATTTGAATAAGGAATTAGATGGAGAAACTTTTCGGAGTTTTTATTATTTGAAGGAAGAATTAGTTGATTTTTGCAGAGAAAATAATCTGCCTGTTTCGGGTGGAAAGATTGAACTTACAGATAGGATTGCGTGTTTTCTTGATACAGGTAAGGTGCTAGAAACTTCTGTAAAAAGAAAAGCAACAACAGATGTTGGATTAATTACAGAGAATACGCTAATTGAATCGAATATTGTATGTTCCGAAAAGCATAGAGCCTTTTTTAAAGAAAAAATTGACAAAAGTTTTTCGTTTAATGTTTTATTCCAGAAATGGTTAAAGAGCAATGCTGGAAAGACTTATGGTGATGCAATTAATGCATATTATCAGATTTTAGAAGAAAAGAAAAAGAGTAAAACAACCATCGATAAGCAATTTGAGTATAATACATATATCCGAGATTTCTTTGAAGATAATCAAGGAAGAAGTTTGGATGAAGCTATTATATGTTGGAAATATAAAAAGAGTTTGCAAGGACACAATCGTTATGAAAAGTCTGACCTTGTTGCGTTAGACTGACAAATTTCAGTCTTGTAGAGAGATGAAAGCACTTAATTATTTGAACTTGTTAGCGAGGTAGTAATATGATTA
>DHMX01000031.1 GCA_002406015.1 Lachnospiraceae bacterium UBA4631
AGATGCTACACAAAGAAAAAGCCCCATAAATGGCTTGTTTACGCCATTTATGAAGCTCTGTTTACTACTCAAACTCAATCGTTGCCGGTGGCTTTCCGGTGCAATCATACAGCACCCGGTTAACCCCCTTAACTTCATTAACAATTCGGTTCGTTACCTTTTCTAATACCTCCCATGGTATTTTAGCACTCTCGGCAGTCATGAAATCCGAGGTCGTAACTGCCCGCAATGCAACCGCATAATCATAGGTTCTCTCATCACCCATAACACCAACACTTCTCATGTTCGTTAACGCTGCAAAATACTGTCCCAAGTGCTTATCCACTCCGGCCTTTGCAATTTCCTCCCGGTAAATGGCATCTGCATCCTGTACGATACGCACCTTTTCTGCCGTAACATCACCGACAATCCGAATACCCAAGCCCGGTCCCGGAAATGGCTGACGATATACCAGATAATCCGGAATACCAAGCTCCAAGCCCGCTTTCCGAACCTCATCCTTGAACAAAAGCCGAAGCGGCTCCACAATTTCCTTGAAATCCACATAGTCCGGCAGACCGCCCACATTATGATGGGATTTTATTACTGCCGATTTACCCAGACCGGATTCAATAACATCCGGATAAATGGTACCCTGTACCAAGAAATCCACCGCTCCGATTTTCTTTGCTTCTTCCTCGAATACGCGAATAAATTCCTCACCAATAATCTTCCGCTTCTTTTCCGGTTCGGTAACGCCGGCTAATTTCTCATAGAAACGCTCTTGTGCATTGACGCGGATAAAGTTCAAATCATATGGTCCTTCCGATCCGAATACAGCTTCTACCTCATCACCTTCATTTTTTCGCAGAAGCCCATGGTCAACAAATACACAGGTCAGTTGTTTTCCGACTGCTTTGGATAACAATACAGCCGCTACCGAAGAGTCTACACCGCCGGACAAGGCACATAACACCTTTCCGGTACCGATTTTATCCTTTAATTCCTGAATGGTATGCTCCACGAAGGAATCCATCTTCCAGTCACCCTTACAACCACAGACCTGATATACGAAGTTTGCTAACATCTTCTTACCTTCCTGTGTATGCATAACCTCCGGATGAAATTGTGTGGCATATAGCTTCTTCTCCGGACATTCCATTGCCGCTACCGGACATACCGGTGTATGAGCCGTCACTGAAAAGCCCTCCGGTGCCTTTGCAATATAGTCGGTATGGCTCATCCAACATATTGTAGTTGGCTCCACATCCCCAAACAAAACAGAATTATTATTTACCGCTACCTCTGTCTTGCCGTATTCGCTGACCGGTGCTGTTTCAACGGTTCCACCCAGCATATAAGACATCAATTGTGAGCCGTAGCAGATACCCAGAATCGGAATACCCAGTTCAAAGATTTCCTTCTGATAACGCGGAGAATCCTCTGCATATACACTGTTCGGACCTCCCGTAAATATAATGCCCTTTGGATTCATTTCCTTAATTTTATCCAATGATATTGTGTAGGGATGTACCTCCGCATATACATTGCACTCCCTGACTCTTCTTGCAATTAACTGGTTATACTGTCCGCCAAAGTCCAGTACAATAATTAACTCCTGTTTCATAATCTGCTATCCTTTCTCCTGCCATTTATTTTCCATTTTGTATTTAATGCTATTTAGTTCTGGCTTTCTTCCTCCGGTGCCTTCTCTTCTGCCTGTCCCGGCATTTTTCCTTCTAAAATCATGGCATGTTCCTTTTCTAATTCCTTTGCCAGCTCATAAAATGTCCACTTCTTATTTGTAGAAGTAAGTACACATTTTAACGGAATCCCTTCCAGTCCCCGCTTTTTGATATTGCTTAACATCATATCAATTCGCTTGGTAATACTGAAATTATGCATTACCATAACCTCTTTTTCAAATGGTGGGTACTGCTCCGGATTTGGATTCTCCTCCATATCCTTAACCCCTGCCAGATAACCTACTGTCTGACCTAACTGGTCATCATGAATCGTCTTAACCCGAATCCCCATCTGCACCATAATATACTGCAATTCTCTTGTTCTTTGTGGATCTTTAAATCCATACATTAATACCGTTTCTCCTGTCGGTCTGTGCATATTTACTCCTCCTTATTTATGTTTCTGTCATATCTGCCGCTAATTTTAATAGTACTTTTTCTAATCCTTTTTTATATTAATTTTTTATATTAATTTTTCTATATTAATTTCTTTTATACTAATTTCTTCTATAATCATTAACTTCTTTTATAATACTCTTTGTATTAGCCTTTGTATTAATTTTATACTAATTTTCTTTTTAACTCATATATGAAATCATATATAAATTATATATCAAATCATATAATCATTTTCTTACTAATAATTTCATTTCACTCCGGCTGACAAAATCCTTTTTATTCCTATTCCATTCCTGCTTCTGCATCTTCTTATAGTAATACTACGTTTCTTCTTTTTGTTTTCGGATACGATAGCGTTACAAACCTCATACCCAAGCCAACTTTTTTCTCAAATATAGTCTATTATTTTTCTAACCCAATTCCCGCTTTTACAATTCTTGCAGGTGGTTATTAACCTGCTTTTGTCATAGCCGGTTTCAACTGAGTACCTACCGATTTATGCTTTAATTACCCGATTTCTCCCGGTCAAGCAGCTCCAGAAATGGTCGAAATGCCGAAGGTATCGGCACCTTTTCCTGCATTTCCTCCAATGTCACCCATTGAAACTCCGGGTTCATCTGCCGGCATAACAAATAATAGGCAGTCATTCTCCACTCAACATGTGAAAAAATGTGTGTATATTGATATTCTAATTGTATCTGCGTTGGCTGTGTTTTCCAATCTGTAGCTGTATCGGCTGCCTGCTGCTGGTTCAAATGTCCTTCCACATTGGGGAATTCCCACAAACCGGACAGCAATCCATTTGCAGGACGTTTCCGGACTGCTATTCGTTCTCCGCATTGCAGAAGCAGCACCGTTTTATCCTCCTTGCGGCGTGCCTTCTTTTCCGCCCGCACCGGATACTGCGACCATGTTCCATGTTCATATGCCAGACAAATTCCTGCCAGCGGACACTGTTCACACCTTGGAGCCCCATTCGGTACACAAACAGTTGCCCCGACCTCCATCAAAGCCTGCGTCATGCTTCCGCACTGTCCAATCGGATATACCGTTGCAAGTGCATCCCGGACAGCCCGCTTTGTTGTCTGCTTATCAATATTGGATGCATCCTCCATCACTCTGGTATAGACCCGCAGAACATTTCCGTCTACAGCAGGTGTCGGCAAATCAAAGCAAATAGAACCGATTGCCCCTGCCGTATAGTCACCAATTCCCGCCAAAGAACGAATCTCTTCGTACGTGTCCGGAAAAGCTCCATGGAACTGCTCCATTACCATGCCTGCTGCCTTTTTCAGATTTCTCGCCCGGTTATAATATCCCAGCCCCTCCCACAGCTTTAAGAGTTCATCCTCTTCTACCTGTGCAAGAGCTTCTATCGTCGGCAGAGCCGCCAAGAAGCGTTTATAATATTCCTTCACCGCTTCTACTCTGGTCTGCTGCAGCATAATCTCGGACAACCACACATGGTATGGCTCTCTATCCTTCCGCCATGGCAAATCTCTCTTATGCTCCGGATACCAGCTTAACAATGCTTCCACTAATTGTTCACATCTATCCATAAGTATACCACATCTTTTCCTGAAAACCAACTGCTACGCAATGGTTCCTCCGCCGAGAACCACATTTCCCTGATATACCACAACTGCCTGTCCTCTCGTAATTGCCCGCTGCGGCTCTGCAAACTGAACCCGTACCCGCTCATTGTCCATACACTGCACATAGGCATCCTGTGCCTGCTGCCGATACCGCACCTTTGCCTGTACCAGCTCTGTTTCCTTTGGTGCCTCATGAATCCAGTGAAAATCCCTTGCTTCTAATACAGAATGAAACAGCTCTTCGTTGCTTCCCAACACCACCTGATTCTTTTCCGGACAAATATCTACCACATAATACGGATGCTCGGCTGCGATTCCCAGTCCCCGCCGTTGTCCAATCGTATATCCGTAGTAGCCATGATGCGTGCCTAATACCGTTCCGTTTTTATCCACAAAGGTTCCTGTACCCACATCTATCTGATAGCTTTCCTTCATAAATTTCTTATAATCACCATCCGGAATAAAGCAAATATCCTGACTGTCCCGCTTTGCCGAATTGATAAATCCATGCTCCTGTGCGATTGCCCGTACCTGCTCTTTCGTCATACTTCCCAATGGGAACTGTGTATGTGCCAACTGCTCCTGCGTTAAGGAATACAGTACATAACTCTGGTCCTTGGAGGCATCTACCGCCTTATGAAGCGAATACCAGCCATCCTCCTCTATAACCTGTGCATAGTGACCGGTCACTATCACATCGCAATCCAGCTCCTGTGCCTTTTGATATAAATGCTCAAATTTTAAATGCCGGTTACATTCTATACACGGATTTGGTGTTTCTCCCCGCAAATAGCAATCTACAAATGGGTCCATCACCCTTGCCTTAAAATCTTCCTTAAAATTCACAACATAATAAGGGATTCCAATACGAAAGGCTACACTTCTTGCATCCTCAATATCATCTAAGGAGCAACAGGTCTTCTCTCTTGAAATCCCTATATCGTCATTATCATACAATTTCATGGTGACACCGATACACTCGTAGCCCTTCTCCTTCATCAGAAGTGCGGCTACCGAAGAATCAACGCCACCACTCATTGCGATTAATGCTTTCTTGTTCATAGTCGAATTCACCTTTTATCCTCTAATCTTCTTAGGGCTATTATAAATCAATTCTCCTACAAACGCTATTCATTTTTTTGAAATGGTTCTATTTGCCTGTTTTGTCTGATTAGAATACAGGTACTACTGCATTTCCGTAAGTTTCCTGAATGTACTGCTTTACCTTGTCACTTAATACTGCATCTACCAGTGCCTTTGTCTTTGCAGAATCCTCGTTTCCTTCCTTTACTGCAATTACATTTCCGTAAGTCTCAGCAGCTAAAGAATCAGAAGCTTCTACAGCAATTGCATCTGCTACATCCAAGCCACCTTCTGCGGCATAGTTACCGTTAATGCACGCAATATCCACATCCGGTAAAGACCGTACTAACTGTGCTGCCTCAATTTCCTGAATCTCAAGGTTCTTAGGGTTTTCTTCAATATCCAGAACAGTTGCGGTCAGTCCTGCATCTTCCTTTAACTTGATTAAGCCCTGTGCTTCCAGTAACAGAAGTGCTCTTGCTTCATTTGTTGTATCATTTGGTACTGCTACCTTTGCACCGTCCTGCAATGCATCTAAGCTGTCTGTCTTGCCGGCATAGATTCCGAATGGTTCAAAATGTACCTTTGCTACCGATACCAGATGTGTACCGTTTTCTGCATTAAAATCATCCAAGTATGGCTGATGCTGGAAGAAGTTTGCATCTAAGTCTCCTGCCTCTAATGCTGTATTTGGCAATACATAATCATTATATTCTACGATTTCCAAGGTATATCCCTGCTCTGCAAGTGTATCCTTTACCTGCTCCAGTATCTCTGCATGAGGGGTAACGCTGGCTCCTACCTTAATCACCTTATCATCCTCTGCCTGTGCATCACTCTGGGTATCTGCATCCTGTGTTCCTTCTGTAGTATCTGTACTGTCAGATGCATTTCCGTTACCGGCTCCTGCGGAGCATCCGGTTAATCCAAGGGTTCCAATGGTTAATGCTGCAAGAAATGCAGCGGCTAATTTCTTAGTTACATTCTTTTTCATAGTTGTCTCTCCTTTTCTAGTTGCGGATTCTCTTATCCGTTTTATTTACAATAAACATGCCTAACTCCTGAAATACCTGGACAATAATAACCAGTACTAATACAGTCGCCCACATGATATTGGCTTGGTATCTATAGTATCCATAATTGATGGCTATGGCACCTAAGCCACCGCCACCGGTGAAGCCTGCCATGGCAGAATATCCCAGTAATGTTGTAAATGCTATGGTTGCACCTACCAGCAGGGACGGTCTTGCCTCCGGCAAAAGCACCTTCCAGATAATCTGAATCGGGCTGGAGCCCATTGCCTGTGCTGCTTCGATTACACCCTGGTCCACTTCCTTTAACGAAGATTCTACCATTCGTGCTATAAATGGAATTGCTGCTACGACTAACGGTACAACCGTTGCATTTGTTCCGATTGTAGTACCCGCTACCATTCTGGTAAACGGCAGAATCGCAAGCAGTAAAATGATAAATGGTACGGAACGTGTCAGGTTTACAATCACACCTACCACAACATTTACCGGTTTGCATTTACAGATTCCATTCTTATCTGTAACAAATAACAGTACGCCGAGCGGAATACCTACAATGTAAGAGCAGACCGTTGACAGCAATACCATATACAAGCTCTCCAGGGTTCCTTCCCAGAGAAGCGTCGCTAATTGATTAAATGTCATCTCTATCCTCCTCCTCGTAGTGAACTCCAATGGAATCCAGATATTCCTTTGCCTTTGCCTGTACTGCCTCGTCTGTCGGAATTTCCAACAGCATCTGTCCAAAGGCTCTGCCTCCAATATCCTCAGTGCTGGCACCTAAGATATTTACCGGGGCATTACACTTTAATACCAGATTGGCAACCACCGGTTCTGTCGATGCCTGTCCTCCAAAGGCTAACCGGAAGACCTTACCGCTGTAATTTCTGACATCATATTTTTGCTTCGGATAAATCATTTCCTGTGCAATCTTGGTTTTCGGTGAAAGGAATACATCCTGTACCGCTCCTTCTTCAATAATACTTCCGTCATTTAATACAGCTACCTGTGTACATATCTTTTCAACCACCTTCATCTCATGTGTAATTACTACAATGGTAACACCCAGCCGCTCGTTAATTTCCTTTAACAGCTCCAATATCGAATTGGTTGTATTTGGGTCCAAGGCACTGGTTGCCTCGTCACATAAGAGGTATCGTGGTTCTGTTGCCAAAGCTCTTGCAATTGCTACCCGTTGCTTTTGTCCTCCGGACAATTGTGCCGGGTAGTTCTGCATTCGGTCCTTCAAGCCTACCATTTCCAGTAGCTCGATGGCTCTTTCCTTTGCCTGCTTTGCGGGAACCCCTGCTATTTCCAGTGGATAACATACATTTCGCAGGGCGGTTCGCTGTGCCAGAAGATTAAACTGCTGGAACACCATTCCGATTTTCTGTCGTTCCTTTCTAAGCTTTCCCTGTCCTAATGCTGTCAGCTCCACATCATCCAGATATACTTTTCCGGAGGTTGGCCGTTCCAGCAGGTTCAGACATCGCACCAGCGTAGATTTTCCTGCTCCGGAAGAACCAATGATTCCAAAAATGCTTCCGTCTTCAATTTTCAAATCAATCTGCTTCAACGCATCTACCTGCCTATCCCGCAGATAAAAGGTCTTGCTTACCTGTTCCAATCGTATCATACTATATCCTTTCCAATTGCAACCTATATACCACTATTCCTATCGGTTTACCATGCAATAAGGTCAATAACCATTTTAGGAGGGTATCCTCACCAAAGAGGAATGCTGTCATTTACCTTCTGCCATTTCCCTGTCACTCCTTGGTGATTTGATGGTTCTTATTATAACAACTAATATTGAAAAGTGTTAATATGGGATTTCTATGGTTGGCTATAGCCTATACCTATAGCCAACCATCCATTTTTATCACTATATCATCCTGTTTTTGCTGCATATTTGCTATGTTTTTTAGTTTCCGTTTCACTCACCTTGAGTCACCCTCAACTTTCCCTTCGCTACTGTGACTTCCTATCAGCTTCGCTTTTAATTCCTTTTTCTTTTGCCCTTCTTCGATACCAATACCCCAATTGTCCGAGATAAAACAAAAATCCTGCAAGACTGATTCCCATTCCCCAGTACAATCCCGGTGGCGTAAAGTCCAGTCTTACGGTATGGGTTCCCGCAGACAGATACCCTCCGGCAAATGCCAGATTCACACGTTCCGGTGTCATAGCTTTTCCGTCAACATACAATTGCATTCCCCGTTGCAGTGGAATCGATGTTACCAGATACCCGGCTTCCGGCATTGTAATAGTGCCGGCAAATACGCTGTTTCCCGTTTCCGAAGTTATATCCGGCTCTACGGTCTGATATTCCTTTTCCTGCAACAGACTTGCCGGACAGTGATACCCGCTTAGATTCCGAAGCTCGTAGGTTCCCTTTGACAAGGTAATTGTCAGTTTTGTAAGCGGTTGCTCCTTGGTTCCGGCAAACTGATAGTGAAATCTTGTATTTCCGTTTGGATACGGTGCATGACTGCCGGATAATTTATTTCGGATGTTGTTAATATCAATCACTACCGCCTGCTTTCCCTTATTTACCACATCAAATTGCAGCAGCAAAAGCTCGTCCTGACTGGCGGTATCCAATGTGTAGGTCAGGCTTTGCGTCTTACTCGCACAAATGAGCCATGCATCTTCCGATATTTTCTGAATATCTAACCCCTCCGGAAGCCCGGAGACTTGACTGTCAGAAGCTTGGTTGCCAGAAATTTGACCGCCAACCACTGTCTGCTTTATTTCATAAAGCGGTTCTTCCTTTTCTTCCATGTCCGCTGCATTTTTATTATATGCTTCATCCGTTACTATGGTCTGCTTCATTAATAGTTCTAATTTCTGATTTGCATCTGCGGCTTCAAACTGAGTCTCCGGTATGGTATTTTGTCCGAAAACACCATAGACAATCGGGAGTACCCCTTCATTTTCTCCCAGCACCAAATCGCCCCGGCTTTCCACCACTTCATATCCATACGGCAGTTGTCCCTTTCGTGCTTCCAGATAACGGACACCCATGAATTGCAGCATAAATGGGTTTTGTTCTGTCACAATCGCGACACGATTATTAATTCGAATCGGCGTTTGCAGATAATCATAATACACATTGGAATATGCCTGATTCGTAACCGAAGAATACATACTGCTTCTCCGGTTAATTTGAGCATTCACCCGGTTACTTGTATTCAGATATTCATATAAAGTATCGGTGCGATACCGGGTATCCGTTGTATCCACCGTATATTCCTGCTTCTGCCATGCTTCCAGCTCCTTCGCTGCTTCTACGCTTACATAATCTTCTGTTTTCCCTGTCTGAATGTAAAAAAATACCGGCATAATTAATAACAGTGCGTACAAGCCTTTCCATGCAGGTCGAACCCGGAGCAGCACAGATATAACAAACAGAACTGCCACATCTACACAGATTCCGATTTCCAGACGATACCCCACCAGAAGCTTCGCCAACAGCATGATACCTACTATAATTAAGAACTGCCACTGCCTCCATCGTTTCTGATTCTGATAATTATCCTGCAAAATACGCACGCAATGCAAAACCAGAAGCGGCAGAAACGGAACCATAATCTTCCCTCTGGCATAGAGCGTTCCGTTTAGCAAATATGCCGACCAGCCTAAGCTGATAACCAACAGCATACAAAGACTGTTTTTTCGATACTTCTGATTTGCAAGTCCGGATAACAGCAGATACAGGCAAAGGACCGTCATTCCCATTCCGTATGGACTGTATAAAAAGAACTCCATGTGCGGCTCCCAGACCCCCGTTTCCAGATTCATCGCATCTGCCGAGGTTCGGCGGTGTTCTAAAATTACCAGAGCTGTCGGCACCAGAAGCAGGGCTGCCATTCCGATTCCGCTTCCCACCTGTACCAGATACGGACGCAGAAATTCTTTTCCTGCCTTTTGATACCAGTACCAGCCTAATACAACAAGAATCGGCAGAATATAATAAAAGCTGTGAAACAGCATGAGTGTAAGCAATATTCCTATATATGGATATTTCTTTCTTTGAATACATAACAGTGCAAGTATCAGAAACGGAAGATAATTAATGAACATGACCTGCCGATGGGTCTGAAAGAAGCAATTTGCAGTCATAAACAGAATGCTGCCGAGAAATGCAAATGCCGGACTGGACAGCTCCTTGCTGCACCAGTTATAAAACAACAAAATAGCTGCCAGATAGCCCGCCAGCATATATCCTATCATAATATAAATCATTGGCACCTGCGGCAACAGGCAGCCAAGCAAAATGTCCGGTCTTAAATAACCGTAATATGCGAATTGAAATCCATTACTGCCTCCGCCCAGCGGAAGCATGGTCGGTAACAGTGTCTTTTGCTCCAGACAGGCAGTACGGATAGTTTCTGCCAATGACACATGCTGACTAAACCAATCTGTCACAGAACCATAGACCCCATCCTTTGGCATTACAAAGCCTATTAACAGTCCAAATCCGATTGCCAACAATACCGGATACCACCACTTCTTCTTTTCCAATATCCTTATACCCCACTCTATCTTCATCTCACCCTAATTCTACAGGTGAAGTCTTTCTTCTGCCTCGTCTATCCGACCTTCTCGGAAAACATCAGCAGGAAGCTGATTAACAATAGTCCACAGGAAATCCAGATGGTATACATTCCCAAAATGCCAGACAGATTACCGCCGATTCCCGCACCAATTGCAAACAGCAGAATAATTCCGAAATAATAAAGTACCTGCTTTAGCTGCTCCGGTCGTTTCTCTCTTATATATAGAGAGAGTGCTGCCGTCCCGCTCCGCAGATTACCGATACACATGGTACTTGCATAGGAATAGCCGCCCACCTTCCGGAAGGTCTGTACCTGCATTGCACAGGCAAAGGATACCAGTACGGTTGCAGCCATATTTAACTGCTCCGGCATAAAGCCGACTCCAAACAATATCAGAATTTCCAACAACAAAATTCCCTGTCTCCAGTGCAGCCGCTTTGCATACCGGAAGCGGTTTTGAATCTGTTCCGCACAGAACACCCCCGCAGCAAATGCTATAAGCGGAAGCAGATACCGGATGCCCTCCATCCATGCACCTTTCATAAAATGCTGACTCATCAACACTACATTTCCGGTCTGTGCATTGGCAAATACCTCATTTCTGGTATTATAGGTATATGCATCCTGAAATCCGCCGGATAGTGCCAGGAATGCACTTGTGATAAATGCCTCTGACATCTGCTTTTCCTTCCTTATCAGCTTATCAGACTCTTTTTCATTCTCTCTCTGCATAGTATTCCACCTCTAGCTTTCTCCGATAGGTGCAGACAAAAACAGTTTTCTGCGAATCAAAAGATATGCCGGTATCATGGCTGCTCCTGTCAGAACCCAGGAAACCGGATATACATTCATCAGCCAGTCAAAACTTGGCAGCTTCGTAAATACCGTATATAACCATACAATTCGGAATCCGCAGGACCCCAGAATTGTAAATATCGTAGGCAGAAGGGAATATCCCATCCCCCGCAATGCCGCTCCGGATACCTCATAAGTACCGGTCAAAAACTCTAAAAGCATAACATGCTGCATACGAATCAATGCGTATTCAATTACATTCGGGTCGGTGGTAAAAAAGCGGATAAATATCGGTCCACCTACCACCAGTATAAGACTAAAAATTCCACACAGGCTCATTCCCATAAGCATACACAGCCGGTATACCTTCTTGCACCGCGCATATTCCTTTGCACCGTAATTCTGACTTGTAAATGTAACTGCCGTCTGACTGAATGCATTAATAAAAAAGTACGAGCAATACTCATAATTCAGTGCTGCCGCAGAACCGGCAACCGCATCCGAACCAAATCCGTTAATGGCAGATTGAATCAATACATTTGAAAGTGAAAAGACCATTCCCTGTATTCCTGCCGGCATTCCGATTCGCAATACCTTCCATAAATCATGTCCGTTCCAGCCAAGCTTTTTAGGAGAGAACCGGATGTTTTCATCCTCATGCATCAGAATATAAATTACCATTCCGGAGCTGACTACATTGGAAATTACCGTTGCAATTGCTACTCCGGCAACATCCAATTTAAAAACGATAACCAGAACCAGATTCAAGATTACATTTACAACACCGGATACGACCAGACATAGTAACGGCCGCTTGGTATCTCCGATACTGCGAAGAATCGCGGAGCCGAAATTATAAACCATAATAAATGGCATTCCCAGCATATAGATTCTCAGATACAGCATTGCCAAATCCAATATATTATCCGGTGTATGAATCATTTCCAGCACCGGCTTTGCTGCAATCTGTCCTAAAATCAGCATAAACATTCCACTGACGATTGCAAGCAGCATAACCGTATGAACCACCGACTGTAATCTATCCTTCCGCTGTTGTCCTATGTAGTTGGAAATCACAACATTTGCACCAACCGACAATCCCACAAACAGGTTAATCAACAGATTAATAACCGCACTGTTTCCGCCGACTGCCGCCAGAGCATCACTGCTGGCAAACTGTCCCACAACCGCTATATCTGCCGCATTAAATAACTGCTGTAAAATACTGCTGGCTGCCAATGGCATTGCCACGAGCAAAATTTTGTTCCACAATGGTCCATGCAGCATATCCATCTGCTTGGACTTTTTAGGCTGCTCCTTCTTTATTTCTGTTCCGTATTCCTTCATTTTATCTATACTCCTTTAATTTCCCTGAGTATCCGTTTGTGTGTTCTCTTCACCGTTTCTTTATTCTATTCTTGTCTTTCACTTTTTTCAACCTGTTTTTCCATTTTTCTCCGCTCCAAACGGCATTGTCTATTAATTCAAAAAATGGTATACTTTTCATGCGGGCTTCGCAAGCAGGTATTTACCTATAAGAATACTTACAGAAAGGGAAATTTGCTATGGGATTATTCAAATCACCTCCCACACCGGAGGAGCTTGAACAGCAAAAGCGATATGAGGCATCAAAGGAACGCCTGCTGGCACTTCATCGGGATTCCTCTGTCATTTTCTATATTGACGAGGTACAAACCACCTCTGCTCCGCCTGTCTTAATCGGAGATGTCGGAAAAGGGATTCTTCGCCCCGATATGTCTCTTACCATTTATTCGTGTGAGGGGCTTCCGGTTGGTACTATGACCGTAGCCGCCATCAACGAGCAGCAGGATAAGGTATCCTTCTTTGAAAAACGGCTGCGTACCTACTGCACACCGGCAGAGGATTGGGATGGCTATATCCCCGGACAACTGCTTGCCGTACAAGAAGCCACTTAACCTACAAGTAAGAATCAACAGAACTACTATCTACTATCAGAAGGGAATTATTATGGCACAGATTACAAATGACTGGGATGCAGCCCTGCGTCCGGAATACAAAAAGCCTTACTACCGGGACTTATATAATCGCATTGTGGAGGAATACAAGACACATATTATCTATCCGCCATCCGAAGAAATATTTACCGCCTTTCACCTGACTCCGCTTCATGAGGTTAAGGTTGTCATCTTAGGACAGGACCCATACCATGAAGAAGGACAGGCACATGGTTTATGCTTCTCCGTAAAGCCGGGTGTCGATATACCTCCGTCTTTAGTCAATATTTACAAGGAATTGGAAACAGACCTTGGCTGCTACATACCGAACAACGGTTATCTTACCAAATGGGCACAACAGGGCGTGTTAATGTTAAACACCCTGCTAACGGTGCGTGCCCATCAGGCATTTTCTCATCAAGGCATTGGGTGGGAACAATTTACGGATGCCGCCATTCGTATTCTGAATGAACAGGACCGTCCTATCGTATTCCTGCTCTGGGGAAAGCCGGCTCAGACCAAAGCAGCTATGCTAAACAATCCAAATCACCTGATTCTAAAGGCTCCGCATCCAAGCCCATTATCGGCATATCGCGGCTTCTTCGGCTGTCATCATTTCAGCCAGACGAATCAATTCTTAACCGAGCATGGATTAGCTCCGATTGACTGGCAGATTGAAAATCTATAAACCGACCGTCTTAGGTTCCGGTTACAATTAATGTATCATAGCCCAGATTCCGCAATTGTGTCTGGGCTTCTCTTGCGTCCTCCGGTGTCAGATAATTTCCGACCTGAACGGCAAAATATTCTCCCCGCTCGCGGATTTCCGCCTCATATCCCTCTTCTATCAACTGCTGCAGCATGAATTGTGCATTTCCGTAACGGCGGAACAACCCGGTCTGCACGCGGTATCGATTACCGGTGCTTCCGCCTGTGGATGGTGTAGTTCCTCCCACTACCCGCTCAATTCCGGTTGCAATCCCCTGTGCAATGGCACTAAAGTTTTCATCAAAGGTCTTGTTATCGGCATCTGTATTAATAAAGCCCGCTTCAATTAAGATAGCCGGCATCTGTGTACGCTTAAGAACCGTCAGATTCTTTCGCTCTGTCACACCGAGATTCTTAAAACCTGCCTTTTCCAATTCCTCATTTACGCTGCGTGCCAGTTCTCCCCTCACACCGCTGTCACTATATACCAGTGTTTCAACCCCACTGTAGGTATTTGCATACGGACTGGAATTTCTGTGAAATGACACAAAAAAATCGGCACCGGAACGGTTTGCAATTCTCGCTTTTTCGCTAGGAGAATCAAAGACATCTTCTGTTCGAGTATAGACTACGTTATATCCAGCCTCTTCCAGTCGCTTTCCAACCGCCAGTGCCAATCTTAAGTTATCATCTTTTTCTAACCGGCCATTATAGACAGCTCCACCATCACTGCCTCCATGACCTGCATCAATCACTATCGTTGCTGCCATATTGCCACCTCACTGTTACTATATCATTATAGTATATGAGGTCGGGCTAATTCTGTTCCTACTTACCGCTTATTTTCGGGTGCTTATTTTTCCCGCATTTAGTTTCCGGTATTTATCTTCCGATGCTTATCTTTCGAAATTTATTTTTCGGTATTTATCTTCCGGCTTTTATTTTCCGGTTTTATAATCATACTTAAATACCACAACCGAAAGCGGCGGCAAATCAAATACAATGTGCTGCTGCTTACCGTCACACTCACCAAGGACTGCCCGCAGCGGCTTCTTATTGACTCTGCCTTCTCCTTCAAATTCCTTCGCATCTGAGTTCAGTATCTCCGTATAAGTTCCCTCACAAGGAACACCGACCCAGAAATTCTTCCGCTCTACCGGTGTAAAATTGCAGACTACCAATAACTGATCCTCTGCCTTAGAACCACGTCGGATAAAGGAAATCTGGCTATGCTCGTTATCGTTACAATTAATCCATTCAAATCCCATTGGGTCACAGTCATTATAATAGAACGCATCATATTTCTTATATAGCATATTTAACTTCTTTACAAAGTTCTGCAAGCCCTTATGTCCCGGCTCGTCCAGTACATACCAATCCAGACTTCTTGCTTCGCTCCATTCACGCTCCTGACCAAATTCCTGACCCATAAATAAGAGCTTCTTGCCCGGATGTGCGTACATGAATCCATATGCGGTCTTAAGATTTGCAAATTTCTCCGGCATCGTTCCCGGCATCTTTAAGAGCATGGAGCATTTCAAATGCACAACCTCGTCATGCGAAATTACAAGAATAAAGTTCTCGGAATAGGTATACATCAGGCTAAAGGTCAGCCGATTGTGATTAAATGACCGGAAATACGGGTCCAGCTTCATGTATTCCAGGAAATCGTTCATCCAGCCCATGTTCCACTTATATAAGTAACCAAGACCGTCCATGGAAGCCGGTGCCGTTACTCCTGCCCATGAAGTAGATTCCTCTGCTATCATTAAGGCACCCGGTACTCTGTCCTCTACCGTCTGATTTAAATGCTGCATGAATGCAATGGCATCCAGATTTTCCTTTCCGCCATTCTTATTTGGCAGCCATTCTCCATCATTTTTACCATAATCCAGATACAGCATGGAAGCAACCGCATCCACCCGTAAGCCGTCTACGTGGAACTTTTCCAGCCAGAACAGGGCATTTGCCACCAAGAAATTCTGAACTTCATTTCTTCCGAAATCAAAAATATAGGTTCCCCAATGCGGATGCTCTCCGCGTCTTGGGTCCGGATGCTCGTATAACGGCATACCATCAAAACGTCCTAAGCCATGTGCATCCTTCGGGAAATGTGCCGGTACCCAGTCGAGAATTACATAAATGCCGTTCTTATGCATATAGTCCACAAAATACATAAAATCCTCCGGCAAACCGTATCGTCTGGTCGGTGCATAATAATTGGTAACCTGATAGCCCCAGGAACCGTCAAACGGATACTCTGCAATTCCCATTAATTCTACATGGGTATATCCCATTTCTTTAATATAAGAAGCAACCATCGGTGCCAGCTCCCGATAAGAGTAGAAGCCATTGTCACTGTCTTCAATTGCTTTCTTCCAAGAACCAAGATGCATCTCATATACTGCCATCGGCTTCCGCAGCGAATCTGTCCGCTTGGTTTCCTGACGCTTGGTAATCCACTTTGCATCCTTCCATTTATACTTATTCAAATCTGCTACTACGGATGCATTATCCGGTCGGAACTGACAGCAATTTCCGTATGGGTCAGCCTTATAAATAACCTCATCAAACCGGGTTAAAATCTGGAACTTATAGACCGCTCCCTCCTTTACGCCCGGAATAAACAGCTCATGGATTCCGGATGCTCCCAGCATATTCATCGGGTGCAAGGCTCCATCCCACATATTAAAATCACCGACAACACTGACTCTTCTTGCATTCGGTGCCCACACTGCAAAGTATGTACCCTCTACACCGTCAATTTTCATCGGATGGGCACCCAGCTTTTCGTATATCTGATAATGATTGCCCTCGGCAAAGAGATAAATATCCATATCACTTATCTGTGGCTCAAATGCATATGGGTCTGCCAGAGTTACAACACTTCCGTCCTCATATGTGGTCTCCAATACATATTTCTTATAGGTCTTCTTCGGAAGATATAAACCAAAGAAGCCCTGCTCCCCGATTGCCTCCAGCTCATGCTCGCTTTTTCCGGTAACGCTCTTTACCTTTACGCTTACTGCATGCGGCTTATAGGTTGTCAATACCTGTCCCTTATAATAGTCATGTAATCCCAAGAGCTTTCCGGGATTATTGTTCTTTCCTGCCATTAATTCATCATACTGAATCCAATTTACCCAACGTTGTAACTTTTCATTCATATTGTACTACCTCTCTTCCTTCCAACACATTTATTCATATCCGTTACGAATAGATTCCATACATAAATTGTCGTACCAGCTCCCGGATGGCATGTGAATCTGCCATTTCCTCCGGTGATATACCACGCTCGTCCATCACCAGAATGTAATGACTGATAACGCCCTGAAAACTGATTGCGAACTGCTCCTGTCTGCCATTCATATTTCCCAGCCGGTCTCCCGCCCGAAGAAAGAAGTCCGTAGTTGCCCGGAACATCCGCTTCATATAAGGAGATACCGCCTTAAATGCTTCATTTTCACGGGCTGAATAATTCAGGCTCAGCAGCAGAAAGTATAACTCCCGGTTCTGCTTTGCAATATCTACGAATGCACAGGCAAGATTATATAAGGTTTCGCCCGGTTCGCCCTGATACTGTCCCGCAACTGTCTCCAAGCGGCTGCAAAGCGGTTCACAGCATTCCTTTAGCAGTGCCTCCAGCAGTCCCAGCTTACTCTTAAAATAGTAATACAGGGTCGGCTTCGTAACACCCGCCGCGGTTGCGATTTCCTGCACACCGACTGCATCATAGCCCTTCTGGTAAAACAAATGAATTGCACAGGCAAGGATTTTTTCACGATTATCCGCCTTATCCTCCAAGCTATATCCTCCCATCAATTCTATAATATCTATCAATATCTATAAGTATACCAATCGGTATACTTATTGTCAATCTACGTTGACAAATGTTTTACAGATATTTATACTATTTTCAGTACAAAAATTTACAAATGGAGGACAGAATTATGTGGGCTTACGAAAGTGTATTCTATCAGATATATCCTCTGGGATTCTGCGGTGCACCGTTTGAAAATGACGGCGTGCTTACTTCCCGGATTCTAAAGGTAATTGACTGGATTCCGCATATGCAGAAGCTCGGAGTAAATGCTATCTACTTTTCCCCGGTCTTTGAGTCGGACACACATGGCTATAATACCCGCGATTATACGAAAATCGATTGCCGGTTAGGTACTAACGAGGATTTCAAGACCGTATGCGATGCCCTGCATGCGGCAGGTATCAAGGTTGTCTTAGACGGTGTATTTAACCATGTCGGCAGAGGCTTCTGGGCATTTCAGGATGTGCTTAAGAATCGTGAAAATTCCCGTTACAAAGACTGGTTTGCAAGAATTGCCTTTGACGGCAACTCTAATTACAATGACGGCTTGTGGTATGAAGGCTGGGAAGGCAATTATGATTTAGTGAAATTAAATCTTCGGAATGAAGAGGTCATTCAGCATATCCTCTCCTGCGTACAGGGCTGGGTGGATGAATTTGATATTGACGGCTTGCGGCTGGATGTCTGCTATTGTCTGGACAAGGATTTCCTGAAACGGCTTCGCAGCTTTGCCAATCAGGTAAAACCGGATTTCTTCTTATTAGGAGAATTGTTACATGGAGACTATAACCAGTTCGTCAATGATGATATGTGCCACAGTGCTACGAACTATGAATGCTATAAGGGACTGTTCTCCAGCTTCAACAGTATGAATATGTTTGAAATCGTTCATTCCCTGCTGCGTCAATTCGGTCCTGAGAACTGGACTCTCTATAAGGGAAAGCATCTGTTGAGCTTCGTTGATAATCATGATGTCAGCCGTATTGCCAGCAATTTGACAAATGAGAAGCATCTGCCTTTGATTTATGCCATGGCATTCGGTATGCCGGGTATTCCATGTGTTTACTACGGCAGTGAATGGGGAGCAAAAGCAAATAAGAGCGAAGGTGACCCCGCTCTGCGTGCCTGCTTTGACGCTCCGGTTGAAAATGAACTGACCGCTTGGATTTCCAAGCTTGCACACGCCAAACGCGAGAGCAAAGCATTAAATTATGGTGCATTTAAGTCTCTGGTATTAACCAATCGACAATGCATTTTTGAACGTGAATGTGATGGGGAACGGGTGCTGGTTGCAATCAATGCAGATGAGGCTCCATATACGGCACACTTTGATGCCAGAGCCGGACAGGCAATTGATTTAATCAGCGGAGAAACCCATGATTTCGGCGGAGGCAGCGAGCTGCCGCCATACAGTGCCTTTTTCTGGAAGACAGAGTGTTAATTACCGATTTGTCTCTGTACTTCTTTCCGTACTTTTTTCCGTAGTTCTTTCTGTAGTACCTCCGGCTGTGCTTCCTGTGGAAGCTTCGCTGGAGGTATTTGTTGTTGCCTCGGTTGTGGTTACTTCTTCCTTTGTAACCGTAACCGTTGTATTCCATGTATCATCCTTATAT
The DNA here is from genome assembly GCA_002406015.1 of Lachnospiraceae bacterium UBA4631. Classification (GTDB taxonomy): domain Bacteria; phylum Bacillota; class Clostridia; order Lachnospirales; family Lachnospiraceae; genus CAG-632. The sequence continues at coordinate 19,310 of DHMX01000031.1, forward strand.
TGGATTCCTTCGATTTCCTGCATCGTAACTGCTGCTGAGTATGTACCCTCCTCCAGCATTTCTGATACATCCACCGTCGGGTTTAACTTATCCACAGACAGGGTATCTACATCCCGCTTAAGTCCTATTACCGTGACTTCTATCGGTTCTTCGTCTTCCGCAATTATATAGCCCAGTTCGGCTGCCTTTCCTGTGAATTGAATGTCAGACGGCTTTACGGTTAAGGTCTTCTCCACTAATTTTTCAATATTTACCTTAATTGCTATCTCCTGCGTCTTATCTGCCACGACAATTCCTTCCGGCAAATAGCTATTAATATCTACCGTTGTCTCGTAATCCGCATTTCTATCTGTAATATCAATATTATCAATTACAATTTCGCTGACAGAGCGGATTGTTCCTTCATCACCGGCAATTAAAACTGTGGTCGGCTGGTACTCAATGTCACCTGCCACCGCATATCCCTCTGCGACCTCGCCTGTGGTTTCAATCCGAATCGGAACCTCCTTCGTCTTCTGGATAGACACCGTTACGCTAACCGTAGAAAGATTGGTCTGGATTCTTTCACTGTCAATAATCTCTCCGTCTGCATCCAGCAATTGCAGCTCGCCCCTTGTTGTGATGCTGGTATTCAGTCCTTCCACATCAACCACTACCTGAACGGTCTTAACATCCTTTACCGTACTTGCAGCACCGGTAATCGTCACCATATTCGGAGTTGCCGCTGTACTGACTACCGCATAGCCCTCCTGTGTCTGACCGGTGGTAACAATGCTAATCGGAAGCTTCTCCTCCCCGCGTTCCTCAATGGATACCTTCATCATGCTATCCACAACCGATATATTCACTTCTTTACGGACAGAGTTACTGACTGCATCCACTACTATTTGAACGGAATTAGTAATAGACAGCTCGGAAAGGTCTGCTGTTGCAACAAAATCCTCCACCGTCAGTTTTTCAATAATGGAACGCCGTCCTTCTACTTTAATGTCAACGGTCTTTCCCTGTTCAATCTCGTAGACCATATCCTGCTTCGTAATGGCATCTTCGTTCAATAACTCAACCGGAATCCCTGTAATTGTCTTCGTAACTGTGTAATCTTCAATATTGGCAACCAAAAACCATACCAGAAAGGCAATCAGGACTGCCATTAATTTCAGACCCCAGTTTTTAAGAAGTTTTTCCTTCATTTTTCTTACCCTTCCATAATTTGAACCGTTTTACATCCAGTGACTTATTCTGCACATAGGATAACTTTTTCCTCAGATTATCCACATCCAGTCCCCGATACAATTCGCCTCCGACTGCTACCGAAACATCGCCGGTCTCCTCGGACACAATAATTGTCATACTGTCAGACACCTCACTGATACCGATTCCGGCACGATGTCTGGTTCCCAGTTCCTTGTTAATCTCCATATTATCGGATAACGGCAGATAACAGGTTGCCGCAACAATCCGATTATTCCGCATAATAACAGCTCCGTCATGCAACGGAGTGTTGTGTTCAAATATATTTACCAGCAACTGACTGGATACCATGGCATCAATCGGAATACCGGTTCTCTCATATTCCCCAAGTGCTACATTCTGTTCAATGACAATCAAGGCTCCGGTTTTATTCTTTGCCATTTCAAAGGTTGCCTTTACCAGTTCGTTTGTAGTCTTGGCAGAAAAACGTTCCTTCTTTTCACTGTTGCCGCTGTCAAACAGCGTAGCTATAAAGTTCTGCTTACCAAGCTGCTCCAACGCCTTTCGCAGCTCCGGCTGGAAAATAATGATAATGGCAATAATGCCGACACTAATGGTATTACGAAATATCCAAAGAATGGTATTCAGTTCAAAAATAGCAGCAAGCAGCCAGCACAAAGCCAGCACCGCAATTCCCTTAAACAATGTCCATGCTCTGGATTTCTTGAACCATCCGATAATCTGATATAACACAACGGAAATAATAATGATTTCCAGTACATCTGTTACCTGAATGTGCGGAAAATATATGGTTTTGAAAAAATCACTAAATACATTAACGATATTTTCCATATTTCCTACTCCTGTCCTGCCTGTTTCTGTCCCGAATCCTTATACCTGTAGGTTAAACAAAACTTTCCGGTTTAAGACCGTTTTACACGCTCCTGATGGGAACGCTGTTCGTTAATCTTCTTAACTTCCACATTCTGCTCTGCCACCCGTACCTTCGGAACGGCTTTTACATAGTAATAATAATCATCATCCTCATATTGCACGACCTCTGTCCGGCTGTAATCCAGCACACCCTTAAAGAACTGTGCAACGATTGCCAGTAACGCACCGCCAACGGTTCCAAGGAAGATAGTCAGAATATTAATATCTGCTTCTAATACAATTCCTCCGACTAAGAACAATATAATACTTAATATTGCTCCTGTTCCGATTGCTATCATCCATGAGTATTCAAAGGACTGACGATAAATAACATATGTAACCGCAATCACCAATATGAATACAACAATGGTCAACAACATCTGCTTATCCTGCATCATACCATTTAACACATAGGAAAAGCCCTGGATACTGTCCTCCTCTGAGGCAGTTGCCAACAGAGCAACCAAATCCTTTACATGCACAGTAAAATAATAGAAGATAATTCCGAAAACAACCGGAACGATTCCAACCGGCCCTACGAATACAGCTACCACAATCGGAATCATATAATGAAGCTTCAGCATATAAAGCAATGGCATAACAACAATAATCCAGCCGTATTTCGGTGCGAATCTCAGATATAGGAAATACATAAGCAGGAAAAGCCCTGCATATAAGAGACCGATTTCCATGGAGACTGCATACATATGCACAAAGCCTACAATTCCCAGAAGCAGCACAATGATCTGAATCGGAATAAATGCACAAATAAAAGCTACAATACCGATTACCGCAGGATTTGACATCTGTGATGAATATCCCATACTACTATTATAAGAAATCAGAATCAGCAGCGTACCGATAAATTTCAGCACCGGCATAACGATTTTTTCATATTTTGCCACAAATTCTTTTATTGCATCTCTAATCGTTATCAAAGTCGTCATGAATCAATCTCACTCCCTTTCCTGTTCTTCGTTCTCTTAAATCCTTTTCCTCTGTATCATACAACTCTTTTAATTTCTTCAGATTATGATTAAAAACAATAACATCCGGCTTCATTTTTTCATACCGGATAGAATACACAATATATGCAATCACTGCGTAAATAACCACAAATACCACATATACGATTCCCAATCGTATTGCCAACTGAATTAAATCCGAACTGTTTAATACCATCAAAAGCTCCTCTGCCTTCCATAAGCCGATAATTCCTACCAGCAATATGAACGCTATCGTTGAAGTAACGATGGTCTTAAACATATTATACCGTACATAATCCCGTTTATAATACTTACTGATATTCAACTGTTTTTTTCCTTTTGTTGACTCATAAATTGCGAGCTTCGTCATGACCTTTACTCTTTCCTCATTTAACATCGCTCTCACCTCTCTCCGGGATTTCGTACGCCAGACTTACAAAGACATTATACAGGGAAATGCAATGCATTTCAACCTTCAATTATTGCGGCTAACTAAAATAAGGAGACCACACATTTGTGATCCCCTATGATAATTTCATTTCGTACACCGTTCTTTATGAATGACTTCCGATTCGCTGTTCAATAAATTCTTCTACCTGATTGCGTTCGATTCCCAGTGCCATAGAAAATTCGCAATATAACTGATCCTCTGCTGCCTTCAAATATCTTGCATCCGTAGCCGTTACCTTCTGGCCACGCTCCACCCGCTCTTTCCGTCTTTCATATAAGGTCTTAATCACCTTAATCCATTCCTCGCAATCATAATGCCGCATACATTCCTTGAAGCGTTCTTCCCGCAGCTTATCGTTCCGTTCTCCGATGGTCTCTATCTCCGGTATATGGTCTATCAGTTCGTTTACCTGTTCTCTTGTCATAACCTTTCGCATAATAATCTTTTCATTATCTATCGGTATATATACGACACTGCCCTTTGCATAAACAGGCTGCAAAATATAATATAGCCTGTCCGGGTCCACATCCGGTACATCAATCGTGCTGATATTCTCCACCGTACAGATTCCGTTACTTCCACAAACAATATAGTCACCAACTTCAAACATTCCTCTGCCTCCTGTCTCTCAACCTCTTCTTATCTACAGTATAACCTTGTTTCAGCACTCTAAACCTGTATTTAGTGTAACATTTTAGAGAAACAAAAGGTAAGTCTAAAAAATAACCAAATCTTATTTTTGTGAAAAATGTCCATGCGGTACCTGCCGGTTTGTAGAAAATAACACCAGCTCTAGTGAATATATTTTTGAATAAAATTCACAATGATTCTACGGGTCTCCTCCTCTGCTTCACTGGTTTCAAACTGCCGTTCCGGATGCCACTGTAGTGCCAGCAGCTTCATTTTTTCGGAATAATAGGCTTCTATTACATGGTTTTCCTCATCAATTGCCAATGGTGTAAAGCAAGGTGCCAGACAATCCTCGTAAATTACATCCTGATGATAGTTATTTACATAGATTTCCCGATTTTCTGTTGTCAGCCGCACCTTATGGTCCTTTCCTCTCGGACGTTCCACCGGCAAATCCGGATGATACGAAAGCTTTCCTCCAAACAATACATTGATATACTGCATCCCTCTACAGGTCGCAATAATCGGAATCCCATGCTCAATACAATATTTAATCATCTTTTCCTCGGTTCGGTCACGATTCGGCTGAATCTCCTCATCATGCTCCCGGTCATACCATTTTGGCTGTAATGCACCGCCGCCTACTACAATCAGCAGGTCAATCTCATCATCAAATAGCCGTTCAAAGTTCTTCGTATGATTGGATACCGGCTTCGGAATAAATCCCATCAATTCATAAAAACGGATATATGCAGACTCCAGAATATCAGTTGCATCCCCATATTGATTGACTCCTTCCCGCTGTGTAATCAATGCATGAAGATTATGATACTGGATACCCTCCTGAATGGTTCCGTTCTTGCAATCCAGCTCCAGATAATTCATCTTCGATACCGTATCATAGATTCTGGCACCGCAGCCGATAGCTGCCGGTATATCGAACTCGGCACAACGGATTGCCATATGCGAGGCGGCACCGCCATATTTCGTGATAAAGCCCTTTATCTGTTTTGTAAATATCCATTCATAGCCGGGGTCTGCCTGCGGAACCACCACTATTTTTCCGGTAATATCCGCTCCCTGTTCTTCCTCTAACAGCACTACCTCGCCCGCTACACGCTTTCCGGTAATAAAGTTCGGTCTTGCCTCATACACCGGAATAATGTCTATGCTGTTCTCGGAAAGAATTACCTCCGGCAGCAGTACGCTTCGATTCAGTCGGAACTCCTTATGCCGCTGTTCCATGACTGCTGTCCACTGCTCCTTTAAGTCCTCGATGCTGATGTCCCGCTCGTAAGCATCGAGGTCCTCGATTGTCAGCCATGACAGCTCATCAATGCGAAAGCCCATAAGCTGACCTACCTTACGAATCCATTCAATCACAAGACTTAAGGAACGTGTAAATTCAAACTTAAAATATTCCCGCTGTTCAATTGCAGATACCAAAAACTTCTGAAATGCATCTGCCGGCACCTGCATATCATTATCCGCCAATGCTTGCTTCAGAGCCGAAAGCTCTACCTGCTCCGTCTTATTAATCTTCGGGTGCTTGCCCTTTGCGGAAACAGGGCGGAAGTTCATGGCATCATACCGCTCGGTTCGTATATCGTAAGTACCGCTTCGTAAATGCCCGTACTTTGAATCAAATTCTTCTTTACTCATCCGATTCTCGGAATAGGCATCAAAATCCTCATTAAACTCCGTTGAGACCGTTGAAATGGTCTGCATAAAACGGTCGGTCTCCTCCTGCGTACAATAACCTGCCTCTACCAGTGTCCGTAAGAACGCTCTTGCCATAAATGCCATACGTGCCTGTCTTGCAAATTGCGGTGTGCCATATCGTGTAATTGCTTCCAGCAGCCATTTTGCAGTTTCGATTAACTCCTTCGGATTGTTGCAGTTTTCCCCTATTTTTTCGATTTCCATTCGCGTAAATTCCAGAATATTCAAAGAGCCCTTATCCTGTGCCAGAATCGCATTGTGATTATGAATGGCATCCATGGTCAGCTTCTTGACCTCCTGCACAATCAGCTTCCGTTCCTCCTCCGTAAAGCCATGCTCCAGCAGTCTTTGGCTGTTCTTTTCCGTCATGAAATCATAGCAGCTAAATACGATTTCAAATTCTATCTTATCGTGTGCGGACAAATCCTCCTGCAACCGTTCATGGTAATACTCTACCAGCTTGTGTGCCAACTGCTTCGGCAGCCGCTCCGGTATCAGGGCATAAAAGGAATAATTCAGATTAATATACGGTTTATTTCCGACCTGATACATCAGGTCTTCCTCCAACGCACAATAGCCAAGCGGCTGCAAACCCTGATTCCATGCCCGGTGTGTAATAATCCGACGATATAAGGAATAATCTAGCGGTCTTGGGTTCGAGCCGATAATTTCGGAAGGATTCCAGAATGCCATATCCGAAAGCTTCATCGGCTTTCCGGTCAATACATCCTTGCAGGCTGCATATTGCTCCTTCATTTTCTTCTTGCAGAGATTAAACGTGACTTCGTCTACTGAATCCGTATGATAATTAGCGGCTGCCAGAGGGCGTACCTGAAACAAAATAACCTCATAGCTGGTATTAATTGCAAATTCAATATCCAGCGGAATGCCTTCTATAATGCTCTCGACCTCCCGCACCGCAGTTATAAGCTTCTGCCAGTGCATTTCCAACTGGTCTAACTGCACATCCCTTGCTATCCAGAGCATCCGTCCGCCCCGTCCACTGGTTACACTGTCCGTAGACCCCAAATCATCAAAATTCACCAGATAATATGGGCGGTTCTCCCTTAAATCGCGGGTAAATACCACGCCGCTGACCCGGACATGGGTTGCCTGTCTTTGTATTAACACCTGTTCCTCTGCTACCGAGGTCATATCCTCTTCATAGGATGCAATTACTTCGTCTACCGAGTCCTCGATTTCCTGCAAGCTCGCAGAATCTACATCCAGAATACTTTTATAGTGTCCCGCATTGGAGGATTTCAGACAATCCTCATGACTGGAGGAGCTGCGTACCACGATTCTGCAGCCTCCAAAGCGTTCCCGAATCTCCTGACATACCCGCTGCTTGTCCTTCCAGTAATCCTTTACCTTGAGAATATACATTTTCTCAATCTTTGCATGGGTAATCAGATTTTTCATTGCATATAATGTATTTGCTTTTGTTGAAATAATCTCATTTGTTGGATTCATATGCCACCGCCGTCCTTTTTCTGTCCCTAGTTTATATCGAATCCAATTAAAAATGCAAGACTATCATTCCAAAAATGTACTTATTATTATAATTAAAATTCCTGCCACGATTCCAAGGAGCGACATCCACTTCCTTTTTGCATGAATCAGATGCGGAATTAATTCAAAGCCGATAATATAAATCAGCATACCGAGTGCCAGACAAATCAAGATTCCGATTACAAAGCTATTGAGAACCGGACGGATACAAGCCATGAGTACACCGCCTGCAAACGTAGACACTGCTGCCAGTCCCAGAATCAACACCTGCTTCTTCCGGCTGTCCTTCTGAAGTGTGGAATACATCAACATTCCCATCGGAATATTATGCAGTCCGACTCCCAACGCTACGAGCAAGCCCATTTTTACGGATTCAGTTACGATACTGTATACCGCCATTCCCTCTACAATGTTATGAAGGATAATGGCAACTGCCGAAATTATTCCGATGTGGATGACATTTTCTTCGGTCTGCACATCCTCCTTTACATCCTCATGGTCGGGAATAAAATGGTCCAGCAATTTCAACAGCCCGACACCAAGTAACACTGCCAGACCTGCATATAACAGTTGTATGCCATGGAAGGTTTCAAATACCTCCGGTATTAACTCCAACACCACTAACGAACCCATGGTTCCCAACGCAATCGCAATCGACAACTGTTCAATGGACTTACTTCCTCTCGCCAGCTTTACAACTACAATTCCGCTTAATAAAAAGACACCTAATGCAAATGTAATAATTAATCCCATTTTGATTACCTCTCGTTATCACCTAACTATCAAATACGCCTATCAGTATTGCATGTTCGCTTCCGGTTGTCAATATGCAATTGCAATTCATTCGCAACTTTTTTTGTGATAATCACCAAGGTCTAAGACAAGCACAGACTTTTTCTCATTGCTCACGTAAAAAAGCTGCTGCCTCACGCTTTACCCGTGAACGCAACAGCTTTTGCTTACTTTCATTCTTCTGAACTTATATCTTTGGTTTTTATATTTTGTACTTCTATATTTGGGGTTTCTGTATTTCTTGTTTCTTTATCGCTTGCTTCTATGTTCTCTGTTCCTGTGTCCTCTGCTTCTATCTCCTCGGTACTGGCAACCTCTGCGTGTCGGCTTGCCCGCTTTGAAGTATAATAATTATAGAACCACAGCCCGGCACCACTGATTACGAGTGTAACCGCAAACACAATAACCGCAAATACATAGTTTTCTTTTCCTATCGCATTTCCGCCTACCGTAGATGTTACAATTGACGGAAACTTCGCAATCGTTGTAATCAGAATCCATGTCTTTACATCCATTTTGGTAAGACCGGCAAAATAGCTTAAGGCATCCTTAGGTGTTCCGGGTATAAAGAACAACAAAAACATCAATATATCACGTTTCTTATCGTCCTTTAAAAACTTCAGGGAATTAATCTTTTCCACCGGAATAAATACCTCAACCAGCTTGACCCCAAATTTCCGCACTAACAGAAATACCAGCGTGCCGCCAATTGCACTTCCCAGCATACAGATAATGGTTCCCTCAACGGCTCCGAAAGCATATCCGGCTGCTATTTCAAACGGTTCTCCCGGAATAATGGCAACAACTATCTGCAAAATTACAATTCCGATATATGCCAGCCGGCTCCATAACCAGTTACTGTCTACCCATGCACGTAATCGTTCCGTATCTCTTACAAACTGAACCAACGGCTTTCCGATTTCCCAGAATATCAGTACGGATACCAGAAGCAGTACAGCCAGCACAAGTCCTGCTATCCACCGTTTTTTCTTTGTTTCCTTCGATTGTGGTTGTCTACTTTTGTTTTGCTTCTTCATTCAAGTTCTAATGGCTATTTTGTACCAAAGATTCGGTCTCCTGCATCCCCTAAGCCCGGACAGATATAAGCATCTTCATTCAGGCAGCGGTCTAATTGTCCTACATACACCTGTACATCCGGATGTGCTTCCGTTAACCGCTTCAAGCCTTCCGGTGCGGCAATGATACACATAAACTTAATATTCTTTCCGCCATGCTCTTTTACGAAATTAATCGCATCCACCGCAGACCCTCCGGTTGCTAACATCGGGTCGACTACTACGATTGTACGCTGGTCGATTGGGTCCGGCAGCTTACAATAATACTCATGCGGCTCATGTGTCACCGGGTCGCGGTACAAGCCGATATGTCCAACCTTTGCGGTAGGCACCAGTGCCAGAATACCATTTACCATACCAAGACCTGCACGAAGTATCGGCACAACCGCCATTTTCTTACCGGCAATCATCGGTGCCATACACGTTTCAATCGGTGTCTCTACCTCCACATTCTCTGTCGGCAAATCGCGGAATGCTTCATATGCCATCAACATGGCAATCTCCTCTACCAGCTTCCGAAATTCATTGGTTCCGGTATTCTTATCCCGAATCATCGAAATCTTATGCTGAATCAATGGGTGTCCCATAATTGTATAATTAGCCATTACTATACCTCCTATTGCGTTATTATACGCATTTTTATCTTAAAATGTATTACATCTTTCTTATGATTCTGTAAATGATTTCTTTCATTTTCGTCAGTTTTACTCTGCCTCTGTGTCAAATTCCTTTGTTTCTTCCGCTGTTTCCTCCATGGCAAATGTATAATCCTTACCCGGAAGAACCGCATTCAATACAATACCGACAACCGCAGCAACAGCCAGACCGGTCAGGCTAATTGTAACTGTACCGATTGTAAATGAAATGGCACCGGATGCATTGCAATACTTAATACCAATTGCCAAAACCAGAATCAGGGCAGCAATAATAACATTTCTTCCCTTGGAGAAATCCACATGATTCTCTACCAGATTCCGTACACCGACTGCGGAAATCATACCATATAATACAAGGGAAACACCACCGATGGTAGCGGTCGGCATAGAGCTGACAACAGCGGCGAACTTCGGTGAAAATGAAAATACAATTGCCAGATAAGCTGCAATCCGGATAACTCTAGGGTCAAATACTCGGGTTAATGTCAATACGCCTGTATTTTCACCGTATGTAGTATTCGCAGGAGCTCCGAACAAAGAAGCTAACAGGGTAGCACCACCGTCACCGCATAAGGTTCTGTGAAGTCCCGGGTCCTTAATATAATTTCTACCAACTGTAGAAGAAATCGCACAAATATCTCCGATATGCTCTACCATCGTTGCAAGGGCAATCGGCATAATTGTAATAATTGCATTAATTAATAATGAGGTATCACAGTTCTGGAATAATGAAAATACCGTATCACTCATATGGAATGGCAGTCCAATCCATGCAGCATCCCGAATCATTGTAAAATCAACATCATGTCTTAAAATTCCAACCACATAAGAGCCGACAACACCTAAAATAATCGGAATAATCCGAATCATTCCTTTTCCCCAGATGTTACAAGCTACCACGATTGCAATTGCGACGATTGCAACCAGCCAGTCTGCGGAGCAGTTATTGATAGCTGATGATGACAGGGTAAGTCCAATCGCAATAATAATCGGTCCTGTTACAATCGGCGGGAAGAACTTCATGACCCGTTCCACACTAAATGCCTTAATTAAGGCTGCCAATATAAAATATAATAAAGCCGAGCAGGCAACACCTGCACATGCATATGGTAACAGCTCTTTCTCACCGTTTGGTGCAATGGCTGCATATCCTGCCAGATAAGCAAATGAGGAGCCTAAAAACGCAGGCACCTTTCCCTTTGCCAAAAAATGAAAGAATAATGTTCCTAAGCCTGCAAACAATAATGTTGCCGATACACTAAGACCTGTTAACGCAGGTACCAGCACCGTTGCACCAAACATGGCAAACATGTGCTGGAATCCAAGCACCAACATCTTGGGTACTCCAAACACCCTTGCATCATAGACCGCTTCATTCGTATCCTGTTTCATAAATTCTTATTACCTCCTCCGTTTTCTACAGACAGTATACACTCTTTTCCTACGATTGTAACTGTCTTTTCCAAAAAATATAAAATTAATCTAAACTATTTCATGCTCAAATCATTTAACAGCTGCATTTTCATCTCGTAATAGTCCGGTGTCATATCTAAGTAATGCAGGTGCGGATACTCAAACCGCTGTTCCTCTTCCCAGATTTCTTCGGATAACTGACGCTTTACATATGCCGCAATCTCATCCAGAGTCGGCAGCTCATATACCAGTTCACCGTTTTTGATAATCTGCTTCTGTAACTCTACCGCATGACAGTGTTCAAAATACCGGTTCTTCCATGGCTTAGTCGGGTCCACATACCGAAATGGCTGGCTCATATCCACTACCTCATCTGCCTTTGCCAGCATATCGGCAATTGCCCTGCCTTCCTCGTCAATAATGCGGTACACCTTCTTTAAGCCCGGATTGGTAATTTTTTCTACATTTTCGGATATTTTAATTCGCGGTACAAATTCACCCGGCTTCTCCTCTACTGCCGCAATCTTATAAACTGCTCCGAATACCGGTTCCGACTTTGCCGTAATCAACCGTTCTCCAACTCCAAAGCTGTCTACACAGCCGCCCTGTCCTAAAATAGATGTAATGGTAAATTCATCCAGACTGTTTGATATAATAATTTTACAATCCTCTAAGCCGGCTTTATCCAGCATTTTTCTTGCCTTCTTTGTTAAATACGCCAAGTCTCCGCTGTCAATCCGAATCCCCTTTAACCGTTTTCCCATCGGCTCCAGAATATCCTTCGCAACCCGAATCGCATTCGGAATACCGCTTCGCAGCACATCATAGGTATCAACCAACAGTACCGTAGCATCCGGATATGTCTCTGCATACTTCTTAAAGGCTTCATATTCATCCTTATAAAACATTACAAAGCTATGTGCCATGGTTCCGCTAATCGGCATACCGAACATCTGACCTGACAACACAGTTGCCGTACTGTTCGCACCTCCGATATAAGCAGCTCTTGCACCGTAAATAGCAGCATCCATATTATGCGCCCGTCTGGCTCCGAAATCAGAAACCCCGCGTCCGTCGGCAGCGTGTACGATTCTTCTGGTCTTCGTTGCAATCAGGGACTGATGATTAATCTGTAACAAAATTGCCGTTTCGATTAACTGTGCATCAATTAACGGTGCAACTACCGTCAGACATGGCTCATTTGGATACATAATGGTTCCTTCCGGAAATGCATAAATATCCCCATGGAACTGAAATTCACTTAAATATTGTAAAAACTCCTCCGCAAACAAATTCTGGCTTCGCAGATATGCTATGTCATCCTCATCAAAATGCAGATTCTGCACATATTCCACAATCTGCTCCAGTCCGGTAAAGATTGCAAAGCCTCCGTTATCCGGATTCTTCCGATAGAATACATCAAAGGCAACTCTTGTATCCTTGTCCTGATCCAGAAAATAACCGTTACTCATGGTTAGCTCATAGAAATCCATAACCATTGTTAAATTTCGTTCCATATTCTGTGTTTTTTTCATTCCTGCTTCCTCGTTTCTCCTCAGAGTTTTCTGTATTAATTTTTCCTATTATAAACCATTTTGAATCCGAATAAAACATTTTATTTTCTTTTATTGTTTTCTTTCCTTTTTTGCCCTGTGTTTTTTCTATCCTATTATTTCTACCTATGCTTAAAGAAATACTTTATTTTCTTATCTATTCATTGTATAATTAACCACGTATGGCACATTTTTCGGAATGTCCAATGATATGCCTATAAGGAGTGTTAAAACATGGATGATTTTTATGCCAATCTCGGAAAGAAGGTAAAGGAGCTGCGGATTGAAAACGGTCTGACCCAAAATCAGGTTGCCGAAGCCCTAAACGTAACGCCCGGCTATATCAGCAATGTTGAGAATAACCGCAGTGCCATGACCCTGCGTTTGCTGATGTACTATGCAGAGCTGACTCACGTTTCTCTGGACGCATTAATCGGAAGCATTCATTCCGATTATGAATCTACCGCCCTTGATTATGAGTTAGCGGCTCTGACACAGAAGCTGTCCGATGAAGATAAGCGAAAGCTGGTTCAGACATTAAAAATCTGGCTTCCGAAAGCCGAATCACATTTTTAACACATTTATCAGTCATACTGGGTAAAACTTATATAGATGAAGGAGAAGAACTATGAGTAAGAAAGTTACGGAACAAGAAAAGCCCAAGACAAAATACGACCGCAAGATGGAGGCTCGCCGGAAGGCAGCAGAAAAGGAAAAACGAGAGAAGCTGACCCTTCGGATTGTCGGATTCGCCCTTCTTGCCGCACTGGTTGGAACATCTGCTTATTTTGGGGTCACCCGGTTTGTTGATGTTCACACAGCAACAACGGAGCCATATGTCAGCATCGGCGACCACCAGTTAACGCAATTGGAATATGAATACTACTACAATACCTCAGTCAGCAACTATATCAGCTCTTATTCCTATTTCCTGTCTTATATGGGATTGGATACCGAGAAGCCGTTAGACGAGCAGCAGTATTCCGAGACTATGACATGGAAGGATTATTTTGAACAAACGACCTGTGAACAGCTTCGTCAGGAATATGCTTTGATTGACGATGCGAAAGCAAACGGTTTTGAATATGATACAACCGAAGATTATAATAACTATATCACCACTGCAAAAGAGACCGCTAAGAACGCAAACCAGACCTTAGCCCAGTATTTTAAAGCGTCTTTTGGTGATTACGCTACCATCTCTAATGTAAAGCCGTTTATGGAGCAGAGCTATTACGCAAGAGCTTACTATGATAAGCTGTTAGAGGATCATACACCGGATGACGCAACTGTAGCTGCTTATTATGAAGCACACAAGGCAGATTATGATAAGGTTTCTTATTACAGCTTTGCTTTTGACCCTTCTGTCTATGCAGCGGATACAGCACTTCCGGATGCCACAGAGGTTACAGGCAGTGACGAAAATACACCGGGCAGTACTACCGAGGCTGCTAATACTACTACCGATGCAAATAGCAGCAGCGAAGATGCTGACAGCACCACAGAAGCTACTAACAGTACAGAAGATGCCGATAGTACCACAGAGGCAACCAGCAGTACAGAAGATGCTAATAGCACTACAGAAACGAATAGCAGTACAGAAGATACTGACAGCACTACAGAAACCGCTGACAACTCAACAGATGCTACCGACAATACAACAGCTACAAATGAAGAAAGTCCTGCTTATATTCTGGCAAATGAAATGTTAGAACGGTTAAAGGACGGAGAAGACTTCGAAACCTTATGTGCAGAATTTGCTACCGATGATACCAAGAGCAATTATGAATCTACGGATTCCGAATATTCATTAACCGAAAATGTAACCTGCTCCAGTGCCAATGCAGATTTTAGTGCATGGTTGTCCGATGAATCCCGGAAAGAAGGGGATATGACCGTTATCCAGTCTGAGAGTACCGGTGTATGCTATGTTTTGAAGTTTGTCAGCCGCACCTATGATGATACCTGTCTGGACAGTATTTCTTCTACACTATCGTCTGATGAAGTCGGAACTTATATTGATGCTTTATTAGAAAATGCTTATGAGGTTACAGATTTGAAAGGTAACCTGAACTATCTAAGCACCACAGAGGCTTCCTCAACCGATTCAGAAGCGGATACCGAAGCAGCTACGGAAGATACTACAGAAGCAAATTAAGGTAATTCAAATATTCTAAAGGTTTGAAATACTGAAATAACAAGGCTTGACAGCAAGCCCGACAGAGAAAAGGAGAAGCCCGGATTTATAAATCCGGGCTTCTCCTTTTATGCATTCCTGCAACCTTTATGTACTTGTTATGATTTCGTACTACAGTTTGTATTACAGTTCAAAGATACTCATACTGCTATCTATATCATCCGCAATTCGCTTTAAGCCTTCTGCCTCTGAAGAAATACCTTCTATGATACTGCTGATTTCCGTAATGGATGCAAAGGTTTCTTCTGTACTGGCTGCATTTTCTTCTGCAATTGCAGACAAGCTCTGTACGGAATCAATTACGCTGCTTCTGGTCTTATCCAATTGCTCGGTCTTTTCCGTAATACGCTCAATTGCCTGTAAGGATTCCTCTATACCTGCGATAACCTTCTTGAAGCGTTCATCCGTCTGCTGTACATTTTCATTCTGCTTCTCCATAATGTCCTTTACGACTTCCATGGTCTTAACTGCTTTTCCGGAATCCGAAATCAGGTAAGAAATAATTTCTTCAATGTGCTTTGCGGAAGCATTGGACTGGTCTGCAAGCTGCTGAATCTGTGCTGCTACTACGGCAAAGCCCCGTCCCTGCTCTCCTGCTCTGGCTGCCTCAATAGAAGCATTCAGGGATAACAGGTTCGTTTCTGCGGCAATTGCGGTAATCAAGCCGGTTGCTTCTTTAATCTTCTGCACCGATTCATTCGTCATGTTGGTCTGCTCATATATTACCTGTATAGACTCACTTGCCTGCTGATTAATCTCATTTAATTCATGCAGGGTATCAAATGCCTCTTGTCCTAATGTATGGATATTCTGTGCATTGCTGTACATACTCTCTACTTCTCTGGCTGTGTCGGATACCATATCTCCCATGAGAATTACATTATCCGTTGCGGTCTGTGTCTCCTCTGCCTGACTGGATGCACCTTCTGCAACCTCTTCTACTGCTTTTTCAACCTGTGCTACAGTATTGGTGGTCTCCGCAGTCTTATCACTTAAGTATGCAGATGACTGGCTCAATGCATCACTCTGCTCCTTCATGGTTCGTATAATCTCTGCCTGCTGTGCCTTTAATTTTGCAATGGAACGGCTGATATGTCCGATTTCGTCCTTCCGCTGTGTGATTTTATCATCCAAATCACCATTTAACTTTCCATCTGCAACCTCTTCCAAGGCTCCGGTACCCTTATGCAATGCCCGTGTCAAACTCGTTACCTCTACAACCAACAGCGTGCAGCAAATCACACCCATTGCAACCAGTATAATTACCAGTATGGAGATAATCTTCATAATCTCCGCTCTTGCATCTGCCTGCGGCATACCGGCAAAAATCATACCCTCTACCGTACCGTCTTCTCCATAGAACGGAACATAGTAGCCAAAATAGGCTCTTCCCTGCACATCTACATTTCTGGCAAAGTAATCATTCCCCTTCTTCAGTACCTCGTCTACCACCACATCACTTGCCTTGGTGCCTATCAACCGGCTGCCATCCTCATTACAGATAGAAGTCATATACCGGGTATCTCCGTAGAATACGGTAATATCCATGTCTGTAGTCTTCTGAATCTCATCCGCAAGCTCTGTATGCTCGGTTACGTTAAAGTTTCCCTTGTACAGATTTCCGTCTTCATTTACATAAAATTCTCCGACATCTGCATTCTGAATGGTACCTCTTACCGCCGTTGCTGCTCCTCGCAGACCGTTTTCAATATTCTCGGTTACAACATTTCCAATTCTTACGTTACTGATGATAATGGTAATTGCTCCTGTCAATAACAGCGGAATTAACACTATCATTATAATTTTGGCTCTCATCTTCATAATATTTAACCTTATTGTGGAATTAACTCCCCTACAGCAGCTATTTGGTAAAAGAATCTGCCCTGTAGTCCTATCCTTTCCCCTTAATTTCTTTTACCATCATGTTGCATTATTATATCATTTTTAAACAAAAAAGCCAATAGCTTTGGTTGTTTTTGTAACTTTTTACCAAAGCTATTGGTACATCTTACCTATAATCTGTCTTTTTTCTTACGTTTTTTACAGTTCTGACTAAAATTCATTTCCCGGAAACTTTGGGATTCCGTCAAAGCCCGGCTTTAAGTCCTCATCGGTCGGAATATAATCTGTCATCTGACCGTCATGAAACTTCTCATAGGCTACCATATCAAAATAACCGGTACCGGTTAAACCAAAGAGAATGGTCTTTTCCTCTCCGGTTTCCTTACACTTTAATGCCTCATCAATGGCTGCCCGAATCGCATGGCTGCTCTCCGGTGCCGGGAGGATTCCTTCGGTTCTTGCGAACTGTTCAGCCGCCTGGAATACAGAGGTCTGCTCGACTGCTACTGCTTCCATGTATCCGTCATGATACAGTTGTGATAAAATGCTGCTCATTCCATGGAACCGAAGTCCGCCTGCATGGTTTGCAGAAGGAATGAAGCTGCTTCCTAAGGTATACATCTTTGCCAACGGGCAAATCATACCGGTATCACAGAAGTCATATGCAAATTTACCTCTGGTAAAGCTTGGGCAGGATGCAGGTTCAACTGCGATAAACCGATAATCGGCTTCGCCTCTTAGCTTCTCACCCATAAACGGAGAAATCAAACCGCCCAGATTTGAACCGCCTCCGGCACAGCCGATGATAATATCCGGCTTCACGCCATATTTATCCAATGCTGCCTTTGCTTCCAGACCAATTACGGACTGATGTAATAAAACCTGATTTAATACACTACCTAATACATAGCGGTAGCCCTCATGTGTGGTTGCTACTTCTACTGCCTCTGAAATCGCACAGCCTAAGCTTCCGGTGGTTCCCGGATGTGCAAGCAGAATCTTCTTACCTACCTCGGTTGTCTCAGATGGTGACGGTGTTACACTGGCACCATAGGTTCTCATAACCTCGCGGCGGAACGGCTTCTGCTCATAGGATACCTTTACCATATATACCTTACAATCCAGACCAAAGTATGCACAAGCCATAGACAGTGCGGTTCCCCATTGTCCGGCTCCGGTTTCTGTGGTAACACCCTTTAAGCCCTGCTTCTTTGCGTAATATGCCTGTGCAATTGCGGAATTAAGCTTGTGACTTCCACTGGTATTGTTACCCTCGAACTTGTAATA
>DHMX01000010.1 GCA_002406015.1 Lachnospiraceae bacterium UBA4631
GCTAAGCCGGTGGTTGTGATTGAAGACTTTTGTATGTTGTTCGCATAAACAAAAACCAAAACAATAAATAAAAAACAAGAGATTATATACATAATCTCTTGTTATATGTAATCTTATCGAATGTAAGATATGTACTATGGTTGTAAAGGAGTCATCTTTAAGCCCTTATACATCTTTGTGTATAAGCTTTTCTCGTCCTGATACAGTACAAAACCACGAGCCCCATCTTTTACAATATAAGCATACTTATTTTTCTGCACATTCATATATAAAACTTCATCAACGTTTAATTCTTTTGCTTTTGCTTTTGCAGTATAAACGTTCAATGGTTCAAGTTTATATTTTTTTACTGCTTCATCAACGGTCATAGCTGTTACCTCCTATGAATTAGTTATTGTAAATCCAGTGCAAGTATCATGAAAATCCTCTTGCCACTTCTTTGATATTAGTATATTGTATATTATGAACAAAGTCAATTGGCAAATATCAATAAAAGTATCGAGTTTTGCCACACAAAACACAATATAAATTCGTTATATTCCATAAAGGAGACAAAAAAGTGAAAAATAATGAAAATTTTCAACAAAAACTTGATAAAAAAATAGAAGAAATCACAAAAACTCAGCAAGTGCCATCTTTATTACTCCACGTATGCTGTGCTCCTTGCAGTAGTTACGTGCTGGAATATTTATCAAATTTTTTCAAAATTACATTGTTTTTTTATAATCCCAATATAGCACCAATTGAAGAATTTGACAAGCGGGTAAAAGAGCTGAAACGATTTGTGCAGAATTTCCCAACAAAATATCCGGTCACAGTCGAAGTGGGTGTTTATTGCCCGGAAGAATTTTTACAGCTTGCGAAGGGGCTGGAATCAGAGCCGGAAGGAGGCGGACGCTGTTACCGATGTTATGAACAGCGGCTGCGTCAGACTGCAATTAAGTGTGAACAGGAGGGCTATGATTATTTTACGACAACATTGTCCATTAGTCCGTATAAGCGTGCAGACTGGTTAAATGAGATAGGAGAACGTCTGGCAGGGGAATATGGAATTGCCTATCTGGTATCGGATTTTAAAAAGAAGAACGGCTACAAGCGTTCCATAGAGCTGTCACAGGAATATCAGCTATATCGGCAGGATTATTGCGGCTGTATTTATTCCAAAGCGGAGCGGGATGAGCGGGTACGGCAGAAGCAGGAGGCTGAAAAATAGAGAAATGTCGCAGAGAATAAAAATAATGTTGAAAAGGGTCTTGAAATAAGTGGAGGCTTGTGTTAAACTTTTATCAATTTAAGGACTGCCAGGAAAAGATTAGGCCTATGGCTTTTACCGTAATATGTGAAGTGATAGGGCGGATTAGTCTTTTTTTTTTGGGAAAAACCGAAAAATCGAAAGGAACAGGTGGAAACATGAAAGCTTTTCTTATTCTGGAAGATGGCACCGTATTTACCGGGAAAAGTGTTGGAGCAACCCGGGAAATTATTAGTGAAATCGTATTTAATACATCCATGACCGGCTATTTAGAAGTATTGACCGACCCCTCGTATGCAGGACAGGCAGTATGTATGACATATCCGTTGATTGGTAATTATGGTATTTGCATGGAGGATGCTGAGGCTGACCGTCCATGGCAATCTGGCTTTATCGTTCGTGAAATCGCAAAACTTCCTAGTAATTTCAGATGTGAAGGAACCCTTGAACAGTATTTGGAAAAAAATAATATTACAGGTATTGAAGGTATTGATACCAGAGCGTTGACAAAGATTCTGCGGGAAAAAGGTACTATGAATGGTATGATTACAACCGATGAGAATTATTCCTTGGAAGAGGTTCTGCCGCGGATACGGGCATTTAAAATCGGTCATGTGGTAGCAGAAGTAACCTGTAAGGAAAAGAAGGTATATCCGGCAGAGGGTACACAAGTGTATCGGGTTGCTATGATTGATTTGGGTGTGAAGAAGAATATTATTCGTTCCTTACAAAAGAGAGGCTGCGAGGTGACCTTATATCCGGCAGAGACTCCGGCAGAAGAGATTCTGGCAGAACAGCCGG
The DNA here is from genome assembly GCA_002406015.1 of Lachnospiraceae bacterium UBA4631. Taxonomy (GTDB): domain Bacteria; phylum Bacillota; class Clostridia; order Lachnospirales; family Lachnospiraceae; genus CAG-632. Next base: position 2,054 of record DHMX01000010.1, read on the forward strand.
ACGGCATTATGCTGACAAACGGCCCTGGAGACCCGAAGAGCTGTACACGTACAATTGAAGAAATTAAGAAATTATTTGCAACAGAAATTCCGATTTTTGCAATTTGTCTGGGACATCAGCTTCTGGCATTGGCAAATGGCGGTGATACCGAGAAGATGAAATACGGACATCGAGGAGCAAATCATCCGGTTCGTTCCTTGAAAACAGGAAAGGTATATATATCAACACAGAATCATGGTTACATGGTAAAGGAAAGCTCTCTGGATCGGGAGGTTGCAGAAGTAAGCTATGTAAATGTAAATGATGGTACGGTAGAAGGTGTTCACTATCTGGGTAAGAATGTGCAGACGGTACAATTCCATCCGGAGGCTTGTGCAGGTCCGTTGGACACAGATTTTCTGTTTGATGAGTTTATGAATATGATGGAGGTGTCAAAATAATGCCAAAGATTGCGAGTATAAAAAAAGTTGTCGTAATTGGTTCGGGACCAATTGTAATCGGACAGGCTGCCGAATTTGACTATGCCGGTACACAGGCTTGTCGCTCATTACGGGAAGAAGGCATCTGTGTAGTTTTGATTAATTCAAATCCGGCAACCATTATGACGGATAAAGATATTGCAGATAAGGTATATATTGAGCCTTTAACACCGGATGTTGTAAAAAAAGTAATTATGAAGGAAAAGCCGGATAGTGTTCTGCCGACCTTGGGCGGACAGGCAGCTTTGAATATTGCCATGGAATTAGAGGAGTCCGGATTCCTGAAAGAACATAATGTAAGATTGATTGGTACAACTGCACAGACAATTAAAAAGGCAGAGGACCGGGATGAATTTAAGAAGACCATGGAGAAGATTCATGAGCCATGTGCTCCTTCCCAGGTGGTAACAACGGTTGAGGATGGTTTGGAATTTGTAAAGACCATTGGTTATCCGGCAGTATTAAGACCGGCATATACACTGGGAGGCTCCGGCGGCGGTATTGCGGCAAATGAAGAGGAATTTGTTGATATTCTGGAGAACGGACTTCGTTTATCCAGAGTAGGACAGGTTCTGGTAGAACGCTGCATTGCCGGTTGGAAGGAAATTGAGTACGAGGTTATGCGGGATGCGAACGGCACCTGCATCACCATTTGTAATATGGAAAATCTGGACCCGGTAGGCGTGCATACCGGTGACAGTATCGTTGTGGCACCGTCACAGACCCTTGCAGATAAGGAGCATCAGATGCTTCGGAGTGCAGCCTTAAATATTATCAGCGAGCTGGATATAAAGGGCGGTTGTAATGTGCAGTTTGCGTTGAATCCGGATTCCTTTGAATACTGTGTAATTGAAGTAAATCCGCGTGTAAGCCGTTCTTCTGCATTGGCATCAAAGGCAACCGGTTATCCGATTGCGAAGGTAGCAGCAAAGATTGCATTGGGATATAATCTGGATGAGATTAAGAATGCGGTAACAGGAAAGACCTATGCCAGCTTCGAGCCGACCTTGGATTATGTAGTTGTCAAGATTCCGAGACTGCCGTTTGATAAATTTATAAAGGCTAAGCGGACTTTGACTACACAAATGAAGGCAACCGGTGAGGTTATGAGTATTTGCACTAATTTTGAAGGTGCATTGATGAAAGCCCTGCGTTCTCTGGAGCAGCATGTAGACAGTTTGATTTATCTTGACTATGACAAGCGTCCGTTAGAGGAGATTCATGAGCGGCTTTATAAGGTGGATGACCGCCGTATTTTCGTGATTGCGGAAGCAATCCGGAGAGGAATTTCATTGGGAGAAATTCATGCAATTACCAAGGTAGACATCTGGTTCCTGGATAAGATTGCGAATCTTGTAAAAATGGAAAAGCGGTTAAAGGATGCTGAGGTAATTGACGAAGAACTGATGCGGGAAGCAAAGCGTATGGAATTTCCGGATAAGGTTATCGCACAAATCATTGGAAAGACCGAAAGTGAAATCAAAGAGCTGCGGTATCAGATGGGAATCCATGCCGCTTATAAGATTGTAGATACGTGTGCGGCTGAGTTTGAGGCAACGACTCCGTATTATTATTCCTGCTATGACGGCATAAATGAAGTAGAAGAAGACCATACAAAGAAGAAGATTATGGTTCTTGGCTCCGGTCCGATTCGAATCGGACAGGGAATTGAATTTGATTTCTGCTCCGTACATGCAACATGGGCGTTAAAAGCACAAGGCTATGAGACTATTATTGTAAATAATAATCCGGAAACCGTAAGTACGGACTTCGACATTGCGGATAAGCTGTATTTTGAACCGTTGACACCGGAGGATGTGGAATCCATTGTAAATCTGGAGAAGCCGGACGGTGCGGTTGTGCAGTTTGGCGGACAGACCGCAATTAAGCTGACCGAAGCACTTTTGAAAATGGGTGTTAACATTTTAGGAACCAGTGCAGAAAATGTAGATGCGGCAGAAGACCGTGAGCTGTTTGATGAGATTCTGGAAGAATGCTGTATCCCAAGACCGGCGGGTAAAACCGTATTTACGTGTGAAGAAGCACTGGAGGCAGCACATGAGCTTGGTTATCCGGTATTGGTTCGTCCGTCCTATGTATTAGGCGGTGCAGGTATGCAGATTGCAATTGCCGATAAGGATATTATCGAATTTATGGATGTCATTAACCGTAACGTGCAGGAGCATCCGATTCTGGTTGATAAATACCTTATGGGTAAAGAGGTAGAGGTTGATGCGGTCTGTGACGGAGAAGATATTGTGATTCCGGGTATCATGGAGCATGTGGAACGGGCAGGTATTCATTCGGGAGACAGTATTTCTGTATATCCTGCTGGATTGCCGGATAAGATTAAACGCGTCATTACGGAATATACCAGAAAGCTTGCAAAGAGCTTGCATGTAATCGGCTTGATTAATATTCAGTTTATCGTATATCAGGACGAGGTATATGTTATTGAGGTAAATCCAAGGTCCTCACGTACCGTACCATATATTAGTAAGGTAACGGGTATACCGATTGTAGACTTGGCATCGCGTGTAATTACGGGAGCAAAGCTAAAGGATTTGGGATATACACCGGGCTTACAGCCGGAATCCGAATACTATGCGATTAAAATGCCGGTATTCTCGTTTGAGAAGTTAAGAGGAGCGGAAATCAGTCTTGGACCTGAAATGAAATCAACCGGTGAGTGTCTGGGAATTTCTAAGGACTTTAATGAAGCATTGTATAAGGCGTTTTTGGGAGCCGGAGTTCGGTTGCCGAAGCATAAGAAGATGATTCTGACCGTAAAGGATTCGGATAAGTTAGATGCGATTGAAATCGGAAAACGATTTGCCGCACTGGGATATGAGATTCATTCCACCAAGAGTACAGCAAGAGTGCTGAATGAGCATGGAGTTCCTGCACAGGTAATTAATAAGGTGGAGGAGCCTTCACCGAATCTGCTGGACTTAATTTTAAGCCATGAGATTGATTTAATTATCGATACACCGTCACAGGGAGTTGAACATAGTAAGGATGGATTTATTATCCGCCGTCATGCAATTGAAACCGGTGTGTATTGCTTAACGAGTCTGGACACGGCAGATGCATTGCTTACCAGCTTAGAGGCAAATGAGCAGGATTTGACCGTTATTGATATTGGAGAAATTAAATCCGTAGAAGAGCAATAGGTATGTGGTATAATAATCTGAGTGATTATCTGAAAATAACATACGGAAGAAAGTTATATAAGATAGCCCTGGATGCCGGAAGGACCTGTCCCAATCGGGATGGGACCTGCGGCAGTCGGGGCTGTATCTTTTGCAGCGGAGCCGGCTCCGGGGAATTTGCAGCGAACCGCAGTCTTACCATAAAAGAGCAGCTGGTAATGGCAAAGGAGCGTGTCAGCCGGAAGCTTCCGAAGGAGAAATATGGATATATTGCATACTTTCAGGCGTTTACCAATACTTACGGTACGGTAGAAGAACTGGAACCCATGTTTCGACAGGCAGCAGAGGATTCGGAGGTTTATCTGCTGTCAATAGCAACCAGACCGGATTGCTTAGATGTGGATATGCTGAAGCTCCTAGAACGAATCAATCAGCAAAAACCGGTATGGATAGAGTTGGGCTTGCAGACGATTCATCCGCAAACGGCAGCTTATATCCGACGCGGCTATGACCTGCATACCTATGATGAAGCTGTTTCCGAGTTAAAGAAACGGAAGCTGGATGTGATAACCCATGTTATTTTAGGGCTTCCGGGAGAATCGGTTGAACAAATGCTGGAAACCGTTTCCTATGTAGGAAATACAGGCACGCAGGGGATTAAATTACAACTGCTTCATGTTCTGGAGGGAACGGACTTGGCAGAGGAATACCGAAAGGAAAAGTTCACAACGCTTACGTTAGAAGAATATATTGATATTCTGGAAGCGTGTATCCGGCATCTGCCGAAAGAAATGGTGATTCATCGTATAACAGGAGATGGGGATAAGCGAACACTGATAGCACCGGAATGGAGCGGAAACAAACGGATGGTAATGAATACCATCCGCAAGGAATTTGTAAAACGAAATGTAATGCAAGGCAGCAATCGGCAGGTGCCGGCGGATGTTACAGAAGCTAAGCAGTTATAAGCCAAGGAGTCTGGCGGCATTGCCACCTAAAATGGCAGCCTCCTCTGCGGGGGCAAGACCGAGTTCCCGAAGTGCCTGAATATCATGTGCCTGGTCATTCCATGGGGAATCCGTAGCAAATAAAATACGATTGGCACCATGGTTTTGAATGATGCGGAGCAGTTGTTCACTGGAGATGAACCCAAAGGTATAAGCAAGGTCAAAATAAACAGGCTTACCGACTAAGAGTTCTTCAACAGCATCCCACTGCTTCCAGCCACCGGTGTGTGCCAATATAATTTTTGCGTGTTCCGGATGGTTTGCGTGCTGTTTTACATAGGTCAACATCTGGATTGCTTCATCCGGAGGACAGTGAACCTCGGACGGAAGCCCTACATCAATACCGGCATGAATCGTAACGATGAGTCCGAGATTGACGGCTTGCGTAATGATTTCCAAATACCGCGGGTCATTTATGTGGACACGTTGATAATCCGGGTGCAGCTTGATGCCGGATAATCCTAAATCACGGATAAAGGATAGGCACTGTGGAATATCTTCGTTGTCAGGATGAATCCCGCCAAAGGACAGAATGGAATCATGTCCGTTGATGGATGCAGCATAATGATTGACGGATTGAAATTGCGAAGGCTTTGTTACAACCGGTAAAATAACAGAATAATCCACACCGGCTTTCTGCATGGAAGCCTTTAATCCGGTCAGGGTTCCGTCACTGTGAGCTTTGATATTGGCAGCAGTTGCCAGCTTTTCTATCGTTCTTTGTGCAATTGCTTCCGGGAAAATGTGTGTATGAAAATCAATAATCATAAATTATCCTCGATTCTGCCTTGATTGGTCTGTTGTTTTTGTTTGTAGCTGTTATTTTTATAGCTATTATAATGAAACAATCAGAAATCATCAATCCTTAATTTTTGGTAAATTATAACAAATACAGATAGAAATATGATTGCAGAAAGGCATTGTGCATAAAATAAGTTGTGCAAATCGTCAAACTGCTTAAAATGTGTAAAAAGGGCATTGGATTTGGTTGTATATTATGCTATAATTTTAACAATGAATTTGGCAATTATGGGGAGGAATATGATGGAAAATATAATTATGACAACCGGTTCAGACATTGAAGGCTTTGAGATTACCGAATATCTGGGACTTGTAAGCGGTCAGACCGCATTGACAGCAAAGTTCTTTCAGGAGTTTTCGGGAAATTCCGAGATGGATGCAAAGGAAAGTAAGGCACTGACAAAGAAGCTGTCACAGGTACATCAGACCGCTGTGAGCATGATGGAGGAGGAGGCAAAAAAGAAGGGTGCGAATGCAGTTATCGGTATAACCCTTCGTTACAATGAATTAACAAGCAGTCTTACAAATAATACCATTGGTATTATTGCAACCGGAACCGCAGTTAAGGTGAAGGAGAAGGAAAATCGGAAGTATGAGGGCGTACATCAGGATTTGTATGTTACCAACTATTATACGAAGATGCTGCTTCGTCCGGTACAGGTTCGGATTCGTGCAGACAAGCATATGACCAGAATCTCACCGGTATTTATGAATTATCGTAATGAAGAAATTCGTGCAATTCGTGCAGATGTGGAATTAACTACATATTATGATGAGAAGGTTGTGCTCCGGGATATGGACTTTACCTTCGAGCGTAACAATGTTGCACAGCTGGAAGCTGACTGGATTGAATGTGACGTAAAAGAACGTGAAGTTAAAATGATTAAGGATGCAAAAATCATTGTTCGTAAATACGTGACCTCCAGAAAGGTAGTAACCTGTGAAGAGCTTCCGATTAGCACCACACTGACCTACCGCAGATTAGAAAGTCTGAAGAAAAAGCGTGGAATTGATGCAGTAGTAAAATATCAGTCAAACGGCATGATTTGGACATGCGTATGCGGCTGCATTAACAAGGTAAGTGATGCGGAATGTGATGTCTGCGGAAGAAAAGAAGCAGAGATTAAGAATGACCTTGGATTTAATTATGAAGAAATGTTAGAGAAGATGGCAACGAAGTCAACCGTAAAGGATATGAAGGATGTTGTAATCAAAGAATACATTAAGGACATTGATCCGGATGCCCGTATGGAACTTCTTCAGACCTTGGAGTCAGCATTGCAATATGAAAAGACCAGAGGCGATATGAAAGAGGTTGTAATCGAAAAGGTTCAAAATATCTTTGAGTCATAAGAGTAAGATAATTAAATGAAATGGATATACAAAAGGGCAGGTGGTTGACATCGCCCTTTTGTATTATGGAATGATATGAAGGAGTGAAAAAATGCAATCATATTTGATGGCGTTGGATCAGGGTACAACCAGTTCCAGATGTATTATTTTTGATAAAGAAGGAAATATTGCAAGTGTTGCCCAAAAAGAATTTCAACAATACTATCCGCAGCCGGGCTGGGTGGAACATGACCCATTGGAAATCTGGTCTACACAAATGGGTGTGGCAAGAGAAGCCATGGAGAAAATCGGTGTCGGCTATGAAGCAATTGCGGCAATGGGAATTACGAATCAGAGAGAAACAACGATTTTGTGGAATCGGGAAACCGGCGAACCGGTATATCCTGCAATCGTGTGGCAATGCCGCCGGACAGCAGATATTTGTGACAAACTGGAAATTCAGGGATATGGAGACACGATTCATCAAAAGACCGGATTGAAAATAGATGCCTACTTTTCTGCAACCAAAATCCAATGGATTTTAAATCATGTTGAAGGTGTGCGGGAGGCGGCGAAGCAGGGAAAAATCTTATTTGGAACTGTTGATACGTGGTTAATCTGGAAGCTAACGAAGGGAAAGGTACATGCTACAGATTATACCAATGCAGCAAGAACCATGCTGTTTAATATCCGGGAAAAGAAATGGGATAAAGAGCTTTTGCAATTGCTGGATATACCGGAGGAAATCTTGCCGACAGTATATGACTCCAGTGCAAGATACGGAGAAACGGACAGCTCTATTTTCGGAGGACCGATACCGATAGCGGGAGTTGCCGGAGACCAGCAGGCTTCCTTGTTCGGACAGGCATGCTTTGAACGGGGCATGATTAAAAACACATACGGAACCGGCGGATTTCTGTTGATGAATGTAGGAGAAGAACCGGTATTTTCAAAGCAAGGCTTGTTGACGACAATTGCGTGGGGCTTAGATGGTACTATGACATATGCGTTGGAAGGCTCTGTATTTGTAGCCGGAGCGGCGATACAATGGCTGAGAGATGAAATGGGATTGATTCGGAATGCTGCCGAATCGGAGCAGATTGCCGAATCGGTTGCAGATACCAACGGAGTATATATGGTTCCTGCCTTTGTTGGACTTGGAGCACCGTACTGGGACCCGTATGCCAGAGGTATTTTGACAGGACTTACAAGGGGAACCAACCGGAAGCACATTGTGCGGGCGGTGCTGGAAGCATTGGCATATCAGACCTATGATGTAGTAGACCTGATGGAGCAGGAAGCAGGCATCCGTAGTCTGGAATGTCTGAAGGTAGACGGAGGAGCAAGTGCAAATCAGTTTTTGATGCAGTTTCAGGCAGACATACTCCAGACCAGAATTTCCCGCCCGCAATGCATTGAAACAACGGCATTGGGAGCAGCGTATCTGGCGGGTCTGGCAGTAGGATATTATGACAGCTTAGAAGAAATAAAAGGAAACTGGAAGCAGGGAAAAGAATTTTTGCCGAAGCTGGAGCTGCGGCAGCGAAATGAAAAGATATGCGGGTGGAAGCAGGCAGTATCACAGGCAATGTATCGTGAGAACAAATAGGCATGGGATTGTGATTTCGGACATGGAATAGTATAATAGGGATAATAACTTGGAAAGGATGCATAAGATATGAAGTTCAAAGCAACAACTGTAATTTTTGACTTAGACGGAACTTTGTTGAATACATTGGTGGATTTGAAAAATGCCACCAATTACGCATTGGAGGAGTACGGCTATCCGCAAAAAACATTAGAAGAGGTCCGGATGGCGGTAGGAAACGGAGTGGCAAAGCTGATAGAACGGGTAATTCCGGAAGGAATTTCTAATCCGGATTATCAAGGCTGCTTAGATACGTTCCGGAAATACTATTCAGAGCATTTAAAGGATAATACGGCTCCTTATCCCGGAATCATGGAACTCTTACAGGAGCTAAAAGCAAAAAAATATAGTACCGGCATTGTGTCAAATAAATTTGATGCGGCAGTCAAGGAATTAAAGGAAGACTATTTCCGAGAGGTTATAGATGTAGCAATCGGAGAATCGGCAAATGTGCGTAAGAAGCCGGCACCGGATTGCGTCTATAAGGCTATGGAGGAATTACATTGTGTAAAGGAAAAGACCATATATGTAGGGGATTCGGATGTGGATGTTGCGACTGCCCATAATTCGGGGCTTCCATGCGTAGGGGTTACGTGGGGCTTCCGGGACCGGGATGTACTGGAGCAAGCCGGAGCAGATGTGATTATAGATAATCCGATGGAGCTGTTTTCGGTACTGGCTGCAGAAGCCGATACGCAATAAGCCGTCAAAGCAGGAAACGAGAAAGAATTAGAGGCAGGGCTGATGAGAGAAGCGTATGTTCAAGGCTTGCGGGAGCGAGGCTATCAGCAGGCGGGCGGGGGAGCAGTGAAGCTGTTTGTCCGCCAGACAACCGAGGTGTGCTATATAGTACAGATAATAGAGCAGGAAGTGTCAGTGCAGCAGCTTAAGCAAATCAGGGAGACGGTTGCAGCGGCTTATCGGAGCGGGACAGATGCCGAGATTCGGCAAATGACGGTTTTTTATATGCAGAATTCGGATTTTTCTCAGGCGTTAAGAGAGCTGGTGAGCGAATGTACGGGAGTCTGGCTGTTTGACGAGACGGAACAAAGGCTTTATTGCTATGAAAATCAGCCTGCTGAATTTGATGGCTTACAGCAACTATTTGAAGCTCCGGATAAGCAAAGGCAAAGACAGGCTTTTCCTACAGGAGCGTCTATACCATGGGTTACAATAGCTTTGGTTCTCGTAAATGTAATCTGCTTTGCGGTTCCTTGGTTTACCGGGCAATATGAGCAATGGATAGATGCAGGAGCTATCCGTTGGGATATGATAAAAGAGCAGGGGCAGATATACCGTTTGCTTACAGGTATGTTCCTGCATGGAAGCTGGAATCATTTGTTGAATAATATGCTGGTATTGTGTATCCTTGGTTTGTATTTGGAACCGGCACTGGGGCATATCACCTATAGTATGGTTTATGCGGCAGCAGGAATTTTTGCCGGAGTATGTTCGGCAGGGATGCAGATAATAAACGGTCTGGGCGGCTCTGTCGGTGCGTCCGGTGCTATTTTTGGATTGAGTGGTGCATTACTGGCATTGGTGATTTTCTGGAAAGGGAAAATACCGGGAATCAAGGTCCGGCAGGTGGTAATGATGTGTATTACATCCCTTTATGGCGGCTTTGTTACACCAAACGTGGATAATGCAGCTCATATCGGTGGATTAATCATGGGATTTTTGCTGATTTGGGTGCTTAAGCATATACAGAAGAAGCAATAGTTATATGAAAAAGATGTTGTTACTGTTGTAAAAGAAAAATCAATGTGTTAAACTGGAAATAGTGAAATAATGTGGGGTGTTATGAAGTGGGCATCAGCTATGCGGTTGTGACAAGGGTAAAAGAGCTTACTGAAAATAGACAGTTTGGAGAGGCATTAGATCTTTTGGAAGGAGAAGATATCTTCCAGTCTTTGAATCCACAATTTTTGCGGTGCTGTGGGGAAGTCTATCTGGAGACAAATCGGTTTTATGAAAGCCGGGAAGCTTTGGTGAAAGCACATATTATGGCTCCGGAAGGAAATCGAATCATTTTTGATTTGATTCACCTGTATCTGAAGATGGGATATTTCCAACGTGCAAAAAGATATTATGACATATATGTGTATTATGCGGTGCCGGATGATCCGGGAAAGCTGTATTTGCAGTACATGCTTCAAAAGGCACAGCGAGTGGATGCGGAGAAGCTGTTAGGAATCTTAGAGCAGGCTTGTGAAGAACAATATTCAGATGAATGGGGCTTTGAGCTTGCATTGCTATATGCGTCTTTGGGTATGCAGAGTAAGATGAAAGAGGAATGCATTCATGTAATGGCGGCATTCCGGAAATCACCATACTATAGTCTGGCAGAAGCTTTGAAAAAAGGTGAATATGAAGTCAGTAATTCCAACTTTTCATTCCCGATTATGGAGGCACAAGAGGATGAAACTCTATATGCCTCAATTCAGGCATTAGAAGAGCAGCAGTTGGAAAAGGATGAAAAGAAGGTACATCCTCCGGCTCCGGTTATATTGCAAATGGAAGATGACGATGGGACAGAAGATTCTGAGGCAGATAAGAAGCCAAAAGGATTTGGAGCGAGACTGCCATTTGGAAAAAAACATGAAAAAAATTCCGAAATAAAGAAGACCCAGAAGGATGAAGTGAAATCGGAACAGGAAGCTGATTTTACGGCAGAAAAGAATACTTCCAATGCAGGAATGGAGGAAGGCTTGTCCACAACAGAGGATGTGTCTACTTATATTGAATCTGTCATGAAGTCGGTGGAAAATATAGAAGCGACAGTTGCGGAGGAATTGCAGAAATCCTCTGGTGATAAGGCATCAGAAGAAAAAGGCTATCAGTCAAAGCTACATGAGGTAGAAGAGGACCTTAGTCCAAAGGAACGGCTGGAACAATTGATGCGATTGATAGAAGAAGAAAGACGAGAGGAACAGAAGGAACAGGCTGTGCAGGAACCAACGGTAGATGAGGAGTTGGATTTGGATGAGTTTCTTATGAATCTGGTGGGTTCCAATTCCATTACACAGGCAATGGTAAAAACCTATCGTGACGAAAAGCAAACAGAAGAATTACAAGCAGAGCAAGAGGAAGATAGATAGAAAGGAGCGGCTGAAGGAAGAGTATGAATGAGAGAGAGGCATTAATTGCAGCAGTTAGAGCACAAGTAGAAAAAGAACGGGCGGCAAAAGCAGAAAAACAGGCAAAAGAGCAGGAAATGCAGGCAAGCAGTATTAGCAAAAAGAATACGCAGTCTCAGCCTACCCAGAAGTTCCGTCCTTGGAACCCGGATGAAGATAATAAAAAGAAGCAGGCAGCACCAGCAAATGCTGTGGAGGAGAAGCCGAAGGAAGAACCAAAAGAAGAACCTAAGACAGAACCGAAGGCAGCAGAGCCGCAGGAGGCAGCCCGGACATTTGAGGGCGTTTTGGGAGAAACAGAAGAAAACAGCGGACTGGCAGCCGGAAATCAACCGGAAGAAACACTGGAAAATTTCGGACTTACAGAAGGCAATCTGGAGAATACACCTTCTGGCGGTCTTGGATTATCCGAAGATATTCTAAATGATACAGTACAGGAAAAGAAGGTGGCAGATTTTGCAAAGCAATCGGATGAAACCGATGATCCGGTGCTGGATGAACAGGGGAATGTAATCAATGTAATTCCAGTAGAACAGGAGGGATTGGACCCGAACAATGTTAAGAGTATGTATGACATTGAGTTCTCGGATGATGAGGATGAGAAAAAATACGAAGCTGCAAAACAGGAAGAGGAAGAGCGGCTGGCAGCAGAAGCGAGAAAAGCCGAAGCTGTCCGGAGAAAGCTTGCTGAACTGGAAGAGCAGGAGCGTATGGAAATAAAGCAACGCAAGGAACAGGAAATTGCCCGCTTAAAGGCAGAGGAAGAGGCTCGTCGGAAGGCAGAAGAGGAAGCACGTCGGAAAGCGGAAGAAGAAGC
>DHMX01000006.1 GCA_002406015.1 Lachnospiraceae bacterium UBA4631
AAGAAGGCACCTGCAAAGGCAGAAGCACCAAAGGCAGCAGCTGAGAAGAAAGCACCTGCAAAGAAGGCAGTAAAGGCTACAGAGAAGAAGGCAGAGGCTAAGAAGACACCTGCAAAGAGAGCAGCTAAGGCAACCGAGGAAGTATTTATCGAATATGCAGGTACACAGGTATCCACTGCTGATATTGTAAACAGAGTTGTAGAAGCAACCGGTAAGAAAGCATCTGCAATTAAGGCATTGAATATATATGTACAGCCGGAGACAGGCAAGATTTATTACACAGCAGATGGTGCAACCGGTGAGATTGCATACTAAGTCAAACGAGTAAAAGATAGAACATAAGAAAACGCGATTCCGGATAACGGAGTCGCGTTTTTCTTATCCATAATCATATATGTTATAAAGTGAGTTAACCGGGCTTATAATTATTTGGTACGGAATACATGATTTGTGATTCCGGTCAGAATGCCATAGGTCTTAGCCTTTCGTTCAGCAAGGGCAGTCTCGTCACGCTCGTAGCGGGTACGAAGATAAAGACCGACATCCGGACGATTTGTGATAATGCCGGAAACGGATAAATCCAGATAATGTGAAATCAGCTTCGGCTCATCCACTGTCCATACATAAATCGGAATGCCGGCACGCTTCATGCGGAGAACAAAATCCGGTGTCGCAAGCAGGTAATGCGGGGATACAAAATCTGCATGACATTCCTTGATACGGCGGGTTGGAAAATATTCATTGAAGTGGGTGCGGAAATCCGTATTTTTGGTTCCGACCAGTAATCCGACATGAACCTGCGAATCGATTTTCTTAATTCGGCGAACTACAATATCTAAGAAGGACTGAATGGAATATTCTTCATAGGAATACATGGATTGTACCAGTGTCAGAACCTTTTTCTCATAGCCTGCTTCCTTTAATTCAATTAACAAATGGACCTTTCGCTGACACAGCACCAGAACCTCTTCCAGAGTTGGAATGGCATATCCCAGTGTGTGAGTCATTTCATGTAGTTGTCGATAGGTCAGAGCATTGATGGAGAGACCGGCAATCTGTTCATCATGGAATACAATCAGAACTTTATCAAGAGTTTGACGGACATCCAATTCAATACAATCCGAATGAATGTCAAGTGCAAGCTGAAAGGCTTCTATGGTATTATCGTGATTTGCCAGATAGGAGGCACCTCGATGTGCAATGATTTGTGTAGCCATATGTCATATCCTCCGTAGTATTTCATAAGGCTATTGTAGCGAAGATTCATATATTAAACAAGTTAAAAATCTGTAGAAAAAATTAAGAAAAACTTATGGTTTTTAGTCACAATTACAAGGAGTCTGATTTGCAATCGGAAACAGATAATGGTAAGATAACGAATAAAAGAAAATAATAAAGAGGTACGAGTATGAAACAAAAAAGCAGGGGCTTATGGATACTGTTAGCGGTTGTTACCTGTATTTTATTATTCCTGTTGGCAGAGCATTTATTTGCAGCCCAGCTCCATAAGGGGAATCTGATTTCTTCTACCGAAGAATTGAGCCAGAGAATTACAGAGGAGCTGACGAAGGGTAACGATACATTTTCCTGTTATGTAAATGGTATGAGTGAGGATGAACTGGTGCAGATTAATCATAATCTGGACGGTTTCTTTGGACATGTGTCCGCATATACGGTATTGCGAAGTGTAAATGCCGAGGTTCAAATGGTACGCTTCGATTTGGAAGTGTCGGATAATTATTATGCATACCAAAAGGTAGTGAACAACAAGGAGATTGAAAACAACTTAAACGCAGAGCTGTTGGCGGTAAAGGTTCGGCAGATTATGGAAGCGTGTCCGTCAGAGGATGTATATGAAAAGGTGGTATTTTATCATGATTATATTGTTACCCATACAAAGTACGGATTTCTGGAGGGAGAAGAGGAACAAATGTCCTTTACGGCTGCCGGAGCCTTATTAAAGGGAACTGCTGTGTGCAACGGATATGCAGAGGCAATGGAGTTACTTCTTCTGTGCAGCGGAATAGATACCTACATGGCAGTAGGCACAACCGAAGATGGCGGTCATGCATGGAACATTGTAAACATAGGTGATAAATGGTATCATGTGGATACCACATGGGATGACCCTGTTCCGGATATGGGGCAGTCTGCTATTCATGTATATTTGAACGTAAGTGATGCGGTAATGGAAAAGACCCATACATGGAATCGGGATGCCTATCCGGAGTGTACGGATATGGAGGAGAACTATTATTATCAGGAAGGAAAAGCATTTTCCAGCTTTAACGATTTTAAGGGCTATGTATTGTCCGAAATGAAGCAGACCAATCCGATTGAGGTCATGGTGACGGATTCTGATGCGATTCAGTATGATTGTGGATTCGTAGTCCGGGAAGGCGGAGCGAATGCAGTTTCATGGCAATCCTATGAGGATGGAGATTACATGGTTATGTTGATTAATGCAAAATAAGAAATAAGAGAGGAATGAATATGACAAAAACAGAATTTCTTAGTAAATTACAGGAGGGACTATCGGGAGAAGTATCCGCACAGGTAATACAGGAATCGATAGAGTATTATTCCCGCTATATCAGTGAATCCATAGCCGAAGGGCATACCGAGGAACAGGTAATGGAAGAACTGGGTCCGGTTCAATTAATCGTTAAATCAATCATAGATGCAAATGCAGGAAGCAATCGGAAGGAGCAGGCACGTTATCAATATCAGGAGCCGCAGTCCGAGCGGGTAAGAACCTCAGGCTCTACCGCAATTCCAAAGGTGGTTCTGATTCTGCTGGCTGTGGTAATTGCGATACTGATACTTGCAGTTGTAATAGTAGTAATTATGGCGGCATGGTATTTGCTTCCGGTAATTGCGGTAATTGCGTTGGTAGTGATACTTCTTCGGATATTTTTAGGAAGAAGAAGCTAGGGAAAAGAGGAAAAGGATATGGATGAAAAGATTGCAAGGCTGAAAGAAATCATACAGGAAAGCTCGAATGTTGTATTTTTCGGAGGAGCAGGGGTATCGACAGAAAGCGGAATCCCGGACTTTCGTAGTGTAGATGGCTTGTATAATCAGAAGTATGAATATCCGCCGGAACAGATTATCAGTCATACCTATTATCGGCAGCATCCGGATAAATTCTTTGAATTTTACAAGGATAAGATGATAATGACAGAAGCCAAGCCGAATGCGGCACATATCCGGCTTGCACAATTAGAGCAGGAGGGACATGTCCGGGCTGTCATTACACAGAACATTGACGGACTGCATCAGATGGCAGGAAGTAAAGAGGTCTTAGAATTACATGGCTCTGTTCATCGGAACTATTGTGAAGAATGTCATAAATTCTATGATATGGAATACATTGTAAAATCAAACGGTGTTCCCCGTTGTAGCTGCGGAGGAATTGTAAAGCCGGATGTTGTCTTGTATGAGGAAGGACTAAATTCCAACACCATACAGAAGTCAGTTCAGTATATCCGGGAAGCAGAGGTTTTGATAATCGGAGGAACCTCACTGGTAGTATATCCGGCAGCAGGCTTAATAGATTATTTCCGCGGCAAACATCTGGTAGTGATTAACCGGGATGCAACACCAAGAGATGCACAGGCAGATTTGCTGATTCAGGAGAAAATCGGAGTTGTATTTTCACAAATCTGAGAGCCCTTGTAAATGTGAAAAAAGTGAGAACTTTTTTCAAATGCCTTTTTCTAACACTCAAAAATGTGATATAATAAAATGAAATCACTTGCTTGCAAGTGTGATTTCATGAAATGCATGGAGTGATGAAATCACGATATAATGAAGCAAAATCACGATATACGAAATATTAGTATGAGATTATGGAAAAAGGAGTGATAGTGTGCAGGGCAATTTTTCAGATATAACAAAAGAATTGGTTGACCTGGCAGAGGTATGCCGTCAGAATGGGACAATTGATTCGGAATTATATACGAAATATGATGTTAAGCGGGGGCTGCGGGACATTAATGGTAAAGGTGTATTGACCGGATTGACAGAAGTTTCTAAGATTCAGTCTTATACATTAGTTGATTGTGAAATGGTTCCTTGTGAAGGAAAGCTGTATTATCATGGTGTGGATATTGAAGATATTGTCAGCGGATTTATAAAGGAAAAACGCTTCGGATATGAAGAGACATTATATCTGCTGTTGTTTGGAAAGCTTCCGAGGCAGGAGCAGCTGGAACAGTTAAATCAGTTGTTGGCAGAGTACCGTTCTTTGCCGACCAGCTTTGTAAGAGATATTATTATGAAGGCACCGAGCCGGGATATGATGAACGCTCTGGCAAGAAGTGTACTGACCCTGTATGCATATGATGACAGGGCAGACGATACATCCCTGCCGAATGTATTGCGGCAATGCTTACAGTTGACCGCTCTGGTTCCGGTTATATCCGTCTACGGTTATCAGGCATATCGGCATTATCATGACGGACAGAGCCTGTTTATCCATGTACCGAAGCCGGAGTTATCTACGGCTGAAAATATTCTGCATTTATTACGTGCAGATAGCCAGTATACAGAACTGGAAGCCAGAATTTTAGATTTGGCATTGGTACTTCATGCGGAGCATGGCGGAGGTAATAATTCGACCTTTACGACACACGTAGTCACCTCCTCCGGAACAGATACCTATTCCTGCATAGCGGCATCCTTAGGTTCCTTGAAGGGACCGAAGCATGGCGGTGCCAATATTAAGGTTGTGAAAATGTTTGAAGACATGAAGCAGAAGGTATCGGACTGGAAGAATGAAGAGGAAATTAAGCAGTATTTACGGGATTTATTAGATAAAAAAGCCTTTGACCACCAAGGTTTGATATATGGAATGGGACATGCGGTATATTCCATTTCCGACCCAAGAGCTAAGATTTTCCGGCAATTCGTTGAGAAATTATCGATTGAGAAGAATCGGACAGAGGAATATGAATTATATTCCATGGTAGAACGCTTAGCTCCGGAGGTAATTGCACAGGAGCGAAAGATTTATAAGGGTGTAAGTGCAAATGTTGACTTTTACAGCGGATTTGTGTATAGTATGTTAGACCTTCCAACTGAGCTTTATACTCCGATTTTTGCAATTGCCAGAATGGCAGGCTGGAGTGCACATCGTATGGAAGAATTGATTAATCAGGGAAAAATTATTCGCCCGGCATATAAATGTGTTGCAAAGCCACAGCCATATGTACCGATGGCAGAACGGGACTGAGAGAAAGGATGAAAGCAATGGAACAGCTTCCGACAGAGCCTATGATGCTGTTAAGTGTTGTAAATACAAAGCTACGGGACTTTTATGGTTCTTTGGAGGAATTATGTGAGGACTTGGAAGTAAATCCGGAGGAGTTAAAACAAAAACTCTCGCAGATTGATTATGTATATAATGCGGAATTAAACCGCTTTATATAAAATAAAATTGTCTATATATGGAGGTAAGGAACATGGACAACAATCAGGTAACACCAACGAATGATGGAGAAAAGACTCCGGGAAAAGCAATTGCATGTCTGATTTTAGGTATCTGCTCAATTGTATTTAGCTGTGGTGGAATAGGACTTATTTGTGCTATTATCGGATTAGTATTGAATGGTCAGTTGGCTAAGGAAATGGGCGAGGTTCCACAGCAGGCTAAGATTGGTAAGATTCTTTGTATTGTTGGTTTAGTACTTACAGTAATAGCAGTCATTGCACTCATTATAATGTCTGTTGCAGGTATTGCTATTGCAGGTGCAGGCGGCGGATACAGCTACTAAAACATAGTAACTTAAAAGGAAAGAAAGTCATGGTTCGTACAGAATCGTGGCTTTTTTTCTTTGATTCATAAAATTATTAGCACTCTTGTTAAATGAGTGCTAAAAAGTTGTTGACATGGGAAATAAATGGTGTTATATTCGGAATAGAACATGAGATTGACACAGAAGTTATAAGCTTCGGTGTGATGATAGAAGGAGGTTTTCGTTATGGATGCTGAGAAATTTACAAAAAAATCGTTAGAAGTGATTGAAAACTGTTCAAAACTTGCATACGAATACAACAACCAGGAAATAGACCAGGAGCATTTATTGTTGAGTATGGTGACAACGGATGATTGCCTGATTTCTAAAATGATAGAAAAAATGGGCATTGAACTTCAGACTTTTACGAGTGAATGTGAACGGGCGGTTGCATATCGACCAAAGGTTACAGGCACCAGTGATGTATATATGAGCCGGGAGTTCACCATGACATTAATGGATGCGGAAAATGAGTCTAAACAAATGGGGGATGCCTATATTTCGGTGGAACACATTTTCCTTGCTATGATTAAGAAGGCAAACAAAGCAGTTCGGACTATTTTTCAGAAGTATGGCATTACCAGAGATGCATTTTTGAAGGTACTGATGACCGTACGGGGAAATCAGAAGGTAGAATCCGATAATCCGGAGGCAACCTATGACAGTCTTTCAAAATACGGATATGACTTGGTGGAGCGTGCCAGACAGCAAAAGCTGGACCCGGTAATCGGCAGAGACCAGGAGATTCGAAATATTATCCGGATTTTGTCACGAAAGACCAAAAATAATCCGGTATTGATAGGTGAGCCGGGTGTCGGTAAAACGGCAGCGGTAGAAGGTCTGGCACAGCGGATTGTGCGGGGAGATGTTCCGGACGGACTAAAGAATAAGCAGGTCTATGCCTTGGACATGGGTGCCTTGTTAGCCGGTGCAAAATATCGAGGAGAATTTGAAGAGCGGTTAAAGGCAGTATTGGATGAGGTAAAGAAGAGTGAAGGAAATATTATTCTGTTTATAGATGAGCTTCATACAATTGTCGGAGCCGGAAAGACTGACGGTGCGATGGATGCGGGAAATATGTTAAAGCCGATGCTGGCAAGAGGTGAGCTTCATTGTATCGGTGCTACCACCTTGGATGAGTACCGGCAGTATATTGAAAAAGACCCGGCATTGGAGCGGCGGTTCCAGCCGGTAATGGTAAATGAGCCAACCGTAGAAGATACCATTTCCATCCTGAGAGGTTTAAAAGAACGATACGAAGTATTCCATGGTGTTAAGATTACGGATGGTGCATTAGTATCGGCAGCAACCTTATCCAACCGGTATATTACAGACAGATTCCTGCCGGATAAGGCAATTGACTTAGTGGATGAAGCCTGTGCCATGATTAAGACCGAATTAGACTCTATGCCGATGGAGCTGGATGATATGTCCAGAAAGATTATGCAGTTAGAGATAGAAGAGGCTGCATTAAAGAAGGAAGAGGACCGGTTAAGTAAAGAGCGGTTAGCCGAGCTGCAAAAGGAGCTTGCAGAATTAAAGGATAAATTTGCAAATGCCAAGGCAGACTGGGAAAAGGAAAAGCAGGAGGTAGAACGGGTAACTAAGCTGCGGGAAGAAATTGAAGCGTTGAATAACCAGATTCAGATTGCCCAGAGAAATTATGATTTGAACAAGGCAGCCGAGCTGCAATACGGCAGACTGCCGCAGTTAAAGCAGGAGCTGGAAAAGGAAGAAGAACGCTTAAAGACAGAGGAGCATACGCTGGTACATGAAAGTGTAACCGACGAAGAGATTGCTAAGATTATTTCCCGGTGGACAGGAATACCGGTAGCAAAGCTGACCGAGAGCGAAAGAAATAAGACCCTGCATCTGGATGATGAGCTGCATAAACGGGTGGTTGGACAGGATGAAGCAGTAGAGCTGGTAAGCGAGGCTATTATCCGTTCCAAAGCAGGCATTAAAGACCCAAGTAAGCCAATAGGTTCCTTCCTGTTTCTGGGACCTACCGGTGTCGGTAAGACAGAGCTTGCCAAGACGCTGGCTGCCAGTCTGTTTGATAACGAAGCCAATATGGTGCGGATTGATATGAGTGAGTATATGGAGAAGCATTCTGTGGCTCGATTGATTGGAGCTCCTCCGGGATATGTAGGCTATGACGAAGGTGGACAGTTGACAGAAGCAGTAAGAAGAAAGCCATATTCGGTTGTATTATTTGATGAGGTTGAAAAGGCACATCCAGACGTATTCAATGTGCTGTTGCAGGTATTGGATGATGGACGTATTACCGATTCCAAGGGTAAGACCGTAGATTTTAAGAATACGATACTGATTATGACCTCTAATATCGGTTCCCAGTATTTGCTAGAGGGAATTGATGAGAACGGTAATATCAAGCCGGAGGCACAGGAAGCCGTTATGAATGAGCTGCGGGGACACTTCAGACCGGAATTTTTGAACCGGCTGGATGAAACAATTATGTTCAAGCCTTTGACAAAGGAAAATATCGGCGGCATTGTAGATTTGTTGATTACTGATTTGAATAAACGGCTGGAGGATAGAGAAATCAAGATTGCTGTGACCGAAACGGCAAAGGATTATATCATTGAACATGGATATGACCCGATATACGGTGCAAGACCGTTAAAGCGGTATCTGCAGAAAAACGTGGAAACCTTGGTTGCAAAGCTGATTTTAAGTGACCGGTTAGGTATGAATCAGCAGGTAACCATTGACGTAGAGCAGGGAGCCTTGGTTGCACGATAATAAATAAAGCAAAGAGGAAGAAGAGGTCAGAGGTCTGATGGCAGGTCAGACCTCTTCTTTCGTTGAAATAAAAAAGCAAATATGGTAGTATGAGGTGAAATCATATATAAAATTTATCAGGGGAGAACAATATGGACACATTGGTGGCAGAGAAGAAGCCGGAGCGTAAAGCCGGAATACCCGGAAGTACCTTGAAGCTCATTGCAATTATTACCATGCTGATAGACCATACTGCAGCAACGATTCTGGAGCGGATGATGCAGCAGCAGGGAATTGAAGTATTTTCCGTACAGGGAATCATGGAGCCGATTTCCATTATGTATTTGGTTATGCGAATCATCGGAAGACTTGGATTTCCGATTTTCATTTTTCTGTTGATTGAAGGCTTGGAGCATACCCGGAATCGTTGGAAATATCTTTTGAGACTGGTGTTGTTTGCGGCAGTTTCCGAAATACCGTTTGATTTTGCCTTTAATCTGAAGCTAGAGCAGATTATGTCCGGTCAGCTTGTGGAATGGGGGTATCAAAATGTATTCTTTACACTGAGTATCGGTCTGTTGACGATTATCGGGATACAGGCAATACAGGCATCGGGTATAGCCAAATGGTTACAGGTATTAAGTGAAATGGGTATCACCATTGTTGGAATGATAGCTGCATATTTGCTGCATACGGACTATGATGCAGTGGGAATACTGGCAATTGTTATGATGTATCTGTTACGAAAGAATCGGATTCTTGCAACAGCCGTTAGTTGTATCGTATTGGTATTCAGCAGCTTTTTGGAAATGGCAGCGTTTTTAATTTTGATTCCGATTTCATGCTACAACGGAACAAGGGGCTGGAAGTTAAAATGGGTATTTTATATCTTTTATCCGGCACATCTGTTTATTTTGTGGCTGATTTGCTGGGGAATGGAAATTGCATAAGGAGATAAAACAATATGAACAGACCGGGAAAAGAAGAATTAAAGAAGCGTTTTTCAGCACACAGACAAACACAGGAATACCGGGAGGATTTTAACCGGTTGATAGATTTGGAATTTCAGGATTTTATGCAGGAGTTTCTGGAATTTCATACCAGAGTCACAGAGGATATGATAGAAGAAACCGGCAATGTGAATCCGAGTGTAGAGGAGCGGGAGTGGTTCTATCTCTATTATGGAGGAGAATTGTATTCGGATGTGATTAAGGCAAAGGGCTGGGGACGAATGGTAGATATGGCACTAGAGTTAATTGACAAGGAACAGCAAACAAGCTAAAATATATAGGATTCTATTACAATGAAAGACAGGCAGGTAGAATTCATTGAAGCAACAGATTACCAAGAATGCAATAGAGACAGCATTTGTAAAATTATTGAATGAACGCAACTTCGAAAAGGTTATGGTAAAGGATATTGTAGAGGAATGCGGATTAACCCGAAATACCTTTTACTATTATTACGAAGATACCTATAATATAATAACCGATATATTAGAGCGGGAAATTCAACGAATTATAATGGAATTGGATGAAGGAGTTTCATTAGAAGCGGCAACCGTTGATATTTTTGAATTTCTCGACGAAAATCACAAGATAGCAAAGCACCTGTTTGCTTCCGGTAAGAAGGATGAGCTTTACGGATATGTACGGAGTGCAACGGAAATTATTATAAGGCATTGGGTAGATATACAGTCTCAAGGCAGAGAGGGAAAGGTACCGGATAAACGCAGGGTTACAAATATATGTAAGTATGTCGTGCAGGGAACGATTGACGAGTGGATAGAACGCGGTATGAAGTATTCCCTGAAAGAAGAATTAGAACAGATTAATTTTAGTACATTTTTGACTTGATGTATGGTTTTTGTACATCAAGTCTTTTTTGTTGCTTTCTTTTTTCTACAAAAATCGTTATATTCATACATGGTAGTTTTGAAAACTACATCAAAGCGACAAGGATAACCGGATTGGAGGCAGTCATGGGAGCAGTAGGACAGGGATTTGTGCGTGGAGTTATTCAGGCAGGCATGTATCTGGCATATCGTCCAAAGGTAATATATAAAAATAAAAAGGCAATGAAGGTCATGAAAGAGGATGCTCCGTTAATATTTATCTGTAATCATATGAGTCATAATGACGGAGCGTTGATTGCATCTGTACTTCATAAGAAGAAGCCGTATTTTTTGATTGCAAAGGATTGGTATGACAAGAAGCAGTTCGGTGTGTTTTTAAAGGCATACGGAAGTGTTCCGGTTGACCGTACAGGTATGGATACAAGTTGGTATGACGCTTGCCGAAAGTTGTTAGAGGCAGGTCATTCCATTTTGATTTTCCCGGAGGGAAAGACCTCCAAGGGTGAAATGAATGCGTTTCAGCCGGGCTTTGCGGTACTGGCAGAAAAAACCGGAGCAAAAGTCGTGGAATGTGCACATGTCGGAGAGTACCATGTACTGTTTGGAGAGCGAAAGCGGATTCTGATTGGCGAAAGCTATACCTTGGAATGTCCGAAGGATATTCGGAAATCCCTATATGCGAAGCAGGTTGCGGCACAGGCAAGGGAGCGAATCCGAAACATGAAGCAGCAGCTATTAGCGGAGCAGCGGGTTTTGGAGCCGGAGGCAGAGGGTGCTTTGCCGGAAGCAGAGGCAGCAGCAACCAAGGAATAACCGATACAAGTTGTAATTAAGCACAAAGGTGCTTGATGAGAAGCGAAAGCTTCAGATATTATAGCAAAGAGAGAAAGGAAAAGAAAAACCATGGAAAGAGCAGAAGTAGCAGCAAAGATTAAGGATATGTTAGTAGAGAATTTAAGAATCCCAGAAGAAATGCTGGATGATGATGCAGAATTATTTGGCGGTGACATCGGATTGGATTCTGTAGATTCTTTGGAAATTATTGCAGGAATTGATGACCTGTTTGGTGTTAACATGACAGGTGTAGACAAGACTAATTTCAGAGACATTAATGCATTAACAAATTATGTAATGGAAAATGCGGAGGCTTAATTCATGAAGAAACGGTGCGTAATTACCGGACTGGGAATCGTTTGTCCGGTTGGAAATGATGTAAAGGAAAGCTGGGACAGTATACAGAAGGGTAAAACCGGAATTGCAAAGGTAACATCTGTAGATACAGAGGGATGCTATGCAAATCTGGGTGGTGAGGTATTTTGTGATGATTTACCGGCACCGCAATATGACCGTTCTGTACGGTTATGCATACGGGCAGCACAGGAAGCAATTGCAGATGCAGGCTTTGATGCAAAGGCAGCCGGTGAGGCAGGTGTAATCGTAGGAAGCTGTATCGGCGGTGCAGTCAGTATTGATGAATATTTGACCGCTCAGAAGAACGGCAGCGAAGACGACAGTCGGATTCCGAATATGGCGGCATCCTCAATTGCAAATCATACAGCCGCTTATCTGGGCTTAAACGGTGTAACAGCCAATATCGTAAATGCTTGTGCAGCAGGTACTATGAGCGTTTCCTATGCGTGTGATTTGATACGCTCCGGAAATGGCAGCGTATTTCTGGCCGGTGGTACGGACCCGTTTTCTTCTTTGGCATTTGCAGGCTTTCATGCTCTGCATGCCTTGTCAGTAGACCCATGTTCACCGCTGAATCACAGCAATGGTATTACCTTGGGTGAAGGTTCCGGAATCTTAGTGGTAGAGGAATATGAACATGCAGTTGCCAGAGGGGCAAAGATATATTGTGAGGTTGCCGGATATGGTGTAAATAGTGACGCATATCATATTACTGCACCGGACCCATCCGGAGAAGGTCAGATGGATGTTATCCGTCGGGCATTGCAGTCGGCAGAGGTAGAACCTTCCGATATTGCGTATGTGAATGCACACGGAACCGGCACCGCAAAAAATGACGAGGCAGAGTTCTTATCCCTGCATACAATATTTGACGGAACCAATGTATCCGTCAGCTCTACCAAATCCATGACCGGTCACTGTCTGGGTGCTGCCGGTGCGGTAGAAGCAGTATTTACCGTAAAGGCAGTCAGTGAAGATATACTGCCGCCGACCATTGGTTACACAGACGAGGATAAGGCTGCATTAAAGGAAAAGGCAGGCGAACTGGATTTCGTTGCAAACGAAAGCCGTAAGAAGGCAATCCCGATGGCAATGTCTAATTCCTTTGCATTTGGCGGAACCAATGCAAGTATTATTTTCGCAAAGGAAGCAAAAGAAAAAGAAGAAAACGAAAAACAGAGATTATTTATTACCGGTTTTGGACAGGTATTAAGTAAGAATACAGATGCAAAGGCAGCAACGGTATCCTTAGATATGAAGGATTTCACAGAGCGGGGCGTAAAGCTTGGTGTATTCCGGAAGCTGGATAAGTTCAGCCAGTTACAGTTAATCAGCGGAATTGATGCTTTAAAGAGTGCAGGTATTACCGTATCCGAGGAAAATGAGCGTCGGATTGGTACGATTATCGGTACTTCCGCAGGTCCGGTGACAGAGGTTTCCAACTTCCAGAAGAATATTTGTGAAAAGGGTGCCACCGCAGGTAGTGCCTTTACCTTCCCGAATACCGTTTATAATGCGGCAGGCGGTCATTTTTCTATCTTTACCAAGACGAAGGGCTATTGTGCAACGGTTGCCAACGGAACACAGGCAGGCTTACAGAGTGTTGCATATGCCTGTGATGTATTGGAAAAGGGAAATGAAGACATTATGCTGGCTGCCGGAACGGATGAAGGCTCCGATATGGTAACATTTTTCTATGAGCATAGCGGAATAAACGGGGAAAATGTTCTCGGAGAAGGAAGCTCTACGGTTGTATTGGAGACAGAGCAGAGTGTTGAAAAGAGACAGGCTCACCGCTATGCAGAGATTGCCGGGTATGCATGTACCCATTCTGCCGGAACAAAGGAGTACAGCGAAGCACAGGCTATGAAGGCAGCAATTGAAACGGCATTGGAGAGAGCCGGCTATCAGGCTTCGGATATAGAAGAGGTATATGCGGTTATCAGCAATCAAGAGAAGCAAAAGACAGATGAACAGGCAGTTTTGACAGAGTTGTTTGGTGCAAAAGAGATACAGGATGTACGCAAGGAAACCGGAGACTGCCGGGCAGCCAGTGCAAATGACCAGTTGGTAGAGGCGGCAACCGCCATTGATGCCGGAACGGTAAAGCGTGCATTGGCAGTGTCATACGGCTGTGGTTCTTATACGGCAGTAGTCTTAAAAGCGTGTGAATGATAAGGTTGTCATAGGGCAGGAAAGGAAATAAGAGGATGAGTACAGCAATTGTAACGGGTGCATCCAGAGGAATCGGTCGTGCATGTGCCATTGAGCTTGCAAAGGCAGGCTATGATATAGTTGTGAATTATGTGTCAAATGAAGCTGCTGCACAGGCAGTAGTTCAGGAAATAGAAGCTCTGGGACGAAAGGCATTGGCAATTCAGGCAGATACGTCTGACTTAAAGGCTGTGCAGGCAATGTTTCGTACCGCAGGTAAGGAATTTGACAGCATAGACGTTCTGGTAAATAATGCCGGAGTTGTGGATGATAAATATCTGTTGATGCTGCCGGAGGATTCGTTAGAGCGGAGTCTGGATATTAACATTAAAGGATATTTTCATTGTACACAAAATGCAGCATTGAAAATGATGCGGAAGAAGAAGGGCTGTATTGTAAATGTATCTTCCGTAAGCTCGGTGGTAGCCATTCCGGGGCAGAGTGTGTATAGTGCAACCAAGGGAGCTGTCAATGCAATGACGGCAACACTGGCAAAGGAGCTTGCACAGTATGGAATCCGGGTGAATGCGGTTGCACCGGGATTTATTGCAACCGATATGATTGAACAGATTCCGGAGGAGCAAAAGGCAGAGCATTTAAAGGCAGTTCCGTTAGGACGCTTTGGGGAAGCCGAAGAGGTTGGTAAGCTGGTATGTATGCTTTGCTCCGATGCAATGTCCTATGTAACCGGACAGACGATTATTATGGACGGAGGCTTGAGTCTATGAACCTATTAGAGATTAATGAACGGATGCGTCAAAGACCTCCGTTTCAGATGATAGAGCGGGTAACAGAGCTGACACCCGGAAAGTCTGCAACCGGAATTAAGTGTGTATCGGTAAATGAACCGTATTTTCAGGGACATATGCCGGGATACCCGATTATGCCGGGCGTATTATTAATAGAAACCGCAGCACAGCTCTGCTCGTTAGTTATTGAGCAGGAGGGTGTGGATGACAGTAAAATATATGTACTGTTAAAGGTAAAGGATTTCAAATTTGTAAAAGCAGTGATTCCGGGAGACCGTCTGGAAATTAAGGTGGAATGTCTGAGAGCCGGAACCGGCTTATATGAGTTCACTGCACAGATTTTCAGTGACGGAAAGCTGCGGGCAAAGGGTGATATGCTCTTTACGGCAGTTGATAAAGAAAGTGTATTCAGTGAGGAAGCTTGAGGTAGATGCCCATGAAAGTATTAGTAATCAACGGAAGTCCCAAGGGAGAACGAAGTAATACCATGTGGCTGACCCATGCATTTGTTGATGGATTTCCGAAGGATGCAGAGATTACCTATGTAACCCTGCGGGAGAAGGACATTCACCCATGTATGGGCTGCTTTTCCTGCTGGACAAAGACACCCGGACAATGTGCGATTCGGGATGATATGCAGGAGATATATCAGGCAATATTAGAATCGGATATTATCATTGAAAGTTTTCCGTTGTATTTTGCGGGAATGCCTTCCCGTATGCGAATGATGACAGAACGGTGTCTGTTGTTTACAAAGCGGTACGAAGGAAGTCCGGAGGATACCTTCCATTCGATACTGGAAATGGAGGAGTATAGTCTGAAGGATAAGAAGCT
This sequence comes from Lachnospiraceae bacterium UBA4631, assembly GCA_002406015.1. Lineage (GTDB taxonomy): Bacteria > Bacillota > Clostridia > Lachnospirales > Lachnospiraceae > CAG-632. The sequence goes on from DHMX01000006.1 coordinate 15,387, forward strand.
GGTGGTAATTTCCTCCTGCGGATATGTATCCATGGATACCATGTTTGAAGGTTTGTTAAAGGAATATGATTTGATATGCGGAGAAGGTAACTTTACCAGCATATTGTGTGCACAAGGAGAACTGCTTCAGGCGGGAAGCCGTACCAGACAGGTAGTAAACTATCTTGAGGAAGTACGAAATGCAGGAGAAGAATACTACCGAACCGGTAAAATATCCCCGGAGAGAAATGAACGCCTGATGAAGCAGATGGTTTCACCGAGAACCTTCGAGGTTCTGATTAAACGCTACTGGCAGGAGCGTATGTAGCAAGGGATAAGGTAAGCAGGGAAGAATAAGTATGAAAAAATATAATATCGTAAAGCAAGCAAAGATATTTAATTTAATAATATATTCCTTCATGGTGTTGGTCGGGCTGTTTTTATTACTGTTTAATAAGCTGACCGTCATGCAGGAAGTGATTATGATTGGTGCCTTATGTATTATGGTTGGCGGTGCTAAGATTCTGGGATATTTTTCCAATGACCTTTATCGACTGGCATTTCAGTTTGATTTTGCGTCAGGGTTATTTCTCATTATAATAGGAATTTTGTTTTTGTTTACAGGAAAGATGGACCCGCCTGCCATATCAAAGACCGTAGGCATCTATGTATTTCTGGATGGTTTATTAAAGCTTCAGACCGCATTTGATGCGAAAAAATTCGGGATTCAGAAGTGGTTTATTGTACTGTTGACCGCCATATGTGTGGTGGGAGTAGGAATCATGGCGTTAGTGGCACCTTATGCAGAGCAATTATCGCAGTTTGTGCTGTTAGCGGTCTGCCTGATGGTAGATGGTCTGGTGAATATCTGGATTACTGCCTATACGGTTCGTGTGCGGGCAAAAAAGAAAAATCTGGAAGAGCGGTTTGGCATTAAGGAGGAATAAATTCCTCCTTTTGTCTTGCGTATGCGGAAAAAACAGGGTATGATAAGCGTAGCTTGTGTCAAGAAAGTACGAGACACAGAATCAGACAGGAGGAAAATATATGTATAATTTTGAGGAAATCACCAAGATTGACCCGGAGATTGCAGGAGCAATTCAGGATGAAATCGGAAGACAGAATAGTCATATTGAGTTGATTGCTTCCGAGAATTTTGTCAGTAAAGCAGTTATGGCTGCCATGGGAAGCCCATTGACGAACAAATATGCAGAAGGCTATCCGGGAAAGCGTTATTATGGTGGTTGTGAATATGTAGATGTAGTTGAAAACCTTGCCATTGAGCGTGCAAAGCAGATATTTGGCTGTGAATATGTAAATGTTCAGCCACATTCCGGAGCACAGGCAAATATGGCAGCATTTTTTGCCATTATGAATCCGGGTGATACCTTCATGGGTATGAATCTGGCACATGGCGGACATCTGACACACGGCAGCCCGGTAAATTTATCCGGTAAATATTTTAATGTTGTACCGTATGGTGTAAATGATGAAGGCTTCATTGATTATGATGAGGTTCTGCGGATTGCAAAGGAATGCAAGCCAAAGCTGATAGTAGCCGGAGCCAGTGCATATGCAAGAGCCATTGACTTTAAGAGATTCCGGGAAATTGCAGATGAGGTTGGAGCTTATCTGATGGTGGATATGGCACATATTGCAGGTCTTGTAGCAGCAGGTCTTCATATGAGTCCGATTCCGTATGCACACGTAACCACAACTACAACGCATAAGACATTGCGTGGACCAAGAGGCGGTATGATTCTTTCCAGCAACGAGGTTAACGAGAAGTTAAACTTTAATAAGGCAGTATTTCCGGGAATCCAGGGAGGACCTTTGATGCATGTGATTGCTGCAAAGGCAGTATGCTTTAAGGAGTGTCTGACACCGGAATATAAGGAATATCAGAAGCAGATTGTTAAGAATGCGGCTGCACTTTGCAAGGCATTACAGGAACGAGGCTTTAAGATTGTATCAAACGGTACAGATAATCATCTGATGCTGGTTGACTTACAGAATCTGGAATTAACCGGTAAGGAAGTTGAGAAGCTGTTGGATTCTGTAAATATCACCTGTAATAAGAACACAGTACCAAATGACCCGAAATCACCGTTTGTAACCTCCGGTATCCGGTTGGGAACTCCGGCAATTACCTCCAGAGGTGTTGTAGAGAGTGATATGATACTGATTGCAGATGCGATTAAGGCAGCAGTTATTGATAAGGATAATGATAAGGCAATTTCCTTGGTTAAGGATATTACAGACCGTTATCCGTTATATTAGAATGTAATGCAAGCCTTTGAATAGGTTGCTGTTTCCATACACCGACCCCCTAAAAGTCAGATGTCGAAGTCTGACGATGGGAGGTCGGTGTTTTTTATGCAAATAAGTCAAAATTGACCTATTATCTTGTCATTTTCTTCCCTTTTCGTAGGTGTCTTAGTTTGTTATAATCACAACGAATTTGAAAATAATTAAAGGAGGTATAAAAAGATGGCACACGAGAGCAGCATGAATAAGGGAATGAAGGATTTAACCATAGGAAAACCATTTCCTTGTATTCTTGGGTTCTGGTTTCCTGTATTTTTAGGCACATTGTTTCAACAGTTTTACAATATGGTAGATACCATGATTGTTGGGAAGTATCTTGGACTGAAACAATTGGCGGGTGTAGGTGTTACAGGTTCGTTGTCATTTTTGATTATAGGATTTTGCACAGGAATATGCAGTGGATTTGCAATACCGGTTGCACAGGCATTTGGTGCCAGAGATGAGAAGGGATTGCGGAAGTATGTTACCAACAGTGTCTGGTATTGTGTGGTTGTATCCATTGTAATGACAATTGCAACGGTGCTGTTGTGCCGTCAGATGCTGGTGTGGATGAATACTCCGGAGGAAGCATTTATCTATGCATACCATTATATCGTAATTGTATTTGCCGGTATTCCGTTTACCGTTTTATACAATATGGTTTCCGGAATCTTCCGGTCCTTAGGTGACAGTAAATCTCCGGTTGTCTTTTTGATAATATCTTCATTGCTGAATGTGGTATTAGACCTGTTGTTTATTCCGGTTATGGGAATGGATGTAGAAGGAGCAGCCTTGGCAACCATTATTGCACAGGGAGTATCCGGTGTTGCCAGTCTGGTATACCTGATTCGGAAGTTTGAGATTCTTAAGATGCAAAAAGGAGATTGGAAGCCGGAAAAGCAATGCCTCTGGACACTGACAGTGATAGGGCTTCCGATGGGACTGCAATATTCCATTACGGCAATCGGTTCAATTGTATTGCAGGCAGCGGTAAATTCCTTTGGTGAAATTGCAGTGGCAGGTGTAGCTGCGGCAAATAAAGTATATTCCTTGCTGACCTGTCCGCTGGAGGCTATGGGAAATACCATGGCAACCTATGCCGGTCAGAATATGGGAGCAAAAAAGACCGAGCGTATTACAAAGGGATTGTATCAGGCAACACTGGCTTGCATCGGTTTGTCGGTAGTTATGTTCTTTGTGGTGCTGGTATTTGGTAATCAGTTATCCATGATGTTTATTAACAAAGAAGAGACAGAAGCCTTGGGATACGCATACCAATATATTCTGATAGCGGCTGCAGGTTTCCCGTTATTGACCTTTGTACTGACGGTACGCTTTACCATACAGGGAATGGGCTACTCTGCATTTGCCATGACAGCAGGGGTATTGGAAATGATAGCCAGATGCTTTGCAGCATTGGTATTGCCGGAATATTTCGGGTTCCACAGTGTATGTCTGGCAAACCTGTGTGCGTGGTTGGCAGCGGATTTGTTCTTAATACCAGCTTTCTTCTATTGCAGAAGAAAGCTGGAAGGAAAGCGGCTTCATTTGCGGCTGCGTTCCGTAGCAAAGTAAACGTAGAAATAGACATGGCTTAGCCGGAAAAGGTAGGAAGAAATTGACTGCTAAGGGAATTGCCGGATTCTATGCAGGCATAAAATTCAGCAATCAGGCTAAGGGCAAGGGGCTTGGCACCCTCGTAGAGCTTTCTTAGCCTGCGGTCACTTTCTGCATAGACCGGATTTGGGTCTTTCGATATAACCATTCCGGCAATGCTGTCATATTTTCCGATGCACCGAAGAAAGAAGAAGATGGCTTTCTTTAGAGCGTTGTCATTCATACGAAGTCCGTCATTACAAAGTATCATACAGCGAAGCGTTGTCATAATCTGCTTGCCGGTAGTGTGACCGTAAAATTGACGGATAACGGCAGCATTTTCTCTGGATACATGAATAGAGCCGGTTACCAGTGCGTTATAAGGCAATCCGTCTTCTATAATCAAGGCACGTTCAAAGGCACCTTCAATGGCACAATGGTGCAAAGAGGCGGTTCGTACCAGATGCTCGATATACGGATGACAGGCAACGTCCAAAGCATAGTGGCAAAGTACTCCCGTAATGTAGGCGAGTGATGCTTCTTTATGTCGTCTGGCACGAATGGTGCGGGCAGCAGCCTGAAAGAATTTCCTGCCCTGCCATTCATGAATCCGGTAGCCCAGACGATTCACATAATTATGAAACACGGGATGATAAAAGAACAAAATATCAGGTCCCTGTAAGCCGATTAAAAACAGCTCACGATATTTATTCGCATAGGTCTTTGCCGGTTCGGGAAGAACGGAAAGCAGTTCGCGTCCGAAGCGGTCATGTGCATATATAGATGGCATAATATCTCTCCCTCTCAATCAAAATAAAAATCGCATTTATTATACCACCATTTTCAAAAAAACAATAGGTACTTTCTTCGCAAAACCAGACAGGAATGTTTGCAAATCAATATAGAATAGTATATAATAAATCCGAGTATGTAAAATAATTGTTAATTATTCGAACACCATATGAGTGGAGGGACTGTATACTATGTCAGTTCAAGATTATTTAGAGGCATTAAGACTGGGACGTAAGGAGTATCGGAACTGTATTAACAAGGGATTATACCCTTATTTGCCGGTATTAGATGAGATATTATCTCATGTAAAAGTAGAAAAAGAAGTAAATCTTGGCTTGGTTCAGGTTCCGCTAAAGCTGGTGATTGGAACCAGTACGCGTGCAAGAACCAATGCGTTTGCAGGTAATTTTATGCCGATTCTGGATTGGGGGTCTGAGTTCGGAGCCAAATGGGCAGCACTCAGCGACAGCCAGATGGAGGAAGGGATTCGGGAGCCAATTAAGGCTTATGAATATATGAACCGTTATTATGTAGTAGAAGGTAATAAGCGGGTCAGTGTATTAAAATATTTTGGTGCGGTCACCATTCCTGCAATGGTGACACGGAAGGTTCCGGTTCGGACCGATGAGCTGGAAAATAAAATCTATTATGAATTTATGGATTTTAATAAGGTTTCCGGAATCAATAATCTATGGTTCTCGAAGGAAGGAAGCTTTCCGAAGCTGTTAGAGGTATTAGGCTGTGAGCCGACACAGGAGTGGACCGATGAACAGCGGAAGGATTTTGCATCTGCATATCTGGCATTTTCCAATGCGTATGGAAGCAGAGGCGGAAAGAAGCTGCCGATTACAACAGGAGATGCATTTTTAGCATTTCTGTCTATTTACGGATATGAAGAAACAAAAGAAATGTCATCCGCAGAACTGAATGAGAATATTGAAAAAATCTGGAAGGAATTTCAGATTTTATGCAACAATGACGAGGTGGTTGACCTTCGGATGGAGCCGACAGATGTGAACCGGAAGAGTGTTCTCAGCTATTTGCTGCCGGCAAATTCCAAGAAGCTGAAGGTATCGTTTGTATATGACAAATCACCAAGTAATTCGGATTGGAATTACGGGCATGAATTAGGCAGAAAGTACATTCAGGAGCGGTTTTCAAATCAGATTGAGACAGAGGCAATTGAAAATGTGTCACCGGATGAGAATGCAGCAGATGTGTTGAATGATTTGATAGACTTTGGCAGTGATATTATTTTTACCACAACCTCACAATTGATTCAGCCGAGTCTGAAAGCAGCCGTAGAGCATCCGGAAGTCAAGATATTAAATTGCTCGTTAAATACTACGCATCAGTACATCAGAACCTACTATGCACGTATGTATGAAGGAAAGTTTTTAACCGGAGTGATTGCCGGCTCTCTGACGGAGAATAATCGGATTGGGTATGTTGCAGATTATCCGATTTACGGAATCACAGCGAATATCAATGCATTTGCATTGGGAGCAAAGTTCGTGAATCCAAGGGCGAAGGTATATCTGGAATGGTCAACGTTGCGTGACCATGATATATATAAAACATTTTGGGAACAACAGGTATCCTATGTATCAAATCAGGATATGATTACACCGCAAAATGCATCCAGACAATTTGGCTTATATCATATTGATAATGATGAGATTACCAATCTGGTTATGCCGGTGTGGAACTGGGGCGTATTCTATGAAAAGCTGCTGCAAAGCATTATGAGCGGTTCATGGAAAAAGGAGGATGATACCGAAGGTGCAAGAGCATTGAATTACTGGTGGGGGATGTCTGCCGGAGTAATTGATATTATCTGCTCCCAGAATCTTCCTGCATCAACCAGAGAATTAGTGGATTTATTAAAGAAGCTGATTTGCAAGGGTGAATTAACTCCGTTTGACGGAGAAATTATTGCACAGGATGGCACTGTAAAAAGTAAAGCAGGAGAACGGATGCAGCCGGAGGAAATCGTTACGATGGATTGGCTGGTGGATAACGTAGTAGGCTTTATCCCAAATGTTGAGGAACTGAATGAACAGGCACAGCCGGTAGTACAGATGCAGGGTGTTGCGACTACGAAAAAAGAAGATTAGGATGAAAAAATGCGGATATTAGTGTTGGCGGACGAAGAAAGTAAATACTATTGGGATTATTTCGAACAGAGCAAATTAGACGGAATCGACTTGATTTTGTCATGTGGAGATTTGAAGCCGGAATATCTCTCATTTCTTGCTACCTTTGCCAAGGTGCCGATTCTGTATGTACGCGGAAATCATGATGATATTTATGAAACAAAGCCACCGGAGGGGTGTATCTGTATTGAAGATACCATATATACCTATCAGGGGGTCCGGATTCTGGGGCTGGGCGGCTCCATTCGGTATAAACAGGGAAAGAATCAATATACGCAGGCAGAAATGAAGGGCAGAGTGCGGAAGCTTTGGTGGAAGTTAAAAAAGAACAACGGCATCGATATTCTTCTGACCCACGCACCGGCATACCACATTAATGACGGTGAGGATGGCCCGCATGAAGGCTTTGAAGCGTTTGTTAAGATTTTAGATACCTATCATCCGAAATGCTTTATTCACGGGCATGTGCATTTAACATATTCCCGCTCCCACAAACGGGAATATCAGTACAAGGATACCAGAGTAATTAATGGATTTGAAAAATATATATTTGAATATTAAATGGGAATATTAAATGGGAATATTCGAAATCGAATATCCAAAGAAAAGGAGAAAAGAGACAGTATGAAGCAGATGGACAATGATATTATTAATCCCGCATTGATGTTGGCAATCAGCAGAATGAAAGAGAACAATAATACCGCTACTCAGAATAAGATGGTAGAGGAGGCAATGAATGCAAGATTTCTGGTTCCTTGTGTTGTGAAATTTAAGCCGGGAACCGAGAAAGAGGTTGAACGAAATCCGGGTAACACCATTGTGAATTTTAACATGATGAAGACCACTTCCGACGATATGTATTTTATTGCATTTACAGATATGGGTGAATTAAAGAAGTGGCAGGATAACGAGAATCAGAATGTCATGGTTATGAGCTTTGATGACTTGGCAGGTCTGGTGTTAAATTCTCAGGGAAAATCAGCCGGATTTGCAATTAATCCGTCTACCACCAATGTAGCATTTCGTAAGGAAATTATTGAGACCATTATTGCAAACCGCGATAGGGCAATTGCAGAGGGCAAGCTGGTAAAGGTAAGCGGCGAGCAGGCAAAGGAGATTTTAAGAGCAAGAGCTGAGGAAGGAAAAAGCGAGGCATAGTACATGAAGCTGACAATGTTAGGTACAGGAAATGCAACGGTGACAGAGTGCTTTAATACCTGTTTTGCGTTTTCGGACGATGAATCCATGCATTTTCTGGTTGATACCGGGGGCGGAAACCGAATATTGAAGGTCTTGCAGGATTCCGGAATTAAACTGGAGGAAATCCACGATATATTTATCACCCATGAGCATTTGGACCATTTGTTAGGAATTTTGTGGCTCATTCGTATGATTGGAACGAAAATGAATCAGGGAACCTATCAAGGAACGCTAAGCATCTATTGTCACCATGAGCTGTTGGAAAAGATATGTGCAATGGCGGAGATGACTATTCAGAAAAAGGTGTGTAGGCATATAGGAAAGGAAATCATATTTGTTGCCATCGATAATGGCGAGCAGATGAAGATTCTGGATTGTGATGTTACCTTTTTTGATATAGGCTCTACAAAGGCAAAGCAGTTTGGCTTTACGATGGTTACAAAGGACGGAATTAAATTGACCTGTCTGGGTGATGAACCATATAACCCACAGACCGAAAGCTATGTGAAAGGCAGTGACTGGCTGATGCATGAGGCATTTTGTCTGTATAAAGAAGCAGAGCGGTTTCAACCGTATGAGAAGCATCACAGTACCGTAAAGGAAGCGTGTATAACAGCCGAGCAGCTACAGGTTCCGAATCTGATTTTATATCATACAGAGGAAACCCATCTGGCTGAGAGAAAGGCATTATATACAGAAGAAGGAAAACAGTATTATTCCGGTAATCTGTATGTTCCGGATGATATGGAGTGTATAGAGCTTCGGAGAAGTTTGAAGTTTCCGAAACATTAGGGGTTAAATAACAGGGAAGGATAGAAAAGGAGCGGGTAGGATGGCAAAAATAATTAAAAAATGTCTGGCGTGCAGTACATTGAATCCATATGATGCTAAAGTATGTAAAAAATGCGAAAGTCCCTTGTTGGCAGATGTAGATCAGGAAGATGAAATCCTATCCATTGACCCGATGGAGGCTGCCTTAGAGGATGCAGTGTCTTCTGCGGAAGAAAATGAGGATGATATGGTTGCAAGGATTCTTCGGGAGCAGGCAGAGAATGCAAAGAAGATTGTTGCAAAGGAAAAAGAGAAGGAAGAACGCAAGAAGAAGCGGGAAGCCGGACAGAGCCGGTTCGGCTTCTCTATGAGCGGAAATACCTCTACAGAATCGGGCAGATATTCCGTTAACAGCGGAAATGCAAAAAAATCCTCCGGAGGATTCAGTAGCAGCTTTAAGATTAGCGAGGGCGGCTATCAACAGGACGATGCACCGGGAAAAGTGCATCTGAATGGTTCCCTTCGCGTACAGGCAATGAAGCAAAAGGCAGAAACAAAGAAGAAATAAAAAGAAAGAAGTGACAGTAATGAAAATTGGCAGAAATGACCCATGTTGGTGCGGAAGCGGAAGGAAGTATAAGACCTGCCATATGCAGTTGGATGAAAAAATAAACGCTTATCATATGAAGGGTGCGAAAGTTCCAACACATAAAATGATTAAAACACAGGAACAGATTGACGGAATCCGAAAGGCAGGAGAAGTCAATACAATGGTATTGGACTATATAGAGCCTTATGTAAAGGAGGGCATTTCTACCGGTGAGCTGGATACGTTGATTTATGATTATACGAAGAAAATCGGCGGTATTCCTGCCTGCCTGAATTATAAGGGATACCCGAAAAGCGTATGTACATCCATAGATGATGTGGTCTGCCATGGTATACCGGATGATAATCGGATTTTGAAATCCGGCGAAATTATAAATGTGGACTGCACAACGATTTATAACGGTTATTACGGAGACGCATCCAGAATGTATTGCATCGGAGAAGTATCACCGGAGAAGCAGAAGCTGGTTCAGGTAACAAAGGAGTGTCTGGACATTGGCTTTCAGATGGTAAAGCCATGGACATTTCTTGGTGATGTCGGAGTCGCAGTTAATAAACACGCGATGGAACATGGATATAGCGTAGTACGTGAAATTGGCGGACATGGAGTCGGAGTCGAATTTCATGAGGACCCATGGGTAAGCCATATAGGAACACCGGGCGGTGATTATCTGTTAGTACCGGGAATGATATTTACCATAGAACCAATGGTAAATATGGGAAAACCAGATGTGTGGGAAGATGAAGACGATGGCTGGACCATCCGGACAGACGATGGAAAGCCGTCTGCACAATGGGAATATACAATATTGGTAACAGAAGACGGAGCAGAGATTTTATCGTATTAGTCTGTAATACGAGAAAGAATACATTGGATATGGAGATAACAAGGGAGGCGAGTGGATGAAGCTGTTTCGTGGAATGCGGGGAAGTATTTTAATATTTTCCATAATATATGTTCTGATAGGAATTATTCTTTTGATTGTATCAGACGCACCAATGATAGCAGTAACCTACATTTTTTCGGTACTATTGATTTTATCGGGGCTGATTCTTGCAATGTACTACATTGGAAGAGAAGTAACGCCTGAAAATGAAAGCTATGACCTGGTAGCAGGAATCGTATCGGTGGCAGCCGGTGTATATCTGTTGATTCATGCGAAGCTGGTAACACCATGGCTGCCGGCAGTTATGGGATTATTGATTGTATTAAGCGGAATTATTACGTTTCAGAATGCATTGGATTTGAGACGCTTAAAGCAGATACTTTGGGCTCCGGTATTTCTGATTTCATTACTTAGTATGGGCTTGGGATTTTTGATTCTGTATTATCCGTTTGAGAAAACAAGTACCCTGCTGCGGGTGATAGGAGTGTCTTTGTTCATCAGCGGCGGAATAGATGTTGTGACTGCTTTGTGGCAGAGCATTAAGCTCCATGGTGCCGAGGCAGTAACAGAGGATATGAAATCAGCAGTATGCAAGGTAAAGGATGATGTAGTGGAGACTGCCGTACAGGTGAAAAAAGAAGTTGCAACCATTACAGAAAATAAGTATAATAAGGCATTGAAAAAAGAGAAAGGAAACGAAGGAGCAATGGAAGTAATTTACTCAAGTACCAGAAATGCAGCAGAGACAGCAACCGCTTCACAGGCAATCTTAAAGGGCTTGGCTGAAAATGGAGGATTGTTTGTGCCAAATACCATTCCGGCACTGGATGTATCCTTGGATGCACTGGCAAAAATGTCATATCAGGAAGTCGCATATGAGGTGATGAGCCGGATGCTGACAGATTTTACGAAAGAAGAGTTAAAATATTGTATTCAGAGTGCTTATGATTCTAAGTTCGATACACCGGAGATAGCACCGTTAAAGAAAGCACATGGTGCATATTACTTAGAGCTGTTCCATGGTGCAACCATTGCTTTTAAAGATATGGCACTTTCCATTCTGCCGTATTTATTAACCACCTCTGCAAAGAAAAATAATGTCAAGAATGATATTGTAATTCTGACTGCAACCTCCGGAGATACCGGAAAGGCAGCACTGGCAGGCTTTGCAGATGTACCGGGTACAAAGATTATTGTATTCTATCCAAAGAACGGTGTAAGCCCGATTCAAGAAAAGCAAATGGTAACCCAAAAGGGTGATAATACCTCTGTTGTAGGAATTATCGGAAACTTTGATGATGCACAGACCGGTGTTAAGAATATGTTCAACGATAAGGATTTGGCAAAGGAAATGGATGCTGCCAATATGCAGTTCTCTTCCGCAAATTCCATTAACATCGGACGGTTAGTACCACAGATGGTATATTATGTATATGCTTATACCAGATTAGTAGCAGACGGAACCATTCAGGCAGGAGATGCGATAAACGTAGTAGTACCTACCGGTAACTTTGGTAATATCCTTGCTGCTTATTATGCAAAGGAAATGGGACTTCCGATAGCAAAATTTATCTGTGCTTCCAATGAGAATAAGGTATTGTATGATTTCTTCAAGACCGGTGAATATGATAAGAATCGTGAATTTATACTGACATCTTCTCCGTCTATGGATATTCTGATTTCCAGCAATTTAGAGCGTCTGATATATAAGATTGCAGGAAATGATGCAAAAGAGGATGCAGAGCTGATGCAGAAGCTTGGAACAGAAGGAAAATATACGATTACACCGGAAATGAAGGAAAAGCTGGCAGAATTTTACGGAGGCTATGCAACCGAAGAGGAGACTGCGGCTACAATTAAGAAGATATATGAGGAAGATAAGTATATCATAGATACACATACGGCAGTCGCTGCAACCGTTTATGATAAATATGTGGCAGATACAAAGGATACAACTCCAACGGTAATTGCATCAACCGCAAGCCCATATAAGTTCACCAGAAGCGTTATGAATGCAATTGATGGTGCATATGACAGCAAGACAGATTTTGAATTAATTGATGAACTGAATCGTTTGTCAGGTGTCGCAATTCCGCAGGCAATTGAGGACATACGTTCCGCAGAGGTATTACATGATACCGTATGTGATAAGACGGAAATGAAGGATACTGTAAAGAAGATTCTGAAGCTGTAAGAAAAATAATGAAATAAGACAGTTCGCTCGTACCATCCTGTCTATAAATAAAACCAGGACCATACCCGATAAGTGGTAGAAATTGTCTTGGTTTCTGCCGCCTATCGGGTGTTTTGATGAATGGACAAAAGAAGGTATCGCGTGTAGGAAAAAAGGAGTCATTATGTATACAATCGAAACACAAGTCAGTTTTGACAGTGCTCATTTTCTAGCAGGTTATCAGGGAAAATGCGGCAATATTCATGGACACCGCTGGACCGTCAAGGTGATAGCAAAGGGTTCTGAACTGGAGCAAAAACAGCAACAGACCAGAGGAATGTTGATGGATTTCTCTGAATTAAAGAATGCATTGCGGGAAATGGGAGATTCCATGGACCATGTGCTGATTCTGGAACGTGGAACATTAGCAGAGGATACCTTTGCCTGTCTGAAGCGAGATGGGTTCCGAATGGTTGAAGTAGATTTTAGACCGACGGCTGAGAATTTTGCCAAGTGGTTTTATGATAAGCTGACGGAGCAGGGCTATAATTTGCAAGCGGTTGTCGTATATGAAACACCGAATAATTGTGCAACCTATGAAGCAGAAGGTGAAAAAGGAAAATGAAATACAAAGTAGCAGAAATATTTACCAGTATTAACGGAGAAGGACAAAGAGCCGGTGAGCTGGCGGTCTTTGTACGGTTTACAGGCTGTAACCTACAATGCAGCTATTGTGATACCGCATGGGCAAATACCGAAGCAGCACCGTATCACTATATGACAGAAACCGAAATAGCCGAGTATGTCAAGCAGGCAGGGGTACGGAATGTAACCTTGACCGGAGGAGAGCCGCTGCTTCAAACGGAGCTGCATGAATTATTAAAGGAGCTTGCAGGTCTGCCGCAGCTAAGGATTGAGATAGAAACAAACGGAAGTGTGGATATAAAGCCTTATTTATCGGAAACGGTCCGCCCGGCATTTACCTTGGATTATAAGCTTCCGGGAAGCGGTATGGAAGCCTTTATGAATACAAATAATTATCAATATCTGCAACCGGAGGATACGGTGAAATTCGTAGTGTCGGATGAAAAGGATATGCAGCGGGCAGAAGCCATTATAAGGCAGTTTGATTTATCCGGAAAATGTGGAGTCTATTTTAGTCCGGTATTCGGACGAATTGCTCCGGAGACAATTGTAACTTATATGATAGAGCATCAGTTGAATCAAGTGCGTATACAGCTACAGCTACACAAGTTCATCTGGGACCCGGAAAAACGCGGGGTATAGGAGGTAAGAAAATGGCAATTGATACGAAAGCAATCAAAGAGCATGTCAGAGGTATCCTGATTGCATTGGGCGAGGACCCGAATCGCGAGGGATTGATAGAAACACCGGAACGTGTTGCCAGAATGTATGCGGAAGTATTTGACGGTATGAATTACACGAATGCGGAATTGGCACAGCTTTACGGAAAAACATTTGAGGTGGCTTCCGGACATGAGGATATGGTGCTGGTAAAGGATATAGAGGTATTTAGTTACTGCGAGCATCATATGGCATTGATGTATGATATGAAGGTCAGTGTAGCGTATCTGCCAAAGGAGCGGGTATTAGGCTTAAGTAAAATCGCAAGAATCGCAGATATGGCAGCAAAGCGTTTGCAGCTACAGGAGCGGATTGGCTCTGATATTGCAGAGATTATACAGATGGCTACCGGCTCTGAGGATGTGGCGGTGGTAATTTCCGCAAATCATAGCTGTATGACGGCAAGAGGAATTAAGAAGCCTGCATCAAAGACCGTAACAACAACGCTTCGCGGACAATTTGAGACAAATTCAGAGGTAAGGGACCGGTTATTTTTTATGCTTCACCAGTAAATAGTGATAAATATACAGGTACGAGAGGAGAATAGAAATGAAAAATAAGAATCAGGCAGTTGTAATATTTAGCGGCGGACAGGATAGTACCACCTGTTTGTTCTGGGCAAAGGCAAGATATAAGGAGGTTATTGCCATTTCCTTTGATTACGGACAAAAGCACAAGAAGGAGCTGGAATGTGCAAGTGCAATTGCACAGGAGTATGGAGTAGAACATCATATTTTTGATGTGGGATTATTAAATGAACTCGCACCAAATTCCCTGACAAGAGCTGAAATTGCGGTAGACCATGACGCACCGGCTGTGGGAACACCAAACAGCTTCGTAGACGGAAGAAATATGCTGTTTCTGACCTATGCGGCTATTTTTGCGAAGCAGCGTGGAATTACAGACTTGATTACAGGTGTATCACAGAGCGACTTCAGCGGTTATCCGGATTGCCGGGATGTTTTCATCAAATCACTGAATACAACACTGAATTTGGCTATGGACTATGAATTTGATATTCATACACCGTTGATGTGGATTGATAAAGAAGAAACATGGGCATTGGCAGACGAATTAGGGGTGCTGGATGTTATCCATGATAAGACCCTGACCTGCTACAATGGAATCATCGGAGACGGCTGCGGAAATTGTCCTTCCTGCAAGCTACGCAGAAAGGGCTATGACCGCTATATCCTCCACAGAAATGCAGAGAAAAAGACTAACGAATAATACGCAGGGATTTCTGGCAGTTTTCGATGGTAACGTGCGTCTGATTGCCGCCAAATTCACCATCCATAACCCATGGAATCTCGGTATCGGAAATGACCTCTAAAGAGGAGGTCTTAAAGCAATACATATATTTCTCATTTACTTCGCTGATTAACAGGGAGTTAATGATTGCCTGAAGCTCCAACGGTTTTGTTGGGGCTTTAATTAACAGACATTCAAAAATGCCGTCATCAAACTGAACATCATCGGCAAGAACGACATTCCGCATACCACCGACCGATAAGGAATTTGTCACCATGGCATAGATAAAGGTGTCTGTAATTTCCGTTCCGTCATAGCGGATGGTTGCTTCGTAAGTGGTAATGCTGTTAAGTCCGCGTAAGCTGCTCATGATATAGGCTGCATGACCGAACATATTCTTAAACTGCTGGTTGGTGGAATACGATACCTCTGTAAAAGCACCAAAGGCAGCCACATATATAAAATAATCATTCTTATTAAACCGTCCGACATCAATGGAAAACGGAGCACCGGTAATAATATTGGTAACGGCAGCCATAGGCTCTAACGGAATACCAAGGCTTCGGGCAAAATCATTGGTGGAGCCGGCAGGAATATAGCCGAGAGGCACCTGGCATTTGCTTAACATATATCCGGTAATCACATCATCAAGCGTTCCGTCACCTCCGGCACAGACAATCAAATCATAATCCTGTCCTTCTGAGATTACTACCTTCTGACCGTCCTTTGGTTCCTTTGTAGGGTAGACTGTAACCCGGTAATCTGCTTCTGAGAATGCGTTGATAACATCAAATAAAGCATTTTTAATATGAGTCTTTCCGGCAGTCGGATTCAATATAAATAATAGATTCTTTTTCATGAAAAGACCTCCCATATTTGCGATAATATGCACTTAGTATAGTATATACGGAAAAAATTAACAATATTAAGAATCTAAAAGAATTATGAAAGGAATGTAAACAGAAATGTCAATAATACAAGGAAAATGAAGCTTTTCTGACGGTTCGGGGAACTTATCTTGCTATTATGGATAAAATATCCTATAATAGGCTAGTGTAATACGATAGAAAGGATTGTACGGTAATGGGAAAATATTTTGGAACGGATGGATTCCGTGGAGAAGCAAATATAGATTTGACAGTAGAGCATGCATATAAAGTAGGCAGATTTTTGGGATATTATTATGGAAAACAAAAGGAAGGCACCAGAGCCAGAGTTGTAATCGGAAAGGATACCAGACGTTCCAGTTATATGTTTGAATATGCCTTGGTAGCCGGACTCACCGCCAGTGGTGCAGATGTATGTCTGATGCACGTTACCCCGACTCCGAGTGTGTCTTATATCACCAGAATTGATGAGTTTGATTGCGGAATTATGATTTCTGCCAGTCACAATCCATATTACGATAACGGAATTAAGATTATCAATGGAAGCGGTTCTAAGATGGATGCCGGAGTAGAAAATCAGATTGAAGCATATATTGATGGTGAATTTGGTGAGATTCCGTTTGCAACCAGAGAGAAGATAGGTCGCACAACGGATTATGCAAGCGGAAGAAATCGTTACATTGGCTACCTGATGACATTGGCAACCCGCTCCTTTAAGAATGTGCGGGTCGGACTGGACTGTGCCAATGGTGCATCCTCAACGGTAGCAAGATATGTATTTGAAGCACTCGGTGCAAAGGTTTATGTTATTAATGCAGAGCCGGACGGAACCAATATTAATGATAATTGTGGTTCGACACACATTGAGGTCTTGCAGGAGTTTGTAAAGGAAAAAGGCTTGGATATTGGTTTTGCCTATGACGGAGATGCAGACCGTTGTCTGGCAGTTGATGATAAGGGTGAAGTAATAGACGGTGACAAGATTCTTTATATGTGCGGAAAATATTTAAAATCCAGAGGAGAGCTGGCAAACGATACCGTAGTAACCACCGTTATGTCAAATCTTGGCTTATATAAGGCATTTGACCGTTGCGGCATCCGTTATGAGAAAACTGCTGTCGGAGATAAATATGTCTATGAGAATATGTTAGAGAATGGTCATTCATTGGGTGGTGAACAGTCCGGACATATTATATTCAGCAAGTTTGCAACTACAGGTGATGGTGTGCTGACCTCATTAAAGATTATGGAGGTTATGCTTGAAAGCAAGCAGAAGGTTTCGGAATTGTTCCATGATTTGAAGATTTATCCGCAGTTACTGGTAAATGTAAGAGTAAAGAGTAAGCCGGAGGCAAGGGCAGATGAAGATGTCTGTGCAATGGTAGAAACCATTGAAAAGGAATTAGGCGAGGACGGAAGAATTTTGTTGCGGGAAAGCGGTACAGAACCGGTAATCCGGGTAATGGTGGAAGCTAAGACCGATGATTTGTGCAAAAAGTATGTATATCAGGTTGTGGATGTATTAAAGCAAAAGGGTCATAGTGTAGAATAAGGTTGTTGGGAAATAGTATAGATATAATTGCTGTAATGGAAGAATGGAGTGATAGTATGGAATATATCACAAATGAAGTGCTATCCGAAAAGAAATTCCTAAAAATGATTTTATAGTTGGAATGGATGTAAAATCAATTAGATAAACTATGCATGGTAAGCTGTTGGATAAAATTGCAGATGTATTGTAAATAAACAGAATAAATATTGACATAAGAATAGCTAAATGTTAGTATCATATGAAAGAAGGTGCTACCGATAGACGGTTAGCCTTGATTTTAGTAGCAAAATAACCGCCGCAGTGTGTCAAGGCGGTTATTTTGCGTTTAGTCATTGCTCTTAGAACCAACGGTATAACCAACAGCAAAGCAAGTGATACCATAAGCTGATAATGGAAAAAGTTAAGTTATGTCGAGAAAATTAAAGATTTGAGCTACAATTTGAATTGAAATGGAAGAATTGAGTTAGCACTTTTAATAAGCGTATGAGGACAGGAGAAAAAATGTGAGTCGTATAATATTTCAAGAATCATATATTGTAATTATACCATCTTATACCAAAACGGTTATGCATAAGCATCCTTTTATGCATCTGTTTTTTAGTAAAAAGGGATGTGTAGTTACAGCAAATGAGAAAGAAATACAAGGCAACATGATTCTGTTGAATTCAAATGTAAAGCATATGATTAATGAAGAAAATGATTGTGATTTCTTTTTGCTTATTGAACCGACAAGTGCCATTGCAGAGAGACTCTTTAATAGATATATGCAGGATAGGGATTATTATAATATATCAGGAAATCTTATAACGGTTTCGAAAGACTTTAACCGACTATCAGATAAGGAAATAGCAGAAGAAGTCAAAGCTATATTATCAAATATAGGAATATCAACAGAACATAATTGCACAAGGGATGAAAGAATAGAACAGGTAATCTTTCAAATTATTTCCGGGGCATGGTTAAAATACAGTGTAAAGGAAATAGCAGAAGCTGTGTTTCTCTCTGAAAGCAGATTGACACACTTGTTTAAAGAAGAAGTTGGAATTTCATTAAAGAGCTATATTTTAATTCAAAGAATGGAATATGCATATAGATTTGTTAATGCAGGAGGTAAAATCACTCAGGCGGCAATGGAAAGTGGTTTTGCAAGTTCTGCTCATCTTGCTTATACATGCAAGACCTTAACAGGCATTTCTATTACTGAAGTATTAAAGTGTTCAAAAGAATAGCAGATTTTTGAAAGAAAAAGATTCCTTTTTTGTTTATAGTGGTTATAGAAATTATAAAGAAGGAGTCCTATTATGAAATTTATGTATTTTTTTGATGACAAAATTAAATGTCATATAATGAAAGGCAAAAAATATTGTAATCCTGCCGAGACGGGAAAATATGAATGTGGAATTAGTTGTATCAGGGAGAAGGATGTAAATCTTTGGTTTTATACGAAAAATGGGATAACAATAGCTTTTGATGCAGGACATTTGAATTTTCAGGAAATGGACAAAGCCTTTCAAAAAATAAATATTAATCCAGATAGAATAGAACATCTTTTTATTACCCATGCAGATGTTGACCATTGTGGTGGAATTGATGTGTGTGGAATAAATATATTTCCCAATGCACAAGTGTATATAGGAAAAGAGGAAATACCATATTTAAATAGAACAACCTATCGTATGAAGAAGTTTGGAGTAAAATTGAAAAATTGTGTCGAAATTAAGGAAGGGTATTATGCAATAGAAGCCGATGAGACTTTTGATATTGAAGGTATTAAGGTACAAGCTATTCATACTCCGGGGCATACATTGGGACATACTTGTTATGTTGTAGATGATAGAGTGGTGTTTACCGGTGATTGTCTTGCAGTGAATGATGACGGTGGTTATAGCTTCTTTGACTTTTTCACACAGTATCCGGACATGAATAAAAAATCTCTGCTTAGATTAAAAAAGTTGATTAGTAAAATACAACCAGAATATATATGTACAGGGCATAGCGGTATTAGAAACTATTCCGAAAACATATTTGCACATATTAATCAATCAGCTCAGTTTAGCAGAAAAAAGCCATTTGATGATAAAGCACCTTACGATGCATTTAGTCATGTATCTATTTAACAGAAGCTGCGGTGCGATGATAACATTTTCCATATCCCAAAGTGAAGAATTAAGTGATTTTTTTCTTATGCCATTTACACAAGCACCAAACGCTTTTAATCTGAGTGCAATATTTCTTCCAATATCACCGGTTCCTAATATCAGAACCTTCTTTCCGAATATGGTGTCGGATGAATCATTTTTTTGCCATATATGGTTATTCTGATTTATCCGGTATTTGGGAAATGAGCGATAAATTGAAATTATCATTCCGATAACATATTCGGAAATTATAAGCCCAAATGCATTGTATCATATAAATTATGCATGTTAGTTGCTCTCATATAGACATACATCAAAAAAACAGTTATAAATGAATTATTAAATAAAGGACTGAAAGAATAATGTGTTGAATGACACATGAATAGTAGGAATTGCTGTAATGCAGGAATGGAGTGATAGTATGGAATATGTACGGGTGACAAAAGAGAATTTGGAACAGGAGCATATTTGTTGTGCAATTTCAAACAACAAAGATGTGCAGGTGGTATCAAAAAAGACATGGCTTGCAGACAGGCTGGAAGAAGGGTTGGTATTTTTAAAAAGTACAGAACGGGGAAAATGTTTTATTGAATATCTTCCGGCTGAAAATGCATGGGTGCCGATTCTTGCCGATAACTATATGTATATTGACTGTCTGTGGGTGTCCGGCTCTATGAAAGGGCATGGGTATTCCACAGATTTGCTGAATCAATGTATTCTGGATAGTAAGGAAAAAGGCAAAAACGGCTTATGCATTCTTTCTTCTCAAAAGAAAAGGGGATTTCTTGCTGACCCGAAGTTTTTGACGTATAAGGGCTTTGGCGTTTGTGATGAAGCTGATAACGGAGTACAGCTTTGGTGTTTGAATTTTGACGAAAATGCAGAAGCTCCGGTATTTAAGGAGTGTGCAAAGCATCCGCATATAGAAGAAAAGGGATATGTTTTGTATTATACGAACCAGTGTCCGTTTACTGCCAAGTATGTTCCGATTATTGAAGAAATGGCAAAGGAAAGGAAGATACCGTTTCATTCCATTCATATAAAAACAAGGGAGCTGGCACAAAATGCACCGACACCAACAACTACCTATGCATTATTTTTTGATGGGGAATATATTACAAATGAGGTGTTATCTGAAAAGAAGTTCTTAAAAATGATTTCATAGTTGGAATGGATGTAAAATCAGGTAGACAAACTATGCATAGTAAGCTGTTGGATAAAATTGCAGATGTATTGTAAATAAACAGAATAAATATTGACATAAAAATAGCTAAATGTTAGTATCATATTAAAGAAGGTGCTACCGATAGACGGTTAGCCTTGATTTTAGTAGTAAAATAGCCGCCACAGTTTGTCAAGGCCGGGCGGTTATTTTGCGTTTATTCATTGCTCTTAGAACCAACGGTATAACCAAGAGCAAAGCAAGTAATACATAAGC
Organism: Lachnospiraceae bacterium UBA4631; assembly: GCA_002406015.1. Lineage (GTDB taxonomy): Bacteria > Bacillota > Clostridia > Lachnospirales > Lachnospiraceae > CAG-632. The sequence goes on from DHMX01000006.1 coordinate 36,488, forward strand.
TGATAATGGCTATAAAAAGTTCCGTTGTAAGCATAAGCACAAACCTCCTCATTAGATTTCCCAAAGGGATTTCTATGTAAACGCAAGCTATAAACTCCTGCGGAGAAGGCTAACCGCCTACCGAATAGGGTAGCACCAATTATATTGTATCAAAGATAAATCCAAAAGACAATAAAAATGTAAAAAAATAAATAACAAATTAAAGGCAAAAGAACTGAAAGAAAAACATGAAAGCATACGTATGTATCTATTTAACAGAAGCTTTATAATCTTCTCCCCACTTCTGCATGGCTGTAAGAATCGGTCGCATGGATTCACCTATATCACTTAAGGCATATTCTACGCGAGGCGGAACTTCCGGATAAACCGTTCTTGTAATAATTCCATCCGCTTCCATAGAACGCAGGCTGTCGGTTAAAACCTTCTGGCTGATGCCATCAAGGTCTTTTTTGAGTTCATTGAATCTCCAAGGTCTTTCAAGAAGATTACGCATAATCAGTAATTTCCACTTACTTCCGATTAATTGAACAGTAGTTGCTACAGGACATTCAGGCAATTCATCCTTTGTCAGCATAGGTTTTTTCTCCTTTCAAGATTTGAAAAATAATACAAATTTGAATTATCCAATCCTATAGCAAAGTATAGCATATTATCTGACGAATTAAAATATTTTCAATTTCACGTTTTTGTTTGTTTATTATCCTGTATTGATTTCATTTGAAAAATCCGGTTACTTTTTTGTAACTACGGCACAAAAAAGTGCGTACTGTTTTTTGAGAAAAATGATTGTTATGATTATCAATGTAATAGGCGAGAGCCAAATAATAAATTTAACTTAGGAGGTAATGGAAATGGCATTGTCAAACATTTTCGGATGGAACAAAGAGGATAATACACAGAAAAATGCAGCATGCGGAACTGCGTGCGGGGCATCGGATAACCCGGAGGAAAAGCCGGCAGCATGCGGAACTGCGTGCGGGGCATCGGATAATCCGGAAGAAAAGCCGGCAGCATGTGGAACTGCATGTGGAGCATCGGATAAGTAGGAGAATGTGAAAGAAAGGAGAGGATAGGATGAAGCAGTATTTTTCATTTCAATGGCATATTACAGATGAGTGCGACCAACGTTGTAAGCATTGCTATATTTTTTCAGGGGAAGGCTGCAAGGACCTTAAAAGCATGACATGGAAACAGATGCAGGAAGTAATTGCAAACTGTGAAGATTTTTGTAAGGTTTACAATCGCGAGCCATATTTTTATCTTACTGGCGGTGACCCTATCCTCCATCCTGATTTCTGGAAATTACTGGTGCTTTTAAAAAGTAAACATATCCCATTTACAATTATGGGTAATCCATTTCATTTAGATGATGAGATATGTAGAATGCTTAAAGTATGCGGATGTGAAAAATATCAGATGTCATTAGATGGGATGCGGGAAACGCATGATTGGTTTAGAAAATCCGGAAGCTTTGATTTGACAATAGAAAAAATAGGGTGTCTTAATCGTGCAGGAATAAAAAGTGTGATTATGAGTACGGTATCAAAGAAGAATATAAATGAAATACCGGATATTATAGATGAAGTTGTAAAAGCGGGGGCAACTGTGTTTGCATTTTCAAGATATGTACCTACCGGGGGAGAGGTCGATGCTGATATGACCCCACAGGAATATAGAAAATTATTGGAAGTTTGCGATGCAAAATACAAAAAATATGAAGCATTGGGATGTAAAACTTATTTTAATAGAAAAGACCATTTATGGACCTTATATGAATATGAAACAGGCACGTTCAAAATACCGGCAGATGCCAAAGAGGGGATGGTTTATGGAGGCTGTAATTGCGGTAACTGTCATATAACTATAGCTTCCAATGGAGATGTAATGGCATGTAGAAGAGTTAAGGATAGTAACGTTGCAAATATATTTGAAGACAGACTGGCAGATATATGGGTGTGTCAGATGGAACAATACAGAGCGTATGAGAAATTTGAAAAATGCGATAAATGTGAATTGAAAGCATGGTGTAGGGGATGCCCGGCTGTGGCGAAAGGAACAAACGGTGATTTTTATGGAGCAGACCCGCAATGTTGGAAAACAAGAAATGAAATAACCGGAGAGAACCTAACAGCAAAGGAGAAGATTTAATATGGCATTGATGGATATTATAAAAGCAAGACATTCCATTAGAAAATATACAAATCAGCAAATAAACAGAAAGGACTTGGAAAAAATTCTGGAAGCCGGAAATTATGCTCCCAACGCGGGAGGAGGACAGCGAAGTATGATGGTTGCAATACATAATAAAGATATTGCGGCTCATATCGGAAGAATGAATATGGAGAAATTTGACCGTACTCATTTAGCCGGAAATTATGTATCCAAGGAGCAGCCAAGCACGATAGATGATATAACTATAAAAAATGGATTTTATGATGCACCTACCGTCATCTGTGTATTTTGTCAGGAAAATTTTCTGTTTAAGACTGCGGATGCTTTTTGCATAATGGAAAACATGATTTTACAGGCTACGGAATTGGGAATAGCGTCCTGTATTATATCAAGAGGGTATGAAACCTTTCATTCCGAAGAAGGTAGAAGGTTTATGAGAGAATGGCAGGTGCCACAAGGATATGTTTGTGAAGGCTTTGTAATTCTTGGGCACATTAACGGAGAACAACCTCATAGGAAACCAAGAAAACAGGGAAGAATAAAAATTGTAGAATAGGAGCTATACAGATGGATTTGAAAACATGTCTTAAAAAAATGGAATTAGTAGGAGTTCTCACAATTGCTACAGTTGATAGGGAAGGAGCACCACAGATTCGAAATATCAGTGCGATACATTATGAAGCGGATGCACTCTACTTTTTTACTGCCAGAGGTAAAAACTTTTGTAAGGAGTTGCTGGAAGACGGCAGGGTTCAAATTCTTTGTTATACCAAATATAAAGAAATGATTCGTATGTCGGGGAAAGCATATGCGGTAGCAGACGAAGAACAGGAAAAATGGAAAGATATTATTTTTGAAGAACAGCCGTATCTGTCTAATGTATATCCCGGAACAACCAGAAGTATTGGAATCATTTTTTGCATTGACGAGGCAGAAATAGAATATTTCAATCTTGGTGTTAATCCGATATTCAGAGAGACATATATTCTCGGAAATGCTAAAATAAAAGAAAAGGGTTATTACATAACGGATGCCTGTATAGGCTGTGGTGCATGTAAGAAAAATTGTCCGCAGAGATGTATTAACGAAGGAACACCTTATGTAATTATGCAGAATCATTGCCTGCACTGTGGAAATTGTTACGAGAAGTGTCCGATAGGAGCAGTAGTTAGAAAATAATATACAAAATTTGACTTTAAGAATTAGGGAGGAATAAAAGTGACACATGACGAAAAAAGGATAGCCTTAATTAAGGAATTGCTGGCAGAATTGCCCCAGTATCAGGACATGCAGATACCAACAAATGAGAATGAACAAAAGAATTTGTTAAGAAGTCTTATGAATATTCGTTCTCCTCGCCCGATAAGTGAGGATTTTCTTAAGCTTCAGGATGAATATTTAAGTGAAGAAGTGGCGAGAAAGGGAATCACCGACAGTTCTGCATTACCGGTGTCCCCGATAGACAGTCGATTCGTGCTTTGGCGTGGGGATATTACCACATTAAAGGTTGATGCAATTGTAAATGCTGCGAATAGTGCATTAAGGGGCTGCTTTGTACCATGCCATTCCTGCATAGACAATATCATTCACAGCGTTAGCGGAATACAGCTTCGACTGGCTTGTGATAAGCTTATGAATGAACAGGGCTATGATGAGCCAACCGGAAGGGCAAAAATTACACCTGCATATAATCTGCCATGTCGTTTTGTGATTCATACAGTCGGGCCGATTGTATCAGGTCCGCTTACGGAAAAGCATTGCAGACAGCTTGCAGATTGCTATCGGTCTTGTCTGGAGCTTGCTGCGGATGAGGGATTGAAAAGTATAGCCTTTTGCTGTATCTCTACAGGAGAATTTCATTTCCCACAAAAACGGGCGGCAGAAATTGCCATACAGACAGTCACTCATTTTTTACAGACAGACGAAAGGATTGAGAAGGTGATATTCAATGTGTTCAAACAGGAAGATTACAACATCTATCAAGAACTGCTCAGATAAAATAGATGCATGCAATACACTTTTACAGGAAGCGGATGCGGTTATTATAGGTGCTGGAGCAGGCTTATCCACATCGGCAGGCTTTACCTATACAGGAAAAAGATTTGAAGACTATTTTTCTGATTTTATTAAAAAGTATGGGTTTGGTGATATGTATTCTGGCGGTTTTTATCCGTTTGAGAGTCTGGAAGAGCATTGGACATATTGGTCAAGATATATTTTTATCAATCGTTATATGGACTGTGATAACGGAACATATGAAAGATTATATGAACTGATGAAGGATAAGGATTACTTTGTGCTGACAACGAATGTTGACCATCAGTTCCAGAAGGCAGGCTTTGATAAACACAGACTGTTTTATACGCAGGGAGATTACGGGCTGTTTCAGTGCAGCGAGCCTTGCCATTCGGAAACTTATGATAATGAAACCGTTATCCGCGAGATGGTTATGGCTCAAGGGTACACAATCAAGCCGGACGGAACATTGTTTTTGCCCGAAGGAAACACCTTGAAAATGACAGTGCCAACCGAACTTGTTCCGCATTGCCCTGTCTGCGGAAAACCGATGACAATGAATTTAAGAGCAGATAATACCTTTGTTCAAGACGAGGGCTGGTATCGTGCCAGTGAGAGATACTCCGATTTTCTTCGCAGGCACAAAGGTCTTAGGATACTTTTTTTGGAGCTTGGGGTCGGCATGAATACACCAAGTATTATTAAATATCCGTTCTGGCGGATGGTTTATGATAACCCGGCGGCTTCTTATGTCAGTATAAATTATGGAGAAGCATTTGCTCCGGTAGAAATCAGAAAAAGGTCTGTTTGCATTCAGAAGGATATAAGGGATGTGTTGTTCTGACAACATATTTTAAATCCGGATTTGGCTATAATATAGGCATAATCATAAATTAGGAGGCTTATATTATGGCAAAGAGGATAGATTTAACAAAAAGTGTATACGAACTGACAAAGGAATATCCGGAGCTGGTTACGCTTATGTCCGGGCTTGGGTTTTCGGAAATCACGAAGAGTGCAATGCTAAATTCCGTTGGGAAGCTGACAACGATTCCAAACGGGGCAAAGATGAAAGGTATATCGATGGAGGCTGTAATTACAGCACTCCGGGAAAATGGATTTGAACCGGTACAAGCAGTGGAGACAGCGGAAGCATCAGATAATCGTGCAGAGCAGTTAAAGGAATATCTCAGAAGACTTGGCGAAGGTGAGGATATAGAACGGGTTCGGGCAGATTTTGTAGATAAATTCAGCGAAGTGGAAGCATCAGAGATTATGGAAGCAGAGCAGGAATTATTAAAAGAGGGGATTCCGCTTTCCGAGGTACAGAGATTATGCGATGTGCATTCGGCATTGTTCCATGGTACTACAACGGAAGAAAAGGCAGCAAGTGCAGACTATTCCGATAAGAATGCGAAAGCGGCTCAGCTAGAGAACATAGTCGGACATCCGTTATATACGTTTAAGAAGGAAAATGAAGCCCTCTCTGCGTTACTCAACCAATACCATGCAACCGGAGATAAAAAGTTGCTGTCATCAATTCGGGAGCTGGCAATTCATTATGCAAAAAAAGGAGATTTGCTTTATCCGCATTTGAAGGTGAAGTATGGAATATCCGGTCCGGCTGATGTTATGTGGACTGTGGATGATGAAATCCGGGATGAACTTGCTGCTCTTATGAAAAAGAATGAAGAGGATGCAGACTGGAATGCACGCTTATGTGCGGTTCTAAAGCGTGTAGAAGAAATGATATATAAAGAACAGAACATCCTGTTTCCGATTTGTGCAGTGAATTTCACAGAAAGTGAATGGTTTGGCATATATCAGGATGCGAAGGATTATGCAGTATGCTTCGGAGTGGAGAGAGAAAAATGGGATATGGCGGAGCAGGTATCGGTTATGAAAATGAATGCATATGACGGTGAGATTGTAATGCCGGGCGGGCATATGACGCTTGAGCAGTTAACGGCATTGCTGAATACCATCCCTCTTGAAATCAGTTTCATTGATGCAGACAATGTAAATCGTTTCTTTAATGAAGGACCAAAGGTATTTAAACGTCCGGGAATGGCAATAGACCGGGAAGTATTTTCGTGCCATCCACCAAAGATTGAACCAATGGTGCGTGCAATTATTAATGATTTCAGAAATGGCAAACGGGATAGTGTTCCTGTCTGGATGGAGAAGGGCGGTCATATAATGCTTGTTACCTATATGGCGGTCAGGGATAAGAACGGTAATTATCTTGGAACTGCGGAGCTTGTACAGGATATGGAGTTTGCCAAAGAACATTTTAAAGGATAAAGAACCGGCTGTTTACATTTGACAAATATTTTATTTGTATTGTCCTATATCTTATGCTATTATGTACCCAATGAATATTTTGATAAAATGTTCATTGGGTACATAATTTATATAAGCATCTTTGGAAAGGAGGAAGCAAATGCCGGCTAATTTTACCGAAGAACAACGACAAGAAATACAGGGGAAGTTAATTGCCGTCGGTTACGATTTAATTAGAGAAATGGGCTTAAAAAAAATGAAGGTATCCGTCATTGCAGAACGGGCAGATATTGCAACCGGAACATTCTATCATTTCTTTGATTCAAAGGAAGCATATGTGAGGGCATTGCTTGATGAACAGGATAGAAAGATGCAGCAAATATTAATACCGATGCTGCAGGAATCCGGAAGGATTAGCTTGGAGCAGGCAATTCAGTGGTTACGTGATTCCTTTCGCACACAGAATAATATATTAATGGAGATTACGGTAGATGACTGGATATGGCTAAAATCACACCGGATTCAAAATACTCTGTTTAACGAAAAACGAGATGAACAGGAAGCAAGGCAGTTTCTGACCATTGTAGATGGTATCAGACCGGATTTGGATATTCGCATCATTATTAATTTCTTCAAAACCATCTACAGTATGGCTGAAAACCGGGATACGTTCATTGCAGATGTGTTTGAGACAAATGTTGATATGATATTTGAATGCATATACAATTATGCAACAATAAAAAAGCAAAATGGATAAAACAAAAAGGATAAAGGAGAATTGATATGGCAGTCAAAATAATTATTGAAGCAATCGCTTATAGTCTGGTGTATTCTGTATTTATGATAATTTTATTTAAGATTCAGGGAGCAAAATATCAGCTCTACAATTATCCGCCGGCAATCAAAGAGCGTGCGATTGAAAAAGGGATTATCACACAGGAGGAACTGGATAAAAATGCAAAAAAGAACAAGATAATGGGTATCGTAGTTATGATACTCTTGTCGGTTATCATTACCTGTGTAATTAATAAGCAGACTACCTTTTTTCCGGGATTTTTGCAAGGATATATCTTTTTCAATGTATTTTCTCTGGTTGATTCATTGATAATTGATACTATTTGGTTCTGTCATTCAAAATGGTGGGTGATTCCCGGCACAGAGGATATGACAGAGGCTTACCATGATTATGCATTTCATTGGAAATGGTTCTTCCTTGGTCTGGTGTCAAGTCTTCCGTTGGCTGCAATTACCGGAGGTATTGCGGCATTAATCGGACTGATTTTTTAAATGCAGTTTTGCTTATGAACTTGTAGGAATGCCCTAAGTGGCAGAAATTTTACGGACGATATAGTGTGCATAGAGAGCAACGCTTACGATAGGATATGCAGTTGACACAGCCTGTGAATTGACCTATTCTACTTGTAAAGAAATCCAAATTAAGTTATGACCTCTGATATAAAAAAGAAAAGGATTTTATAGCTGGGGCATATAAAATATATGGAGTAAGGTTTATGAGGAAAGGTTATGAATAGAATTGCAATTCAAAAGGTTTACAAAAATGATAATTGGACTGATTTTGAATGGTTCATTGATGGAGTTCGTCTGAGTGAGCATTTAAAACAAAGCAAGATGAAAGACTTACCTGCAAATACAGAATCGTTTGATGATTTATGTCCTGCATGGACGAAGAGTCTTGATTATTTTGGGGATGTAAGATTTACATGGGAGTTGATTGCATGTGAAAAGGCAGTCTTGCCGATTTATCTGTGCCCGGAGGATTTAGATTATTCGTGTATAGTAATTGTTGTAGAGGTGGAAAAGACAAAAGACTTTGTGTATTGGAACCGATTTGGACTGGTTCATCATCAGTCGTATGATTTTTCAGAAGAAGTACGTCATGGGATATTATATTCGGAGAGTTATACGGATAAGGATTGGAAGCGATACGGAGATAATATTGCAATTTCAGAGGTGAACAGTAATGAGTGGTATCAGTGGATTAGTGAAAACTGGGATGAGGAATTATTTCGCCGACGTATGAATTACACTTATCCAGCATATCAAAAGACTAACTATTAAAAGTCA